>OZ254154.1:0-1318636 GCA_965268015.1 Candidatus Nanopelagicaceae bacterium
ATGGCAGCTGTTGATGTCGAACTCTCCCAGCTATGGGATCGAGTTGTAGAGCATGTCTCTGCAGGAGAACCTCAACATCGCGCCTTCTTGGCCATGACCAAGCCTCTAGGTCTTCTACAAAAAGAGGGTGGAGCTACAAGTCTTCTTGTAGCTGCCCCTAACGCATTCGCTAAGGATGTTCTCGAGTCCCGCCTCCGTGCAGTTGTTAACGAGGTTCTCACTCAAGAGTTAGGTGAGAAAGCAAATATTGCGGTGATGGTCGATGAAACTATCGAACTCGCAGATCTGCCGGCGCCACAGGTTGCTATCGAGGTAGTTACACCTCGTCCAGGAACGGGTCGCGAAGAAACTGATGCTCGCAAATCAGATGAACCTTCTCAATTAAACGCTCGCTACATCTTTGAAACTTTTGTTATCGGTGCATCAAACCGTTTTGCTCACGCAGCCGCCGTTGCTGTCGCCGAAGCTCCTGCCAAGGCATATAACCCGCTCTTTATCTACGGCGAATCAGGTCTTGGAAAGACCCACTTGCTTCATGCAATTGGCGCATATGCGAAAGAGTTATATGGCAACGTCCGTGTTCGTTATGTTTCATCTGAAGAATTTACCAACGACTTCATTAACTCTATCCGCGACGATAAAGCCACCGCTTTCCAGCGTAGATATCGCGATTTAGATATCTTGCTCGTTGACGATATTCAATTCCTTGAGAATAAAGAACGTACTCAGGAAGAGTTCTTCCATACATTTAACACTCTCTATAACGCTAATAAACAAATTGTTATCTCATCAGATCGCCCACCTAAGCAGTTAACAACTCTTGAAGATCGACTCCGTTCGCGGTTTGAGTGGGGTTTGATCACCGATATTCAACCACCAGAACTTGAGACACGTATTGCTATTCTTCGTAAGAAAGCTGCGCAAGATAAATTGAATGCGCCAGATGATGTCCTTGAATTTATCGCATCTAAAATCTCTACAAATATCCGTGAGCTCGAAGGTGCGCTTATTCGCGTAACAGCTTTCGCATCCCTTAACCGCCAGCCGGTTGATATGGGCCTTGCTGAAATTGTTCTGAAAGATTTAATGCCGAGCGATGTCGCATCAGAGATCACTGCTCCAACAATCATGGCTCAGACCGCGGCCTATTTCAGCCTTACCCTCGATGATCTCTGTGGCACATCTCGTTCTCGCGCTCTTGTAAACGCTCGCCAAATTGCGATGTATCTCTGCCGCGAACTCACTGAGCTCTCTCTTCCGAAGATCGGTCAAACTTTCGGCGGCCGCGATCACACAACAGTGATGCATGCCGATCGCAAAATTCGCGAGTTAATGGCAGAGCGTCGTTCGATCTACAACCAGGTGAATGAGCTCACCACGAGAATTAAGCAGCAGACAAAGAATTAAAAAATGGGCATGTAGGGGAAACCCTTCAGCCCTGCTTGATAAATAGGGTGATTGTCCGAATTCACCCGCTTTACCCCCAAGGTGTGTATATCTTGTGGATAACTGTGGATAAAGCCGGGTTTTTGTGGGTAAATAGCGGTAATTCTCAACCAAGGAAGGGTGTGGAGCGTGATCTTCTCTTCTCTCTACAGCTCTACCCACAGCTTTAGCGCTTTTATCAACAGAGTGAAAGGCTTCTTTTACCCTTTCGACCAGCACTTTTACCGTTTATCCACAGTTTTACGCTGCGGTTACTACTACTACCTTTACATATACAAATCCCATTTCCAAGCGGACCGTTATCAAATTACAGTTCGTTCAAGGTTTTTAACCACATTCAGTACGGGGGCTACGGCGTGAAATTTACAGTTGATCAACACTCACTCACAGAAGGCGTGAACTGGGTTTCACGAAGCCTTTCTACCCGCCCAATTAAAACCGAACTTCTCGGAATTAAGATCGATGCAACTGGAGATGAAGTAGTTCTCAGCGGTTCAGACCTTGAAACATCTAGCAAAGCAAATTTTAAAGCTGACATCTTAGAAAAAGGTGCAGTGTTGGTTCCTGGAAAACTTCTCGCGGAAATTTCTCGCTCACTTCCAAATAAACCAATCTCAATCACACTAGATGGTTCACGAGTATTGGTGACTTCAGGATCAGCAAAGTTCACACTTCCAACTCTTTCTTTAAGTGAATATCCAAACTTACCTGAACTTCCAGAGACAACAGGAACAGTTGCAAGCGACACCTTCGCAACAGCTGTTGCACAAGTTGCTATCGCTGCAGGGCGCGATGATTCACTTCCAACCCTTACCGGCGTTCATGTTGAAATCACTGAAGATACAGTCACACTTGCCGCCACAGATAGATATCGTTTAGCAGTTCGCGAATTTACCTGGAACCCAACAACACCAGGGCTTTCCACAACTGCGCTAATGCGCGCTCGCACACTTGCAGATGCTGCTAAATCACTCGCAGGTTCAAAGAGCGTAAACCTCTCGTTTGCTCCATCAACATCTAACGATCGCCTCGCAGGTTTCTCTGGCGACGGTAAGTCGATGACATCACGTATGTTGGATGGAACATTCCCCCCATATCGCCACCTTTTACCGAGTGATGCATCAACTACTGCAGTTGTAGAAGTAGCACCATTCTTAGATTCTGTCCGCCGTGTTGCGCTCGTAACCGATAAGACGGTTCCACTACGCCTTGAATTTAAAGATGGTGGAGTATCACTCGAAGCTGGCGCCGGTGAAGAAGCGCAAGCAACAGAGACAATCGATGTCCTATTAAACGGTGAACCAATTTCCATCGCCTTCAACCCCGTCTTTCTAGCTGATGGCCTACAAGCAGTCGGCACACCATTCGTACAAATCTCATTTACCGGGTCGAATAAACCTGCGATCCTCACTGGCCGCGCAGAAGCCAACAGCGCATCACTTGATAACTACCGTTATCTCTTAATGCCGATGCGTTACGCCTCCTAAGCAAATATCTATAACGAGATTAGATACCTATGCGCGTTACTCGCTTAGCGCTGACGAACTTTCGTTCCTATAAGAACCTAGAGCTCGAATTCCCCGCTGGCCCCACCACCTTTATCGGCAATAACGGCGCCGGCAAAACCAATATCGCCGAGGCTCTTATCTACCTCGCCCACCTTGGTTCTCACCGCGTCTCTAATAACCAACCACTCATCGCACTAGGTGCAGAGCAAGCAATCATCCGCGCCGAAATTGAACGCGATGGCCGCACCTTGCAAGTTGATCTAGAGATTAATGCGACGAAAGCAAACCGCGCGCGTCTTAATCAAAACCCTGTGAAATCACAACGCGAGATTTTAGGCGCGCTCCAAATTATTTACTTCTCTCCAGAAGATCTCGACTTGGTTCGCGGCGAACCCACCGACCGCCGTAACTTCTTAGATAAATTGCTCATTACACAATCACCACGCCTTGCTGGTGTTATCTCAGATTACGAACGCGTTGTGAAGCAGAGAAATACACTGTTAAAAACACGCGCGCCGGAAAACGCGCTAGTTCCATGGACAGAACAACTTATTGCCTACGGCGCAGAGCTAACGGCAGAGCGAATCAAGTTAGTTGATGATCTCAACCCATATGTTGCAGCGAACTACAAAAACCTCAATGAAGTAAAACCGGCATCGATTTCTTATAAATCTTCTACCGAGAACTTATCCGCAGACGTTACCCATAATGTGGATGTCTTAACGCAGCGCCAGATAGAAGTATCACGACAAGAACTCGATCGCGGAGCATCTCTTATCGGCCCACACCGCGATGATCTACATTTACAACTCGGCGACTTTCCCGCAAAAGGATATGCAAGCCACGGTGAATCATGGTCGATGGCAATTGCACTTCGCATCGGTTCTTATAACTTGTTAAAAACAGAGGGGTCTGACCCAGTTCTGATTCTCGATGATATTTTCGCCGAGCTCGATACCTCGCGCCGCCAACAGTTAACATCGATAACACAGATGGCTGAACAAACTTTTATTACCGCAGCTGTTGAATCTGATCTCCCTACAGAGTTATTATCGGAGAAGTTCTATATAACCCCAGGTGTAGCAAGTAAATCCACTACAAATTCAAACGGAGGCAGCAATGGGTAAACGCGATCTCGCCTCCGACCTTTTTAAAAGTTACAAAACAGGATTTACTAAGAAAAGAAAGATTGTTGAAGAGCGCACTCAAACTGCAGGAGACCCAACCCTTGTCGCAAATGTTTTAACCGAGCTAATACAGGCGCGCGATTGGGATTCAGGTCTTGCTGAAGGAACCCTCTTTGCTACATGGGCACAAGTAGTCGGCACCGAGATTGGCCAGCACACCAACCCACTTTCATTAATCGACGGTCGCCTCCTGGTGCAATGTTCATCGACCGCTTGGGCCACCCAACTCACCTTGGTCGCAGCCGACCTGCTGGCCACCATCCGAGCCAGCGCTCCGGGCGCCCTTGTGGAATCCCTCGAATTTATCGGCCCCCAAGCCCCTTCTTGGAAGCGTGGCCTACGCACAATCTCCAACGGCCGCGGACCCAGGGATACCTACGGTTAGTCGGGAATAAACCGACCCCTGCCCCCGTTCTACCTTATGCAAACCTGAGTCGCACCGACTCAACTCTTTGATTAGAATCGACTCAGGTTAAAAGGCACCTCGACCCACCCTGGCTCGAGCGGTTTAACAGCATAAGGAGCACATATAAATGGCTAGAGCAGTCGGAATCGACCTCGGAACAACAAATAGCTGCGTCTCTGTCCTTGAGGGCGGCGAACCAACAGTTATCGCAAACGCAGAAGGCGCGCGCACAACACCATCAATCGTGGCATTTGCAAAGAATGGCGAAGTTCTCGTCGGTGAAGTTGCAAAGCGCCAATCAGTGACAAACGTTGATCGCACAATCCGATCCGTAAAGCGTCACATGGGTACTAACTGGACGATGGATATCGACGGTAAGAAGTACACACCACAAGAAATTTCAGCACGCGTTCTACAAAAACTAAAGCGCGATGCAGAAAGCTATCTCGGAGAAACAGTAACGGATGCAGTAATCACCGTTCCTGCTTACTTCAACGATGCACAACGCCAAGCTACAAAAGAAGCTGGCGAAATTGCAGGACTCAATGTTCTTCGCATCATCAACGAACCAACTGCAGCAGCGCTCGCATACGGTCTTGATAAGGTAGATAAAGAACAGACCATTCTCGTATTCGACCTCGGTGGTGGAACATTCGACGTTTCACTTCTAGAAATCGGCGACGGTGTTGTTGAAGTTAAGGCAACCAACGGCGATAACAACCTTGGTGGAGATGACTGGGATCAAGCACTTGTTGATCACCTCGTTAAGACATTTGGTTCATCAAATGGAATCGATCTTACAAAAGATAAGATGGCGATGCAGCGCATCCGTGAAGCTGCTGAAAAGGCGAAGATTGAACTTTCTTCTTCACAATCAGCAACTATCAACTTGCCGTACATCACCGTTGATGCCGAGAAGAACCCACTGTTCTTAGATGAAACAATCACTCGCGCACAATTCCAGACACTCACAGCTGATTTGCTTGAGCGTTGCAAGAAGCCATTCCAAGCAGTTCTAAAGGATGCTGGAATTCCAATTGCCAACATTCAATCAGTTGTACTTGTTGGTGGATCAACTCGTATGCCAGCAGTTGTGGACCTCGTCCGCGAACTCACTGGCGGCAAAGAACCTAACAAGGGCGTAAACCCTGATGAGGTTGTCGCAGTTGGCGCATCACTTCAAGCAGGTGTTCTTAAGGGTGAAGTAAAAGATGTTCTTCTCCTTGACGTCACACCGCTCTCACTTGGTATCGAAACCAAGGGTGGCGTAATGACAAAGCTCATCGAACGAAACACAACAATTCCTACAAAGCGTTCTGAAATCTTCACAACAGCTGACGATAATCAGCCTGCAGTGCAGATCCAGGCCTACCAGGGCGAGCGTGAAATGGCTGCTTACAACAAGAAGCTAGGAATGTTCGAACTAACAGGTATAGCACCAGCACCTCGTGGAGTTCCACAGGTTGAGGTGACATTCGATATCGATGCAAACGGAATAGTTCATGTATCTGCAAAGGATCTCGCAACAGGTAAAGAGCAAGGCATGACCATCACTGGTGGATCTGCTCTCTCTAAGGATGAGATCGATCGCATGATGGCCGATGCTGAAACACACGCTAATGAAGATAAGCAGCGTCGTGAAGAAGCAGAGATCCGCAACACTGGAGATTCACTTGTCTACCAGACAGAGAAGTTCCTCACTGAGAATGCAGATAAGTTCACCGAAGGTGAAGCTGCAACACAGAAGGCAGATCTTGATGGAGCACTTGCTGAACTCAAGACAAGCCTTGAAGGTGCAAACTTCGATGCGATCAAGACAAATACCGAGAAGGTATCAACCTTGTCTCAGACACTCGGAGCATCACTCTATGCAGCTGCAGGTGCTGCAGCAGCTGGTGCAACAAGTGGAGATGATGGCGTCGAAGATGCTGAGGTTATTGACGAGAACGAGGCTAACTAATGTCGGAATCAACAACAGAAGAAGTTGTTGAGGACGTCACGGTTGTTGAAGATGTTGCGCCGGGTCAGGAGACTGACCCGGTTGCAACTCTTACCTCTGACCTACAGCGACTTCAAGCAGAGTATGCAAATTACCGAAAGCGTGTAGAACGCGATCGCGCAGTTGCACATGAACTTGCAGTCGGCGCTGTACTTACAGAACTTCTCGCACTCCTTGATGACATCGATCGCGCTGAACAACATGGCGAGCTCACTGGTGGATTTAAAGCAGTTGCAGATCAGCTCAACTCAATTACATCTCGTATCGGCCTAGAAAAATATGGCGTCGAAGGCGAAGTATTTGATCCACAGATTCATGAGGCTCTGCTTCATGACACATCAAGTGACGTTGCAGTTCCTACTGCATCAAAAATCTTGCAACCAGGTTATAAATATAAAGAACGCATCTTGCGCCCTGCGCGAGTTGCAGTTACCGATCCTGCGGAGTAAATAACAATGGCCGCTAAAGACCTTTACGAAAAGGATTTCTACAAGATTCTCGGTGTGGATAAGAAAGCCCCCGCCGATGAAATTAAGAAGAAATACCGCTCTTTAGCGCGCGATTTACACCCTGATAAGAACCAAGGTGACACCGCGCTCGAAGAGAAATTCAAAGCAGTCTCTGAGGCCTATGACATCTTGTCGGATCCAAAGAAGCGCGCTGAATACGATGAAGCACGTTCCATGTTTGAACGCGGTGGATTTAGAGCGCCAACCGGCGGCGGCAACTATCAAGGTGGAGATTTCGGAGATATCTTCGGTGGCGGAAACCCACAAGATATCTTCGCTAATTTATTTGGTGGCGGCGGACGTCGCGGTCCACGTAAAGGCGCAGACCTTCAGACCGAATCAACGATCACTTTTAAAGAATCTATCTTCGGCACAACCCTTGATCTCAAACTTAATATCGATGGCGGTGCTGCACAGAACATTTCTGCGCGAGTACCTGCCGGCGTAAATGATGGCGCAAAGATTCGCGTTAAAGGAAAAGGTGCACCAGGTGAAGGTGGAGCAGGCGATCTATTTATCCTGCTCCATGTAAAGCCACATGCACTCTTCTCGCGCAAAGGCGAAAACCTCACTCTTGTACTTCCTGTAACTTTTGCAGAAGCAGCGCTCGGTGCAGATATTAAAGTCCCTACTCTTTCTGGTGATGATGTCACTGTTCGTTTAGCTGCCGGAACACCAACTGGCCGCGTGCTGCGAGTTAAAGGTCGCGGCATCAAAAAGGGCGCAGTTACCGGCGACTTACTTGTCACTATCGAAGTACAAGTTCCACGTCGTGTAGAAGGCGCCGCAGAAGATGCAATTAAAGCTTTCGCTGCAGCAACAGCCGATCACGATATCCGCGCTGAATTCACTACAAAGGCGCGCACATGAGCGACGAGAAGAACAACTCTTCAGAGAGCCGGAACTTAGATGATGATGCAGGTCTCTATGTCATCTCTGTTGCAGCAGAGCTATCAGGGCTACACCCACAAACTCTGCGCCAATACGATCGACTTGGATTAGTTTCACCGAACCGCACAGTTGGACGTAACCGCAGGTATTCACTGCGCGATATTGCATCCCTTCGCATGGTGCAGCGACTTACAGGCGAAGGCATCAACCACGCAGGTATCAAGCGAATTATTGAATTGGAGACAGCAATGGCCAATATGGCGATAGAGGTGGCAAAGCTTCGCGTAGAGGTAGATGCACTTCTCTCCGATAACCCAACGGCTGCCCGCAAGAGCGCTAAAGCTATTGCCCCGCTTAAGAAAAATGAAGTCATTATCTTTGACGATAAGGTGAACCCATGAGCGCACGCGAGAAATTAAAGAACGAGATTGTTTCTAAGGCTGTTGTCCACGGAAAAGTAATTCTCTCTTCAGGCAAAGAAGCTGATTACTACGTCGATCTTCGCCGTGTAACTCTTGATCATGTAGCTGCTCCACTCGTCGGTGAAGTAATGCTCGAACTAACAAAAGATTTAGATTACGAAGCAGTTGGCGGCTTAACACTAGGCGCAGACCCAGTTGCTACAGCGATGATGCATGTTGCAGCACGTAACGGAAAATCTCTTAACTCATTCGTTGTTCGTAAGGCAGAGAAGGCTCACGGATTACAACGCCGCATCGAAGGACCAGATGTAAAGGGCAAGAAAGTTCTTGCTGTTGAAGATACATCAACTACAGGTGGTTCTGTTCTTACAGCAGTTGAAGCGTTGAAAGAAGCCGGCGCAATTGTTGTAGGTGTTGCAGTCATTGTTGAACGCGGCGCCAAGCAAGCAATCCTTGATGCAGGCTACAAGTACTACGCAGCGTATTCGCTAGAAGATTTAGGTCTATAAATTTAAGAGAGGTGCTTCTTTGTGCGCCACTCTTTTATGAATTCGATTACAACAGGTAGAACGCTTGCAAGGATGATCAGACCGATAATCGGCAACAAGTACTTATCGACAGATCCTTCAAGTTTTTCACCCAATAAATAGCCAAGTCCAATAACTAGTTGGGTCCAGATAAGCGCGCCCACAACATTCCAGAAGAAGAATTTACGGGCAGGAACCTGAACAACACCAGCCAATGGATTTATCAGTGTGCGAACAAAAGGAATAAAGCGAGCAAGAACTAAAGCTTTACCGACACCGTATTTGTTGAGCCACTTCTCTGTCGCCTGAACACGTGACTGGTTAAAGAAGCGTCCATCCGGTCGATCAAAGAGTGGACGACCCAACTTTGCACCAAAGAGATATCCAACCTGGGAACCAATAATTGCAACGATAGGAGCGGCGATAAAGAGCGCCCTCGCATCAAGTGAAGCCCCACCCAAAATTGCTGCACCCGAACCAGATGCTGCAACGCCTGCAATAAAGAGCAATGAGTCGCCAGGAAAAGCTAGACCAATTAAAAGGCCAGTCTCAGCAAAGATAATCGCCAAGATTCCAATAAGGCCCAAATCTCCAACAATCGAATGTGCATCAAAAAGATTGGCTGAAAGATTCATAACAGAGAGGATAAAGTAACCGCCGTGATTACACATCCAACTGGCGCGCTAAAAGACGAGAAATACCGCCCACAATTTCACTTCACTCCTATACGCAATTGGATGAATGACCCAAACGGACTTCTCTACTACAAAGGGGAATATCACCTATTTTTCCAACACAACCCAACAGAGAATATCTGGGGGAATATGTCATGGGGTCACGCGGTAAGTATTGATCTATATAGCTGGGAAGAGCTACCTGTGGCCATACCGTGCACTAAAGAGACAGGTATCTTTTCTGGTAGTGCAGTGATTGATTACGAAAACACCACAGGTTTCGGAAGTAAAGAGAACCCAGCCATGGTGGCTATTTACACAGAACACAAGAACGATGGAAGTAGTCAGGCACAATGTCTAGCATTTAGTCTCGACAACGGAAGAACATTTACAAAGCATGAAGGTAATCCGGTATTGGATTTACAAACACCTGATTTTCGGGATCCTAAGGTGCAGTGGTTAGACGGCCAATGGTTGATGACTATTGCACTTCCAGATTTGCACCAAATTTCTTTTTACTCATCACCAAATTTAAAGGAGTGGACTCACTTAAGTAATTTTGGCCCCGCTGCCGAAATTGGTGGTTGCTGGGAGTGTCCAGACTTATTCAAGCTTGGAAATAAGTGGGTCTTGATTGTTTCGCTCAACCCGGGCGGATATCAAATTGGCTCAGGAACTCAATACTTTATTGGTGAATGGAACGGCAAAGAATTCATCGCAGATGATACGCAAACCCGCTGGTTAGATTATGGTCGTGATAACTATGCAGGAGTTACCTTTAACGATGCACCAGAAAGTAAAAGAATTTTTCTTGGTTGGATGAGTAATTGGGAGTACGCGAACAAAGTCCCAACTGATCCCTGGAGAAGTGCGATGACGTTACCCCGCGAGCTATTACTCGAAGGTGATTGTCTTGTTCAGAAGGTTTTACCAAATAAGCAATTACCAACAATCAAATTCTCAACAAGTGGCGGCACAGTCCGAGTCTCTGAAAGTGCAGATTGCTATATTGAAGTCGGCTTGGCTAAAGGAAAAATATTTATGGAGGCAAGCAACACTTGGTATGAAGATCTCAAATTTCACCGCCAAGAGATTGCAACAGATGTGAAGATTGTTGACTTTGAAATTTATATTGACCGCAGCTCAATCGAACTTTTCGCCGACGGTGGCAAGGTCGCAATCACCAACCTTCTCTTTGTTGAGACTGCCCTGAACACCGTTTCCAAAGAGGGTGACGTCTTTAACCTAGAGGTTGTAGAACTCACCTAGTCCGCGCCCGCAAACCATGCTCAAACTGCAAAAACCTGCAAATTGTGTTGTAAGAGAGTTACTGTGCCTGCCTTCCTCTAGGGCAACCCCGGCTTTACCTTTAACCCACAACAGGCCTACCTAGAAGGTCTTGTTAACCCTCGAAAGGAAACACTTCATATGAAGAAGTCAATGAAATTCGGAGCATTTGCTCTGACTTCAGCACTTGCTTTATCTGTTGTCGTAGTTGCTACACCATCTGCAACAGCTGCAACATGTAAGAAGAAGACTGAAGTAGTAATGTTTGGAACAATTAAGGATGAAATCAAGGATCAGTTCCTAGCAGCGGTATCTAGCTACAACAGAAGCCAGAGCTGCTACAACCTTAAGTCAATCGTGGGCGATAAGAAGCTCACATTCCTTCAGAACATAGCTCCAAAGTATGCTGCTAAGGATGCCCCAACAATCATGTACGACCTTCAGTACATCCCTGACATGGCTGACAAGGTCATGGACTGGAAGGGCACAAAGCTCATGAAGCTTGCATCCCCAGGACTTCTTGCAGCAGCAAATGTCGGTGGACGTCAAGTTGGTCTTCCATCAACAGCTGAAGCTTTCGGACTTGTTTACAACAAGAGCGTTATCAAGGCTGCAGGTATCGATGTTACAAAGATCAAGACATGGAATGATCTAGAAGCAGCATTCAAGAAGCTGAAGGCAAATGGCAAGAAGCCACTTCACTTCTCAGCTATCTGGTGGTCACTCGGTGCACACTTCACCAACATGTTCCACTCAACAGCAGGTACTACTCACGAGGCACGCCTCAAGGTTCTTGACTCACTTGTAGATGGAAAGTTGAACCTCTCAAATAATGCTGCTTTCAAGAATTGGTTAGCCACATACGACCTTCTTAAGAAGTACAACGCAGCACCTGTTAACCTCACAGATACAGAATTCGATGCATCAGTTGCAAACCTTGCAAGCGGTGACTACGGATTTATGTTCCAAGGTAACTGGACTGAGCCAAGCTTGAACACAATTGCAAAGAGCACCAAGTTCGGTCTTATGAACCTACCAATGAGCAACGATCCAAAGGGATACGGAAATGATTCAATCCCTGTCGGTGTTCCTGGTTACTTCATGATCGACAAGGAGCAGTCAACAAAGGCAGAGCGTGACGGAGCAATTGACTTCCTCACATGGCTCTACACATCACCTCAAGGACAACGCTTCGTTGCTGACCCAGTAACAGAAGGCGGAATGGGATTCATCCCTGTCTACAAGGGCTTTAAGACTGAACCAGCAACAAGCATGGCTGGCGATATCGCTAAGTTCGTTTCTGCTGGAAAGACACTTGAGTGGATCAACACTTACTACCCAGGTGGCCTCCAGGAGGAAGTCGGCAAGGTATCTATGCAGCAGTACTTCACTGACAAGATCAGCGCAGCTGAACTTGCTACAGCGATCCAAAATGCATGGAAGGGCAAGCCAAAGACTTGGCGTGGAGAAGCTGCTTAATAGCGCTTCCCACTTTCAAGTTAAAAAATAAGTAAATAGAATCATCCTGAGGCGGGGAAACTCGCCTCAGGATGATTTTTTCTTAGAGTAGAAAAGGAGATTCAGGTGCCAAAAGCAAGAACGACGAAAAAATTCTTGAAATTTGCCGGCGCACCACTTGCAATCTTCACAATTGTTTTAGTAGTTCCTTTTGTAAATGGTTTCTATTACACCTTTACTGATTGGAACGGATTTAAGACCACTAAACTTGTCGGATTTACCAACTATGCAGATTCGTTTGCAGATCCAAAATTCTGGACAACCCTTCGATTTACAGCCCTCTTTGTGGTTGTTTCTCTAATTTTAGTAAATGTAGTTGCATTTGGGCTCGCACTTATCGTCACATCAAAGTTGCGGAGCAAAAACTTCCTTCGGACATTCTTCTTTGTACCAAATCTCATCGGCGGCGTCGTCCTTGGTGTTATCTGGCAATTCATTTTCAATAGCGCACTTGTATCACTTGCAAATAAATATGATTGGGAGTTCTTTAAGCAATCATGGCTACAAGACACCAATAAAGCATTCTGGGCTCTGATCATCGTTACAGTTTGGCAATCGTCTGGCTACATGATGATTGTCTACATCACCGGACTTGTCTCAATCGAGAACGATGTCCTTGAAGCATCGCAAATTGACGGTGCATCCCCACTCAGAACCCTATTTTCAATCAAAATTCCATTGATGGTCCAGGCCTTCACCATTGCGCTCTTTTTAACACTGCGAAGTGGATTTATGGCCTACGACGTAAACGTTGCGCTAACTGATGGTGGTCCTTTCCGCACAACCGAATTGATTTCACTTCATATCTTCCAAGACGCATTCCTCGAAGGAGACTTTGGCACAGGCCAGGCAAAAGCCGTCATCATGTTCTTAATGGTTGCAATCGCCGCCCTAGTGCAAGTTTCCGTCTCGAAGAGATACGAGGTACAGCGATGAATTTTCGCGCACGCTTAGGCAAGCGAATTACCTTCGGTGTGGGCATCACTTTAGCTGTTGCCTATTTCTTCCCATTCTTTTTAGTCTTTGTTAACTCATTTAAATTAAAGTACGACATATTGGCAAACCCGCTTTCCCTGCCGGTACAAATCACCTGGGATAACTTCCAGCAAGCTTTTGCGAAGATGAACTTCTTTAGAGCGCTGACAAACTCATTGATTATTACAGTGTTTAGCGTCTCACTTCTGATTATCTTCTCATCAATGTTGGCTTATTACTTAGCTCGAACAAAGAACAAGACGTCGAAATACATCTTCTTGATCCTTGTAGCTTCAATGATTGTTCCATTCCAAGCGCTGATGATTCCATTTATGGCTCGCTTTGCTCCACTGGTTTCATTCAATAATCGTGGCGCTTTAATCTTCTTCTATATTGGATTTGGAACCGCGCTATCAACATTTTTATATCACGGCTTCATTTCAACTATTCCAACAGAAATCGACGAAGCTGCATCCATCGATGGAGCTTCAGATATGGTCGCATTCTGGAGAATCATCTTTCCAATGATGCGTCCAATCACTGCAACCGTTGCAATTATCAACGCACTGTGGATTTGGAATGATTTCCTCTTGCCTCGACTGGTCTTAACAGAGGAAACCCAAACCCTTCCGCTATCTACCTATCTCTTCTATGGCCAGTATTCGGTTGAATATGGACAAGCGATGGCAGGTCTTGCACTAGCTGTTATTCCGATTGTGATCTTCTATCTGATTCTGCAGAAGCAATTCATTTCAGGCATTTCACAGGGCGCTGTCAAGTAGCGTTTAAATCTAATTTAGCTTTGCAACACTCTCGCGAATTACAAGAGTGGTTGGCACAGAGATCTTTCCAAGTTTGCTCTCTGGTTGTTCAATCGCTGCCAAGATTTGTGAAGCAGCCAGTTGACCTAGAAAGCGCGGCGGCTGAGCAATAGTTGTGAGTCCTAAAATTTGAGCGAATTCATGATCGTCAAAACCAATTATCGAAATATCTTCAGGTACGCGTAAGCCCTTCTTGCGAATTGATCTAATTGCACCAAATGCCATCTCATCTGATTCACAGAAGATCGCAGTTGGTAGATCTTTACGTCCTAAAAATTCGTCCATAGCGACTTCGGCTGTGTGGTTATCAAAATCAGCGTTGATTTCATAAGCTGGGTTAAACTTAACATCATTCTTCTTCAGAACGTTCAAGAATCCCATTTTTCTCTGAATTGCCACTTCGAAATTAAAGGCGAGCTCTCGCTGTCCAACCATGATGCCAATCTTGGTATGGCCCATATCAATTAAATGTTGTGTTGCAATTTCTGCACCTTTGATGTCATCAATCGAAACACATGAACAACGATCATCAACACCACCCAACAATGCAACAGGAATACCTAGACCGAGAATCTGATTAAACTCTTTATCCGTTGGGCGAAGCGACATCACGATCAAGCCATCTACTTTGCCAATCAACTTCTTCTGTTGAAAAACTCGTTGGCGCGCATCAATCTGCGCAAAGTTGTAGAGCAAGAGATCCATCCCAGCCTCACGAAGAGCTTCTTCAGCACCGGCTACTGATTGCGAGAAGTACCAACGGGAAAGAAATGGCGCGATCACACCAATCGTGTTTGTGCGAGAACTTTCACTACGAGGCAATAAATCTGGGCGGATCGAATAATCCAGCTCTTGAGCTGCTTCAATAATCTTCTTCCGGGTTCGCTCATTGACATGGTGCAGGCCGCGCAGTGCGCGAGAGACCGTTGCAGGTGAAACTCCTGCGAGTTCTGCAATTTCTACGATGCCAGCCATGAGAGTTCTAGGGTATGCAAAAAACTGCAAAAATCAATAGCAAATACCGGATGAGTGACGTGATTTAGACGTTTTTACCGTTTGCTGTAATTACATCGCGATACCAAAAACCTGAATCCTTAATGGTTCGCTTCTGTGTTTCGAAGTCAACGTGCACAATGCCAAAACGCTTCTCATAACCAAGTGCCCACTCAAAGTTATCCATGAGCGACCATTGGTAATAACCCTTAAGTGGCGCACCTTCTGCAATCGCCTGTGCACATGAGGCTAAATGTGTACGCAGATATTCAATGCGACGATCATCTTTTACACGACCTTGCGCATCTGGGCCATCGTCATAGGCTGCACCGTTTTCAGTGATGTACAAATCAGGCAACTTATCGCCATGTTCATTTGTCCAACGAACCAATAGCTTGCGAAGTCCATCGGGAGATAGAGGCCAACCCATATCTGTCAGTGGCCCGCGTGGTGTTTCATCGATAGCTAGATCAAACATTCCAGCGATTGAATGCCATTCAATTTTGCCATCCTTAGATGAGCCAATGCGGTTATCAAAGTAGTAGTTGATACCAATGAAGTCATTCTTAATTGTTGCCGCTTCCATATCGCCTGGCTTAATGACTGCACCCAGCTCATCTGGAAATTCATCGAGCAAAATCTGCGGATATTTGCCGTACATAAAAGCATCCATCCAGAAACGATTATGGTGCGCATCCCCAATCTCAAAGGCGCGCTTTTGAATCGGATCGTTCATATCATCAGGAACATGGTTACCTTGATTGAGCACAGGTCCCGTCAAAATATCCGAACGAACAGCACGCATTGCTTTTGTTGATGCAGCGTGAGCCAAGACAGTGTGATGCGCTGCAGCAAATGCTGATTTACGATCTTTAACTCCCGGTGCGTGAATTCCAATTCCATAACCGAGCCACGCAACTACCCATGGCTCATTAATGGGTGTCCACTTCTTCACGCGATCGCCGAAGTGTTCAACTAGCGCTGTCGAATAATCTGCAAATGCGCCAACGATGTCGCGATTTACCCAACCGCCTTTATCTTGCAAAGCTTGTGGCAGATCCCAGTGATACAACGTTGCAAGAGGTTCAATTCCATTTTCAAGTAGCGCATCAATTAAACGATCATAGAAAGCAAAGCCGCGTTCTTCGCGGACACCATCACCGTTTGGAAACATACGAGGCCATGCAAAGGAGAATCGGTAACTCTGCAGCCCGAGCTCTTTCATGATCGCGACATCTTCCAAGAAGCGGTGATAGTGATCATTGGCCACATCGCCTGTATCGCCATTTGCTACCTTGCCCGGCGTCTTACAAAAGGTGTCCCAAATCGATTGGCCACGGCCATCAACGTTGGTCGCCCCCTCGATCTGATAACTCGAAGTTGCAGCGCCCCAGATAAATCCTTCAGGAAATGTAGCCATGGCATGAGGGTACTTTCGCCCCCAATAAATATGTATGAATTTGCCAATATCGCCCCCTTGAGCCCTAAACTCATGCCAGCCTGCGCGCCCCTTCAATGGGAGGCGCCCTAACCAAGGCCCCACAGATGTGGCCAATGGAGGAATACATGAGAGCTTCTAGCGCTCTAACAACGGTGCAAGTAACTGGCACCAACCTAAATATCACCTACGTGGTTCTAGCGATCGCCCTCGGCGCTCTCGGTATCGCCTTCGCTCTACGCCAGCAAGTCCTTGCGGCAAGCGATGGAACCGACAAGATGCGCGAAATCGCTGAAGCAGTCCAGGAAGGCGCCGCTGCATATCTGCACCGCCAATTCCGCACACTTTCATACTTCGTTGGAATCGTCTTCTTCCTTCTCTTAGCTCTTCCAGCAGACACAATGGCGCTCCGCCTTGGTCGCTCAATCTTCTTCCTTCTCGGCGCAGGATTCTCTGCACTCGTTGGATATAACGGCATGTGGCTTGCAGTGCGCGCAAATGTTCGCGTTGCAGATGCTGCCCGCCAGAAGAATGCAACAAAGGCAGTGCAGATTGCATTCCGTACAGGTGGCGTTGTCGGTATGACAACTGTCGGCCTCGGACTAGTCGGTGCAGCGCTCGTTGTAATTCTCTTCCGCGAGAACGCACCAGTTGTTCTCGAAGGCTTCGGTTTCGGTGCTGCAATGCTCGCGATGTTTATGCGCGTTGGCGGCGGTATCTTTACAAAGGCTGCAGATGTCGGAGCAGACCTCGTCGGTAAAGTTGAAAAAGGTATTCCAGAAGATGACCCACGTAACGCTGCAACAATTGCAGATAACGTAGGAGATAACGTCGGAGACTGCGCCGGAATGGCTGCAGACTTGTTCGAGTCATATGCAGTAACACTTGTTGCAGCACTCATCTTGGGTAAGGCAGCTTTCGGTAACGAAGGTCTTATCTACCCATTGATCGTTCCAGCAATCGGAATCATCACAGCTGTTATCGGAATCTTCGCAACTCGCCTGCGTTCATCAGATAAGACAGCAATGTCTGCAATCAACCGTTCATTCTTTATGTCAGCGTTGATCTCAGCAGGCCTTACAGGTCTTGCAACATTTACATACCTTCCAGGCAAGTTCGACTTGCTTACAAATTACTCACCAACAGTTCTTGAAGAAGCTGGAAACATCAACCCACGCGTTCTTGCATTCGGTGCAGTAATCATCGGAATCGTTCTTGCAGCAGCTATCCAGCTTCTCACAGGCTTCTTTACCGAAGTTGGAAAGCGCCCAGTTAACGATGTTGCAGCTTCTTCACAGACAGGTGCAGCAACAGTGATTTTGGCCGGTATTTCAGTCGGTTTCGAATCAGCTGTGTACTCAGCACTTCTTATCGCATCAGCTGTATTCGGAGCATTCTTGCTCGGTGGCGGATCAATCGTCTTGTCACTCTTTGCAATCGCGCTCGCAGGTACAGGTCTTCTTACAACTGTTGGCGTCATCGTTGCGATGGATACATTTGGTCCTATCTCAGATAATGCTCAAGGCATCGCAGAAATGTCAGGCGATGTTAAGGGTGAAGGCGCAGCAATCCTTACTTCACTTGATGCAGTTGGTAACACAACAAAGGCAATCACTAAGGGAATCGCAATCGCTACAGCTGTACTTGCAGCAACAGCGCTCTTCGGTGCATTTACAGATGCAATCAAGGAAGCAGTTGTTAAGGCAGTCGGTGAAGGCGCAGAAGTTGCAGCGCAGTACCAAGGCGTTCTCGATATCGCAAACCCTCGTAACCTCGTTGGTTTGATTATCGGTGCAGCTGTTGTGTTCCTCTTCTCAGGCCTTGCAGTCAACGCGGTATCACGCGCTGCAGGTGCTGTTGTTATGGAAGTTCGTAACCAGTTCCACAAGCACCCAGGAATCATGAACGGAACGGAAAAGCCTGAGTACGGTCGCGTTGTTGATATCTGTACTCGCGATTCACTCCGTGAATTGGTAACACCAGGACTTCTTGCAGTAATGGCACCAATCGCAGTTGGCTTCGGTCTCGGCGTCGGTGCACTTGGTGCATTCCTTGCTGGTGCAATCGGTACCGGAACTCTTATGGCTGTATTCCTCTCTAACTCAGGTGGAGCATGGGATAACGCTAAGAAGATGGTTGAAGATGGCAACTACGGTGGCAAGGGCTCAGAGGCTCACTCTGCAACTGTTGTCGGTGACACTGTTGGAGATCCATTCAAGGACACAGCAGGTCCAGCAATCAACCCACTCATCAAGGTAATGAACCTTGTCGGCCTCTTGATTACACCTGCAGTTGTTCAGTTCTCACTCGGTAACGAGAACTGGAAGCTTGCACTCGTAACAGCGATTGCAACTCTTGTGATCATCGGTGCGCTCATCCGCAACCGTCGCCAATCAACTTCTATCGAGTACTAAGAGATAGAACTTCCCCAACAAGCAGATGGCAAAAGATCTCAAGAAGCTGGTGATCGTTGAATCACCAGCAAAGGCACGCAAAATTGGCGGCTACCTCGGCGATGGTTACATCGTCGAGGCTAGCGTCGGCCATATTCGCGATCTACCGCAGCGCGCTGCCGATATTCCTAAAGAGGTCAAGAAGTTAGCCTGGTCTAAAGAAGGCGTCGATATCGAAAACGATTTCGCACCTTTATATGTCATCAACCCAGATAAACGCGCAAAGGTTTCAGAGCTCAAAGAGCTCATGAAAGGCGCCGAAGAGATCTTGCTGGCAACGGACGAGGATCGCGAAGGCGAAGCGATTGCATGGCACCTAGTTGAAGTTCTGCAACCAAAGATTCCTATCAAGCGCATGGTCTTCAATGAAATTACAGAGGAAGCAATTAAGGCAGCTGTTGAAAACACCCGCGACCTTGATTACAACCTGATTGATGCACAAGAAACGCGTCGCGTTCTAGATCGTCTCTACGGTTACAGACTGTCGCCGGTCTTGTGGAAGAAAGTCATGCCGCGTATTTCAGCAGGACGCGTGCAATCAGTTGCTACTCGCCTCATCGTTGAAAAAGAGCGCGAACGCATGGCCTTTATCTCATCCGCTTGGTGGGATCTCAACGCAAAGACAGATCTTGGATTTACTGCGCGCTTGCTATCGGTTGATGGCAAGAAGGTTGCAGCAACATCAGATTTCGGCGCAGATGGCGCTGTTAAAGAGAAGTCACTCAAAGATATTTTGCTACTGGATGAACCCGCTGCAAAGGCACTTACTGAAAGCCTTAAGAACACGCCACTAACCATTAAGTCGATGGAGGAATCTCCACGCACCGAACGTCCAAAGCCACCATTTACAACATCAACAATGCAACAGGATGCCGGTTCGCGACTTGGTTGGGGCGCGCAGATCACAATGCGAATTGCTCAGCGCCTCTATGAAAACGGCTACATCACTTACATGCGTACCGACTCAATTAACTTATCTGATCAAGCGCTCAAAGCAGCACGAGCAGCAGCAACTGCTCTATACGGCAAAGATCATGTCTACGAAACAGCACGTTTGTATCAAGGTAAATCAAAGAACGCACAAGAAGCGCACGAAGCAATTCGCCCTGCAGGAGATGTCTTTAAGACACCAGGAGAATTAGCGCCAGAACTTTCACGCGATGAATTCGCGTTGTACGACCTCATCTGGAAGCGCACCGTTGCTTCACAAATGGCTGATGCAAAGAAGATGCAGATGCGCGTAGATTTCGATGCAACCACTGCAGATAAGAAGGAAGCGATTTTCCGCGCAAATGGCTCTGTTATTACCTTCCCAGGCTTCTTAGCTGCCTATGACGATATTGCAACAGATGAGAACAAAGAAGAAGAATCTGAAGATCGTCGCTTGCCTGCAATGACTGTCGGCCAATCAGTAAAGGTCGATGAATACAGCTGCGAAGGCCACGAAACAAAGCCACCAGCGCGTTATACAGAACCAACTCTTGTGAAGAAGCTGGAAGAACTAGGCATTGGTCGCCCATCAACATTTGCATCGATTATTCAAACAATTCAAGATCGCGGATATGTTTCAAAGCGTGGCCGCGCACTAGTTCCAACATTCTTGGCATTCTCTGTAACAGGTCTTCTTGAAACTCACTTTACAAAGCTTGTCGATTACGACTTCACCGCATCGATGGAAGAAGATCTCGACAAGATTGCAGCAGGTGAAGCAGGTCGTGTCGATTGGCTCCGTGATTTCTACTACGGCATCAACGGCGAACCTGGCCTTAACGAACTATCTCTTGATCTCGGCGTTATCGATGCCCGTGCAACAAACACAATGAACTTATCTGACACCATCGAAATCCGCGTCGGTCGCTTCGGTGCTTACTTGCAAGAGAACTTACCGAATGAAGAACGCAAGCTTGCAAATATCCCCGAAGGTTTAGCACCCGATGAACTCACGCTTGCAAAGGCAATCGAACTTCTTGCAGCTCCATCCGGTGAACGCGAACTGGGAATCGACCCAATTACAGGTCTTGAAGTTGTTGCAAAGTCTGGACGCTTCGGGCCATACATCACTGAAATTTTCCCAGAAGAACCTGTCGAACTTAACGATAAGGGCGAACCAAAGAAGAAGCGCAAGAAGAAAGATGCACCAAAGCCAAAGACTGCATCTCTTCTCTCAAATATGAACCTTGACACCATCACACTCGATGATGCACTCAAACTACTTTCTCTTCCTCGAGTACTTGGTACCAATAGCGCTGGCGAAGAAATCACAGTGCAGAATGGTCGTTACGGCCCATACCTAAAGGCCGGCGTTGATTCACGCACACTGACATCTGAAGATCAGTTGTTCTCAATTAATTTAGACGAAGCACTTGAAATTTACTCAAAGCCAAAAGAACGCCGTCGCGGAGTTGCAAAGCCACCACTAAAGGAACTCGGTGTTGATCCAGGTTCTGAAAAGGCTGTTATTATTAAAGATGGACGCTTTGGTATGTATGTAACCGATGGCGAGACCAATGCAACCCTTCGCCGCGGAGATACCTTGGAGGCTATGACACTCGAGCGCGGACTAGAGCTTCTTGCAGGCCGTCGCGCATGGGAGGCCGAGAACGGTCCATCTCCAAAGAAGGCACGGAAGAAAGCGGCAAAGGTAAAGCCCGGCGATTCAGCACCCGCACTAACAAAGAACGTTGTGAAGAAAGCTGCAACGAAGAAGAAGGCAGCGAAAAAAGCCACAGGCAAAGCAAAGATGAGAGCAGAGTAGACTCGCGGCATGAACAAAGGGAGCGACAATGTCCATATTTAAAGATTCAGCAATCTTAATTACCGGCGGTACCGGTTCACTCGGAAAAGCTCTCATCACAGAGCTCCTTGCAAACTCAGGGGCACGTAAGATCGCCATATTTAGTCGCGATGAACTCAAGCAACTTCAATTGAAGAACCACTTTAATAACAATGACAGACTACGATGGTTTTTGGGCGATATTAGAGATCAGCAACGACTTTCAAGGGCGATGCACGGAATGGATTTCGTGATTCATGCTGCTGCGCTGAAGCAAGTAGATACAGGGGAATATAACCCAATGGAATTCATTAAAACAAATGTCCTGGGCAGCCAAAATGTAATTGAAGCTTCAATCGATGCAAAAGTAAAAAAAGTGGTCGCGCTATCAACGGACAAAGCATCCTCGCCAATCAATTTGTATGGGGCGACAAAATTAACCGCCGACAAACTATTCGTAGCTGCGAATAATTACAGTCAAGGTTACGGCACTAGTTTCGCGGTAGTCAGATATGGAAACGTTATGGGAAGTCGCGGATCTGTAATTCCATATTTTCAAGAATTAGTTTCACAGGGAAAGGCCCTTCCAATCACTGACAAAAGAATGACTAGATTTTGGATAAGCATTGATGATGCTGTGAAATTTGTTTTAGATTCTTTTTCGATCATGCAGGGCGGAGAATTGTATGTTCCTCGCATACCCAGTATGAAAATTGTCGATTTGGCGCGGGCTATCGGGCCAACATCAGAGCTAGTTGAAATTGGAACTCGACCAGGTGAAAAATTACACGAAGAAATGATTTCCGCAGAGGATAGCCCTCGAACAAAATTAATCAACGGAAGTCGTTATGTAGTATTACCAGTAGTTGCTGAATGGAATTACAAGGAACCCGACGGAGAGGCACTTCCTGAGAGGTTTGCCTATTCTTCGGATTCAAATTCTCAATGGATGACAATCTCCGACATCCAAAATTTTATCGATTCAAATCAATAAATGACTCACGGCAAAACCCTAGTTCTAGGCTCAACAGGCTTCCTAGGTGGATATTTTCTGAACAATTTAGGCCATTCTGCGGATGGTCACACATCAAATTCAGTTTCAAGACAGAATATTGGGTCCAATGATTACGTAGTTAAATACATTCGAAATACAGAAGATGTAAAGAGACTTCTTGGAGAATCTGAGTATTCACGAATCATAAACTGTATAGCAATGAGCGACATAGACGACTGTGAAAGTAATCCGGAACAAGCCAATTGGTTGAATACTGAACTACCTAGGATTCTCGCTCAAGAATGTAAAACCATAGAGGCACAACTCATACACATTTCTACCGACGCTGTTTTTTCTAGCCAAGAACCGTTCGCGACCGAAGATATGAATCCAAATCCAATTTCAGTGTACGGAAAAACCAAATACAAGGGTGAGATAGCCGTCCTAGAAGAAGATGAGAAATCACTCGTATGCCGGGTAAATTTTTTTGGATGGAATTCAAGAGGAAAATCGCTATTTAATTACTTTTACTCAAATATCAAGGCAAGTAAAAAAATAGTCGGATTCGACGATATTTTCTTTACCCCATTGTATGCCAGGGATACAGTTGATTGCATTATTGAATTGGCTGAACAGAACAAATCAGGGCTATTTCATGTGGTCGGAAATGAGCGCATTTCAAAATTCGAATTCGGGAAAATCATTGCAGAAGAAATGAATTCCTACACTAACCTGATTGAGCGGGGATCTTTCCTTAATTCAGATATAGCAAGCACACGAACAGCAGACTTGAGCCTTTCCAATGTTAAGATAAAGGGTGAGGGTATAAAGATTCCAACCACTGTGAGTGGAATAAAAGAACTCCTGAAAGAAGTCAGAAGCAAACATGAATAAATTAAATTTTGATACTGCTACATCTTTAGCATCGCCTACATATTTCATAGCGGACATTGCGGCAAACCATGATGGATCCTTGGAACGTGCTGTCGAATTAATAAAACTAGCAGCCGAATCTGGGGCTGACGCTGCTAAGTTTCAAAATTTTAAGGCAGAGACAATCGTATCTGCTCGGGGGTTTCAAGAACTAGGTAAAAAAATTACCCACCAAGCAAAATGGGAAAAAGATGTAATTGAAGTTTATAGAGAAGCAGAACTTCCTCTAGAGTGGACAGAAACATTGGTCAGAGCTTGTGAAGATAACGGCATTGATTATTTTACGGCACCTTATGATTTGGATTTCATCCCCCAATTCGCAAACTTCATGCCATTTTTCAAGGTGGGTTCCGGGGACATAACCTGGAAGGACTCCCTGGAGTTGATAGCTAAACAAGGTAAACCAATCTTATTGGCGACTGGTGCGAGCGAATTATGGGAAGTGGAACGTGCAGTTAAGTTACTTATGAATTTCAATATCCCTATTGTTTTAATGCAATGCAATACAAACTACACGGGTGAAGAAGGTAATTTCGATCACTTGAATCTCCTAGCTTTAAATGAGTTTAAAGAAAAATTCCCAGGAGTCATTTTGGGCTTATCTGATCATTCTGTAGGTCATATTGCTGTTCTTGGAGCGGTGGCACTTGGGGCAAGGGCTATTGAAAAGCATTTCACGGATGATACGAGTCGGGTTGGTCCGGACCACGGCTTCTCACTCGACCCAATTGCCTGGAAGAAGATGGTTGACGAGACAAGAATCCTTGAAAGATCTCTCGGAAATGGACACAAGAAGGTCGAACCAAACGAGATTGAAGCTCGAATAGTCCAACGTCGAGCTCTACGATTTAGAACTGACTTGAGTGCCGGCGCGACCCTCCGTTCGGAAGATTTGATGGCTCTTAGACCCTGTCCGCCTGACGGTGTTGACCCTTTCGAAGTGGATAATGTCGTTGGTCGTAAGTTGATTCGCGGTGTTTTAAGAGATGAATTGGTGAGGAAAACGGATTTTGAAGGCAACTAAAGCCCTGTATATTTCAAAATCAAAAACGAGTCACGATGACCGATTTGTTGAGGTATTTAAATCTTTCCTGAACCTAACTGAAATTTATCTTGACATTGAACATCAATTGGTTAACGGCTCAAATTGGATTAATCACGATCTAATAATTGCAAGTCCTTTGTCCACGGGGATAACGGCTATTCCTGAAAATTGTGATACTCAACTCATTGGTATCTGTATGGCATACGAAATAAATGAAGAGGCAAAGGATGAACTTGCGTTAAACGAAATCTACAAAAATATACAGCGATGCACAGCGATCATTTGCGACAGTAATCATGTAAAGCAAATATTACAAAATAAGTATGATTTTCAAGGTCCACTATTACAGATTGCTTACGGATGCACTCAAGGGAATTTTCTAAAGGTTAAGCTCGAAGATGTGAATATCTTGCGAGTTATATCATTGCGAAACTGGACAAAAATTCACTCGAACGAGACAAGTCTTCAAGCACTCTCTATTGTAGGAAGCAAAGGACTTCAAATCGAAGCAAAATTCTATGGTGAGGGTCCTGAATTGAATGAAGATATAAAAAATAAAATGAGTAACGATTCCCAAGGCAAGATTTCATTTCTAGGCGCATTTACTAATGATGCATTGCCTGCAATTCTTGGGAATTCAGAAGTATATTTGTCATCTTCCATCAGTGATGGGTCATCTGTTTCTTTACTTGAGGCCATGAGCGCCGGAAGAATTTGTATTTGTAGAGATTTTCCTTCAAATAGAGAATGGATCGAAAACGAGGTAAACGGATTTCTCTTCAAATCAGCAGAGGAGCTTTCCGAAATACTTATCAAAATTTCTAAGTTAACTTATGTAGAAAAATTGGCAATTTCTGAAATGGCTCGGAATTCGGTTACTGGTCGAGGTGATTGGGAAGTTATTAAGAAATCCTTAGTTCATTTCACAAAGTCTCTGATAAAGTCATGAGAAATCTCGTATTAGGATGCGCCCAATTCGGAAAAGGGTACGGATTGTATATAAACACCCCCGAAATGCCGAGAACTCAAATTGCAGAAATATTGGAATTAGCACATGCAGAAGGAATTAAAGACTTAGATCTTGCTCAAGGCTATGAAGGTGCAGTCAGCAACCTTGCAAGTATTGCCCTGAGAGACAGATTCCGAGTTGGGACGAAAATTAGATACCACAATACTACCGAAAGTCGCATTAGTGAGATGCTTTCACTAGACCTAGTGGCTCTAAAGCTTAGTTATTTTGAAAGTATTCTGATTCATGATTGGTCTGAGCTAAATGATTCAGAAAAGAACTCGTCGCTGATTTTCTTGAATAAATTGAAAAACCAGGGGATTACAAAACAAATCGGAATTTCTATTTACGAAAAAGAAGAACTCGATAATATCAATGAAAAGATAGATATTGTGCAAGGACCATTAAATTTTTTTAACACCGAGCTATTGAGTGACGATCAAGCCTACAAATTGGCAACGAACGGAGCTTCATTCCATGCTCGAAGTATTTTTCATCAAGGCACACTGTTAAATACCAATGCTCTACCTAAAAAACACGGTAACGAAATTGACCGATTTCACGATTATTTAACAAAACATCAACTAACTAGCATGCAGGGCGCGCTTTCTGTTTTTGATTCGCAGAAACTATTTACAAATCTAGTTGTTGGGGTTGCGAATCCAAGTCAACTCTTCGAAGTTTCAAGAACACCCATTGCAAGTTTAGATAATTTTATGGAGGACGTGCCGCAGAACACGTCAATAGATTTAAGAGACCCTCGTAAATGGGTATCTCCATGACTATTGCGATTCTACAAGCACGCATGAGTTCAAATCGGCTCCCAGGGAAAGTTTTGCAAGAAATTAACGGTAAACCGATGATTTATTGGCAACTGCAAAGAATCCTTAAAGCAACAATGATAGAGAAGGTTATTGTGGCAACCTCTCTGGACTCCACGGATGATCAGTTGGTCGAATTTCTTTCTTCGCAAGATATCACTTGTATTCGGGGTTCACTGGATAACGTTAAAGAACGGTTTGATACTGTTCTTTCTCAAATTCCTTCCGAGACATTTATTCGATTGACTGGTGATTGTCCATTGGTTATGCCTCATCTAATCGACGAAATGGTTCGAGAATTCGGCGATGCAAACGTTGATTATTTTTCGAACACTATTCAACCTACCTTCCCGGATGGCTTAGACATCGAAGTGGTCAAAACCGATGCATTTAAGAAACTGAGTAGTTTTTCCTTGTCTAGGGCTGAAAAGGAACACGTAACATACGGACTATATTCAAGGCCTGGAGAGTTCAATATCCGCAATTTTTCTAACGCAGAGAACTTAAGCCACATGAGGTGGACAGTTGACTACCAAGAAGATCTTGATTTTGTCCGAGAAATCTTCTTGCATTTCAAAGGCAGGGAGGACCTTTTCGGCTTTTCAGAGCTCCTAGACTTTTTAACTTTGAACCCTGGAATCAAGAGTATGATTGATGCAAACAGGCGTAACGAATCACTATTTTCCATGTTGAGAGATGAGGGAGAACCAGATGAATAGATATTCCGGTTCAGAGCGTCACCTGCTTGTGGCAGAGTCCGTAATACCCCTTGGTTCTCAAACATTTAGTAAATCTAAAACTCAATACCCAGTTGGCGTCTCCCCCCTTTTTGCCAGAAAAGCAAAGGGAGCAAGAATTCAAGACATTGATGGAAATTGGTATGTGGACCTGGTTAATAGTCTGGCCGCAATAACTATCGGGTATGGTGACAAAGACATTTCTAAGGCGGTCAGGAAACAACTTAAAAAGGGAGTCATTTATTCACTACCAGGAGTTATCGAGGCAGAGGTCGCATCCCTTCTGGTTGAACTCGTGCCTTCTGCGGAGTTGGTCAGATTTGGAAAGAATGGAACGGACGCAACATCCGCGGCAGTACGGTTAGCAAGGGCGTATACAGGGCGAGAAATAATCGCTGTGTGTGGTTATCACGGCTGGCAAGATTGGTATATAGGTTCAACTACGCGTGACAAAGGTGTGCCGCTTCCAACCAAGAATCTAACAAGATCCTTTAAGTTTAATGATCTAGATTCACTGTCGGAATTAATTTCAGAATTTCCAAATCAGATTGCTGCCGTAGTCATGGAACCGATGAATACAGCTTTCCCAGAGAAAAACTTCTTGCAAAATGTGAGGAAGCTTTGCGATGAACACGGAATCGTTTTAGTTTTTGATGAAACAATTACAGGCTTCAGGTTTTCTAGTGGGGGCGCACAAGAGCTTTTCGATGTCATTCCCGACATATCGACGTTTGGTAAAGGCCTAGCCAATGGCTTTCCGTTGTCCGCGGTTGTAGGTAAACGCCAGATCATGAAAGAAATGGAAGAGATATTTTTTTCTGGGACATTCGGAGGGGAGCTGCTCTCTTTGTCTGCTGCGAAAGTTGTTCTTGAAAAACACAAGAAAAGCAAATTTACATCGATTCTTGCAAGTAAAGGCGAAAATCTTAAAGTTCAAGTTCAAAATATCATCAACGAGACTGGCCTCCAGGAGGTAATTTCATTATCTGGTCATCCAACCTGGATTTTTCTCAATTGGACTCCGACATCTAAATATTCAACAAATCAACTCAAAACCTTCTTTATGCAGGAGATGTTTAAATATGGTGTTCTAATTTTAAATTCCCATAACATTTCTTTAGCATTTGGAAAAAAAGAACAGAAAATAGTGCTATCCGCCTACTCGAAGACTCTCCATAAACTTTCAGAAGGTATTGCCACAGAGAAACTGCAAGATATGCTGCTTGTAGAGCCCTTAACTCCATTGTTCAAGGTTCGTTAAGGCACAGCGGAGTAGTGATTTCACAAATGTCTCATGAGACCTGGCTTCTTACCGGTGGCGCCGGATATATCGGCAGCCATATCGCAGATGAATTCATCCGCGCAGGTAAGTCAGTTGTTATTTACGACTCTTTGTACCAGGGCCTTGAATCACGCATTCAATACTTACGCAAAAAACATAACGTTGAGATTCCACTGATCGTTGCCGATATCCGCGATTACAACGAGCTCGAAGGCGTTATTGCAAAGTACGCAATCGATGGCATTGTGCATACAGCAGCCCTTAAGGCAGTTGGTGAATCGATGGAGAAGGCCGATGAGTATTTCCAGGTAAACCTAGAAGCCACAAATGAATTACTTGCGATTGCAAAGCGCACCGGAGTAAAGAAATTCATCTTTTCATCAACGGCTGCTGTCTATGGATCCCCAGATTCAATGGATCCTTGCACGGAGCTCGGCCCTAAGGCGCCAATCTCTCCATACGGTGACTCTAAGTATCAGGCCGAGAGCGGCGTATCTGCATTTATCAATACACCCGGTAACTCAGGAACTTCACTTCGATTCTTCAATGTTGTTGGATGCGCGAAATCCCCAGAGCTTCTTGATAACTCAGTTGAGAACCTTGTTCCGATTGTTATCAATAAACTCAAAGCAGGCGAGAGCCCAGTAATTTTTGGTACCGATTACCCAACGCCAGATGGCACATGTATCCGCGACTATGTCGATGTCCGCGACATCGCTCGCGCACATCTAGCTGCAGCTAACGCAACAACAAAATTGCCTGATGCAATGAATATCGGCACAGGGCGCGGTGCATCAGTGCGCGAGATCATCAAGCTCGTTCTCGATGCCACAGGCAAGAGCGATATCCAAGTAATTGAAAATCCACGTCGCGCCGGCGATCCAGCATTCCTCTGCGCCGATGTGGTGACAGCTAAGGAAGCGATGGGCTTTACATCCCAATACTCACTCGAAGAGAGCGTTAAGAGCCTCTTTTAGGCCCAGAACGCCCCCGCGTTAGACTCTCGCTATGACCCAAGGCCTTCCGACTCCGGCAGCCCCTGCCCAGGAGGCAACCCGCGGAGTCTTGGCTATTCCTGCTTTTCGCAAGCTCTGGAACTCGATGCTCTTCTCATCTCTTGGTGATTGGCTCGGCCTTCTTGCAACAACGGCGCTCGCACAACAACTCTCTGGCGGATCGTATGCAACAGCAAACTTTGCAATCGCTGGAGTCTTTATCGCTCGCCTTCTTCCCGCAGTATTTCTCGGCCCAATCGCAGGAGTAATTGCAGATCGCTTTGATCGCCGCCGCTTAATGGTCTCTGTAGACATCTTGCGTGCAGCTCTCTATATCTCGATTCCAATCGTGCACACATATTTCTGGCTTTATACCGCAATGATCTTGGTCGAGTGCTTAACGCTCTTCTGGTCACCAGCGAAAGAAGCATCAGTACCTAACCTTGTTCCAAAAGATAAGTTAGAGAACGCAAATCAAGTTTCTCTCCTTGCAGCCTACGGAACTGCACCGGTTGCCGCGATCATCTTCTCCCTCCTCACTCTTCTATCCGGAGCGATTGCGGCGATTAGCCCACTAATTCCAAGTAACTCAATCGATATCGCCTTATACGCAAATGCAGCGAGCTTCTTATTTGCAGCGTGGACTATCCGCGGTCTGCACGAGATTCCAAAGGGCGCAGCATCTAAGAGCGAAACATCAGAAAACGTTGCACAATCACTTCTTCACGGATGGAAAGCTGTCTCTAGTTCAAAGATTATTCGCGGCCTGATTATCGGAATGGTCGGCGCATTCTCTGCAGCCGGCGCTGTTATCGGCCTAGCGCGCACATTCGTAGGCGATCTCGGTGGCGGTGACGCTGCATACGGTGTTCTCTTCGGCGCAGTCTTTACCGGTCTTGCACTCGGTATCGCATTTGGCCCACGCATCTTCGCTCAATTCTCGCGCCGCCGTTTATTTGGAGCATCTCTTACTACCGCAGGTTTCTTCCTCGTTCTCCTTGCCTTGATTTCAAACCTTGTTCTCTCTATCGGAATCGTTGTTATCGCAGGTGCCTTCAGCGGAATCGCATGGGTTACAGGCTTCACGATGCTAGGCATGGAAGTCCACGATGAAGTACGCGGCCGCACCTTCGCCTTCGTACAGTCGCTGATACGCATTACTTTGGTGGCAGTTCTAGCGATTGCACCGATCATCGCAGCCACTATTGGTGAGCACCGCTATGAATTCCAGAACATCATCCTTAACTACAACGGTGCACAGATCACTATCTTTATCGCAGGGCTACTCGCAGTTCTGATCGGTTACATTTCATACAAGCAGATGCGCGATCGTCCAACAGTTTCGCTCTGGTCAGATCTTCTTGCCGCAATGCAGGGTGAACTCGGTGCGATCACAGGAGCCCCAGTGAAGGGCGTCTTCATCGCATTCGAAGGCGGCGAAGGAACCGGCAAGTCAACACAATCAAAACTTCTTGCGAAGTGGTTAGAGCAAGAAGGTGAGAACGTTGTTCTCTCTCGTGAACCCGGGGGCACGGAGCTCGGAAAAGATCTCCGCAAGATTTTGCTTGGACACGAAACCGGTCAGATCAGCCCCCGCGCTGAAGCTCTTCTCTATGCAGCAGATCGGGCGCACCATGTCTTCTCTGTCATCCGCCCAGGACTAGACCGCGGCGACGTTGTGATCACCGACCGATACTTCGATTCATCTGCTGCCTACCAAGGCGCAGGTCGCGTTCTTAATCCATCAGAGGTTGCACGCATCAGCCGTTGGGCAACAGAGAGCTTGTATCCAACTCTGACAATTCTTATCGATGTCCCTGCAGAAATTGGTTTAGGTCGCCTGCAATCACGCGATCGCTTGGAAGCTGAACCAACAGAGTTCCACGAGCGCGTGCGCCAAGAGTTTTTACAGATCGCAATGATGGATCCAGAGCGTTACTTCGTTGTCGATGGCACAGATTCAGTGGAAGAAATCCACGCAGCGATCATCGCTCGCGTTGCAGAACTTCCAGCGCTTAAACGCAACGCACAAGGTGCTCAGCCAAATAAATTCCTCAAGCCAATTCGAATCGCAACAAGTGCTGTATCGCGCGCAACAAAGGCGACAACACAGACAAGAAAAAAGAAGAAGTAAGTGTCATCCGTCTTCGATGGCCTAGTTGGCCAAGAACACATCACAACTATTTTGCAGAGCGCAGTTGCAGCAAGTCGCACAGGCGCCGAAACTCAGGAAATGACACATGCCTGGGTCTTTACCGGCCCTCCAGGTTCAGGTCGCTCTTCAGCTGCCGTCGCCTTCGCCCAAGCTCTTATCTGTCCTAACAATGGCTGCGGTGCCTGTAATGAGTGCCAGAGCGCAGCAACAGGTGGCCACCCAGATGTAGAGATCATCCGCACGGAAGGCCTCTCTATCAAGGTCGAAGAGGTACGCGAACTTCTTACCCGCGTCGCATGGGCACCATCTATGGGCGGCTGGCGCGTAGTTGTTATGGAAGATGCCGACAGACTTACTGAATCTGCAGCTAACGCACTTCTTAAAGCAATCGAAGAACCAGGAACCCGAACAGTCTGGTTGCTCTGCGCACCGACACTTCACGATGTGCTTCCAACTATTCGCTCACGCTGTCGCCACCTGCAGCTGCGCACACCGAGCAAACAAGCAGTCACCGATGTCCTAATCAACCGCGACAAGATCGCACCAGCTATGGCCGACTTCGCAGCCCGCGTTAGCCAAGGCCATATAGGCCGCGCAAAGTATTTAGCAACCAATGAGAGTGTGCGCGGCAACCGCGCAACAATCATGAAGTTACCTCTTCAACTCTCTTCCCTTGCCGCAGCATTTGCAGCCGCACAAAAACTCGTAGATCTTGCAACACTTGAAGCCAACTCATCATCTGATGAGCGCGACGAGCAAGAGATTGCCAAGCTTCAAGAGGCATACGGCAAAGGCGCAACAGGTCGCGGTATGGCAACAGGCGGTGCCAAGGCCGTGAAAGAACTCGAGAAAGAACAGAAGTCACGGGCAACCCGTATGGTCCGCGATTCACTCGATGGCGCACTCCTAGACATCGCAACCTTCTACCGCGATGTGATGATGGTGCAATCAGGAAACTCTGATGCGCTCATCAACACCGATATGCGCCAAGAGATCGAAGGCTACGCTGCTAAGTATTCACAACACTCAACAGTTGCCAAGATCAACGCGATCATGGAAGCTCGCACCAGCTTGTTGCATAACGGTGCGCCACTTGTTACCTGCGAAGCCCTTATGTGCCGCTTGGCAAAGGCCTAATCGCTGTGCGCAACAGAAAGTTAACGGCGCTCGCAACAATTATCGGACTCATTGTTCTCTCAACAGTTACCTACACACAGACCCGCACCGAAAGACCCACAACTCTTCAAGGCTTTTACCAACAGAGCCTTAACTGGCAACAGTGCTACAGCAACTACCAATGCGCAGATCTTCTTGTCCCTATCGATTACTCGAATATCTCTACAGGCACCTTTGAAATCGCCGTCCTAAAATACCAAGCATTTGACCAGAAAAACCGTATCGGAAGCCTCGTAGTAAACCCTGGCGGCCCTGGCGCATCAGGCGTTGATTACGCCTACGCCGCCGAATATCTCTTTAGCCCCAACATCCTCGAGCGGTATGACGTCGTCGGCTTTGATCCTCGCGGTGTCGCTCGATCAGAACCCATCAAATGCCTCGACGATGCTGAAACAGATGCAGCTATCGCATCCGATAGCCACCCAGATAACAATGAAGAATTTAAGCAAGCGCTGATTGATTCACGCGACTTTATGCAAAAGTGCAAAGAGAAGAACGAACACCTCACCGCTTTCACCACCGAAAATGCAGCGCGCGATATGGATATCTTGCGCCAAGCACTTGGCGATAAAGAACTTAACTTCCTCGGTAAGTCATACGGCACATACCTAGGCACACTCTATGCACGACTCTTTCCCACCAAAGTTGGCCGAATGGTTCTCGATGGCGCAGTAGATCCAAATATCTCTACCTACCAACAATCACTCGCCCAAGCAGTCGGCTTCGACACTGCACTCAACGCTTTCATCAAAGACTGTGCAACCCGCGAAAGCTGCCCGCTTGCATCCAGAAAAGAAGCTGCGCTCACAGAAATCAAATCTCTCTTCGCAAAGGCAAAACAATCTCCGCTGCCACGCAAGAAGGGGAAAGACGGCGATGACCGCCTTGCCACTGAATCACTTCTCGTCGTCGGTACAGCATCCGCTCTCTATGACAGCGAAACCGGTTGGCCACAACTACGCAAGGCAATTGCTGAAGCACAACGCGGATTCGGTGACACGTATCTAAAGCTCGCTGATGAATACAGTGGCCGTCAGCGCAATGGTAAATACCTCAACAACGAATTCGATTCTGGAGCTGTCATCGACTGCCTCGACTTCAAAGATGCTCGCACACTCAAGCAAGTGAAAGAGAACGAATCAGTTTTCACAAAAGCAGCACCTATCTTCGGCCCGTACTTAGCCTTCAGTGGCATCAACTGCAATTACATTGCGAAGTCACCCACCACAAAACACTTTAAAGAGATTGAAACAACCAACCCCATCATCGTCATCGGCACAACCCGCGACCCAGCCACCCCATACAAGTGGGCGCAAGGCCTTCATGAGATTCTGACCAACTCAACTCTTATCTCTCTCGATGGAGATGGCCACACAGCCCAAGGGCGCGGAATTCCATGCGTCGACGACCAAGTGGATGCTTTTTATCTCGATAACAAGCTACCTAAAACCTCAACCTGCAATTGACGGTGGTAATCACCACCCCTTGCCATGGTGCAGAATTCCACCATGCGTTTAGATCATGTTTCTTATGTGACATCCCACGACCAACTAGCTGACACTGTGCAACGCCTTGGCGCACGCCTCGGAAGCGCATTCGTAGATGGTGGAATCCACCCACGTTTTGGTACACGTAACTTCACCGCCTCACTCAAGAATGGTCAATACATCGAAGTTGTATGTCCACTAGATCACCCAGCAACAGAACAAACCCCATGGGGCAAAGCAGTTTCAAAGAAAGCTAACGAAGGCGGCGGTTGGTTTACGTGGGTATTTAGCACCAAGGACATCTCACCAATTGCAGAGAAGTTTGGTCGCGAAGCAATCGAAGGCCATCGTACGCGCCCAAATGGAACAGACTTAAAGTGGAAACAAATTGGCGTGAAAGAAATCGCAGATACTCGCGAGTTTCCATTTTTTATCCAATGGCTATCAACAGATCACCCATCACAAGACGGAACACCGCTTGCTGAAATAGAGAAAATTGTTATTGCTGATAAGGATCAGTTATCCGACTCTTGGTTTAAAGAAGAGATTCTTGCTGCACTCGGAGATGTTGATATTGAGTGGGTTGATCCAAAAGCAAACGAAGATCAATCCGGGATAGTTTCCGTCCATTTATCAACTCCAAGCGGCGTAGTTGTCTTAGATTAGTTCGAATAGGAATTTATCAAAATTGCTCGCGAAGAGAAATAAAACGTTATGAGAGAAGCATGATTTCCATTCAAAATTGGAAATATCTCAATTGGAATAGACAGGGAGACGACACAGCTGAAGAATTCAAAATATCCTCGGCAAGAAATTGTCTATTCAGGTTTGGTAATATTAAATTCAAGCGATGTAAACCTGGGCCATAGTCGAAAGGGAACTGATGAAATCATTAAAGTATATGAAACAGTCTTGCAAGGCATGAGAAGAGATCTAAAAAGGGTGAAATCAGAAGCTCACTCAAAGTCCCACCACTTCAACCATTGTTTAAAGTCCGCTGAATACCCGGATGCACTTAATTCCTGAGGAGGTTGAAGAATTATGAAGTCACGAGATGAGTTTATTTCGGAATACTATGATAAGTACTTTGGAGAATTATGCAATTCTGGATTGCAAGGTAAAGGTTCAAGGAAGTTTCACCAACTCGTTGAAAAATACTGGTTGAATGACTCCCCAACCAACGTGCTTGAGGTTGGAGCTGGCATCGGTGAACATTTCCCATTTGTGAAACTCGCAAATAGGCACGGAATTGCACAATACACAGCCCTAGATATTCGAGACCAAGCCAATCTAAATTTGAAATTAGGTACCGACAATGCAACTATTAATTGGAAGATTGGGTCTGTGCAAGATATGCCCTTCGAAGATGAAAGATTTGACCGCGTATTGAGCACATGTCTTTTCCATCACATAGACGACCCCCTTGAAGCTTTCCGTGAAGTGAGAAGAGTTACAACTGTTAGGGGTGAAATTGCAATAGGTTTTCCGACTGATCCGGGCGTAGCCAATCAAGCATTAAAGAAAATCTATACGTACAGAAAGGCCAAGAAAATTGGAATAGATAATCCGGCCTTTGTTTATGCCCTAGAACATCGGAATCAAATCGCCGGACTCCTAAGTATTCTCAAAGAAGTATTCTCAAATGACAAAGTTACTTTTCATTATTGGCCAACAAAGTTACCAAGCTGGAACCTTAATTTGGTTATCGTAGCTCACATAGTTAAGTCTGGGGCTTAGTTTCGCACCAGTCCTGAACTCGTGAATCAGAATCAACCCAATCTATATAGGCGCTTCGGATCCAGTCCCAAGTTTCTACATCCTCTATTCCTAAATTCAAAGGCCAATAGATTATCTCAGGGCCAATCAAGCCCAATGTGGATCCATCACTTATGAAGCAAACGTTGCGGATGGCTGCCTGATCCCAAGCTAGCGACCGTGCATTCAGCATGAACATATCCCTAGAAAACAAAAAGATGGAAGAAAACACTATGACGACAAGGAAGGCCTTTACCAACTTTACATGGCGATTAAACCTGAAAACTTTCAAATCTGAGCACGCGCCAACGAGAAAAGACAGAGGAAATAGAAAGATATAGAGGGATAGAGTGTGATACCAAGAAGGGTAAGCAAAAGAATCTGCAAAACAGATAGCAACGAAAAGCAACCCTGAAGCAATTGCAGAAGGCAATATCCAATGCTTCAGTTTCGTAGACTCATCGATAGCTAAGGTAGGTCTAATAAAGGCCCCGAGTAAGATGCCTAATATCCACCCTGGATGTTGAATCAAGTCACCAATATTTATTGGCAATACACGGACTAGCCTTGCAAGCAAATCAGGAATTGAATCTGGTGTACCAACAACTGTGGTGCGGTTTGTAAAACCTGGCGCAGCTATAATTGCTAGTAGCCCGAGAAACTGCCCAACGGCGAACAAATAAAGCTTCGTAGATACAATTCTTGATTTTGCTATCCGAGAAAATGTTAGAAACAGGAGAGCCGAAATCGTCAAACTAAATCCAAACAAGCCTTCAGTGATGTTTAAGTTTGACGTAACAAATCCCAAAATTGGTAACAAAAAAATTAACGATGAACCATTCCTGAAGCAATAATTCAATCCATGAATGGCCAATAAAACGGACCATAAGTGAGCGGTTGAAGCAGACGTGAAATTGAAAATGCCCACGTACCCTGGACTGAAGAATGATGACAAGGCTAATGTTGAAAACACTACCCAAGGCGTTAATCCTAAAACTCTATGAACTTTCAGATCTCCAATTATTCTGGTGTGCAGAATCCGGAATGTTGAGATCAGCAGGAGTCCAGTTATTACAGAATGCAATGCCAGTCCTAGGAAGTAGAAATGATCAACATGAAGTCCAAGGAAAGCATTGGAAATGCCCACAACGGAAACGTTTCCACCCCATTGCTGCCACATGTTTACTAGGGATTCAGCAAGCCCAATGGATGCCATGTCTCTTAGAGAAACATAGTCATCTTGTACTGGCCTCACATTGAAAAATAGAAACAATCCGAAGGCAACAAGAAGAAAATACGAATATATCGTGAGATACTTAAGGACATGAGCTTTCATAATTCCGAGCATAGAACAGAAGGATAGACCCAGTCGTGCTTACAGTTGTTATCCCAGCATACAATGAATCTGAGTCGCTTCCGTTTACGATTGAAGAAGTCAGTACAATTGTAAAGAAACTAGGCACACCATTTGAAATTTTAGTAATAAATGATGGCTCTTCTGATGCCACCGAAAATGTACTTGCCGAGTTGCAAAAAAAATATTTCGAACTCAGGGCTGTTTCATTCTCGAAGAATCAAGGTCACATGGAAGCTCTAAGTCTAGGAATGAACCTTGCAAAGGGGGAATTTGTAGTCACAATGGACGCAGATTTGCAAGACCCGCCCGAGTTGATTACGAATATGTATGAAATAATCTCAAAAAACCATGACATTGATATTGTACAAGCCGTAAGGGACAACAGAGACTCCGATTCATTTTTCAAACGGCAATCCGCCGCTGCATACTACAGAATTTCTAGGGCTATAACCGGAGTAGAAGTAATCCCTCATGCTGCCGACTTCAGAATGATACGAAGGACGGCACTTGAAATAATAAATGGAATGCCGGAGCGGCGAAAAATTCTTAGATTTTTGATACCACATCTAGGGTTTCACACAGAAATTGTCTATTTCACCAGAGCAGCGCGAGTAAGTGGGGAGTCAAAATATCATTTCAAAGCCATGGTCAAACTTGCGACAGAGTCTATTGTCAGCTTCTCGGCAAAACCATTAAGAGTATTTTCCATTCTGGGAATTACTGCCGCAGCGATTTTGCTGCTTGGATCTTTGATTTCATTAATAATTTGGCTGGCATACCAAACAGTACCCGGCTGGACGTCGTTGGCTCTCCTAGTCCTAAGCGGAAATGCATTGATCCTGGCTGGCATAGGGCTCCTCGGGCAATATGTTTCAAGAATTTATGACAACCTACTCGATAGACCACATCCAAAATTCACTGAAATATTTAGAAAATAAAGTGAGAAAAAGTAGTTAATTGCGCTTAGGCGCAAGCGTTTTCCTAATTAAAATCTGAATGATTCTCAATAACGTATTTAGTTTCAATAAATATGTTCCCACAGCAAGAGCTTTTGGTGTAAAACGTAATCCACTTCTTAGAAAACCAGAATTAATATAAATTCTTATTTGTTCAATAACCAAGTTTCTCTCTACAATTTTCTGTTCTTTAATATTCAAGTGGTATATAAAGGGTTCGATAGCAGACCATGTCGATTCAAATATATCTAGGTTTGAAATATTGCTTTCATGAATTCGATACGAACCTAATAAATCTGGAATATGTATAAATCTGTCGGTGACTTCTGAAACTCTTAGCCAAGAATGGAAATCACCACTTTTTTGTAGCTCAGTTCGTTCATCCATAAATCCAATATCTGAAATAACATCTCGTCGTGCAACGACGGAGGATGTGACGATTGTATTTCCAAAAAGAAGCAAGTCTCTGAGCACAGGGGTCCTAACTTGCCTGGAGGTTAATTTTTGGTCGGCTAGACCTTCGGACAATATATGCATGTCATGGTAAATAAAATCGAACTCCTTCTCTGTGTAGGAATAACATCTCTCTAATTTTTGGGGCTCCCAGAGATCATCTGAATCCAAGTAGGCTAGCCATTGACCTGATGATTTGATTAAACCAAGATTTCTAGAGGCTGAAATAGACCCACCATTGTCTATTTTAAGAATTTTGACCCTTCGATCTGTGATTGATTCAAGAAAATCATTAGTGGAATCTGTTGAGTGATTATCAATTAATATAAGTTCCCAATTGGCAAACGTCTGATTCAAAACAGAATCGATGACACCGGGAAGAAAGTGTGCCCGATTGTACGTGGGCATAATTATTGAAAAATAGATTTCAGGCGTAGGAAGCATTACTATTTAATCCAACTTGGATTACTTTCCCAAAGTTTTTGTAAAAGCTCTAAATCTCTCTTGGTGTCAACGCATTGCCAGAATTTTTCATGTTTAAAAGCCATGAGCTCACCTATTCGAGCTATCGACTCCAATGGTTCACGTTCCAGCAGTGTTGAATCATCTTTTATGTACTTAAGAAATTCTGGTTCAATCACAAAATACCCACCATTTATCCAACCACTATTCATTTGTGGTTTTTCTAAAAATGCAGTTGCTCGGCTTCCGTCCAATTCTAATTCACCGAATCTGGCTGCCGGATGTACTGCAGTCATCGTCACCATTTTTCCATGAGCCAGATGGAAATCTAAGAGTTCGCTAATATTGATGTCGGATACGCCATCCCCGTAAGTGAGCATAAATCTCTCACCACCCAGTAACTTCTCAAGCCTTTTCAGTCTTCCACCAGTCATTGTGTCACGTCCGGTATCTACGAGAGAAATGTTCCAGTCAATCTCTTCTTCCTGCAGGACCTCAAATCGACCATCTCCCAAATTAATCACGAAATCAGAATTTAGTTGACGGTACGAAAGGAAGTAGTCTTTAACTACATGGCCCTTATAGCCGAGTGCGACTACGAAATCAGAGAAACCATACATTGCATACCTTTGCATAATGTGCCAAATTAAAGGTTTTTCTCCAACACGCACCATCGGTTTTGGAATCAAATGTGTATATTCAGAGAGCCTGGTTCCTAGGCCACCAGCTAAAATGACTACCTTCATTTTTACCCTATCTGATAGTTCTACTAAGGGTAACCTACATGTTCTCTAACAAACTTATCAAAATCTCTTAAAAATATTAGAATTCTACGGAAGTCAGGGTATTTCTCGCATTAGGCTGGCAATTAATCACTGCATCGGCGCTCAAGGATCGAGAGATAAATGCCTCTCACATACCCAATTTCAGGTCACCATATACCTCATATGATTAGTCAACACTTTCGTATGGACCAGGAGCCGATAAACATTCTGAAGGTGAAAGTATACTAATCATACAAAGTTTGACCGCACACTAATGTTGGAGGTTCCGCGATATGACACTCAAGGTAGGAATCGCGGGATTTGGAATCGTAGGTAAACGTCGTAAAGATTGCATCGAAAAAAATCCTAACCTCTCTCTTGTTGCTGTTTGTGACCGAGATTTTACCGGTCCAGGAAAACTTGAGGATGGAACTAAATATTATTCAAATTATGAGCGGCTACTAGACGAGGAACTTGATGTCTTAATTGTGTGTCTAACAAATGACATGGCAGCAGAGGTAACTAAGGCAGGTTTGCGACGTGGTTTGCACGTATTTTGTGAAAAACCACCTGGAAGGAATGTTGAAGAAATAGAATCTGTACTACAAGAGGAATCAAAATATCCGAACTTGAAACTAATGTATGGGTTTAACCATCGTTTTCATGATTCCGTAAGAGACGCGCTTGAAATTCTGGAGTCAGGTGAACTAGGCAAGATTATTAATATGCGTGGAATTTACGGAAAGTCAAAGTTGATTACTTATGATCAACCCGATTGGAGAACCAAAAGAGAAATCGCAGGTGGAGGCGTGCTTCTAGATCAAGGCATACATATAGTTGATTTGATGCGGCTCTTTGCAGGAGAATTTTCAGAAGTTAAGAGTTTTATCTCAAATTCTCACTGGGGATACGACGTCGAGGATAATGCTTATGCCATTCTGAAATCAGAAAGTGGAGTTGTGGCAATGCTAAATTCATCCGCCACACAGTGGCGCCACCGCTTCAGCTTAGATATAAATTTAGAAAAAGGAAGCCTCATTCTTGAAGGAATTTTGTCAGGAACAAAAAGTTATGGCGCGGAAACTATGACTGTGAGCCGAGTGGATCACTTGAGGGACAAAGGTGACCCAAAAGAGCAACTCACACATTACAACTATGATCCATCATGGGATGATGAAATTTCTCAATTTACAGAATATATTCTATTGAACAAGCCAGTTAAGTCGGGGAATTCTAACGATGCCTTGCAGACTATGAAATTAGTCTTTAAAATCTACTATGCGGATTCGCATTGGAGAGACCGATACAACATACAGAATCCCGAGGTAATATAATTATGAATAATCTAGATCGATTTTTTACAAAAGATTCAGCGGAGTTTGCCGATCAGTACCTTAAGTATCTAAGTTTGGTTCTAGCGTCGATAGATAGAGAAGAAATAAAAAGTTTTACTGATGTTTTGCTTGCTGCCCGAGAGAGAAGCTCGACTATCTTTTTCATTGGCAATGGTGGGTCGGCTTCCACTGCGAGCCATTTCGCTAATGACATAGGAGTAGGAACAAATTCGTACGAAAAACCCTTTAGAGCTATTAGTCTTGCGGACAACCAAGCAATAATTACAGCAATTGGAAACGATTTTGGTTACGAGCAGGTATTTGAACGACAACTCAAAATTCTTGGCCAACCAGGAGATGTCTTAGTCTCGATTTCTGCCTCAGGCAATTCAATTAATTTGATTCGAGCCATAGAGTTCGCAAATTCAAATCAAATGGTCACGGTGAGCCTGACAGCCTTTGATGGTGGAATTATGCGAAAAATATCCCAAAACTCTGTTCATGTACCTACCGAAGAAAAAGAATATGGACCCGCAGAAGATTCTCATATGATTCTTGATCATCTAATTGCCAATTTTTTGCTTCGTTTTCTCAAACATGATTAACTCATATCTCGCATTAGCCAAGAAAACTGCGCTCTCAGCGGGCTTAATCATTGCTGAAAACACCAATATCAAACCCGCCAGTATTTATTTTGATGAGAATTTGCCGCGAGAAATCAAGTCAACTTTAGATGCCAAAATCGAAAGGCACATTATAAGCGAATTGAAGGCAACGGGACTCCCAATCCTTTCTGAGGAAACACCTTCAAATGCATCAATAGAGCACGACCAATATAGTTGGATCGTAGACCCAATTGATGGAACAATGAATTACATAAGAAATTTCGGAGAGAGTGCAATTTCAATTGCCCTTTGGAAAGGGCTTAGCCCGATTTTTGGTGTGGTCTACAACAATCGTGACGCAAGTATGACTTGGGGCGGGGCTGAATTTGGGGCGCAGATAGATGATACTAGTATTAGAGTTTCAGAGCTGGATTTGATGTCGGAATCAGTAGTTTGCACTGGTTTCCCTTCAAGATGGTCTTGGGATGCAAGTCAACAATCAAAATTCTTTAACCGAATTATGCTTTTCGCAAAGGTCCGAATGATTGGTTCAGCCTCTTTATCTTTGGTAAATCTATCCAGGGGGAGTGTTGATGCATATTTTGAAGACCGAATTATGCTTTGGGATGTGGCTGCCGGGCTTGCAATCTTAGAGGGCGCAGGTGGCGCCTTTAAGATTTCTGATCTTGGTTCTGATTATTCCCTTAACGTGAGTGCTTCGAATGGAAAAATTAAGCTAGCATAGAAGTGTGAAGTCAGCTTCTAAAGTTGCGGTTTGTTCGCGTTCATTCTCAGCGAATGAGGTGCTGCGAAACGAACTATTGCAAAAATATCCAAACACAACTTTTAATGTTGCCGGAAATTCGTTGCTTGGTGATGAACTATTTCAATTTATCAAAGGCCACGAAAAAGTAATTGTCGGCCTTGAGAAAATTACTGGAGACCTAATTTCGAAACTCCCCGAGTTAAAGGTAGTTTCGAAATTTGGCGTTGGTCTTGATTCAATTGATTTAGAGGCACTCGAGAAGAATTCTATAAGCCTTGGTTGGACTTCAGGATCCAATAGTTTGTCTGTTGCAGAGTTAGTTGTTTCAAATGCATTGACACTTTTGCGCGGAACTCACCTTCATAAGAACGAAATTCTAAATGGCATTTGGCGTCAAACTCAAGGTTCTCTATTATCGGGCAAAAGAATTGGAATCTTGGGTTGCAATCATGTAGGAAGAGAAGTCGTCAAGTTGCTGACTCCTTGGGGTTGCAGTTTCGACATTGTGGACATCGTTGAAATAAAAGAGATACGAGAAATGCCCAACGTATCATACGTGGATTTGGACACAATGCTTAAGCAGGCAGATATTGTTACCGTTCATCTCCCATTGAATAAATCGACAGAAAATATCTTGCCGGATCAGAAAATAAGATTGCTTAAACCAAATTCGATTCTGATAAATACATCAAGAGGTGGGCTTATTGATGAGCAGGCAGTGAAAGCAGCACTTTCAGAAAACCGGATATTTGCAGCCGCATTTGATGTATTCGATAGCGAGCCACCCAGGGATTTAGAGCTGGTCAAACTTGCAAATTTTCTAGCCACCCCGCATATAGGAGGAAGTACTATTGAGGCCACGCTTACAATGGGCCGTGCAGCAATCAGGGGTTTGGATGTTCATGAGATCCCAGCCGTAAAGGCTGACAATAAAAGGATTAGAAATGGGCATTAGACCGCGGACGTCCTTGTTGAATCCAGACCTTGTACGACCAAGCGCCCTTGACGCAACACCAAGGAGTCACGCGTCAATTTGGCTCGACAAAAATGAAAATCTAGACCCAGAGTTGCTCAGAGAATCAAATTTTATATTGAAGGATCTGCCTCCATTGACTGTGGCAACCTACCCCGAAGCCGGATCTTTGTATCGAAAGATTGCTGGTTGGTTAAATTTGCCGGCTGAGTACCTAATTCTAACTCCAGGGAGTGATGGAGCAATTCGTCTGGTTTTTGAGGCATTCATTGATACGGGTGACATTGTTGTAATTACAGATCCAACATTTGCCATGTATTCGGTCTATTCACAAATGTTTGGTGCAAAAGTTCAAAAAATATCCTATACGTCGAAAAATAATTCACCTTATCTAGATTTTGAAAGAATGCTCTCTGTCATAAATGAAAGTCATCCCAAACTTGTTTGCCTTCCAAATCCAGATAGTCCTACTGGAACTGTATTATCGGAAAACCAATTTTTGAAACTTTTGAAAACATGCGAAACAAACGAGAGTGTTTTACTAATAGACGAGGCTTACCACCCATTTTATAAATGGACTGCCCTTCCCTGGATTCGTGAATCTCCCAATTTGATAGTTGCAAGAACATTTGCAAAAGCATGGGGGGCGGCAGGAATGAGAATAGGCTATGCCGTAGCCCAACCTTCTACAATTTCGATACTACATAAGTTGCGACCGATGTATGAAGTGAGCACTATTTCCATTGAGTTTATGGACCGAATGATTGAAAAGGTGCCAGCAATGGAAAAATCAGTAGCAAAAATATTGGAAGGCAAAGCGTATTTTCAGCAATCGATGCGAGATCTTGGTTATCAAGTAGCTGTTACAGAAGGAAATTTTGTACACATTAGATTTGGTGAATCTGCAGAAATCGTGCAGAAATCCTTGCAAGGACACGTTCTATATAGAGGAACATTTGGCAACGAGTCACTTCTCGGATTCTCTCGATTCTCCGTGGGGCCGCTTGAGGTAATGGAAAAAGTCGTACAATTAATTTCAACTGCACATAGAAACGAGAATCCTAAATGACGATTTTGAAAATTGGGATAATCGGCTGTGGGCGAATATCTGGGCATCACGCCCGAGCGATAAAATCGCAGCAGTCGGCAGACCTCATTGCAGTATGTGATTTAGAAAGCGCTAAGTCACTCCAATATGCCGAAGAATTTGGTGCGAAAAGTTATGTGAACTTCCGTAAGATGCTCGAAGAGAATCCAGAAATTAACACGGTCGTTATTGCCACTCCCTCAGGAATGCACTTTGAACATGCGATGGAGGTAATTGAACAGTACAAAAAAAATGTGATTGTTGAGAAGCCTACTTTCATGACTCCAGAGCAGGTAGAGAGAGCTTTCAATACAGCGAAGAAAAGTGGCGTGCAAGTTATCCCAATTTTTCAGAATCGCCATAACCTCGCCGTGCAGAAAGTAAAAAGTGGATTATTAAACGGTGAACTTGGACAAATAAGAACTATTAGCGTGCGCGTTCGTTGGTGTCGACCTCAAAGATATTACGATTTGGCACAATGGAGGGGCACTTATGCGCTCGATGGAGGAGCTCTTACTAATCAAGGAATTCATCACATTGATCTACTCCGTTTCTTGGGAGGAGAAGTAGAGAAGGTTTGCAGCGTTCATAAGACTTTGGGCGCCGATATCGAAGTCGAAGACACCGCTGTGGCGACCCTTGTTTTTAAAAATGGCGCAATAGGGACATTGGAAATTACAACATCAGCTAGACCAGATGACTTCGAAGCAAGCATCTCATTCATATGTGAAAATGGCTTGGCTCAAATTGGCGGGATAGCTGTAAATGAACTACAGGTTTATACACCTAACCCGGAAGAGTGCTTAAATAATTCTGAAGATTTTTCCGGAAATGTTTACGGAAATGGCCATGCACGGATTTATGAGGAGATCGTTTTATCCCTAAAGAGAAATTCACCCTATGTTGTTGATTTCGAAGATACGCATAAAACTATTTCATTGCTCAACTCATTTTATGTTTCAGATGAAACAGGGTCTTGGTGTGATGGTTCTGAGAATATTAAAAGTACTCGGTTAGGAGTGGCAAATGAGAACTTGGCTGCTCTATACCGTACAGTGGACTGATTCACACAGGGGGTTATAATGTCTAATATTCTGAGAGCGGGAGCTGTTAAAGCAGATTTTGAAAACTTAAAAGAACGCTGGAGTGAACTACTTCAGCAGTACTTTATTGAACCAGGAGTTCTTGACCCGAGATTTACGATTGAAGTTGCTTGTCCTCACTGCAGTGAATCAGATTCACAGGGTGATTTTAATTTGAATGGGTTTTGGCATCGCACCTGTACAGGCTGTAATTCTTTGTATGTATCTCCACGACTGAATAACAAAGCGATCGAAGAATTGTACAGTGATGAGTATTACAGCGAGATTTATGGTCGATCAATGCTTCCTCTATTTCAAAAGAGGAAGGACTTGATTGGTGCGCGAAAATTCGATCAAGCCATCAAGCACTGGGGAAAATCAGGTAGCGGAAAAGTCTTGGACATAGGTGCAGGTGTCGGCGAAGTCGCTGATGTGTTCCGGGAGCACGGTTGGACTACTCATGTGACCGAAATGAATGCAGTTGCATTCGATTGGTTACGCACGCTTGGGTTTGCAAATGTTACGAGGGGAACCTTAGAAGAATATAATTCAGATGAGGACTTCGACATCATCATGGCATGGGGCGTTGTAGAACATGTTCTAGAACCAGACATTTTTTTGGATAAAGTTTTCAAGTTACTAAAACCCGGCGGAATTTTCGTTTCTGAGGTTCCAAGTGGCGAAAGTCTGCTGGTTGAATACTCGCGAAAGACAGGGATTGATCCCATGCGAATATTGATGGGTGAACAGCATATTATTCTTTACTCTGTAGAGGCCTATAGAAAATTGCATGAAAGAAATGGATTTAAGAACATCGCAATACAGACAAACGGACTGGATTTAAGCACAATTCTTGGCAATAGCCAGATTGAGATAACCGATGAGGTACTTGAAGCCCTGCAGGCTTCAATAGATGAAAAAATGTACGGCGATCCACTTCGTGGTTTTTGGGTGAAAGAATAAAATATTTTTATGGAAGGATTTTAGATTGAAAATAATAGGAGTGGTTCCCGCGAGAATGGCTGCGTCAAGATTTCCAGGTAAGCCAATGTTCCCCATTCTCGGGATACCCATGATTGAACATGTGCTGCACAGAGCGAAAATGTATAAGAACTGGGATCAGTTAGTACTGGCCACTTGCGATCAAGAAATTAGAGATTTTGGAGAAAGTATTGGTTTTCGCGTGATCAATACAGGATCCCATCATACTCGGGCCCTAGATCGGGTAGCAGAAGCCGTGACACTCCTAGAAGTAGCAGTAAACGACGAAGACATAATCGTATGCGTGCAAGGTGACGAACCTCTGATGCAACCAGATATGTTTGACGCAGTCATCGCGCCGCTACTTGAAGACTCAAATAAGGCGGGCGCAATCCTGGCCATGCACATTGAAGACGAAACAATCTGGAGAAACCCTGATACTGTGAAACTCGTTCACAATGAAATGGGAAAGGTGCTTTACACTTCACGATCACCCATTCCGTACGCTAAGGATGGATTCTCCGCAGATCTGGAAGCCAAAAGAATATATGGAATCTTTTCTTTCAGGTGGAAGTATCTAAAGGCATTCACTGCACACCCTGAAACCAGATTGGAGAGAATAGAATCCTGCGATAGCAACAGAATCCTTGATATGTCCTTCGATCAATACATTGCTCCTTATCCAGCCATAGAGTCCTTCTCGGTTGATAGCCCATCTGATATAGCTTTAGTTGAAGTCGCAATGAAGAGTGACATATTGTGGCCATATAACGGGTCAGCGAAAAAGTAGAATGCAGAATATTCATTACGAAACGGAAGAAATCGCAAAATTCTTTTCCAGCAACCGAGTCAAGTGGGACGACTTCTATCCTTCGGAGAAAGAATTATTCTTACGGGTCGGAATATCTGAACGCGATTCAGTTCTAGATGTAGGTTGTGGATGTGGCGGACTAGGTAATGCATTAAAAGAAAAGTTTGGTGTAACTGATTACACAGGAGTGGAAATCAATCTGCCCGCCTGTAATCTAGGCAAAATTGTGAACCCAAAAGGGAAGTTTATTCATGGAGACATCTGTGAATTAACCGAACACCCAGATCTTAGGCGCGAGTTTGACAAAATTTTCTCTCTGTCGTGTTTTGACTGGAACTCGGATTTTGACTCCATGTTTTCTGCATCGTGGGATAAATTAAAACCGGGAGGAACACTTTTCTTAACTCTCAGACTCGTAAAGAACGAAACCACACGAAATATTGAGACCTCGTTTCAATACATCAACTATTCAAATGAAATGAAAGGTGAAGTAGCACCATACGTAGTGTTCAATGCCTCGGAAATCATAAGCAAATTTATTAATTTGAATCCAAGTAAAATATGGGGAGTGGGATACTTCGGTTCACCATCTCCTACAGCGGTAACTCCTCACAACGTAATCTGCTTCAGTGCAATGGCACTGAATAAGAAATTGACAGAAGACGATGCAAAAGTCATTCTGGAACTAGATTTTCCAGAAGAAATACTCAAAACAATAAAGAATTCATGAGTAACTCAGTATTAATTTGGGACCATAAGGAAAGACCGCCATCTTCCTCTCAGACTGTATTTCTGCTCCGTGAGCACGAATCCATTGAATCGCCCCGATTAATACCCATCCTCGGACTTCTTGAAGAAAAACGAGAACACTACAAGGATAAATACCTAGAATTGATTTTCAATATTTCTGCAAACAAATCAAATTATGGGAACTTAGTAAGCAAATTAAAAATTAGACACAATCTTAGCTATTGGTGGCTTTCGGGCCTCTCAGAAAAGAATAACTATTCCCAATCCCCACATATTAATATCGCCATTTCACTGCTGGTTGTGAATGATCTTCTACGTGAAATTAAACCCAGGACAATTAAGTATTCAACTTGGAACGAAAACCTAGCTGACTCCATTGAGAATCTTGGAAAATTACTCAATATTAATACAGAGAGAATTCACCCTGGCTCTTCAATTCAGATCCAAAATAAATTTTCCAGCTTGATTCGTGGAAAGATTCCCGCGCAATTTAAGGCAGTGGTTTGGTTATCGAAGTATCTCAACTCAAGAAAGGCGCTTATCGGAATTGGCACAGAGGCATTTAAGGCTTTTGATTCTGACACCACAATTGTTTCCTACTTCTCAAATTTCAATCCTAAAGGAATGGAAATCAGCGAATTAGAAAGCAACTACTGGGGCCCTCTCCCCAAAATGTTGAACGAAAATGGGTTGAAAGTGAGCTGGCTACATATATATATTCCGAATACATCAATTCCAAATGCAGAAACTGCCTCTAGATACGTCGAAAGATTAAATAACAATGCCAAAACTAACCAAATCCATACAACACTAGATGGATTCCTGAATGCTCGCAGCTTAGCTATTACAATTCGTGATTTCATCAGAATATCTCGACAGATTAGAAAGATTAGAAATACAGTAAGAAATAATCTCGGAATCTATTCATTCCTCTTTCCACTTTATAAATCAGAAATTTCCAATACATTTGCAGGTCCAAAACTGATCGAGAATTTATTGGTAATGAATTTAATTGAATCGGCAGTAAATTTTCGAAATCCGAATCAAAAATGCATCTACCTATATGAAAATCAGCCCTGGGAATTGTCTCTCATACATGCCTGGAAAACTAAAGGGCTAGGCCCAATTATCGGAGTTCAACACTCTACCGTTTTAGATTGGGATCTAAGATACTTTCATGATCGAAAAACCTATGCGAGTATTTCCAAACTAAGATTTCCGCTACCAGACAAGATTGCAGTCAATGGATCTCATTGGGGAAACAAATTGAAACAGAGTGGTATTCCTTCCAATCTCATTATTGAGACAGAAGCATTGCGATACATGTATCTTGCAAATGTTTCGAAAATAGACCGTGTATCAAACGGGAATTTTAATTGTCTAGTTCTTGGGGACTATATGAAGGAGAAAACCATTAATCAGTTGGCGATTCTTGGGGATGCTCAAAAATATTTGCTTGGAGAACTGTATGTATCAATTAAATCTCATCCAAATACGCCGATTGAGAGTTCCGACTTCCCGAAAATGGATTTCAAAAACACTGATTCCTTGCTTGTTGATCTTCTCAAAAATTTTGACATAGTTATCGCAAGCCCTGTCACCTCAGCTGCTGTCGATGCATATTGTTGGGGTAGTCATGTCATAACGATTCGCGAATCTTCAAGCCTTAATTTTAGTCCGTTGCTAGGCTTGCCTGGCGCCATTTACGCGTCAACGGGCGAGGAGTTAGCTGCAATATTAAATGAAATGGGTGGTGATCCTCCCCAAAGAATGCATTTGAATGAGATTTTTAATCTGGATGAAAAGTTATCAAATTGGTCGGCTCTACTAGGAATCTGACTCCCCACTAAAGACGCCTATGATGGAAATCGAAAAGAATGGATATACTTCGAAGGTCTAGCAGGGAGGCTAAAATGGCAATGGATTTAGGGGCTTCTCTGGCTAAAAGTATTTTTCATGAGAAGACCGTTATCGTCACAGGACACACCGGATTTAAAGGTTCTTGGCTAGTGTCCTGGCTCAGAATTCTAGGTGCAAATGTCGTCGGCATTGCACTGGATCCAAACACATCCCCATCTCATTTTGAAGAAGTCCGCTCAAAGAGTCAGATTCGTGACCTGCGCATTGATGTCAGAAACTTGGCAAAAATTAAAGATGTTTTTAGAGAGACACAACCGGATTTCGTTTTCCATTTAGCCGCTCAAGCTCTCGTAATTTCAGCGTATGAAAATCCAATAGAAACTTGGGAAACCAATGTACTTGGCACCGTGAACGTTTTAGAAGCGTTAAGAGATGTCGAAAGTGATTGCACAGCCGTTTTTGTTACAAGTGATAAATGTTATGAGAATGTTGAATGGATATGGGGATATCGCGAGCAGGATGCTCTGGGTGGATATGATCCCTATAGCGCCACTAAAGGGGCAGCTGAGTTTGCAATTAGGTCTTATGCAAGAACATATTTCAATAGTAATGAATCAAAGGTACGCATAGCATCGGCTCGCGCAGGAAATGTTATAGGAGGAGGAGATTGGGCGGCAAACAGAATAGTCCCTGATTGTGTGCGAGCTTGGTCCAGACAAGAAATTGCAATACTTAGAAAGCCCGACGCTACACGCCCATGGCAACATGTATTAGAGCCTTTGGGAGGTTATTTAACGTTGGCTTCAAGATTGCGATTGGATAAGTCATTGCATGGGGAGGCCTTTAACTTTGGACCGAATGAAAATGGAGACTATTCGGTAAAGAAATTGGTTGAAGAGATGAGCTTGAATTGGAAAGATTCCAAGTGGAAACCGAGTGAACAAAATAATCAAGAAGTGCAAGAAGCAGGATTATTGAAACTTAATTGTGATAAAGCCTTCGGCATTCTAGGTTGGAGCTCAACTCTAGATTTCAAAGAGACAGCAAAATTTACTATTGAATGGTACAAGAACTACTATCTCTCGGAGAGAGATACCGAAGAGTTTACGAATGATCAAATAAGGCAATTCCAAGAAATCTCCCGAATGAGAAATAGCAAATGGGAACTCTAGCCTTAGATTCGATTTTAGTAAGCCCACTTCAACGCATTTCAGTAAAAGGAGGAGATGTATTACGAGCATTAAAGGTTGAAGATGTTGGCTTTCAGGGTTTTGGGGAAGCATATTTCTCATGGATAGATAAAAATGAAATTAAAGGCTGGAAACGGCACTCACAAATGACCATGAATTTAGTAGTCCCGGTCGGAATGGTCCGGTTCGTATTTGCTGACTCGGTTAGCGACACACACTCTATTGAATTTAGAACTATAGAAATAGGTTCAGACAACTACGCGAGAATAACCGTTCCACCCAACATTTGGTTTGCGTTTCAGGGCCTAGAACAACGATCGAATCTAATTCTAAATATCTCAAACATTCTGCATAGTTCAACTGAATCGGAGAAGTTAGATTTGCGTTCATTCGAATATTCTTGGAATAACTCATGACACCAGATATGAATGAATAACTAATGAAAAAACATCTACTTTTAACATTAAATCATCCCGATGGTATGAAAGATAGAGAGTTTGTGTTTACGGATCGCAATTGGGTGGGCAAGTTACATGCAAAAAAAGACGTAAATCAAGATCAAATCACGGGGGTACCTCAAGAAATAAGCTTCAAGTTACTTGAGCAATCGCGAACTATTGAGGATGAAATTTTACCCTACCTTACTAGCTTGTTAAACAAGGCTCATGACGAAGATATGTCGGCAAGGGCTTGGAAAATAATTCTTGGACATTGGGTAAGAATGTTCTCTCAAGCCTACGTATACCGGAAATATCGGATTGAAGAATTGCTCAAGGATCATGATTTTGAATCAGCATTTATAGATGCGAAATATCAAAGAAACTATGCCCCGATGCATATGGAAGAAGCGCAGGAGCGTATGAATGATTGGCGATGGGATAGCTATTTCACCGCGAAAATCCTGGAATCTATAGGTTGGGACGGGTCGATAGATGCAATTCCAAGTTTTGAAAATATCCCGGCTCCCAGCTTCAAGGTAATCCCGTTACCGGCACTTAGAATTAGATTAGGCGCAAAAGTAATTTTAATGTTAGAGCAAATCACTATGCTATTGCCTAAGCCAAAAAAAATCATGGTAACCAACTCCTATTTGCCGATAAGAATGGAATCGTTTCTCCAAATCTCATTCTTTCAATTTCCGCGTATGCACCGAATTATCCTGCCTAACGACATTCCAGAAACGGATACTCTTCTTCGCGAAGAACTAAAAAGAAAAGCGTTATTAGATTTCGACACAGACAACATTCATCCAGTGCTACCCCTTTGCATAGAATCACTTCCCCGCATTTATCTTGAAGGATTCAAAGAATTGAAAAACTTAGCAGAGAAGGTAAAATATCCGTCCAATCCCAAACTCATCTTCACGAGCAATAATTTTCGTACGGATGAAGTTTTTAAATTTTGGACTGCAAAAATGATTGATTCAGGAACAAAGTATATTGTAGGACAACATGGCAATAACTACGGAACTAATCTATTCCTCTCACCATCGATTGAAGAATCTACTGCTGACTATTTTCTAACCTGGGGCTGGTCAGGACGAAAAACCGAGATTCCAACTTTTCTGCTGAAAGATCCGAAACCCAATAAGCTTTCATACAGCAAAAAAGGCGGCCTATTACTCGTAGAAACCGTACGGGAACCCCAAATTCATTGTTGGGATACCAGAAGTGATTTCGAAATCAATTGCTCCCAACAGAGAAAATTCATCGAAAACATACACTCTAATATTTTATCAAGTACAACCGTAAGAATGGCAAGAGGCGCAGACATCGAAGATGCCGAAACTCTCGGAAGAATTTTTCGGAATTACCCGCAAATCAAAGTTGATCTTGGATTCTTGCCAATTAAAAAACTCATTAAAAAAAACCGTTTGGTAGTTCAAACTTATGACTCGACTGGCCTGCTTGAGAATCTTTCGAATAATGTCCCAACAATTGCTTTTTGGAGGCATGGATTTGATCGATTGGCTGAAGAAGCTCAACTGTTTTATCAGACTTTAGTAGATGCTGAAATACTCTTCTTTGATCCCGAAGAGGCAGCAAGGAAAATAAATGATGTATGGGATGATATAGATTCGTGGTGGTTAAATTCAGACTTACAGGAAATTCGCAAAATATTTTGCGCAAAATATGCAGTCAAGCAAAGACATCCAATTGCGAAAATTAGAAGAGAATTGCTTGCTTTAGCAGATGAGGCATCTGTCACGTGCTAGGTTAGAGACATGCTAAGCGTTGGAATTTTGGGAAGCACAGGGATGCTGGGTTCAGCACTCTCTAGACAGCTTCACGATGATGGCTTCCAAGTCTTCGAATTTAATCGAAGTGGCATTTCGGTATTAGACGGACGAAGGATAGAAATTCTAGATATATCAGAAGAAACAACTGCAGAAAATCTTGAAGTTCTGGATGTTTGTGATTTCATTTTGAATTCAGCTGGGTACATTAGACAGTTAATAGACGAAGACGATATCGACAGCATCCAGAAGGCACACCAACTTAATTCGTATTTTCCTCAACTGCTGAACGACTACTCCGTAAGCAAAGGCAAACCAGTGATACAAATTGGTACTGACTGTCTTTTTTCAGGTCGCGAAGGGGGATATTCAGAGAATTCTGAATTTGAGTACACAGATTTGTATAGTTTTACAAAATTAGTTGGTGAAATATTGAGTCCAAATGCGATGACGCTAAGAACCTCTGTTATTGGCAGAGAATTGAACACAAAAAATTCATTAATGGAATGGGTGCTTTCACAACCACAGAAAGCTGCAATCAAAGGATATACAAATCATATTTGGAATGGAGTGACAACTAAGCATTTTTCAAAAGTAGTTTCAGGTGTTCTTAAGAGTGAATCCTTTAAAGAAGGAGTTTTTCATTTAGTTCCTTCAGATACCATCTCTAAATTCGAATTAGTCTCTTTAATTTCTACTCTTTTTGGTCGAGATGATCTAGAAATAATTCCAACTAAAACAATTGAATCGATAAATAGAGTTCTTACTACAAGCAATCCGGAAGCAAATTCGAAGTTATGGTCTGACGCCGGCTTTGACCAAGTGCTAACCATCCCTAAAATGCTTCAAGAATATGCGGAGACTAATCCTTTCTCTAATGAATGAATGGCTATTCCGTCTTTAAACGATTTATAACGGTACTATTGCCCAAATTGGAAATCAGGAGAGTTTAGCGATGGTTCAAAAGTATAAAATCACCACGATTGTGGGGACCCGTCCAGAAATCATTAGACTTGCAACTCTGATTAAGCGTTTTGATCAAGTTTTTGACCATAGATTAATTCATACAGGACAGAATTCGAACCCAAATTTATCAGATGTTTTCTTTCGGGATCTGGAACTGCGAGGTCCAGATACATACCTCAACTTAGGAGGTAAATCGCTGGGGGATTTCCTAGGAACCTTACTTATGGCTGCAGAACAAGAACTTAGCAATAATCGCCCTGATGCGATAGTAATTTTAGGTGATACAAACTCTTCTTTGAGTGCACTCATTGCAAAGAGAATGCAAATCCCCATCTATCACCTTGAAGCGGGAAATAGAAGTTTTGATTCTAACGTACCTGAAGAAATTAATCGGCGAGTAATTGATCACCTGTCTGACTTCAACCTCGCATATTCCAGTCATGCTCAAAGAAACCTAATTGCCGAAGGTTTGCACCCGCGAATGACGAGCGTGATTGGTTCACCGTTGGTTGAAGTGCTCGATTCGATCGCCTCAAAAGTTGCCAAGTCTGATGTATTGGAAAGACTCAAGTTAACGAGTGGCGGATATTTCTTAGCAAGTGCACACAGACAGGAAAATATAGATTCTGCAGGGAGACAGCAGTTACTTATTGAATGCCTCAATGAAGTAGCAAAAGAATTTGGGCTCCCAATATTGGTGTCTGCGCACCCCAGAACTGAAGATAAATTGGCTCAACAGAAGCATCTCTTAAGTCCATTGGTCAAACTCCATGAACCGTTCGGTTTTATTGATTATGTTGCCTTGCAAAAGCATGCAAAAGTGGTGCTTTCGGATAGTGGAAGCATAAGCGAAGAATCGGCGATATTAGGGTTTCCAGCAGTGACCCTCCGAGATTCAATGGAGAGACCAGAAGCATTGGAAACGGGCGCAATTCTCATGGCAGGATTAGACAGTAAAAATGTGATTCAAGCTATTTCCACCCTTATGGATTTCAAAGGTTCATTTACTTTGCCTGAAGAGTATAAAATCAAAAACACATCTGAGCGAGTGACTAATTATATTCTGTCTACTATCGGAAGACATAAATTTTGGACGGGAATTCGGACAGAGTTGTGAGGTCAATTCTTACAAGAATAAGGGCCAGCGCACTCGGTCGTGCACTAGGAATTCTACCTAAGGAAGATTATAGAAAACTATTCTTAGTCATTGTCTTGCAGGTGGCCCTCGCATTGCTTGATTTAATCGGCGTCGCGCTAGTTGGGGTTATTGGCGCCCTCTCAATATCCGGAATTAAGTCGACGGCACCAGGAACGAGGACTGCCCTATTTCTGGAAAAGGTTCATCTGGCAGATTTCGCCTTTCAAACCCAAGTGGCATTTCTAGGTGCACTCGCAGCCCTATTTCTTCTTTGCCGAACTTTGATTTCTGTTTACCTGACAAGAAGGATCCTCTTTTATTTGAGTCGTCGCGGGGCCCAAATTTCTGCTGAACTTGTATCAAAATTAATGACAAAACCACTTCTTGGAATCCGCACGCAATCAACTCAAAATACATTATTCGCGTTGACAAGCGGTGTTCAAAATATCACAGTTGGAATTCTTGCCAATTTTGTAACGCTAATTGCGGATGCGTCTTTACTCTTTATTCTAAGCATTGGCTTATTTGCCGTTGATGCAATTACAGCTATTTCAACATTCTTCTTTTTCGGAATTATCAGTTTATTGGTATACCGAACTTCAAGTGGAAGGGCACATAAACTGGGAAGCTTAAATAGTGCCCTCGGAGTGGAAAGTTCTGAAAGTATACTTGAAGTACTAAATGCTTATCGAGAAATTTCGGTGCGGAATCGAAGAGAATACTATGTAAGGAAAATTTCTGAAACTAGATTTAAACTATCCAATGTCCTCGCAGAGATTCAGTTCATGCCCAATGTGAGCAAGTATGTAATTGAATCTTCAGTGGTATTAGGGGCACTTATGCTTTCAGCAATTCAGTTCTTGATACAAGATGCAACTCACGCGATTGGAACCCTTGCAATTTTTTTGGCCGCAGGCACAAGGATTGCCCCGGCAGTAATGCGACTACAACAAGGTGGATTACAACTTCGAACAAGTGCTGGAGCTTCAAAACTCACACTTGATCTTGTAGAAGAACTCAAGAATTTTGAACTATCAACATCCGTAAACGATGAAATTGACTTTACGCATGAAGGTTTCATACCGCAAGTACAAATCAAAAACGCATCTCTTCTATATCCTGGAAGCAGCAATAATGCTCTTTCGAATATTGATTTAGAAATTCCAGTTGGTGCATCGATTGCCATTGTGGGACCATCTGGAGCTGGAAAAACGAGTTTAGTCGATCTTCTACTTGGCGTGGTAGAGATTCATTCTGGTTCAGTTCTCATTTCGGGAGAAACTCCGCAAAATGCAATTAGAAAATGGCCAGGAGGAATGGCTTATGTTCCTCAAGATATTGTGATTGTAAACGGCACTGTAAGATCAAATTTAGCGATTGGATTCCCTGTAGAGATAGCACCAGATGACAAATGTTGGGAAGCTTTAGATGCTGCCCAATTAAGGGAATATATAGAAACTCTTCCGCATGGGCTAGATTCTTCAATCAATGAAGATGGTTCTAATCTGAGTGGCGGTCAACGCCAGCGATTAGGGATAGCCAGGGCATTATTTACAAAACCAAGACTTCTTGTGCTTGACGAAGCCACAAGCTCATTGGATGCTCGGACGGAGCAAGAGGTTTCAAATTCCATACAATCACTAAAAGGTCGACTAACTTTAGTAACTGTAGCGCATCGACTATCTACAGTACGAAATGCTGATTTAGTACTTTACATTCAGGATGGCAAGGTAATTGCCAGGGGAACATTTGAGCAAGTTCGAGAGCAGGTAAAAGATTTTGATGAACAAGCCATGTTAATGGGCCTTTGAAAAGCAATGGGAATCAAAAATGACATCTGAAATTTTGCTTTCTATCATTACGCCGGTATTTAACGGACAAAAATATATTGCCGACACTATTGATTCTGTCCTAAGGGTAGAAACGTCGATTCCATTTGAGTACATAATTGTTGATGATGGGTCCACGGATGATTCTGCAAAAATTGTAAGAGAATATGGAGCCAAAGTCAGATATATTTATCAAGTAAATCAAGGTGAAGCTGCAGCAGTAAACGAAGGTATTCGAAACTCTAGTGGTAAATACTGCATGGTTGTAAGTGACGATGATCCAGTATTTAAATCAGAATTATTTGCTAAATCTGTTCTATTCTTGGAAGAAAACCCAAGCATTGTTGCCACGTACCCTGATTGGCGCGTTATAGATGAGTTTGGTGATGAAATTGAGAAAAGAACAACTAGAGAATTTTCCATTCGAGAATTAGCCGGATTGTTTAATTGTCTCCCTGGACCGGGTGCTTGTTTTCGCAAGGATGCTGCAGTCAGAATCGGCGGAAGATCGTCTAAATACAAATACGTAACAGATTACGATTTTTGGCTGCGGCTTAGTGAAACCGGAGATTTTGCAAGATTGCAGGGATTCATGGCTCAATGGCGAATTCACAATGAGTCAACCTCAATTTCCAGTCAAGGCAAAGACATGGCGGGTGAGAGAATAAAAGTTATTGAGGACTACTTAACAAGAAATGCCCCCAAACCAGATTTTGCACGCATGGCTTTATCACATGCCCTCTACTACGCAGCGAGAATCGGAGTAACTTCCAGAGAGGTCCCAGCTAGACGGTATCTCTTTAAGGCTTTTCTCATTGCTCGACGATGGCCCAAGAGGTGTAATTTCTTTGTAGTATTATTCATTCTTCTTACACCTTTTAGCAGATATCTTTACTTGTTTTTAAGAAACAAACACCACAAATTATGCAGATTAATTTAAAACAGATGTTCTAATAAGATCTATTCACAATACTGAAAGGTCGAACAGTGTCGAAACCCTCGCTTCTCGTAGTTGGAATGCTTGACTCGACCCATCTTCAAAAATGGATCTCATCTGTTGCCCACAAAAGTCATTTCAAACACATCTGGGTATTTCCCTCGACATCTCCAAAAAAAATAAGTCACGCGCAAGGTAGCAAACTGATAAACGTAATTCCTTTCAGCAATTCAAGATTTATACGAGGAATATTTTTTGTTTTAGATAGATTCTACGGTAATTCTTGGCGTGGAAGTCTTTTAGCAGTAGCTCTTCGAATTCTTAGACCAAATATTCTTCACTTGCATGAGATACAGCATGCAGGCTATATCTTTACGTTGTCAAAACCCGAAAGATTGAACAAAAGATCTAAAGTTATATGTTCTACCTGGGGAAGTGATTTAATGTATTACGGAATGCTAGACAATCATAAAAATAGAATAGAAAAAACCCTTTCGTTTGTCGACCTCTTGCTAGTGGAACGAAATGAGGAGATAGAGATTGCAAGAAAATTTGGATTTTCGAAAGATATTCTGAGCGAAAAATATGCAACAATAGGAACTCTTGTAAAGGAAGAGAGTCTGATAGCGCCCTCAAAGAGAACTTTAATTCTGATTAAGGGCTATCAGGATAATCATGGCAGAGCATTGAATGCCCTGCGAGCACTTGAGTTGGTCCAGTCCAATTTAAGAAATTATGAAATCGTCGTTTTTTCCGCAGCTGAATCTGTGGCAAACGAAATAGAGCTGCTTAGACTCAAATACAACTGGAAAATTTCATCTCTCCCTCGAGTTTCGCGAGAAGAAATGCAGGCCATTTATCAGCGAGCTAGGATTTGCTTAGGGATTGGTATCTCAGATGGCCTCTCTAATTCTATGATTGAATCGATGGAATTCGGCGCATTCCCCATCCAAAGTGCTAATTCTTGTGCGCCTCATTTTTTAGTAGATGGCGTCTCGGGCTTCATAGTTGATCCTTGGGATTTGATTGATATAGCAATGAAAATTGATATCTCGCTTAAAGATGATGCCTTAGTAGACGGAGCGAAAATTCTGAACAGAGTGGCATTAATCAATTTGTTCAATCTCGAATTGGAATTAAATGATTTAATCAACATATATGAAAAAATTCTCGAGTCAAGTAAGTAATATGATTTTATCAAGAATTAAGCTATCAGCAATCGTTCCAATCAGAGGTATGGAGAATAATCTCCACAACTTAGAACATACTTTAAAGCATGCGAGCGTGATGGGAATTGAAATAGTTTTGATTCATGACGATGCTGGAGATGGAACTTCCAGAGAACTCAATAAGCTTGTAGATAAATATCAAAATGGTTCGATTTCATTTTTTGAAAGTCAGGTCAATTCACCTGGATTAGCTAGAAATATTGGAATCGAATTAGCAAGAGGTGAATGGATTTGTTTTTGGGATAGCGATGATTTGCCAATACCTGATGCTTATTTGAAAATGATAGCTGAAGCAGAGAAAAGGAATGCAGAGATTGCCATCGGACGGCTCGAATCAATTTCTCATAGTTTTGAAAATGTGCAATCAAGTTCTTTAAATTATTCAAGAGACTTTGACTATATTCTGAATTTTGCTAATATGCCAAGTTTTACAAGAATGGCTTTCCGGCAACACCTTGTCAAAGACATCCATTTTCCCGCTTTTCGTATGGGAGAGGATCAGTGCTTTATTAGAGATTCAAATTTCTTAAATCATCCCATTTTTGTTTCGGACGAAACTTGCTATAGATATTTCACTGACGAGCCAGGTCAATTAACTAGAGATCCAAGTGCCTTAAAAGAGCTAACTCGAACAGTCGACTATTTAGCGAGTCAACTTTGCCTAGCCACGGGACCGATGAAGTTCTTTAGCCAAGCGCAATTTCTGAAGTTGTTTGTTTCAGGTCTGCGAAATTCAGGCAGAATTAAGTGGTTGTTAGAGTCACCTTTGACCTGGATTAGAGCCATGAAATTTGTATTCGGAAATCCCCTAAAGGCCTGGAAAATAATGGCTTTTCTAGCATCTAACAGGATTAAGTTGGCAGGTAGATAGAGCACATTGTATAAAATGTCCGTTTTGTCCCATCCCCGCTACAAATAGACTTCGGATTCGTAGAAGGCTATAGAGATAGCGACGGCTGGCTCTGCAGGACAAACCGGTTAACAAAAGGATCCAAAAAGTGGCGCTAAGCGTTTGGACAGTAGCTGAATTAGGGGCTTTCTACACAGAGCACCGTTCAGAGCTACTCGCGCACGCCAATCGAGTATTGAAGGATTCAGCTAAAGCTGAAGAAATAACCCAAGACTCTCTAATTAAGTTCATGCTCGCTGCCCCTGAGCTTGAATCAGCAGATCACGCACTCTCTTATCTTCACCGCACTATTGAGAACCTCTGTATTGACTACTTCCGTCTAGAGGGCCGCCGTCCAAACCTTGTGGTTATCGACGATGCCCAGGCTGAGGTTGAAGCTGCATGGCAGGTTTCAGGCGATCACTCAGAAGTTCTTTCACAGGCAGAAGATGCAGCGATTATCCGCCAGGCCTTGGCCCTACTTTCACCTGCAGAGCGCGCAGCGCTCGTTATGTGGGAGATGGAAGGCCGTTCAACAGAAGAAATCGCAGCAGAGCTTGGAATCAAGGAATCTGCAGTGCGCCACACAGTTTCTCGCGCTCGCACATCACTTCGTCGCGTGCTTTCAGAGCTCGTAATCGACCAAGAACGTGGCTTAACAGCCCTAGACATGCTTTCAACTACCTATAAGAAGGCGGCAGATCTTGCAGCCAAGTCTTCAAAGGTTGCTTTGTCCTTACTATTAGTAGTCACAGCCTTCCTTGGTTTTAACTCAATGACTGGCCAGGAGGGCGTCCTTCCTGCTGTCACAAACCAGGTGCCAGCAGATAGCGCTACAGAAGCTGCATCAAAGTCAGCATCTCCTGCCCCATCAGTTTCGATGCCAGCCAAGAAGTCTTCTTCTATGGTTTCAGGTGTCTACGTAAAGGGCGCCAACGTTGTTTGGCCAGGCCTTGATTCTGAAGGCGTACCTACAGCTTTCACTGTTACAGGTGAGAAAGGGCCAGCTGGCAAGGTCCGCGTTAACCGCAATGTGCCAGTAGCCACTGAAGAAGGAACAGTTTTGACCACCCAGGCCGTCACATCTGTGGGTGGACCAAATGTGATGATCGATCAGACCATCACAGTTGACGGCAACGGCACAAAGTACGAGGTTGGATATGTGGCATTTGGCCAAAAAGGTGACTGGAAGGTCGCCGAGGCTGACGCCACAAGCGTGGATTTTGAGCGTATGTCCAATGGCCAGTACCTTATGACCGTTACAATTTCCCTACTCTCTACCCCAACTGCAGACTTCGCGATCCCTGTTGGAGACCGCGGTTATGACGTAGTTGACGCACCTAAGACGATCACGACTCGTCTCTTGCTCAATGCGAGCAAGACCCAAATTTTGGCCCAAGCGGTACTAGTACCCGGGTCGTAAATAAATAAGTTTCTTCACCGCGTCCGGATACACGGTGGAGAATTTGATTCATCAGCACGTGCGATGAATCGAGAGGAGTTAAGAAATTAACTCCAAGCCGAGCTACGGATCGTCCGTACCTCGACTATCGAAAGGAAACACATGTCTTCAAAGACAACATTTAAGCGCATCGCGCTTGTAGCTGTTGCAGCTTTGGGTCTTGGAGTTCTATCTGTAGCGCCATCAAGCGCAACAATTAACTCTGACAACCTTACAGTTTCAGCCACAACTGCTTCGCAGACAACATCAGAGACAGCTACAGCTACATCAGCTACAGCTACTCTCGCATTCCTAGCAGGTGCTCAGTACGACTCAATGTCAGTTACTGCGTCACTTGTTTCAGGCCCAGCTACATCTGTAGCTCTTCCTTACCTCCAGTTGGTAGAAACAGCTTCAGCAAAGATTGACACAACAACAGGTGTGTCTGCTGCAGTAGGTTCAGCAACCGCTCCAAACGCAAAGTCTGTTGTAGTTAACGTTGTAGCAGGCGCTGCACAGGTTTCTGCAACATACAAGGTTTATCTTGGCGTAAATGAAACTTCAGCACCAACAGTTGCTGGAACATACGTAGTCAAGCTAACTCCTGCAGTTGTTACAGGAACACTTGGTGGCGGAAACGCGACTGCTCAGACAATCACAATTACAGTTGCTAAGTCAGTTGTAAATACAGCTACAACTGGAACAGTAATCCTCAACCGTGGTGAGACAAACTCAGCAGTAGTTGATGATGTTGTTACAGCTTCAAAGGCATCTACTACAACAGCCGGTGCTGCTGCTGATGCTGCTGCAACAATCAAGGTATCTCTTTTGAATGCCCTTGGTACAGCTGCAGTTGAGTCATACACAGCAACAATCTCAGGTCCTGGAACACTTGCTCCAGTAACTACGGCTAACGTAGCTGTAACACAGAGCTCACTTGGTCGCGCGATTTCAATCAAGCACGATGATCTAGTGCAGGTTCTTGCTGACGGAACTGCTGGCGAAGCAACAATCACAATCAGCACTGCATCTGGTGTAGTAATTGCAACCAAGAAAGTAACTTTCTACGGAGCAGCCGCTACAATCACAGCAAAGACAGCAGCTCTTACAACCGGAACCATTGCAAAGGTGGGCCCTACAGCTGGTCTCATCTCATTCGATGTTAAGGATGCGGCAGGAGTGGCTGTTACAACAGGTAGCTACTACCTCGTATCTAACGACACAACAAAGATCAGCAACTCATACACATCTTGTGGAACATGGGATGCAACTAACGGATGGACATGTTCAGTAACAGGTGTCGCAAAGGGCACAGGTACTGTTTATGTTACAAATAAGCCATCTGCAACTGACACAACTGTTACTACAGTCATCAAGTCAGGCGATGTATCAGTACGTGTTGGTTCAGGAGTAGTAGCTTCAGTAGCTGTTACAACTGACAAGACTGCTTATGCACCAGGCGAGAAGATCTCACTTAAGGTAACACTTAAGGACTCAGATGGAAACGCTGTTGTTTCAGGAGATGACTACCAGAACGTATTCGCAACAGGCGGTATCGTTGCTAGCTACGCACTTGGTTCAGCATCTGACACAACTACTGCTACAAGCGTTCTTAAGGCAGTAGATGGTGTAAAGACATACACACTTTACGCTCCAAACACACAAGCTACTGTTAAGTTCACATGGACAACAGGAACAGGCTACTCAGTATCTGCTAACGCAGGTGTTGACGGTTCACTTTCTGTAACAGTTGCTGATCAGGCGCTCGAGGCAGCAAATGCAGCTACAACAGCTGCTCTTGCAGCTAACGATGCAGTTGATGCTCTTGCAGCAACAGTTGCTAAGTTGGTAGCTAACCTCAAGTCACAGATCACAGCGTTGACAAAGCTCATCGTTAAGATCCAGAAGAAGGTCGGAGCTTAATTAGCTCATACCTGATCTGGTAAAGATCTAAACCGAAACCCGGTTCACTCTTCGGAGGGAGCCGGGTTTCGGCCTTTATACAGTTAGAATTAAGCCATGTTTAACAGAGCAGCAGAGAAGACAGCCTCAAACCTGATCCTGGTCGGCGCACCTTTTACAAGTCTATTTATAGTCTTGAGTTCGGTGACAGACCCTGTAAACGCTACTAAATTGGTTATCGCTGGTGGCTTAGGATTTGGTTTAGCAGGATTGTTTCTTGGATTCAACCTTCGCCAAAACTTGAAGAACTTTCGCTGGTATTTACTGCTCTGTCTTTCCTTGTTAATTGCGACAATCAGCGCTGCACTCAATAGCGATTCGCCCTTGAGCCAAAATATTTATGGATCTTACGGTAGAAATACAGGTTTGGTTGCTTACCTTGCACTTGTATTTATCTCACTTGGGGCCCTGAATCTTAGGGAGGCCCAGAACTTCAAGAAAATCATCTATGGCCTTCAAATCGTGGGGGCCATCAATGTGATTTATTGTGCATGGGTCTTAGCATTTGGAGATTTCTTGTCTTGGAGCAATCCTTATGGCAACATCCTTGGGTTATTTGGCAATCCAAACTTTATCGGCGCCTTCCTTGGAATGTTTATCGCCTCCCTTATGGCAACATCAGCGGATCCTAAAGCCACATGGAAATATCGAGTTGGGGCTCTTCTAGTTGGAACGCTCGCGTTCTATGAAGTCTTAGAGTCAAATGCGATACAAGGCATTGTGGTGACAGCCGGTGGTGCCGCGATTGTCGGGTTCTTCATTGTGCGATCTAAAATCAAGACAATAACAGCAACTTATCTCTATGTTATCGGGGCAGGTTCAGTTGGACTACTTGCTCTTTTGGGTGCCCTTCAAAAAGGTCCTTTAGATTTTGTTTACAAAACATCTGTTTCACTGCGTGGGGCTTACTGGAACGCCGGAATAACTATGGGTAAGGAACATCCATGGACCGGCGTGGGAATGGATTCCTACGGGGACTGGTACCGCCGAACACGTTCGGAACAGGCAGCGACTATATTGCCAGGTCCGCGAACTGTGACAAATGCAGCTCACAACGTAGTCATCGACTTCTTTGCCTTTGGCGGATGGCCACTTTTGCTTTCCTATTTAGGCATGCTCACTCTCGCTTCGATTGCAATCATACGAGTTCTTCGAAGAGGTCGAAATTACGACGTAACTTTTGTTGCTCTTGCAACCACGTGGGCCTGTTATCAGGCGCAATCATTAATTAGTATCAATCAGATTGGGCTAGCTATTTGGGGTTGGTTACTAACTGCAGCACTGATTTCTTATGAGTTTGCCACCAGAAAGCCACAACTAAATTTAGAAGTCTCTAAAGCAGGAAAGATAGGCAAGATTGCATCAGCGAAGACATCCTCCGGAGTTTTTTCACCACAACTTATAGCCGGTATCGGAATCGTGGTTGGCCTGATCGTTGCATCGCCACCAATGAGTGCCGATACGAAATGGCGCACCGCCCTTAAGTCTGGTCAAGGTGACATAGTATTGAAAGCGCTAGAGCCGAGCTATTTAAATCCAAGTAATTCTCAGAGATTCGCACAGGGAGTTCAACTATTCGCTAATAGCAATCTTGTGAACGAAGCCCGTCAGGTAGCTCTTGCAGGGATTGAATTCAATCCTGAGTATTTTGATGCCTGGCGAGTACTTTATTTCTTGCCTAATTCAACAGAGGAAGAAAAGAATGAGGCTCTAGCAAATATGAAACGTCTTGATCCACGCAACCCGGATGTTCTCGCAAATTAAATGAAAGTTGCGATTATTGGGCAAGGCTATGTGGGACTAACAATCTCTGCATTTGCTGGTGAATTCTTTGACATTGTCGGTTATGACAACAACCAAAAGGTTGTCGACCGACTCAACCAGGGAATCTCTCACATTGAAGGGGTGGAAAGCGCCGTTCTGCAGAAGTGGATTAAAGCTTCGAGATATAGGGCGACAACGGTCGGATCTGATATTTCAGATGCCGACATAGTTGTGATCGCTGTCCCTACGCCACTTACTAAAGATCGTCAGCCAGACATGGCCTTCATTGATTCTGCTTGCAAGACAATCGGTGAGAATTTGAAGCAATCCGCATTAATCATTAATGAGTCCACTTCATTCCCAGGAACAATCCGTAATTACATAAAGCCTGCAATTGAAAAGTATTCAGGTGGAAAGCTTGAGCACTTATATGCGATTTCACCTGAGCGCGTAGATCCAGGTCGTGGAGATTACAATCAGAAGAACACTCCTCGTTTGTATGCGGGGTTGACACCTGAGGCATCTGCGAAAACTCGAGAGTTTTATTCAAAGTTTTGTGATCAACTTGTTGAAGTTTCATCTCCTGAGGTGGCAGAGGCTGCAAAGTTGTTTGAAAATACATTTAGACAGGTAAATATTGCATTGGTAAATGAGTTTGCCCAGATCACAAACGCCTTGGGAATTAGTGTTTACGAGACTTTGGATGCTGCAAATACAAAGCCGTATGGATTTATGAAATTTACTCCAAGTGCTGGAGTGGGCGGGCACTGTATTCCAGTTGATCCTACGTACTTGGCTCATGTTGCCGAAGAACTTGGGGTTCCAGCAACCTTTATTCGTCGAGCGAATGAAGTGAACTTGGAGATGTCGAAGTACATCGTTGATCGTGTGCAGGCCGATAATGGTGGAAGTTTGCAGGGCAAGAGTGTCCTTGTAGTTGGGGTTGCCTATAAGCCAAACGTGGCTGACACTCGCGAGACAGCGGCTGAGTTGGTTATTGAAGAGTTGCGTATTCGCGGCGCTGTTGTGGCTTGGCATGATGATGTTGTTGGCCAGTGGCACGGAGAAAGTTCATCTGTGTTGGGTGGAGCCAATATTACGATTGTTGTGACGCTGCACGATGTTGTAGATCAGAAGGCAGTGTTGGCGAGTGCGCCGTATGTATTTGATACAACAGGAAAAGTTAAGGGCGCTAAAGGCTTGTAATTTATTTGCGCTTGTCGGCTGCAACGTCATCGATGATTGAATCGAGAGTGTGGGCAGGCGACCAGCCGAGGTGAGTTTTAATCTTGGTGGTGTCAGGTACTCGGCGTTGCATATCTTCATAACCTGGTGGATAGGCCTCGGTATATGGGGTGTATGAGATTGTTGAAGATGAATTAGTGCGCTTGATGATTGTTTCGGCAAGGGCTGTGATTGTTGTTTCACCTACGCCGCCTACGTTAAAGACTTCACCAATTGTGGTGTCATCTGCTGCGATGAGAAGAACTGCCTTAATGGCATCTTCAACGTGGCAAAAGACGCGTGATTGAGTGCCATCTCCGTGTACAGGAATTGGCTCGTTGATTAGGGCTGCTTGAACAAAGCGAGGAACGACCATTCCATAGCGACCTGTCTGGCGTGGGCCGACCGTGTTAAAGAACCGTAGAGTTGTTTGCTTAAGGCCCTTGGTGGTGAAGAGCGCGTACGCGACAGCTTCTTCGAGGGCTTTGGCATCTGCATAGGTCCATCGAATCTTCTGTGGTGTGCCGACTACGCGGTCATCGAGCTCATTTAGAGGCTGCTTTGGGTTCTTGCCGTAGATCTCAGACGTTGAGGCGATGATGAGGCGCTTATCGAACTTAAGGGCTGCGTTCATGACGATTTCAGAGCCGGTGAAGTTTGTAGAGACTGATTCAACTGTCTGGTTCATGATTGTTTGAACACCGAGGGCTGCTGCCATGTGAAGGACTAGGTCGGCGTCTTTGGTGAGTTTTTCGACGAGTGCTTGATCGCGGATATCGCCTTCGACAAAGGTAATTTTCTCGAGGTTGTGAGCGATGTTCTCTTTTGATCCGGTGCTCAAGTTATCGAGGATGGTGACGTCATCGCCACGGGCAATCAGTGCGTCGGTCAAGTGGCTGCCGATGAAGCCGGCACCACCGGTGATGAAAACGCGCATGTGAGCATTCTATAGGCTGGCTTGCATACTCTTCTCAGGAAAGTAGTAAAGACTAGGGTCATGAATAGCCAGGGTGCGAGCTTTAAGAAGAATTCATCTGCCGGCACCGATTGGGCTGCGTGGGTCGTTGGTCTGGGCTTGGGGCTCACGATTGCGATGCAGGTGACGACGATGAGATCTGCTGATCTCAGTGGGGTCTATCCGATTATTACCTCGCTATCGCGGTTAACTGCTTTGGTCGGTACCTATTTGGCGATTGTTGGAATCTTCTTGGTGGCGCGTATTCCGTGGGTTGAAAAAGGTGTGGGCCATGACAGGTTGGTGACATGGCATAGAAAACTTGGGCCGTATAGCTTGTATTTAATTGGTGCGCACGTTTTCTTGATTACTGTGGGGCTTGCTGGGCAAGATCGTAAATCGCTGATTGCAGAGCTCTGGGACATGCTCTTTAGATACGCGTGGATGTGGTGGGCGCCCGCAGGTTTTGTCTTGATGGTCATGGCTGGGGTTACTTCCTATAAGAAGGCCCGAGCAAAGATGAGTTATGAGACGTGGTGGACAGTTCACGTTCTTACCTATGCCGCTATCGCGGCATCGTTTATGCACCAAGTGCTAAACGGTCAGATGTTTGTTGGGCATTCACTTAACCGTGCCTACTGGACCGGGCTCTATATCGCGATGGCACTTGCGATTATTGTCTTTCGCTTCGGTATTCCCATGGTGCGTTCACTGCGCCATAACGTGGTTGTTGAGCAGGTTCTTACTGTTGGTCCTGGTGTGACATCTGTAGTTATGCGTGGGCGCAATCTGCATGCGCTGGGCGCAGAAGGTGGGCAGTTCTTCAACTGGAGATTCTTTGCACGTGGGCACTTGCTTGTCTCGCATCCCTATTCGTTGTCGGCTGCTCCTACTGAGCACTACTTGCGAATTACTGTGAAGGATTTAGGTGATCACTCACGATCACTGGCTAAGTTAAAAGTTGGTACGAGAGTATTTCTTGAAGGGCCTTATGGCGCCTTTACTGCTGGGCGAGCTACCAGTCCGCAGATTGTTTTGATTGGTGGCGGCGTTGGAATTACTCCAGTGCGTGCCTTAATTGATGAGTTTAAGAATGGTCCGCAGGTTGATCTGATTTATCGTGTATCTCGTAAAGAAGATTTAGTACTGAAGGACGAGTTGGATTATTTGGTTGCCAACTCTGGCGGCACCTTGCATGTGCATTACTTGGTGGGTTCTCGTAAAGAGCATCCGATGAGCGCACAGGCGCTACGTCTATTGGTTCCGCGGATTGCGGATTCTGATATTTACATCTGTGGTCCTGCAGCCCTTGAGGCAACTGTCTTTGAGGCGGCTCAGGCTCTTGGGGTGCCGAAGAATAAGTTCCACCACGAGGCATTTGAATTTCACTCCTCGTAATTCTGGTGTCATGAAGATAATCGCATTGAATATTGGAGATAATTTCTAAATCAATTACGAACTTTTATGAAAGAGATATATGAAGAACATGTTGCTCAGAAGAATACGCCAAGTGGTTTCTTTAGTAATTAACACTCTTCCTACTATTTCCAAAGTTCTAGAGCAAGAGATTCAAATCGCGCAAGGCAAAGGATTTGGATCTTTCTCGACCGAAAAAGAAGTAGAAAGTGCGCTCAGCTTCATAGATGTTAATGACTCGAAAAAGTTGGTGGTCTTAGATATTGGAGCAAACGTTGGCGATTACACCGCTGCAATTATTAGGCGTGTGAAAAATCTCAAAGTTTATGCATTTGAGCCAAGTTCGTTCACCTTCTCGAAACTTAATGGAAAATTCAACAAAAGGCCAGAAGTGGAATTGATTAATTCAGCAATCGGAAATCAGGAAGGGAAAGCAATTCTCTGGTCAGATAAGCCGGGGAGCGGCTTGGCTTCTCTTTCGCATAGAAAGCTTGAGCATTTCGGAATTGAATTTGAAGAAAATGAAGAGATCACTATTCATAGGCTCGAAAGTTGGTGTACTGAAAACCGAGTCCATCCAGATCTAATCAAGATAGATGTAGAAGGACATGAGCTCGATGTATTGAATTCAGGGAGATCAGTAATCTCAAATTCCGCCGTTGTTCAATTTGAGTTTGGCGGATGCAACATTGATACCAGAACATTTTTTCAAGATTTTTGGCATTTCTTCAATGACATGGGATTCAGTCTGTATCGGATTACGCCAACAGGTCCAAAGAAGGTAAGTCGCTATTCTGAACATGATGAGACTTTCCGAACAACGAACTACCTGGCGATAAATCCCAAGCACCCAATCGTGAAACCTCTGTCTAGGTAGACACCGGCCCCCTTTCTAGTAGGCATATTTCAGAAAAGGCTCAGGGAGCTCACAGAAAGGCGAGAGATAATTCAGGTATGAAACGCTCACTATTGATCGCTGGTGGAACTCTGGGTGGCCTTGGGGCTGTCCTGTCTATTACTCCTCCACAATTCGGTGAGGGTCAACCTGCGGTCTTGGGTGCAGTCGGTGGAACCAGTTCAGCACCTGCTGCGACAGCCGCTGCGAGTGAGCCCGCTACAACTGCAACACAGACCGGAAAGCCTGCTGCAAAGCCAAGTCAGGGCGGCGTTGCAACTAAGTCGCCTGCTGTCTCTGGTGTTTCAGGAACATTTACAGGTACATCATTTCGCGCCGAGAAATATGGAAGCGTCACAGTTGTTGCAACATTTTCTAATGGTGAGATTAGCAACGTTAGCGCTTCGCAGTCTCCATCGTCGTGGAGCCAATATTCGCTGTCAGCTCTTGTGCCATATGTAAATTCAGGAAAGATTACAGTCGAACAAATTAAGGCAAATGAAGCATCGATGTTGCCGTGCGCAATCGCCAATAGTTGTAATTCACGTGCTTCATGGACGGCGATGGCATTCTGGCAATCACTGCAATCGGCGGTATCTAAGGCGAATGCGTGAGGGTTGAGCGGTTCATCCAAACCTGGGGCACGGTCATCGTTGTTGATGCCGCAGCTGAAAATTTGGATGAAGGTGCTTTAAATATTGCTGTAGATAAAGTTGAGCGGTTCTTTCTAGAGGTCAATGAGAATTTCTCTACCTATATACCAACATCACAGGTTTCGACGTTGCGTGCATGTTTGATGGAGATCGATGAGGCATCTGCAGACGTTCTCGAAGTCTGGAATTTATGTGGGTATGCGCGCCAGTTAACGCTGGGGGCATTTGACCCTTGGGCAGTTGAGGGTGGATTTGATCCATCTGGAATTGTTAAGGGGTGGGCATCAGAGAAAGCTGCAGAGATGTTGCTATCCGATGGTGTCACGCAGGTTTTGATAAATGCGGCAGGAGATCTAGTTCTGCGCGGTGGTGCGCCATGGCAGATCTCTGTGACTGCGCCGGAAGATGCGCAGAAATCGCTGAAGACATTTGATGTTGTCGATGGTGCAGTGGCAACTAGCGGTGATTACGAGCGCGGTGCGCATATTCGAGATCCGCATACAGGTTTGATCGCAATTGGTGCACGTTCGGCCACTGTTATTGGGCCCAATGGCGCGATTGCAGATGCGCTAGCGACGGCGTTGATGGTTGATGGGCGAGATGCACAGAAGTGGATGGGTCGCGAAGAGCTCAGTGAATACAGTTACTGGGTCTTAAATCGTGATGATGAAACGGCGTGGTCGTACGGACCTGTTACAGGGCGTTAAGCATTCGTACTTCTAGATCACTTAAGTGAACAATCTCCATAATTTCACTCAGTTGTTCAACGGTTCTGGCCGATGCAATAGGTGTGCTTACCTGCGGATGTGAACGAAGCCAAGCAAGGGCAATAGCTGAAATAGATGAGTTCTGGGCACGAGCGATTTCATCGAGCTTTGTAATGGTGGCCCAACCCTTTTCGGTTTGATACTCCTTCACACCTTCTGCGCGAACTGAATCAATAGTAACTCCGGGGCGGTACTTGCCCGTTAAGAATCCACGAGCGAGGCCGTAAAAAGGAAGTGCGCTGATGTTGTTCTTGGCGAGGACGGCTGCTTGTTCTGATTCAAATGGTTCGCGTTCCATGAGGTTGTAATGATCTTGGAGGGCGATGTAGGCGGGCACGTTTTCGCGCTCTGCGATATCGAGTGCTTCTTGCAAACGAGCGCCTGTGTGTTGAGATGCTGCGATGTAGCGGACTTTGCCTTCGGCGATTAATTGGGCGTATGCGCCAAGGGTTTCTACCATCGGAACTTCTTTATCGTCGTGGTGCGAGTAATAAATATCGATGTAATCGGTCTGAAGGCGCCGCAGCGAATCGTTACATGCAGCGATGATGTTTTCGGGTCTTAGCCCTGCGCGAGTAGATAGTTTGGCGACTTTGGTTGCGATAACGAAATTGCTGCGATCTTGAGTTGAGAGCCACTTGCCGATGATCGTTTCAGATTCACCGCCCTTATTGCCGGGCTTCCATTCGCTGTAGACATCTGCGGTATCGATGAAGTTGCCGCCTTGGCGCGCATAGGCGCTCAAGACTTGGTGAGATGTGTGCTCATCAGCCGTCCAGCCAAAGACATTGCCCCCAAGGCATAGTTCGTGCACAACAAGGTCGGTCTCTGGAATCGTCAACATGGTCGCAATGCTATCGATACGGCAAGATAGGCACATGAGCATCTGGGTCTGCGGCGAAGTATTGATCGACCTGATCCCAGGTGATGACGGAGTTCGAATTGGCCATGTTGGTGGAGGGCCTGCAAATACAGCGAAGGCGCTTGCTCGCCTTGGCCACGATGTTGCATTTATCGATGGAATTTCAACCGATGAATATGGTCAGGCGGCGCGTAAAGAGTTATTAGATGATTCTGTAAATCTTTCGCTGTCGAAGACGAGTGAGAAGCCAACATGTTTAGCGATTGTTTCACTCAATGAATCGGGTGGAGCATCTTATGAATTTCAGATCGATGGAACGGCGACCTTTGATTTTGAATTAGCGTGGTTGCCAGATCCATCTCGTTATAAGCCAAACGTTTTGCATATCGGAACTCTTGTCACGATTATTCAGCCGAGTGCTGATGTTCTCTTCGATTGGGCGCTTCGAGTAGCTGAATTTGCACCGATTGTCTTTGATCCCAATGTGCGCCCTGCAGTTATGGGCGATCGAGATTTATACGAGGCAGCTGTTGAGAAGTGGGCAGCCATTTCATCTGTCATCAAAGTCAGTGATGACGATATGGCTTGGTTATATCCGGGTCAGAAGTACGCAGATATTGCACAGCGCTGGATAGATTTCGGTGCGACCCTGGTTGTTGTTACACGTGGTGCAGATGGAATTATCGGCTTTACACGCGAGGGTTCAGTAGAAGTAGATGGAGCCAAAGTAGTTGTGGCCGATACCGTGGGTGCAGGCGACACCGTCGGGGCAATCATCGTAGAAGCGATGGTCGAAAAGGGAATTCTTAGCCTGACCGGTGATGTATTACGAGATACCCTGCAGCGAGCAGCAACGGCTGCTGGAATTACATGTTCACGTAAGGGCGCACAGCCTCCGTATAAGTATGAACTTAAGAACGCTTAACGGCGCAAAGGAAAAGGTTGGCTGATGCAATTTATTGATGATGCAGAGTTTCAAGTTGCTATCGACCTCGATGGTGGCGGGCGCATTACATCGCTCAAATGGCGCGAGATGGAATTTACTGTGCCATTTCGTGGTGGGCTATTAACCAACGGTTGGTATCCAATGGCTCCGTGGGCTGGGCGAATTCGCGACGGATTGATTAAGTCACCAACAGGTACAGAATTTCAATTGCCAACAAATATCGATCCACCACATGCAATTCATGGATTTGGTGTGACATCCTCGTGGCAAGAGATTGGCCCGGGACGTTCGTTGCTACATCTACCGAAGCCGTATCAAGGTGCAACTGTCGAACAGACAATCGAAGTACTTGATGACGCTATCCGCTGGTCACTTGAATACGATGACAATGGATGCGATCTTCCATTCTGGCTCGGAATGCATCCATGGTTTGCTCGCGATCTAGAACGCGGCGGAACAGCTGAAGTTGAATTCTCTGCAGGCAAGATGCTCAAGCGCGGATCTGATGGGCTGCCAACAGGTGAAATTATTTCTCCAACGCCTCAGCCTTGGGATGATGCATTTACCGAGATTCGAGGAACCCCTGCAATCGTTTGGGAAGACGTCGCTCGTATAGATATCGAATCTGATGCTCCGTGGTGGGTTGTCTATACCGAAGATCCAGATGGAATCTGTGTAGAACCACAGACGGCGCCACCGGATGCTGCAAACCTTGGAATTAGTGGCGAGAACTACATCGAAGCGCTATTTGTTTTCTCTGCCGGTTAATTAAACTTATCTCATGAGCACACAGATTAATCGCGCCCGACTTGCTGAACTTCGCGCAAAGGAAGAGCAGCGCTTTCTCGATACACATAAAGCATCTGCAAAGGCTTTTGAAGATTCAAAGAAAGTTATGCACGAAGGTGTGCCGATGTCGTGGATGGCTAAGTGGCCAGGTTCGCATCCTGTCTTTGTGAAAGAGGCGAAGGGTGCTCGCTTCACAGATGTCGATGGCCATACCTACGTTGATTTCTGTTTGGGCGATACCGGGTCGATGACAGGTCACTCACCTGATGCAACTGTTGCTGCAATCCGCGAGCAAGTTGGTAAGGGCATCACAGCGATGCTTCCAACTGAAGATGCTGCAGTTGTCTCTAACCTTTTGAAGGAGCGCTTTGGTCTGCCGCTCTGGCAATTTACTGTGTCAGCAACGGATGCCAACCGCCACGTGATTCGCTATTCGCGCATGATCACAGGGCGCAGCAAGATTATTGTTATCGATCGTTGCTATCACGGATCTGTCGATGAAACCTTTGCAACTCTGGATGATGCAGGCTTTACGGTAAAGCGCGAAGGCAATATCGGTGCTCCAGTTGATTTGGCGGAGACAACTCGCGTAGTTGAATTTAATGATTTAGCTGCGATGGAGAAAGCACTTGCCGTCGGCGATGTTGCAGCAATCTTGATGGAACCTGCGATGACAAATATCGGAATCGTTCTTCCCGTAGATGGATATCTGCAAGGGGTTCAAGAGCTTGCAAAGAAGTACGGCGCTTATTTGATTATCGATGAGACACATACGATTTCAGTAGGTCCTGGCGGAATGACAAAGGATTTAGGTCTAAAGCCAGATTTCTTAACAATCGGTAAGGCACTTGCAGCTGGTATTCCAACAGGAACATTTGGAATGACTCAAGAGATTGCAGATCAGATTAAGAAGAAGGTCGAACTTGAAATCATCGACCTCGGTGGAATCGGCGGCACTTTGGCTGGTAATGCCCTTTCTCTTGCTGCGATGCGTGCAACGCTGACTGAAGTATTAACTACAAAGAACTTTGAAAAGATGATCGCACTCGGCAATCGTTGGTGCGATGGCATCGACGCCGCGATCAAGGAATTTGATCTTGATTGGCACTGCAATCGCCTCGGTGCGCGCGGTGAGTACATCTTCAAGGGCAAGGCTCCTCGCACTGGCCGCGAGGCTGCAGAATCAGGGGATTTCGAACTCGAGCAGTACATCCACCTGCGCTTGCTCAATGATGGCTATCTGATTACGCCGTTCCACAACATGGCGCTGATGTGCCCAGATACCTCTGAGAGCGATGTAGATGGCCATACAGCGGCCTTTAGAGCCATGTGTGCCGAGCTGGTTGGGGCTTAATTCCCTCACGCTCCCTGCATAAATAGCTCCTCTAGCTGCGGTGTATTCCACAGTGCTTTTATAGAGGAGTGAAGATGCGCAAGGTAAGAGTCCTAGTTATTGCGGCTTTAGCGGTCGGGCTCCTTGCCCCATTCTCGGCAAGAGCTGTTGATGACAAAGAATCTTTCTTTCCTGCGAGCCTTCAAACCGACGGTCGTGATCGAATTTTCGCAATCGGTGACAACAATGGGTTTGGTTACTCATCACTTGGCCGATGGCCAGACATGATGTGCAAATCAACATCTGATCCCATTTGTGACCTTAAGGGATCGGTGTGGGGAGATCCAAAGAAAACTATTGGGGCGAAGGCAATGCTACCTATTTGTTCTGCAACTGAAGTCGAAGATTGCATCGAAAGTGTTCAGATTTCAAACGGTGGTGGTGAATTCAAGTCACTCACCTTTGAGCGATATATGCCGGATGGATATCTAGGAATAGATGGAAATACATTTCCTGCAGATCAAGCACGACGCTTACCGACAGGTTCAAGTACCTCAATCTGGAGTGAAACGGTAGATGGAAAAGTTTCAGATTTAAAGTACTTGGCACAATTTTCTTACCAAATGAATTATGACAATGTAAATGATTATTTCGTTATCAATTCAGTAAATCTTGGTATTAAACCTTTCAAAGAGATTAATGGATACAAGTGGGACGGGCTGTGGACTGGTAATGGCCAAACTGGAATTCAATATGAATTTCGCCCCGACACCAGTTTCCAGATGACAGTTCACATGTCTAATAAGCCAGCGGGATGGTTTAAGGCGAGAATGAATGATGTCAACATCGAAATTTCACCACTAAGTACTACTAACAATCGAATGGTCGTCTCAGGTAAAGCTGTAACTGTTCCAAACTTTGCAGTTGTGAGACGAGAGGCAGAACTTGTCGGTCGAGAAGCAGAAGTTGCGAAATTCTTCGGATATGAAAAAGGCGTTGTTATGGCTGATCCAGGGCTACCTGAGATCTTCGATTACCTTGAATACTGGCGCGATAAGTTAAATGACACCGCATCGCATTCAAATTCGTTCTGGACACTGAATTCAACTCGTTGGGTAAGCCCAAATAAGTGCCTACAAGATTCTTCTAGAGTACTTGGAATTGTTTCGACGAATGCGATGGGGTTTGATGGAAATGCTCCTGCATTTGTCGATGGATTCTTGAATTATCGCGTTGCAGGTTTCCACTTTGCGGCAGATGGCAAGACAGAGAATTTAGGAACCTACGATCTAGTGATGCGCAGTGATGCTGCGCGCTGTCTCTATGGCTTCTCAAACGCACCTGTCTCGGCCACAGTTTCAATTACTGGCGCAGATGGCGCTTCGAATGTTGCAACCACCGTTGTGACTGAGAAAAATGGCTGGCTCAAGATGAAGGCAGCTGGATTTACCTTCAGTGAGAAGAACATCAAGGTAAAGCTCACTCAAGCAGCAAGTGCTGCAAAGAAGGTGACGATTACCTGCGTTAAGGGCAAGACCTCTAAGAAGGTCAGTGCTGTAAGTCCAAAGTGCCCTGCAGGCTTTAAGAAGAAGTAGCTAGTTAAAGCCTAGAGATTTGTAGAGGCCTTTACCAGCTTCATTATCTTCATCGACATACAAGATTGCTTGTTTGATGCCTTTTTCTTTTAGGTAGATCAGGCCTTCGGTGCAGACTGCTTTTCCAACGCCTTTTCCAGATTCGGCTGGGTCTACTCCGATGACATAGAGCTCGCCGATTGGATCTTGGTTAACGAATTCATTGTGAATCTTTGTCCAGCAAAATCCTACGATTACGTTGTTGTTCATGCAGAGGAAGAACCCTTGAGGGTCGAACCAGGGTTCGGCCATACGGTTTTCAAGGTCTGCCATCTGCCAATTACCTTGATCTGGATGGACTGCGAAGATGCGATTGTTGAGATCGAGCCATTGCTGGCGGTGAAGTGCCGGATCAAAGGTGGTGAATTGGTAGCTATGTTCGATATGAGGAATTGGTTCGAGCAGTGAGCGAGAGAGCTTAAGAATATGGCGCATCGCTACACGAGTTCAGCGGGAGCTGTTTCCTTGCCGTTGTGTTGAATTGTAAATCTGTATCCGACATTGCGGACGGTTCCGATAATTGATTCGAACTCTGGGCCGAGCTTTGAGCGAAGGCGACGGATGTGAACATCTACTGTGCGAGTTCCACCGAAGTAGTCATATCCCCAAATTTCTTGCAGCAACTGTGCGCGAGTAAATACGCGTCCTGGATGTTGTGCAAGATATTTTAGAAGTTCGAATTCCTTGAAAGTGAGATCGAGGTTTACGCCCTTAATCTTGGCTGTGTAAGTGCCTTCATCGATAACAACATCGCCTTGGCGAATTTCTGTGGCAGTTGGATCTGTTGCTTCCATTAGCGCTTGGTGTGTACCGATTGCTAAGCGAATACGTGCTTCTGCTTCAGCAGGCCCAGCTGTATCGAGAATGACATCGTTGATGCCCCAGTCTGCGCTAAGTGCTGAGAGACCACCTTCAGTGGTGATTGCAATGATGGGTGCACCTACGCCAGTTGTTGCAAGTAGTCGAGTGAGTGATTTAGCAGCTGGGAAATCGCGACGCGCATCGATAAAGACGATATCCATGACGGGTGTATCAACGAGAACGGCTGCTTCAAGTGGAGCGACTTTGACGGTGTGCTGCAAAAGGCTAAGAGCAGGCAGCACGTCAGCGCTCGCTCCTTGCGAATTTGTCAGTAGCAACACCTTGGCCATTGTGTGAGAATACTCTTGTGAAAACCTATCTACCACTCCTCATCGTGCTGGCTCTTGCCAGTGCGTATGGTTTCTGGTGGAAGCGCAGAGCAGGCGCAATCCGCTCTCATAAGGTGGTTTCAGGCAATCGGCTAACAGCTGCAATGGTCGGGCAAGAGCTCGGCTCTAGAGCCACCATGGTGCAATTCTCATCAGCATTCTGCGCCCCATGCAGAGCTACCCACTCCTTGCTCTCACAGATGGTGACATCGATGGCCGATGTGAAACATGTGCAGATTGATGCCGAGAGCAACCTTGAATTGGTGCGCCAGTTAGATATCCGTTCAACGCCGACAACGATCTTTGTCAATCGCGATGGCATCGAAGTTGGCCGCGCAGCTGGCACTCCTAAGCGTGATCAAGTGCTTGCAGCGCTCGCAAATATTGCGTAACTGCAAGTAACTCGCAATTAGCGCAAGCCCCAATTCTTCTTTACTCTTATGCCATGTTCACAACTCCTACCAGCTTATTTACTAAGCGCCGTGTGCTTGATTACGGTCGCCTAGCTGGTTCGTTGTGTCGTGCTTAATTGATTCTCTTTATTTGAATTAATTAACCGACCAACAAAGGATTAGAAAAATGTCAGAGATACTCAATAAGCCAGAAGTGCAGAAGATCTACATCGATGCACGTGGTCCGCGCTTTGGTGCAGCAGTAACAACAACTGTTCTTGCGATTGCGCTTGTTACCGGCAATAAGTGGGTACTACTAGCGCAACTTCTCGTCTTTGCAATTGGTGCACTTCGCGGTCCGCAATTCACTCCATATGGCCTTATCTATAAGAAGTTCATCAAGCCTCGTTTAGCAAAGGAGGCTCCAACAGAAGATGTGCGCCCTCCAAAGTTCGCACAGTCTGTTGGTTTGATCTTTGCCTTAGTCGGTTCAATCGGAGCCTTTGCTGGCCTTGATGCAGTTTTCACCGTTGCAGTTGGATTTGCTCTCGCTGCTGCCTTCTTAAATGCAGCCTTTAACTACTGCCTTGGCTGCGAGATGTACCTGCTCATCGTTCGTTTCACTCGTTAATTTCCATTTACATATTTAGGAGAAATAAATGTCACGCGAAAAATCTTTAGTTTCAGCTGATTGGGTCCTTGAAAATATCAATAACCCAAAGGTAGCCATCATCGAAGTCGATGAAGATACAACTCTGTACGCACAGGGCCATATCGAAAACGCGATCACATTCCATTGGCAGAATGATCTGCAGGATGGCGTGATCCGCGATTTAATCAATAAAGAGAAGTTCGAAGCTCTTCTTTCAAAGAGCGGCATCTCAAATGACGCAACCGTTGTTCTCTATGGTGGCAATAACAACTGGTTTGCAGCCTATGCATACTGGTACTTCAAGCTCTATGGCCACCAAGATGTTCGCCTGCTTGATGGGGGACGCAAGCGTTGGGAACTCGATGCGCGTCCTTTCGTGACAACTGTTCCAAACCGCACAGCGACTCGTTATGTAGCAACCGAGCAAGATAAGTCACTTCGCGCATATCGTGACGATGTCATCGCAGCTATCGGAAAGCTCAACCTCGTTGATGTTCGCTCACCTGCAGAATTTTCAGGAGAACTTGCAGCCCCTGCCCATCTTCCACAAGAAGGCGGACTCGTTAAGGGCCATGTGCCAACAGCTAAGAACATTCCATGGTCAAAGGCTGCAAATGAAGATGGCACATTTAAATCTGATGCAGAGTTGAAAGAGATTTATGAGGGTGCGGGTGTTGATCTAGGTAAGGACACCATCGCCTACTGCCGTATCGGTGAGCGTTCTGCATTCTCTTGGTTTGTTCTTCATGAACTCTTGGAAGTAAAGAACGTAAAGAATTACGACGGTTCATGGACTGAATATGGATCACTTGTCGGCGTACCAGTTGCAGTGGGTGCATAACTGATATGCGCACTTGCGGAAGTACACCCGGTGGCCCATCTCTAGAGGGTGTTGATGTAAATAAGCAGAGCGTTATTCAGGGAGTCATCCTCAAAGATGGCGTTGAAGATTCAGTACCTAACGGTGCTCCTGTCACAAATGCTCACGTTCGTTTACTCGATGTCGATGGCGAATTCACCGCTGAGGTTCCTACAAACCTCGATGGTCACTTCCGTTTCTTTGCTAGCCCTGGCTCCTGGACTCTCGTGGTTCAGGCGCCAGGTGCTCGCGTAGAGAAGAAAGTTGTTGCAGCCCTTGGGGCCCCTGTAGATCACTACATACATATTTAGAAAGTAGACTGACGACATGGCTGAAAAACACGAACTCCACGAAAAGGGTCTACGACTCACACCACAACGCGAGCTCGTGCTCTCTGCTGTTCGTTCACTCGGACATGCAACGCCAGAAGAAGTTGCAGAGAAAGTTCGCCAGACGCATCCTGGAATTAATTTATCGACCGTCTATCGCAACCTTGAAACCCTAGAAAATGTTGGCCTAGTTCAACACACTCACTTGGGACATGGCGGTGCTACCTATCACGCAGCTGAAGAGCTGACACACCTTCACCTTGTCTGCGGTACCTGCGGCAGCGTTGGCGATGCACCAATCGATGTTGCAGCTAACTTTGTGCAGAATCTCTCTGATGATTATGGATTTAAGACAGATGTCACGCACTTTGCCATATACGGCACATGTGCAGCCTGCGTAAAATAGTTACGTGAGCGCAGTCCTTGTAGAAGATGGCCCAGATAAGGGTGCCATCTGGCATTTTGGAGAAACTGCAAAAGAACAACGCGCTCTTGAAGAAGGTAAGGCGTGGGCAGATCTTTCACACCTTGGCGTAATCGCTGTTAGCGGTGAAGATCGACTTAAGTGGTTGCACGATCTCACAACACAATTTCTCAGCGATTTAACCCCTGGTGTTTGGAAGAGTGCGCTGGTACTTGATCCGCAAGGGCACGTTGAATTTCAATTTAACCTGGTTGATGATGGCGATACGACCTGGCTCGTCATCGATCCCGGGTACCTAGAAAATCTCATTACATACCTGCAGAAGATGAAATTTATGCTCCGCGTAGAAGTGCGCGATGCAACTTCGGAAATTGCCGTGATGCGCGCACCAGGAAAAGCAACTGACATGGGCGGGCCTTTCGCAGTTGTTCCTCGCGCTGAGCTTGATCAGATGAAAGAGACATTTAACTCAACAGCGATGCAGGTTGGCACATGGGTGCTCGATGCAGAGCGAGTTGCCGCAGGGCGTCCGCGCCATGGAATTGATACTGACCACAAATCAATTCCAAACGAACTTGGCGTACTTAACGGCGCCGTTCATATGAATAAAGGTTGCTATCGAGGCCAAGAAACGGTTGCGAAGATTTTTAACTTAGGAAATCCACCACGTCGACTTGTGATGTTGCATCTTGATGGCCACGCAGTTGTGATGCCTCCAAGTGGTACTCCTGTAATGAATGGTGAAGTGCAAGTTGGTTTTCTCGGAACCGTTGCTCGCCATCACGAGCTAGGGCCAATCGCACTGGCAACTGTTAAGAGAACAACTCCTATTGATGCGCAGTTGATGGTCGGTGGCGTTGCCGCTTCTCAAGAAGTCATAGTTGCGGGGGCCTGATGCGCTTTCTAGGTCAGCTATTCATTGTCTGTATAGCAACCCTTGCAATCATGTGGGCTGTTCGTAAGTTCTAACGGTTACTCTGTACCCGTGGAGCTCTTCTCAACAATCGTTTTAGGCCTTGTCGCCTTTGCGATGGGAATTGGGCTCGTTATCTACGGCGTCAAAGGACGTCGCCAATCGCAGGCACGCGACGGGCGCACTTATAAGAGAGGCAGGCTTTAATGGCCTTCACTATCCCCGAAGGACTTCATCCTGATCTCAATCCACTTGCATGGATGGTTGGTACGTGGCGCGGTAAAGGCCGCGGTGAATATCCAACGATTGAAACTTTCGAATTCGCACAAGAAGTTGTCTTTAACCACGATGGGCGTGGATTCTTAAATTATTACTCTCGCTCATGGATAATCGATGCTGATGGTGAAATTCTTCGCCCTGGTGCATCTGAAGTTGGTTTCTGGCGCGTTCGAGAAAATAACGTTCTGGAAGTTGTGATTTCACACAGCACTGGAATTTCAGAAGGCTGGGTCGGACAATTTGATGGTCCAAAGATTCAACTTGTTATGGATCAAGGGTATTCAGCGCCAACTGCAAAGATTGTTACAGCTGGTGTTCGTCTCTACGGTCTTGTTGAAGGAGAACTCTTCTTCGCATATGACATGGCTGCTGAAGGACAAGAACTTCAAGCACATATCTGGTCAACTCTTGAACGCCAAGCAGAATAGTTAGGACCACACATGTCTTCCGTAGTCACTGATGCAGTATTGGCAGAGCTTGTTCGTGATGGAGTAGTTGAATCCGTTCATCGCGGTTACTTCGTTGCACTTAACGCTGATGGTTCTACAAAGCTGGCACTCGGAGATCCCAACCATTTAATTTTTCCGCGCTCTACTGTGAAATCAATTCAAGGCGCTGCGATGGTTCATGCAGGTCTGCAATTAGAACCACGTTTATTGGCGCTCGGTTGCTCAAGCCACTCAGGTTCTGCAGAACATATTGCAGCTGTTCGTGAAATTTTGGCGATTGCAAAGTTAGACGAAAGTGCGCTGCAATGTATGCGCGATAAGCCACTTGGTGAATCAGAGCGTCGCGCATGGGGAGATAACCCACCGACTCGTATTGCGATGAATTGCAGCGGAAAGCATGCAGCAATGTTGCTGACATGTGTCACCAATGGATGGCCGATTGAAAATTATCTTGATCCTGAGCACCCACTGCAGGTTGCGATTAAGGCTGAACTTGAAGCGCTCTCTGGAGAGAGAATTTCACTAACGAGCGCCGATGGTTGTGGCGCACCACTATTTCTCATCTCCGTCATTGGTCTTGCTCGGGCAATTCGTGAAGTAACAATTTCTAAAGATCCTGGAATCGCAAGTGTTATTAGCGCATCACGAGCATTTCCAGAGATGGTTGCAGGCGAGGGTCGCTTAACAACAGAGATGATGCAGGCTGTTGATGGCCTCTACATGAAAGATGGCATTGAAGCTGTTGAAGTTGCATCGATGCCAGATGGACGAACACTTGTCTTTAAAGTCGGCGATGGATCGCTGCGCCCATTTAGAGTCTTGGTGCATGCGGGGCTTAAAGTCTTAGGTGTCGATAGCCCATATACGCAGGAAAACGTCCTGGGTGGCGAGCGGGTAATCGGCGCTATTCGCGCAACCTTCTAAGCACGCGTACCCTTCTCGTATGTCTGTTAATCGCCGAGTGGCAACGCTCATGGTGCATACCTCACCGCTTGATCAAGCGGGTATTGGCGATGCAGGCGGAATGAATATCTATGTCTGCGAAGCTGCGCAGAATATGGCGGCGATGGGTGTGAAAGTAGATATCTTCACGCGTCGCAATAATCCAGATGTTGCAGATATTGTAGAAGTTTCACCGGGTGTTCGCGTTATTCAACTCAACGTTGGCCCTGTAACAGGTGTAACGAAAGAGCAGTTGCCATCGTTGCTGCCAGAACTTTCCGTGAAGTTTAAAGAAGCATTGAAAAAGGATCAGTACGACGTCATCCATTCTCATTATTGGATTTCAGGCAAAGTTGCGATGCCTGTCGCTAAAGAACTTTCGATTCCATTGGTACACACGATGCACACAATGGCGCGCGTAAAGAATTTGAATTTGGCTGAAGGAGAATCTCCAGAACCAATGATTCGTGTACAGGGTGAAACTCAGGTAGTAGCAGCGGCAGATGCTTTGATTGCTAATACCGATGCAGAGGCTGCAAGCCTTGTATCTCTCTACCAAGCGTGCCCCGATAACGTCTCGGTGGTTAGCCCAGGAGTGAATCTCAAAGTCTTTACACCAGGTGCTGGTCGCAAAGCTGCTCGTGAAGAACTTGGTCTACCGCAGGATGCACACGTCCTTACATTCGTCGGGCGCATTCAGCCACATAAGGGTCCGGAAGTTCTTATCCGTGCTGTTGCTGAGCTAGTTTCACATTCACCCGCACTTCGAGCAAAGTTAATTACAAATATTGTTGGTGGAGCATCAGGTGCCAACTCAAGCGAAGTAGAACGCTTGAAAGAGTTGGTTAACTGGCTCGGAATTCAGGATGTCGTTCGCTTCTCACCACCTGTAGATCGTTCGGATTTGCCACAGTGGTATCGCGCTGCAGATCTTGTCTGTGTTCCAAGTTATTCAGAGAGCTTCGGACTTGTGGCTCTTGAAGCACAGGCATGCGGAACACCTGTTGTTGCAACAGCAGTGGGCGGACTTCGTACAGCAGTTGCTGACGGTATCTCTGGCGTATTAGTCGATGGACACGATGCACGTGCATGGTCTTCTGTCTTTGCTCGTTTATTGCAAGAACCTCAGCGCCGCGTACTTCTTTCTATGGGTGCGGTAGAGCATGCATCTCACTTCGGTTGGGATGCAACTTCTCGTGGAACTCTCGATATCTATGACCGTGTGTTAACGCAGCGTGCAGAATCTCAGAAGAACATCGGTTAAATGTCTCTCAACACAGTTGCTGTCATTGAAGAGTTTCTTGATTCCCACGATTTAGATTTTGAACGCCAAGGCGAGAAGACTTTTCTCATTACCCTTCCCGGCGAAACAAAGCTTCAGACACATTGCGCTTTAGTGGTTGGCGATCACACCTTAAGCATCAACGCCTTTGTTATTCGTAAGCCCGATACCCACGAAGATGCCGTACATAAGTGGTGCATGACAAAGAATGCATCGATGTATGGAATCGCCTTTGCCATAAACGAGCTTGGCGATATCTATCTGGTGGGACGTTTGCCGCTGGATGCAGTCAATGCGAAAGAGATTGATCGCCTAATTGGCTCTGTTCTGATGTATTCAGATTCTTCATTTAATCCACTGCTTGAACTTGGTTTTGCCGATGCAATTCGTCGCGAATGGGCATGGCGCGTTAGCCGCGGTGAATCACTTGCAAATCTTGAAGCCTTTAAGCACCTGATTTAGCTTTTACGGCATTCCCAAAATCTGAAGGAAGTAATAGAAGAGCGCTGCGCATGCTGCTGCCGCTGGAAGAGTAAGAACCCATGCAGTCAATATGTTGCTCACAACTCCCCAACGAACCCACTTAGGACCTCGCGTTGCACCCGCACCGATAATCGATGAAGTGATTGTGTGTGTTGTAGAGATCGGCGCCTTGAGATAGATAGCCATATAGAAGAGAACTCCCGATGCAACAGATTGCGATGCAACGCCGCGAATTGGATCAATCTCAACCATCCGCTTTCCGAGAGTCTTCATAATGCGCCAACCACCTGCATATGTTCCAAGCGAGATAGCCGCCGCAGCCGCAACCTTTACCCAGATAGGAATTGAATCTCCTGTATGCAAACCACCAACGACGAGGGAAAGTGTGATTACACCCATTGTCTTCTGTGCATCTTGAAGACCGTGACCGACTGACATTGCTCCAGCTGAGAAAATTTGAACAACACGAAAGCCCTTGCCAGCGCGAGATTTCTTCGCATTACGAAAAATCCATTGAAGAGCAAGGGTCAGTGAGAATGCTGCAGAAATACCAATAAGTGGAGAGATGACCATTGGAACAAGGACTTTATCCTTGACTCCAAGCCAGTGCACCAGTTCACCAGATGCAAGTGCTGCGCCTACAAGCCCACCAATAAGTGCATGTGATGATGAAGAAGGAAGTCCCTTCCACCAGGTAAGAAGATTCCAGGCAATTGCACCTAATAAGGCTGCGATCACTGTGACTAAGCCTGCATTCGATGGTTCAACATCGATTACGCCCTTACCAACAGTTTTTGCAACGCCCTCACTGAGGAAAGCTCCAACTAAATTTCCGATAGCTGCCAGTAATAAAGCCTTCTTAGCTGTCATTGCCTTCGTTGCAACAGTTGTTGCAATTGCATTTGCAGCATCATGAAATCCGTTTGTGTAATCGAAAATGAGTGCGATTACAACAATTAGTACTACAAGTAGATAAGCCGTTGTCACGGTTTAGGACTCCTTGAGAGCGATGGTGCGAATAACTCGTGCTACTCGAGCCATTTCATCAAGCGATTCTTCAAAAGCATCTATTACGCCATTGATTCGGAGAATTGTTAGCGCATCGAAGTTTCCGCTAAAGAGCATCGAAGTAACTCGGCGGTGGATGCGATCACCTTCAGTTTCAATGCGGTCAGCTTCTGCGTAGTAATGATCGAGATCCTTGAGATTCTTAAGACGAGGCATGCTGCTGGCTGTTAGCTCTGCAAGTCGACGTACTGCATCAACGAGATCTGAAAGCCCTTGTGGAAATTCCTTCACATCGTGCAAGATGATCAAGTCTGTTGCTTCTTCAATTTCATCCATCGCATCATCGAGCTTATTTGCGAGCTCCTGGAGATCACCGCGGTCATAGGGCGTAACGAACATGTCATCTACGCGACGAATAATCTGGCCAAGAAGGTCATCTGCTTCAGATTCAATATTTCCAATGCGCTTGGCAAGTTCTGCTCGTGATTCAACAGGTCCGTTGATCATTTCATAAGAACTACGAGCACCTGCTGCTACGCGTTCTGCGAGTGATGTAAATAGATCAAAGAGGACAGCATCCTTGGGTGTTAGCGCCACGAGTTCTCCTAGGTAGATGATGAAGAGGTGCTCGGGGAAGCACAGCAAACTCTAATCTAATTTACAGGTGGAATCACTCACTGTGCGATAATTCCCTCATGCCTACATCGAATCTCATCTTGCTACGCCACGGCGAATCTGAATGGAATGCCCTGAACCTCTTCACTGGATGGGTTGATGTGCGACTTTCAGCCACCGGCGAGGCAGAGGCTGCTCGCGGTGGAAAGCTCTTGGCAGAACACGGATTGCTGCCAGATGTAGTTCACACATCTCTCTTGCGTCGCGCTATTCATACTTCCCAGCTCGCACTGGATGCATGCGATCGCCACTGGATTCCGGTGAAGCGTTCATGGCGCCTTAATGAACGCCACTACGGTGCGCTTCAAGGCAAAGATAAGGCGCAGACTTTGGCTGAATACGGCGAAGAACAATTTATGTTGTGGCGCCGTTCTTACGACACCCCGCCACCTGCCATTGAGGTTGGCTCGAAGTATTCGCAAGATGCAGATGCGCGATATGCCGATCTCGGTAGCGATATGCCGCTGACTGAGTGCTTAAAAGATGTTGTAGTCCGCATGATTCCGTACTGGGAATCGTCAATCATTCCTGATCTCAAAGCCGGCAAGACAGTTCTTGTAACCGCTCATGGAAATTCATTGCGTGCGTTGGTTAAGCACCTCGATGGAATCAGCGATGAAGATATTGCTGGGCTAAATATTCCTACAGGTATTCCTCTGCACTATGAACTCGATGCAGATATGAAGCCAGTGAAAAAAGGTGGAGAGTATCTAGATCCAGCTGCTGCAGCTGAAGCTATTAAGGCTGTTGCGAATCAGGGGAAGAAGTAGTTAATTCTTTAGTGACGTTTGCATAATCATCGCGCTTATCTCGGATGATTGCATTTACTGTCACAACTCCTGCGCGAGCAAAAGCTAATTGCACAGTGACGTTACGTCCCGGTTCTGCAGCAACAGCGTCAAAGACAGCCTTTGATGTAGCAACTTCACCTTCAAAGCGAACAGGTGTGTTCTGCTTCAGTTCACGGAGGCCAGTAATTGTTGCCTGAACTCCACCCGCTGAAATTCCGAGAAGTGCATCTGTTTCTTCTGCCTGGTTGATCAGAGTTCCTACAACAACTGCAGAACCATCTTCCATAGCTACAAGGAGAAAGTTTGAAACGACGAGATTGTTGCCATCTTGCGTGACTTTTGCTTCGACCCCATCAGTTACTTGCTTAATCTGACGAGTCGCAGCGTTGGGACCTGCTCCACATGAAGTAAGTGAAAGTGCAAGTGCTAGAGATGTGAGAGCAATTGCGGAATTCTTAATATGTGGACGGCGCATGTGCCAAATTATCTCATGAGCTAGAACCCTTATGTGACGCCTATTTGAGGCCTGATATCTGGGTTTTATATGTCGGTTATCGCTGGTAGAATTGGACTCTAACGAAGGGCAACACATGACATTTAAGGTCGGCGAAACCGTTGTTTATCCCCATCACGGAGCAGCTCTTATCGAGGCAATTGAAACTCGTGTAATCAAGGGCGAAGAAAAAACCTACCTAGTCTTGAAGGTCGCACAAGGCGATCTCACAGTCCGCGTTCCTGCAGATAATGTAGATCTCGTCGGCGTTCGCGATGTTGTTGATTCAGCTGGCCTAGATCGCGTATTTAACGTACTTCGTCAGCCATATACCGAAGAGCCAACAAACTGGTCACGTCGCTATAAGGCAAACCTCGAAAAGCTTGCATCAGGAGATGTCATTAAGGTCGCAGAAGTTGTGCGCGATCTCTACCGTCGCGATCTCGATCGTGGACTCTCTGCTGGTGAAAAGCGCATGCTCGCCAAGGCGAAGCAGATTCTCGTCTCTGAACTCGCACTTGCAGAGCGCACAGATGAAGAGAAGGCTGCAACTCTCCTTGACGAGGTTCTCGCTTCTTAATTTCTTAAGAAAGCTCTCCTATGATCGCCGCAATCATCGCTGCCGCTGGCAGTGGTGAGCGTTTTGGCGCGCAGATTCCAAAGGCGCTAATCAAGCTTGGCGATCGCACACTTCTAGAACACTCAGTCTCAGCTCTCTCTGCCGTTGTTGATCACATTATTGTGACGGCTCCTGCCGGATATGAAGCACAAATTCGTACACTTCTTGGTGCCGGAGTAACTGTTATCCGTGGTGGCGCTACTCGTTCTGAAAGCGTTCGTTTCGGTCTTACATCAATAACCGATGCTGAATTTGTTCTCGTTCATGATGCGGCTCGACCACTTGCATCGTCAGATCTTGCAGCGCGCATTGTTGCGTCACTGAAGAGCGGTGACGTTGCTGTTATTCCAGGACTTCCTGAAGTAGATACAGTCAAAGTTATCGGCGCAGATGGGTATGTAATCTCAACGCCAGATCGCACTTCCCTACGTCGCGTGCAGACCCCACAAGGTTTCTCTGTTTCTGTATTGAAGGCCGCACATGCAAGCGGTGGCGAGGCAACCGATGATGCCGTTCTTGTCGCAGATGCTGGCCATAAGGTACGCATCATTGAAGGTGAAGACCGTGCGCTCAAGATTACGACTCCATCAGATCTTGCAACTGCTCTGCAATTCCTAGGGGATGCAACAACATTCTCAACTGGCGTTGGCGTCGATGCTCATGCATTTGCCGAAGGACGCCAATTGTGGCTCGCTGGTTTGTTATGGCCAGATGAAGTCGGCGTTGAAGGCCACTCTGACGGAGATGTTGCAGCACATGCGATCTGTGATGCCCTCTTTGCAGCAACTGGTCTTGGAGATCTCGGAAGCAACTTCGGAACATCTCGCCCTGAATATGCAGGAGCATCGGGCACCACATTGCTCAAAGAAACACTTGCCATCATTACCGCCGGTGGATTTTCAATTTCTCATGTCTCAGTGCAAATCATCGGTAATCGCCCACGGATTGGTGCACGTAGAATTGAAGCAACAGCTGCGCTTTCATCGGCGCTCGGTGGGGCAGAGGTCGCAATCCTTGCAACAACGACCGATGGAATGGGCTTAACAGGCGAAGGAAAAGGCATCGCAGCTATCGCATCTGCCCTCGTAACCCGCGCTACATAAGGCCTGTAGAATTGCCTAATGAGTTCGCTAGTACTGCATGACACGTTAACGCGAACCGCATCCCCATTTGTTCCCATTAAAGAAGGCGAAGTTGGAATCTATCTCTGCGGTGCAACTGTTCAAGCACCTCCACATATCGGCCATGTTCGTTCCGGCGTTAACTTCGACATTCTTCGCCGTTGGTTAACTAAGAGCGGTTACAACGTCACATTTATTCGTAACGTCACAGATATCGATGACAAGATTTTGCATAAGGCTGTCCATGAAGAAATGCCATGGTGGGCTGTTGCGATGAAGTACGAGCGCGCATTTACCGATGCATACGCAGCTCTCAATGTTCTGCCACCAACATATGAACCACGTGCGACAGGCCATGTCACACAGATGATCGAGCTCATGCAGACGCTCATTGAACGCGGCGCTGCATATGCACCAGGCAATGGCGATGTTTATCTGGAAGTTCGCAAACTCTCTTCATATCTCACTCTTTCGCGACAGAAGCTCGATGATCTAATGCCAGCCGCCGATGCTGATGAGACATATAAGAAAGATGTGCGCGACTTTGCTCTATGGAAAGCAGCAAAGCCAGGAGATCCTTCATGGCCAACTCCGTGGGGGCCAGGTCGTCCGGGATGGCACCTCGAATGCTCTGCGATGGCACATGCATATCTCGGTGAAGCATTTGATATTCACGGTGGCGGGTTAGATTTGATCTTCCCTCACCACGAGAATGAAATTGCACAATCAGAGGCTGCAGGTTTCGCTTTTGCTAAGCGTTGGATGCATAACGCATGGGTAACAGCCTCTGGCGAAAAAATGTCGAAGTCTCTGGGTAATTCGCTACAGGTTCACGAACTTCTTAAGACTGTTCGCGGTATAGAACTTCGTTGGTATTTGGGTTCTGCCCACTATCGCAGCATGCTCGAGTTTTCTCATGAGGCTCTTGCAGAGTCTGCGACTGCATTTAAGCGTATTGAATCTTTCTTGCATCGCTCAGTCGAAATTTTAGGTACTGAACCGACTCCGGTATTGGGTGCCGCATTTATCGATGCGATGAATGATGATCTTGCTGTTCCACAAGCACTTGCAACAATCTCTGAAGCGCTTCGCACCGGAAATACTGCGATAACAGCTGGCGATAATGCAGTTATCGCATCTGCAGCCAACGAGATTCGCGGAGCCCTGGATGTACTTGGGTGCGATCCATTTGATTCAGCCTTTGCATCAGGTGCCGCAAGTGCCGATATGACTGAAGCCCTTGATGGAGTTATCTCATTGGCACTTGCTCAGCGCACAGCAGCGCGAGAGCGTAAAGATTTTGCTGCATCAGATCAGATTCGTGATGGTCTTGCCGCTCTTGGAATTACTATTGAAGACACTGCACAAGGGCCACGTTGGTCGATTACTGGAAATGGAAGTAAATAACGATGGCCGGTAACTCAACACCACGTGGTGCAGTTCGTAAATCGAAGAAGGGTCCATCAGGCGGAACTGGTGGAAACAATAAGCGACGTCTTGAAGGTAAAGGTCCTACGCCAAAGGCTGAAGATCGCCCCTATCACGCAGCTGCAAAGCGCAAGAAGGCTGCAGAGAAATCTGCTGCAAAGAAGCCAGGTGGCGCACCTCGTAAATTCTCAAAGGGCGATGCACCTCGCGGTGAAATCGTTGCAGGTCGTAACGCAGTATTAGAAGCGCTTCGCGAATCAGTTCCAGCAACTGAACTCTTAGTTGCTCGCAGCATCGATGTCGACGATCGCGTTGCAGAATCACTTCAGCTTGCACTCCATCACGGACTTCCAATCCGCGAAGCTCATCGCGCAGAAATTGAAGGCATCTCACCAAATAGCCAAGGAATTATCCTCGCTATTAAGCCTTTCCAGTATTCATCATTTGATGAAATCGTTCAGCGCGCAAAGAACCCAATGCTCCTTGTTGCACTCGATGGTGTGACAGATCCACGTAACTTAGGTGCGATCGTTCGTTCTGCTGCAGCGTTTGGTGCATCAGGTGTTCTTATGACAGAGCGTCGCGCAGCCGGAATGACAGCATCTGCATGGAAGTCTTCAGCTGGTGCAGCTGCACGTCTGCCTATCGCGCAGGTAACAAATCTTGCACGCACCATCGATGAGGCACAGAAGCTTGGCTGCTTTGTGGTTGGTCTTGATGGTGAATCAGATGTTGCAATCGGAGATATGAAGGTTGCTACTGAAAACATCATGATTATCGTAGGTTCTGAAGGTAAAGGTCTAGCTCGCCTCACTCGCGAGAAGTGCGACCTTGTAGTTTCGATTCCCATTAGCGCTTCGACAGAATCGCTCAATGCATCAGTTGCTACATCTATCGCACTCTTCTCAGTAGATGAGGCTCGTCGCAAGGGTAAGTAATGACAATTCCAGCACGTAAATTCCACCGCTTTGTAGTCATGGGCGATTCATACTCTGAAGGAATGACTGATGAAGTCATTAATGGAAAGTATCGAGGCTGGGCAGATCGTGTTGCAGATACCTTGGCGAAGGCAGATCCATCGTTTACCTACGCCAACCTTGCTATCCGCGGAAAACTTGTAAGCCAGGTAGTTGCAGATCAAATTCCAGATGCGCTTCCATTGATTACGGGCGCAGATACCTTGGTCTCTTTCCACGCGGGTGCAAATGATGCGCTCCGCCCTGGATACCAATCAGATATCACCATCAAGGCATATCAGGATGCAGTTCGCAGAATCGCTGCAACTGGTGCAACTGTCATGCTATTTACAGTTCTAGAGCGCACAGGAAATAAAGGGCGAGGCGCAGAATTGTGGGAACGTCGCTTTGGTGAATTTAATCAATCAGTCCGCGCTGTTGGCGCAGAAGTTGGCGCCGTCATCGTTGATGCAAATCAAGAAGGTTTCTTTAGCGATCGTCGATTCTTAGCCTTTGATCGCCTTCATCTCAACGCTGATGGCCACAATCGATGCGCACAAGCAGTTCTTGAAAAACTTGGTTACCCATTTGATCCTGCTTGGCGTACACCGTTGCCTACAGCGAAGAAGGTTCCATGGATCATCGAAAAAGGCATAACGGTTGTCTGGTTCTTTACCTTTGCACTTCCATGGATCTACCGCAGATTACGTGGACGTTCTTCAGGAGATAACCGCAGCGCGAAATACCCAACGCCAATCTCTTGGCCAATCTCGTAAAGAAAGTTTGATCAAAGGACTTTAGCCTCTTGCGCTGTCTCTTATTCTGCAGTTAAATGAAATTATGAATCTAAAGAGAATTCTGGCTGTAGCAATCCTAATTTTTTCAAGCCTTTCGGTTCCTGCACTTAATCAGGCGGCTCACGCAGAGAACTGTGGCTGGGCGATGGTCGACGCTGATGGCGTTAGCGGTGCTGTCCTCGTGGGAGATTGCGGGGGATCATTCCTCGCCGAGTGGAATGCCCTAGGGCTAACGGAAGGTGTCTTCCGTAATTACGGCTGCAAATTACCCTGCCAATTTGTTATTCAAACACGTCAATCAGAAACCGGAAATGTGGCTGGGTACAGCAGCTCCTTCAATCAGCCCGCGGATCAGTCAAGAGTGACATACGACAATTCAACTAATTCTTTCACGGTCTCTAACGGACCTATAGAAAATCCAAAAGTCTCCTTGATAATCAAAGATGGAGTTGCTACAGATTCCTCTGGTAGAAGTTTCAATACAGGAACTGGAGTCACAACAACGACTACCTTGACTCAAGAACAATTCTCTCAGCTGGTCACAGAAACGAAGAGAATTGACAATGCCAAGAGTCAACGCGAGATTGCCCTCAACCAGGCGAGAGATTTAGCTGTACAAACACTTGGGCTTGAACGGTGCGTTTCGTGGTCTGGCTATTATGAAAATGGAAGAGAATGCGCAACAGCAGTCACTTCCGACACAGCAACAGTTCAAACCCGATCAATTTCTAACTCACTGAACACGTCAGATACAAGCTCAGTACTGAATGTGATTAGCAGTGACAGTGGGACAGTAGCTGATTCAATAACTGTCGTTGTAAAAGCGCCCAATGAATTTGAAACCCCAACCGTTAGGTCAGAAGCCGTTATGGTCTCAGGAGGTTTTTCAAAACTTTCCACACTCTTGGTAAAACTCGAGACTGAGACAGCCATATCTTCCGAAATAAGTAAGTCTCTGCAAATTGTTGATTCACTTAAGAAATCGACTGCTGCAAAATCAGTCAACTTACCTAATCTCAAAATATCTGAAGAAGAGGTATCAACTTTGACTCCACAAGTATGTGTAGCCTCTGAAAATAGAGTCTTACGAATAGGAAAAGGAACATGCAGATTCACCTACACAGCGGTGGCAGAATCTGGGAACCAATTCTTAATTAGTAAGAGCTTTAAATTTAGATAGCTCGAACTGTCCAGGTGAAGGTGTAGACCCCGCCGCGTACTAAGTATTGAGGCAAGGTATCTGGGCCGCAGGATGCTGTACCAACTCCACGGTGTGCGGCATCGATATGAACAATTGTGTTTCCAGATTTAACGAGCTCAACATCGTGAGTCGCATCAGCTAGCTGCGCTGCTCTAAATGGCGTTGCAGATACCTGACGTGGCTTATCGAGATCGATACGTAGTCCATGGCCCTGATCATCGGTGAGCTGGAACCAGCGAACTGCAGCCTTTCCACCATTCTCTTGTGGGCGAACATATGGAACATATTGCTGCGCAACTGTTGAGACCCACTTATGGATACGACCGATTTTACGATCTGGGTAAGACTCGTGGTGGCCTGTTCCGAAGTATGTAAAGTTTGGAAGTTCGCCGTTGATTTCGAAGTTGATACCAACGCGAGCAAGATCTTCAATCTGCTTAGGAACTGTGATTGTCTCTTGAACAGAGAAACCGTCAGCTACAGGGGTAATTGTCTGAACTTGCTTCACGGTGATTCCAGCGCTGGTCTCCCAGACGCTTGCAACCTTCCATGACTTTGCACTACTTGTGATTGTGCAATCAGTACGCGTGAGGTTACGTAGACCGTAGCGCTCCCACTTAGTTGCAATATGTCCAATGCGATCGTTATCGGTTGGTGCACGCCACAATGAAAGTTCTGGAGCAAATACGCCGTATGGAAGTTGGATTTCGCCAGCCTCATCGACTGCACTTTGGAATAGGTCACTTGTCTTAGCTGGAGCGATGCTCTCTTTACGTGAAGGAAGTGCGAATTGGTTCCACGCAACTTCTGTATGTGCAGGAGCCCAATCTGTACGAGCCTTCTGTGTCACGGTAAAGGTAATGAAACGCTCGCCGAGGCCATCTGGCTTTGCAAGAGTTGCAGCCTTGATTGCAAAGCGCACAGTTTTGCGGGGTGCGACCTTTGGAACGTTGAGCTGACCAGTTTCGATGACTTCACCGTTGCGATTGATAGACCAGTGAATATCAAATGCGCTTAGGTCATTGAAGAACTGCTTATTGAAGATTGTGAACTGGCCAGATGAGGCCTTTGTAGTACTGATAATTACAGGGGCGGCAAGTGCCTTGAACTCTGAGAGTGCTGGCTTTGCTGTGCGATCTGGAAATACGACGCCATCGCAGACGAAGTTTCCATCGTGGCGTGTTTCACCGAAATCTCCACCGTATGCAGAACGCTTTGTTCCATCGGCAAGTGTCTGTTCAATTCCGTGATCCCAGAACTCCCAAATGAATCCACCTTGAAGTCCCTTAGTGGATTCGATTGCATCCCAATATTCAGCGAGAGTTCCATTTGAGTTACCCATCGCATGCGAGTACTCGCACATAATCAATGGACGATCTGCCTTAGGAGACTTTGCGTAAGAAAGAATCGAAGCAATAGATGGATACATCGGGCAGACAACATCGGTCATTGAATGACCTCCGCGCCAATCTCCGTTGATTGCGCCTTCGTAGTGCAGTGGACGTGAAGGATCTGTTGCGCGCGCAAAGGCAGCAGCTGCTTCGTGGTTCTTGCCCTTACCTGATTCATTTCCGAGTGACCAGAAGATCACTGCAGGGTGGTGCATATCGCGCTGGACCATTCGGCCTACGCGCTCAACAAATGCTGCTGCATAACGTGGGTCATTACACATTGAGTCATAGAAAGCATGTGATTCGATATTTGCTTCATCGATGACATAGAAACCAAGCTCATCGCAGAGATCTAGGAATGCTGGATCATTTGGATAGTGCGATGTGCGCACAGCGTTGAAGTTCCAGCGCTTCATCTCGAGCAGATCTTGACGCATGTCATCGCGAGTAAGAACGCGACCTGTGTGGCGGTTGAAGTCGTGGCGATTAACGCCATAAATCATGATGGGTTGGCCATTGACCAAGAGTTCGCGACCCTTCACGACAACGCTTCTAAAGCCGATGCGCTGGCTCGACATTTCTACAATCGCACCATTTGCATCAATGAGTTCGAGCTGAAGTGTGTACAGGGCAGGGCTTTCAGCAGACCATGCAGAAACCTTAGGAATAGTTGTCTCAAGAACAATGTGGCCAGGATTTGGCTGCTTCGCCTCGGCCATCGCAGCACGTGATTCTGCAGGAATATTTCCATCCCAGAATTCACCGAAGAAGTTCTTCTGGATAGCTTCACGAATATGTTCTGGCATCTCTGTCCAGAGTGGAGCAGTGTGATCGCGGAGAGTCGCTGTCATGAGCGCGCTCTTTACCTTTGGAAGCTCTTCGATAAATGCACGAAGCGTGTATCCATTGGTGCTGCGACCGTTGATTGAACCGATAAATGCTTCAACCTTTAACGTTCCGGTTGTTCCATCTGCCTTAAGTCCAGCAGTTGTGTTTAAGCGCTCGATGTAAACATCTTCCGTTGCATAGAGTTTTACAGAACGTGTAATTCCACCGTGCCACCACTGATCTTGATCTTCGATATATGTTGCATCAGACCATTTAGTTACAGAGATGCGAAGTGTGTTCTTGCCACGCTTGATGAGGCCGGTGATATCGAACTCTGCTGCAAGACGTGAATCCTTTGTCAGACCTGCTGCAGTGCCGTTGACATAGACAACTGCTACAGATTCATATCCACCTAAATGTAGAACGATGCGCTTTTTCGCCCATGATGCAGGGATTTCAAAGTCGCGTTCGTAAATTCCTGTTGGATTGAGCTCTGGAACTTCTGGTGCAATGTGATCCCATGGCATCTGCACATTTGTGTAGATCGGCTTATCGAAGAAGACATCGCTCTCTGGCTGCATTGTCCAAAGGCCTGGTACTGGAATCTTCGACCAACGCTTACGTGAATCATCCGTTGGTGACTTCAGTAGCTGGAAGCGCCAGGTGCCATCAAGTGAAATCTTTTCGAAGTGCTCGATATTGAGCATCGGAAGACGGTTTATAGAATTGGTCTCAGGGCTCATCCAGTAGTTAGGCAACATGAGGGTAATCCTCTCATCAGCACACGCGTATTCATATTGACTCTGAGTCCACTAGAGAGGGGGTTTGCGGGTGAATTTTGCGATTTTTACAATCTCGAATTTCCTGCAATAATTCCGACTGCAACACGCCTCCCTAGCTCAGTGGTAGAGCAGCTCACTTGTAATGAGCAGGTCATCCGTTCAATCCGGATGGGGGGCTCCAGTTTATTTCTTCCCAGTCACTTCTTCTTGGTAGCCGTCTTCTTCTGGCTCAAGACAACTCTCACAGTCGGTGATGAATATGAAAATCCTGCCGCTTTGAGATAGATCCAACCACCGCTCTCTTTGAGAGTAGTGGTTGCAACCTGCTTCTCGCCATTGCTGGAGATGATCGAGACTGTTGCAGAGACTGGAGCGCTGTTAAATCCGTAGAGACAGCGCGCCACCTTTGAGTTAATTTGTAGATTGTAATTTCCGATATTTACTCCACCTTCAGGGCTGAAGTGAGGAGAGGCAACTTTGTAATCAAGGCTCTGAAATTTCTTGTTAAAGACGGGTGCACCTGATGTGTATGCAGTCGCATTTGTAGTGACAACACCATTCACGGCGCCCTTGATCAGACAGCTGGAGTTTGCAGTCTCAGCATTTGTTGTAGTTCTCACAATCCAATAAGTCGGAGTCGCGCTCGCAGTATCTTTTACATAAGGAAGCCACATATTTAAATCTGAGACCATTTCTTGACTGCTTTGATTTCGGCCAGCTGACTCATACCAACTTTTATCTTCCCCGCCACAGCAACCGCTTGGTTTACCTCCAAAGCGCTTCTTGATTTCAGCTGAAGCCTGATCCCATGGCGTGCTCGCATATAACGTTGGAACTTTTACAGCAGCTCCTTCTAGGTTGATATAGAAGAGCCCATTCTTATCGGTGCTCGTGCTGATATTTGGATTATTAATTCGGCCATGCATCCAACCGGTTATTGGGTGAGCCATACGTATCTTCATACCGTAGGTAATCTCTTCGCTCAGCGCCCAAGAGATGATGCATGCATCGGTATTAGCGATAAGGCATTGAGCTCCACTTGGACTTAGTGGGCGAGGTTCTGAATCTCCACCGCCCCCAGAATATGCCTGCATCGGCTTTGCTCCAGGGAAGGAAATTTCTGTTACTCCGCTAATGGAACTCCACAATTGGTGAGCCCTGAATTTCCCATACTTCACATTTGTGCTTTGTCGAAGAAAATCACCAAGCAGTTGAGCATTCACCCAATAGAGATCGCTTGCTCCTGCATGGGTAATTCCAGGTAACTGCCAGAGCGCTGCCGCGCTTCCAGCAGGTAAGTCATATTCAGGCTCTGCTTTAAATTGTCCCTTTGCTTGAATATCGGGATAGCGCCGTTGAAAGATTCCTTGAACCTTCTTGCCATCTTTGACTGCATAAAAATCTTCGATGCAATATTGAGAATTGCGTTCAGTTGTGGGATCTGCACACACTGGCAAAAGCGCTCTCACGTGGCGACCGAGTCCATCGCCGCAATAAGGATCTTCAACTGAGGCGCAAAGAACCCCATCGCGCATCCCAAGTTTTACGTAATCGTCATAAGAAATCTGCATCTGCGATGGACTCATACTCCACGTATCCAAGTCATCAAAGAGTTCGCCTTGGGTAAGAGTTGATTTCCAGGTACTTGTGTCGATGATTCGCTTCTGTTCATCTGGTATCGAAGAACCTGCTGCGGCGAAAGTTGGCAGTGAAAATATGAGAATGCTGAGAATGAGGCGCTTCATAATCCACCCACCGTGGTTTTCTGCCCGATTTATGCATCTGAGCACCACGAGACTACCGAAGTAGTAAACCTGCCGGTAGATGCTGAGACAGGTATTCTTTCTTTTATGAGCCTAGGGTTTCCCCACGATTCGTTCGATGACCTCATCGCAGCAAATAGCGACTATCAAAAAACCTTTAAATATTCTGAACTCACTGGATCTGCCGCAAAAGGCCTAGCAATTGTTACCTGTATGGATTCACGCATTAATCCTTTGTCGGTAGTTGGGATGCGTTCAGGCGATGCAAAAATTCTTCGCAACGCAGGTGCTCGAGTAACAGAAGACGTTTTACGTACCTTGGTTCTTGCTACGTATCTTTTGAACGTTGATCGCATCCTGGTAATGCCTCATACAGATTGTCGTATGGCGCAGGGTGAAGAGAGTGCAATCCATAAACTCATTGATGAGCAATACGGCGTCAATACAAGTAGCCTTGAATTTAGAACAACTACAGATCAGATTGGCGCGCTTGCATCAGATGTGAATCGTGTGCGCTCTTACCCACTCTTGCGCAAGGGCGTTGTTGTTGCTGGCGCTATCTACGATGTAAAGACCGGAAGCCTTACACCTTACGACGCATAGGCATGCGCGTTACTGGAAAGCTCATATCGTTGAGAAATTCACGGATATGAAGTTGGGCAAGTGCAGGCTTCTCTTTAACAAATCCATGTGAAGTTCCAGGAAGCACTGCTAACTGCGCATTGCGGATTCCTTCAAAGAGCTCGATGGTATGTGTATGTGCGATGACATCATCATCGCCAGCCATCACAAGTACGGGACATGAAATCGCAGCTAGATCTGAGACAGATAGATCTGGTTCTGTGCGCCAGATAGTGATCATGCGATCAATCTTCTGCGCGAGGGTTTCTGGAGCATCAGGAGAGGTTCTGTTGTACTCCTCTTGATCTTCAGCAGATACAACGCCATCAAAGTCGGGCAGCGGCAAGGTTCCCGAGTGGTGGTAATTGGCGCCCAATGTGATGACCGAGCGAACAAGATCAGGGCGCTTGATAGCAAGCAAGAGCGCGATAATTCCGCCATCGCTATACCCGATGATGTGGGCTGGCTCTTTGACAACAGTTTCTAGATAGCCGATTGCTTCTTTGACTTGGTAATCAAAGTGCAGACTACCCACGCGATCACCGGTAAAACCGTGCGCAGTGCGGTCATAACCAAATGGATGAAAATTCTTTTCGATTGCAGGAACCAGTTCTGCAGACCAGTGAGATGTCTGGCTTAATCCACCATGCAACATAACAACAGCTTCACCGTTGTTATCCCATTCGTAGCAATAGAGCTGATGACCAAGTACTTCGATGTATTTTTCAGTTGCCATCGTTACCTCGGTATTAGAGCGCATCCATAATGTGGCGATTACCGCGATCGAAGGTGAGGTAATTCCAACTCCAGTCGGCCATAGTGCCGATCTTGTTGCGACCACCTAAGAGATAGAAGAGGTGGAGCCATAACCATGCAAACCATGCAGGTGCTCCCGCCATTTTAAAACTACGTACTTGTACAACTGCTTTGTGGCGACCAATCGTTGCCATCGATCCCTTGTCGCGATATTTAAATGGCAAAGCTTCTTGACCTGCAGCTTTTCGCAAAATTTGTTTCGCAACCCATTTTCCTTGTTGCAGAGCAACAGGTGCAACCATGGGCAAGAAGCGGCCATCTGCGCCTTTTGCGCCAGAGATATCACCAATCGCCCAGATATTTGGATAGTGGTTAACTTCAAGTGTTTGTTCAACATCGATGCGAGAAGAAACGATTGGAAGACTGAGTAACGATGCTGTTGGTTCGCCCTTTACGCCAGCTGCCCACACTGTTACCTCTGAAGGGATAGATGTTCCACCTGCAATTTCTATGGAACGAGATTTAATCTCTTTCACACTTGTATTGGTCAATACCTTCACGCCAAGTTTCTCAAGATCACTCTGTGCACGCGCCGAAAGAGATTCACTGAACATCGGCAAAATACGTGGACCCGCTTCGATCAGATAGATATCGATATGTGCGGCAGCATTTGCTTCATCATTTTTCAGTGGACCGCGCTTGAGTTCTGCAAGAGCACCGGCCATCTCAACACCAGTTGGGCCTCCACCGACGACCGCCAGTGAGAGACGTGTCTGATCTTCAAAGCGGCAGAGATCTTCAAAGCGGCGCATTACCTCTGCGCGAATCATGATTGCTTCATGAACGTTCTTCATTCCAAGGCCATGCTCTGCAACTCCGGGAATTCCAAAATCTGTTGTCGCAGAACCGAGTGCTACAACTAAGTGATCGAATTCAATGACCTCTGATGAATCTAGCTTTACCGTCTTATTCTTGTGATCTACTGAAATAGGAGAGCCCATTCGAAACTTCACTCCGGTGCCGCGCAAGGCGCCGCGCACTGGGTGTGCAACGTGATCGGCTGCAAGACCTGCAGTTGCTACCTGATAGAGAAGTGGAAGAAATGTTTGAAAGTTGTGGCGGTCGACCAGAGTGACATCTGCTTTTCCTGCAAGGGCCTTTGCTGTGGTCAGACCACCGAAACCTGCCCCAAGAATGACAACGCGCGGCTTCTTTTGAGCGTTCTGGGTAGCAGTCTTCATGGCCTAAGTCTAGGCTCATGTACATGAACGCGGAGACTCAAAAGAGAGTAATTCTTGTAACCGGGGCATCTGGTTATGTCGGTGGTCGTCTTGTGCGCGATTTATTGACCACGCATAGCAATGTGCGAGTCCTTGTCCGCGATGCAAAGAAGATTCAAGGTCAAACGTGGGCTAAAGATGTATCGATAGTTGAAGGAAATGCAAGCAATCCTGCAGATCTCGATCGCGCCCTAGCCGGTGTGCATACAGCCTTTTATTTACTTCACTCAATTAATGCTGCACATGATTTTGGAGATATCGAATCAGAGATGGCGCGCGGATTCGCTCTTGCATCAGAGCGTGCAAAAGTCTCACAAATTATCTATCTCGGTGGAATCGCAAATGATGAAAACCGCAGCCGCCATTTAACGTCACGGATGAATGCCGGTACACAGCTTGCATCCACATCGGTTCCAGTTCTTGAGCTACGTGCCGGAATCATTATCGGTTCCGGTTCAGCATCCTTTGAAATGCTTCGCCACCTGACTCACCGTTTGCCAATCATGACAACGCCGAAGTGGGTATCAAATCGCACTCAACCGATCGCTATTCGCGACGTTCTCTACTACCTCTGCAAGACTGCAGATCTAGCTAAACCAGAATCACGTATCTGCGATATCGGTGGTCCAGAAGTAGTGACATATGCAGAGATGATGCAGAAGTTCGCGTCGATTTCAGGGCTTCGCAAGCGAATGATTATTCAAGTACCAGTTCTTACACCAAAACTTTCAAGTCTCTGGATTGGATTTGTTACACCAGTGCCAACATCACTTGCGCGTCCGCTTGTTGAATCGTTGATTAGTGAAGTGGTTGCAGATCCACAGAAATCTATCTCGGCAATTATTGATCCTCCTAAGGAGGGTTTACTCACTGTTTCTCAGGCAATTTCACTTGCACTTACTCGCACCCAAGAAAACCATGTTGATACACGCTGGTCAGATGCTGCATACCCAACTGCTCCTTGGCAGAAAGCCCAGAGCGATCCAGATTGGGCGGGCGAGTTAACCCTTCGCGATCATCGTGAGATAACAACAGATGTTCCTGCGGAATTTTTATGGCAACAGATCGAAGGTATCGGCGGAGAACGTGGATGGTTCGGCGCAGGATGGCTCTGGTATCTGCGCGGACTTATTGATCGAATATTTGGCGGAGTTGGACTTCGTCGTGGACGACGAGATCCTCAACATCTGCGCATCGGCGACAGCTTAGATTTTTGGCGAGTAGAAGGACTCATTCCTAATGAACATCTTCGACTCTATGCAGAAATGATTCTGCCTGGAAAAGCGTGGCTTGAATTTCATGTATCTGAAAAAGATGGAAAGACAGTTGTGACGCAAGATGCACTCTTTGCACCTCGCGGATTAGGTGGCCAGATTTATTGGTATGTCGTCTCGCCATTTCACTTATTTATATTTCCAACGATGCTTCGCAATATTGAAAAAGCTGCTCGCAAATCCCACACTTTGCGCTAACCCTTATCTAAGATTGCGCATATGTCCGCTTTAGAGAACAACGCAACGGCCGGTTCAACGTTGACCGACCTTGAAACCAGAATCCTCGAATTCGAGCGAAATTGGTGGCGTTTGGCGGGTGCGAAAGAGACTGCAATCAAAGAGCTCTTCGATCTCTCAGCTCCTCGGTATTACCAACTGCTCAATGACCTCATCGACCGCGACGATGCCCTTGAGGCATCTCCGATGTTGGTTAAGCGCCTTCGCCGCCTGCGTGAAGCCCGCATGAGCGCCCGTACAGCCCGCTAACCTCCCTTTCGTTTTGCTCCTTGGATTAAACCCGTCTAGATTTGGCATTAGCACTCGAAGGTCGAGAGTGATAATCGCGTCAAATAGGAGCTACACACCATGGCAAAGCAGATTGCCTTTAATGAAGAAGCCCGCCGCGGTCTAGAGCGCGGCATGAACGTTCTCGCTGATGCAGTCAAGGTAACCCTTGGGCCTCGCGGACGTAACGTCGTCCTAGAAAAGAAGTGGGGCGCACCAACTATTACAAACGATGGCGTCTCCATCGCAAAAGAGATTGAGCTCGATGATCCATGGGAAAAGATCGGTGCAGAGCTAGTTAAGGAAGTTGCTAAGAAGACAGATGATGTCGCAGGCGATGGAACAACTACTGCAACCGTTTTGGCACAAGCCCTCGTTCGCGAAGGTCTTCGCAACGTTGCAGCTGGCTCAAACCCAATGGCACTCAAGCGCGGAATTGAAAAGGCAGTAGCAGCAGTTGTCGCCGAACTCGGCGCAATGGCTAAGAGCGTTGATTCAAAGGAACAGATCGCAGCAACAGCATCTATCTCTGCAGCAGATGCAACAATCGGCGAGATGATTGCTGAAGCGATGGATAAGGTCGGTAAAGAAGGCGTTATCACTGTTGAAGATTCAAATACCTTTGGTCTCGAACTCGAACTTACAGAAGGTATGCGCTTTGATAAGGGATTCATCTCTCCTTACTTCGTAACAGATACAGACCGTATGGAAGCAATCCTTGAAGATGCTTATGTATTGATCACAAACTCAAAGATTTCAAATATCAAGGATCTCGTACCTGTACTCGAGAAGGTTATGCAATCAGGTAAGCCACTTCTTATCCTCGCTGAGGACATCGAAGGCGAAGCGCTTGCAACTCTCGTTGTAAATAAGATCAAGGGAACATTCCGTTCAGTAGCTGTTAAGGCTCCAGGTTTCGGAGATCGTCGCAAGGCGATGCTTCAGGACATTGCGATCCTTACAGGTGCAACAGTGATCTCTGAAGAAGTTGGTCTCAAGCTCGAGACAGCTGGCCTAGAACTTCTCGGTCGCGCTCGCAAGGTTGTTGTAGCGAAGGAAGAGACAACAATTGTTGAAGGTCTCGGAAATGAAGAGCAGATCAAGGGCCGCGTTGCTCAGATCCGCGCAGAGATCGAAAAGTCAGATTCTGATTACGATCGCGAGAAGCTTCAAGAGCGTCTTGCAAAGCTTGCTGGCGGCGTCGCTGTCATCAAGGCAGGAGCTGCAACTGAGGTAGAACTCAAAGAGCGCAAGCACCGCATTGAAGATGCAGTGCGTAATGCAAAGGCTGCAGTAGAAGAAGGAATCGTCGCCGGTGGTGGCGTTGCACTTCTTCAGGCAGCAACTGCAGCATTTAAGAAGCTTAAGCTCGAAGGCGATGAAGCAACTGGTGCAAAGATTGTTGAGCTTTCCGTTGAAGCGCCACTCAAGCAGATCGCAATCAATGCAGGTCTTGAAGGCGGAGTCATTGTTGAGAAGGTACGTAACCTCGAATCAGGTTTCGGACTAAACGCAGCAACTGGCGAATACGTCGACATGATTAAGGCAGGAATTATCGATCCAGCAAAGGTAACTCGTTCAGCACTTCAGAACGCTGCATCAATTGCTGCACTCTTCATTACAACTGAAGCAGTGATTACAGATAAGCCAGAGCCAAAGTCAGCATCAGCGATGCCACAGGGTGGCGGAGATATGGATTTCTAAAGCCTTAGAAATCCGCAGATAAGTGCGAGAGGGGCCTCGGAATTAACGTTCCGGGGCCCTTCTGCTTTACCCTAGGAACATGAAGACCTTTGATGCCCAGCAAATCGCGCGCGATGCCGCGTTATCTGAAGCAGAGTTTGCAACACAGGTCGGCGATTTCGTCTCTGTTGAATACGATGATGAGAATCGCGTAGCTACATATTTATTTACAGCAGATATCGCGGGATACCGCGGATGGCGCTGGTGCATCACCGTTGCAAAGGTCGAAGACGACGCAGAGCCAACAATTTGCGATGTCGTAATTTTGCCTGGTCCAGATTCACTTCTTGCACCAGATCACATTCCATATCGCGATCGCATTCAGCCAGAAGATATAACTGCCGGCGTTATTGTTCCAAGCATCCTTGAAGATACTCGCCTTGTTCCAGGTGTTCATGCACTCGTACAGGATGAAGGCCTTGATGCAACGGAAGTTTTCGATCTTGGTTTGATGCGTCCGCGTGTTCTTTCAATCGAAGGTCGCGATCAAGCAAGTAAGCGTTGGTATTCAGGCGATCGTGGACCAACGTCTGCACTTGCACAAGGTGCACCAAAGCCATGTGCTTCTTGTGGATTCTTCTTACCGATTGCCGGATCACTTCGTTCATCGTTCGGCGTCTGCGCAAATGCGATTGCACCTGATGATGCTCGAGTGGTTTCTGTTGACCACGGGTGCGGTGCGCATAGCGAAGCGACTCTTTAGAGTCTTTCTACCCACGCTCACGCTCAAAATCCAGTAGCACGGCCCCTCGCATGTGCGATAAATTATCCCCCTGTCCGAATTCCCCCCGGCTACTAAACGAGTACCGCTACATCTTAAGGAGCACCTGCTATGCCTACAGGAAAAGTGAAATGGTTTTCCCTTGAAAAAGGTTTTGGCTTTATCGCATCCGATGAAGGCGAAGATGTTTATCTAGCAGCAACTGCGCTTCCTGAAGGCGTTGCAACAGTAAAGCCTGGAACAAAGCTCGAATTCTCTGTCATCGATAGCCGTAAAGGTCCACAGGCGATGTCGGTTCATATTATCGATGCGCCAGTTTCTCTTGCAGAAAATTCACGCGTTAATAACGATGATCTTGCAGCGATGATTGAAGACACCATCAAGATTCTTGATCGCGTTGGAAATGGTCTACGTCAGGGACGCCATCCTTCAGGTGCTGAAGCAGATCGCCTTGGTCGCGTTCTGCGCGGTATTGCTTCTCAGCTAGAGGCCTAAATCCCGCTTTTGCGATTACGTCTAATCGAGTAACGAATACCGATTAGGCCGAGCGTTGCTCCTACCAAGCAGGTCAAAATAATCTTTGCTGCTGCCCCTACCGCTATAGCAATGACTGCTGCTGCGATCCAGATGACAACACCCATTACGATTAGAGTCACAACTGATGAAATCGAAGATTTTCCATTATTTGACATGAGAGAAGCCTAATGCGAATGAGCGTCAAAGCCGATGGCAACTGGCGTTCCTTTCGTCACCGAAATTTTCGAATTCTCTTTCCGGCTAATGCTCTCTCGAATATCGGAACCTGGGCACAGCGTGTGGCGCAAGATTGGCTCGTTCTCGAGCTGACAGATAACAGCGGTACCTACCTCGGTCTGGTCACCGCAATCCAATTCGCACCCGTTCTCTTCTTTAGCTTGCATGGCGGGGTTCTCGCAGATCGATTCGATAAGCGAAAGTTACTTATCTGGACAAATATCGTTGCAGCGATTGCTTGCTATGCACTGGGCATACTTGTCGTTGCAGATCTGATTGAGCTGTGGCATGTCTTCTTCTGCGCAGCGTTACTTGGAATTTCATCGGCGCTTGATGCTCCGATTAGGCAGAGCTTCACTGCAGAAATAGTTGGCCATTCAGATGTTGCCAATGCAGTGAGTTTGAATTCAGCTAATTTCAACGCCGGACGCCTCGTTGGGCCAGCTCTGTCAGGGCTACTCATTGCACGCTTTGGAACTGGCCCTTCATTTCTTATCAATGCAACGTCATATCTCTTTGTTATTGGATCTCTTGCCTTTATGCGTCCACGTGATTTCTTTATCCAGAAGAAGGAAGAAACTCTCGGAACAATTCGTGAGGGGTTGCGATATGCCCTGGCACGACCTGATCTCTTCGTTGTCATGCTCGTTATCTTCTTTACCGCAACCTTCGGCCTTAACTTTCAGATTTTTAATGCACTCATGGCCACAAAAGAATTTGGTAAAGGGCCTGCTTCTTACGGCTTGTTGGGCACCTTTATTGCAGTTGGATCACTATCTGGTGCGCTCTTAAGTGCACGACTTGAACGATTTAGAGACACGATGCTTGTTGTGCGCCTTGGAGTCTGGTTCTCACTAGTTGTAATTGCACTATCTGTTGCACCGACCTATACCTGGTACTCACTCTGGCTTCCCATCTGTGGAATTTCAGCGCTGACGATGTTGATCTCTGCCAATTCGTATGTGCAGGTCAATAGCGATCCTGCTGTACGCGGTCGCGTTGTGGGTATCTATCTCTTGATCTTTATGGGTGGAACTCCCTTTGGTTCACTCTTGATTGGCTATCTCACTGAGGTAATTGGAACGCGAGAAACAATCGCGCTCTGTGGTGGAATTTCGCTCATTGCATGCGGATTGATTTGGTTCTTCTTCGCAGATAAAGTTGAAAAACCAACTGACCTTCGAGTCTCTAGCGTGCTACCTGCCAAGAAGGATAATGAGAACTAAGCCAATTAATGTCAGCGCTGTAACAACTCTGCGGCTCTTAAAGTTCATTAATTAGATTTCATTCTCAGTCAGTACTTCTTGCGGAACATGCGCTGGAATCCAATGAACAATTAGGTACGAGATAATAATAAGTACCGGAACCATAATGTAAGCGCGAGAAATTCCGAAGTTATCGCCGAGAACGCCGAGCATAAATGGCGCTCCACCGATCGCAGTACCTGCAGCAAGAGATGCTTTACCGATTGCAAGATCTGGTCGATTATCACTTAACCCAATAAGACGAAGAGATGCCAGTGCAAATTGGCTCGAGATGCCAATACCTGAAACCAGGAGAGATAAGAAGCTAATAAGTAAGTTATGAGAAAGCCAGAGACCAATAAAACCGAATCCCTGTACCGCGATGATGATCTTGAGTTGAGCATCTAGCTCCCAACGCTTCAAGATTCGACCACCGTACCAACGCCCAATGCCCATTCCCGTACCGAGCGCTGCGACGGCAAGTGTTGAAATAGAGGGGCTCGCACCTGTGCGATCAATGATGAGTGCTGCTGCCCAGAATGATGTTGCAAACTCGCTTGAGATACATGCAACAAAACCGAGCCATGCAAGCCAGAATTTCAACGATAACTTTCCGCCTTGTGGTCCGTGTTCGTTAGGGACGTGCTCTACCTCATCTTTATCGCGGACAAAGAAGTAGAGAAGAGCGACAATCGGAATCGCCATAAGGATTCCAAATCGCCACAACTCTCGGTAAGTATTTGCAATCGTTCCAACGACCAAAGTACCTGAGACATAACCAATTGAAGAGATTCCATTTGCTTGCGTAATTGCAAGTGGAGCCATCTTTCCGTAGTGGTGGGTAATGGAAGTAACAAAGTTGTTGATGACAATCGAGGTACCGAAGCCAGTAATGAGCGCTGCAATGATTGTTATCTGCACTGGGGGAGAGATAACGAAGAGGATCAAACCGATTGAGAAGATGAGAAGTCCAACCCAGCCAGTGCGAGCACGTCCGAATTTGTGTGCCAGTGCCGGGTTGGCAAAGCCAGCCAAGATCGATGCCAAGCCGAGTGCGGTTCCATGGAGACCTGCAATGGTTAGCGATGTTCCTTGATCGGCACGTAGTAGTGGTTGTGCTGGTCCAAAGCTTCCGAGGAAGAAGTTAACAGCTACTGTTTGAAGGGCAACGGTCCAGAAGAAGCGGTCGCGTTTAATTGTGTACGGCATTGATTAGAGCTTGGAAACTACGTAGTCAATTGAAGCGGTCAGTGCATCAATATCCGCAGGATCAACAGCTGGGAACATACCAATGCGAAGCTGGTTCTTTCCAAGCTTGCGGTATGGCTCGGTATCAACGATTCCGTTTGCGCGAAGCGCGGCAGAGACCTTTGTTGCATCAATTGCATCATCAAAGTTAATTGTTCCAACAACTTTAGAACGGTGTGCGGGATCTGTTACAAAAGGCGTTGTATATGAAGTCTTCTCAGCCCATGAATAAAGTCGTGAAGAAGAATCTGCACTACGACCGGCCGCAAAGCTAAGTCCACCATTGCTATTCATCCACTTAATCTGCTCATCCAACAACATCAAAGTAACGAGTGCAGGAGTGTTGTACGTCTGATCGAGGCGTGAATTTTCAATTGCAATTGAGAGATCGAAGAAGGCTGGAACCCAACGGCCACTTGCCTTAATCTTTTCAACGCGAGCGATGGCAGCAGGGCTCATGATTGCGACCCAGAGACCGCCGTCTGAAGCGAAAGATTTTTGAGGAGCAAAGTAATAGGTATCAAACTCTTGCGCCTTTACATCGAGGCCACCTGCAGCAGATGTTGCATCAACTAAGACAAGTGCACCTTCTGTGCCTGCCGGGCGCTTGATCTCCATCGCAACGCCTGTAGATGTCTCGTTATGAGTCAGTGCGTAGACATCGATACCGTCTTCTGCAACAGCAGATGGATGTGATCCCGGTTCAGATTTAATAACAGTTGGTTCACCAAGGAATGGCGCTTCCTTTGCAGCAGATGCAAACTTCGATGAAAATTCACCGAATACCAAGTGCTGCGAGCGGTTTTCAATGAGTCCAAAGGTTGCGATATCCCAGAATGCGGTAGATCCACCATTGCCAAGAACTACTTCATATCCTTCAGGAAGTGAGAAGAGAGAGTTCAAACCTTCACGAACACTCTTCACAACGTTCTTTACCGGCTTCTGACGATGCGATGTTCCAAGAATGTATTCGCTACCGGGCGCAGTGAGAGCGGCGAGTGATTCAGGGCGAATCTTTGATGGACCACAACCAAATCGACCATCACGTGGCTTGAGATTTTCTGGAATAACGATATCTGCGCTCATGGGGCAAGACTACGGGTAGTACCGACTTACCACCCAATCAGAGTTGATGTGACTTCGCTCAAAACGGATACGGTCGTGTAAACGGGAGTAACGACCCTGCCAAAATTCGATGCTGACGGGAAGTACGCGATATCCACCCCAATGTGGCGGGCATGGCACGGTCGTTCCTTCTGGCCACTTAGCAGCTGCACCTGCATAACGTTGCTCAAGTTCTTCGCGAGAGGATAGTTGTGAAGACTGTGCAGATGCCCAAGCACCAATCTGAGAATTCCATGGACGCGTCGCAAAGTAATCTTCGGATTCTGCGCGATCAATTTTTTCAGCAAATCCACTAATCGCAACCTGGCGTTCCATGGCATACCAAGGGAAAAGCAAAGTCACTTGCGAATGTAATTCAATTTCTTGTGCTTTGCGCGATCCGTAATTAGTAAAAAATGTAAATCCGCCTTGTGAAACATCTTTTAACAACACAGTACGAGTAGAGATTGCATCTGCTGCAGAAGAACCTGCAACTTCAACACCTAAGGTGGAGAGCACCATTGCATTTGCCTCGACGATAACTGGGTTTTCACTGGCTTCGATCAGCCATGCATGAAATGCTGCAAAGGGATCTTCAGGGAGAGCTTCAAGGCCAACCTCTCCATAAGAGCGGCGCATCGCCCTGATGGCATCGCTGCTGATGCCATTGCGACTGGCAGATGATGCCTCTGCGTTCTGGGCGGCTGTCTTATCCATAGGTGTATCGAACCTCACTTTCGCTGTGAGTGCATCTCTATAGGCCGGGTGGTGAGCCTTGCCTATTTTGGTGCTTAAATTGTCCCAGCGCTGAACCCAGCAAACATGTACAAGGGAGCCAACCGTGTCAGATGATTTCAAGCCAGGTCTTGAAGGTGTCATTGCATTCGAATCTGAAATCGCAGAACCAGATAAGGAAGGCAGTGCGCTCCGTTATCGCGGTGTAGATATTGAGGATCTCGTAGGTCGCGTCTCATTCGGAAACGTGTGGGGCTTACTCGTTGATGATGAATTCAATCCAGGTCTTCCAAATGCTGAGCCATTCCCACTTCCTGTTCACTCAGGTGATGTTCGTGTAGATGTTCAATCTGCCATTGCAATGCTCACACCAGCGTGGGGCTTTAAGCCACTCCTTGATATTTCAGATGAAGAAGCACGCAGCAATCTTGCTCGTACTTCAGTCATGGTTCTCTCATATCTTGCACAGGCAGCTCGCGGAATTATCGCAGCACCTGTCCCAGAGTCAGAGATTGATAAGGCGCATACCGTTGTAGAGCGCATGATGATTCGCTGGCGTGGAGAACCAAATCCACTTCACACTCGCGCAATTGATGCTTACTTTGTTTCTGCTGCAGAGCACGGAATGAACGCTTCAACATTTACATCTCGCGTAATCGCATCAACTGGTGCAGATGTTGCTGCATCAATTTCAGGTGCGATCGGTGCAATGTCAGGCCCACTTCACGGTGGAGCGCCTTCACGCGTACTTCATATGATTGAAGAAGTAGAGAAGACAGGAAATGCAGAGGCCTACGTAAAGGATCTCCTTGATCGCAAAGAGCGCCTCATGGGATTCGGTCACCGTGTTTACCGTGCCGAAGATCCACGTGCACGCACACTTCGCCGCACAGCGAAAGAACTTAACGCCCCTCGTTACGAAGTTGCAGAAGCTCTTGAGAAGGCTGCGCTTAAGGAACTTCGCGAGCGTCAACCAGATCGCGTACTAGAGACTAACGTTGAATTCTGGGCTGCAATCATCCTTGATTTCGCCGAAGTTCCAGCGCCACTCTTTACATCAATGTTTACAGCTGCTCGTACCGCAGGTTGGTCTGCACACATTCTCGAGCAGAAGCGCACAGGTCGCCTCATCCGTCCATCTGCACGCTACGTTGGCAAGGGCCCACGTAAGCCAGAAGATGTAAACGGCTGGGATGCATCAGTCGAACAACTACACAAGTAAGGGCTATCAATCATGAAGCGAAACATCATCTGGTTTCGCCGCGATTTACGCATTGGTGATCACCCTGCTCTCGTCGAAGCAATCAAGAACAGCGATGAGATAGTTCCTGTCTTTATCCTCGATAAACAACAGATTGCAGAGGCTGGAGAGAAGTTATTGGCTTACATGGGTCAATCTCTTCGTGCACTCGATGAATCATTAGGAAATCGCCTTCACATTATTGAAGGCGATCAAGTTGCAGTTCTAAACGAACTCATCGAAATGTATGGCGTATCTGAAGTTCATATCTCTGCTGAACCAGAACGCTACGGTGCAGAACGTGATGCACGAGTAGAAGCAGCTGGAATAAAGTTCGTTCGCACTGGAAGCTCTTACGCCGTCTATCCAGGACGTGTTGTGAAGCCCAGTGATGGAACTCCGTACAAGGTTTACACGCCTTTCTATAAGGCGTGGTGTGCACATGGGTGGAGAGCGCCTGCACCAACACCGAAAGAGATCAAGGCTCCGACACCACCAGATAAGTACAGAGCCTTTCCAGATTTCGTGATGCCAGATGGAGTTAACGTAATTGCAGCGGGTGAAGCAGCAGCCTTGAAGCGATTTAAGGAATTTACCAAAAACGGTCTCGATAGTTATGACGAGAATAGAAACTTTGCCAATATTGATGGCACATCAAAGATGAGCACTTATTTGAAGTTCGGGGAGATTCATCCGCGCACGCTGCTTGCAAATCTTGGCGAAAGTAAGGCTCACGATACTTTCCGTAAAGAGATTGCATGGCGTGAGTTCTATGCAGATGTTCTCTTTAATAATCCGCATACAGATACCGATTACTACGCACCAAAATTTAAAGAGATGCGTTATGACAAGCCCGGCAAGCAATTTATTGCATGGTGTGAAGGCAAGACCGGCTATCCATTTGTCGATGCTGCAATGCGCCAACTTCAGCTAGAAGGTTGGATGCATAACCGCACTCGCATGGTCGTTGCATCGTTTCTCGTTAAAGATCTCCACCTTGAATGGCAGTTAGGTGAGAGATTCTTTGCAGAACATCTCGTTGATTACGATGTCGCATCAAATGCTCATGGTTGGCAGTGGACAGCTGGCACTGGCACCGATGCATCGCCGTACTACCGCGTCTTCAACCCCATCGAACAAGGTCGCCGCTTTGACGTTGATGGCGATTACATCCGTAACTACGTTCCAGAGCTTGCACATTTATCTGCTGCAGAAATTCACGAGCCTTGGTTATTCCTTGATGGATATTCGCGTGGATACCCAGAGCGAATTGTTGATCACGCAGTTGAGCGGATCGAATCTCTTGAACGTCTAAAAGAGATTAAGGCCGATAAGCCTGAACAACCCCAGCGCCACTCCTCTTAGCTTCATACATCGCGGCATCTGCGCGTTCTAAGAGATTTCCTTCACCGCTGTTATGTGCATGTCCAACGCTGACGCCAATTGTGATGGCGACTCCATCAATCGTAAAAGGATAGGAAAGAGTCGCTTGAAGCGCATGTGCTGCTTCTAGAGTGCGTTCATATTCTCCAGTAATCAGGACTGCAAACTCATCGCCACCTAGCCGCGCAAGAACGGCACCTGTCGGAAGTGATCTACTAAATCGCATGGCAACTTGTTGCAAGACTTGATTGCCCACTTCATGTCCGTATTGATCGTTGACGGGTTTGAAATCATCAAGATCCAGGAGCAGAAGAGCCCCTTCTGTCTGCGAGAAAGAGGCGAGCTCTGCAATAAGTCTGCGTCGGTTCGGCAATCCAGTGAGCTCATCAGTTCTTGCCAGAACCTTTTCATCACCAAGTTTTCGCGCCTGACGAATGACTATAGTCATGCGGATAAATGCCAAGAAAAGAGTTGTCAGCGTTGGCGCAAGTATGTAGAGCGGAAATATTCCAGGGCGCAGCGCAATAAGAGCTAATAGCGTTGGGCTCATAAATACAGATAATGCGATAAATACTGGATGGATACTCACTTCCTGTACCGCATCACTTTGTCTACGCCACATCGATGCTGCAATCAAAACAATTCCCAGTAACCAACCGTTGTCGCTGAGCTGACCAAGGAAATATCCACCTTGCACCTGTAACCAAAGAAAGTAGAGGTCGGAGGCGGAGAAAATTGCGATTCCGAAGAAGAATATAAGTGCACGAAGTTGAAAAACATGAGTGATTACCGCAATTGAAGCGAAGATAAGAAGAAGTAAATCTGAGACAGGAAAGAGGAGAGCAAAGAACTGTTCGCCAGAACTTTCAAGGCTTTCAGGAAATACCTTAGAGATAAAGAGTGCTGTTGCAATGGAAGAAAGACCTAACCCAAATATCGCCGCATCCAATAGCTCAATCGGATTAAGTCTTCGCCCTCGAGAGATCAAGCGAGGAATCGCGATAAGTGCACATGGATAGAAGAGCGTGTATGCGATATCGCCTAGCAATTGTGTGTTGGCACCCGTTGAATAGAAATCTGCGTAGCTATTAAGAAGTGATCCAACTCCCCAGAAGGCAATGGCAAGAGAGGTGGCAGCAATTGCAATCGGATCATTACTTAGAGGTGATTGAGTGATAGAGATGATTGCTACGAGCCAGATGCAGTTGTAGAGAATGAGATCTAAGGCAATTGACGGGCTCGATGTAAAAGCCTTGAGCGTTGTGTGAATAAGCAGCAGAAGCGGTGGGCTCCAGCGCAGAAGGCGATACATATCCCCGATTAAATAAGTAAGGCTTCCCCCATCAAATAGGGGAAGCCTTACTTCTACTTCTGTGGATTAGTGCTTAGAAGCCCAGCTACTTAGAAGCCCTTGGTGCAGAGGAGCTGCGCAGATGATTTTGCATCAGCTGCTGCTGCCTTGAGATCTGCAGGAGCGTTTGCAATTGACTGAACCTTCGCAGCGAGCTTTGAGTTCGCTGAGCTGAGCTGAGTTACAGCGAGAGCTAGTGCTGAAACCTTGCTTGCAAGAGTATTGCGTTCAGTTGCATCGGTTGTTGTATTCATCTTTGTCTGCATTTCAATGAGAGCTTTCTTCGAGCTCTCGAGCGTTGCAGTCGTCTGATCTAGAACAGCTTTTGCAGCGTCATACTTTGCCTTGTTCTCGGCTGCTGCAGCGCTACCTGTTGCAAACTGAGCCTGAGCCTTCACAGCTGCTGTCCATTGTGCTGCAGCAGTGATGCACTCAGATGAGAGCCATGTGAGCTTTGCATTCTTAACAAGTGGATTCTTTGCACACTTATATTTGTATCCAGATACAGTCTTTGTCTGGTTGAGCTTCGAGCAAGAAACGCCATTGCTGATCTTTGTTGCAGCAGATGCTGGAACAGTTGCAAGACCACCGCTGAAAACGGCAACTGCTAGAAGTACTGTTGAAACTTTGCGAAACATGGAAAACCCCTGACTGAAGTTGCTCACTCGCAAGGAGTGCGCTGTTTATGTGGCAATGGTATCGAGGCAAAATTGGAAATCGAGCCTGATTGCCTCATAGCGGCAGAGAAAATCATGTGAATTCCACTCTCTGCGAGCCTGTATGATTAACCCATCGACGCACCCTGCATCGATGTACTTCCCCCTTAAAGCAAGCCAGATGGCCTGCTTACTTGCGAGTCTTATCAAGACCCTGATGGCCCTAGATTTCTTATCTCGTGGCTTATCTAATCAAGACGCGCTTGTCGTCTTGATTGGTGTTGAATTTTCATGTCTTTACAACCTCGTACAACCGCGCCCGGAAAAGCTCGTCGCGCAGCAAAAGGTAAGCCCCGCCATACATCAGCTCAGAAGGCTGCTAAAAAAACAGTCGTTAAAAAAGCTGTCACCAAGAAGTCCGCTCCTAAGTCAGAGTACTCAAAGAGCGCATCTTCCACATCTAAATCTGTCGCAAGTAAATCTACGACTGGTAAGCCTGTAACAAAGCGTTATTCAGATAACGAGACTTCTACAAAGAAGGAAGTTCGTTTGGCGGATCGTTCAAAGTTGCGCGCGCAGCGTTTCCAAGAGCGCACATCTTCGAAGTCAAAGAATGTCGAAGGCGCACCACAAGGCAATCCACGTCAAAGCCGCGAAGAGCGCACCTTTGTCAAGGGTGCTCGCCCATTTAAGAAGTCATCTTCGGAGAAGCCAACTTTCGAAAAGAAAACTTTTGAAAAGAAGACTTTTGAGAAGAAGCCATATGAGAAGCCGTTATCTCGCGCCGCAAAGTTTGTTTCAGAGCGTTCAGAGACACGTCCATCAACTCGTCGCGAGGCTGCTAAGGCAAAATTCTCAGCGAGTGATGATGGCCGTCCAAACTTTATTCCGCAGAAGCGTGAAAAGTTCAACCCAAGTGCGCCACGCAAGGCTGCACCTCCAAAGAAGCGCCCAACAAATTCTGATTCCTTTAGCGAATACGAAGTTCCCGTTCGCGAATATCGCTCGGATTCACCACGCTCTTCAGCTGGTAAGCCACCACGCGATCGTCGCAACAACGACTTCACTCGTAAGACACATTCAAATGCAGCTACAGATTTCGGCGCAGATGACAACTACATCTCCGAAAATCTTGCAGATGCAAACCTCATTGAGGCAACACCGAACTCCGAGGTAACTGTTTCATTCCGCGATCTCGGAATTGCTCCTGCACTTTCAAATGCGTTAAATGCTCAAGGCATCACGCAGCCATTCCCAATTCAGATTGCAACACTTCCCGATGCACTTGCAGGTCATGACATCTTGGGCCGTGGACAAACTGGTTCAGGAAAGACGCTGGCATTTAGCTTGGCGCTGCTGACAAATATCAGCAATAAAGAGGCTCGTCCTCATAAGCCATTGGCTTTGATTCTTACCCCAACTCGCGAACTCGCGCAGCAGATCGATGAAGTTCTACGCCCACTTGCTCGCGCAGTTGGCCACGAATCAGTTGTTATCGCTGGTGGAATGCCATATGCAAAGCAGCTCACTGCGATGCGTCGTGCAACAGCAATCTTGGTTGCAACACCAGGCCGTCTTATTGACTTGCTCAATAAGAATGAAGTGCAGCTAGATCAACTTCAAATCACAGTACTTGATGAAGCAGATCAGATGGCAGATATGGGCTTCTTGCCTGTAGTTAAAGAGATCCTGGATCAGGCTCGCCTAGATGGTCAGCGACTCTTGTTCTCTGCAACTCTCGATCGTGGCGTTGATTCATTGGTGAAGCAATATCTTAAGAATCCTAAGACTCACTCACTTCAAAATGACCGTGCATCTGTATCGACTATGGAGCACCACGTTTTGATGATGCACCCAGGCGATAAAGATGACATCACAGCGCAGATTGCATCACGTAATGGAAAGACAATTCTCTTCGTAAAGACTCAGCGCGGTGCAGATCGTTTAGCTGACAAGCTTGCAAACGCTGGTGTTCCAGTTGGCGCACTGCATGGTGGAAAGTCACAGGCAGTTCGCACACGCACACTGGCGCTCTTCAAGGAGTCAGATAATGCAGCGCTCGTTGCAACAGATGTTGCAGCACGCGGTATTCACGTTGATGGAATCTCACTCGTTGTTCACGTAGATCTTCCACAAGATCACAAGGATTATCTCCACCGTTCAGGTCGTACAGCTCGCGCTGGCGAATCAGGAACAGTTGTTACCTTGTCATCATCGAAGCTTCAGCGCTCAGTAACAGGGTTGCTATCGCGCGCAGGTGTATCGCCTAAGTTTCACGATGTGCGTCCATTGGATCGCACACTTCTTGAGATCACAGGCGCACAAGAGCCAACAGGTATTCCTTATGTTCCACCAATCGTTGAACGCAAGGGACCACAAGGCGGCGGAAATCGCCGCGGTGGTTCTAGTGGTGGTGGCGGATACCGTGGTGGCAATCGCCGTCGCGGCCGCTAAGAACTAGCGCTGCTTCTTACGTAGATTCATCCCGATTCGCCGCACAAATCTGCGCGGTGTAATCGAGATGATCGCGATCAGTAATTTGTATTGCCATCCTGGAATGCTAATTGCCAAACCTTTTTGAGCATCTGCCCATGATTTGGCGACGAGTACATCAGAATCAAGCCACATAAAATTCGGCAGCGATGACATCTTCATACGTCCACGCTGGTGAAATTCTGTACGAGTAAATCCTGGACATAGAGCGCTTACCTTCACATTTGTTCCAAGAAGTTCTGTATTCAGTGATTCTGAGAGCACTGTCAGGTATGACTTTGAAGCGCTGTATGTTCCGCCAGCGATGTAGCCTGCAACGGAAGAGACGTTGATTACCGTTCCAACGTTGCTAGCCTTCATCTTTGGAATTGCAACATGCATCAAACGTAGCGGCGTGCGAACAAGTACATCGAGCAACTCTTGTTCTTTACCCAGATCACTAGCTGTAAATGCCTTGTTAATTCCAAAGCCTGCGTTGTTGATTAAAACATCGATATCAAATTCCTGAAGATAGTCCTCTACTGCCGAACATCCTTCAGCTGTTGCAAGGTCTGCCTTAAGAACATATGTCTGAACTCCGTACTTTTCACGAAGAGCAGCCGCTCGTTCGTGCATACGGGCTTCATCTCTAGCAACGAGTGCAATGTTGTAACCCTTTGAAGCTAAGAGCCGTGTAAAGCTCTCACCGATTCCAGCGCTTGCACCCGTTACTAAAGCCCACATATTTTTCTCCCTATTACTTTCTTAGATCTTCTCTTCGCGCATATGCCATGAAGAATCGTATTCAGAGATCAGATCCAAGAATGGCTTAGCATCAAACCATTCTGGTCCGCAGATTCCTTCTGGCTTCCATTGACCGTTATGGATCAGTTCCATAGCAATTACTGGGTTAATTGCGGTCTGCCATACAACTGCTTGGTTACCGTAATTCTTCATCGACCATTCGTTGTCGACAACGTTATAGAGATAAACAGCGCGAGGCTTTCCATCTTTTCCAAGGCCCTTCACCAAAGTGCCAGCACATGTTTTGCCGCTCATGTGATCGCCAAGGGTTGCAGGATCTGGCAGAAGAGCAGCTAAGAGATCACGAGGTGAGACTTCGACACCACCAACTTTCACCTTATCTTTGCGATCTAGGCCAAGTGCATGAATTGTCTTGAGCGTATTGATAAAATCTGCGCCAAGACCATATTTAAATCGAACTTCTCCTGCATCAACTTTCTGTGGAATAAGAACAACTTCTTCATGTTCTACGTTTACACATTCGACAGGTCCGATTCCCTCTGGAAAATCAAATGTTTCAAGTTCGCTAAATGGTTCAGTTGTGTACCACCCGCGACCTTTCTCCCAGATCAATGGGGGATTGAGGCACTCTTCGATTGTTGTCCAGATAGAAAATGATGGAGCGAATTCATATCCTGAAACAGCCAAGTTTGAACCGTCCATGACAGCTAGGTAATCGATCTGCGAGAAGAGTTCATCTGCTGCATAGCGGGCAAAGACATCGCTCATTCCTGGTTCGATTCCCATACCAACAACTGCATAAATTCCAGCTGATTTCCATGCAGCATCGCGCGCGAATTGATCATCGCCGAGCTTTACACCTGTCTTAGTAGTTGGGTGTTCTGGGTGGGCGATTGAAAGTGACATCGCCATATCCATGTAGTGAACTTTCTCTTCTTCACATGCTGTGAAGATCGGCATAACAAAACGCGGATCTACCGCGTTCACGACAATATCGGGATTTGCAGAACGGATAAGCGCGCGAATATTGGCTACATCTGATGCATTCACCTCCGCTGCGGAGAATCGTGGATCATTTGCCTTTGCTACGGCAGCGGTTGCTCTAGACAGACTGTAATCAGCAATAACCATCTCAGTAATGAATGGTCTACGCGATGCGATATTTGCGATTGCACTGCCAACTCCGCCTGCGCCGATAACGAGCGCTTTCATGGGTGGCCTCTCAATGGTGCTATTTACGCGCCCACTGTTGAGCGCGTTTAGGAAAGATTAGTCTTACCGATAACCTTTGCCAAGCATCTTCGCATCACAGTGATGTCGTAAGTCCCCGTAGCTCAGTGGATAGAGCAACCGCCTCCTAAGCGGTAGGTCGCAGGTTCAACTCCCGCCGGGGACACCAAAATATTTAGGCAAAGACAACGGTGCGACTACCGACGATGAATATGCGCTCCTGTGCATAGAGTTTTACTGCACGAGAGAGGACTCGACGCTCGATATCGCGACCTAGTGAAATCATTTCTTCAGGTGTATCTGAATGAGAAACACGAGCGATATCTTGCTCGATGATTGGTCCTTCATCGAGATCTTCAGTGACGAAGTGAGCGGTAGCACCGATGATCTTTACGCCACGGTCATGAGCCTGGTGATACGGCTTGGCTCCTTTGAAACCTGGCAAAAAAGAGTGATGAATATTGATCGCACGGCCCGTGAGAGCTGCACAGAGTTCCGCGGATAGAACTTGCATATAACGAGCAAGGACAACGAAATCAATTAAAAGCTCATCAATTTTCTTGAGAAGTACAGCTTCTTGGGCAGCCTTAGTCTCAGGAGTAATTGGCAAGAAGAGAAATGGAATTCCATGGGATTCAACAAGTGAGCGAAGTTCTTCGCGATTAGAGATCACAAGAGGAATCTCAATCGGCAATTCTCCTAATTCAAGTAAATAGATGAGGTCGCGCAAGCAATGACTCTCTTTGGTGACCAAGATCAATGCACGAGGCTTCTCTGCAGTTGGGCGAATTTTGAGTGACGGCTTAAATTTCGCTAATCCATCGTTCAGACTCTTTTTTGCACTTTCTAGACCTTGTTGCGACTCAAAGCGCGTGCGCATCACAAAGGTATTTGTTGTGGCATCAGTAAATTGCTGGTTCTCAATAATATTTCCATCGCAATTGAGAATAGCTGTTGTCATCGCATGAACGATGCCAGGTTGATCCTCGCACTGTAGGGAAGCGATTAAATCCATTTGCCTAGAATACGCGACTCAGTGAGTCATCGTAAATCTGCGCATAGATTTTGGTGCCCACCAGTTGTTCTCGCCGAAGAGACGCATCAGCGCTGGTACCAAGAATGCACGAATTAACGTTGCATCAAGAATTACCGCAAGAGCAACGCCAAATCCCATTGTTTTAATTGATGTCACGCCGCTGAATATGAATGCCGCGAAGACAACTGCGAGCAGTACTGCTGCAGCTGTGATGATGCGCGCAGACCTTTGAAGACCAGTCGCAACTGACTCTGTATTCGAGCGGCCTGCAAGATGTTCTTCACGGATTCGGGATAGCAAGAAGAGTTCGTAATCCATTGACAGACCAAAGACCACAACTGCAATCAGGATGACAATTGATGTATCGAGCGTGCCTGTCACGGTGAAGTCACCGACGAGCCACTGCAGATTGCCATCGATAAATACCCATGTAAGGACACCCATCGTTGCGGTGAGCGAAAGAATATTGAGAATCACTGCCTTAATAGGCAAGATAATTGAACCGGTAAAGATGAAGATCAGAATGAGAACGCTTACGACAATCCAACCAAGGGCCCAAGGAAGTGTGTCCGAAATTCCATCTTGTGAATCTGTGTAATCGGCAGATACTCCGCCGACCAATGTACCGACTGGTGCCTTCACATCGCGAATATCGTGAATCAACTTCTGCGCCTCTGGTGTGCGCGGAAGCATGGATTGATAGGCAGTAATGCGCACATCTTCGCCGTAGGTTTCAGCAGGATTGACTGCGATTAACCCTGGAACCTTTGCAAGTTCTTGCATATATGGCGCGATCTCATTTGAACCAGCTCCACCCTTAATGATGATTTCAACTGGGTTTCCTGTTTGACCTGGGAATCGTTCTGCTTGGAGAGCAGTTGCGATTGCAGCGGGATTTGATTCAGGAAGCATGCGCGAATCACCTTGTGAGAATTTAATATTCTGAATTGGCGCAGCCATGATTCCGAGAACAATCAAGGAGAGCACTGTTACTGCAACAGGACGCTTCATAACGGTGCGAGCAGTGTGTGCCCATCGACCATCTTCTTTTGGAGTAATTGCAGATTTGCGGATAACACCTTTGTCGATGCGATGTCCGACAGTTGCAAGAATCGGTGGAAGACCAAAGAGCGCACCGGCTACGGCGAGTGCAACGACAGAAACGCCTGCATAACCGAAGGATTTAAGGAATGGAAGTGGGAAGAAGGTAAGTGAAAATAGCGTTACGAGGACTGTAAGACCTGAGTAGAAGACGGTCTTTCCTGCAGTTGCAAGAGTTGTAACTACCGATTCTTCAACGCTCTTGCCTCGGTGCAGCTCTTCTCTGAATCTATTGACCATTAAGAGCGCATAATCGATACCAAGTCCTAGACCCATACCTGTTGTGAGGTTGAGTGCATAGATGCTGACATCGGTGAAGAGAGTAAAGAGGAATAGGACAAAGAAGGCGCCGAGAATTGCTGCAACTCCAACAATAAGTGGCATTGCAGAAGCAGCGAGTGCTCCAAAGACAAATGCCAAGAGAATAAATGTCAGCGGTATGGAAATCGCTTCAGAGAGCTTGAGGTCCTTTGAGATTTTTTCGGTAATCGCACTTCCAATTACTCCAACGCCACCTGCGTAGAGAGTTAATCCATCGAATTTTCCGTCGTAATTCTTAGAGAAGAACGATCCGAGCTCTTGGCTTTCAGGTGTAAATGCTTCACCTTCACCGTAGATAAGGATGTAACCAGCTTTCCCGTCACTTGATTTAAATGTTGGAGGATTTCCCGCGCTCCAATATGAAAGAGTTTTTGTTACTCCTTCTTCACGTGCAATCTTTGCTTCAAGAGCAAGAGCTTTCTGCGTAACAACTGGATCAGAGATATCTGTTTGACCGGCATCGACAACAATTACAACAGCTGGGTCTGAAAGCTTCAACGTATCTTTGAGGTATGTGTAGACCTCGTAAGAATCACTATTTGGATTTGAATACCCACCTGAGTCGAGTCGGCTAAAGACAGCCGAACCAAAGACACCAGCAGAGAGAATTCCGATAATAAAGAGCGCCACCGCAGCTTTACGGCGGCGGACCATGAGATGACCGATACGTTCAAACATGGGTCAAGTATGTAGGATTGGCATCAGAGCGGCTTCTTAAAAGACGCTGAAAGACCCTAGGAAGAAAGTGATACCCGTCATGAGCGAATTGTTTCCGCAGACAACTGATGACGAACGCGATCCTCGGGAAGATCAGAGCGAAGACCGCAGACGCGAAGAAGAGATTAAAGGCGATAAGCCGCCGCACCACGGTTAACTATTCTGACTGATAACTATTCAGATTTTGCAGGAGTTGGCGCAGAGTCGGTCTTGTAGAACCCTGGACCTTTAAAGACGATTCCAACAGTTGAATAAACCTTGCGAAGCTCACCCTTGCACTCAGGGCATTCGGTGAGTGGGGAGTCAGAGAAAGATTGAACAATCTCAAAACCGTGCTCGCATGCATTACATAGGTATTGGTACGTTGGCATCGGTCTCTCCTCTCGCGTGATTGCCTAGCTGGTGATTCCCTAGTTTGGCTACCCCTAAGTCTAAAGAAGTGAGACGATAGGCGCGAATCGATGAGGCCCACGGCGCAGGCACGGGGCGAAAAGGAGTCAGATACCGATGAAGCGAATTACCACCCTTGCTATGGTCGCAGGACTATTACTACTTGGAAATTCGCACGCCATCGCAAATACACTCGTTGCAACGAGCCCAATATCGGGAGCAACTCTTGAAAGTGCACCGAGCGCAGTCACAATCACAACTGAGCTACCTCTCATCGATGCAGGTAACGAAGTAACTGTTACTGATCCGACAGGTGCGCGCGTTGATGATGGCGCGCTCACAATCGATGGAGTTAATGCCGTAGTTGGGCTAAAGAAGTTGGTCAAGACTGGCATCTACACAGTTAGTTATTCGCTCCTGGCAGAAAACGATGTTCCACTTGTCGGCACATTCACTTTTAGCTTTGCTGAACCTGTTGTCACAACCAACATCACTCCACAGTCAACGAAGGCTCCACTTCCATCAGGAAATAACACAGGAACAACGATCTTTGTTCTCGGACTCTTGCTTGCAGCGTTGGTGGTAACGGTTGCGCTCGCTCGTTACGCTCGAAAGCTCTACACCAATCGATGAATCTTCTGTCAGTTAATCTGACTATTGCATTTATATCGTCAATAACACTCATCGGCGTCCTCATTGCTTCTGCATTTTTGCTGAGCGACATCAATGGAGCACTAAGCAAGAGCGCACTTCGCCTCGCATCTATTACAAAAGCTTCTGCGACGATATGGTTTTTAGCAAGCAGTGCTCAGATTGTTCTCACCTTTTCGAACATTCTTGGGGGGAGCATTTCAGATGCACTCGATTTCACTTCTCTCAAGTCTTATGTAACACAGGTAGGACTTGGACAGTTTCAACTGATTCAATGGTTCTTAATTCTGGTAGTTCTCGTTGCGGTGCATTTTCTGCGCAGAGTGCTTCCAGCAGCGCTTCTACTCATACTTTCACTTCTAGCTTTAGCAGCACCGGTCTTTCAAAGCCATGCAGCATCTGATGGGTCGCACTCCCTAGCAATTGGCTCCCTAGTCATTCACGTAATCGGAATTTCTCTTTGGGTAGGTGGGCTCATTGCGATTGCACTTATTCACCGAGATGATCGCACGGTAGTTCTTCCACGTTTTAGCGCAATGGCGCTGTGGGCAGCAATTGCCGTTGTCGTAAGCGGAATACTCAACTCATTAACCCGCATCAAATCTTTGGATTCTCTCTCTTCCGATTACGGACTGATTCTCATTGCGAAAGTATTTCTCACCTCCATTCTCTTGTTGCTTGGATATCTCAACCGAAAGTCACTTTCTGGGCGTTCGGATTCTCCCGCCATGGTGCGAATAATCTCTGTTGAGATTGCAATCATGAGCGTTGTTCTCTTTCTTGGAAGTTGGCTCTCCAATACTGAACCTCCAACAACTGCAGAGGCCGAATATTCTCCAGCCCTTTCAATAGTTGGGCTAGATACGCCAGAGGAGCCAACGCTCTGGCGAGTCATATCTCTCTACAACCCTGATGCGCTCATGATCGGCCTTCTTGTGACTGCAACAGCTTTGTATATCAAAGGAGTCATCACTCTTAAGAAACGTGGCGATTCCTGGCCAGTTGGTCGAACAATTGCATTTGCGATTGGCATTGCTGCAATTGATTTTGCAACAAGCGGTGGTTTAGGTGTCTACGCGCTCTTCTCATTTCAATATCACATGATTGCTCACATGCTTCTGGGAATGGTTGCACCAATTGGTTTGGTACTTGGTGCACCAATAACTCTGGCACTTCGCACTTTGCCACAGGGGCGAAACGAAAAAGACCGTGGAATGCGTGGAACTCTTATTGCAGCTCTGCATTCAAAACCTGCAATTATTATTACAAATCCAGTATCCGCACTCGCAATTTTTGATGGATCTCTCTTTCTTCTCTACTTCACCGATCTCTTCGGAATATTGATGAATAACCATGCAGGTCACCTTCTGATGAATATTCACTTCATCTTGGCGGGATTCCTATTCTTTAACGTTATTATCGGTATTGACCCAAATCCAAAGAAAGTCCCATACATAGTTCGCATCGTCATCCTCTTTGCGGCGATGAGCATTCACGCCTTCTTCTCTATCGCCTTGATGTCTACAACAACTTTGATCGATGGTGGCCTGTATCAGTCACTTCAAACCCCATGGCTAACAGATCTCTTGGCCGATCAGTACGCAGGAGGCGCAGTGGGCTGGGCTATGGGCGAAATTCCTATCTTGCTCGCTCTCATCGCAACCTTTACTCAGTGGAATCGCGATGATTCACGCGAAGCCAAGAGAATAGATAGGAATGAAGCCCGTATGGCGGCCATGGGTGAACCTGACGAGCTAGCCCAATACAATAATTATCTCAACCAATTGCGAGTACGTGATGAGAAAGAAGGCTTGAAGTGAGTTTAGAGAACATCTTTACACTTCCATCTGAGTATAACGATCTCCGTGACAGCGTACGTTCGTTGGCAGAGAAAGAGATTGCACCTCATGCTCGCGCCGTAGATGAAGATCATCGCTACCCACAAGAAGCACATGATGCACTTGTGAAGTCTGGACTCTTTGCAGCGCACATCCCAACTGAATTTGGTGGCGACGGTGCAGATGCACTCGCTGCATGCATCATCATTGAAGAGGTAGCGCGAGTATGCGCAGCCTCATCGCTCATACCCGCTGTAAACAAATTAGGTTCACTGCCACTTATTCTCTCTGGCAGCAAAGAACAGAAAGAACGCTGGCTCCGTCCGACAGCAAAGGGAAAAGGATTTTCTTACTGCCTTTCAGAATCAGAAGCTGGATCAGATGCTTCTTCACTCAAGACAAAGGCAGAACGTAAAGGCGATGGCTGGGTTATCAATGGAAGTAAGAAGTGGATTTCGAATGCAGGCGTCTCTGAGTTCTACACCGTAATTGCACAGACAGATCCATCACTGGGTTCAAAAGGAATTACTGCATTTGTTCTAGAAAAATCTGATCCAGGCATATCTTTTGGCGCTCCCGAAAAAAAGATGGGGTTTAGAGGATCACCTACACGTGAAGTTTATTTCGATAATGTAGAAATTGGTGATGACCGACGAATCAGTGAGGTCGGTAAAGGTTTCTCTCTTGCGATGGATACTCTCGACCACACCCGCGTCACCATTGCAGCTCAAGCACTTGGTATTGCACAAGGTGCGCTCGATGCAGCGAAGAAGTATTCACATGAACGCAAACAATTTGGAAAAGAGATCTTTGACTTTCAGGGCGTTCAATTTATGTTGGCAGATATGGCGGTCAGCATCGAAGCTGCCCGCCAACTTACCTATGCAGCTGCGGCAAAGAGCGAACGTGGCGATAAGGATCTTAAATTCTTCTCGGCAGCATGCAAGACGTATGCAACAGATGTTGCAATGGCTGTAACAACTGATGCTGTTCAAATTCTCGGTGGATATGGATATGTATCTGACTACCCAGTCGAGCGAATGATGCGAGATGCAAAGCTCACTCAGATTTATGAGGGTACAAACCAGATTCAGCGAATCGTTATCGCTAGAAATCTTCCTTAAGCGATTGCTTAAAACCTGACAACTAAGTCGGGTGTAGCTGCAGCGCGAAGTGGAATATCCCACTCTTGACGTGGAAGATCTTCGCTAGAAATCTCATCGGGATGTATTAATCCAATGCTCCATGCCTTGGTCGTTGCTAAATAGCGATCGTAATAACCGCCGCCTTGTCCTAATCGATAACCACTTCGGTCGATTCGAAGCGCTGGAACAATTACTGCTTCTACAGGTGCGCCTGTATAGATATTTCCCGTTGGTTCAAGAATCTTCTTCTTGAGTTGAAGTGTGGACTGGTCTCCATCCCATGCAACCCACTCAAGATTTTCACCAATTATTCTCGGCAGCAGAAGAACTTTCCCACTTTCAATGATCTTCTTATTGAGCTCTGATGTATCTGGTTCATCTCCATATGAGATGTAGCTTGCAACAATGTGGCAGCTGTGAATTTCCTTAAGGTCTGCGAGAAATTCAAAAGAGTGTTCTACGTAACGTTCATGACGTTCGTGACGGTATCGAGTACGAAGTGCAGCCTTTTCTTCGTTGATACCCATGTAAATCCCCTAGAAATAAGTCCGATGCAAGTAAGGTTACCGATTATGTCAGAACGTGTGCGCGTAGATGAGGTCCTTGCATCTCTTCTAGAGCTCTGCCACCCGCTCGACCCTTTTGATATGCCGTTGCTCGATGCTCATGATGCAACACTGGCTGAAAATATTTACGCTGGTGATCGCTTGCTCATGAAGGCAGGAAGCCGAATCCGCTCAACGCAGATCGGTCTTGCCGCATCCATCGGACTTGATCATCTTCCCACTCGCCCGCATCCCCGGGTCGTAGTTATTTCTGCTGGACCAGATCTCGTCGAACCTGGGCTTTCACTTAAGGCAGATGAAGAGTATGAAACAAATTCTTGGCTCTTAACTACAGCAGTTCGTGAGGTCGGCGCCGTTGCATATCGCGTTCATTCGATTCCTGAATCCCAAGAGGAACTTCAGAGCGTTATTGAAGATCAACTTGTTCGCGCGGACCTCATCATCATTAGCGGCGAACGCCACGATGATTCATTTGATTTGATTACACGAACTTTGTCCACCTTGGGAGAGATTTCAACAATCGAACTCGCCATTGAATCTAGCGGGCGACATAACTTTGGTCTTATCGGCCCAGATAAGACACCTGTCGTCACATTGCCCGGCGATCCCATCGCCGCATACATTTCATTTGAACTACTAGTGCGCCCAATGATTCGCACGATGCTAGGAACGGCAAATATCCACCGCCCATCAGTAAAGGCAAAGCTTGATAAAGCGCTGACTTCAACAGGTGGATATCGTTCTTATGTACGTGCACTTCTAAGCGAAGATGGAAAGTCTGTTTCACCTTTGAGCTCACAAGATGAGCAGGCAACTTTGTCAGATGCGAATTCCTTTATTGCAGTCCCTGAAGGAGTGACAGACCTCAAAGCAGGCGATGAAGTCACTGTCGTCGTTCTTGAGCGTCGCTACATCTAGAAGGTTGGCAATCACAATGTGGCCAATTCAGTTAATGGGCGAAGAAATAACTCTGCGGCCAGCCAGATTCCGCGATAGATCCAAGTGGAATGAAGTGCGAGCCGAGAATAAAGAGTGGCTCTCTCCGTGGGAAGCAACTTTGCCGAGAGTTCCTGAAAGTTCTGCGGCATATAACCCTGGAGTAAAGAGCAAATCGTTCTATGAAATGGTCCGCTCGATTAACGTTGAAGCACGTGCAGAACGATCCTTCTCCTTCTTTATCTGGCGTGAGGAGAACCTCATCGGCCAGATCACCATGGGTGGAGTTATGCAGGGTGCCATGCGCGGGGCTCATATCGGGTATTGGATTGATAAGAATTTTGCCAACCGTGGATACACAACGGCTGCGGTCGAACTCATTACTCAATTCGGCTTTGCAGAACTTGGATTACACCGCATTGAAATCAATGTTCGCCCTGAAAATAGCGCATCATGCAGAGTTGCTGAGAAAGCGGGATACCACTTTGAAGGGTTTAGACCGCAATTTCTACATATCGATGGGGCTTGGCGAGACCATAATTGCTATGTCCGCATCAATGAATTAGTTGAATAAACCCCCCTTCAAATCCACAGGGTTACGCTTGAAAACCTTTAACCTTGACCCATCATGGCTTCAGGAATTATCTATCTAGCGATTATCGGCATGTGGGTTGCCTATTTTCTGCCACGCTGGATACATAATAAGAATGAGTTCTCTGGAAAGAGCGTCGAAAGATATAAGAGCGCTCTTCGCGTTGTAGCAAATTCAAATCCAGGATCTCAAGTCGGTTCTGGAGTTATTTACACAGATGTAGACCGAGAAGGCAGAGTTGCGCAGCAACTCTTGCGTCGCAGAATCATCTTTTCAATTATCGCAATGACATTTTCACTAACGACAGCAGGTGCAATCATGCAGAAGTTCGCTTACATCGCAATTCTTATTCCGGTAACTGGCTTTGTTCTCTACCTTGCACATGTACGACGTACGGTTAATGCTGACCGGATTCAACGTCGTCGCGTGGATCAATTGCACCGCACAACAGAAGGTGTTTCACATACAAATCTTGCTGATGTTCTGACATCCCATACAGCACCAAAGGTTAAGAGCTCACAGGATCATTGGATTCCTTTTGCTGATCGCGAACTAACAGGTGTAACAATTTTGCCTAAGGGCAGCGCAGCAGCTCGCGCTGAATGGTCACCAAATGACATTCCAGTGCCAACGTATGTCAATGCACCAAAGGCGGTACCGTCAAAGCGTGTTCTCGACCTTACCGAACCTGGTCGTTGGACTGAAGAGCAACAGAGACTCGAGAGAGAAGCCCTCGCCGCCGCAGCTCCATCGCGTGATGAAGTATTTGATCAGCAATTAGCCGATGAGGCTGTTGCTCGCGTACGCGAAAATCGCGCTGCCAATCAGTAACTAGTTATATCCAGATAGCTATATCCAACTAGTTATATCCAACTAGTTATATCCAACTTGGGAACCACATTCGCGCCTTCCAACTGTCATAGGTGATGACATCTCCCATAAATACAGGCAAGAAGTAGAGAAAATTAAAGAAGAGAATCAGTGCAATTGTCGTAATGACGATTTCCGCTGCCCTGCCATATCTGGCTAGCAATTCACGGGCGCAGTAGACCAAAGCCAGAATCAGAAATGGCTCAAAGACGATTGCATAGAAGGTAAAGACTGTTCGATCTTGAAAGAAGAACCACGGGAGATATCCCGCCGCCATTCCTGTCACGATAATTGTTAACGCTGGTTCGAATCTACGTGTAAGAATACTTTTTACCCAGTAACCGATAACTACAAAGAACGCGATTGTTGCAAGCCACCATAGAAATGGCGTACCGAGTGCTAGAACTTCTTGAGAGCAACTAGCTGCACCGCAATTCTTTGGAGATTCATAGAAGAAAGATGTTGGTCTGCCCATAATCAACCAGCTCCACGGAGAAGCTTCGTAATTATGTTTCTCAGTGAGCTCTGTATGGAAAGTCAGCATTTGCTGGTGATAGTAAATAAATGAACCAAAGGTGCTGGAACTATGATCGCGATCCCAGCCACGGTCACTGAAGAACCAGCCAATCCACGAAAAGATATAGAGAGCCGAAGGAAGAATTGCGAATTGCAGAATTCGCTCAAGAGTTGGGCGGATAAGAGCGCGACCTGTGTGATGAGTGAAGGCTCGATAGATTGCAATCAGTCCGAAGGCGATGATGAAATATGCAGCACTCCACTTTGTCGCAAGGGCAAATCCTAAGAAGGCTCCTGACCACCGGTAATCTCTAGCAATAAAGAAGTACGTTGCAATCAGAATGAAGAATGCAAGGAAATTATCAAGAAGCGCGGTTCTTGAGTGAACAAGAGCCAGTCCATCGATTGCCATAAGAAAACTTGCAAGGCCGGTTAAAAGTGTATTTCTAAAGAGTCGATGAGTGATGAGCGCGATGAGAAGAATCATCAATGAACCAACGAAGGCTGTCATAAATCGCCAGCCGAATTCGTTATCGCCAAAGATTGCTACACCTAGTGAAATCATCCATTTGCCGAGTGGGGGATGGACGATGAATTCAGGCTGCGAACCGGTTACTTCAACCCCGTACTTCAAGAGATCTCGTGCGCCGTCAACGTAATAAACCTCGTCAAAGATAAAACCTTTGATTGCGCCGAGATTACTCAGGCGGAGAATGAAAGAGAGCAGCGCGATAAGTATCGGAGCAGTTGCTATCCGAGCTCTAGCTGCAATCATGTGTATAAGAATATGGGAGACTTGCTCTATGGCTCTTATCCTTGCTGCAACTCCGCTTGGAAATCCGGGCGATGCCAGCTCACGCTTAAAAGATGCAATCGCCACAGCCGAAATAATTGCTGCAGAAGACTCTCGTCGCTTTCACCGATTGGCATCTGATTTACAGGTGACATTTACGGGACGCGTTATCTCGTTCTTTGAAGGTAATGAGACAGACCGAACTCAAGAGATTCTTCAGCTGCTTCGTGAAGGTAAGGAAGTTCTTGTTGTTACCGATGCAGGAATGCCAACAATTAGTGATCCAGGTTTTCGATTGATGCGCGATGCTATAGCTGAAAATATTGCAACGGTAGTTCTACCAGGACCGAGCGCACCCACGATGGCAATTGCTCTATCTGGTCTACCTACTGATCGCTTTACCTTTGAAGGATTCGCACCTCGTGCACAAGGTGCGCGCCAATCATTTTACGAATCACTCCGTTTTGAAGAACGCACGATGGTCATCTTTGAAGCGCCACATCGCTTACTCGATTCACTTACCGATGCCGAGAGCATCTTTGGTGCAGATCGAAAAGGCGCTATCTGTCGTGAGATGACAAAGACATATGAAGAAACAATTCGAGGAACCATTTCAGAGTTATTGACCTGGGCCACAGGGCGAGAGATTTTGGGCGAAATCACTCTGGTCTTTGAAGGAGTGGCTTCAGGTACTCAGGGCAAAACGTCAGAAGATGCGGTAGCTCGGGTCCGCGAATATGAGGCTGCCGGCATGGATCGTAAGGGTGCGATTGCAACAGTCGCCGAAGAGTTCGAGCTTCCAAAGAAGATTGTTTATGCAGCCGTTGTCGATGCGAATAAGATGAGCAAATGAAGTCTTTCTACCTGACGACGCCGATTTACTATGTGAATGATGCGCCTCATATCGGCCATGCATACACAACTGTTGCCGGCGATGTTCTTACCCGTTGGCATCGCCAGCGCGGAGAATCTGTCTGGTTTCTTACCGGCACAGATGAACACGGTCAGAAAGTCATGCGTACTGCTGAGCAAAACAACGTTGCACCGCAAGCGTGGGTTGATAAGTTAGTTGCAGAAGCGTGGAAGCCAAATTGGCATGCACTCAATATTGCAAATGACGATTTCATTCGTACAACTGAACCACGCCACACAGAACGTGTTCAGAAGTTCTTGCAATCACTGAAGGATTCTGGACATATCTACGCCGGAAAATATGAAGGCCCTTACTGCGTTGGCTGCGAAGAATTTAAGTTGCCAGGAGATCTCATCGATGCCGATGGAGAAAAACTCTGCCCGATTCATAGCAAGCCTGTCGAGCTGGTCAATGAGAACAATTGGTTCTTTAAGCTTTCAGAGTTCGCACAACCACTACTCAATCACTATAAGAAGAATCCAGAAGCATGCCAACCAGAGAGTGCACGTAATGAAGTAATTTCATTCCTCGAAGGCGGCGTCTCTGATCTCTCGATCTCTCGCTCAACATTTGACTGGGGTATCCCAGTTCCATGGGATACAGATCAGGTTGTCTACGTTTGGTTTGATGCATTGCTTAATTACGCCACCGCTGTTGGACTTACTGATGCCCCAGATTCAGAGGGCGGAAAGAAGTTCGCTCAAACTTGGCCGGCCGATGTTCACCTCGTCGGAAAAGATATTTTGCGATTCCATGCTGTTATCTGGCCTGCGATGTTGATGGCTGCAGGCCTTGATGTTCCAAGGAAGGTATTTGCTCACGGCTGGCTATTGGTTGGCGGCGAGAAGATGAGTAAGTCAAAGCTCACAGGAATTGCACCATCTGATATCACCGATCATTTTGGGGTAGATGCATTCCGTTACTACTTCTTGCGCGCAATTCCATTTGGCAGCGATGGTTCTTTCTCTTGGGAAGATATGAGCGCGCGCTATACATCAGAGCTTGCAAATGACTTTGGAAACCTCGCATCTCGCTTAGCGGCGATGGTTGAAAAGTATTGCGACGGAATCGTTCCAGCCGTTGCAAAGGATGCAGGCCTTGCAGAAGCTCTTCAGAACACTGTCGATAAGGCAGATAGCGCAATGGTTGCACTCGATTTTCAGGGCGGCATCAATGCGGTAATGGATTACTGCAAGCGAGTAAATGGTTATGTCACAGAGAAAGAGCCATGGATTCTTGCTAAAGATCCTGCAAACCAGAAGGCGTTAGAAGAAGTTTTATATAACACTGCCGAATCTCTACGTGCGCTTGCTGTATTGCTGCATCCAGTGATGCCAGCAACTACGGAGATTTTGTGGGAATCACTTGGCGCAAAGGCGACGCTTGGTGAAATCGGTAAGCAAGAGATTTCAAAGGTTTCTACCTGGGGCCAACTTCCTGCTGGTGCAGCCGTGACAAAGACTCCAGTACTTTTTCCACGGTTAGAAGTTAAAGAGTAATTTTCTATGGCTGATCGCCACAATCGCGATATCGAGCGCGCACTAGCCCCGCATCCGGAAGCGCTACCTGTCCCGACGGTAGATGCACATGCGCACCTAGAGATAGTTACCAATGAAGCACCTGATTCTGATGCAGTACGCAAAGTCTTAGATGATGCGAAATCGGTAAATGTAGATCGAATCGTTCAAGTTGGATATTCAGCGGAACAATCACAGTGGTGCGTAGATCTAGCCAATCTCTATCCTGGAAGAGTCCTTGCAGCTGTAGCGCTTCACCCCAATGAAGCACCCGTTGTTGCAGGTATGGAAGCCGATATGGCGATCATCGAGAAATTGGCTCAAGAACCTCGTGTGCGCGCCATCGGTGAAACGGGACTTGATTACTTTCGCACACCCCCGGAACTTCGCAAGCGTCAACAAGATTCCTTTAAGTGGCATATTGATTTAGCCAAGAGAACCAATAAGGCGTTAGTGATTCATGATCGCGATTCGCACGATGATGTCCTCTCTGTTCTTCTTGAAGTAGGAGCGCCAGAGAAAACTGTTTTTCACTGCTTCTCTGGTGATGTCGAGATGGCGAAGAAGTGCATCGATCGTGGATACATTCTCTCTTTTGCAGGCACAATGACTTTTAAGAATGCTCCTGCACTGCGAGATGCAGTAAAACTTGTTCCACACGATCAGCTCTTAGTAGAGACAGATTCTCCATTTCTAGCCCCTAGTCCGCATCGCGGAGCACTTAACTCACCTGCTCAGATTGCAAATATTGTTCGAGCAATGGCGGCAGAACGCGGCGAAGATGTTGCAGAGCTAGCAACAGCTCTTTCAAAGAACGCAGAACGCATCTTTGGATCTTTCGCATGAGTCTTCTGGGCGCCGCTGAAATCAGGTCACTCGCTATTGCCCTTGATCTAAAACCATCAAAGTCACTTGGTCAGAATTTTGTCCATGATGCGAATGTCTGCAGAAAAATTGTTCGAACCGCGGGCGTAACAAAGGACGATATCGCGCTTGAAATTGGCCCAGGTCTTGGGTCACTCACATTAGCGATGCTCGAAGATGCTGCATCTGTGATTGCAGTTGAGATTGATGCCCGACTTGCAAATCAACTTCCCATTACTGCAGCCGCTCACTCTGATCGCGCAAACTTATTGACTGTCATCAATCAAGATGCCCTGACAATTACATCGCTACCTGCCGACCCAACTGTCTTGATTGCAAATCTTCCCTACAACGTATCTGTACCAGTATTCCTGCACCTACTTGAAGTTCTACCCTCACTGCGCTCTGGCGTTGTCATGGTTCAAGCTGAAGTTGCTGATCGTTTAGCTGCTAAGCCAAATAAGAAAGAGTATGGAATCCCAAGTGTGAAGGCTGCGTGGTGGGCCGATGTCACTGGAGCTGGCTCTGTTTCACGTTCTATCTTCTGGCCACAACCAAATGTTGATTCCAAGCTTGTCGCATTCACTCGACGCGCAACTCCAGGTGATGAAGCACTGCGCAAGAAAGTTTTTGCAATTATTGATTTAGCTTTTGCGCAACGACGCAAGATGCTTCGTTCGGCTCTGTCATCGATGTATGGAAGTTCTGCTGCTGCAGAGGCCGTTCTTACAGCGGCTGGGATTGATCCAACGTTACGCGGAGAGGCGCTAGACATTTCTGGCTTCTGCGCAATCGCACGACAAGGGATAGGCTCTTAGAATGGTTGCCCAGTCAGTAACAGTTCGCGTTCCAGCGAAGGTGAATCTGCAGCTATCTGTCGGCCCACGTGAGTCTGATGGATATCACAACCTCGTCTCTGTCTTTCAGGCGATATCAATCTTTGATGATGTAACTCTGACAAAGTCAGCCCCTGGCAGTGGTGTAACTATCTCTGTTATCGGTGAACATACACATGGCGTACCTGAAGATCACTCAAATTTAGCTGTTAAAGCGGCACACATGATCGGAAAGAAATTCGATTTTGATGTTGATGTTCATATCGAAATTAAGAAATCTATTCCTGTCGCAGGAGGAATGGCTGGTGGAAGCGCCGATGCGGCAGCAACGCTTGTCGCGATGGATGCTCTCTTTAACCTTGAGATGTCGCGAGATGAGCTTCATCAGATGGGATCAGAACTCGGCAGCGATGTTCCATTTATGATTTCAGGAGGAACTTCAATTGGGCAGGGACATGGAGATCAATTAACCCCAGCACTTTCGCGCGGTAAGTACCACTGGGTCTTAGCTCTCTCTAGCGTTGGTCTTTCAACTCCGGCTGTCTATGCCGAATGCGACCGCATGAGGGCAGAACTTGATGTAGCTGCACCTGTTGTCTCCGATATCTTGATGCAATCACTTCTTGCAGCCGATGCACAGGCAGTTGGAAACGCGCTAACAAATGATTTGCAGAACGCCGCTTGTTCGCTCAGACCTGCACTCAGCCTAGTTCTTGAAGTAGGTCGTGATTACGGAGCTCTTGGTGCGATTGTTTCGGGTTCTGGACCAACTGTTGCATTTCTAGTTGCAGATGAAGATGCTGGACTTGATTTAGCCGTTGCGCTCACTGCAAGCGGAGTTGTTGGAAGCGTCGCACGTGCCTATGGCCCAGTGCATGGCGCCAAGGTCATCTAAGACTTGGTTATTTAGTTTTCAGTATTCTGAGAATCAAACTCTGAGACAAGTTTGCTCAGTAAATCAGCGAGAACTTCTCGTTCTTTAGCAGGAAGGTTTGCAATCAATTCGCGCTCATTCTTCAGCAACTCTTCCAGTGCGCTATCGACTGCGCGCATGCCTGTACGTGTGAGTGTTACAAGTGATCCGCGACCATCTGTTGGATCTTGCTCACGAGTAATGAGTTGCAATTCTTCTAGACGATCAAGACGATTTGTCATCGTTCCAGATGTCACCATCGTCTCTTGCATTAATTGACCAGGCGATAGTTGATGAGGTTCACCTGCTCTACGAAGAGCTGCCAAAACATCGAAGCCCCAATTTTCGAGTTCACCGAATGCATCGCGACGAGCAATATCGAGATGGCGTGCGATTCTGGTAATTCGACTCAATACGCTCAACGGCGAGAGATCGAGGTCGGGACGTTCGCGCTTCCATGCCGCAATAAGGCGGTCTACTTCATCGCGGCCGGTCTCCATAGACTGAACTCTAGCTAGAACTTCTGGCCCGAACATCTGGCCCGAACATCTGGCCCGAACATCTGGATATGCATGGTTGGTCAATATCACTGGCGGGATGAGGGATAATTTAGGTTCCGCCATTGTGTAGTGGCTAGCACATGGGCCTTTGAAGCCCAGGGTCCAGGATCGATACCTGGTGGCGGAGCAACGAAGTGCTCAGCCCGAAGAGATGGCGGAGCAATGAAGTGCTCAGCCCGAAGAGATGGCGGAGCAAGTAGACTTACCTCATGAGCCTTGAAACCGTAGTCATTCTCGCTGCGGGCGAAGGTACGCGAATGAAATCTTCAACGCCGAAGGTACTTCACTCGATCTCGGGCCGCACTCTTCTTGGCCATGTTCTACATGCAGTCAGCGCTCTCAACCCAGAGCAGGTCCGTGTAGTTGTTGGCGCAGGTCGCGAACAAGTTGAAGAACATATTGCAGCGATTGCGCCACACGCTATCACCGTCTTCCAAGAAAAGCGCGGCGGAACAGGCCATGCCACCCAACTCGCTCTCGAAGGCCTAAAGACCAGCGGAACAATCTTGGTATTGGCTGGAGATACTCCGATGTTGACTGGCGATTCTCTCTCGCAACTACTTGAGCATCACCATAAGGGCGGATTCACAGCATCTGTATTAACTGCTGAACATCCAGATCCAACTGGGTATGGCCGCATCATTCGCGCTGATGATGAATCACTTCTTCGCATCGTTGAAGAGCGCGATGCAGATGAATTGCAGAAAGAGATTATCGAAGTCAATTCAGGTGTCTATGCATTTGATGGCGCAAAACTTGCCTCTGCTATTGGAAAGCTCCGTAACGATAATTCGCAAGGCGAGCTCTATCTCACCGATGTCATTGAAATCCTTCGCAATGAAGGCGGGAAGATTGCCGCAGTTCTGATCGATGACTTTATCGAAATTCTCGGCGTTAATGACCGCGTGCAGCTTGCAGAGTCTGCCGCTCTCTTGCGAGATCGTATCAATGAAGATTTGATGCGTAGCGGAGTCACCATCGTTGACCCACTCTCAACCTGGGTTGATTCGACTGCGACGATTTCACAGGATGTAGTTGTTTTTCCGGGTAGCGCAATTACAGGCAGCACGACTGTTGCAACTGGTTGCGTCATCGGACCTCGCACAACGCTTGTCGATTGCACAGTAGGTGCTGGTGCTCGCGTGACTGAATCACAGTGCACAGAGGCAGTCATCGGAGATTCAGTCAACGTCGGACCATTTACATTCTTGCGCCCAGGAACAAAGTTGCTCGTAGGTTCAAAGGTCGGCGCATTTGTTGAGATGAAGAATGCAACTCTCGGAACAGATTCAAAGGTTCCACATCTTTCTTACGTAGGAGATGCAGTCATTGGAGAAGGCAGCAATATCGGAGCTGCAACAATTTTTGTAAATTACGACGGAGTTGAAAAGCATTACACCGTTGTGGGAGACCATGTTCGTATCGGCAGTGATTCAATGCTCGTAGCCCCTGTCACCATCGGAGATGGCGCATATACAGCTGCAGGATCAGTTATTACCGAAGATGTTCCTGCCGGCGCGATGGGTGTTGGCAGAGCTCGCCAAAGAAATGTACTAGGTTGGGTCATGCGCAAGCGTGCTGGCAGTAAATCGGCTGATGCGGCAGCGCGTCACGGTAACGACGAGCAGAAAGGCTAACTTCCTTGAGCGAAATCCGTTTATCCTCAGAGAAACGATTGCGACTGTTTTCAGGGCGCGGATTTCCAGAGTTAGCAGAACAAGTTGCCACCGAACTCGGTATTCCAATCACACCAACCTCAGCTTATGACTTTTCCAATGGCGAAATCTTCGTTCGCTTCGAGGAATCAGTCCGTGGTTGCGATGCATTTGTTATTCAATCTCATGCAACTCCAGTAAATAAGCAGATCATGGAACAACTCATCATGGTCGATGCTCTCAAGCGCGCTTCTGCAAAGCGCATCACAGTTGTTGCACCGTTCTACGGATACGCGCGTCAAGATAAGAAGCACCGTGGCCGCGAACCTATCTCTGCACGCTTGATGGCAGATCTTTATAAGACAGCTGGCGCAGATCGCCTCATGGTTGTCGATCTTCACACTTCACAAATTCAAGGATTCTTCGACGGACCTGTAGATCACCTATTTGCACTTCCAATGCTCGCCAATTACGTCGGCAGTAAGGTTGATCGCACATCACTAACAATCGTCTCACCAGACTCAGGTCGCGTTCGCGTTGCAGAACGTTGGTCAGAGCTTCTCGGTGGTTGCCCGATCGCATTTATCCATAAGACACGTGATCCACTTGTTCCTAACGAAGCCGTTGTTGGCAAAGTCGTTGGCGATGTAGCAGGTCGTACATGTGTTGTTATCGATGACATGATCGATACAGCAGGAACTATCACTAAGGCTGTCGATGCCCTCTTCGAAGGTGGAGCACGTGATGTGATTGTTGCTGCAACCCACGCCGTCTTCTCAGGACCTGCAGTTGAGCGCCTTAAGGGATCTCGCGCAGTCGAAATCGTCGTAACAGATTCACTGCCTCTGACAGAAGATCAGAAGTTCGACAAGCTCACAGTTCTCTCGATTGCTCCACTTCTAGGCCGCGCTATCCGCGAGGTCTTCGAAGATGGCTCAGTTACAAGCCTCTTTGATGGCCACAGCTAAGTCGCTCACGATTTCCAAGGATTTGGAGCTTTAGCTCCTCACCCCATAAACTTCAACCATTCTGGCGAGGGTTTCTCCTTAACGTTTATAAAGGAAACCGTTATCGACGGCAAGGTATCCAACTCCTGTCAGATCTAATCGACAGGAGTTTTTTCATGGCAGAAGTATCAATCAAGGGAACAACCCGTACTGAATTCGGTAAGGGTGCATCACGTCGTTCACGTGTTGCAGGTCTTGTTCCAGCTGTTATCTACGGCCACGGCGAGAAGCCAATCCACATCACTCTTCCTGCACGCGAACTTGGTGTTGCACTCAAGGAGTCAAACGTTCTTCTCAACATCGATATCGATGGAAAGACTGAGCTCACACTTCCTAAGTCAGTTGTACGCCATCCACTTAAGCAGATCCTCGAGCACATCGACCTCGTACTTGTCCGTCGTGGCGAGAAGGTTGTTGTTTCAGTTCCTGTTCACACAGAAGGAAAGCACGATCCAGATGGAATCCTCGAGCACGTCAACCACACAATCGAGGTTGAGGCAGAGGCGACATCTATTCCTAAGTTCCTTACTCTCGATATCGAGGGCATGGCAGCTGCGACTTCTAAGTACGCATCAGATGTAGTTCTTCCAGCTGGAACAACTCTCGCATGCGATCCAAAGACAATCATCGTGCACCTCTCAGAGCGTTCAACAGCAGCAGTTGTTGAAGAAACTCCAGTAGCGGCAGCAACTGATGCAGCGGCACCAGCTGCTGATGCAGAGAAGAAGGACGCTTAACCTCTACGATTTGTTGTTATGACGTGGTTGGTAGTGGGGCTCGGTAATCCGGGCGATCAATACGCTGCCACCCGTCACAACGTAGGGCAGATGGTCATAGACCATCTCGTAAAGCGTCATAACCTCAAACTCTCAACACATAAATCGCGCACAGAAATTGCAGCCTACAAGTTAGGCGTTGGTGTTGATGCGCACTCAGTAATTTTGGCAAAGTCCAAGAGCTATATGAATGAAACAGGCGGGCCCATTAAGGCGCTCGCCTCTTTCTATTCTGTAGAGCCCTCAAAAATAATTGTTCTTCACGATGAATTAGATATTGCATACGCTGCAATCCGCAGCAAAATTGCCGGTGGCGATAATGGCCACAACGGATTGAAATCTCTCACATCTGCCTTTAATACAGCTGAGTATTATCGAATTCGTTTAGGTATCGGCCGCCCCATGGGTCAGCAAGATCCTGCAGATTTTGTCTTAAAGCAATTTAGTAAGGAAGAGAAGAAAGATCTCGATGAGTTCATAGATCGAGGAGCTGATTGCGTTGAGTTTCTTATCGAAAAGGGACTCGAATTAACACAGAGTAAGTTCAACAGTTGAAAACTCTCTTTCATAATGGTCAGGTATGGTGCAAGAACGGCTCTATAAGTTCTGCTCTGATGATTGATGGATCCAAAATTGTTGCAGTTGGCGAAGATGCCTTAGCTCAGGATGCAGATAAGAAGATTGATTTACAAGGAAAGTTTCTTGCTCCCGGATTTATTGATAGCCATGCACACCCACTCTTTGCAGGGCGTGAAAATCAAGGTCCTGTACTTAATGGACTGCAGAGCGTTGAAGAGATGGTCGAAGCTGTACGTGTTTTCGCAGAGAAAAACCCAGATAAGAAATGGATTATCGGGGGAGCCTATGAAGCAGCAATCGTTGCTCGTGGAGATTTTCTAGCAACATGGCTTGATGAAGCTGTTTCAGATCGGCCCGTATTGCTCAATTCAGTTGATCACCACACGGTCTGGGTGAATTCAAAGGCTCTAGAAATCGCTGGCATTTCTGCAGCAACCCACGATCCTGAAGGCGGTTCTATCGCTCGAAGTAGCGATGGCACTCCAAAGGGAACGCTGCGCGAACCATCTGCCATAGATCTTGTTATGAAGTGCGCACCAAAGAACACTCTTGATGATGATGTCGAAGCAATTGGTTGGGCGTGTCAGCAGTATCTACAAGCAGGGGTAACAAGTGCGACAGATGCTTGGGTGGAACCAGGAATGCCCGAGGCATATATTGCTGCAGCTAAAACGGGCGCACTCACGATTGATATGAATTTGTTCTTCCTAGCTCAGCCAGATTCATGGCGTGAGCGCAGTAAAGACTTTCAAAGCTTTAGAGCCCAGATTGAAACTCTTGGAGAAGGCTCTTTATTGCAGGCAAAGACAATTAAATTTATTTGCGATGGTGCTTTATCTGCTGGTACTGCGGCTCTTATCGACCCGTATGACGATGACCCACAATCACGAGGATTGTTGATTTGGAGCGATGACGAACTTATTGATGCAATGGTGACTTTTGATGCGATGGGTTTCCAGATTCATGCACATGCCATTGGCGATGCAGCAATAGCTCAAGCACTTCGCGCGATTGCTGCAGTGCAGAGAGTGAACCCACCATGGGATCGCAGACCTGTGATAGCTCATGCTCAGCTGATTGCTGCAGATGACCTAAAAAAGTTTGCAGAGCTAGGCGTGATTGCAAATATTCAACCGCTATGGACTTATCTAGATCCAATGAATAAAACTCTGATTCTTCCTCGCATTGGAGAAAAACGAAATAATCAGCAGTATCAATTGAAATCTCTGCTGAACTCGGGAGCGGCACTGAGCTATGGAAGTGATTGGCCAGTGACAAGCTATCTACCACTTCTTGCATTGGGGGTGCCGACTCATCGGAGCGAGAACATGGGTTCTGCGCCATGGAGTCCTGAGGAATCAATTACCGTTGAAGATTCCTTAACTGCCTACACATATGGATCTGCGCTCTCCAATTTCTGGGAACCACGTCTTGGTGTGCTCGATATCTGTATGGATGCAGATTTAGTCGTACTTGAGAAGAGTCCTCTCGAAGTTGATCCTCATGACATTCTAGATATCGAAATACTTGAAGTATTTAAAGCTGGAGTTGCGATCAACCAGTATTTCTAAGTCCGGCTGCAACCCCATTGATTGTTAACAAGAGCGCACGAATCAGCGTTGGATCTGCCTTATCGCCCTCAGCGCGAACGCGACGAAGTAGATTTACCTGCAGCAGCTGAAGAGGCGCAAGGTATGTATCGCGCACGTGCAGGGTTCGAGCAAGGACTGCCTGATCTTCAAGAAGAGCCTTCTTCTTTGTTAAGGCCAAAATTTCGCTGACGGTTAATTCGAATTCAGCGGTAATTGTCTTTAAGAAGTGATGAAGCTCGGTAGGAACGAGGGTTTCTACATATCGCGCAGCGGTTGCAAGATCAGTCTTTGCAAGAGTCATTTCAACGTTGCTAATGAATGTTGAGAAGAAATGCCATTCCTTCAACATCTCCTGTAGAACATCTGCCTTTCCAGCTTCACGCGCTGCTTTAAGTCCGGAACCAACTCCGAACCATCCAGGAACAATTTGTCGTGATTGTGTCCACCCAAAAACCCAAGGAATTGCGCGCAGTGAATCAAGTCCACCCGCAGCATCTGGTCTACGCGATGGGCGTGAGCCAAGGAAGAGATTTCCTAGTTGTTCAACAGGGGTTGAAGCATAGAAATAGGCGGGAAGATCTGGATGATCAACAAGTGCACGATATTGAGCAAATGAACTCTCACTCACAATATCCATACACTCATTCCATCGCGTCAACTCTTCAACGCTTTGGCGAGGCCCACGATTAAGCACTGTGGCTTCAAGTGATGCTGCCAAAGTGAGTTCGACATTCTCGCGTGCAAGGGATGCAAGTGAATACTTATCGCTGATGACTTCACCTTGTTCTGTCATCTTGATCTGACCATCAACTGAACCCCACGGCAGAGCCACAAGAGCGTCATATGTAGGACCACCGCCGCGACCGACTGAGCCACCGCGACCGTGGAATAAACGTAATTTCACGCCATATTTCTTAGCAACGTCTCGCAGGCTGCGTTGTGCACGATGGATTTCCCATTGGCTCGTTGCGATACCTGCATCTTTATTTGAATCAGAGTAACCGAGCATCACTTCTTGGATATCACCGCGCAGATCAACAACTCTTCTATAGGTCGCATTGGAGAATAAAGTTTCTAAAATTTCACCTGCTGCACGGAGTTCAGCGACGGTTTCCAGTAGCGGTGCAAAGCCGATCTTTGCAATCCCTGAATTCAAATCGAGTAAACCCGCCTGCTTTCCAAGCAGAACAGCTGCAATGAGATCATCGCTTCCTTTTGTCATAGAGACGATATAGGTCTGAATTACCTCAGGGCCGAAACGTTCTATGAGATCGTCGATTGCGATAAAGGTATCGAGAGTCTTCTTTCCTGCAGAATCTAGACCAGTGGCATCAAAACTATTCGACGAGGTGAGCTCGTTAATGAGAAGAGGAAATTTCTCTGCATGCGAAAGAGCCAGGTACTCATTGCTTGAAATCTTTTTGTTCAGTAATTGGCTTAGGGCGTGGTGATGAGCATCTGAGTGCTCACGAATATCAAGGGTGGCATGTGTAAGGCCGAAGGCTGCAACACTACGGATTGTGCGCTCAAGAAGACCTGTCGCAATTAATTCACCTCGGTGCGCAAAGAGGGAATCACGCATCAAGGTGAGGTCTTGAAGAAGCTCGGCAGTGTTCTTGTAGTCACGCCCTGGGACATGTGGGCCATTGGCTGCATGACGGTTACGTGTGAATGCAAGTCGGTGCACAATTGCAGTTGCCTTTAAACGATATGGCTCTTGAGCATTGAGCCGTAGGAAACGCGCTTCAAACTCAGGAATATTCTTCAAATCTTCTTCAATGGAGGCGCTCAACTCAGGAGTTGCTCCCGTAATTCGAGTAGAAATCGAGAGCATCTTTCGCAAGCGATCCATAGCGGCGATTGTTGTGCGGATTGCATGGCTAACCTGCAGTTCCACCGCTTGTTCAGTAATTGCTGGAGTTATGTTGGGGTTTCCATCTCGGTCTCCACCAATCCACGTACCGAATGTCAGGGGACGTGCAGTTACTGGAAGTTCAATTTTCAGACGCTTTAGCTCACGAGCAAAGTCATTGAGAACTTCAGGAACTGTGTTCTTTGCAAGATCATCGAGGTAATAGAGAGCGTTGAGCGCTTCATCAAGTGGCTCAGGACGATCGAGGCGCAATTCATCTGTCTGCCATAGAAGATCGACCGTTTCTGCCAATCGCTCATCTTGAACAATAGATTTCGGTGTATCAAGGAGAGCGGCAATTTCATTGAGCTTATTGAGAATTGATCGGCGCGCAGCCTCAGTTGGGTGTGCAGTAAAGACTGGACGCACATCAAGAGATGCAATCCATTCAACTAATTCATCGCGCGTAAATTCATGTCCAGCAACCGGATTGGAGAGCGCTTCTTCAATTTTATCTACCGCTCGAGTAATCCACGAACCACCTTGGCTACGTGCTTCGGCTAAGACTCTCGAACGGTGTACTTGCTCGGCGACGTTGGCTAAATGAAAGTAGGTACTGAAGGCTCGCACTAGCTGAACAGACTGTTCGACCGATAGAGAGTTGAGAATCTCAATCCCGCTGCCTTCGCGAACTGCAGCACGTACATTTTCGACTAGCGTTAATAGCTCTTCGCCTTCTTGGCGTACAAGAGATTGGCCGAGGAGATCGCCTAAGGTGCGAACATCGCTGCGAAGAACTGCATCATCAGAGGCCACCAATTGGTGTGCATCAGGTGAATGAGCGCCGGGTTTCATTGGGTAAGTCTCGCAGATAGACTCATCTCCGGTAGCCCCCCTAGTTTTCTAGGCGGGGCCTAGCGTCATTTACAGAGTGAATTGTGGCTAAGAAAGGGGTGTCTTCACATGCGGGGAATTCTTCTTGCACTCGAATCACATAGTGAGATTTCACGCGCCCTCGCAGATAGCGGAACTGTCATTGCTGCTCAACCTAGCTACCCCTTCTTACTCGCTGCAAAAGCGGAAGAGGTTCCACTTCTCGTAGTTACAAGTTCAAGTCGAGGCGCTGAAGATCTCGCTGAAGATCTTCGCAACCTACATCCACTTGTCTATGAATTCCCTGCATGGGAGACGCTGCCTCATGAGCGCCTGAGTCCACGAAGTGACACCGTCGCACATCGCCTTTCGACTCTCTATGCACTAAAAAATCTACATGCGAAGGATCAACCAATTGTTGTTGCACCCATTCGCGCCGTCATTCATCGCTTTATCGCATCTCTTGCGCAATCCCCTTTATGGACGGTGGAGATTGGACAAGAGATTAGCCTGACAGAATTAATCACCCACCTAACAGCGCTCTCATTTACGCGCACTGATCTCGTTGAAAAACGTGGGGAGTTTGCAGTCCGAGGCGGAATTGTCGATGTATTTCTTCCACTGGCATTACATCCAGTTCGCATTGATTTCTTTGGTGATGAAATTGAAGAACTTCAATTCTTTGATGTAGCAGACCAGCGCACCATGAAGGCAGTTGAGGGCAAGCTTGCGATATTGCCGTGTAGAGAACTTCTTCTCAACGATGCAATCTCTTCGCGAGCCGAAGCCCTCAAGGAGCGATATCCAAGCGCGCTAGAAATACTCGGGAAGATTGCGGATGGAATATCAGTTGATGGTATGGAATCGCTGATTCCATTGCTCATAGATGAGACAGAGACAATCGTGCATAGAATGCCGAAAGGATTTGAAATTGTCTTTATCGATGATGTGCGAATTCGTTCACGCACTGCAGATTTAATCGAGACTAATTCAGAGTTCCTCGAAGCCTCATGGTCGAACGCAGCCCTTGGCGGGTCTGCTCCAATGCCAGTTGAGAAAATTACCTATCTTGACTGGGATCAATTGAGCGCTGAAATCAGCTCGCTATCGGTCTCCGTTACCGCGCTCAATGCATTTGGCAGTGATTTAGATAAAGATGCACACTTCCTTGATCTCTCCGCCATCGATCCCATGCGCGGAAATGTTGAAGCGCTCTGTGACCTAATGAGAGATGGGCTTGAGCGCCATATGGCTATTGTCTTTTCGACAAGCGGCCACGGAATGGCAGAGCGCTATGCAGGTATTTTCAGAGATGCAGATATGCCGGTGCAGATGGCCACAACGCTTAACGCAAACCCAACAAAGGGTTCGATTCACATTACGCAATCATCGATGGGGTATGGATTTAAAAGTGAATCTGCAAACATTCTCTTCGTAACAGAGCGCGATTTATCGGGAAGTAAAACGGCTTCTCGCGACGCCGCTCGAATGCCATCGAAGCGTAAACAAGCAATCGATCCATTAGAGCTTCGCAGTGGAGATTATGTAGTACACGAGCAACATGGAATCGGGCGATATGTAGAACTGATTCAACGCACTGTAGGTGGAGTAACTCGCGAATATCTTGTTATCGAATACGCATCGGCAAAGCGCGGACAACCTGGCGATCGAATCTTTGTACCTACAGATACGTTGGAACAGGTTAGTAAGTACGTTGGTGGCGAGGCGCCTACCGTGCACCGCATTGGCAGCGGAGAATGGCAGAAGGCAAAAGGTCGCGCCCGTAAGGCCGTTCGACAGATTGCAGGCGAGTTAATCCGTCTCTATGCAGCGCGCACAAGTGCACCAGGCTTTGCATTCTCTGCTGATACTCCATGGCAACGCGAACTAGAAGATGCATTCTCTTATATCGAAACCCCTGATCAACTCTCGACGATTGAAGATGTAAAGCGCGATATGGAGCGCCCATACCCAATGGATCGCATCATCTGTGGGGATGTTGGTTATGGAAAGACAGAGATCGCAATTCGTGCAGCGTTCAAAGCGGTGCAGGATGGCAAGCAGGTAGCCGTTCTTGTTCCTACAACACTGCTTGTGCAACAACATTCGAAGACATTTGCAGAGCGCTATGCAGGATTTCCAATAAGAGTTGCTGGCTTATCTCGATTCAACACAGCTAAAGAGAGCAAGGATATTTTGCAGGATTTAGCAACAGGCGCCGTTGACGTGATTGTCGGTACACACAGAATTCTTTCTGCAGATGTTCAATTTAAGGATTTGGGACTTGTTATCGTCGATGAAGAACAGCGATTCGGTGTAGAACAGAAAGAATCTCTGAAGAAGATGCGTACAACTGTGGATGTCTTGGCGATGTCTGCAACACCTATTCCGCGCACACTTGAGATGGCTGTCACCGGTATCCGTGAAATGTCTACGATTACAACGCCGCCTGAAGAGCGCCACCCAATCCTTACTTATGTTGGTCCCGCAGAAGATGCGCAGATCAGGGCTGCAATCCACCGTGAGCTCTTACGTGACGGTCAGATTTTCTACATTCATAATCGAGTTGAATCCATTGATCGCGCTGCGTCGAAGATTCAAGAACTCGTTCCAGAGGCGCGCATCAGAATTGCACATGGGCAGATGAGCGAAGGTGCGCTTGAAGATGTCATTCTCGCATTCTGGAATCGCGACTTCGATGTTCTTGTGTGCACAACTATTGTCGAGAGTGGACTTGATATCGCCAATGCGAATACTTTGATTGTCGAACGCGCAGATAACTTTGGACTCTCTCAACTTCATCAGTTGCGTGGGCGTGTGGGTCGTGGACGCGAACGTGCCTACGCATATTTCCTTTACCCACAAGATCAGCCGCTCTCTGAAGTCGCGCTCGATCGCCTCAAGACAATTGCAACCAATACCGATCTAGGTTCAGGAATGCGCGTTGCGCTGAAGGATCTTGAAATCCGCGGAGCCGGCAATCTCTTGGGCGGCGAACAATCCGGCCACATTGCAGATGTCGGCTTTGATTTATATATGCGCATGGTTGGTGAAGCAGTTAATGATTACAAGACCGGTTTTATTGAAGCAGAGGAACAGAGCCATGAATGCAAGGTGGAGCTACCTGTTAATGCCCATCTAGCTGAAAGCTATGTTCCGGGAGAGCGTCTACGACTTGATCTCTATCGCCGTTTGGCAGATGTTGCAGATAGAGCTGCTGTTGAATCGATTCGCGAAGAACTCCTTGATCGCTTTGGAGAATTACCTCAGGAGGCAACAGCCCTACTTCGCGTTGCAGAGCTACGAGCTTTTGCAAAATCACTGGGTATTCGCGAAGTTGTTGCTGCAGGAAAATTCCTCCGAATTTCACCACTTACACTGCCTGAATCTAAACAGTTACGCCTCAATAGACTTTTTCCTGGTTCACTCTATAAATCGGCGACGAGCGTTGTGATGGCCACAATTCCTCGCGCAGCTGCATGGTCGCCGAGTGCACAGGGATCGGCGCTCATAGGGGATACTTCTCTTCTGGAATGGGCCACACAGGTCCTGACCGAGTTAGCACCAACTAAAGAAACGAAAGCGAGCACCTCGTGAAGAAGATCCTTGCAGCAGTAGCTGTTATCTCGGCCCTGACCCTTACCGGCTGCGGCAATATCGATACAGCAGCAACATATGGCAGCAAGACTATTACTCAAGCACAGGCGCAGGAGAAGGTCGATGAAGTTCTCGCAGCTCGAAACCAAGTTGATACTTCACAGATGCAACTTGAAACAGGAGAAGCGCTAAACCGCTCCCAGCTGCGATTCTTGTTGGTGACAGATCTCTTCGATGCAATCGCACGCGAACTTAAGATCTCCGTATCAAGCACAGAGATTGCAACAACGAAGAATGAACTTGTCAATCAGAGTGGTGGAGAAGAAGCTCTCACACAGAACTTGGTTGCAGCTGCTATCGCGCCATCTAATTTTGATAAGTACGTTAAGGCAATCATTACTTCTAATAAGTTGTCACAAGCAATTGCAGAAGCCGGAGTCCCTGAAGATCAAGTACAGGCAAAGATCACTCAGCTTGTGATCGCAAAGGCGAAGCAGCTGAAGGTCACTGTTAATCCTCGCTACGGAGTTTGGGATGCAGATCTTGGCGATATCGTCGCCAAAGATGCAGCTGGCTCCGCAGTAGTTCCAGCTGAATAAAGCTGAATAACTAAGCGCCATGGCAGTGTCAGAACTTCAACGCCTTGTTGAAGTCATGGACCGACTTCGCTCTCCTGGCGGATGCCAATGGGATGCAGAACAGACCCACCAATCACTGATTAAGTATCTACTCGAAGAGTCGTACGAGTTTATCGATGCAATTGAGACCGATGACCGAGCAGGAATGCGCGAAGAACTTGGCGATGTTTTACTGCAGGTTTACTTCCACTCTCGCATTGCGCAAGATCACCCGACAGATCCTTTCTCTATTGAAGATGTAGCGCGAGCGATTGCAGATAAGTTGATTAGCCGCCACCCTCATGTATTCAACGGTCTTGCAGTAACAGGCACAGAAGAGATAATTCAGAATTGGGAAGAGATTAAGGCGAAGGAGAAGGGCCGAACTTCTGCAATTGAAGGAATTGCGATGTCACAACCTGCCCTGCCACTAGTGTCAAAGATTCTCTATCGCGCAGAAAAATTTGGTGTAGATCTACAAATTCAACCTGCCTCAAATATCGCCGCTACTCCAGAAGGCGTCGGTGCTGCACTCGCATCTGTCATCGCATGGGCACATGAAAACGAGATTGACCCAGAGAGCGCTTTACGCGCCCATGCTAGAGAAATGATCGCCCAGATAGTGCGGGCTGAAGAACGAGCTTAAATTTCTAGCCCCATTTCCAAGGCAGAAGTCACGGTAGGATTGGCCTATGCCGTTCAAAGTCGAGCGCTGCTAATCCATCTTTATCTCTAGCCAATCTTTAGGAGACTGACCAATGGCAATTATCGAAGCAATCGGTGCTCGTGAAATTCTTGATTCGCGCGGAAATCCAACTGTTGAAGTAGAAGTTCAACTCGAAGATGGAACCCAGGCACGCGCTGCAGTTCCAAGTGGAGCATCAACAGGTGCATTTGAAGCATCAGAGCTTCGCGATGAAGATAAGAAGCGGTACCTCGGTAAGGGAGTTCTTAAGGCCGTTGCATTCGTTAACGATGAACTCGCTCCTGCAATCGAAGGTTTTGATTCACAAGATCAGCGTTTGATCGATTCAGAGATGATTGCTCTTGATGGCACAGCCAATAAGTCACGTCTCGGCGCTAATTCAATCTTGGGTGTATCACTCGCTGTTGCAAAGGCATCGGCTGAATCAGCAGATCTCTCACTCTTCCGTTATATCGGCGGTCCAAACGCACATGTTCTTCCAGTTCCAATGATGAACATCCTTAACGGTGGCGCACATGCTGATACCAACGTTGATATTCAAGAATTCATGATTGCTCCAATCGGTGCAGAAACATTCCGCGAATCACTTCGTTGGGGTGCAGAGATTTATCACGCACTCAAGGCGGTCCTTAAGAAGCGCGGACTTGCAACCTCTGTTGGTGACGAAGGTGGATTTGCTCCAAACCTCGATAGCAACCGTGCGGCGCTCGATCTGATTATCGAAGCAATTACAGCTGCAGGCTTTAAGCCGGGTACCGATATCGCTCTTGCGATGGATGTTGCTGCGACAGAATTCCATGAAAATGGAAAGTATAAGTTTGAAGGCTCACTTCGCACATCTGATGAAATGATCGCCTACTACGCAGAGCTCGTTAGCGCGTACCCAATTGTTTCTATCGAAGATCCACTGAACGAAGAAGATTGGGCAGGCTGGAAGTCAATGACCTCATCACTTGGCTCAAAGATTCAGATCGTCGGAGATGACCTCTTTGTAACCAACCCAGTTCGCCTTGCTAAGGGAATTGATACAGAGACAGCTAACGCTCTTCTTGTGAAGGTTAATCAAATCGGAACTCTTACAGAGACTCTCGACGCAGTTGATCTTGCGCACCGCGCTAACTACCGCAGCATGATGTCTCACCGTTCAGGTGAAACAGAAGACACAACAATTGCAGATCTTGCTGTTGCAACTAACTGTGGTCAGATCAAGACTGGTGCACCATCACGTACTGAGCGCGTTGCCAAGTACAACCAGCTTCTTCGCATTGAAGAAGAGCTCTCAGATGGCGCTGTGTACGCAGGTCGCCAAGCATTTCCACGCTTTAAGGCGTAAGAAGGTTTAACCATGGCGCGCAGATCCTCTGGCGGAAGGCGGAAGAAGAGTTACCGTTCACGTAACTTAACTTTCAACCGTAACCAGGGTTCTGGGCGTGCATTTGCACTTGCTGCAATCTTCTTTATGTTGGCTCTCTTTCTCGCACCTCCGGTAAAGAACTACTTCACCCAACGTGCACAGATTTCAGCGCTTCAATCACAACTGAAGAGCGATAGAACCGCACTTGATGAAGCGCGTAAAGAGTTAACGCTCTGGCAAGATCCTAATTATGTGAAATCACAAGCGCGAGAACGTCTGCACTTTGTCCTACCGGGTGAACGTCAATACATCGTGACTGGCACTGATGGCGATAACAGCGATGAGGTCGAAACAACGGATGTTGTAAAGAATCTTCCAGAAGGCGCACCTTGGTACACACGAATGGTTGCTTCCATCACCGAAGCAGGCAAGCAATGAGCACCGAAAGCCGAGAGGCGACACAGGCTGATTTAGATTGCATTGAGCTTCAGCTAGGGCGCACTCCGCGAGATGTGCATGCAATTTCTTATCGATGCCCTTGCGGAAAGCCGGCAGTTGTCGAAACCCCTCCTCGTTTGAGCAATGGAGAACCTTTCCCTACTTTCTACTACGCAACTTGCCCTAAGTTAACGGCTGCAATTTCAACACTTGAAACAACGGGAATGATGGGCGAGATGAATGCACGCCTTGAGACTGACCCAGTCCTTGCCGGTGAATATGCAGCAGCACATGATGATTACATCGCAGCGCGTTCAGCGCTAAAGATGGATGTTCCTGAGGTCGACAATGTCTCTGCCGGTGGAATGCCAACTCGTGTTAAGTGCTTGCACTCACTGATTGCCCATTCACTCTCCGCCGGTCCTGGAGTAAACCCACTCGGCGATGAAGCACTAGCTGCCTTACCTGAGTGGTGGAAGAGCAACCCATGCGAGTAGCGGCTATTGATTGCGGTACCAATTCAATCCGACTTTTAATTGCAGATATTGATGGCAATACATCTCGTGAAGTTCTTCGCGATATGGAAATTGTTCGACTTGGACAAGGCGTTGATAAGACAGGCCAATTCCACCCAGATGCGATTACTCGCACCTTGGCAGCCGTTGATAAATTTGCAGCAGAGATTGCAAAGCGTGGAGTAGAAAAGATTCGCTTCTGCGCAACGAGTGCGACTCGTGATGCAACCAACCGTGATCTCTTCATCAATGGCGTCATCGAGCGCCTAGGAATAGCGCCAGAGGTCATTCCTGGCGAGGTCGAAGCAGCGCTCTCTTTCCAAGGCGCCACAAAAGATTTCGACAAATCTGAAGGCCCCTTCCTAGTCATCGATATCGGGGGAGGCTCAACAGAGTTTGTCTTCGGCACCGAAACTGTTGAATTCGCAAAGAGCATGAATATCGGATGCGTTCGCATGTCAGAGCGTCACTTCACCGGTGATCAACCAGATCCCGGACAAATTGCTGCAGCTATCGAAGATATTGACGAAGCAATCGCCCAAGCTGCAAAGGTAGTTCCGATTACCAAGGCGAAGACCCTCATCGCTGTTGCTGGAACAGCAACAACTGTTGCCGCTGCAGCGCTTGATCTTCCCGAATACGATCGATACTCGATTCACCTTGCTCGCATATCTGCAGAAAAAACACATGCAATTTCAAAGATGTTTATTGCATCCTCTCGCCAAGAGCGTGAAGCCCTTGGGTATATGCACCCAGGTCGCGTAGATGTTATTAGCGCTGGTTCGCTTGTGCTCTCTCGAATCATGCTCGCAACTGGTGCAACCGAATTTGTAGCATCCGAATCAGATATTCTCGATGGAATGGCTTGGTCGCTTGCATAAGTCGCTTGAACTTCTCGATAAAGCAATTGTTAAGTGTCACCTGTGTCCTCGCCTCGTAGAGTGGCGAGAAGAGGTAGCAGTCACTAAACGCAAATCTTACGAAAATGAGAAGTACTGGGGTAAACCGGTACCAAGTTTCGGATCAACGAAACCTGCGATGCTGATCGTTGGATTAGCTCCAGGTGCACATGGTGCAAACCGTACGGGTCGAATTTTTACCGGTGATTCATCAGGTGATTGGCTCTACGGTGCACTGCACCGAATCGGAATCGCAAAGATTGCAACAAGTACATCTCGTGATGATGGCCAAGAACTTAAAGCGACAAGAATTTCGATGGCTGTGCGGTGCGCACCACCTGAAAATAAGCCAACAACCGAGGAGCGCGATAACTGCTCACCATTTTTTCAGAATGAGCTACAACTCATTGAACCGACCGTTCGATCCTTTGTTGCTCTAGGAAGCTTTGGATGGCAAGTATTAATCAAAGGGCTAAAGGAGCAGGGCCACATAATTCCAGCAACCAAGTTTGCTCACGGCGCAACGATTAAGTATTCGCACAATGGCCGTAACTATCTAATAATTGGCAGCTATCACCCAAGTCAGCAGAACACCTTCACTGGAAAGCTAACCAAGCCAATGCTGGATTCAGTCCTGAAGAAGGCTGCCTCCTTCGCGAAAATCATCTAACGAACGCCTAGTAGACTCGCCTCCCGTTGGCCCCCATAGTCCAATGGCAGAGACAGAGGACTTAAAATCCTTCCAGTGTCGGTTCGAGTCCGACTGGGGGCACACTGTGCAGGCTATTTAGTTATCTTCGTGCGTAAATTATGGCATCAATTCTAGATAACTCAATGTGTGTGAATTCTAAACTCATACACAATTAATACATACTGCCGAAGGATTTCAAGGCGATGCTCTGATCCTCGATCACTCTCACCCCAGAGCATCTGCGCTCGAGCAGAGCTCGCGCTCCATCTGTCTCTGCCATTGGAATTGAGCGACCGGGGGTTGTTAACTTTTAGTGCTCAGGTATATGTACTACCGCCCTAGAAATATCTGCTAAAGCAAGTAGACTCAAATAATGCACATCAAGTTGATTTCACTTGTCTTGGTTTTCTCTACCCTTATAGGCTCAAGCGCGAGTGCAAATGCGGCAGGCCAGAAACCGGTGCTTCAAGTTGATTGTGGATTAATTACCGGGAAGTATGATGAATATGGAACCTATGGACTTTTTAGCCCAAAGGTGACTGTGAAGTACTACGGGTCACCGTTGACCGTCACTTCCTATTACTACGAAACTCCATCGACTAAGAAATCTGGTACCGGTCAAAACATAGTTACATTCACGAATAAGGCTCCTAGCACCAGATTTTTTGTGTCTCAAGTAGATATCCAACAGAAGGTTCTTCAATTTGGGCAAAGTCAAAGTGGATACTTCAAATTTGTTATTGAAGCCGTTGATACCCTTAAGAGGAAAGCATCTTCAACGTGCCTGTATAAAGATTATTACTATTCTTCGGCGATTATTCCAAACTCAGGTAGTTCAATCTTGAAGGGATTTAATCGCTCGTCCTGCACTTTTGATCAAAAACCTCTTTATGGGAAAGTTGAGATTGTTGATTATGGACAAGATTTCGATGTGCAAATCGTTGATTATGGTCAGGACTTAAAAGTAGAAGAAGTCTCTTATGGCGCATACTCTTGTGGAAAATGGGAAATCGTGGATTACGGTGCAAATTTCAAAATCAAGCTTGTTAGTTACGGAGCTGATTTCAAGATTAAAATTGTTGAGTACGGAGCTGGCACTTAGCAATTGAATGTGAACGAAAAGCATTCTGGGCTTCTCTAATTTAACAACCCATTACTATGACCCCTGAAAATAGGCTAAGAAATCTAGGGGTAACCCTCTACAAATAGATATCTTGACTTTAGACTTAGTCTATGAGGACCTTTAAAACAATTGGAATTGTCGTGGCAGGTTATGTACTGGCGATGTTGGCCTCTGCAGCTGTCGTTATAACCGGTGCCGATCCAAGTGGTGATAGTGGTGGAGGCGTTGCCTTAATCGCGTTGTCGGCATATTGGGGATACCTTGCGACAAAAGCCGGATACCGATGGTTTGATTTCCTCTTTTCGGCTATTCCAATCTACGGGATTTATTGGATTTTCAAAATTGCCAACCGAATAGCGTTCCTACCAAACAAGGATTGGGAAGAGCGAGTTGTCTAATCTCGGAGGGTCATTAATGATTAGATTTGAATCACACAATGGGGAATAAACTTCTAAAGAAGTTGACATATCTGTCGAACACAGCGATTAGTCGTTCTATTAACAACGATAATTCACCTAGGAAAATGCAGATTGTGTTGATTTTAATTGCCTTACTTGGATTTTCTACTCTTTCATCTTTGCCAGTAGCGAATGCGGGGCTATTCGGTCCTAACTGTAAGAAAGTGCATCCTCAAGGAATCACTTTAATGAATCAAATTGCAAAGTACTACCCTAAGATGATGTCAGAAAAATCAACCGGTTCGTATACAAAGGCTTATGCCACCTATAAGCTGCTAAACAAAAAGAACGTGCAGCTGAGTAGCTTGCTTGCATCAGATAAGAATTATCGATGCTTCTTGGACGCCGATTATGAGAATTCATCATATAAATGGCAATCAGAATATCCTGGCCGATCATATGGAGGCCCAGTGCAGACAATGTGCGTTTTATGGGGAGTTGGCTGCAAACCTAGATCAAAAATTTATTCAAATCCTTGCGATGAATACAAGTTAGCCAGAGACTATCAAGACTGCATCGAAGACTTTGCGCGCCCTTCAGATCCAGGATACGTGGACTAAATCGTTAGAATTGCACAACCCAGTCGTCACGGCAGACTTGTTGAGACCGTTGAAGAACTCCTAAAAGCTTAGCGCGGTGGCCAAAAGCGACAAGATTACGAGCAGGTTTCTAGCATCCCAATGAGCGTCTCTTTTCTTTCTCAGATCATTTTCTAGAGCACGAGACCTCCATATTTCTTGAGGCTCTCCGGGAGAATTCCATTTCCTTTCACGAATGGGATTGAGCGCATCCCATTCTTTGTGTGGGAACGACTTAAGACTCAAAGTGATTTCCAATTCCTTCATTTTTATGTGAGCCCTTAAAGCAAAGAGAATAGAAATAACAGCAACAGTTGGGCCAATATATCTACTCATTTTCGAATTCCTCCGTGGCTCTCATTAATTCTCCGATTGAAGCAACTTCATAAGTGGCCTTACTCCAAGCTTCTGAATAGCCATCAAACCTTCCAGCAATCTTTTCATTAGATAAGTCTGCACCTTTAGCCTTGAGCATCCGAAGGATTGCAGTTTCCCATTGTTGGGTGAGGTGGCCTTCCATTGGGCCGCGTAGCTCTCGGATTTCCCAGCCAATCTTCTTGTGTTTACTCAACCTTTGATCTGGAATATTAGAAATTCCAATCTGATACATATCCCAAGTTTGATGCTCAATGAAATAGAGATAACCATCTGAATTTGGATCAAATCCAGATTTTGCGCAAGTTGGACAACCAGTACCTGATTTTCTTTCGCTTATTCGCTGGTTCCAAGAATGACCCTCTTGGCATTTCCATTTAAGCTTCCGACTACCGCTTGCAACAAATTGCTCCGGATCCCAACCGAATGCTTCCTTCGCCAATTCAGGATGCGTGGTTGCAAGATCATTAAAGCCCTTGAGCAGTTGATTTCCGGAACAAACAGGACACCCACTTTGATGGTGTGAATTTGTTCTACTGGAAGGGGTTGCCTCCCAGATGTGCCCAAGTGAACACTTCCATTTTCTTTTTTGCTTGGTCTTTCCAGATTTCTGAAGACCTCTACCGGCATTCACAGTAGTTGGATCCCATCCGTTTGCTTCTTTCGCTAATTCTGGATGTGTGGTCGCAATATCATTAAAGCCAGTGAGTAAGACTTTATTTGCACATATTGCACATCCTGTATTTTTACCTGTTCTCCTCACCGGAGGTGCCGAATAAATGTGCCCATTTGAACATTTCCATTGCAATTGTTCTGATGAGCCTCCTACAACTTTTCTAGGATCCCATCCGTCTGCTTCTTTCGCTAATTCCGGGTGAGTTGTTGCCAGGTCGTTAAAACCTTCTTGCACTTTTAAATTGACGCAAACTGGGCATCCAGTTCCCATCAAAGTTCTACTAGAAACCTGCGCAGTCCACCGATGGCCGAGATTGCATTTCCAGGGAAGTTTTTTATTTGAACTTGCACCGACTTTACTGCTATCCCAGCCATCAGCTTCCTCTGAGATGTCTGGGAATTTAGTAGCTAGATCATTAAATCCGGTTTCTATTTTTTGATTAGCGCATACAGGGCATCCTGTCCCTAATTTGGAAGTGCGGTGCGCTACATCTATCTCCCAATAATGACCTAGCGGACATTTCCACTTCACTTTTTTATTACTTCCTGCAGAGAAATTTCTTGGATCCCAATCAACCGCGTCTTTAGCTAAATCCGGATGAGTTGTGGCCAGATCATTAAAGCCAACCAAAATCCTATTTCCAGAACAATAAGGACAGCCATCACCTCGTCCAGTTCGCTTATTTGGGCTCTCTTCCCATATATGTCCTTTTAAACATTTCCAAGGAAATTTTTTGTTACTACCTCCTGCAACCGTAGTTGGATCCCATCCGTCTGCTTCTTTCGCTAATTCCGGGAACTTGGCCCCTAAAGAATTGCAGAGTGGACAATCTGCCCCTTCATTGGATTTCTTTTTCTTGACACGGTCTCGAACTACACGCTCCCACGTATGCCCATAAATACACTTCCAGGCAACCTTGCTATGACTTTGAGCCGATAACTTACTGGCATCCCAACCATCAGCTTGCTTAGCCAACTCAGGATGGGTGATGGAAAGCGGAAGCTTTTCCTTTTTATTGGGCACAGCAATAAGGATAATAGCCACGACTGACGTCGGGGAGGCAGACTCCTGCTTAACCCATTATGTGGGAGTGCACGCTCCCTAGGGGTCGCGTGAATGGTGTAGTTAAACCGGTAGTACTTACTGGGTTACAGTCCCGCTCGTTTCGCCCGCCCTGTCGGAGCCAGCGCGAGCAAAACGAAAGGCCCCCTGAAATCAGGAGACCTTTAGAGCTTGTCGTATGCCATATGCATCGCTTCACTCAAAGCCACAGCGTTAGCTGTCAGTAACGGGATAAAGAATTCAGAACATTTGCGTCGCCCAGGTACTGCTTTACCGACATTGAATTCCCTCTGGGGTTGCCGCCAAGGTAGGCAGCCTAAAGTAACTGCCTCAAACGCAGGTTTAACCAATTACCAAGTTGGTCCGAGCTAATGACAATCGCTTGCCGGTGAGTTGCTCGTACTCTCACCTAATACTGCTCACCCAGGCGTACTAGATTCCAAGGGGGTGCCAGTCTTTGAGTTTTGCCGGAATGATCGGCTAAAACTAAAGCTCCAAAACTTAATCTTTCTCCTAGAACGAAACCGAATAGTTGCCTTTAGATCGAAACTAAAATGCTTTTTGAACATCAAATGACTTCCCTACCAATGTAATAATCAATTCCTTGAAAGCACTTGCGGGAAGTTGCTTGCAATCTGTCTAACGACCAAAATAGCTCGGATATTCCCAAAATTTGAAGAATATTTAGCAGTGTTTATCTACTAATTGCTATTACGAATATAGAACTGATTCTTGAATTGTGCCGGGGAGACACGCCTAGGAAAACCCAAGCTATGGGGGTCGCTACCCCATATCAATTAACAACTTTTCCATTTGTTCGGCTGCAAAGCGCAACGGCTGAATAGCAGAATGGACGTATAACTTTGATGTGATGGCACTTGAAGAGTGCCCCAAAGCCCTGCTAATTACCTCTATTCCTATGCCTTGGCCATACATCAAGGTTGCCGCAGTATGCCTAGCATCGTGCAAACGGCGCCTTGCTATACCGCATAGACGAAGTGCACGTTTCCAATCGTTGTAATCGATTGTTGCAAGCCTTGGAGAACCATCGTGTGCCGGAAATACCAGATCATTCTCTTTCCAATGGATACCGGATCCAGACTTCATAACGGCCATTAGTTCTCGATGTCTGTGAAGTGCCTCTACAGTGCCCTTCGTAAGCACTACAGAGCGCCTAGAGCGCTCAGTCTTGAGTCCGGTAAGTTGACGTTTACCTTCAATCATTTGAACTTGGTTGCGAACCTCAATGACTCCATTATCAAGATCAACATCTTGCCAGCGAAGGCCAAGTGCTTCACCTTGCCGTAATCCGCAAAGAAGGGCGATGTGCAAACGGGCAGACATTGGAGTTTGTTTATATGTTTCCAGCAGTCTTTTGACCTCTTCAAGACTTAGGGGCTCTATTTCTCGCCCCCTATTAATGGGGGTGCGAACTTTATTTACTGGGTTGAATGAAATGGTTCCATTGCTCTCTGCCTGACCGAGCGCAACCGATAGCAACGCTCTTGCTTGTTGTTGTGACCGCGGGCTCTGTCCGGCCCCCCTCATCGTAGAAATTACTTGCTGGATATCAGCGGGCATTACTTTGCGAAGCTGCATTTTTCCCAGAATGGGAATGATGTGATGTGTGGCAAGGCCGCGATAACGCTTATAAGTTGAATGGGCAATCTGGTGCTGGTGCTCGCCTTCTAACCAATTGAGAAGATAGTTTCCAAGGAGCTCCTTGGAGTGGCTGCTATGTGAACTACCAGTAGCTTTAGGAAGAAGTTCAAGTTTCTCCTTCGCTGCCTTGCGCGACTCCTGCGCCGAAGGCGCCATTGCCGTAATAACGTTTCCATTGTGATGGATAACAGTCCGGTAAGAATTTCCTACTTTGTATGTATGGCCTTGGCCATTTGATCTACGTGCCATCTCTACTCCTCCTTATAGCCAGAGGCTGGCGCCTCTGTAGAAGTAGCTAGGTAGCCGGTTCAATTAAGAACTCATACACAACTAATACACATTCCTTGAGATTCACAGAATCTGGATTCGATTTACGCTCGAAATCCAGCAATTCTGGAATCCCAGTGACACACTAGAAGGACTTAAAATCCTTCCAGTGTCGGTTCGAGTCCGACTGGGGGCACCACAGGAAATTTTAAGGTGGAATACCTATAGTTATCCCGCAGTTGTATTAAGTAACTTCTAGGAGAGGCAAATAATGCAAAGCTCAAACCCAGTTCTATCTGGTCGCGGATTCGCAAGAATCAAGGAGAAGACTGCGCAGGCAGTTCAGACTGAGACTCTCGAGTCACGTCCAGCAACAGCCCCAATGACAATGGATGATGTTGTCATTCGCACCGCAGCTCTCTTTGCTGTTCTTGCAGGAGTTGGTGCTTTCGCATGGAGATCTAATTTCGGTGGCGGAGCGCTTGCAATCGGATTCCTTGGTGGATTTGTCCTTGCAATGGTCAACTCATTCTCACGCACAGTGCGTCCAGCACTTGTGGTTGCATATGCTGCATTCCAGGGACTAGCTCTTGGAACAATCAGCCGACTTTTTGAAACACAATATCCAGGAATCGTTAGCCAGGCAGTCATTGGTACTGCATGTGCATTCGGTGGAATTCTCTTTGCCTATAAGAGCGGTCGCATCCGTGTAACTCCTAAGTTCACACGCATGATGACAGGTGCACTTATCGGTTACGTTGTATTCGCACTCATCACAATGTTTACAGGTCGCCCTGGTGGATCACTTGGATTCCTTATCGCCGTTGCTGCTGTTGCTCTTGCAACATTCTTTATCGTGATGGATCTTGATCAGATTGATAAGGCGATTGCAGCACGTATGCCACTTGTTGAATCATGGCGTATGGCATTTGGCCTTATGGTCACACTCGTTTGGTTGTACCTCGAAGTCTTGAGACTGCTCTCAATTCTTCGTAGCAACGACTAAAACCAAAAAGCAATTACCGAGATTGCCCGAGATGCGATGATCGCGTCTCGGGCAATTTTGTTGCCACAAGAACAGCCACGAGCATCAGAATTCCGCTGACAAAGAATGCGGATTGGAATCCGTAGTGATCAGCTAGAGCTCCAAGAACTATTGGGGCCACCATTGCACCGGCATCACCCGACATCTGGAATAGACCAATGACTTGGCCACCTTTACCTTCGAGAACGTCTCCGACGATTGCAGAAGGCGTCGTTGATAGAAAAGCTCCACCGATTCCCACGATGACGCTAGCTGCGATAAACATCCATGGCTGCGTCGTAAACACGAGGGCAAATGTAAAGAGCGTGAGAAAAGAAGTGCCGAGTACTGCCGAGAATCTACGTCCGCGAATATCGGTCATCTTTCCTGCCTTGAGCAAGAGAGCACCATTGATAATCGTTGAAATTGTGAAGCCAAGGCCCATAAAGCTTGGACTCACCTTGATCTCTTCGACCATAAAGATAGGCAATATTGATCGGCTCATGCCAAAAAGAATCCATGCTGTTGCAAATGAAATAACAAGTGCGATTCTGTAAGGCTTTAGAGCAAGAGCTGCTTTAAGGGTAATGGTTTCTCGTTCTTGCTTCTGTGTTGGCTTGGCAGCAAGTGTTGAGTTACGAAGCAAGATTGCACCAGCAGCGCTTGCGCCGATGAGTAAGAATCCGTAGATAATCAGCGGTGCTCGAAGTGAGAAACTGGAGAGTGCGCCACCGACTACAGGGCCTGCCATCATTCCAATAAGGAATGAACCGTTATAGAGCGATTGCACTCGTGCGCGGTGATCGTCATCTACTGCACGCAGCAAAATTGAACCTGCGGCAACAGAGAACATTGACGAGCCAAGTCCACCCACAGCGCGGAAGATTAAGAGTTGCTCGTAGTTTTGAGCAAGGCCTGCTGCAAATGATGTGAGTGAAACGAATCCGATACCTGCTGAATACACGATTCGTTCCCCGAAGTGGTCGACTAATTTTCCTGAGATGAGCCCGGATGCAAAGCGAGCAAAGGCAAAGGCAGAGAGGATTGCTCCTACCTGGGCATTGTTAACTCCGAAAGATTTGGCAAAGAGTGGAATCGTTGGAGCGATGATTCCGAAGCCAACGGCTACAAAGAATGATGCAAATACAAGTACGCCAACTTCTCTCGGGAACTCCGAGAAAGGATTGGTGTATTTATATTTAATTTCTCTTAACCTAGCGCTTCGCCAGCGGCTTCTTGGCGAGCTGATGCGTAATCAGCATTGGTGCGAAGAGGTGTTTCGCGAAGGAAGAGCGCCACGAAGAATCCAACAGCCACAACGGGTGCTGCAACGATGAATACAACGTGGAATGAGCTGACAAAGGCATCAAGAACGGCAACCTGTGCAGCCGAAGGAAGTGTTGCAATAACTGAAGTGTTATTTGAAATCTCTGCGATTTTCTCAGCAGGAATTGATGCAACTACATCAGGGTTGGTTGCTGCCAAATCTGTGAAGTTTGAAGCTAGGTAGTGGCCCAAACGGTTTGTGAGAATCGCACCAAAGAGAGCAGTTCCGAATACAGATCCGAGCGAACGGAAGAAGGTATTTGAGCTTGTAGCAACGCCCATATCCTTGAAATCGACTGCATTCTGAAGTGCGATGACAATTGTCTGCATTGATAGACCGAGACCAGCTCCAACCATGATTGCATAGATTGAAAGCTGCCAGTAAGGGGTATCAACTTGCAGTGAGTACATAGCAACTAATCCGACAGTCATAATCGCGGTTCCCATAATTGGATAACGCTTGTAGTGACCGTGCTTTGTGATTGCCTTGCCGCTAAAGATTGAGGTTGAGACGATTCCGAGCATCAGTGGAATCAACTTAAGACCGGCTTCTGTTGCACTATCACCCTTAACAACCTGGAGATAGAGAGGCAACATAACAATTGCTCCGAACATACCTGCGCCGATGATTGCTCCGAGTATTGAAGTGAGAGTGAAGGTGTGATTCTTGAAGAGACCAAGAGGAATGATTGGTTCTTGCGCGCGCGATTCCCAGTAGATGAAAATTGCTGCAAGTGCTAATCCGACTAGAAGGTAACCAATAGTGCGTGAATCTGACCATCCTTCTTGAGGACCGTAGACAGAGACAGAGAGAAGGGTTGTTGTAACAGATGCGACCAAGAGGAATGCACCTAGGTAATCGATTGTATGTTCACGCTTTACCTTAGGAATATGAAGTACAGCGGATGTGATTGCAAGCGCTGCGATTCCGAAGGGAATGTTGATGTAGAAGATCCAACGCCATCCTGTTACGCCAAGGATTGTTGCGTGATCTGAGAAGAATCCACCGAGCAAAGGTCCTGCAACAGATGAGAGGCCCCAGACAGCGCCGAAGTAACCTTGATAGCGACCGCGCTCACGTGGGGGGACGATATCTCCGATAATCACAAAGGTAAGTGCCATCAGACCGCCTGCACCAACGCCTTGAAGTGCACGAGTTGCAATGAGCTGGGTCATGTTCTGTGATGCACCTGCAAGGAGTGAGCCGAGCAAGAAAGTGACGATGGCGAATTGGAAGACGATTCGGCGACCGTAGAGATCAGAGATCTTTCCGTAGAGCGGGGTTGAGGCAGTTGAAGTCAGAAGGTATGCGGTAACAACCCATGTGTAGTGATCGAGGCCATTGAAGTCTTCGACGATGCTTTTGAGGGCGGTCGAGACGATAGTTTGGTCGAGGGCTGCAAGCAGCATTCCTGTCATGAGGCCACCGAGGATGACCATGATTTCTTTATGTGTGTGCTCTTTGGTGATCGAATTCTGTGTCATAGAAGGATAAGTTTACTCCGTGAAATCAGTTATCGCGGACAACCTTGTAAAGACCTATGACAAAGGAAAAGTTCGAGCTCTCGATGGTTTGAGCCTCGATGTTGAAGAAGGAACGGTGCTAAGCGTTCTTGGACCCAATGGCGCAGGAAAGACAACGTGCGTGCGTATCCTCACAACGCTGCTTCGACCTGATTCAGGATCAGCAATTGTTGGTGGCATTGATGTCATTAAGAATCCAGATAAGGTCCGTGAAATCATCGGTCTCTCTGGTCAATATGCAGCTGTAGATGAAATTCTTACAGGCTATGACAACTTGGTGATGTTTGGTCAGCTCTATCACCTGGGTAAGAAGCAATCAATTCTCCGCGCAAATGAACTTCTTGAACGCTTCTCGCTAACAGAGGCGGCAAAGCGCCCTATCAAAACATATTCAGGTGGAATGCGTCGTCGCCTTGATCTAGCAGCATCACTGATTGTGAAGCCAAAAGTTTTGTTCTTGGATGAACCTACTACGGGCCTTGATCCTCGCGGTCGACAAGAGATGTGGGGAGTAATCGAAGAGCTCGTTAAGGGTGGCGTAACACTTCTTCTCACAACACAGTATCTAGAAGAAGCAGATCAATTGGCAGATGACATTGTTGTTATAGATACAGGAAAAGTTATTGCACGCGGATCATCTGACCAGCTGAAGAAGCAGGTAGGTGGTGAGCGTCTTGAAGTAGTTGTCGATGCTGTGCATGTCGCCAAGACTCTCGAAATTGTCTCGAGAATTAGCGGAGTGAAGGCAACGCTCGATGAAGGAATTCGCCAGATCAGCGCACCGGTATCTACAGGCTCACAAGCGCTCTTTGAGGTCCTGCGCTCGCTCGATGAAGCTGGGATCCATGCGCTCGATGTGGGACTCAAGCGCCCATCACTCGATGATGTATTTCTCTCACTTACCGGCCATGCCGCAGAGTCAAAGGAAGTGAAGTAATGAGTAATTCATTTGGTAGCGCAATCCGCGATACAGCGATTATTACCCAACGTCAGCTACGCCTGCTCACGCGCGTGCCTGAAGTACTCATCTTTTCGACTATTCAGCCAGTGATGTTTGTACTGCTCTTTCGCTACGTCTTTGGCGGCAGCATCGATACAGGACAACCTGGTGGTTATGTTCAACTCTTAATGCCCGGAATCTTCGTGCAGACCGTTGCATTTACCTTGGCAGGAACGGCATCTGGTTTAGCTGAAGATATGAAGAAGGGTCTTATCGACCGATTTAGATCGCTACCGATTTCTCAATCTGCTCTCGTGGTCGGAAGAACTCTCGGTGATTCACTTCTGAACATTGTTGTACTTGCAGTGATGGGAATCGCCGGTTACATCGTCGGTTGGCGCCCAACAGGCGGCTGGGGCAATGTTGCACTCGGATTCTTATTCCTACTTATGTTCGGATATGCACTTTCTTGGGTTGGTGTGCTCGTTGGTCTTTCTGCATCGGATGCTCGAGTCGTACAAAATGTAAGTTTTATCGTGACATTCCCACTGACATTTCTCTCGAACGCTTTCGCTCCAACAACTGGAATGCCGCGCGCACTTCAGTACTTTGCTGAGTGGAATCCGGTTTCTACGATGGTTGCTGCATGTCGCGAACTCTTTGGGTTAGAGAATCAATTTGGCGCTACCGCTGGTTCATTCCCAAGCGAACATCCGCTAACAACATCAATTTTCTACATGATCTTGATTATGGTGATCTTTGTGCCACTGGCACTTCGTCGCTATCGCAGAAGCGGCTAGTAACGTACCTGCCTAGGCGTAGAACTCAGCAGCCTTAATCTCTACCTTTATCTCACGACCGTTTGGCGCTGTGTAAGAAACGGTTGAGCCAATTTCTGCACCGAGTACAGCTGAACCCAGTGGTGATTTTTCAGAGTAGACATCGAGTTCACCTGATGCAATTTCGCGAGATCCGAGAAGGAACTTCATCTCATCGCCAGCGATCAACGCTGTAACAACCATTCCTGCGCCAACTTTTCCATCAGCACTTGCTGGTGGAGTTCCAATGTGAGCATTTTCCAACATCTGCTTCAACTGGCGAATACGCGCTTCCATCTTTCCTTGCTCATCGCGAGCAGCGTGATATCCGCCGTTCTCTTTGAGATCGCCCTCTGCACGAGCAGCTTCAATCTTTGCTGTGATCTCTTTACGTCCTTCACCTTCGAGGTGGGCAAGCTCTGCAGCTAAACGGTCCGCTGCTTCTTGAGTAAGCCAGGTCTGTTGTGAGGTCATTAGTAAAGGGTACGCGAGGCTCTTATGAATTGAGAAGTCGGCATTGATTGATGCCCACGTTCACGGCATCGGCTCGGGTAGGAACGATGACTGTCCGCTCAACGAACTTCTCGCCTGCTTCAATTCGATCATCTATCTGGCCAACGACGTTCTTATCAAAATCTCTCGCCGTCAAGGTACAGATTACAACATCGCTCCCATCTCCTCGAGTAATTGAGAATCGGATTGATGGGTTGCGCGGGTCGCTATTTTCAAAGGAGATCAAGGTCGATGAGAGAGCGGGCTGGGCGTGGTGGAGTCCAGCCCAGATAATCCACACGGCGCCGGCGAGAGCGATGGCAGCTGCGTATTTCACCCAGCCACGCGCAGGCTTGATGCCATATCGATCATTGAAATCGAGTAGTTCGTTCTCGCTCTGCATGCGAGAATCCTCTCATGACCAACGATGTTGAAGTAGGTGTGGCCGGCTCACTCACAATGATTGTGCTCTTCACATCGGTAACGCTCTTGCTGCGCAGTTTCTATAAGCGCTACACCCGCTTACAAAACCGGGAGAACGAAGGCGACAATTAAGAAGTTTCTCCAGGCGGTACTTGTACTTGTACTGACCTCAATCTTTATTCTGCTGGGGCTCTGGCAACTCGATCGCGCCCAGGAACTTCAGAGTTCGAAGGAAGAAGTTGTTCAAGATCAGCGCGTCTATCCTCTGGATTCATTGACCAATGCCACAGGAATAGTTCCCCCAGAAAGTATCGCCAAATCTGTCACAGTTACCGGCCATTACATCGCCACCTATCGTGCGCCGAATCAGATCGATGGCCAAGGCGCAGTCGAAGATTGGGAAGTTGCCCTTCTTGAGAACACGCCATCGACTGCAATTTTGGTAGTCCGAGGTCTCTGGAGCGAGCGGTTAACGCCACCTGCAATTGCCATGGCCAATAAGGTCACGGTTACCGGAATCCTGATGCCACACCAGAACGATGATCGGGCGGCCAATACAGATAACCAACTTTCGCGTCTTGATAGCGCGCTGCTCACGAGTCGAGTTGATACCCAGCTCTATGACGGCTTCGTGATTGCCCAAAACGAGAAACTCCGGAATGAGGAAGTCCCAAGCGGTTCGATCGAGCGCACTCGCATCTCGCAGCCAGTTTTGAGCAATGGCGTTCCGGGCTTCTACTGGCAGCACATCTCTTATGTCGTCGTCTGGTGGTTTATGGCAGCGATGGTCTTGTGGCTTCCCTTCTATCGAGGCCCTCGTAAAGAAAAGCTCGAGTAGGCTTCTCCCATGACAACTAGCCAATCAAAGTCAGGTGGTCAATCAACTGCCGCAATGACCCGCTTTCGCGTGATGGCCATTCTCTGCGGAGTGAACCTGCTCCTGCTGATATTTGCCTACATGCCGGCCAAGTACATCTGGGATCTGATCGATGAGAACAAGTGGCTCATCTCAATTCCCATCGCCCACGGATACTTCTACATCGTCTACATCCTGACCGCCCTCCAGATCGGGGTCCAGAAGAGAATGTCCCTCCTGACAATCGGAGCCCTCGTCCTTTCAGGGACTCTGCCCTTCGCCTCCTTTATCGCTGAACGAAAGATCGTGAAGAAGTACTCATAAATTCCCGGTAATCAGGGCTATTTAAATCTCACAGAGACAAATCGGGCATTTCGGACTTTGCCCTTGCTGACCAGCACTTTTACCTATCCACAGATAGCTCCTTTCCTGTGAATCTGCGACTCACGCCCGGATTAATTTGCGACATGTCCCATCCCTTGCCAATCTAAAGCCCTTCCCTAAGACCTATGAGCCTCAGATGAGGCTGATATGGGCTTGCTGAAAAAGGGAGAGCCAACCGGCTGACGCGATGGAACAGGAGAGGAGCAGCAATGGTTAAGAACGCCTTTATCGATTTCTTCAGAGCTCTCTTCACCCTGCGCCTCACCCGCAAGGGGCGCGTTGCCACCTGGGCGATCATCTCCTCCATCCTTTTCTGGGCGTCAGCTCAGCAGACCGCTTCAGGTCTTGAATTCCCGATGACCACGACGGTCCACCTCCCAGAGTCAACCAACCTGACAATCAAGAGCCAGGTCTCCCTGACCCAGTCGCCTATCAAACTGACTGAGATGGCGCTCGTTGCCTCCCTCAGCCGTCAGGTCGAAATGGCCCGTTCGATTATCGGAGCGAAGAAGGTCGCCAAATCAATTATGGCTACCGAGTACCTCTGGGGCGATAAGCAGTACACCTGCCTCAACCAGCTCTGGACTAAAGAGAGCCACTGGAATTACAAGGCCCATAACTATCGCTCCGGCGCCCATGGAATTCCACAAGCGTTGCCGGCTGACAAGATGGATGTTGTTGGAACGGATTGGCGAACAAACCCTGTGACTCAGATTCGCTGGGGACTTCGCTACATCGATATTCGCTACGAGACCCCATGTGGTGCATGGAAGAAATCTAAGCGCAGCGGGTATTACTAAACCGGCTTCTTGCCGATTGTTAGTGGCTTCATAGTTTCTGCAAAGAAATCATTTCCCTTATCGTCGACAACGATGAAGGCGGGAAAATCTACGACATCGATCTTCCAGACCGCTTCCATTCCAAGATCTTCAAAATCTAGAACTTCAACTTTCTTGATGCAATCTTGCGCCAAGCGAGCGGCTGGTCCACCGATTGATCCGAGATAGAAGCCACCATTTTTCGCACAGGCATCTGTCACAGCTTTTGAGCGATTGCCCTTTGCAAGCATGACAAAGGATCCGCCATTTTCTTGAAAGTAGCTCACGTAAGAATCCATACGTCCAGCAGTTGTTGGACCGAAAGAACCTGATGCAAAACCGGCTGGGGTTTTTGCAGGTCCTGCATAGTAAACAGCGTGGTTCTTTAAATATTCAGGCATTGGCTTTCCCGCATCAATCATCTCTTTAATACGGGCATGCGCTAAGTCGCGAGCAACGACGATTGTTCCGGTCAGAGAGACACGAGTCTTGACCGGGTGCTTGGAAAGTTCAGCGCGAATTGAATCCATCGGTTGATTGAGATCAATCTTCACGACGCTCTCATCGAGATGTTCATCTGTTGTCTCTGGCAAGAAATGTGCAGGTTCTGTCTCGAGGCGCTCTAAGAAGATGCCGTCCTTTGTAATCTTCGCCTTCGCTTGGCGATCGGCAGAACATGAAACCGCAATAGCGATTGGAAGAGATGCCCCGTGGCGCGGAAGGCGTACTACGCGTACATCGTGGCAGAAGTACTTGCCTCCGAATTGGGCGCCGATACCTAGTTTCTGCGTAAGTTCAAAGACTTTCGCCTCAAGTTCGATATCGCGGAATCCATGTCCAGTTGCTGCATCGCCCTGGGTTGGTAGACCATCGAGATAGTGGGTGCTTGCAAGCTTTGCAGTCTTGAGTGTGTGCTCTGCGCTCGTGCCACCGATAACAATTGCTAAGTGATATGGAGGGCATGCAGCTGTTCCAATTGAGCGAAGTTTTTCATCCAACCAATTCATAAAAGAGGTTGGATTGAGTACAGCTTTTGTCTCTTGATAGAGGAAAGATTTGTTTGCGCTTCCGCCGCCCTTTGCGATGAACATAAAGTTGTATTCATCCTGGTGATCGCTATCTGCATAAATTTCAATCTGTGCTGGCAAGTTATTGCCGGTGTTCTTCTCTTCCCAAGTAGTTACAGGGGCCATCTGCGAATAACGCAGGTTCAATTTTGTAAAAGCATCATAAACACCTTGTGAAAGAGCAATCTCATCTTTTGCAGTGGTCAATACATATTGACCCTTCTTGCCCATGATCAAAGCCGTTCCTGTGTCTTGGCACATCGGCAGCACGCCACCTGCAGAAATGTTTGCATTCTTTAAGAGATCAAGCGCCACGAATCGATCGTTAGGGGAGCTCTCTGGGTCTTTCAAAATCTTTGCAAGTTGTTCAAGGTGTTCGCTGCGCAAATAGTGCGAGATGTCATGAATCGCTGTTTCTGTAAGAAGAGTCAACGCTTCAGGAGAGACTTGTAGAAATTCCCTATCCCCGAGTTTGATAACGCTTATTCCCTCTTTACTGAGCAAGCGATATTCGGTCTTATCTTCACCGATCGGGAGGAGATCTGAATAGGAAAATTGTGGCGACATTATTGGGCCGGCTTCTTTGCAGCATCGAGCTTCGCCTTTGCGCCATCAAGCCACTCTTGGCAGATTTTTGCTAGCTCTTCGCCGCGCTCCCAGAGCTTCAATGATTCTTCAAGGCTCGCGCTTCCATCTTCGAGAGATTCAACAATCTCTGCCAATTCATCTCGCGCTGCTTCATAGGAGAGCTTCTTTTCTGCGGCCATAGGGCAAATCTACTCCCAGTTATCTACTCTCACACATCAACGGTGGCGGTGGTCTCACCCTTTGCTGCTCGAATGCGAAGAGATGTTCCAGCCTTTAACTTCGTGGCATCTCGGACGATGGAGCCATCGCTTAACTGCACCACCGAATAGCCGCGATCCATTGTTGATTGAGGAGATAGTGACCGCAAGTGGTCTCGAACGCCTTTTATCGCCTTCTTCTCTACCTCAATCAGTGATGAGAATCCTCGGTGCGACCTATCGCGCAGACCCTTGAGCTCTTCGAGGCGGGTCGTCACCATGACAAAAGGATCACGCATCACTGGGCGGTTTCGAAGTTGAGCAATCTGGTTACTTTCAAAATCGATTGTTGCCATCAAACGTCGATAGATGCGCTCGCGAATCTTCTCAATATCGGCGATCTCTTGAGCAATATCTGGCACAACTCTCTTGGCTGCATCTGTCGGAGTAGAGGCTCGATAGTCGGCAACGAGATCAAGTAAAGGCGCATCTTTTTCATGGCCAATGGCGCTGACAATCGGAGTTACGCACTCTGCAGCAAGACGGATGAGCGATTCATCGCTAAAGGGAAGCAAATCTTCAAATGAACCACCACCACGGGTAATGATGATGACATCAACTTCGCTGTCGGCTTCAAGTTCTGTAAGAGCTGCAGAGACTTCAACAACAGCGGCTGCTCCTTGCACCGTTACTTCACGGATTTCGAATTGAACTGCAGGCCATCTACGTCGCGCATTTTCAACGACATCTTTCTCTGCATCGGTATTGCGTCCACAGATAAGCCCAACCTTGCGAGGCAGTCTTGGAAGATCTACCTTTCTATCCGAGCTAAAGAGTCCTTCTGTAGCCAACTTCTCTTTCAGCGCTTCGAGGCGTGCAAGGAGCTCACCAACACCAACCTGGCGAATCTCTTTCGCCGACATTGTGAGAGAGCCATTCTTGGTAAACCATGATGGCTTTGCATGAATCACAACTCGCGCATTTGCTGGAAGTGGCGAGACTGGCGCAAGAACTGTTTTGTAACACATCACCGAAAGGCTCATATCGCTGCTGGTATCGCGAAGGCGCATAAATGCCATTCCGCCGCTTCGTTCATTGAGCTCTGAGATTTCTCCCTCAATCCATATAGGCCCGAGGCGATCCACATACTCTTTGATAGCTTCAGTCACCACGCGAACTGGCGCGGGATTTTCGCTTGAAGTTTCGAACATGGCGAGAGCCTAATAGACTGCCGCTCATGAGCAAGAGAGTTCTTCTAGCCGCGCCACGTGGATATTGCGCAGGCGTCGACCGCGCGGTCATCGCGGTTGAAAAATCGCTAGAACTCTACGGCGCTCCTGTCTATGTGCGTAAAGAGATTGTTCACAATAAGCACGTTGTCTCAACGCTCGAACAGCGCGGAGTCATCTTCGTCAACGAGACCGATGAAGTTCCAGAAGGCGCAACAGTTGTCTTCTCGGCTCACGGCGTCTCACCTGCAGTTCATGCCGAGGCTGCAAAGCGAAACTTAAAGACGATCGATGCAACATGCCCCCTTGTAACTAAGGTGCATAACGAAGTGAAGCGATTTGCAGATGACGAAACAGAGATTCTTCTCATCGGCCACAATGGCCACGAAGAGGTAGAAGGTACAGCTGGCGAAGCGCCTGGAAAAGTTCGCGTAGTTGATGGTTTGGAAGAAGCTCGCACAGTGCAGCCAACACCTGGAAAGAAGTTGGTCTGGCTTACCCAGACAACTCTCTCCGTTGATGAAACTATGCAATCTGTAGCAATTTTGAAAGATCGTTTCCCTGAGATTGCCAACCCACCATCAGATGACATCTGTTATGCAACACAGAACCGCCAGGAAGCAATCAGAGCTATTGCACCAGATGCTGACTTAGTTCTTGTGGTCGGTTCTACAAACTCTTCAAACTCCGTGCGCCTTGTAGAGGTTGCTCTCGAATATGGAGCAAAGGCTGCCTACCTGGTTGATTATGCAGAGGAAGTAAAGGAAGAGTGGCTTTTAAAGGCTGAAACAATCGGCGTGACTAGTGGTGCATCGGTGCCTGAGATTCTTGTCGATGATCTCTTGAAATTCTTAAGCGTTCACGGATATCACGATGTACAAGAAGTGCGTGCGAAGGAAGAGACTATTCTCTTTGCTCTCCCTAAAGAGTTACGCGCAGATTTAAAGAAAGCTTAAGCGCTTTGCTGCGCATTGGCGCTGCGCTTTGATGGACGGCTCTTCGCCTTCTCGTTGAGGAACATATACCAGCCATATAAAGCGCTCAGTAAGAGATATGGCGCAACGCTTGCAAGAGCTGCAACAAAATCAACGCCAACGCGAGAAATACTTAACCCATCTGCAATTACTGTGTGAACGAGCACTGTTGCCGCATAAGCAAGTGGAGGTGTTACAGCTGCAACATAACGAGTACCACTGCGACCGTACTTCACTCCGCCATAGGTAACAAAGAGAAGAATGAGCCCTGAGACGATTCCGGCCCCAGAGCGAATAAGTAGTTCAAGCCAGACGAAGATGGCGATAAAGAAAGATTGCAGTACGAGTACTCCCTCTTTCTTAAGACCAGGACCTGAAATTGTTATCTTCTGTGGTGAACTCTGACTCATGGGTTAATCCTCCACTATTTCTACATCGATAAAGTCATCCGGCGCCGATAGATCGGGGTTCTGTAGCTCACGTACCGAGGATGGCGCTTCTGGATAGTCGATTGCGAGTTTCTCTTTATCGCCAGTAACGCCCAACTTATTGATGCGTCGTGCCGGCGATAGCACCGTCTTCTCGGCCGTTGGGACAAGATCTTCATAAGCCTTTGACGTTGAGTTAATAGCCTTACCGACGGCGACAATCTTTGAGTGCAAGAGGGTGAGGTTCTTCAGGAATGTTGCTGCAACCTTTGTGATGTCATCAGCGTTCTCAGCCAACTTATTGCGTGTGTAAATATGGCCAACTGTTCGAAGTAGGGCCATCATCGAGGTTGGTGTTGCAAGCGTGACACCTAGTTTAAATGCGTTCTCAAGGAGTGCGGGATCGCTACGGAGCGCCTCTGCAAGGAGAGTTTCAAAGGGTAGGAAGAGAACAACGAAATCTGGTGAGTTCTGTGACTTGTGATAACCGCGCTTTGAGAGCGCCTTCACATGTTCGAATAAATCTTTAGTGTGAAGCTTTAAGAGCTCATCGCGTTGGGTCTGGTCATCGGTATCGAATGCTTCGAGAAAGCGATCAAAAGGAAATTTAGAATCGATAAAGAGTTTGGAGCCACCTGGCATCTGCACGGTGATATCTGGAATTCCAGATGAATCTGCATCGGTCGTTGAACGTTGTGCAACGTACTCGTGTCCCTCGCGAAGACCGGCGCTATCGAGAAGTAGTTGAAGTTGGGCTTCACCAAATTTTCCACGTGTCTGTGAACTAGAGAGCGCGCCAGCAATCTTCTTAGTTTCGTCGAAGAACGTTGTACTTGCTTTGCGCATCTCATCGATGGTGCTGATGAGTTGCGTCTCTGATGCAACGCGCTTTTCTGCTGCATCTTGTGCTTGTGCGCGCATACGTTCGACGGTCGATTTCATCTCTTCCATCTGCGTTGCAATCTTGGTTTCATTCTCGTTCTTACCTTCGGCAACTTTGAGTCGTTCTTCTGATGATCTAAGAAGAACTTTGACATCGTTGAGTTCTTGAGCCAGCTGTGCTGAACCACCACCGAGAGCTTTAGATTTAATCGATGCGATCCAGAAACCTATTGCGAGGCCGAGAATGAGGCCGGAAATGAGAGTTATAAGGGTCACGAGTGCGCTGGACATGGGGCTATCGTGGCAGGAGGCACCGACAATCCCGCGTAGGCTGTCCTACTTATGAGCCTATCTATTGGAATCGTCGGCCTGCCGAATGTTGGAAAGTCGACCCTTTTTAATGCGCTCACCAAGAACAACGTTCTCGCCGCCAACTACCCCTTCGCCACGATCGAACCGAACGTCGGCGTTGTCGGAGTACCGGATGAGCGCCTAGCCAAGCTTGCAGAAATCTTCGGCTCAGAAAAGCTCCTGCCTGCAGCGCTCTCCTTTGTAGATATCGCAGGAATCGTGAAGGGCGCTTCAGAAGGCGCTGGCCTTGGAAACAAGTTCCTCGCCAATATCCGCGAGACCGATGCGATCTGTCAGGTCATCCGCGTCTTTACCGATGGCGATGTCGTGCACGTTGATGGTCGTATCGATCCTTCGAGTGATATCGAAACTATCAATACCGAGCTCGCGCTCGCAGATCTACAGACTATTGAAAAGGCAATTCCGCGCCTTGAGAAAGAAGCGCGCGTTGCAAAAGAGAAGGCGCCAATTCTTGAAGCGGTGAAGGCTGCCAATGAATGGTTGCAATCAGGTAAGCCGCTGTCTCAGAGCTCCATCGATCGCGAACTTCTACACGAACTACATCTTCTTACCGCTAAGCCATTCCTCTATGTCTTTAACGTAGATGCCGCCGAACTCGGCGATGCAGATCTTCGTGCAAAACTTTCAGCGCTCGTTGCGCCAGCTGAGGCAATTTTCCTCGATGCAAAGACAGAAGCAGAGTTAGCTGAACTTCCAGATGAAGATGCCCTCGAACTATTACAAGCAATCGGAATGAGCGAACCAGGCCTTGCAACTCTTGCACGCGTCGGTTTTGCAACTCTTGGTCTACAGACTTATTTAACGGCAGGTCCTAAAGAAGCTCGTGCTTGGACCATTCATAAAGGTGACACTGCGCCACAAGCTGCAGGTGTCATCCACACAGATTTCCAAAAAGGTTTCATTAAAGCTGAAATCGTTTCTTTTGCCGACTTGGTAGAAGCAGGAACCATGACCGAAGCGAAGGCTAAGGGCAAGGTTCGTATGGAAGGCAAGGAATACATCATGCAAGACGGAGACGTAGTGGAGTTCAGATTCAATGTCTAATTTAAATCAACCGCAAAACACAGCCCGTGCACGCCTTAATCAGGCGCACCTCAAAGATCTTCCAAAGAAGACCCGCGACAACCTTCGCAACGTCGCGATCATCGCGCACGTTGACCACGGTAAAACAACTCTCGTTGATGCGATGTTGTGGCAATCAGGTGCTTTCGCAGCTCACAAGAAGCAAGATGAAGGCCAAGATCGCATGATGGATTCAATGGATCTTGAGCGCGAAAAGGGCATCACGATCCTTGCTAAGAACACTGCGGTAAAGCGCGGTGAAACCATCATTAATATCATCGATACACCAGGCCACGCAGATTTCGGTGGCGAGGTAGAACGCGGACTAGAAATGGTCGATGGCGTTATCTTGCTCGTCGATGCATCAGAAGGACCGCTTCCACAGACTCGATTCGTATTGCGTAAAGCGCTTCAGAAGAATCTTCCAGTTATTTTGCTTATTAATAAGGTCGATCGTCCCGATTCACGTATCGCAGAAGTTGTCGATGAGGCATACGAACTCTTCCTCGATCTCGATGCGAATGAAGAGCAGATTGACTTCCCAGTTGTCTATGCATCTGCAAAGGCAGGTCGCGCATCACTGACACGTCCAGCAGACGGTGGAATGCCAGCGGAAGAGAATCTCGATGTTCTCTTTGACACTATCTTCTCTGCAATTCCAGCACCTGTTTATCACGAAGGTGCACCGCTTCAGGCTCACGTAACAAACCTTGACTCATCACCATTCCTTGGCCGCCTTGCACTATGCCGCGTTCACGAAGGTGTTATCAAAAAGGGTCAATCAGTTACATGGATGAAGACAGATGGAACAACAGAGCGTGTAAAGATTTCCGAACTTCTTGTTACTGAAGCGCTCGAAAGAGTTCCAGCACTAGAAGCTGGCCCTGGCGACATCATCGCTGTCGCAGGAATTGAAACAATTACCTTGGGTGAAACACTTGCAGATCTTGAAGATCCACATGCGCTTCCATTAATCACAGTGGATGAACCATCAATCTCGATGACAATCGGTATCAATACATCTCCTTTGGCAGGCAAGAGCGGAAAGATGCTTACTGCGCGCCAGGTGAAGGATCGTCTTGATAAAGAGCTCATCGGTAACGTTTCACTTCGTGTACTTAATACAGAACGTCCAGATACGTGGGAAGTTCAAGGTCGTGGTGAACTCCAGCTTGCTGTTCTCGTTGAAATCATGAAGCGTGAAAGCTTTGAACTTACCGTTGGTAAGCCACAGGTAGTGACAAAGATGATCGACGGAAAACTTCATGAACCAATGGAGCGTCTATCAATCGATGCACCTGAAGATTATCTAGGTGTTCTTACACAGCTTATGGCTCTTCGTAAGGGACGCATGGAGCAGATGGTTAACCACGGCACCGGATGGATCCGTCTTGATTACAAGGTTCCATCACGAGGTTTGATTGGTTTCCGTACCGAGTTCCTTACAGAAACTCGCGGAACAGGTCTTCTGCACCACGTATTTGATTCATATGAACCATGGTTCGGTGAGCTACGTACTCGCTCGACTGGATCTCTTGTTTCAGATCGCATCGGCGCGGTTACATCGTATGCACTTGCCGGAATTCAGGAACGTGGGTCAATCTTCGTCGAACCAGGCGATGAGGTTTACGAGGGCATGGTTATCGGTGAGAACTCTCGCGCCGATGACATGGATGTGAACTGTGTTCGCGAAAAGAAGCTCACCAATATGCGTGCTTCAGGTACAGATGATTCTGAGAAGTTGATTCCACCTAAGAAGCTCAACATGGAAGGCGCTCTCGAATTCTGTCGTGAAGACGAGTGCGTAGAAGTAACTCCTGCAGTTGTGCGTATCCGCAAGGTAACTCTTGATGGCGCAGAGCGTGCACGTGCAACATCACGTGCAAAGAAAGCAAACCAGAACTAATTTGATGAAGAGCGTCAAAGATTCGATCCTGGCAACTATTGCTGCCTCGATTTCTTTGGCGCTCTTTTCATCTCCGACAGTTTTTGCCCACTCCGCTCTAGTTTCATCCAATCCGGCAGCTAACTCATCGATAGAAGAGATGCCTCCAGTCGTTGAAATGACCTTTAATCAGAGACCACTTGAGTTAAAGAGCGGTGATGCAAATTTCATCAGAGTCATTGACCCAGATGGAAACCAGATTTCATTCGAGACAAGTATTGAAGGCACAACTCTTACTTCGCCAGTTTCTCCATCCAGGCAAGCAGGAGATGGTTTTATCAACGGTAAGTACCGTGTGGAATATCGATTTGTTTCACCTGATGGCCATGTCATCGAATCAGATTTTTCATTTAATCTATCGACTACGGCGGTAACACAACCCGCCAAAGATGTAGATGATGATCAAGAGGAAGAACCTTCTAGCAGCACTGGCCTTATAGCCATTGGCGGAGCAGCATTCCTGCTCCTCCTGATTGCTCTCTGGCTTGTCTCTCGTAGACGCAGGGCGTAATCGCCTTAATTGTCACCGCCTTACGGTTGAATTAGAACCGTGAGTAACGAATCCCAAGCCAGCACCTCGGGATATCGCCAACTTCGTCTCGTTCCACGTGCGCAGAGTTCGGAACACATAACTCTCACCGCCGAACAAGGTGCAGCGATTGCCCATCGCTCAACTCCAGCGATCATTACCGGCGCTAGCGGAACAGGAAAAACCACACTTCTCATTGAGGCTGCACTCTCGCGTATAAACGGTGGCCAGTCACCTGATTCGATTCTTATTCTCGCCTTCGGCCGAGAACGGGCTTCTGAACTCCGCGATGCAATCGTTACTCGCTCTAATGAGAGCGCATTCGAACCACTTGCTCGAACTTTTCACTCACTGGCATATTCCATTCTTAAGATGCGCACTGGTGATGAGCACCGTGACATCGTTCTGCTTTCAGGTGCCGAGCAAGAAAAATTTATCGCAGACCTTTTGGAAGGTGATGTTGAAGCCGGTTACCGCGAATGGCCCGCAGACCTACACATCCAAGAGAGCAGTTTGGGACAGCCACTTCACACACAAGGATTTGTGCGCGAACTTCGCGATCTCATCATGCGTGCAAATGAACGTGGCATTACGCCAGAGGCTTTGGCCGAGCGCGGCAAACAATTAGGCGAAAAGTATTGGCAGGCATCTGCGCTCTTCTGGGAACGGTACCTAGGTGCAATGTCGCTACAAGAAGTATCAGCCCACGATGCAAAAGTTCGCATCGATCCATCAGAGCTGATTAATAGCACAATCACATATTTGCGACGCAACCCTGAATTGTTATCTGAACTCCGTGCGCGATTTACAACAATCATGGTCGATGAATTCCAAGAGAGTGATCCTGCTCAACGCGAGCTGCTGTCACTGCTTGCGCCATCTGATCTTGTCATCGTTTCAGATCCAAAGAGCGCAGTAGGCAGATTCCGCGGCGCAGATCCTGAAGGAGTTGGCGCATATCTCGATCAATTTAAAGCGCAGGGAGCGAAGACTTTTCACTTAACTCAATCTTTCCGCAGCCAATCACAGTGTGATGCAGCGGTCCTTCGATCTCCATCCGAGGAAGCGCAGTACATCGCCTATACATTTAAACGCGCACATCTGATGCAAGGAATTCCATATTCACAGATGGCTGTCATCGTGCGTTCTCACGGTGCAACTGCCTCTGCAATCCGTCGCGCTTTTGCGCAAGTATCAGTTCCAGTCGCTGGTGATATCGAGGCTCTTGCCCAAAGCGCTGCGATTGCCCCGCTGTTATTGCTTGCACGCGTCGCTACAGGATCTCAACCTCTCAATATCGATACAGCAGAGCGTTTACTGACAAGCGAATTCGGAGGCGCAAATTCTGTTTCGCTTCGGCGCACTCGTGCGGCCTTACTTGCTGCACGCGATGAGACCACAGATAAGCGCTCAGGTAATGCGCTCATCATCGATGCAATCGATAAAGGCGATGTTGCCATCGAAGATTCTTCCGAGCTACTTCGCGTGCACAATCTACTTGTCGCCGCCAGAAAGGCACTTGCGAAGAAGCAGAGCACAATTCACGATTTATTGTGGTCGATTTGGGATAACGCTCTGACTTCTGAGAATGAAAAACTCGCTGAAAGCTGGCGCGCTGCCGCTCTGCGCGGAGGAACGCGAGGAGCTGCTGCAGATCGTGACTTAGATGCCGTTATTCAGCTATTTGATACCGCTGCTCGTCACATTGAAAGATTTCCTGGAGCAAAACCAGATGCATTCCTGCAAGAAATTGCACAAGAGACAATCGTCTCTGACGTCATTACATCTCGGGGTGTACGTGATGATGTCGTTGAAGTTCTTACCGTTCACTCGGCAAAGGGTCGCCAATGGAGCATGGTTGCCGTTGCAGGCGTTCAAGAAGGAATATGGCCAAACCTTAAGCAGCGAAGCTCACTCCTTGGATCTGAGCGATTGGTCGAGCGCGTCAGACATGGCGATGACATTCCAACGACCACATTGGCGCTGATTGCAGCTTCTTCGCTGGCAGAAGATGAGGCGCGACTCTTTCATGTTGCAACTTCTCGTTCAACACTTTCAACCCTGGTTACAGCGGTCTCTGCAGAAGATGATGCGCCATCATCACTCTTTGAAGAAGTACAGAGCAAAGTCAGCGCAGATTTAGAGCCACACGAAGTACCTCGCCCACTTACTGCGCCATCACTGGTTGCAACTTTGCGCCGCGAGGTACGCGATAAGAACAATCTTCAGGCGGCGGCACTACTTAAGACTCTTGGAAATAACGGAATCGTCATTGCGCAACCAGATCAATGGCTTGGCATCGCTCCGATATCTAGTGATATCTCAGTCGTCGATGCAGATTCATTAGTTCCAGTCTCACCATCAGGTGCTGAAAGCTTTACCGAATGCGGACTGAAGTGGTTCCTTGAAAAAAGTGGCGGTACTGATGGCGATTCAACTGCTCAGCTTCTAGGTTCGGTAATCCACGAATTTGCTCGCATCAAGGTAGATGAACCACACGTTACCGATGAACAGCTGCTAGCGAAGTTAGATGAAGCCTGGCCGCTGATTGATGACTCAGAAGGCTGGATAAGCAGAACCGGGTTGAAGCGAGCAAAGATGATGCTTACCCGTTTCGCTGATTATCACCGAGCCACAGATCGCACAGTCGTTGGTGCAGAAATGAATTTCAGCATCACAGTCGGCAGAGCGTTGATTAAAGGAAATGTCGACCGCATTGAAGTCGATGGCGATGGAAAGCATTACATCATCGACTTCAAGACAGGAAAAAATGAAATTTCAGGCCCTAAGGCTGCCGAGAATTTACAGCTAGCGTGTTATCAACTCGGCGTCATGCTCGATGGTTTTGAGAAGAAACTTCAAAGCCGCGAAGTCCTTGGTTCAGAGCTGGTCTATCTTGCAAGCAAAAATAAGAGCTATAGCACCAGAGAACGCGGCCCTATTGATCCAGTGCTTATTACCGAAACAATTTCAACTATCGCTGAAGGTATGGGCGCCTCCACATTTATCGCGCGCAAGAATGAGATGTGTAAAAAATGTGGCGTTAAGCCTTCATGTCCGCTCCATCTTGAAGGTCGGGCGGTGACGCAATGATCGAGAAGTACACACCTGCTCAAGTAGCGCGGATGATTCAAACGGTTGATCCAACCTTCCATCTACCAAGTGCTGAACAAGAGAAAATTATTTCCATTACCTCCAATCCGCTGGAACCTGCAGTTGTCATCGCAGGTGCCGGATCCGGAAAGACGGAAACGATGGCAGCCCGCGTTGTCTATCTCGTTGCCAATGAGTTCATGCGCCCAGACCAAATTCTTGGCCTTACCTTTACCCGCAAAGCAGCGGGCGAGCTCAATACACGTATCCGTAAACGCCTTCGTCAATTTGCGCAAGCGCAAGAGAAGAAGGGGATTGCTCGCACCTTCCACTCATTCGATACCGCAGTTACCACTTATCACTCATATGCCGGCCGCTTGCTGAGTGAACATGCAATTAGATTTGGAATCGATGCAGATTCAACGCCACTAGGAGAGGCAGCTCTCTGGATGGCTGCAAATAAAGTCGTCCGTAATTGGGATGAATCTACTTTCACAACAGAAGATGCAGTGAGCACGGTTATTAAAGATCTATTAGGGCTTACTTCTATCGCACTCGAACATCGCGTTACAGCACAAGAGATTCGTGATGCAGATCAGCGAGTGCTTGATCAATTGGCGCAGATGTCAGGTGCGACCAATGAAGAGGTGCGAAAAGTTGCTAAGGTCCTCAACCATCGCGCAGCGTTGTTGCCGATGATGGAGCGCTTTATCGAGGAACGTCGCCAATCAGGCGAGCTCTCATTCGATGATCAGATCGCGCTAGCAGCTGATATCGCAGTTAATTTCTCGGATGTTGGAGAACTCGAACGCGCAAAGTATCCAGTTGTTCTACTCGATGAGTATCAAGATACTTCTCAATCTCAAGTGCGTTTGCTCAGTGCGCTCTTTGGTGGGGGCCATCCCGTCACCGCCGTTGGAGATCCATGTCAATCGATTTATACCTGGCGAGGTGCATCAGCGGGCACAATCGGTGCCTTCAATAAGAATTTCCCAAAGAGCGCCGATGCAACGGGAGATCCTGTCTACGAACTTCTGACAACGTATCGCAACGATGTTGCCATTCTCGAACTCGCTAATGCAATCTCACATGATGTACGCGAACTTGAATCTCTGCAGGTCTCGCCACTGAAAGCGCGCAAAGGTGCAGGTGCTGGAGATTTAGCTTGCGGAGTATTTGAAAACTTAGAGGCTGAAGCCAACGCAATCGCCGAATATTTCCTACCGCTCTGGAACGATCCTGCGCGTACAAATCCGGCGGCAAAGGTTCCGCAGACATTTGCGGTTCTTGTTCGAAAGCGCGCACAAATTGGAGCAATTCAAGAAGCTTTAGCAAAGGCGGGAATTGATTCAGAGGTTCTTGGTTTAGGCGGACTGGTGCACCTGCCAGAGATTGCAGATCTCGTCGCAATTCTTAAGATACTCAATAGCCCTGATAACGGTGCTTCACTGATGCGCCACCTCACAGGGCCTCGCATCAATCTTGGTCCACGTGATATTTCAGCCCTTGGTCGCTTCTCTCGTTCGCGTTCTTCAGAGCTGCGAGCAGATAGCCGAAATATTGTTAAGAACATAGTTGCTGGAAATCCAGAGTCTGCAGAAGCTGATGATCAATTCATTGGAAGCGTTATCGATGCACTTGATGAAATTGAGAAGTGCGATAAACGAAACTTCACCGAAGTTGGCTATCAACGCCTATCTAACTTCGCCTCAGACCTTCGCAGACTTCGTTCGCGCGCAAGTGCCCCACTAACGGATCTCATCGTTGAGGTTGAGCGATATCTCAACCTCGAGAGCGAAGTTCTCCTTCGCGATGGTGGAATCCATGGCCGCCGCCACCTTGATCGATTTATGGATGAGGCTGCAAAGTTTGCTCGCAGCGGTGGAAGTCTCTCTTCATTCTTACAATGGCTTGATATCGCAAGCGAAGAAGAGGGCGGCCTTAAGGCAGGTGCGCCTGAAGTAGATCGCAGCGTTGTTCAGATTCTCACCATCCATATGGCAAAGGGCGCCGAATGGGATGTTGTTGCAGTTCCAGGGCTTGCAGAAGGAACCTTCCCTGGTGCAAATAAATCAGATCCAGATAATTGGATCACCAATGAACGCCATATTCCCTTTGAACTCCGCGGAGATGGTGACCTACTTCCCACCTTCTCATTTAATAGCGCAACAACAAATGCTCAAGCAAAGGCTGCGATAACCACCTTTGCAGATCTCTGCGTGGAATATAAGGAACGTGAAGAAATTCGTCTCGGCTACGTTGCAATGACTCGAGCACGTACACATCTTTTCTGTTCGACATCGCTCTGGCGAGATGGTGTTAAGCCAGTTGCTCCATCGAAGATTTACCAAAAGGTCGAGTCAATTGCGGCAAAGGTTGGACGCGTGGTTTCATCGTTAGAGGCTCCTGCGCCTACCGATAGAAATCCATCTGAGAATATTGAAATTACAGCTTCTTGGCCGCAAGACCATCTCAAAAATCACCGCATAGATTTCGAACGGACAGCGCAAGCAGTGCGAGATGCGCAGCCGCTAGATCTGACCGCTGTTACAAGCGCTGATGAACAACTACTTTCTTGGGTAGAAGATGCCCAAGCTCTCATCACAGAGTTTGAACAACAGAGACTTCGTACCGTAGATGTCGAGCTACCATCGCGACTTGCAACGTCAACCTTGATTGGCTTACATGCAGACCCTCAAGAGTTGGCCCGCACAATCCGCAGGCCTATGCCACGTGCAATGGATGAATACTCTTATCGAGGAACTGCTTTCCACTTATGGATCGAGAAGCACTTCAACGCCAAGACTCTCTTCGATGACGAAGATTTTGATGTTCTTCAACCACTTGAAGCAGACCAGAAGTTGGAAGACCTTAAAAACTCCTGGCTTGCATCCTCTTGGGCGCCACTTACTCCGTATGCAGTAGAAGTTCCCTTCGAAACAGTTATTGCAGGCGTTCTTGTACGAGGTCGTATCGATGTTGTTTATAAGACCGCCGATGGTTTTGAAGTGGTTGATTGGAAGACCGGCTCGAAAGTTCTCGGGGAATCGGCTGCAATTCAATTAGCGGTCTACCGATTGGCGTGGGCGAAACTTCAGCAGATTGATGTTTCTAGCGTCTCTGCAGCTTTTTACTATGTTCCTACAGATACAACAGATCGCCGTGCAAATCTGATGTCCGAGGCGCAACTCGTCGAACTCTTATCTCTTCAGAAGTAAAAAGACTACTGAGAAATACGGACTCCGATGGGGAGATGATCACTGACTCCAGTTGGTGCATATGTCTGCACCGTGAAATCTAGATCAGCCTCTGGAGTAAGAATGTAATCGAATTGAATCTTTGAACCCCAGCTTGGATAGGTATTGCGAGTAACTAATGATTTCCAATTCGATGCCGCAATCGGTAAATTCTTCGGAAGATTGAGATCTCCAACAATAAGAACTCGAGTATGTGTCTCTGCTCCGATCTTTAGCGCCCACTTCTTTAATCGCTTGAGTTGAAGAAGGTTTAACCCTGGAGCAAAAGAGAGATGGGTGTTAATCACTGTCCAGCCATTGTTGAGCGTTGCAGCGAGTGCAACACGTGGTTCATCTTTGACATAGATAAATCGCGGTCTGCCTCTTCCGGTTTCATCACCAGGTACAACCAGTGGAAGTCCGATAGGTGATCTTCCGAGATCTAAACGATTGAAAGAGATAACTGGAATCTTTGATGCGATTGCAATTCCGTACGTTCCTAGTTCACTCTCTTTGGAGAAATTCTCATGTGTAACTAAACGTTGCTCATCGCCGTGAAGTTTTCGCCATTGTTCACCGGGTGTTCCAACAACGCTCGGTGCAAAAGCCCAGAAAGGTGCAGACATGGCATATGCAATTTCTTGAGTTTGAGAGCTCATACCTGTTCTTGGTAAGAAGTGATCAACTTCTTGCATGGCAAGAACATCAGATCCTAGAGATTGCACCGCTGCCTCCAGAAGTGCCCGGTTCTGCGCAGTGCCACCGGCTTGTGATGGGGGAATGGCCATTCCATGAAGGAGATTCCACGAGGTGAGGTGCACCCGATAAGACTAGTAATCTGCACCCGTGAGCGCACTTCATCAAGAGCCATCCTTTATGGATAGAGCAAGCGAGCTGCGCTCAGAAGCTGCCACTTTAGAACTTCTCTGGCAGAAGGCGAAGATCATTCACATACAGGATGGCCGAATCGCTACAGATGGCACGGATCTGAAATTCCTCTCTGCCTCTGATTCACTGCCGGCTGGAGAGAGATACTTTCTCGGAATTCATCGCGCTACAAATACTCCCTACTTTGCTTGGGATGAAGTTGCCGAGGATGCAACCTCTGTCAATGAAGTAAGTAACGAAGATTCTGCAAAAGGTTTTTTAACGCTTCGCGAATTAGCATCAACTCTGAGCCCTGAGAATCTAGAGATCACGATGCATGCAATTGCTCTGAGTAATTGGCATAGAGCACATCCTCGTTGCTCGAAATGTGGAGCAGCCACCAGAGTTGATCTCGGTGGAGCTGTACGAACATGTGATGCCGATCAGAGCCAACACCATCCGCGCACAGATTCTGCAGTAATTGTTCTGGTGAAAGATCGCGACGACCGTATTTTGTTAGGCCATCAACCTGTCTGGCCCGAAGGTCGTTACTCAACATTTGCAGGGTTTCTTGAGCCAGGTGAAACCTTCGAACAATGTGTTGCGCGTGAAGTTTATGAAGAATGTGGAATCACTCTTGCAGAGATGAAGTACCTCGGTTCACAGCCATGGCCATTTCCTGCAAGCATCATGATCGCATTTGAAGCTACAACGGATGCACCGGATGATGCTCGACCAGATGGAACAGAAATCACAGATGTTAAGTGGTACTCACGTGCAGAACTTAAAGCTGCTGCGGCAGATGGTTCTCTACTCCTGCCCCCAACAATTTCAGTTGCGCGCAAGATGATTGAAGGCTGGTTAGGGGAGAGCGCTCAAGGTGGCGAAACATGGCGCTAGAGAGCGACATTCTTGCCGCCCTTGATCCCGATCAACGCGCAGTTGCTCTAGCTACACGCGGACCTGTCTGTGTCATTGCAGGTGCCGGAACAGGTAAAACTCGCGCCATTACTCATCGCATTGCATATGCAGCAGCTATCGGAACGATGGATCCGCAGAAAGTTCTTGCACTTACCTTTACTGCAAAGGCCGCCGGTGAAATGCGTGCTCGCCTTCGCTCATTAGGTGTACCAACAGTTGCCGCACGAACAATTCACTCAGCGGCGCTGAAGCAACTCCTCTACTTCTGGCCAACAGTATTTGGTGGCCGTGTTCCAGATTTAATGACGACAAAGACTGGATTTCTTACAGAGGCGATTAATCGAGCAGGCCTTAGCGATTCATTGCGCGCAACCAATCGTGAATTGATGCGCGATATCGCATCTGAAATTGAATGGGCGAAGGTTTCACAGGTTGCTCCATCTGATTATGTAGATGAAGTGTCTAAGCGGATGCAGAAGCCGAGAATCCTTGCCGAACAGATGGCGCAGGTCTACACAGCATATGAATCTGTGAAGAAGCAGGAACTTGCTATCGATTTCGAAGACGTTCTTCTTCTTTGTACTGCAATGATCGAAGAGGATCGCGAAGTTCGCGAGAGAGTGCAAGATCAATATCGCTATTTTACAATTGATGAGTACCAGGATATTTCGCCGATTCAGCAACGTCTGATTAATGCATGGCTTGGAACGCGAAGTGATATTTGTGTTGTGGGTGATCCTGCTCAAACAATTTACTCATTTGCTGGAGCTACTCCGGTATTTCTCAATACATTTACCCAGCGCTTTCCGGATGCAGAGGTAATTCGATTGAGCACCGGTTATCGCTCGACTCCAGAGATTACATTTGCAGCTAACTCGTTGCTGCGCCACGGAACTATGGGGCAAGAACTCGTTGCCCATAATGAACATGGCAGCAAACCGAGCGTCGTTGGCTACTCTGACGAGCCACAAGAAGTTGCAGGAGTGCTGCAAGAGATCACCAATCTCATGGAGTCAGGAACTCCCGCTCAGGAAATCGCGATTCTTGCTCGTACCAATTCACAACTCAAAAGCGTCGAACGCGCAATGTTGAAAGTTAACCTTCCTTATCAAGTGCGCAGTACAGAGCGCTTCTTCGAGCGACGCGAAGTACGAGATTTCGTGAAACAAGTTCGCCAAGCCTCAGTTATTCCAGCAGAAGGCGTCAATTGGATCGATGAGCTGCGCACCTTGGCTCAGCCTTATCTCACTGGCGAAACAATCGATGGAATTGCAGCGCTCTTACACTTGGCGCGCGAACTCGATAGCGATGAAAATTTCTCTCCAAAGACGCTTCGCGGATATCTTCGCGAGGTTGAAGATCGAGTTCAGCAGAACAATCCCCCTGCAATGCCAGTTGTAACTCTTGCAACGCTGCATGCCGCCAAAGGCCTTGAGTGGGAACGTGTCTTTCTTATCGGGGCATCCGATGGCCAATTGCCTCTTCAAGAATCAGCAATTGAGGAGGAACGCCGCCTCTTCTATGTAGGAATTACGCGTGCAAAGGCTGACCTCCATATCTCCTACAGGCAGAAGGCGAGCCCATTTCTCGCAGAAGCCGGCCTTATCTAGCTCAATCTGATGAGGTTCACAGAATTAATTCACTTGCCACATCACTCCGCCATCGCGTAACCTTGGACCACACAGCAGTATCGATTTGAGAAAAGGGAGATGAGATGTCACTTCAGATAACCTCATTGAACACAACAGCAGCTTCTGCTTCTGTTGCCTTTTCGCATGCTCACACAACCTCAACAGCCAACTTTGCTACAGGCAAGTTCTCAACAACGAAGCGCTTTAACAAGCGCACAACTTGGCCCACAGCGTCAAAGTCAGCGTATTACGCCAACTTTTATGCAGTGGATGAGGCCACAGGAGCTCTAATCGAGTAACTCGATCTAGACCCATACAGGGCCTCAAATCCACTTGATGGATTTGTAGGTCCTTTTTTATTTCCAGAATACAAACCAAGACAACATAACCAAGCAGAACACGACCAAACAGAACACGACCAAGCAGAACATGACCGAGAAGATAGAGATCAGGAGGTGAGAACGATGACCGTTCTCTTCAGCGAACTACAGGTACCAGGATGGGCAGAAAGTGGCGAGAAGATTGGACTCAAGGATGTGACCTTTGCATTCGATGCTCCAGATCGTCCCACTTTGCCATGTCATGTAGCGGACCCTGAACTCTTCTACTCAGAGACAGATCAGGGAATTGCACAGGCCAAGGCGCTCTGCGGAGGATGTCCTGCCCGCAATAAGTGTCTCGATGGAGCCTTATCGCGCCAAGAGCCATGCGGAGTATGGGGAGGCCAGCTCATCGAAGATGGCGTCATCATCGAACGTAAGCGTCGCGCAGGTCGGCCACCACGCCAGGTAATCGCAGCTGTGCGCTTACAGGATGGTGCCAAACTCTAGGAAGCTCTGGCTCTAGAAAGCTCAGGCTCTAGCTAGTTCAATACTTAAAAAGCGCACCCACAGAGTGGATGGCGGGCAATCGCAATTACTTCAGGGTGTGAAAGGAGTTGGTAGTCAACGGTATATACGGTGCCTACCAACTCCGAGCTTTCTCTCTGTGTGAGGTTAATTGAATCTAAAAAGTGAATGATCTGCGAAGCAGCAAGGGATGCGATGTAATGCGCTGCAATTACTGGGAATTCTCGTACTGAATCAGGATGTAGATCAGTTGCTCCAACTATGTCGCTGTTATCACTAAGAGCCAACTGAAAACACCGCAGACATGGGCTCTTACCCGGAATAACAAGTGGTCCAACTGTCGCTCGATCTGCTTCAGGTTCTGCAATATGAAGAAAATTCTGTCCCGTACTCATCCACTGCGAGAAAATTTCGGGATCCATATCTCCGCAGTGAACTGCAAGGTCTGCACCCTCTGATGTATCTTCGTAATCAATCTCTTTATCAATCGGAAAGAGCGAGAGATCACGGCGCCAGGATTCGCAGAGAGCTTTTATCGGCGCACCAATATCTTCTTGAGAGAAGCGAGTGATTCCAATTTCTCTATCACCAACGAAAGGTGACTTCTTGCGAAAATCTTCAGAGAAGCGAACATGTGTGACTCCACTTGCCAATAAGAGCGGATAGAGCAGAAGTGCGATGCGAGAGCTTCCAGAAATTTCAACTGTGAATCTCTGTCGCGCGCTTATGGTGGAGGCACCTCCATCTACGACTCCATCAAGCCATGTGCTCTGATTAAGTTCTGGCGCCAATCGATTCTGCATCTGTTGATATGCGCCATCGAGTTTTCTATCTCTATTCTTCTCCGCTCGTTGAGCGTTCTTTGAGGTAAAGCGCTTGCTTAAGGTAATCACTCCAGGACGCTCATCAATGAGTGCGGCCGCGGAAAGTTTCTCAAGTACGCCTTGTTGCGCTGACCGGTAGCTATCTCCCTCGGTCCCATCCCAGGCCTCTGCCCTTCCTGCAGCAAGTGCCTGCACCATTGACTTCTCTTCCGGGGTATCGATGCGGATCGCTCGCTTATGCGTGCCGCAGTAGAAACGATCTTCGTGCGCGCTGTGAAAGAGCATGACGCCTGCCTTTAATTTTCTCATCCGCATAGATTTGTGCATAGGCGCCGGGGCCGGCCCGTACGGTGGCCACGCTGTGGAAGCGCTAGGCGGAAAAGTTACGCGCAGTTATCAAGAGCTACACACGGGCAACTCGCGAACTGCAAATTCATTCACAGGGGCTAAGAAAAGAAATAACCCCCGCACCCAATGGGCGCGAGGGTTATAACTACGTATTGTGACGTGTGCTTATTCTGGCTTCTTGCCGAGAATGCGGTTTACCTTGGTGCCACAGACTGGGCAGATGCCCTGTGCCATGCGACGACCAGAGTCTGAGATCTTTACAGTTCCCTCGAAATCACGCTTCTCTTTGCACTTAACGCAGTAAGCGTCACCCTTGTATGTCTCTGCTGTCATTTTTGCCTCCTATCGCCACATGCGCAAAAGTGCCCATGTGCTCTAGCTGAAACGATACCCCCGCTCACGCTCAATCGAGGCCAATCCACGCGGGAAGATGTGGATGAATTAGAGGCGGGACTTTCCGAGCTTTCCCAACTCTGTGGGGGCGAGCATCGCTCTCTCGGCCGCTTCATAGCCATCGAGATAGGCGCTAGCTAGCTCTGATTCCTCAAAGCGGGCCAGGACCTCGGTGAACTCGGGGCCATGGTCGAAGTACTGCAGATGGATCGCTTCATGAAAGAGGACGTAATCCAGGGCGTAGGCAGGGGCCATTTTGAGGCGATCTGAGATCCGGATCGAGAGATCGGCGCTGGTGCAAGAGCCCCAGCGCTCGCGCATAGAGCGCCAAGCAACGCTAACGGGGCGGGAGGTGATTTCTGGGGCCAATTCGGTGAGTAGCTCATCGATTCGGGCTATGAGGGCTTGCTCTCCAGGGGTCTTAGCCGCCTCCTGGCTTCGGATCTTGGCGATCATCTCGGGAACGATGCTCCGCTCATCGGCCTTACTGAGGCGGGCGGGAATCGAGATGACGATTCGCCCACCTTGGCGATAGGCAGAGATGCTCTTCTTTCTACGGGCGGATCGGATAACGAGAATCTCACCTTCATCAACACCGGGGAGAGTGGCTTCTTCAAACTCTCCACCCATCAACTCTCCACCCATCAACTCTCCACCAGATATATCTCGACCAGATAAATCTCGAATGGTGAACTCTCTATCCGTCATTGAGAGAATGTAGCGAGAAGTAAAAGTTTTAGTGAGTAATTGCCACTTTCATGACCTTCGTGGCGAAAATAATTCTTCCCTATAACGGTAATTCGCCGGTGTGTCAAAGTTTCTCTCAGTTGATTCTCATCCGATTTCATCGTACTTTTCGCTTACGAAGTCCTCGGATAACCGTTCGATATCTGCAAGGGGAAGGCAGATATTGAAATGTGCGCCCGGGGACTTCGCTTTTCCGCAAGAAGTTTTTTAACGATTTCTCAGGGCGTTAGAGCAGCCCGCTAAGGTCATCTGGAACCTGCGTCGACGCTAGAAATACATCAGGTGCTAACAACTCTTCAGCTGTCGGCAATATTGCGCCCCAGATTTGATCTCGCGCAGAAATACCGTGTACTTCACGAATCTTCTGCCAGAAGGCGCTCGCCTCACGTGCAAGTTTTGGGGTTACCTGAAGACCGAGAAGTGTTTTGAAAAGTTGTTGTGATGGTGCAGATGTTGCACGTTGACGTCGATAGAGCTCGCGCAATTGTGTAATTGCTGGAAGTCGATCACCGGCTGCAAGTGTTGCAACTTCATCCGCCCATCCATCAACGAGCGCAAGAGCTGTTTCTAACTTCGATAGCGCAGCTCGTTGTGCGGGCGTTTCTTCGGGGGTAAAGACGACGTTACCGATTGCAGAGAGATCCATATTCTGCGGATCGAGATTCTCTAGATTCATTCCTTCTGGATTTAGGCCCTGCATCGCTTCTTCTGCTTGACGTTGAATCGCTTCCATATCGATATGAATTCCACGACCGTATTCGACTATTGCACTTCGAATGTAAGGAACAAGCCACGGATTATGTGCAAAGAGTCGCGCAACTGCTACTTCGCGCAGTGCGTGAAAGAGATAGATCTCGCTCTTAGGAATATCAACATCGACGCTCCACTTTTCAATATTTTCAGGAATTAAGAGCGCGCGCGCAGGTTCGAGAAGGGGTAGCCCGACATCGTGAGCGCCAGTTGCAGTGGAAGAAATCCCGCCAATTGCTTGGCCTAACTGTGTGGCAATCAATGAACCGATAAATGTCTGCAGAAGTGCTGCGATCGGCGCCATCTGTGCGGCCATAGGAGAATTTGTATCGGATGCACCGGCTTCATCGAGAAGTTTGGTCATCGCTGCCGTGAGTCCCGTTGCAAGAGGCTCCATCGTCGATTGCCAGCCGGGAAGGGTCTCATCGACCCAATCCAAGCGGCTCACACAGGTAGGTGCGCCTGTTCCAGGGATTGCGGGAAAGTCGGTCGCTTCATTGAGCCAGAGATCTGCGATTTCGAGAGCGTTATTGACGACCGTTGTATCCGTGACGCCGATGGGGGCAGAGCCATGAGCTGCTACAAACTTCTTGGCGGTATCTCGAACCACACTCTTGGGAAGTGCATCGCGCGATCCACCTGTGAATGCAGCGAATGGATTAACAAAGCCAGCTGGGTTGATTCCCATCTTTTCGAATTGCTGATTGATCTGTTCCTGCATCTGGCGCATCATCGCGGCAAAGTCATTCTCGCCGCCATTATTCTGGCCGCCATTATTCTCGCCATCTTTATTGCGCTCTTCATCATCGTCGGGGGTAAAGCCAAATGGCGACATCGTCAGAATCCCTTCGCAATCGTGAGCACCCTCACTCTCCCCTGAGAGCAGGGAAGCTGTGAGAAGTTTATCTACCTACTGTAACCAGACCAGTGGGCACTTTCTTCCCGTAACCGCTACCCTCTTTCTTATGTCATCCCCACTCGCCGCAGGTACGTCCGCCTTTGCCGCTCTCATCTGGTGGGTTGTGCCGATTACCGGTCTTCTCGGTGGAATCGCTTATGTCGTCTGGATCTCGAGATTCAAGAGAAAGTTCGAACAGGAAACGTTCCGCTCCGTCGGAGCTTTTAATCGTTTTCAAGATTCTTTCCGCGATAGCGCAGAGCGTGAAAAACTACAGAGAGAAAATCCAACACCGCGCGAAGAGCCGCTCAATCCTTAGCAGCTAATAGCCTCCATGAAAATTAGATTTTCTCGTACTCCGTGGCTTGTAAAGTTTTTTCTCCCATTACTCATTATCGCGCCACTCATCGCGCCCGTTAATTTTGTCATCGTTCAACCAGGGCCAGCAACAGATTTATTTCCTAAGCTCCTCAAAATTAAGAAGAGTAACGCCACCAGCTACCCAGCCGATGGCTCGATGTATCTACTCACCATTTATGTTTCCAACCCCGATGCAAAAATTTTCGGTATCGAGGTGGTTTCTTGCTGGGCGCGCCCTGATTGCGTAGTGATTCCACGTTCTGTCTATTACGACAGGGATGCGACAACAGAGAAGGAAGAGAAATCCGGTAAGCGAGATATGAAGAAATCGCAGAGCTCTGCAGTTCTTGCTGCGAAAGCTCTTGTGAAAAAATATTATCCGCAGGTACCTGTTGATCAACTCAGCGATTCTTCTATCGATGTCACCCTTGAAAATACCGGAGGGCCGAGCGGTGGACTTATCTTCTCTCTAGGTATTGTCGAGCTCTTGACCGAAGCCAATCTTCTGCAGGGGCGAAAGATCGCTGCCACTGGAACGATTTCTCCATCCGGCAAGGTCGGACCTATTGGGGGAGTTGAAGAGAAAATTCTGGGGGCAAAGCGGGTAGGTGCGACCCTTCTCTTCGTTTCCAAGGAGAATTGCAATGAAGTACCTGTAGCGGTCACGGATCTGCAGGTGATTGCTGTGAGTTCGCTGGATGAAGCCTATAAATACCTGCTCGAGCCGAAGAAGGCCAATTCGAGCGGGGTCCTTGGTTGCACTAATCTTGGGGCATGAATAGAAATCGCAATCCTTTAGCTATTACAGCAGGAATTCTCGTAGCGCTCTTCGCTGTATTTGCTTATGCAAGTAACTTCTACATCGACTGGCTCTGGTTCAAATCAGTAGATTTCACCTCAGTCTGGTCGACAGTATTAATGACAAAGGTCCAACTTTTTCTCGTTGTCGGAATAGTCACCTCACTTGCGATCTCTCTCAATATTTATTTAGCCTTTAAAAATCGTCCGCTCTATGTTCCTGCAAGTATCGAAGTCAGCGGACTCGAAAGGCTACGTGCACAGATTGAACCAATCCGCCGCTGGGTATTTCTTGGCGTAGTTATTGTGGTTACTTACTTTGCTGGAAGTTCCGGCATGGTCTTCTGGCGCGAATGGCTACTCTTTAGAAACTCAACACCATTCGGAGTCAAGGACCCTCAATTCGGTCTTGATATCTCTTTCTTTACATTTAAGTTACCTATGTACCAGGCAATTATCGGTTGGGGAATCTCAACGCTCATTCTTGCAACGCTTGCAACTGCATTTGTTCACTACATGTACGGCGGAATTCGTAGCCAAGTTCAAACAGATCGCACAACTGTTGCGGCTCGCGTTCAAATTTCTATCCTCTTGGGCCTCATCGTTCTCTTGAAGTCTGTTGCATATTGGTTCGATCGCTATGCACTTGCACTCAAAGAGAGCAAGCTCATCAATGGTCTTACCTATACGGATGTCAACGCGACGCTTCCTGCGAAGGCAATTTTATCTGCAATCGCAATTGTCTGCGCTGTTCTCTTCTTTGCAAATATCGTTCGCCGTTCTTGGTTGCTTCCTGCAGCAGGTACAGCGCTTCTTGTTATCTCATCTGTCCTTATTGCAGGTCTCTATCCAGCTGCGATTCAGCAGTTCCAGGTAAAGCCATCTGAGTCATCAAAGGAAGCGCCATTTATTCAGCGCAATATTGATGCAACACGTGCCGCCTATGGACTCGATAAAGTGACTATGCAGGATTACAACGCAACGCTGACTACAAATGCTGGCCAGCTATCAAAAGATGCAGGAACAATTTCAAATATTCGTTTGATGGATCCCAACGTTATCTCGGCGACTTTCCGTCAACTTCAGCAGATTAAGCCTTACTACACATTCCCAGAGTCACTCGATGTTGATCGCTACACAATCAATGGAGTATCTCGAGATGTAGTTGTCGCTGTCCGTGAACTTAATATTGAAGGTAACCCAAGCCGTAACTGGATTAACGATCACCTCGTTTACACACACGGTTTCGGTTTTGTAGCTGCATACGGAAATACAGTCGATGCAGATGGAAAGCCAAACTTTGCAGTGGGCGATCTACCCCCAACAAGCGGGCTTGGAGAATTCCAGCCACGTGTGTACTTCGGTGAGAATGTTCCTTCGTACTCAATCATCGGTGGAAAATCAGATTCTCCTGTTGAGTTCGACTATCCAGATGATGCATCTGCAAACGGACAGAAGAACTACACCTACACAGGTACAGGTGGAGTGCCCGTTGGAAGTGCACTCAATAAGTTGCTCTTTGCCGTCAAATATTCAGAGCAGAGAATTCTTCTCTCTAATTTGATTAACTCAGAGTCAAAGATTCTCTTTAACCGTTCACCTCGTGAGCGCGTTGCAAAGGTAGCTCCATGGCTCACACTTGATGGAGATCCATATCCAGCAGTTGTAGATGGAAAGATCACCTGGATTATCGATGGATATACAACGAGCGCCGGATATCCATATTCCAGAAGCACATCTCTCTCTGCCGCGACAGAGGATGCACTGACAGCTAACTCAGCATCGGTGACAGCTCAAGGAAATCAGAACGTTAACTACATCCGTAACTCGGTCAAGGCAACTGTCGATGCATATGACGGAACGGTCACTCTCTACCAGTGGGATGAGAAAGATCCAGTTCTCAAAACATGGATGAAGGCATTCCCAAATACAGTTAAGGCGAAGAGCGAAATCTCTAAGGGCCTTCTCGAGCATATTCGCTACCCTGAAGATATCTTCAGAGTTCAGCGCGAAATCCTCGGTTCTTACCATGTGCAGACAGCTGCAGCTTTCTACGGAGGTCAGGATTTCTGGCGCGTGCCACGTGATCCATCAACCTTCGGAGCGAATGCAACTGCGCAACCTCCTTATTACACAACGTTGAAGATGCCAGGTAGCGATACCTCCGCATTCTCACTGACAACACCATTCGTTCCACGTGGTGGTCGTGAAAACCTCTCAGCATTTGCAGCTGCGAATTCAACTGCAGGAGCTGATTACGGAAAGATCACTGTGTTGCAGCTTCCACGAAGCACAAATATTGCCGGTCCATCACAGGTAGCATCGAACTTCGAAGCTAAGCCTGAAGTTGCAAATGCACTATCACTTCTGCGTCAGGGTGGATCTGATGTTGTACTTGGTAACCTTCTAACTCTTCCAGTTGGAAATGGTCTGCTCTATGTGCAGCCTGTATATGTACGCGCGACATCAAACTCCGCTGCATATCCATTGCTTCAGAAAGTTCTCGTCTCCTTCGGAGATGTCATTGGATTTGATAACTCACTTAAGGGAGCACTTGATCAGGTATTCGGCGGTAACGCCGGTTCTGGTTCAGCATCATCTGCAACCGGTGGAGCGTCATCAAATAACAGCACCGCAGATCTTGCCAACGCACTTCAAAATGCACGACAAGCTTTTGCTGATGGGCAAGCAGCCCTTGCAAAGGGAGATTTCGCTGCATACGGTCGAGCACAAGATCGTTTGAAGGCTGCGATTGCTGCCGCGATTGCTGCACAATCTCGTAAGTAATCCCTTATCTCTTTTAGAAGTAAGCGCGATTTGCTGCATCGCCCGACGTCGGCATAGAATCACCTCACCGACGCGGGGTGGAGCAGCTCGGTAGCTCGCTGGGCTCATAACCCAGAGGTCGTAGGTTCAAATCCTGCCCCCGCTACCAACTAAGCAATGTGTAAAGAAGTAAGGAAAAAGGCGCTGATATCAGCGCCTTTTTTCATACCCCAGAAATATCCCCCCATCCACACGCCCTACTTCTTATTTTTACCGGGCTGAGACGATTAACCTTCCACGGTGATGAGTTCAGTGAAGTTAACAAAGCGCGCCGGTTATGCCCTCCACGTCATGACGGCAAGTGGTGCGGTCGCTGGGCTTCTAGCTCTCCAGGCAGTCATCGATGGGAATGTTCGTGGCGCTCTCATTTGGTTAGTGGTTGCCCAGGTTCTCGATGGTCTCGATGGTCCAATTGCGCGAAAGATAGATGTTGTTCTCCACGCACCACGTGTTGATGGATTTGTTCTTGATCTTATTGTTGATTACCTAACCTGCGTCGTAGTACCAGTGGCGCTATTGGTAAGTCTTCGTATGCTGCCTACTGAGTTTGAAACAATTATCGCAGCGCTCATCCTCTTACTTTCAGCCCTCTGGTTTGCCCGCACAGATATTGAAACGAGCGATCATTGGTTTAACGGATTCCCGGCAGTCTGGAATTTGGCCGTACCAACATTCTTAGTTCTCGATCTTTCTCAGAATACCGTTGCAATAATTACTATCGTGCTCTGCTTCTCGCAGTTAACAAACCTAAAATTCCCTCACTTGGTACGCGTTCACTTCATGCGTAAGCTGACGTTGCCATTTGGCGCTATCTATATTGGCAATCTCTTCTACCTCTCATGGTCATATTCCAATGAGAACGGCATCAATGATCAGATGCTGAGTAAGGCAATCATGATTGCCTTCCCGATCTATATTGCTGCGATTTCCCTCTGGCGCACCTTTAAGAACGATGGCGGTAACAGTGAGGACGAACTAGCGAATTCGTAGAGAGTTCGTTACAACAAATAAACTGCTTAAAGCCATTGCAGCTGCTGCATACATAGGCGTTGCTAATCCAATAATTGCAATTGGAATTCCAATCACGTTATAAATAAATGCCCACCCGAGATTAACGCGAATGGTTTTTACTGTTGTGCGTGATAGCGCCAGAGCATCGATGACAGAGGTTAACCCTGAACGCATCAGAGTGATATCTGCAGTTGCAATCGCGGTATCGGTTCCTGTTCCCATGGCGATACTCATATCAGCTTGAGCAAGAGCTGCAGCATCATTGACGCCATCGCCAATCATCATCACATGGCGACCTTGCTCTTGAAAAGCGCGGACTTTCTCCAACTTATCTTCAGGAGATGCGTTAGCAATAGTTCGATCAGTAGAAATTCCCACGGCAGTTGCGACAGCGCGCGCACTTTCGGAGTTATCGCCTGTGACTAACCAGCCCTCAATGCCACGAGCTGCGAGTGCTGTAATGGTTTGAGCTGCATCATCTTTAATGAGATCGCCTGTTGCAAAGACCGCAATTGCCACTCCATCCCACGCCAAGACAGATACTGCGAGAGCTTCTCCTGTTGCATCTGCAATCGCGCTGCGAATATCAGCGTCAAATTCTGTCGTGCTGTGTGCAACTGATGAAGGAGAGCCGATAATGACAACTGGAGCAATTGCACCGAGATTTACCCGTGCAGCAACTCCAACTCCTGGCGTCTGCATGAACTCAGTGAGTGGAAGTTGTTCTGCAGAGCGTGAAATCGCATACGAGGCGATCGCCTCGCCAACTGGATGAGTGCTCTGACTTTCAAGAGCTAGAGCTGTCGAGAGTATGTTCTTCTCTGTCAGGTATGGAAGGTAGGTACTACCTAAAACTTTCTGCGCAGAGATAGGGATGGAGACAGCGCGTACCTGCATCTTTCCATCGGTGAGAGTTCCGGTCTTATCAAGTATGGCTACATCAATTGTGCGCGCAACTTCGAGTACTTGTGGTTGCCGGATGACAATTCCTCGGAGGGCGCCTCGTCCAGATGCAACGAGAAGCGCGACAGGAGTTGCAAGGCCTAATGCGCATGGGCATGCGATTACGAGAACGGTGATTGCACGCGATATTGATTCTGTGAGTGAGAGATCACCAAAGTAATAGAAACCTTCAAAAGTGGCTATCGCAAGGAGTGCGACAATAGGAACAAAGAAGGATGCGATTTTATCTGCAGATCTTTGTATAGGGGCCTTTGCTCCTTGTGCAGTTACAACCATGGCGGTAATGCGTGCGAGTTCTGTATCGCTGCCAACACGAGTAGCTCGCACAATGATTCTGCCATTCTTATTCAGGGCAGAACCAATTACCTTCATTCCGGCAGAGACTTCAACTGGCTTTGATTCACCGGTGATGAGCGAGTTATCGACAGAACTTTGACCAGAGATTATGACGCCATCTGTTGCTATTCGAGATCCTGGTTTAACAATGAACTCATCTCCTACTTGTAGATGAGAAATTGGAATGATTACTTCTGTTCCATTGCGAAGAACCACGACCTCCTTCTCACCAAGTGCAAGTAGAGAAGCAAGAGCAGATCCTGCGCTCTTCTTCGCCTTTGACTCGAGGAATCTACCGAGAATGACGAAGAGCAGAACTCCTGCAGCAACTTCGGTGTAGACATCGCCAGTATTTGTATATGTTGCGTAAATAGACCATGAGAAAGCGCTCAGTGCTCCAAGTGAGACGAGAGTATCCATCGTTGGGTGAAAAAGATTTCGTATTGCTGCACGGTGAATAGGAAATGCAACGAAGAGAATCAGGGGAGCCGATAGCGCAAGAACGAGCCAGGATGTAAAGGAATGTTCAGCGTGTGGCGGTAGGGCCCAGCCAAAGGTCTGAAATTGCTCAATAAGCCAGCTATTGATGGCTTCATGCCAGCTCATCACCATAGATATAGCGATTGATGGAGCACCAAAGAGAATTGCAAAGAAGAGCGCACGTGCGGCACCTTTGCGGTGAAGAGCTGGGTCGTTGGCATCTTCTAAGAGAGTTGCCCCATAGCCAGCTGTTTTAATTTTTTTGATTACGAGAGCAGCATCCAAGCTTGCAGGTGCCATGAGGTGAACGGTCTCTGATGCAAAGTTCACAGATGCGGTGACGCCTGGAATCTCATTGAGCGTTCTCTCGATTGTATTTACACATGCTGAACATGTCATGCCTGTTACTGCAAAAGTCTGTGCGATGAGAGGAGCGGAGATGTCAGGCACGGCATTGTCTCGATGGCGAGAAGTATCGATAGAAATATTCTCCATGGCCGACTATCTCTTCCTTGCTAGCGAAGAAATTGCAAAGTTATGGAGCGCAGCATTTGTTGAGATTGCACCGCTTCCTTGTGAGCCATCAACTCCATCGAGGTCGGTAAATCGTCCGCCAGCTTCGCGAACAATGATGTCTAACGCTGCCATATCCCATAACGCTAAGACCGGTTCTACCGCGATATCAACAGCACCTTCAGCAACGAGCATATGAGACCAAAAATCTCCATGGGCACGCGTTCTCCATGTGCTCTCTAAGAGATTATGGAAAGGTTCTAAGCGATCTCCCCAGCCCAATAAATCTGAGTACGAGATAGATGCATCTTCAATCGCAGCGACCTCAGAGACATGAATTCTCTTTGGCATCTCTTTATTTACACTGACAAAAGCTCCGCCACCGGAATGTGCATGCCAGCGGCGAAAGAGCGCAGGCGCGCTCACTACGCCAGCGACAACATGAGGTTGGCCTGATGAATCTTTCTCTACAAGTCCGATCAAAGTTGCCCATGTTGGTACGCCCCGCAGAAAGTTCTTAGTTCCATCAATTGGATCAATGACCCAGTAACGATCTCGCTCAGTTCCTTCAGTTCCAAACTCTTCTCCCACGATTCCATCTTCGGGACGATGTGCGTGAAGTAGTGAACGAATAGCTTGTTCGGCAGATTTATCTGCATCTGTAACTGGAGTGTTATCAGGCTTTTGAGTAACTGTTAAATCAATAGATTGATAGCGCGAAAGGGTTATTGCATCTGCTGCATCGGCGAGGCGGTGAGCCAGGGCTAGATCTTCTCCGCGGGTTCTGCTCATGGCTGAGAGTCTATTCCAACTGTTTCAGAGAGCTTGACCTCCAAGAGGGAGCGCAGGCTGCTCACTCGGATTAAACGTTCTTGTGCAAGTGAAGGATCGGAATCGATCCATGCATTGAGTGCGCATTTGGCTTCATGGTGAGAGCAGTTAGGCATACAGGTCTGTGTGATTTGATAAATATCTGGGAAGGATTCGATGATGCGATCTTTATTCAGGTGCGAGAGGCCAAAGGCACGAATTCCAGGGGTATCGATAATCCAACCACCCTCTTTGAGTGGGAATGCAATCGCACTCGATGATGTGTGGCGACCGCGACCTGTTACATCGTTAACATCACCAGTAAGACGGTCAGCTTCTGGAACTAAGTCATTGATGAGCGTTGATTTTCCAACACCTGAGTGACCAACTAGCACCGAGGTCTTATTCTGCAAAATAGCAAGAATCTTCTTGATATCTGATCCTCGAGATTCGACCTTGGATGACGTTGTAATTATCTCGACGCCAAGGGCTTGATACTCCTTCATAAAATCTGGAACCGGGGATACATCTACCTTTGTTACAACAATTATTGGCTTAATTGATTCATGAAATGCACTCACTAAGAATCTATCAATCAAGCCTCGTCGTGGTTCTGGGTTGGCAGAGGCAACAACAATGAGTAGCTGATCGATATTGGAAACGATTGTGCGTTCTACGCGCGCAGCATCATCGACTGTGCGACTGAGAGAGTTTATTCGTTCGTTCACAGTGACAATACGAGCAAGACTTCCTTCGGTTCCCGTGACATCTCCTACGATTTCAACAGAGTCACCAACGACAACTGATTTTGGGCCTAACTCTCGCGCCTTCATGGCGGTGACTATGACGCCATCTTCTGTGACGCAGGTAGTTCTTCCTCTATCTACCGTTGTGACGAAGGCAGATATTGAATCAGAGTGAGATGGGCGATCTTTGGTGCGTCTACGTGTAGTTCGAGATGGGCGAACTCGCGCATCTGATTCGTCGTATTCGCGTGGACTCATATAACCAAACTATTCCAGAGACCTGGAAAATCAGGCAACGTCTTACGGGTGGTAGCAACATTTTCGATGAGAATATCTGGAGTAACAAGGCCAATAACAGCGCCAGCGGTAGCTAAGCGGTGATCCTCATACGTGTGGAAAGTTCCGCCGTGGAGTGGTGCGGGTGTTATGTGAAGAGCAGTCTCTTCCTCGACAACATTTCCGCCAAGTGCATTAATCTCTTTTGTCAGAGCAGCGAGTCGATCTGTTTCATGCAGACGTAAGTGGCCTATTCCGCGAAGGTGCGATGGGGAATCAGCGAGAGCAGCTAGCGCTGCAATCGATGGAGTGAGCTCTCCGACATCATGAAGATCGATATCAATTCCGTGAATTGTCTCTGATCCAGTCAATGTGAGGCCATCAGAATTGAGATCGACCCGTGCACCCATAGATGTAAAAATCTCACGAAGTTGATCGCCCGGCTGTGTAGTCGATGTCGGCCAATCTGAAATAGTGATTGAACCACCGCAGACCATCGCCAGTGAGAGAAACGGTGCAGCATTGGAAAGATCAGGCTCGATTGTCATTTCTTGGCCCTGAAGGGGACCAGGTTTTACGCTCCATGCCTGTGCATTTTTATCTACAGTCACATCTGCACCAAAATCTTTAAGCATCTGCACTGTCATATCGATATGAGGCATCGACGGAAGAGCACCCCCGCGATGAGTTGCAACTATTCCATTACGCATACTTGGGGCAACGAGAAGTAGCGCCGATAAGAATTGACTTGATGCGCTTGCATCGATCGTGAGGTTTCCACCGGGTATTTCACCTTTTGCTTTTACAACCATCGGAAGTGAGTAACGGTTGCCATGGTCGATTTCTATTCCGAGCTCTTCGAGAGCTTTAATCACTGGACCCAGTGGGCGTTCATACGAACGTGGATCACCATCAAATTCGATATCACCGTGTGCAAGCGCTGCAAGAGGTGGCAAGAAGCGCATGACAGTTCCAGCATTACCAACATCGATTCGTGCAGGTCCACGAAGTTGTGACGGTGTCACAACCCATGTCTCGTTCTTTTCGGTAATCGAAATTCCAAGCGCCCGAAGACCCGCTGACATCAGCTCTGAATCACGAGAGATGAGCGGCTTCTTAAGAGTGGATGCGGAAGTAGCTTGCGCTGCCAGAATGAGAGCGCGGTTTGTTACTGATTTTGATCCAGGAATTGTGACGCGCGATGAGACTGGTTTTTTTCCGCGAAAGGGCGCGGGCCAGAGTTCGAGTGCTTGCGTCATCTCCGAAGTCTACCGGCTGGAAATTTCATAATCGAAATTGAATATGGAAAATCGTTAGGATAGGGCGCATGTGTGGAAGATATGCGCAGACTATGGGCGCTGAGGAGCTTGTAGAGACCTTTGATCTCTCTGGCTCGACCTTGGATCACTCACTTCCGCTGAGTTGGAATATCGCACCCACAAATGAAATTTATATTATCCGCAATGAATCAGAGTCCCGCATTTTAGATAGCGCATCGTGGGGAATCATTGCACCGTGGCATAAGAGCACGGCGGAAGCGCGTGCATCTCAATCGCATGCAATCAACGCCCGAAGTGAATCGATTCACGAGAAGCCAACTTTTCGACATGCTTTTAGAACTTCTCGTTGTTTAATTCCTGCAACGGGATATTACGAATGGGCAACTTCTCTGGGGCGTTATGCACCTAAGCAACCGTTCTACATCTCAGATGCAGATGGCGATGAACTTTCCATCGCCGGGATTTGGAGTTCGTGGCAGAGCCCAAGTGGAGAAGTTATTCAAAGCGCTGCAATCATTACTCGCGAAGCTGTTGGCGAGCTGGCAACCATTCACAGCCGAATGCCAGTCTTTATGCCAGCAGAACGCTGGAATACTTGGCTAGATCCTGCTTCACGCGATATCAATCGTTTAATAAAGATGATGGTCACAGAGCACCCAGATGCAGGGCTCATAGCCCAACCTGTATCGCCCCGAGTCAACGTAGTAGCTAACAACGATGCTGGGCTGATTATTCCCATTGAGCTTGGTGCACCAGAGACGCTCTTCTAGTTGCCTCTAGTTGCCTCTAGTTGCCTCTAGTTGCCTCTAGTTGCAATGTGAGCACTTTGTTATAGCCTTACATCGATGAGTTCCAAGGATTTAGTACTAGAGAGCGCAGCCGACCGCACCACTCGGTTTGAACGTGATGCCTTGGTATTTACCAATCAGCTCTACGCAGCGGCTCTTCGTTATACAAAAAATCCAGAAGATGCGCGCGATCTTGTTCAAGATACATACCTCAAAGCTTTCGCCTCCTTCCATCAATTTGAAGAAGGAACAAATCTTCGCGCCTGGCTCTATCGCGTACTCACAACAACTTTTATTAATTCGTATCGCAAAGGGCAACGCCAGCCCCTCATAGCCGATAACGAATTAGAAGATTGGCAGATTGCAGATGCACAATCACATACAAGTGATCAAGGAAAATCTGCAGAGACCCAAGCCCTTGAGAATCTTCCTGATAGCGATGTCAAAAGAGCGCTTCAAGAGATTCCAGAAGAATTTCGCATCGTTGTCTATCTCGCAGATGTGGAAGGCTTCTCCTATAAAGAGATTGCTGAAATGGTCGGAGCCCCAGCGGGAACTGTGATGTCACGTCTTCACCGTGGACGCAAACAGCTTCGCGAGAAGCTTGCGAGCTATGCACAAGAGCTCGGTTACGTTACTTCCGACAAGGGAGGTGCGAAATGAGTTATATCGAGATTCAATGTGGAGAAGTTCTGGCTTCAGTTCTCTTCATTATCGAAGGCGAACTTCAAGAGATTCCTCAAGCAAAGGCGATTGAATCGCACCTCGACATCTGTCCTGCATGCGCAGCAGAGGTTGAACACGAGCGTGTGATGGCCCAGATGTTGCAGAACGTCTTGCAGCGCAGCTGCGTAGAAGAGGCACCGCAAGACCTTCATGAGAGCATCCACCAGCGTCTTCTCGCGCAGGCAACAGGTGCTAACTCAACTGAAGTCATCACTCAGATGCGTATGACTGAAATTTCAATTGAGATAGATGAATTCGGCAATATCGAACATAGAGAAATCCAGATCGAACAGACGCATATCCAACACTTTATCGACGACGAAGAGTAGAAATAGCTCTGTGAGACCTGTTGAAGAAGTACTTGGGGCCGTTGGCTTCTCTGTCATGACCGCCCGCCCGGGCGATACATGCGTGACGATGGGAACCTCTGATTTACCCGTTGTATCTGCTTCTCATTATTTAACGTTGATGGAGAATGCCTGCGTTGCTGCGCTCTCTGAACACCTTGAAAGTGGAGAGACAACATTTCTCGCCGAATCAACCCTCACCATTAAGGGCTCTTCAACTGCAGGAGTAGAGATTCGAGCAAGTGCTCGAGTTGCTTCGATTGATGGGCGAGAGATTACCTTTGAATGTGATGTACACGATGGTGATCGCCATCTTGCTTCGGCACAAATAAAGAGAGCGACAGTCGAGCGATTATCTTTCCTCGCTCGAACTGCCGCTCAATCACTTATTAGTTGATTATTTAATTTGTTAATCAGTTAAGGATTGTAATTACGCCTTCTTAGTTGCCCAGAAGATTTCAGCGATTTCATCGATCTTAGCGATGAGCTGATCTGCAACTGCTACATCTTGAGTTCCCTTTGTTCCTGCTGCTCCTGCAAGCTTTGTTGCATCGTTAAAGAGTGAGTGCAGTTGTGGGTATGCCTCGAAGTGAGGAGCCTTGAAGTAATCAGTCCAGAGAACCCAGAGGTGCTCCTTAACCTGATGTGAACGCTCTTCTTTAATTGCAACTGAACGTGAACGGAAATCTGCATCTGGGTTAGCTGCATATTTCTCCATGCAAGCCTTTACAGAGAGCGCTTCGATACGTGCTTGTGCAGGATCGTAAACACCGCATGGAAGATCGCAGTGTGCGTGGACAGTTATCTTTGGTGCAAATATGTTTCTCATAGGTGCGAGGGTACCGGAAGTAATAGGCTAAGTGCATGGCGAAGTTGAGGTCGATGGTTGTTGAAGGAGATTCCATGTCTCCCACCTATAGCCATGGAGATTGGCTCTTGGGAGTGTGGCCCGCTTCGCTGAAGAAGCTCCGCCCAGGCTTCGTGGTCGTCGTAGAGCGCACAGATCAGCCGGGAATTCTCTATGTAAAGCGGATTAGCGAGATTTCACAGAAAGCTGACAGATCTACAGAGATCTATCTACTCAGTGATAACCCGCGTGGAAATGATTCGCGGCAATGGGGATGGCTACCCATCAACGATGTACGTGCGCGAATTCTCTTTCGAACACGACGTGCGCGAAAGAGTTCTTAACCAATAGTTATCTGGTGAAAGCTTCGACCAGTAACGCCTTTGCCTCATCCTCATGCAAGTGGTGATTTCCTGTTGCAGGAGATGCTGATGCGCGACGTGAGATGCGACGAAGTACTCGTGAATCTACCGATGTTCCACCAATTGCCTCTGTTGTGCTGAGTGCAACGTGTGGCCAAGGACCTTGGTTGGCAGGTTCATCTTGTACCCAAAGCAAATTCGCATTTGGATGCTTCTTCGCTTCAACTTCCATCTGTGCAACTGGAAGTGGATAGAGGCGTTCAACGCGAACGATTGCAGTGCTGCTGTCGTTAAGACGTGCTCGCTCTGCAACGAGATCGTGATAAACCTTTCCTGAACAGAAGATCACACGTGATGCGTTCTGAACTGTTGGATCTCCAATTACTGGCAAAAATGTTCCTGAAGTGAAGTCAGAGATTGATGAAGCTGCAGCCTTGAGGCGCAACATCGATTTCGGTGTAAATACAACCATAGGACGACGCTTTGGATTTGCTGCGTGGAAGCGAAGCAAGTGGAAGTAGGAAGCCGGAGTTGAAGGTTGTGCAACAGTCATATTCTTCTCAGCACAGAGAGCAAGGAATCGCTCGATACGAGCTGATGAGTGATCTGGTCCTTGTCCTTCATATCCATGTGGAAGGAGAAGAACTACTGATGAACGCTCTCCCCACTTCTGTAGTGCAGAAGAGATGAATTCATCGATGATTGTCTGCGCGCCGTTGGCGAAGTCACCGAATTGACCTTCCCAGAGTACAAGCGCTTCTTCGCGCTCAACTGAGTAACCATATTCAAATCCCATTGCAGCGTACTCACTGAGAAGTGAGTCAACTACGAAGAATTGGTTCTCATCCGAGATCAATGAACGAAGTGGAGTCCACTCGCTTCCATTTTCCTTATCGATGATAACTGCGTGACGGTTTGAGAATGTTCCACGACGTGAATCTTGTCCCGCCAAACGAATTGGGCGACCTTCCTTAAGAAGTGAACCGAATGCAAGCATTTCACCGGTAGACCAATCGATGGTTCCATCGTTGATTGATTCGGCGCGCTTTTGAAGTTGTGGAGTCAGCTTTGGATGAACATTGAAGCCCTCTGGAACTGCAAGCTGTGTAGCTGCAATTTCACGGATGAGCTGCTCTGAGATAAATGTTGGCACATCTTCAGCATTTGGAACGATTGGAGGCTGGAAGTTTGGATCGTGCTCTGCATGGTAATTAGCGACAGAGGCGAAAACATCTTCAAGCTGCGCCTGGTAATCGCGCGCGATTTCATCGGCTTCAGCTGGAGTGATATCTCCGCGACCGACAAGGGCTTCTGTGTACAAGGTACGTGTTGAACGCTTCTGGTCGATGAGCTTGTACATAAGTGGCTGTGTGAAGCTTGGCTCATCGCCTTCGTTATGTCCACGACGTCGGTAGCAGACCATGTCGATGACTACATCTTTATTGAATTCTTGACGATATTCGAATGCAAGACGAGCAACGCGTACACATGCTTCAGGATCATCTCCATTAACGTGGAAGATTGGCGCTTCAACGAGCTTTGCAATATCTGTTGAGTAGCGAGTTGAACGTGAAGAATGTGGTGAGGTTGTAAATCCAACCTGGTTATTGATAACGATATGGACTGTTCCACCTGTGCGATATCCAGGAAGTTGTGAGAGCTGAAGGGTTTCAGCGTTAACACCTTGGCCTGCAAATGATGCATCTCCGTGAATCAAAATTGGCAAGACTGAGTACGATCCCTTGTTATTCAGGCGATCCTGCTTTGCGCGAACGATGCCCTCAAGGACTGGGTTAACCGCTTCAAGGTGTGAAGGATTTGCCGCAAGGTAAATCTTTGTTGTTGCGCCAGATTCTGCGGTGAAAATTCCTTCAGTTCCTAAGTGGTACTTAACATCTCCTGAACCATGCACTTCATTCTCTGCGTAATTTCCTTGGAACTCCTGGAAGATCTGGCCAACAGATTTACCTGCGATATTTGCAAGCATGTTGAGACGACCACGGTGTGGCATACCGATACATACTTCATCGAGACCGTGCTCTGCAGCGGCAGAGACAATGGCATCGGTAAGTGGAATTACTGATTCGCCACCTTCGAGTGAGAATCGCTTCTGACCTACGAACTTAGTCTGCAAGAACGATTCAAAAGCTTCGGCGCTATTGAGTTTGCGCAGAATGCGAAGTTGTTCTTCGCGAGCTGGTGCTAGATGGCCAACTTCAACATGTGTCTGCATCCACACGCGTTCTGCAGGGTTTGAGATGTGCATGTACTCAACGCCGATAGAGCGGCAGTATGAGTCGCGGAGAATTCCAAGAATTTTGCGAAGTGGGAGGAATTTCTTTCCACCGAATCCACCTGTTGCAAATTCACGATCGAGATCCCAGAGAGTAAGACCATGTGTTACGACATCTAGATCTGGATGTGTGCGCTGCAAATACACGAGTGGATCGATATCTGCCATGAGGTGGCCCCATGTGCGATATGCCTGGATTAATTGCTGAACGCGAGCAGTTTTATTGATCTCTTCATCTTTTGTAAATGAGAAATCAGAAGCCCAGCGAATTGGTTCATATGGAATACGAAGAGCTGTAAAGATTTCATCGTAGAAACCTTCTGCTCCAAGAAGTAATTCGTGGATACGACGGAGGAAGTCACCTGATTGTGCACCCTGAATAACGCGGTGGTCGTAGGTGCTTGTGAGGATAACTACCTTGCTAATAGCCATGCGGGCAACAGTTTCATCGCTTGCGCCTTGGAATTCTGCAGGGTAATCAAGTGCGCCAACGCCCATGATCAAACCTTGTCCCTGAACAAGTCGTGGAACTGAGTGAACTGTTCCGATAGTTCCTGGGTTGGTGAGCGACACTGTTGTTCCTGCGTAATCTTCAACGGTAAGCGTGCCGCCACGAGCCTTCTTTACGATCTCTTCATAGGCGACCCAGAACTGACCAAAGTCGAGCGCTTCGCAACCCTTAATAGAAGGTACGAGAAGTTGGCGAGTTCCATCCGGCTTTGCTAAATCGATTGCGATACCTAAGTTGAGATGCTCTGGCTTTCCGAGCGCTGGCTTTCCATCAAGCTCTCCGTAGAAAGCATTCATCTCTGGCATCTGACGAATCGCCTTGATCATTGCGTAGGCGATGATGTGTGTAAATGAAACTTTTCCACCTCGCGTGCGCTTGAGGTGGTTATTGATAACGATGCGATTATCAATCATCAACTTCGCTGGAATGGCGCGAACTGATGTTGCAGTAGGTACAGCCAACGATGCTTCCATGCTCTGAACAACGCGAGCTGGTACACCACGAATTGGTTCAAGAGTTGATGCAGCCGGGGTTGCAAGCGTTGGAATTGGTTTTACAACTGGCTGTGCAGGTTGAGCAACAGTCGCTGCAACTTCACGGACAACGGGTTGTGTATTTACTGGAGCAACTGGAGCAACAGGTGCAACTGGCGCAGCGGGTGCACTCGGCATAGAAACATTCGGCATGGAAATATTTGGAGGAGTTACAGGCTTTGGAGTTGGTGGAGTTCCTCCCTTTGGTGTTGCAGGAGCCGCGACTGCTTGTGGATTCTGCTGGAAGTAGGTGACCCACTCAGCTGGCACAGAAGTTGGATCGCTTTGATAGCGTTCAAACATTTCTTCAACGAGCCAGTCATTTGCACCAAAGTCTTGACCTGATTGCGACACGAGCGCTCCTTTGCGTCATCACATTCCTGCAGCTACCGGGACCACGTCCTGCAGTCCCCATATAGTCCGACTGACTGGCAGTTCGACTGGCTAAGACTATCGGCTGCGCGGGAGTGCAATTAATAGGAGTCTGCGCTGAAAAAGGCGAGATTCGGCACACCCACCAATGTCGACCCGGCAGTTTCCACCCGGCAGTTTCCGCCGGGGGAGTTTCAGGGAGCAAACTCCCTCAAGGGCTGGGAGAGTTCACCTATGTCAGCACCACTTGTAACACCATTGGCACTTGTCACCGGCGGAAGCCGCGGCCTCGGATTTGAAACCGCGAAGGCTCTGGCAGCTAAGGGCTTTGATCTCGTTCTGATTGCCAAGAACCCTGAAGGGTTGGAGAGCGCGAAGGCAGCACTTACTCAATTATCCGCAGAGCAATCAGCTGGACGAAAAATTGAGATTTCAACTTTTGCAATTGATCTGGAAAACCCAGAAGTTGTCCGCGCAGGTATTGGCGCGATTACATCAACAACCAGAACTCCACAGGTCATGGTCTTGGCGCACGGTGTTATGAGCGCAAAGATGTCTAAGACTCTTAAGACAGATGATGCAGAGTGGCTCCGAGTCATGGCGATTAACTTGGATTCTGTTTTCCAATTAGTTAATGGAATTGCACCAGCGATGGTGGAGGCACGAGATGGTCGAATCGTTATCTACTCTGCATGTTTAGGGCGCATGTCCGGACCAGGCAATGCAGGTGGATTGGCTCCATATCGAATTAGCAAAGCTGGAGTAAATGCGCTGGTGCGAAACCTTGCACATGAGACTGGCTTAGGCGCTCGCGGAATTCTTGTTGATGCAATCTGCCCAAATCATTCACAGACAGATATGGGCGGTCCTGATGCACCGCGCACAGCGGCAGAAGGTGCGGCAACCGCAATCTGGTTAGCGACGAGAGAATTTAACCCAGGCAATACAACGGGAGTTCTTTGGGAAGATAAACAGATCGTTCCTTGGTAATTCTGTCTAACTTTATTCTGCCAAGATCAATCAAGGATTTTCGTGGTTAACAATCGAAAATGCGAAGTACAGAGTAGGAAGTGCAAGCGCAAGAATTATTACTGCACCGATATAGAACGCTCCCTGGATTTGATAGTAAGCAACTCCCAGTGCAATTAAGTTAGCCAAAATCGCAGGAGATCTCCCGTAATTCTTTCCATTCTTATAGCCAAGTGCGCAACCAAAGAGTCCTGCTGCACCAAGGAGCGCAAATGCAATCTCTGCAATGAGCGGAGTCATCTCTTTATCCTCATGAGTCAGCCCGAGCACGGCTAGCCATGCACCTAGGGTCAACACCACCGCTGCTTCAATAGAAAGCAGGGTCGTCATTATTGAACGTTTGGGGGAGAGGCCTGCACTCTTTGAACTCATAAGAGCGACATTAGCACTCTCAATGCCTGGGTCGGGGGTTCGAGTCCCTCACACCTCACTTATGTAGGTAAATCCGACGGCTATATACAAACATTGGATGTGGTTCAAACCCTTGAATAGTGGATATGTCTGCCAAACCTTTATATCCAGCTATCAAAAACCAATCTGCATTGAACTGCGTGCTGCTTCAAATTTTGTATAGAAATCATCTAGTTCCAGCCCTGTCGCCTTCTCAAAGCCTGAAGCAAAACTTCCCTCAGTTTTTGTAAATCTCCAGATGTTCAAGAATTTTTCAAATCCAATGGAAGCAATTATATACTCAGTTGCAACTTGCCCGATTCCATAAGGATTTAAGGTTTCTCCCTCAAAGCGATTACCTTCATAACTACGAAGTGGAATGGTCGTTTTGTATTGGAAGTTTGAATTAACCTGCCCAGTTCTACCTGTTTGGTACTTATCAAAACCCAATTTCTCACCTACATAAAACTGAAGGTACGTTGGACTTCCCTCGGTCAACCATTGTGGAATACGTTTTGGTTCCCCAGGACCAACATTTGGTGACAAGGCATACTGAATTGCGTGAAAAATTTCATGAGCAATCGTGGTCCGATATAAAAATCTATTTCCGGGATCATTTGTTGACAGTGCTTGAGCGCTAAACAATATCAAAATTTTATTTCTATCAGCACAAGCAGAGTCATCATTTTGAGCACTGCAAGGAACTGGATTGCTTGGATCACCAATCCATAAATTTTGACTTTTTAGTTCCTGTAATGCCCAATTTCTTGTAGATCCAACGAATACAATGAGTTTTTCCTTTTCTAAAGTATCAAACATCCCACTAACGTAATCGGTCACTGTTTTAATCCAGGCACGATCGGCGGCAGCGATTACAGGGTCAATTGTTATCTCATAATTGGTATTCGGCCGGACAGTTCCAAAATACGTTGCAGTGCCATCTAGTGCGGTTCGTATCATTGATTCTGTATCAAATTCAGTGCTCCAGGGAGTAAATGCGATTTTTTGTGACGTAGACGTAGGCGTTGGTTTTACAACTGCTACGCCCTTGCTCCAAACCGATTTCTTTCCTGATTTAATGCATGTATAAGTCTTATTTTGGTATACAACTTTTTGGCTGAATACTTTGCACGTAGTGCCAGGAGTTACTTTTGGAGCTGAGATAGCAGCTGCAGGAATTAGGGCAATTGCTAGGGAAATCAATAATCCAGTCACAAGACTTCTTCTAATTTGCATTCTAAAAGTGTAATTGGACGATTAAACCTTGTTGGGTTTTCAGCACATATTCGCCCCCTGGGCCTTCAAAATGGCATTTCAGTCCCGGAATGCCTCATTAAGTTACTCGCTATCCTTGCCCTATGGCTCGCGACTATGCACTCGAAATCAATGAGATTGGCGCGACCCTTACTTCAATTGAGAAAGTTCTTGATCTTCCTAAACTTGAAGCAGAAGCTGTAGAACTTGAAGCAGCAGCTGGTGTTCCGAATTTGTGGGACGACCCTGAGAAGGCTCAAGCAGTAACAAGCAAACTTTCGCGCGTTCAATCTTCTATTGCGCGCTTAAAGAGCTTGCGACGCCGAGTCGATGATTTGCCTGTGCTCTTTGAGCTAGCAGCTGATGAACCAGATGGATCTGGTCTTCGTGATGCCGAAGCAGAACTTGAATCAACGGTTAAGGCAATTAGCGAGCTAGAAGTAACAACGCTGCTCAATGGCGAATACGACGATCGAGATGCGCTGATAACTATTCGATCAGAGGCTGGCGGTGTTGAAGCAGCTGACTGGGCCGAAATGTTGATGCGTATGTATCTGCGTTACTGCGAACGTCATGAATTCAAAGTTGATGTTCTGGAAACGTCGTACGCTGAAGAGGCGGGAATTAAATCAACAACGTTTAGAGTTAACGCACCCTATGCATATGGAACGCTCTCTGTTGAACAGGGAACTCACCGCTTGGTTCGTATTTCACCATTTGATTCGCAATCACGTCGCCACACTTCTTTTGCAGGTGTAGAAGTTGTTCCGGTGGTAGAGCAGAGTGATCATATTGAAATTGATGAGAAAGATATTCGCGTAGATGTGTATCGCTCATCTGGTCCTGGCGGACAAGGTGTTAATACAACAGACTCTGCTGTTCGATTGACCCATATTCCAACAGGCATTGTTGTCTCATGTCAGAACGAACGTTCACAGATTCAAAATAAGGCAACAGCGATGGCTGTATTGCAATCAAAGTTATTGGAACGCCGCCGCCAAGAAGAGCAGGCGAAAATCAACGCACTTAAGGGCGATAACTCAGGTTCATGGGGAAATCAGATGCGCTCGTATGTATTGGCGCCGTATCAAATGGTGAAAGATCTTCGAAATAACCATGAAACTGGAAATACTTCTGCCGTTCTCAATGGCGAAATTGATGACTTTATTGAAGCTGGCATTCGTTGGCGCCGCAGTTCTTCCAATTAATAACATCACACTTCACGCGTAGATGTATCGGGTTAACTCTGTGAATTTCGGTAAATCAGCACAATAAGCGCCCGATTTGAGGTGCTCCTACATAAACTAACCCCATGATTCGTTTTGAGAACGTAACAAAGATTTATCCAGGTCAGGATCGCCCTGCCCTCGATAGCGTGAGCCTAGAAATCACCAAGGGCGAGTTTGTCTTCTTGGTTGGTATGTCAGGTTCCGGTAAGTCAACATTTCTCCGTCTGATCCTGCGCGAAGAGCGTCCAACCTCGGGCGTAATTCATGTAGCTGGAAAAGATCTCGGAACTCTCTCTAATCACAAAGTTCCAGAGCTTCGTCGCCAACTAGGAACTGTCTTCCAGGATTTTAGATTGCTTCCTAATAAGACAATTTCGGAGAACATTGCATTCTCACTTCACGTCTTGGGATATTCGCAGAAAGAGATCAACCGCGAAGTTCCAGAGATGCTTGAACTTGTTGGACTTGAAGATAAGGGCGATCGCTTGCCGAGTGAGATCTCGGGTGGAGAGCAACAGCGTGTGGCAATTGCACGCGCATATGTAACACGTCCTGCAATCATCATCGCCGATGAGCCAACTGGAAACCTTGACCCAGCGCTCTCTGTAGGAATTATGAAATTACTTGACCGCATTAACCGTGAGGGAACAACAGTCTTGATGGCTACTCACGATTCAGGAATTGTTGATCAGATGCGCAAGCGCGTTATCGAGCTCGAGGGTGGCCACGTTATTCGTGACCAGGTTCGTGGCGTTTATGGTTACACGGGATAAGGGGTAGGAAGAATGCGCGCAGGATTTCTTTTAAGCGAAGTTCGTATCGGACTTCGCCGTAACTTAACAATGACCTTCGCCGTCATCGTTACCGTTGCAATCTCGCTTTCTCTTCTTGGTATCGGTCTTCTCTCTAACTCACAAGTGAGTGCGATGAAGGATTATTGGTATGACAAGATTGAAGTTTCAGTATTTCTCTGCGGATCACTCTCGGAATCACCTTCATGTGCTGCTGGTGTTGTAACGCAAGAACAGCGCACATCTATTAAGGCAGATCTCGAGAGCCTTCCTGTTGTACAGAGCGTCTTCTACGAATCACAGACAGAGGCATACTCACGTTTCCGTGAAAGATTTAAGGAATCTGCAATTGCGCAGAACGTAACTGCGGATCAACTTCCAGAGTCATTCCGTGTAAAGCTCAAAGATCCAACTCAATTTGACGTTGTGGTCTCAGCGTTCTCGGGACGTCCTGGCGTAGATATTGTTCAAGATCAGCGCACAATTCTTGAGAAGTTCTTTAAGCTCCTAGGTGTACTTCGAAATGGTGCGCTTCTCGTTGGCCTCTTCTCTGTACTGACAGCAGCACTCTTGATTAGCAACACACTTCGCATTGCAGCATTTAACCGCCGCCGTGAAACAGGTGTGATGAAACTTGTCGGAGCATCTTCATGGTCTATCCAACTTCCATTCTTGCTCGAAGGTGTCTTCGCCGCATTTATCGGATGGGGCTTAGCAACAGGGCTCTTGTCAGGGTTGAAATATGTTGTTGATACCAAGGTTGCACCGCTTCTTACCTTTACTAAATTCTTTGGATGGGGCGAAGTTGTTGCGGCCTCAGCTTGGTTGCTCCTTACCGGTCTCGTTGTCTCAACGATCGCCTCGCTCATTACCCTTCGTCGCTATTTGAAGGTTTAATTAGCCCTCTAAGAAACGTAATAACTCGATAGAGGGGAGGTGAGCTCATGGTCAAGGAAGTCGGACAGAAGCTCATCGCCCAAAATAAGAAAGCTCGTCACGATTTTGCAATCGAAGATGTTTACGAATGTGGAATTGTTTTGATGGGCACTGAGGTTAAATCTCTTCGCGCAGGTCGCGCATCTTTAATCGACGGTTTTGCCATGATTGAAAATGGCGAACTGTGGCTTCATGGTGTCCATATCCCTGAATACACGGAAGGTACCTGGACCAACCACACACCTCGTCGCAAGAGAAAATTACTCGTCAATAAGATCGAGCTGCGCAAAATCGCAGGGCGTACAAAAGATTCGGGAATCACACTGGTTCCACTGCAGCTCTACTTTAAAGATGGAAAAGCAAAGATTGAAGTAGCGATTGCCAAAGGTAAGAAGGCTCATGACAAGCGTTCAACGCTTATGGAGCAACAAGCAACCAGAGATATCAATCGCGAACTTTCTCGTCGTCAATCTGGAAAAGACTTTTAATGAGAAAGACTTGCAAGTGAGAATCGAGACGGAGCGCTTGATTCTGCGCCCTCTCGCGCTGAGCGATGAAGATGATCTATGTGAATACCAATCTCATCCAGAGATAGTTCGTTATATCCCTTGGCCAGAGCGCACGCGCGAGCAGGTTCGAGAAGCTCTTGAAAAATATGCACCGCTTCATAAAGAGGTGCTGGCTGAAAATGGAGATTTCATACTGCTTGCTTGGGAGTTAAAAGATGGTCCCAATAAAGGCAAAGTTATTGGACAGTCGAATATCAGCCTTGAGAGAAAAGATGATTCATATGGTGAGTTTGGATATGTCACTCATCAGGATTTTCAGCGCCAAGGTTTCGCCTTTGAAGCGACAAGGGCGTTGATGGATTATGCATTTAAGAATTTTCCACTTCACCGCTTAGGCGCTTGGATTGATACCCGTAATCCACAGTCGGCCAAACTTGCAGAGAAGCTGGGGATGCGCCGAGAGGCAGAGTTGATTGAATCAGAGTTTTTTAAAGGCGAGTGGTGCAACATGTGGATCTATGCCATTCTCAAGAGAGAATTTCAGGCTTAATTTCTCCCTATCCCTAGTTCTCTCTATACTTGGGACATCGCTTAGATAGATCGAGTTGGCAGACAAGAATGTCGCTCCATACCTTCTAAGAAATCAATCCACCTAAAGAAAATTTCAAAGGGTGAGTTGTCGAAAAAAGTAAGAAAGAAGTTAAAAACAATTACATAGTGTGAATTACGTTTTCCACGTAACTCACCCAAGTTTAATCTTGGGGGTGAACGGTCTCGACTTTAGTTGTTGGGGCAGGGGAAGCGGGCCGAGGAAGCCGGGATGATCTCGTAAACCATGAAACCTGTGCACACATAACTGCAGACAACAGTCGCAGTGATTTCGCCCTAGCTGCATAAGCTAGTTCCGAATCCGTCAGCCCGGGCGCGCTCTCGTCCCGGAATCTGGCGTCGCTAGAGAGCTCTTCATCGAGGTGGCGTTGCGAACACCTTGAGAGAACAGTTTCGCAACTGAGTTCGTTGAATACTTGTGTGTATGAGATTCAGGACTAAGAAAACGTTAAACACACTACGCCCGTAGAAGCCCTGTTTTAATTCTGAAGGACCCGGGTTCGATTCCCGGCACCTCCACTTATTTAATTACTTAAATCTATTTACTCTGCGCTGTCGCCATCTTTGGGACCAGGGCGAAGTCCTTCGAAGATCTCCTTGCAGACAGGACATACTGGATACTTCTGCGGATCTCGCGAAGGTACCCATTTTTTGCCACATAAGGCGCGAACAGCTTTTCCTGTAACCGCGGATTCGACGATCTTCTCTTTCTTTATGTAATGGGCAAAACGATCATGCCCACCGTCATCTTCTTGTTCCTCTAATCGATCGTCCAATCGCTCTTGATCAATGGTGCGCGTGAGTGTGTCGGTATCTGAATCAATACCAGGACGCCCAAAAGGATTTTTATCGAAGATACCCATGAGCGCATTATCTATGAAAATCGTACCCGTGGGGTATCTCTCTGCCTGTAGAATTTCCCAATGAAGGACTTACTTCGCACCGAGCATCTCTCTCGCGCAGATGTTGAACTGCTTCTCGATACCTCTGCCGAATTTGCCAAGAACCCTTTGCGTTCTCAGACAGCGCTAGCTAATAAGAGCGTTGCGATCTACATGACCAAACCTTCTACACGTACTCGCCTTGCATCTGAAACAGCGGTTGCTCATCTTGGTGGAACTCCGATATTTCTCCGTGGAGATGACCTGCAACTTGGCCGTGGCGAAACAATTGCCGATACAGCCAAGATCATCAGCGGTTTCTGTGATGCTCTCCTCATCCGCACCTTTGCCCAATCAGATGTAGATGAACTTGGTGCACATGCATCTATTCCGGTAGTTAATGGCTTAACGGATGATGACCACCCAACTCAACTTCTTGCTGACTGGGTAACAATTCGCGAAAACTTTGGAACCGATATTTCAGGTCGTAAATTTGTCTATCTCGGTGATGGAAACAATATGACTCACTCTTGGTTGATAATGGGCGCGATTATGGGAGCACACGTTGTTGCAGCCACACCTAGCGGCAAGTGGGCACCGGATGCTGCCGTTATTGCAAAGGCGCAAGAAATTGCAAAGAAGAGTGGCGCAGTAATTGAAGTCACCAATGATCCTGAAGCAGCAGCACAAGGAGCATCTGTTCTCTATACAGATGTCTGGATGTCTATGGGAGATCCTGAATCTGAACGTACAGAGAAAATTGCAGCGTTATCCCCATTTGCAGTAACAGAGAATTTGATGTCTCTGACCGCTAGTGATTCAATATTTATGCACTGTCTTCCCGCACACCGAGGTGAAGAAGTTGAGGCATCGGTAATTGATGGTCCCAAATCGGTGATCTGGCGCGAGGCCTACCATCGTCGCACAACTATTCAAGCTCTCTTCTACCACCTGACTCGAGGCGAGATTCAAGGTAATTAGCCTCAACTCTTCTAGAAAACCCATCGGTACAAGTAGATGGTGAGGCCAACTGTGGGTATCTTGTCCGCATGAGAGTTGCTGTTCCGAAAGAGATCCGTGAAGGCGAGAAGCGAGTCGCGCTGGTTCCTGATGTCATTAATAAGTTGACCCGCCTTGGTTATGAAGTAGTAATTGAATCTGGCGCAGGTAACCATTCTCAGGCAACAGATGAGCTCTTCACTGCAGCTGGTGCAACGGTCAAGAGTGGTGATGTTTTGAGCGGAGCAGATGTTGTTCTCTCGGTTTCATCTCTTACTCCCGCGCAAATTTCTACCTTAAAGAAAGGCGCAGTCACAATCTCTTTCCTCTCACCGGTAACTGCGACCGATTCAATTGATGCAGCAGCCAAGGCCGGCGTTACAGCTTTCTCACTTGAGCTAGTTCCACGTATTTCTCGTGCACAGTCGATGGATGCGCTGACATCGCAAGCTCTCTGCGCTGGATATCGCGCAGCTCTTGTCGGAGCTGAACTATCTCCACGATTCTTCCCGATGTTAATGACAGCGGCTGGAACAGTTACACCTGCACAAGTTCTTGTGCTTGGTGCAGGTGTTGCCGGATTACAAGCAATTGCAACTGCCCGCAGATTAGGAGCAGTTGTCTCTGCCTACGACGTTCGCCCATCTTCAGCAGATGAAGTGAAATCAATGGGAGCAACATTTATCGAGTTAGAACTTGAAGCGCTCGAAGGTGCTGGAGGATATGCGCGTGAGATGACGGAAGAGCGCGCAGCAAAGCAACGTGAACTACTTACTCCGTACATTGCAAAGTCACATGTTGTGATTACAACAGCCGCTGTTCCGGGCCGTACTGCTCCACGATTGATGACTCAAGCGATGATCGATGCAATGGAGCCAGGAACAATCATCGTCGACCTCGCTGCAGAGACAGGTGGTAATGCTGAAGGTTCCAAGCCAGGTGAGATGGTTACGACCGCTAAAGGCGTTCGAATCTGGGGTGGAAAAGATGTACCAAGCCAACTGCCATTCCACGCATCGAGCCTGTACTCACGTAACGTTGTAAATCTCTTGACTCTTATGACAAAGGCAGCAAAAGATGGTGAAGCTGTAGATCTTTCTATCGATTTCAGTGATGAGATCATCGATAAATCAGCTGTCACGCACGCAGGAAGTCGCCACACACCTACAGGGAGTGAGAAGTAAATGGATGCAATAGCAATCGTCTCAATCTTCACCCTTGCCGTCTTTGTGGGATTTGAAGTGGTCTCTAAAGTCTCTTCCACGCTACACACACCGCTTATGTCAGGTGCCAATGCAATTCACGGCGTGATCTTGGTTGGTGCAATCATCGTTGCCGATCACAGTGAAACCAATCTGGAACTCGGTTTATCCCTTGCAGCAATTGTCCTTGCAACTATCAACATGGTCGGTGGCTTTGTGGTGACAGATCGCATGCTCGAAATGTTTAAGGGTAAGAAGGAGGTCAAGAAATGAGCAGCACTGCTTATGACCTCATCGGACTTGCAGCAGGTGTTGCATTTATCCTTGCCCTCAAAGGTTTGTCACACCCAAAGACTGCGCGCCGCGGAAATCTCATCGGTGCATTCGGTGCAACTATTGCAACGCTCTCTGTCTTTCTCTATGTAACACCTCCACGCGACGGATCTGCCGCTCATGCGCTACCTCTCCATAACTTCTGGCTCATCGTTGGCGCAATCGCACTTGGACTCATAATCGGAGTCCCTGCTGCGCGCAAAATCGAGATGACACAGATGCCACAGCTTGTTGCCCTCTTTAACGGAGTAGGTGGTGGCGCTGCCGCTCTCGTAGCAATTGTTGAATATATGAATCTTGGTAACGAGGCCACAACAGCTGAAGTTATCTTCACAGTCTTTACCGTTGTCGTTGGATGTATCTCTTTCAGTGGTTCGATTGTTACCTTCTTAAAGCTTCAAGAGCTTATGACAACCCGCCCTGTTGTGTTTCCAGGAGGTCGGGTAGTCATCGCAGGAACACTTGTTGCAGTACTTGCAACATCAGTCTGGGTGGTAACTGCACTTGGAACTAGCCCACTACTCATCCTTGCCGCTCTCTCATTGGCATTCGGTGTTCTCTTTGTTCTTCCAGTAGGCGGCGCAGATGTTCCAATCGTTATCTCACTTCTTAATGCATTTACAGGTTTAACTGTTGCAGCAAGCGGATACGTACTCTCTTCAACGCTTCTCATCATTGCAGGAACGCTCGTGGGAGCATCAGGAACAATCCTTACTCGCCTGATGGCAGATGCGATGGGCCGTTCGCTCTTCGGAACTCTCTTCGGTGCATTTACTGCAAAGCCTCAAGAAAATTCAGGATCAGCTGAAGAACGACCTGTTCGTTCAGGTTCACCTGATGACGTTGCAATCTTGCTCAACTATGCACGTCGCGTTGTTATCGTTCCAGGTTTCGGACTTGCAGTTGCACAGGCACAGCACACAGTTCGTGAACTTGCAGATCTCATGATCTCTAAAGGAATCGATGTTGCATATGGAATTCACCCTGTTGCAGGTCGTATGCCAGGACATATGAACGTTCTCTTGGCAGAGGCAAATGTTCCCTACGACCAACTTGCCGAAATGGATGAAGTAAATCCAACCTTTAGCCAGACAGATGTTGCAATTGTCATTGGTGCAAACGATGTTGTTAACCCAGCAGCGCAGACCACACCAGGATGTCCTATCTATGGAATGCCAATTCTTGAGGTCGCAAACTCTGCAAATATCATCTTCTTAAAGCGTTCAATGCGCCCAGGATTTGCAGGAATCGAGAATGAACTTCTCTATGATCCAAAGACGATGTTGCTCTTTGGTGATGCAAAGGCATCTCTGACTAAAGTTGTTTCAGCGCTTAAAGCGCTGTAACCGCTCTCAGTACGCAGAATTCATTTCCTTCGGGATCTGCCATAACAACCCACGTTTTTTCAGAGTCATCGCTCTGCCCAATTTCAATACGCTTCGCCCCTAGTGATTCAAGTCGAGCAACTTCCTCTTCTTGATTATCTGGGCGTAAATCTAAGTGAAGGCGATTCTTTACAATTTTCTCATCAGGAACTTTGAGAAATAAAATATCGGGAAAGCCTGTCTTACGCGGATCATCTAGTTCGCGTTCAATCCACACTTCGATGTCATCACCGCCAACACCTATTGGCCAACCAAGTGCTTTAGACCAAAAATCAGCGAGGGCTGCTGGGTTTGCGCAATCAATAGTTATGGATTGAAGTCGAAGAGCCATAGAGAAAGGTTAACCCTCTTGTAGCTCCGTTGGTGCATTGTGTACATCGAGAATCTCGTTTGCCGATGACGGCTTGCTATCTCCAGATAACTTATCTGTGCGATTCAGCGGTGATTTTTCAGTAGAGCGCTTGGCATCTTCCTTATAGATAGCAGGAATCGAGCCCAAGAGCCCCTTCTGGAAATCTTCAAATGCCTGAAGTACTTCACGCTTTGTATTCATCACAAATGGGCCCATCCATGCGACAGGTTCCTTAATTGGTTGCCCGCCGAGGATAAAAAGTTCAAGGTTTGGAGAACGTGACTCTTGTTGATTTGCAGCACGGATAACAATCGAGTCGCCATCGCCAAATACAACGAGCTGACCCATCGCTAGTGGACGGTTTTCATCGCCCGCGAAACCAAAACCTGACATTGCATAGACAAGTGCGTTGTAATCCTTACGCCATGGAAGACGAAGTTCAGCACCAGGTGCCACTGTTGCGTGAATCAGTGTGATGGGAGTCTGTGTGTTTCCAGGACCAAAGTGTCCATCGAGCTCTCCTGCAATGACGCGGATAAGTGATCCACCATCAGCAGTTGTTAATAGAGAAACATCAGCTGCGCGTACATCTTGGTATGCAGGAGGAGACCATTTCTTTGCTGCTGGAAGATTTACCCAGAGTTGGAATCCGTGGAAGAGCCCACCCGACATCACGAGACTCTCTGGTGGAGTTTCGATGTGGAGAATTCCGCCGCCTGCAGTCATCCACTGTGTATCTCCGTTGGAGATAGTTCCACCACCACCATTGGAATCTTTGTGATCAAAGATGCCATCAATAATGTACGTAACAGTTTCGAAACCACGGTGTGGGTGCCAAGGAGTTCCCTTTGGTTCACCTGGTGCGTATTCAACTTCGCCCATTTGATCCAAGTGAATAAATGGATCGAGCTCTGCAAGATCTACACCTGCAAATGCGCGGCGAACTGGAAAGCCTTCACCTTCATACCCTTGTGGCGCAGTTGTAATGCTCTTTACCTTTCGCGCGCGTAGCGATGTTGCGCTGTTAATGCGTGGAAGTACGGTGACATCACTAACGGTTACTGCTGGCATGAGGTGCTCCTTCTATGATGCCCTAAAGGTAGTTGAACTTTCAACTACCTGCAACCCCAAGAGCAATTCACAATATGGTCCGAGGCCGAGAACACCCTTCCCGCTTAGACAGGAGCGTTCATTGAGCGCGCGGGGGTAAAGAACTCCTTTCCGTGAGGGGAGGTCCAGGTGCATGAGCCATCGCCAAAACTTTCAATCTTCCAACCATCGTGCGTCTTCAGGCGATGGTGTCTTCGACAGAGCGCTCCTAAATTCTCGAGCGACGTTGAACCTCCCGATTCCCAACTTTGCGCATGATCTAAATCGGAGAGAAGAGCAGACCTTCGACATCCAGGAAATCTGCAAGTTCGATCTCGTGCAATCAGAAAATCCTTGAGCGCTTGAGGCGGTTCATAACTTTCTCTTCCTAGATCTAGCAAATTTCCTGTTTGAGGCTCTGTGATAAATCGCCTCCACCTGGCATCGGATGCAAGTTCACGTGCAACAGATGCAGGGATTGCACCATATCCGGCTAAGTGGCCAGGGTTCTCTGCAAGGCCAAGAAGAGTTGGAAGATCAATAGTGAGATTAACTGTCAATGGTCTGCGATGAGGCGTGAGAGATTCTGAGGTAAGAGCTAGGAATTTCTCACAGATAGCGGTGAGAGCATCTGCTCTCTGCATATCGATGCTGCGGTGCATATCAATATCACGATCAGAGCGAGATGCATCTGCGCCAACCATCTTTGCATCACTGTTCTTCTCTAGCAAGAGATGCGCCTCAATTGCACTCATTACGATTTGCGCATCTGCTGCTGGAAGTATTGCAACTATCGTCGACATTCCATCGGCGTCGTTGTAACAGCTAACCCTGCGCATAGATTCAGCGCGAGTAACGGTTTCTTCAAATTCCTCAGGAGCAAAGTGAGCTATCGAGTTGCGCACCTGGTTTGCAACCTGACCGGGAGTATGAAATTCAGCAAATGCAAGAGCCTTCTGCTCGATTTCATAGAGCGCAAATTCGGGGAGACCATCTCGAATCGCAGAGCTAGTCTCTTTGGCAATGACTGTTGCGTGTGCGGCAGAGATTTCTCCAGTTGCAAGAGCTGCACATGTGTTTGGTAGGAAGTTAACTAGGGTCCGAGCGATATCAATTCTGTTTTGAGCAGTAGCAGGTGCCAATCGAAGTGCTGTAGAGATATCTTCGCGCTCTGTCTCGTCAACGCCAGAGAAAGGCCCTCCGCCTTCTGATGGATTGGCACCCGCTACAGCAAATATTGCTCGTTGTTGCAGAGCGCTGACCCAGCTGCACTGTCTTTCGAATGCAGTGAGGTAATCAATTCTGTCCTGGGTGTTTAATGTAAATGGATCAATCGCAATTAATTTTGTAAGGGTATGAATTCCTGGAACGGCAGCAAGTAAGAGCGCAACATCAGATGGGATATCCATCTGATCGTGCACAAGCGCTGCTGGGGAAGTGGACATGGCGTGATTGTGAGGATTGGTACCGACACGGGAGAAGAGGATTGAGCGTGCGAGTAATTCACTGTGGAAAAGTATTTTCTCTACAGTTACTGAGAGTGTTTTGCCCATCACGGGACGCTGTAGAATTCGAGATGTGAATAAGCATGCGCCGAAGCTACAGAAGGTAATTCTGTATTACTGCTTCACGCCTATCGCAGATCCTGAAGCGATGCGTCTATGGCAGAAGACTTTGTGCGAGAGCTTGGGGCTTAAGGGCCGGATCCTGATTTCACCCCATGGAATCAATGGAACTCTCGGCGGCGAGATGGCAGATCTTAAGAATTATGTGAAGCAGACTCGTAAATATGAAGGTTTCAAGAAGACAGTCTTTAAATGGTCTGAAGGAACTGGTCAAGAATTTCCACGCCTACGTATCGTCTGCAAAGAAGAGTTAGTTTCCTTCGGAAATCCAGGCGAGATCAAGGTCGATATCAACGGAGTCATCGGTGGAGGTAAGCACCTGCGCCCTGAACAAGTTGAAGAGCTTGTTAGAGAACGCGGCGATGAGGTTGTCTTCTTCGATGGCAGAAATGCCTATGAAGCAAAGATTGGAAAATTTAAGAACGCGGTCGTACCTGATGTTGCAACCTCGCGCGACTTTGTCCGTGAAATTGAAAGCGGTAAGTACGACCACTTGAAGGATAAGCCAGTCGTTACATATTGCACCGGTGGAATTCGTTGTGAAATTTTATCTGTGGTGATGAAGAACCGTGGATTCAATGAGGTTTATCAAATCGATGGCGGAATCGTTAAGTATGGTGAACGTTTTGGCGATGAAGCATCATGGGAAGGTTCGCTCTATATCTTTGATGATCGTATGGCGATGGATTTTTCAGATAAGGCAAAGGTGATTGGCGAATGCGATAAGTGCAAAGCTCCCACAAAGGACTTCCGCAATTGCAATACTGCGTCATGCCACCAACTAATTCTTCTCTGCGATACCTGTGCATCACTTCCTTCAAATCTCAGCTGCACGCATGATCAGAGCCGCCTGCGCGATTCTGAATTGATCGGCTAAGCCATGATTTGGTGGCCAACCGAGATTCCTACTCTTCAACGCGGCCTCATAATTCTGCGACCAAGCGCTGAAGGCGATGCCGAGTCGATATTCAAGGCATGCCAAGACCCCTTGATTCCACAATTTACAACTGTGCCTTCGAACTACACCATTGATCATGCAATTGAATTCGTGCGAAGTGACCCATTCTCCTTTAGCGAAAGACGCGAGCTACGTTTTGTCATTGATTATGGCAACGGCTCAGATCGCACTTTCTCTGGAGTCATCTCACTTCACACCATCAACATACGTAACCACGCAGCCGAAATTGGTTATTGGATGGAGTCCTCAATGCGTGGAAAAGGGATTGCAACTCAGGCGGCACAGATGATTACCGATTACGGCCTAATTTCTCTAGGTTTTCGCAGAATTGAAGGCCTCGTTGATAGCGCAAATATTGCGTCACAGAAACTACTCTTGAGCGCGGGATACGCACAGGAAGGCGTGATGCGTAATAAGGTCACTCGTGAAGATGGTCGCCAGATCGATATGGCTCTCTTTGCAGCGACTGATTCCACGTGGGTACCGCTCGTTAGTTAGAAGTAGATAATCAAGTAAGTTTTCGAGAGACTTATAGGGGAGTGCAAGAAGTGCAAAAACTTGTACGACTTCCAAGCTTCCTTGGGCTTTTGTCCTCACTCGTCATTGCATCTCTTCTTGCCGGTCAACCAGCTGCAACTGCAGATAATCCTCCTCGAAAAATTCTTACTGGATGGATCCCTTATTACTCAATGAAGACCGCACTTCCTGCGGCGCTGAATAACATTGATTTAGTAGATGAGGTTATGCCATTTTGGTACACGCTTAAATACGATGGCAAGATCAAGAAGGCTGTCATTACAGATCTATACGCGCCAGCTAATCCAAGTATTCCGATTGCACAACCACTAGCCGCAATGCGTGCAGCGGGCTTAAAGATTATTCCAACCATCACAGACGGAACAGCAAAACTCGTCTTAGCCAAGATGCTCGCCAATCCAACTCAACGTGCCCAGGTTGTTGATGCAATCGCAACTATGGTGCGTGTGAATAATTACGATGGCGTAGATCTCGATTTTGAAGGTTTTGCATTTGTCGATGGAAATACAACGTGGACATCAACTGCGCCCCATTGGGTTGCACTTGTTAAGGAACTCAGCGCAGTCTTGCGCGCCGAAAATAAGCTGCTCTCGGTCTCTACTCCATACGTCTTAGATCCCAAGGCGGCGCAGAAAGGTTATTTCGTATATGCCTGGGCAGATATCGCACCCTTTATTGATCGCCTACGCATCATGACCTACGACTATTCAGTTGCGCGAGTTGGTCCGATAGGTCCAATTTCATGGACGGAGCGAACGCTGCAATATGCGGTCACCATCATGCCTGCATCAAAGGTATTTGTTGGAGTCCCTGGATATGGACGAGATTGGGTTACGTCTGTAACCGGAGTTTGTCCGGCAAACGTTGCAAATACCGTTAAAGCAGGAGCGAAAGCGGCAACCTTCGTGATGAGAGATGCAGTTGCTTTAGCTGCAACGTATGGCGCAACTCCGATGTATGACGAGAAATTTGGTGAGATGACATTTACTTACCAGAAGGTTTACAACGGAAATACAGCCTCTGGTCTTTCAACCTCATGTACTGCAACGCGAACCGCTTGGTATCAGGATGCACGCAGTTGGGCACTTCGTGCAGCGTTAGTGAGTAAATATCGCATCGGCGGAATTACATCGTGGACATTCGGCATGGAAGAACCAATGGCGATGGAATCAATTCGTCAGATTGCAAAGCAAGTTGCACCGGATCAGATCAATGTCACTGCAAGCACTGTCGCAAACGTCATCAACTATGCAGAGCCATTTACCATCAGCGCCACTTTTACAAAGAAAGATAAATCTCCGCTATCCAATGTTCCTGTTCGCTTAGAAGCTCGCGGAACTAATGAAACAACCTGGAGAACCCTGGCTACAGTGACAACTTCACAAGACGGCTCGGTAACTCGCAGCGTTATCTTGGGAAAGAGCGCAGTTGTGCGATTTGTATCTGACCCGACGTGGGAGAGAAATGCAGGAATCAGCCCTGAATTTTCTATCACCGTAAATCGAACTATTTCAATTGCCCCACCTGCCTCTGCCAAGAGCGGCTCTGCTATCCAATTGACTGGAAGTCTTCGTCCACGCACTGTGGCGAGTGAAATCTCGGTAGAGCGAAACGTTGCAGGCACGTGGAAGAGAATCGATAGCGCATCGACACCTGACGTCACTGATTCTTTAGGAAACTTTACCGTGACCATTCCTGCGCAACCGCGCGGTGTGCTGACCCTTCGTGTTTCTGCAGTAGATCCACTCTGGCCACTTGTTTCAACTGAGCCATTCTCTATCATTATCCGGTGATGGTTAAGACCGCAGATAAAATCGAAGAAGAGATTCGTGCAATCTTTTCTGGTGAAACTCCATGGGTCACCATTGTGTGGGATGACCCAGTAAATCTTCAGAGTTACGTTACTTATGTGCTTATGGAGCTCTTCGGCTATTCAAAGGCGAAAGCGACAGAGCTGATGCTCCAAGTTCATAATGAAGGCAAAGCGATCGTTTCAACAGGAACGCGCGAAGAGATGGAACATGATGTCGCTCGCCTCCATGAATATGGCCTGTGGGCAACTCTCCAACGTGGTGATCTCATTTGAGCGCGACTGAGGGATTTAAGCGCCACGGCAATCATTCATATATCGCTACATTCTCTGAGAGCGAGAGAGAAGTACTTCTCAATCTCTGCGAGCAGATAATCGAATTGTTGGCAGAACGAGTTGACCATGGCCACGAGGATCCACTTGCTGCAATGGTTGGAATTACTTCCCACGACACTCCACCAGAAGATGAAGTCCTCCATCGCCTCTTGCCAAATGCATATGCTGATGAAGTAGATGCATCAGAGTTCCGCCGATATACAGAGTCAACGCTTCGCATGAAGAAGCAAGCACATGCAGTCACCATGCGCATTCATCTAAAGAGTTCACTCGATGGAGTAATTGATCTCAGTCATGACGAAGCAAATGCTTGGTTGGGTGCCATCAACGATGTGCGTCTGGCTCTTGGAGTACGTCTCAAAGTTGAGAACAATTCGCATGAAGAACTAGAACTGCTTTCACCTGATGATCCGCTACGTGGCGTCTACGCCGTCTATACCTGGTTGGGCTGGCTTCAAGAAACGCTCATTGATTCTCTGATGGATGATGTGCAAGAAGATGAAGATTCCCAACTCGGAAACTCATAAGCTGTAATACACTCACCACATGGCGCTACAGATTTCTCGCACAATAGCTGATGCAATTCTGCAGCAATCGCGCGATGAGTACCCAGATGAATGCTGCGGGGTAGTGCTCGGCCCAATCGGTTCAGATAAAGCAGAACGCCTTAAGCCGATGGTCAATGCAGCACACTCACCTACTTTTTATGAATTCGATCCCAAGGATCTGCTGGCTCTCTATCGAGAAGCCGATGACAATGATGAAGAATTGGTCGTCATCTATCACTCACATACAGAGACCGAAGCTCACCCATCTCGCACTGATATTGCATATGCGGGTGAGCCAGGGGCGCACTATGTCTTGGTTTCTACACGCGAAGAGATTGCACCTGCGACTGAATTCCGCTCATTTCGCATCGTAGACGGAGTCGTAACGGAAGAACCCGTTACCTTTATTTAGCTCGCCCGAAATTCAATTTCCCCTAAACCTTCACTTTCGGCCATACTTGCGCCATGTCAATTGAAGTGCGCATCCCGACCATTCTTCGTCCTTATACAAAGGATCAGAAGAGCGTTGAAGCATCCGGATCAACTCTTGCCACTGTTATTACAGACCTAGATTCACAGTATGCAGGTCTTGGCGAACGTTTACTCGAAAATGGTGCGCTACGTCGCTTCATTAACATCTACATCAATGATGAAGATGTGCGCTTCCTCGGCGGATTAGATGCGCAGGTGAAAGATGGCGATTCAATCACCATCTTGCCTGCTGTCGCTGGTGGCTAACTTTGGCTCGTTACGAATCTCTTGAAGCATCGGTAGGTAATACACCTCTCATTGGGTTACCTCGCCTTTCACCTGCACCCAATGTGCGTCTCTGGGCAAAGATGGAAGATCGAAATCCAACAGGTTCAATTAAAGACCGCACAGCGATGTCTATGATTGATGCAGCTGAAAAGAGTGGACATCTAAAACCTGGCGCAACCATTCTCGAACCAACGAGCGGAAATACTGGCATCTCTCTTGCCATGGCTGCCAAAGTTCGCGGGTACAAATTAATCTGCGTAATGCCAGAGAACACGAGCCCTGAGCGTCGACAGCTCCTTGAGATGTGGGGCGCAACAATTATCTCGTCCCCTGCAGCAGGCGGATCAAATGAGGCGGTCCGTGTAGCGAAAGAGCTAGCGGCAAAGAGTCCAGAGTTTGTATTCCTTTATCAATATGGAAACCCAGCTAATACTGCAGCGCACTACACAGGAACTGGTCCTGAAATCTTCGCAGACCTTCCAACGATCACACACTTTGTGGCAGGGCTAGGAACAACTGGAACTTTGATGGGTGCAGGAAAGTACTTGCGCGAAGTCAAGCCAGATGTGCAGATTATCGCTGCAGAACCGCGTTACGGTGAACTTGTTTATGGACTTCGTAATATCGATGAAGGCTTTGTTCCAGAACTTTACGATGCAACTGTTCTTACTCGACGATTCTCCGTTGGCGCTGAAGATTCTGTAAAGCGCGTTCGTGAACTTCTAGAAGTAGAAGGCATCTTTGCCGGTATTTCAACCGGTGCAATTCTGCATGCCTCACTAGCGATGGCGAAAGAGGCTCTTGCTGCTGGAAAAGATGCTGATATCGCCTTCATTGTCTGTGATGCGGGCTGGAAGTACTTATCAACCGGCATTTACGGAGAGAATATTGATGAGGCCACTGAAGGGCTCGACGGAACTCTTTGGGCTTAGAATAAGCGCATGAGTAACGCGCCAATCGGTATCTTTGATTCTGGCGTTGGCGGATTAACGGTAGCTCGCGCAATTCTTGATCAGTTACCTAACGAATCAACTCTCTACATTGGCGACACCGCACGCGGTCCATATGGCCCACGTTCGCTCGCTGAAGTCCGCGACTTCTCCCTTGAAAGTTTAGATTTCCTTGTCGAGCAAGGTGTTAAAGCTCTTGTAATCGCATGCAACACAGCAAGCGCTGCAATGTTGCGAGATGCTCGTGAGCGCTATTCAGTTCCCGTCATTGAAGTAATCCAGCCTGCCGTTCGACGAGCAGTGGCTGCAACCCGTACTGGAAAAATTGGCGTCATTGGAACACAAGCAACCATCGACTCTCAGGCTTATTTAGATGCATTTGCAGCAGCTCCCCAACTGCAGATCACATCGATTGCATGCCCGCTCTTTGTTGAATTCGTCGAGCGCGGAGAAACATCAGGTGAAGCCATTACACAGGTCGCACGCGACTATCTTGCACCGATGGTTGAGGCAGATATCGATACCTTGGTTCTCGGATGTACACATTATCCGTTGCTAACAGGTGTGATCTCTTATGTCATGGGCAACGAAGTTTCACTTGTTTCCAGCGCTGAAGAGACAGCGAAGGATCTCTATCGAGTCTTGGTTGAAAAATCGCTACTCCGTAAACCTTCAAGTGAGGCAGCTGCACACACCTTTATGGCAACAGGGGATGCAAAGGCTTTTGAAGTGCTCGCACGAAGATTCTTAGGTCCTGAAGTCGGTTCAGTAAAGCATCAAGTTCTTTAAGTTCGCACATAAGACAAAAAACTAACAACAATAAAAGAGGCAGAAAATGGCACGCAATGATGGACGCTCAGTAGATCAACTTCGCGAAATCAAAATAACACGTGGTTGGTTAGATCATGCCGAAGGTTCTGTACTCGTTGAATTTGGAAAGACACGCGTCTTGTGTGTTGCTTCATTTACACCCGGCGTTCCACGTTGGCTCAAGGATTCAGGTAATGGTTGGGTTACATCAGAGTATTCAATGTTGCCACGAGCAACCCACACTCGTTCTGATCGTGAAAGCGTTAAAGGAAAACTCGGCGGACGTACTCAAGAAATTTCGCGCCTCATCGGTCGTTCACTTCGTGGAATTGTTGATATGAAAGAACTTGGCGAAAATACAATCGTTATCGACTGCGATGTGTTGCAAGCAGATGGCGGAACCCGTACCGCTGCCATCACAGGCGCATATGTTGCGCTGGCTGATGCAATTAATTGGGCCCAGAAGCAAGGACATATCAAAGCAGGAGCAAAGCCACTTGCAGATTCTGTTGCCGCGATTAGCGTTGGAATTATCGATGGTGTTCCGATGCTAGATCTCTGCTACGAAGAAGATGTGCGTGCAGAAACAGATATGAATGTTGTCTGCTCTGGAGATGGTCGCTTCATTGAAGTCCAAGGAACTGCTGAAGGCGCGCCTTTTGATCGTGCACTTCTTGATTCACTCCTTAACTTGGCAGTTGCAGGGTGTGAATCCCTGACTGATTTACAGAAAAAAGCTCTTGGCGCATAAATTACTACTGGCAACTCGAAATAAAGGGAAGATCGAGGAGTTTCGAAGAATCCTTGATGCAATTGCTCCCGGTGCGATAGATCTTGTTGGATTAGATGCATTTCCAGACATTCATGATGTTGATGAAACTGGAAAGACATTTGAAGAGAATGCCCTACTAAAGGCTAGAGAAATGTCTATCGCAACAGGTCTGCCTGCAATCGCAGATGACAGCGGATTATGCATCGATGCACTCAATGGTGATCCCGGAATTTACTCAGCGCGATGGTCTGGAATTCACGGTGATGATGCAGCCAATATAGAGAAAGTGTTGCACCAACTAGAAAGCGTTCCCGATCAAGAACGTCGAGCACACTTCACATGCGTTGCCGCCCTCTATCTCCCTGGCGGAGAGAGCCACTGCGAAGAAGGAAGGTTCGATGGGTGGATTTTGCGCGAGCCGGTAGGTGAGCAGGGATTTGGCTATGACCCCATCTTTCGCCCCGACGGATTGGAAATTTCCAGCGCACAAATGAGCGCAGAGGCCAAGGATGCAATCAGCCATCGCGGAAAATCACTCCGTGCAATCTCACCCCATGTGATTCGGATGCTCAACGCCGTAGGTTAAACTTTCCCCATATTCCCAAGTTGAGGAGATCCACGTGGCAGTAAAGAAGAAGTCAGCAGCTAAGAAAGCTGCTCCAAAGAAGTCAGCTAAGAAGTCAACAGCGAAGAAGTCAACTGCAAAGAAGACAACTGCGAAGAAGGCAGTGAAGAAGTCTGTTGCTAAGAAGACATCAGCGAAGAAGTCAACTGCGAAGAAGGCAGTGAAGAAGTCTGTTGCTAAGAAGACCACTGCAAAGAGAGCTATCAAGAAGACCGCTAAGAAGTCTGCTGTTAAGAAGAGTTCAGCATCTAAGGTAGTTATTCCTCCAGTTCCTTCAACAGGTGCTTCACGCGTTAACGTTTCAACAACACCAGCACCAGCTGCAGCGCGCTCAACATCAGCTGCTAAGCCAACTGCTAAGCCACGCCAAGGCTCATCAAGCAAGACACTCTTCGCTGTTCTCGTTGGCGTTGTTCTTCTTGGAGTGATCGTTGTTTCGAATTCAAGCAAGAGCTCAGATGATGCAACACCAGAAGCAACTCCAGCGGCTACAGCAGAAGCAACACCAACAGCTGAAGCAACTGCAGAAGCAACTGAAGAAGCAACAGCTGCTGCTACAACGGGCGAGGCACCAACTCGCTTTATCGGAAATTGGAAAGACAACACCAAGTCAGTAATGGTTATTACTTGGGTTGCCCCAGCTGGTGATGTCACAGGTTACAAAGTTGAGACTCGCGCAAACCAGGGCGAGTGGAAGGTAGTTTCAGAAGTTTCAGCAACTACTCTCGCAGCTGAGTTCGCTAAGTCATCAACTGATGGATCTACTTCATTCCGAGTTTCTGCTGTCTATGCAGATGGTTCACTCGGAGTTGCGAAGGCATTTGGATTCGCAGGTCAGTTCGAATAAATCGTAAAGAAAAATCCCCGCGCCTTTTCGGGTGCGGGGATTTTTTTATGTACCTTAAGAAAGTACTTTCATAATTTCAGCGACATAGACTGAAACTCCAGTAGGAACCAGGTGAACACCATCCGGTGCAAAATATTCTGGATGACCTTCAGAGATTGAATTCCAATCTACGATGTTTACTCGCGGATACTGGGATGCAACTTCACCAATAAGTGAATTATTGGTATCTCTCCACGGTCTAGGTACAGCTGTGTTGACGACAATAACTTGAGGCTGATCTTTTACCGCCTCAAATATCGCCACAACTTGTTCGCGAGTAAGTGCATTGTTATTACCTAGGTTAAAGAGAACTGGTGATTCTGGAACCTGAGCCTTATCTTTAACAATCACATCAAGTAATTCAGCTGCCTGACGCCCGATTCGAGCATTGACCAGAGAAACATCAGTTGCTTCAGAGAGTTGAGCTCGAATACCCAGGATTACCGAATCACCAGTAATCCAAAGACCATTCTCTGTGCGAGCTGAGATGGTGGGGGTTGATTCAAGGGAGGCTTTGAGGGCAGCACGTTCTTGATTTCCAATCTCAATCGCTCGTACGCTGATGAGTGAGGCGAGAAGTGCAATCACAACACCGATAAGAGAGAAAGTTAACTTCTGTTTCCTGCGTTCAGACTTTGTACGATATTTCAGCCCTTTAAACCAATACTGAATAACACCACTTCTAATGGGAAGTTCAATCCACCGCAGAGAAATATCTGCCAAAGCAAAGACAATTAAAATTCGAAGCGAGTAGAGCGCCCACTGTTGACCAGCAAGGTCGAGATTTGGTCGAGTCACTTGGAAGATAACCCAGTGCCATAGATAAATCGCATAGGAGCGCTCACCGATCCACAAGAGGATTGGGTGCTGCAAGACTGGTGCAAATCGAGAAGCCGGGTGCACAATCGACATCACAATTGCTGCGCCACATAAACCTGCAAGAGGGAAGGCGATCTTATAAAGCGTCGGCTTGCTCTCGTCGATGAGAAGGAATGCAGAGATGATTCCAAAGAAACCGAGAAATCCAACTCCATCGATAAAGTCCTGAGCCTTCTTGGAAACCGTTTCGGTGAAGTTTTGTGGAATCCAACTTACGGCGAGAGCAGCACCGAGAAATAGCCCGATGCTATGTGTATCTGTACCGAAGTAGATGTGGCTGACTTTCGATGAGCTAGAAGAATCTAGTGAGAGAGAAACAAGAAAGAGAGCAACACCTGAAGACGCGGCAATGACCAGAGAGATAAAGGGAATTCGCTTCTTACCAAAGTACTTCAGTACTAGAAGAAGAATGAGCGGCCATACGAGATAGAACTGTGTTTCTACAGCGAGTGACCATGTGTGCTGCAGAAGTGGAGGGCGCCCGATTGCTTCAAAGTAATCTTGTTGGCGAAATACCAACCACCAATTCATTAGCCCAGTAAGAGAAAATGGAATATCCGTCAGTAATCGCTTGATTGTGTCTGGCGCCCAGATTCCAATCGCGATTGTTGTGGTAACCAGCATGAAAATTAAGGCTGGCAATAAGCGACGAGCTCTTGCTATGTAGAACTTGCGAAGATCAAGTCCACCGCTCTGTGCAATGGAATCAAGGATAAGTCGCGTGATGACGTAGCCAGAGATTACAAAGAAGAGGTCTACTCCGAGGAATCCACCAGGTATCCATGAGAAGCCCAAGTGGTAGAACATCACAGCAATTACAGCGATAGCCCTTAGGCCATCGATGGCAGGGATGTATTGGATACCGCGCTTGGTAGCCATGAAAGTTACTTACGCTTTGCTGGTGATTTCTTAGCTGTGCGCTTTGCAGGAGCTGAGATTGCCGCGCGAGTGCGCTTGCTCTCTACCTTGATTGGCGCACTTTTCTTAACGGTGCCATCAGCCTGAATCGATTGATTCACAGATTGCTGCATTCTTACGAGTCGTTCAAATGCTCCATCGAGCTTCTCGCGTGAGGCAGCAATTGCTGCTTCAGCCGCAGTAAGTGTCTGAGATTGAATTCGGTACAAACGCTCTGATTCGGCAATCACATCTGCAAGCCAAGCGCGGTAATCAGTAACATTGGTAGCTGCTTCTGCAATGACGCTCTCTGCTTCGCGGCGTGCAGCTTGTGTAAGGGCTGCAGCTTCGCGGCGCTTTACATCGACAACGCCTTCAGCTTCGCGAATCTTTGCATCTGCAACTGCACCTGCTTCACGTGATGCATCGCGGATGAGCTCTGCAGCTTCTGCCTCAGCAGTTGAGATGTACTTTCGTCCACGAGTTTCGGCCCCAGCCAAGATGCTGCGCGCCTTATCTTCTGCACCTTCAAGAGTATCTTTTGCATTGCGAGTTGATTCTGCAATCAAGCGCTGTGCTGCACCTTGAGCCTTCGCTTCACGAGCTTGGGCAGATTTGATCATCGACATTGCAGTCTCTGTTGCAAGGATTTCAAACTCTTCCCTGCTCAAGCCGGTGATGTCACGGCGAGATCGAAGATCTGCAAGCTGTGACTCAAGTTCGCGAATGCGGTCTACAGGGTTACCAGTTGGCTCACGATCTGCTTCGTCGCGGAAACCAACCCAGTTGCGGAAATTCTTCTCGGCCATGTAACAAACTCACATTCAGGAAAGTTGATGATCTGTAAGAGGCAAGATTAGAGCATCAACCTAGTTTCGGTAAATGGCGAAAGAGACCGCCAGGTACTGAGAAATCCACGCCGCGAGCACAAATATATGGAAGAGCTCGTGGAAGCCGAAGTACTTCGCGTAACGCCCTGGACGCTTAAGCGCGTAGAAGATCGCACCGACTGAGTAGAGAAGCCCGCCAATGAGGATAGGCAATATCACCCATAACCCACCCTCTTTATAGAGCTGGGGTGTGTAGATGACTGCGACCCAGCCGAGAAGAAGATAGTTGGCGACATAGAGAAAACGAGGTGCACCGATCCAGAAGACTCGAAGCGCTACTCCAATTGCAGCGCCAATCCATACAACCGAAAGCAGAATATTTCTATCGCGTGGCTCAAGAAGTGCAACAGCAAAAGGCGTATACGAACCTGCAATAAGGAGATTGATATTTGCGTGATCCCATCTGCGCCAAATCTTCTTCTTCGCTGGCGACCAAGGAACGCGGTGATAAACGGCCGAAACACTGAAGAGCATGATTGCCGTAATTGAATAGAGAGCAACGGCAAATTTGAGCGACTCTTTACTCAAGATAAAGAGGATAAGTGAAGCGATGATGACAATTGGTGTCGCCCCTAAATGAAACCAGCCACGTAACTTTGGAGGTAATTGAATTTGCTCGGTACTCATGCCGGTAAGCCTACTCGTTCTTGAGGTTGCGGACAGAGCTTACGAGTAGCGATAACAGGGCAGCTATGAGTGTGATGAGGCCAGTAACGAAGAGAATTGTGTTGACTCCAAAGTGCATCGCCAAAGGCCCCGCGATAACAATTCCCAGTGGTGCGATTCCAAAGGAGCCTAAAGTGTCATACGAACTCACGCGAGAGTACGACTCTTCGGGTACATGGCTCTGGAGGGAGGTATTCCACGTAACGATAAAGACCTCAAGGCTTATTCCAGAGAAAACTCCGGCGAGCAAGGCAAAGATAAGTGGGAGATCAAGGGCGAGAGAGAAGTCCCACATTGAAGAGAGGGCAATTAGGATCATCGCCAGAAAGAGCGGTCTCTTAATTTTAACTTTAAGAATCCAAATTCCTCCGATAAGCATTCCTATCGAAAGGGCTGCCAAGTTATAGGACCAGAGCTTTGGACCGGTCTTTGGATCGCTAAAGTTCAAAGGTCCAAGGACTGAGAGCATGGATTCGAATGCCATATTGATTAAGGCAAATGTCACAACCATCGTGATAACCCAGGAGCGAGAAATAAACTCCTTCCAACCTACTCGAAGATCATGAATCATTCCAGGACTCTTATCTTTCATTCGTCCTGTAATTGGCAGGTTCCAGACAATCACACCTGCAATAAAAAATGTGAGTGCATCTGCGAGAAGTCCCCACCCTGCACCAACAGTTGCAACGAGAATTCCACCTGTAAGAGTTCCGAAGATATAACCAAAGTTGGTCATCAATCCGATTACTGCATTACCATCTTGCAACTTCTCTTTCGGAACAATTTCTGGAAGAACGCCAGACATAGCTGGCCACCAAATTGCATTGAGAACACCAAAGAGTGCGCCCATGATCGCGAGAAGTGCAACGGAGGAAAATCCTGCGATGAGTGAAATTGCACTTACCGCAGCAAGTCCACTTCCGATCATGTCACTTGCACCCACCAAGCGATTTCGTTGGAAACGATCTGCAAGAACACCACCAAATAACATAAATCCAATGAGTGGCACAAAGCGAGCAGCCATCACTATCGATAAATCTTTTCCAGTTGACCCGGGAAGACTTAATACACCGTAGGCCAAAGCGATTGGAGATATTCCATTTCCAAAGTTTGAGATAAAACGTGAAGCTGCCAGGTTAATAAACCCGGGATAGCCCTTTAACGTTTTTAATTGGGCAATCATCTGGGAAGCGTACAGAAAATGGCGAGATTTGAACGGAAAATAAGTTACTCGCCAGTTAGTTGCATCTGCGACTCACCCTCAAGAACTAGTGCAATTATCTGAATCTGGGAGCACACTTAGAGCAGTTTGGGATCGCTGAGGCTCCTCGAGGACTTCAACGGCCGCTGAACTTGCGGGCCAAGAGGTCCGTATCCATGAATACATCACGGAGGCTATGTAATGTCAGTAATGCTAACAAGCAACCAGTGGAACCTTGTTTACAACGTGTTCTCACTCGGTTTGATCTCAATGCTCGCTTGTACTGTGTACACACTTGTGTCACAGGCACGCGTTCTTCCTAAGTACCGTAATGCTCTAGTTATGTCATCAATGGTTACATTCATTGCTGGCTACCACTATTTCCGTATCTTCAACTCATTCGGAGAAGCATCAGAAGGTATGTCAGTAAACGTTTCAGGCGAGCAGGGCGCATTCAACGAGGCATATCGCTATGTTGACTGGCTTCTCACTGTTCCACTACTTCTCGTTGAAGTAATTGCAGTACTTGCACTTGCAAAGGAAGTTTCAAAGTCACTCATCATGCGTCTTGTTCCAGCATCAGCTGCAATGATCGCGCTTGGTTACCCAGGTGAAGTTTCAACTGATCAGAACACAGCAATCCTTTACGGTGTTCTATCAACAATTCCATTCCTTTACATCCTTTACGTACTCTTCGTTGAACTAGGTAAGTCACTAGATCGCCAGCCAGAAGGCGTTGCAAAGACTGTAAAGAACCTACGTCTACTCTTGGTAGCAACATGGGGCGTTTACCCAATCTCTTACATCCTCGGCATGAGCGGCGACGTAACAGCTAGCTCATTCGTAGGTGTCCAGGTTGGTTACACAATCGCAGACATCCTTGCTAAGTGCGTATTCGGTCTTACAATTCTTAAGATCGCACGTATGAAGTCACATGCAGAAGGTATGCCAGCAGATCACTAATACTGTTTATCAGTAGTAGTTATTAGCAACTAATCATTGCTACAGAAAGGCGTCGGGAAACCGGCGCCTTTCTGCATTACTATTTCATCTATGAGTAACCAGTCAGGAAATACGCCGTCAGGAAATACGCCGTCAGGAAATACGCCGTCAGGAAATATGGCAAGGGTAAATAATTTCCGCATGGGCGCATATGCCGCTTTGGCGGTAGGTTTGATCAATCTTCGTTATCAAACAGGTTCAGATAACAACATCGTGAAGAGCCTTGCGCTCGTTGCTCCCGGAGCGCTAGTTCTTGCACTTTCTTTCTCGACAAAGGGAAGAGCGCTATTGGTGACTAAGACAGCTGCAGCGCTTGGAATTACTGTTGGCTTTCTAGCATTGGCCTACAGCTTCTTACTTTAAGAACGGAAGGTGATATCCGCCTTCTTCATCGCATCGACAAGGATGCGAATCGCATTTGGCCCCATACCGTGTAGTTCTTTCAGAGCCGGTAACGATACTTTTCTGAGATCACTTAATTTATAGAGTCCATCATCAATGAGTGCCCTGCGTGCAGGTGCGCTAATACCGAGTGATACCCATTCACCATCAACTTCTGCATAGGCATCGAGATTAACTTCACCACGAGTTACGGCGCATTTGCTAGCTTCAGCTTTTGCTGCACGACGTTCGGCTGCAGCCTTCATCGCCTCCGATTGGAGTTTCTTCACTTTGGCACGTGATGGTTTAGACATATGGTGCGGGAGGCGGGACTTGAACCCGCACGCCGAAGCACAAGTTCCTAAGACTTGCGTGTCTGCCATTTCACCACTCCCGCTGGAGTTGCAAGGCTAAAGATTAGAGGTAGAGCGCGTGCTCTCACAAATTGGTACCGACCACGGGAGAAAGTGCGCTTGTTTATCTTTATATGGAGAGCCAGCGATATGGCCCTAGCCGGTAACCTTGCACAATGTCCTCAAGTGCCTCATCTGGATCTGCCTCAACGATGGCAGATCAGCTCGCCGCTGATATCCAGTCAGTCCTTGCTGCCGCCTTTGAGCGTGGAGAAATTGCCGGCCAAGCACCAGAGTCCATCACGTTAGAACGCCCTAAGAATCGCGACCATGGTGATTATGCAACTTCTATTGCACTTCAATTAGCAAAGAGCGCTGGAAAGAATCCGCGGGAGATTGCCGAGATTCTTAAGAGCGCTGTAGAAACAATTGCTGGCGTCAGCAAAGTTGATATTGCAGGGCCTGGATTTATTAACATCACGTTGAATCGCGCTAGCCAGGCTGAGCTAGTTCGTACCATTCTTTCCAGCGCTCAAAAATACGGACACGGCAATCTTCTCGCCGGAGTAAATATCAACCTTGAATTTATTAGTGCAAATCCAACTGGTCCTTTGCATCTTGGACATACACGTTGGGCTGCTGTCGGGGATGCACTTGGACGCGTTCTTTCAGCAGCCGGAGCAAAGGTAACTCGAGAGTTTTACATCAATGACCGCGGACGTCAGATGGAACTCTTCGGCCAATCCGTACAGGCAGCCGCGACAGGTAAACCAATTCCTGAAGATGGCTATCAAGGAAATTACATCAACGATTTAGCGAAAGAAGTATTAGCTACAAATCCCGGTGCAACCACGGTCGAAGATTTTCGAGAGGCTGCCTACAAGGTGCAGCTATCTCAGCAGCAGCGCGTCCTTGAAACATTCAATACACATTTTGATGTCTGGTTCTCAGAACGTTCATTGCATGAATCAGGCGCGGTAGAACACGGGCTCGTCAAACTTCGCGAACAGGGCCACGTCTTTGAGGAAGCCGGTGCAGTATGGCTTCGGACAACAGATTTTGGTGATGATAAAGATCGAGTCATTGTGAAAGAAGATGGCGATCTCACCTACTTCGCCTCAGATACTGCGTATTACATTAATAAACGCGAACGCGGCTTTGATATCTGTATCTACATGTTGGGCGCAGATCACCATGGCTATATCCATCGCCTCAAAGCAACCGCTGCCTGCGCTGGAGATAACCCTGAATACAACGTTGAAGTGATGATCGGTCAGCTTGTAAAGATTATGGAAGGCGGCGAAGAGCTTAAGCTTTCAAAGCGCGCCGGAACGATTATTACTTTGGAAGAACTTGTCGAAAAGGTCGGTGTAGATGCTGCTCGATACACGCTCATTCGTTATCCGGTGGATACACCAATGGTGATGGATGTCGATATCTTGCGTAGAAATACAAATGAGAATCCTGTCTACTACGTTCAATATGCCCATGCTCGCATCGCCGCAGTTCTTCGCAATGCACAAGAACTTGGTATCTCGACTGGGCTTGATGGTTTTGATCCTTCACAACTGAGCCATGATCGTGAAAATGAGTTGTTGGGCGCTCTGGCTGAGTACCCACGGATCGTTGCAACAGCGGCAGAACTACGTGAACCTCACCGTATTGCTCGATATCTAGAAGAGCTCGCTGGTTTGTATCACGGCTTCTATGCTGATTGCAGAGTTCTGCCGATGGGGGATGAAGCACCAACAGCTCTTCACTCTGCTCGTGCAGCTTTGTGTGCTGCAACGATGCAGGTAATTTCAAATGGCTTAGAACTTCTTGGCGTGAGCGCACCGGAGAAGATGTAGCTATGTGGTCAAAAAACTCTTCCCTTAATTCAGGAGTTCTTACACTCGCTGGAATTCCTGCTGCTCAGCTTGCTAAAGATTTCGGTACTCCGACCTTTTTCCTTGATGAAGATGCATTCCGCACTCGCGCTACTGGCTGGCAACAAGGACTACAGAATGAATTTGGTCCCCATGCAGGTGAAGTTTTCTATGCAGCGAAGTCATTTATCTGTACTGCCGTTGCTCAATGGATCGCCGACATTGGTATCGGCATTGATGTCTGTACTGGGGGAGAGCTCGCTGTAGCACTTGCTGGCGGCATTGACCCAAAGAAGATTGAAGTTCACGGAAACAATAAGTCTGTCTCTGAAATCGACCGCGCAGTATCCGTTGGCGTAAAGACCATTGTTATCGATTCACTCTATGAAATTGAACGAGTTGCTGCTGCTGCAAAGAAAAATAAGGTCACTCAAGCGGTTCTCATCCGTCTCACCCCGGGCATTGAGGCACATACTCATGAATCAATTTCAACGGCCCATGAAGATGTGAAATTTGGTTTCTCTATTGCATCCGGTGCTGCATGGGTAGCTGTCCAAGAGATTGCCAAGCACCCAGAACTTGAACTTCGGGGAGTGCATTCACATATTGGATCTCAGATCTTTGGAACCGAACCTTTCGAAATTGCTGCAGAACGCCTGATTGGATTCTTAGCAAAGTATCGTGATGAATATGCACGAGAGCTCCCTGAGCTCGATCTCGGTGGCGGATATGGGATTGCATATGTCGCAGGCGAAGTAACTGTCGAACCTAAGGATGTTTTGCCTGCGCTTCGCGCGGCAGTTGAAAAGAATTGCAAGGTACATTCACTAACAATTCCTTCTATCTCAATCGAACCTGGACGTAACATTGTTGGTCCAACGATGTTTACCTTGTATGAAGTTGGAACTGTTAAGGATGTTGTTCTCGAAGATTCTTCAATCCGTAAGTACGTCTCTGTTGATGGCGGCATGAGCGATAACGCGCGTACTGCTCTATATGGCGCCGAGTACACAGCGGTTATCGCACAACGTAAATCATCTGCGCCTTTAACTCAGACTCGTATCGTTGGAAAACATTGCGAAACGGGCGACATCATTATTCGAGATATTCAGATGCCATCTGATGTGGTTCCCGGCGATCTCATCGCGACCCCAGCTACAGGCGCTTATGGAAGAAGCATGGCTAGCAATTACAACCATGTGCCAAGGCCACCTGTTGTTGCAGTAAAAGATGGAAAAGCACGCGTAATTGTCCGTCGTGAAAATGAGGCAGACCTGCTCGCACTTGATGTGAAAGAATAGGTTTATGAGCGCTGCAGAAAAGACAGTACGTGTAGGCATGCTCGGCTGCGGCGTTGTCGGCAGCCAGGTTGCCCGACTTCTGCTTGCAGATACAGCAGAACTTTCGGCGCGAGCTGGAGTGAAGATTGAGCTCACTCGAATCGCAGTTCGAACAATTAAGCCATATGAAGGTTTAAATCCTGCCCTCTTCACAACAGATCCATTTTCCATTGTGAACGATCCAGAGATTGATTTGATTGTAGAAGTCATGGGTGGCATCGAACCAGCACGCGAATTAGCGATGACCGCCATCAATAACCGTAAATCAATTGTGACTGCTAATAAGGCTCTTCTTGCAAGTCATGGCGCCGATCTCTTTACCGCTGCCTATGCAAAGGGTGAAGATATTTACTACGAGGCATCAGTTGCAGGTGCAATACCGATCATTCGCCCTTTACGTGATTCACTTGCTGGTGACCATGTTGTGCGCCTCATGGGAATCGTCAACGGCACAACAAATTACATCCTGACAAAGATGCATGAGGACAATCGTGAATTTGCTGATGTACTTAAAGAAGCTCAGAAGCTTGGATATGCAGAGGCTGATCCAACAGCTGATATTGAAGGTTTTGATGCAGCAGCAAAGGCAGCGATTTTGTCAGGCCTTGCATTCCATACTCGCGTGACAGTGCAAGATGTCTACCGTGAAGGAATATCAAAGATCACATTAGAAGATGTATCAATCGCGAAATCAATGGACCATGTCATCAAATTGCTTGCCATCTCAGAGCTCACACCTACAGATGAAATCTCGGTGCGCGTACATCCTGTGATGATTCATAAGAGCCACCCCCTTGCCTCTGTTCGAGATGCCTTTAACGCGGTCTTCGTCGAAGCCGAATCTGCTGGACCGCTGATGTTCTATGGCCGTGGTGCAGGTGGAGCTCCAACTGCTTCAGCAATCCTTGGAGATGTCGTTGCAGTGTCTCGACATATTGCACTCAACTCCATTGGTCAACGCGAGACTGACTATGCAGATCGCGACATTGCTCCCATCGAAACTACCAAGACCAAGTTTCTTATCCGCCTTGAAGTTGAAGATAAGCCAGGCGTACTGGCTGCGATTGCGCAGACCTTCTCAAACCAAGGTGTATCAATTCAGACAGTTGATCAGAATGGTCGTGACTCCGATGCCGAACTCATCATTGTTACCCACAGAGCAACTGAAGGAGAGCTGAAGAACACTGTGTCAGCACTTGAGAAGATGGATATCGTCACAAAGATTTCTAGCGTCATTCGTGTAGAAGGAGCTATTTCATAATGAAGCTCTTCGCAAAGAAAGGCGCCCATCAATGGCGTGGAGTTATTGAAGAATATCGCCATCGACTTCCGGTGAGCGCAAAGACTCCTATCGTCTCCTTGCGTGAGGGTGGAACACCACTTATCTATGCATGCACTATCTCTGAACTTCTTGGAAATAATGTGTGGGTTAAATTTGAAGGCATCAACCCAACAGGTTCATTTAAAGATCGCGGCATGACAATGGCGATTACAAAAGCTGCAGAAGATGGCGCCAAAGCTGTCATCTGCGCATCAACTGGAAATACATCAGCATCTGCTGCTGCCTATGCCGTTAAGGCAGGAATGGTCCCTGCGGTTTTGATTCCAGAAGGCAAAATTGCAATGGGAAAGCTTGCTCAAGCAGTTGTTCACGGAGCAAAGCTTCTACAAGTTGATGGAAACTTTGATGATTGCCTCGTACTAGCTCGTGATCTTTCAGAGCACTATCCAGTTTCACTTGTTAACTCAGTAAATCCATATCGCATTGAAGGACAGAAGACAGCAGCGTTTGAAGTCGTAGATATGCTCGGTGATGCACCAGATATTCACACACTTCCAGTCGGTAATGCAGGAAATATCACTGCATACTGGAAGGGTTACAACGAATATAGAAAAGATAAACTCTCAACCAAGCTTCCACAGATGTGGGGATTCCAAGCTGCAGGGGCTGCTCCACTTGTGACAGGAAAGCCTGTTGCAAAGCCAGAGACAATTGCGACCGCTATTCGAATCGGAAATCCAGCTTCTTGGGATCAAGCGATTGCAGCGCGCGATGAGTCAGGTGGGCTTATTGATTCGGTGACAGATGAAGAAATTTTGGCGGCCTATCACCTGCTTGCAGCGCAAGAAGGAATCTTCTGCGAACCATCATCGGCTGCAGGTCTTGCCGGACTTATTAAATATAAGAAGGCCGGCAAGCTTCCTAAAGATAAGACTATTGTTATTACCTGCACAGGAAATGGCTTGAAGGATATTCCGTGGGCGTTAGAAGGCGCAGCAGACCCTGTTGTAGTTCCAGTTAATGCAGAAGCCGCTGCAAAAGCTCTTGGACTTGTGAAGAAGTAAGGAATACAGGCGATCACTTATGGCAAAGCCAACATTTAAAGCTAATCCAATTCAGGTTCAGGTACCTGCAACATCTGCAAACCTCGGACCTGGATTTGATTCATTTGGTTTGGCCCTAGCAACTCATGATCGTTACGTTGCCCAGATCCTCGATGAGGGTGGCCTCGATATCGACGTTACCGGAGAAGGTGCCGAAGATGTTCCCCGCAACGAGAAGAATCTTCTCGTTAAGGCGATGTATAAAGGTTTCGATTACTTAGGTGGAAAGCCGAAGGGCGTTGCAGTTCGAGCGCTTAACGTGATTCCACATGGCCGCGGTCTTGGATCTTCTGCTTCAGCGATTATCGGTGGACTCGTACTTGCTCGTGCACTTGTGCTTACAGGTAGCGAGAAGATGAGCGATGAAGCGCTTCTCACTATTGCAACAGAGATGGAAGGCCATCCGGATAATGTTGCCGCCGCGCTCTACGGCGGAGCAACAATTGCCTGGAAGAAAGATGGATCCGGTAGGGATAAGAAGAGCGCAGATGCGATCTCTCTTCCAGTAGATACCCGTATTCGTGCAATCGCATTTATACCTTCTACATCTCTTGCAACATCAAAGGCACGAAAGATGTTGCCAGAGTCAATTGCCTTTGAAGATGCGCAGCGCAACACAACTAATGCAGCTCTACTGGTACATGCGCTCACTATTCGTCCAGATCTATTGCTGACAGCGACAGAGGATTTCCTTCACCAGTCTTATCGCCAAGAAGCAATGCCTGCCTCTTTTGCTCTGATGACAAAGCTTCGTTCAGCCGGAGTCGCCGCATTTATCTCAGGAGCTGGCCCAACAGTGCTTGCGCTGCATACAGGTGATCAAAGTGAGATTGATGAGCTAGTGCGCGCAGGAGGAGCTAAATTTGATGCTCTTGCCTTGGAAATTGCAGCTCGCGGGGCCACCCTGCTATAGTTTTACCATCAGTTCCTCCCGGTTTCTTAGGGAAATACGAACCGATACCTCACATAAATTCCAGAACAAAAACCTCGGGCTTAACTTTTATCAGTAAGCCCCAAACTGAAAAGAAATACATGACAACAACAGAACCAGTTCGTTCTAGCAGTCCAGAGCTCACCGCAATGACCCTTCCTAAGTTAAAGGAAGTTGCGTCCCAACTCGGTATCGACGGTGCAGCAAAGCTCAAGAAGGATGCTCTCGTAACAGCAATCGCAGACCTTCAGGCGGCAAATCGCGAAGCAGCTAAGGCAGAACGTGAAGCTCGCCGTGAAGCTCGCAATGCCAAGAAGAGCAAGAATAAGAATTCAGATTCTCAAGGGTCGAATGACTCTGATGATGGAGACGATGACAACTCAGAGCCATCAGATAACAACAACGATGATCGTGGCGGTCGCAACGACCGTGATGATCGTGGCGGTCGCAACCGTGGCCGTGATCGCAACCGTGGCCGTGATCGCAACCGCGATCGTGGACAACGCGAAGAGCGCGAACCAGTTATCGGCGAAGATGATGTTCTAGTTCCAGTTGGTGGTCTTGTGGACATCATGGATAACTACTCATTTATTCGTACAGGTGGCTACCTTCCAGGACCTAACGATGTCTATGTCTCACAAGGACAGGTACGTAAGTACGGTCTACGTAAGGGAGATGTTGTTACAGGACAAGTTCGCCAAGCACGCGAAGGCGAAACACGCCAGAAGTACAACCCACTAATTACTCTTGAAACAATTAACGGAGTCGGCTGGGAAGAAGCGCGTAACCGCGTTGAATTCGGCAAGCTCGTTCCTCTCTATCCTCAAGAGCGTCTACGCCTTGAGACAGAGCCAAATATTCTTACAACTCGCGTCATCGACTTGATTGCACCAATCGGTAAGGGTCAGCGCGGACTTATCGTTTCGCCTCCCAAGGCCGGAAAGACAATGGTTCTCCAATCCATTGCAAATGCGATCACAACAAATAACCCAGAGTGTCACTTGATGGTTGTTCTCGTTGATGAACGTCCAGAAGAAGTTACAGATATGCAGCGCAGCGTTAAGGGTGAAGTTATTGCTTCAACCTTCGATCGCCCAGCCGATGACCACACAACAATTGCAGAGCTTGCAATTGAGCGCGCAAAGCGTCTCGTTGAACTCGGTCACGATGTCGTAGTTCTTCTCGACTCAATCACACGTTTGGGACGCGCATACAACATCGCAGCTCCAGCATCAGGTCGAATCCTTTCTGGTGGTGTTGATTCAGCAGCTCTCTATCCACCAAAGAAGTTCTTCGGTGCAGCTCGTAATATTGAAGATGGCGGATCATTAACAATCCTTGCAACAGCCCTTATCGATACAGGCTCACGAATGGATGAAGTTATCTTCGAAGAGTTCAAGGGAACTGGAAATATGGAGCTCATCCTTGATCGCCGCATGGCTGATAAGAGAATCTTCCCTGCAGTCAACGTTGTTTCATCTGGCACTCGTAAGGAAGAAATTCTTATGGGAACAGAAGAACTCAATATTGTCTGGAAGCTTCGTCGAGTTCTTCACGCTCTTGAACCACAGGCAGCTCTCGAACTCTTGCTTGAGAAGATGAAGGGCACCAAGTCCAACGTCGAGTTCTTAATGCAGATTCAGAAGACAACTGCAGGCCCAGACTCGAAAGAGTAATTCCACAGGATTCTCGATTTCCGATCACAGAGCTTTCACACAGTGAGGCTCCAGTATTGGGATGAGAAAAACCGCCAATTCTGTGCGATATCCGCGCATGGATTTGGCGGTTTTCTCCTTTTACGCCAGACTTCTCCTCTATTGCTTTCATCCCAAGGCAATGACCTGGTTCACCGGTTACGCGTCTACGCGATAAACGGACCCAGCCATAACTAGCAAGAATGAGGAAACGAAAATGAAGAAAGATATCCACCCAGAGTACAAAGAGACCCAAGTGACTTGTGGTTGCGGTGAAAAGTTTGTTACCCGCTCAACAGTTGCCAGTGGATCGATCTACGTTGAAGTTTGTTCAGTCTGCCACCCGTTCTACACAGGCAAGCAGCGCATCCTCGATACTGGTGGACGCGTCGCGAAGTTCGAAGAGCGTTTCGGTAAGAAGAAGTAGCTTTCTAAAGAGACCGCATCGCAACCTATTGGTGGTTGCGGGGCGGTCTTTTTATTTCTAAAGATTTTTTTATCCAACGGCAACTATTTCTTGAGGGGAGGCCCAGATGAGTAACGATCGCTTTGCATCAGCACACGAGATGGTTCGTGAATACCAAGTTCTCGAAGAACAGATGGCCGATCCTTCAATCCATGAAGATCAAGGTAAGGCTCGCCAACTTGGCCGTCGTTATGCCCAGCTAGGTCCAGTCGTTGCCGGCTTTAATGCATGGAAATCTGCCGCCGATGATTTGGAAGCCGCAAAAGAGATGGCGGCAGAGGATCCAACTTTTGCATCTGAAATTCCAGCGCTCGAAGAGACGGTTGAACGTGCAGCAGAGAAGCTAGAAGAGCTCTTGCTTCCGCGTGATCCTAATGATGATCGCGATGTGATTATTGAGGTGAAAGCTGGCGCCGGCGGAGATGAATCCGCTCTCTTTGCAGGAGACCTTGTTCGCATGTACCAACGCTATGCAGAAAAGCGCGGCTGGAAAGTTGAAATCATTGATGTCACCGAATCAGATCTCGGTGGATATAAAGATATTTCGATGGCTATTAAGTCAAAGGGAACGCAAGAGCCTGGAACAACGCCATATGCCCGACTCAAATTTGAAGGTGGCGTTCACCGCGTACAACGTGTTCCTGAAACGGAAAGCCAGGGAAGAATTCACACATCTGCAGCCGGCGTACTTGTTCTACCTGAAGCAGAAGAAGTTGATGTTGAACTCAATATGAATGATGTGCGCGTAGATGTTTACCGCTCATCAGGTCCTGGCGGACAGTCTGTCAATACAACCGACTCAGCTGTACGTCTTACCCACGTGCCGACAGGAATTGTTGTTTCTTGTCAGAACGAAAAATCTCAGCTTCAGAATAAGGAATCAGCGCTACGCATTCTGCGTGCACGTTTGTTGGCAGATGCTCAAGAAAAAGCAGAGGCAGCTGCAATGGCAGAACGTAAGAGCCAGGTTCGCACCGTAGATCGTTCGGAAAGAATTCGTACCTACAACTTCCCTGAAAATCGCCTCAGCGATCACAGAGTTAATTACAAGGCCAATAATTTAGATGCTGTACTCAACGGTGAACTTGATGATGTTGTTCAAGCACTTCTTGATGCAGATAAAGCTGAGAAACTTTCTTCTACAAAGTAAGAACGCGCCATGGAACTCACATTTAAAGAATTCTTACGTGGCGGCAAAGAGCAATTGGCAGCTGCCGGTTTTGCAGAAATTGAGGCAGAACATCTTCTGGCTCATGTTCTTGGAATCTCTCGTATGGATCTCCATAATCCACTAACTGTTGAAGGCGCGCTTTCTGCAATTGCAGATATGAGTATCGTGGAAGAAACTTTCTGGAAATTATTGGATCGTCGATGCGCCCATGAACCTCTGCAGTACCTCACGGGCGTTGCCTATTTCAGACACCTTGAGTTAAAGGTTGGCCCTGGCGCACTTGTTCCACGTCCCGAGAGCGAACTCTTGGTTGAAGTAACTCTGCAACATATCGAAACGCTCAACGGTGCAGTAAGTGTTGTCGATCTAGGTGCTGGTTCTGGCGCTCTGGCATTATCAATTGCTACTGAAGCACCCCAGACACATGTAATCGCTGTTGAGAAGAGCCCTGCAGCTGTTGTGTGGCTCCGCGAGAATGTCTCTTTCATCGATGAGAAAGTTCGGATAGTTGAAAGCGATGTTGGTAATGCACTCGATGGCGTTAAGTGCGATGTCGTCATTGCAAACCCTCCCTATATTCCAGATTCAGAAGAGCTTCCACGCGATGTGAAAGAGAATGAGCCAGCAGAAGCGCTCTTTGGTGGTGCAGATGGCATGGATATTCCCCGCCAGTTCATTACAGCGGCATCTCGAATACTTAAATCTGAGGGATTCCTTGCGATTGAGCATCACGAAAATCAGGCAGTTGCGATTGAGAGCGCCCTAGGGGAAGATTTCATCGATATTGTTCTGCATTGTGACTTAACAGGTCGGCCACGATTTACAACCGCGAGAAAGAAGTAAGGAGAGCTACATGCCAAGAGTTGATCTCAAGCAAGGCGAGATGAAGAAGCATGTTGCTCGCGCTCTCAAAGAAATTCGCGCCGGTTATGTCATCGTTGCCCCCCTCGAGCACGGTTACGTTTATCTTGCAGATGCTTTCTCGCACTTCGCTGTTCGCGAGATGCATGTACTTCGCGGCGATGCCAATGGGGTTGCATGCCAAGTTCTTGCCCACAGCGCAGATACTGTTAAAGGAATTGCTCGCGCTGTTCCAGCTGAGACGAGTGCGCTGATGGAAAAATTCTGGCCCGGATTACTCTCTATAACTCTCAAGCCAAGTCGAACGTTGACATGGGATCTGGGTGACAACAAAGCGCTCGATAGATTTAATGTACGAGTTCCAAAGTCAAAATTTTTGCGCGCACTATTAAAAGAATCAGGCCCACTGGCTGTAGCGAGTGCATCAAACGCAGGCCAGCTGCCGATGCTAAAAATTGATCGAGCACAGGTGAAGGATTGGAAGGTGGCAGTTGTCTTCGATAACGGGCCACTGAAGAAGGGGCCGCTGACGACGATTGTTGAGGCAGATGAGCTCAAGGCGCGCGTTGTGCGTGAAGGAGCCATCACGGTGGCCGAGATGACAGCAGTTGCACCGAGCCTTTCTGCGCAGTAACTCATAGACTTACCGCCATGTCCGAAACTTTCTATGGCCCAGATTTCACTCTTCTTTCTCAACAAGATCCTGATATCGCTGCTGTCTTGTTATCAGAGCTCAAGCGCCAGCAGACCAATCTTCAGCTAATTGCTTCAGAAAATTTCACATCACGCGCAGTACTTGCCGCCCTCGGTTCTACGCTCTCCAATAAATATGCCGAAGGCTATCCAGGTAAGCGCTATTACGGTGGATGTGAAGAAGTTGATAAGGCAGAGATCATTGCGATTGATCGCGCAAAGTCACTCTTCGGTGCAGAACATGCAAATGTTCAACCACACTCAGGTGCTTCAGCAAACGTCGCCGTCTACCAGGCATTTACAAAGCCAGGTGACACTGTTCTTGCGATGTCGCTTCCACATGGTGGCCATTTAACACACGGATCTAAGGTCAACTTCTCAGGCAAGTGGTTCAACATCGTTTCTTACGGTGTTCGCCAAGATAACGAACTCATCGATTATGACGAGCTTCGCGACCTAGCAATCGCTAATAAGCCGAAGATGATCTGTTCAGGTGCAACTGCATATCCATCACTCATTGACTTTGAAAAGGTTCGCGCTATTTGCGATGAAGTCGGGGCAATTATGTGGGTCGATGCTGCTCACTTCATCGGACTTGTTGCAGGTAAGGCAATTCCTTCTCCAGTTCCCTATGCAGATGTCGTTTCATTTACAACCCACAAGGTATTGCGCGGTCCTCGCGGTGGAATGATCTTGTCTAAGGCAGAACATGCAGCCGCTATAGATAAGGCAGTTTTTCCAGGTATGCAAGGTGGACCAATCATGTCTGCTGTTGCAGGTAAGGCAGTTGCTCTCGCTGAGTGCGCTACTCCTGCCTATCAAAAGTATGCAAAGGATGTGATTGTGAATGCGCAATCACTTGCAGCAGCTCTTGAATCTGAAGGAATGCGCGCCGTATCGGGTGGAACCCAGACACACCTAGCTTTGATCGATATCCGCTCTACCGGCGTCAATGGCAAGGTTGCTGATGAACGTTGTGGAGCTTCAGGAATTGTTCTCAATAAGAATTCAATTCCTTACGATCCAGAAGCACCTTCTGTGACATCTGGAATTCGTGTTGGTACTCCAGCAACAACAACGCAGGGTATGGGCACGGAAGAGATGAAGACAATCGGTTCACTCATTGCTCGCGCGATTAAATCTGATGATGCAGCGGTACATGCGGGTATTAAGCAAGAAGTAAATGCCCTCACAGCCCGTTTTCCTATCTACCAGGCATAACGAGACGGCATACTTACTTCATGCGTGAGTACCTTGTAACACTGCTGCTCTCTGCAGCGCTCTGTTATGTCATAACGCCATTTGTCAGAAACCTCGCAGTCAAGGCAGGAGCAGTAGCAAAAATTCGCGAACGAGATATTCACACGACTCCAACGCCTCGCTGGGGCGGTTTAGCGATGTGGATCTCAATGGCGATTACCTTTGCAATCGTTTCTCATCTTTCTCTTGTTGGAAAATCTTTTGGCAATGATGCACGAGGAATATTCTTAGCCGCATCTTTCCTAGTCTTTCTCGGCCTCATTGATGATCGCTTTGAGTTAGATGCGCTCACCAAGTTGGCGGGCCAAGCGCTAGCTGCAGGAATCCTTCTGCTTCATGGAATTCAGGTTCTATGGCTGCCGATTAATGGAGTCACAACGCTTCCGCCAAGTATTGGTCAGCTCGTAACGGTGCTCATCGTTCTAGTCACCATTAATGCAGTGAACTTCATCGATGGTCTCGATGGTCTTGCTGCAGGAATTGTTGCGATTTCAGGTGCAGCATTCTTCGCATTTGCCTATCTCTTAGCTGTTATCTATGGCTTTAATCGTGCAGGTGCACCTTCGCTTATTACTGCGGTGATTATCGGCATGTGTATAGGATTCCTTCCGCATAACGCATTTCCTGCCAAGATCTTTATGGGTGACTCGGGATCGATGTTCTTAGGTTTATTGCTAGCCGCCTCTGCAATTACCTTAACTGGGCAAATCGATCCCAATGCAATCTCATCAGAGAAGCTCGGACCAACCCTTCTTCCGCTTGCTCTTCCGCTTGCTGTTCTTGCGATTCCGCTCCTTGACTTATTCTCCTCAATTCTGCGACGTCTACGAGCAGGTCGCTCACCCTTTACATCGGATAAAGAACATATCCACCACAGAATTATGCGTGCCGGTAATTCACAACTTCGCACCTCCTTCATCATGTATCTCTGGACAGCGACGATTGCATTTCCTGTAACGGTCTCTGCATTTACGCCTCTCTGGGTTGCAGGCCTTGTCGCAGTTGCGCTCCTTGCATTCACTCTCTACTACTCGCGCACTGGAAAGAGAACTCTTGTCGCAAAGTAATGAAGCTCAACTTTTACGTGGAGCCCTTATCCCTGCCTCAATCGTCGGCGCCATTTCGATTATTGTTGCGGTAATCGTTAAGGGAGCTCCCGGACTCTTTGGAGCGCTCCTTGCACATTTTGTCGTGGTCATTTACTTGGGAATTCATATCCTTGTCTCAAAGTTCTCTCGCAACTTAGATCCGATGAGCACAATGGCACTCGCAATGTTTTCCTATGTCAGCAAACTTTTCTTTGTAGCTCTCTTTCTTATCGCAATCTCAAAGCTGACCTCAGTGGAAGATGTTCACCGCGGAACCTTCGGCGCCGTCACAATTGCGCTCACCTTGGCCTGGCTAGGCGGGGAAATTGCCAGCTTCACGAAGTTGCGCCTACATTTACCCTTGCCCGAGAAGTCATAGAGAAAGAGAGTTCGGCCGATGGCAGATAAACATGCTCAAGAAGGCGCCCTCTACTCGATCCTGGGATACCTACTCTCTGGCCTGATTTTCTGGGGCGGGGTTGGATACTTTGCGGATAAATTCTTCAACACCACCTATCTGACCCTTGTTGGGATTTTGGTGGGAATGGGCGGGGCCTTGTACCTCGTCTGGCTCAGATTCGGCCGGCAGTAAAACCCATCTTAATGCGGGGGAGCGTGATGCGCCCCACGCGCAACGGTGGGTGTTTTGCCCCCTTTTAATTTCCCAGATGGCCACCCTTTCGCCTAAGGTTGCCGGCGGAGACATCCCCACTCCCAAGATCTGTAATAGCCCGATATCGGCAATAGCTAGAGGAGATAAGTGTGCGCGCGTTCTTTGCTTTAAGCGCAACTGGTGAGGAATTTGTCCCACCAAGCAGCAAAGACTTCTTCCTTCCTCCAATCTTTGGCGATAATCCTTTTACAACAAAACCAATCTTTTTAGTTTTTCTCTCGGTAATCCTCGTATCAGTCTTCTTTATTGCATCATCTCGCAAGGCGAGCATCGTTCCTTCAAAACTTCAATTTGCAGGTGAAATGGTCTACGGATTCGTTCGTAAAGATCTCGGACAGGAGATCCTCGGCCACGAATTTATGCGCTTCATGCCATATCTCTTCACACTCTTTACCTTTATCTTGACCAATAACTGGTTCGGAATCATTCCATTCCTTCAATTCCCAACGATGTCTCGAATTTCATTCGCGTACGTTCTCGGAATCATTACCTTCGGTGTCTTCCACTATGTAGGTATCCGCAAGCAAGGAATCTTTAAGTACATCAAAGAGATCATGTTTATGCCTGGCGTTCCAAAGCCGGTCTACATCCTGCTCACACCAATCGAACTTGCAACATTCTTTATCGTTCGTCCACTCACTCTTTCACTTCGTCTCTTCGCAAATATGTTTGCTGGCCACCTTCTCTTGCTCATCTTTATCCTCGGTGGCGAGCACCTCATGCAAGGCGCAATCGGCCTCAAGCTCGTTGCACCAATTGCATTTGCATTCGGCATCGGTCTTACATTCTTCGAATTTCTTGTCCAGTGTCTTCAGGCGTACATCTTTACCCTGCTGACAGCCCTCTATATCGCCGGCGCGCTCGCCGACGAGCACTAACAAAGAATTCCGTTAGAACATTTCTAACGAGAAGATAGGAAAGGTAACAAAATGACAGGCACACTCAACGTCGTCGGTTACGGACTAGCTGCGATCGGACCTGGCCTTGCGGTCGGAATGATCTTCGCTGCATACATCAATGGTGTAGCTCGCCAGCCAGAAGCTCGCAACGTCCTCCAACCAATCGCATTCCTCGGATTTGCTATGGCTGAAGCGCTTGCTCTCTTCGGTCTCGTTCTAGCATTCGTTCTTTAATCTAGAGGGTCTTGAATAATTCGATGAATACCTTTATCCAGTTGGCAGCAGGAGATGCAGAGCTGAACCCACTTCTTCCACACACAGTGGAAATCATTGTTGGTTCAGTAGCTTTCCTTCTCCTCTTCTTGGTGATGAAGTCCAAGGTTGTTCCAATGTTCGAAAAGGCTTACGCCGATCGCACAGCGGCAATTGAAGGCGGAATCGCTAAGGCAGAGATTGCACAAGCTGAAGCTAAGGCTGCTCTCGAGCAGTACTCAGCGCAGCTAGCAACGGCACAAGCTGAATCTTCAGACTTGCGCGAGAAGGCACGCGAACAAGGCGCTGCAATTGTTGAAGAACTCCGTGCAAAGGCACAGGAAGAATCAGCCCGCATCACAGCAGCTGCACACGCATCTATCGAAGCAGAGCGCCTTCAGGCAATCACATCGCTTCGTACAGAAGTTGGTGCACTTGCTGTTGAACTCGCATCCAAAATAGTTGGAGAAGCTCTCGACGACAAGGCTATGCAGTCTCGTATCGTTGAACGCTTCCTCGAAGATTTGGAGAAGTCAAAGTAACCATGAGAGCTCATCTAGGTGGAAGCAGTCGTCAATCTCTCGAGATTGCACGTACCAAACTTGATGCTGCCGTAAAGGGAGCAAACGCTCCTGCGGTCTCAGATCTTTCATCTGAGCTCTTCTTCGCAGTGGGCGTACTGACTTCAAATGTCACGCTACGTCGTGCGATTACTGATCCAGCACGTGAAGGCGCTGCAAAGCAGGCGTTGATTAAGGATCTCTTTGGATCTAAGTTCAGCGCTCTGAGCATTTCTCTTCTAGGAGATATGACTCAACTTCGCTGGTCTAGCACTTCAGATCTCATCAACGCTCTCGAGCAGATTGCAATCGAAGCTCAGGCTTCAGCGGCAAATCTTGAGAACCAGCTCGATGTTGTAGAAGATGAGTTCTTTGCTACAGCGCAAGCTGTCGCGGATTCATACGAATTACGTAAGGCGTTCATTGGAACAGCACCGGCTGAAGCCAAGTCCGCACTTATCAAGGAGCTTCTCTCAAAGAACGCTTCAGAATCAACAGTTAAGTTAACAACCGCGTTGGTCTCAAACCTTCGCGGTCGCAGCATTGAAAGTGCATTTGCAGATTTCATGTGGGCTCTTGCAGCACGCCGCAACCGAGTAATCGCTCTGGTTCGCGTAGCAGCAGATATCACTCCACAACAGCGTGAGCGTTTGAGTGCGGCTCTGACCAAGCAAGTTGGCCAGCCGGTTCGCGTCAATGTGGAGATAGACCCAACAGTTCTCGGCGGCGTTTCAGTGAAGTTTGCAGATGAAATTGTTGACGGCAGTATTTCTAATCGACTTGCAAGTGCCGGACGCGCACTTGTAGGAAATAAATAAGGGAATAAAGGGGAAACTCATGGCAGAGCTCAAGATCCAACCGAATGAAATTCGGGATGCCTTAGCGAACTTCGTTAAGTCATACGATCCAGGCACCGCATCTCGTGATGAGGTTGGAACAGTTAGCCAGGCAGGCGATGGAATCGCTCGCGTTGAAGGACTTCCTTCAACAATGGCAAACGAACTTCTTCAGTTCGAGAACGGAACACTTGGCCTCGCACTCAACCTTGATGTGCGTGAGATCGGTGTCGTTATCTTGGGCGATTACGCAGGCATTGAAGAAGGAACATCTGTACGCGGTACAGGTGAAGTTCTCTCTGTTCCTGTCGGTGATGGCTTCCTCGGTCGCGTTGTTGACCCACTTGGCCGTCCAATCGATGGCAAGGGCGACATTAAGCCTGATGCACGTCGTGCACTTGAACTTCAGGCGCCAACAGTTGTTCAGCGCCAACCTGTTAAGGAGCCATTAGCAACAGGTATTAAAGCAATCGATGCAATGACTGCAATCGGTCGTGGACAGCGCCAGTTGATTATTGGTGACCGTCAGACAGGTAAGACAGCAGTTGCTATCGACACAATTATTAACCAGCGCGAAAACTGGTTGACCGGAGACCCAAAGAAGCAGGTTAAGTGCATCTACGTTGCTATCGGTCAGAAGGGTTCAACAATTGCATCTGTAAAGGGCGCACTTGAAGAAGCTGGCGCGATGGAATACACAACAATCGTTGCATCTCCTGCATCAGATCCAGCAGGCTTTAAGTACCTTGCACCATATACAGGTTCTGCAATTGGTCAGCACTGGATGTACAACGGTCAGCACGTTCTCATTGTTTTCGATGATCTATCGAAGCAAGCTGAGGCGTACCGTTCAGTCTCACTTCTTCTTCGCCGTCCACCAGGCCGCGAAGCGTACCCAGGCGATGTTTTCTACTTACACTCACGTCTTCTCGAGCGCTGCGCAAAGCTCTCTGATGAACTAGGCGGCGGTTCAATGACTGGTCTTCCAATCATTGAAACTAAGGGAAATGACGTTTCAGCGTTTATTCCTACAAACGTAATTTCTATTACTGATGGTCAGTGCTTCCTTGAAACAGATCTCTTTAACGCAGGCGTTCGCCCAGCAATTAACGTAGGTATCTCTGTTTCTCGCGTGGGTGGTTCTGCGCAGACAAAGGCGATGAAGAAGATTGCTGGACGTCTACGTCTTGACCTCGCTCAGTTCCGTGAACTCGAAGCATTCGCTGCATTCGGTTCAGATCTTGATGCTGCATCAAAGGCTCAGCTTGAGCGCGGAGCTCGCATGGTTGAACTCTTGAAGCAGGGTCAGTACTCACCATATTCACTCGAGCGTCAGATTGTTTCAATCTGGGCGGGTACAACAGGTCGTCTTGATGATGTCCCTGTTGCAGATATCCGTCGCTTCGAAACAGAGCTTCTCGACTTTATCGGTCGCGAACGCAAAGAGATCTTCACAGTTATCTCAGAGACAAAGATGCTCGAAGATGACACAGTGGCAAAGCTCGAATCAGCAGTTGCTGACTTCAAGAAGCAGTTCAAGTCATCTGCAGCACCTGCTGTTAACGATGTACCTGAAAAGGCACTTGAAGGCGAAGGCGCAGAGGTCATTACAAAGCACGTTCCCCCTGCAGCAAGTCAGGCGTCGGTGAAGAAGTAACTCATGGGTGCTCAACTTCGCGTATATCGCCGACGGATGCGTTCCGTTAAAGCGACTAAGAAGATTACGAAAGCTATGGAGTTAATCTCTGCTTCTCGTATCGTTAAGGCGCAGCAACGTGTATCTGCATCGACTCCGTATGCTTCGGAGTTAACACGTGCGGTATCTGCAGTGGCTTCATACTCATCAGTGACCCATCCATTGACTACAGCATCAGAGAATCCACGTCGCGCTGCGATTTTGATCATCTCTGCTGACCGCGGTATGGCTGGTGCTTATTCAACGAATGCAATTAAGGAAGGCGAGAAGCTCGCCACCCTACTTCGCGAACGTGGCTTGCAGACAGCGAACTATCTCGTTGGTCGCAAGGCTGTTAATTACTACAAGTTCCGCAACCGTGAAATGGCCGGAACATGGACAGGATTCTCAGATAACCCAACATATGAAAATGCGAAGGAAGTTGCAGATGCGCTTCTCACAGCATTCCTTGAAGATTCAACGGCTTCAGTGGCTGGCGTAGATGAAATTCATATTATCTACACCGAGTTCAAATCAATGTTGACTCAAGAAGCAATCGCAAAGCGAATGATCCCTCTTGAGGTTGTTGAATCATCTGAGCCGGTAGCGGCAGGAATGTTGCCAATGTATGAATTCGAACCAAATGCGGCAGAAGTTCTCAACGCTCTTCTTCCTCGTTACATCGAAGCACGTATCTTTAACGCGATGTTGCAGTCGGCAGCCTCTGAACATGCTGCTCGTCGTCGCGCTATGAAATCAGCAACTGACAATGCTGAGGATCTCATCAAGTCGCTTACCCGACTTGCGAACGCTGCCCGTCAGGCAGAAATCACCCAAGAAATCAGTGAAATTGTTGGCGGCGCAGATGCGCTTGCCTCAGCTAGTGCAGGGAGTGAATGATGTCAGCAACAGGTAAAGGCCGCGTAGCCCGAGTTATCGGACCGGTGGTGGATATTGAGTTCCCAGCGGATTCGATGCCATCGATCTTTAACGCGCTTCACGTAGAGACCACCATGAGTGGTACTACTCGTACCTTGACTCTTGAAGTAGCGCAACACATCGGTGACAACATCGTGCGCGCTATCTCAATGCAGCCAACAGATGGAATGGTCCGCGGTGCTGAAGTAACAGATACCGGTTCTGCCATCTCAGTACCTGTCGGTGATGTAACTAAGGGACACGTCTTCAACACTCTCGGAGAATCTCTCGATGTTCCAACATCATCACTTGATATCAAGGAGCGTTGGTCAATCCACCGCAACGCACCAGCATTCGATCAGCTCGAGTCAAAGACAGAGATGTTCGAAACTGGCATCAAGGTTATTGACCTTCTCACACCATATGTAAAGGGCGGAAAGATCGGCCTCTTTGGTGGTGCAGGTGTAGGTAAGACTGTTCTTATCCAGGAAATGATCTACCGCGTAGCTGAAAACTTCGGTGGTGTATCTGTATTCGCTGGTGTTGGAGAGCGTACTCGTGAAGGTAACGACCTCTTCCTCGAAATGACAGAGACGGGCGTTATCAATAAGACAGCCTTGGTCTTCGGTCAGATGGATGAACCACCTGGAACGCGTCTTCGTGTTGCTCTTTCAGCTCTCACAATGGCTGAGTACTTCCGTGATGTTCAGAAGCAGGACGTTCTCCTCTTCATCGATAACATCTTCCGCTTTACTCAGGCAGGTTCAGAAGTTTCAACACTTCTCGGACGTATGCCATCAGCTGTGGGCTACCAGCCAACACTTGCTGATGAAATGGGTCAGCTACAGGAGCGCATTACATCTACACGTGGTCACTCAATTACATCTATGCAGGCAATCTATGTTCCTGCAGATGACATTACCGACCCAGCTCCACACACAACCTTCGCCCACTTGGATGCGACAACTGTGTTGTCTCGTCCGATCTCAGAGCTTGGTATCTACCCAGCTGTAGATCCACTCGATTCATCATCACGAATCCTTGATCCTCGCTACATCGGCGAGCACCACTTCCGTGTTGCTAACCGCATCAAGCAGATCTTGCAGCGTTACAAGGATCTTCAGGACATCATCGCTATCTTGGGTATCGATGAACTTTCAGAAGATGACCGCGTACTCGTAGGTCGTGCACGTCGTATCCAGCGCTTCTTGTCACAGAACACTTTCGTGGCAAAGGTCTTTACAGGTATCGACGGATCATTCGTTCCACTTAGCGAAACAATCGAAGCATTCGAAGCTCTCGCTGACGGAAAGTACGATCACATTCCAGAACAAGCATTCTTCATGTGCGGCGGCCTCGACGATGTCGAGCGCAAGGCTGCAGAACTCGCGAAGAACTAAGTTAAGGAAAACTAGGTAATAACAATGGCTCTTAACGTCGAACTAGTATCGCCAACGCAGCAGGTGTGGTCTGGGCAGGCAACTTTTGTCTCTGCTCGCACCACAGAAGGTGACCTTGGAGTTCTTCCAGGTCACACACCTCTCTTTGGCGTACTAGTCGACGGAGCAGTCAGCATTAAGAGCGTTGATGGAACAACGAAAGAGTTCCAGGTTCGCGGAGGCTTCTTATCGGTCTCAAATAACCGCGTATCGATTCTTACCGAATCAGCTAATTAGTCACGCGTGACGTGCGCGCCAAGTGCGCGTAGATCTTCGGCAAAGTTTGGATAGCCGCGATCAATATGAAATGCCCCATCTACAGTGGTTTCACCATCGGCAACGAGGGCTGCCAAGACAAGTCCTGCTCCAGCGCGAATATCTGATGCTTCAACAGGTGCGCCAGAGAGCTGCGGAATTCCATCTATAGATGCATGGTGACCATCAACTGTAATTTGAGCACCAAGTCGCATTAACTCATTAACAAACATAAAGCGCGCTTCAAATACATTCTCGGTAACGATCGAATGCCCATCTGCAACTGCATTCATCGCGATGATAAATGGCAAGAGATCGGTGGCAAACCCTGGATAGGGAAGCGTTGAAACATCTGTGGCACGTGGACGAGATTCCATGCGAACTCTGACACCATCATCGGTTGAGGTAATGATTGCCCCTGCATGTGCAAGCTTTTCGAGCATGACCTCCATGTGATCTGCGCGCCCACCATGAATGGTTATATCGCCCTGAGTCATTGCAGCTGCAAATGCCCAAGTACCGGCGATGATGCGATCGGTAATAGTTGTGTGGTCTGTTGGCTTCAATTCTTTAACGCCGGTAATTGTGATCAGGGGAGTGCCAAGACCTTCAATCTTTGCCCCCATAGCAATGAGGAATTCTCCAAGATCGACTAGATCTGGTTCGCGTGCTGCATTGTCGATTGTGGTGACACCTGATGCCAGTACAGCTGCAGTCATAATGTTCTCTGTTGCACCAACACTTGGAAAATCAAGCTCAACCTGGGCACCTGTAAGGCCGTTAGAGGCAGTTGCAACGACGTATCCATGTTCAATGCGCGCTGTTGCACCGAGAGCTTCAAGTCCCTTAATGTGAAAATCTAATCCGCGCGATCCAATTGCATCGCCACCAGGTAGAGCAACTTCAGCGCTACCAACACGTGCAACGAGAGGTCCGAGTACATTGATAGATGCGCGCATCTTGCGCACCAATTCATAATCTGCGCGATGGAGCGGCTTTTCAGGAACAGCGATTGTGATGACCGATCCATCACGCTTAACTGTGCAACCGAGTCGAGTCAGAAGATCGGCCATGATGTCGACATCGGCGATATCTGGAACATTTCGAATGGTAGTAGTGCCAGCTGCTAGTAGAGAGGCTGCCATGAGCTTGAGAACCGAGTTCTTAGCCCCTGCCACAGTGACTTCGCCCTTGAGGCTAGCGCCGCCGACGATGCGGAAACGGTCGTTGCCTACTGCCGACGAAGATGCCATTTCCGAAGTCTACTAATAGGCTGGGGCCATGGTTAATCTAACGCGCATTTACACAAAGACAGGCGATGACGGAACTACATCTCTCGGAGATATGAGCCGTACCTCAAAGAATGACCCACGTCTTGAAGCGTATGCGACAGTTGATGAGGCCAATTCAACAATCGGAGTTGTGCTCTCTACCGATGAGCTACCTGATGATGTTCGCCAGCTCTTAGTTCGTATCCAGAACGATCTCTTCGACGTCGGTGCAGATCTCTGCACGCCTGTAGTCGATTCTCCAGCTTTTGAACCACTCCGAGTTCTTGAATCACAGATTGTCTATCTTGAAGAAAAGATTGATGCATTCAATGCAGATCTCGAATCGCTTCGCTCATTTGTACTTCCATCAGGAACACCAGCTGCAGCACACCTACATGTAGCGCGCACTGTTGTACGTCGCGCAGAGCGTTGCACTTGGGCCGCTATTCACGCATTTGGTGGCGGCGTTAACCCACTCACAGCGAAGTATCTCAACCGTTGTTCTGATCTTCTCTTTGTTCTTGCACGCGTTGCAAATAAGTCGATTGGTGATCAGCTCTGGGTTCCCGGAGCAAATCGCTAATTAGCTAGAGGATTACTTGCTTGCAAGATGTGCTCTTGCAACGCTTGCTTCTTGGGGAAATACAAAGATTCGTGGACCGCTCTTGGTCTGTGTAAGCGTTGCTCTGATTCCAACAGATAATAACTTCTGTCGCAACATCTCGCCTTCGATGTGATTAGTTGGTTCTGCAACAGCGACAAGAGTTCCGTATTCATCTTCGAAACCTGGAACAGCTGTTCGTTCAATCAGTGATTTTCCGCGAGCCGTAGTCCACTTCAATATCAATATGAGGAATAGGACAGCCGGAAATCCTGCAAGGCTCATAAAAAAGAGTTGGTTATTTACTCCACCGAGCATTTACTGTTCTGCTTTTCTATAGCTTACAGATGGAGTGCCTTCAGGCTTAGCTTCGCGATGGCAGACTACAGAGATTCCCGTAACTCGAGCTTGAGTCTCAAGAAGTTCTGGAGAAATCAAAAGGATGGTCTTAATCTCACGTGGAAGCGTTGTCCATGACACGGTCGTTAACGTTCCAAGAATTCGTCTATCTATTCCAAGGAGATTTGAATTTACCTCCCACCATAGGCAGCCGTTATCGGAGGCAACTTGTACAGCGCCACAGACGTAGGTTTCGCAATCAAGTACTTGAGATGCAAGATTCTTCTTTGATGAGATCACTCCCACCAGCTCTTTACTTGTTGGAACTTTGGCAAAGACATCGCCACTTTGTTCAAATCCAACAGGTGGCCACTTCGGCCTAGGAGAAGGCGTCAGCCGAATTTTCTTCCGCTTCTTTGGTTTCGGTTTTGGCTTCGGCTTTGGTTTCACACTCGCTTTTGCTGTCGCAGTTGCCTCACCTGTTGCTGTAGCGGTCGGCTTTGCCTTTGTTGTTGCTGTGGCCTTTGGTTTGGCAGTCACCTTCGGCTTGGCAGTGGCTTTGGCAGTGGCTTTGGCAGTGGCTTTCGGCTTCGTCGAAGCCTTACTGGTCACCTTCGGTTTAGCAGTTGCCTTCGGTTTAGCAGTCGCCTTTGAAGTCACCTTGGCTGTCGGCTTCGGTGTTGGTTTCTTCGTCGCAGCAACGGCACTGGTGCCTGAGAATAGGAGAAGGAGAGAAAGGGCCAGAGCCAGCTTTCTCAATCTCGCTCCCACTTGAAGGTGCGAATTGCGAATATCAATCCCACGATCAGCCATGCAGTAATAATGGCAAAGGTACGGCCAGTTTCCCAATTGCCAGCAACTTCACGCGTAGCAAAGCTATCTGGGAGAAATACTGAGCGAGCCCCTTGAGTCATCCACTTCAGCGGAAATATCGCTGCCACTTGCTGCATCCATCCCGGGAGATCGGTGAAGATAAAGAAGACGCCGCTAAAGAATTGCAAGATGATGACAACAGGTGAGACAACAGCAGAGGCGCCACGGCCACTCTTTGGAATTGTAGAGAATGCAATACCCAATACTGTCGAGCAGGCACTTCCTAGAACAAGAAGAGCTGCAAGTAGTAACCACTTATCGGCACTCTTAGGAAGATTAACTCCAAAGAATGCAACCCCTGCTGCCAGCAGTAGAAGAACCTGAATAAGCATGCTGACAGTCACCAAGATTGATTTGCCGATGAAGTAACTGATGGCTGGCATCGGAGTTCCACGTAGACGTTTGAGAGTTCCAAAATCTCGTTCAACCGGAATCATGATGGCGAGCTGCTGGAATCCTGTATTAACAAGGCCGGAGGCAATCATGCCTGCCACGAAATACTGGCTAAATGTCACGCCTTTAGCGATCGAGTTAGAGAAAACTGATCCAAAGATAGCGAGAAGAATTAAGGGGAAGAGCATCGTGAATACGACAGATTCTCGCTGGCGCATAAATTGAAGAATTTCAATCTTTCCGCGGTGAATGCCAATTCGTAGAGCAGATGGAGTCTTAGGCATGAGTCCCTCCGATCATTTCGAGGTAGATATCTTCAAGAGATGCTCTACGTACATTGAGCTCTGGTACTTCTCCTGAGAAGTGAGCAGAGAGTTTTTGAACCAGTGCAGTGGGGTTCGATGTCTTCTCTTCGCGGATAACATCCCCGTCGCGCCATGTAACGCGCGCAAGTGATGTTGCACGCCCACCAAGATCTGCAGGCGTTGAGACTTCAATGATCTTTCCGCGGTTAATCACAGCAACTCGGTCGGCTAGAGCCTCAGCCTCATCAAGGTAATGCGTTGTCAGCAAAATCGTTGCGCCTTCATTGCGTAAATTTTTAATCAGCTCCCAGAATGCCCGTCGTGCCTCGGGATCAAATCCTGTAGTGGGTTCATCGAGAAAAATGAGCTCGGGATTTCCGATGATTCCCAGAGCTACATCAAGACGCCTACGTTGGCCCCCAGAGAGCGTGCGTCCGAGCGCACCTTTCTTCTCTGAAAGTCCAACAAGTTCAATGACATCGTGGGGATCTTTTGGATTGGAGTAATAACGCGCGAAATGTTCAACTGATTCAAGAACTGTGAGATCACCTGCATCTAGGGTTGATTGAAGAACTATGCCGATTCGATTGCGCCAGATAAGGCCTGCATCTCCACGATGTGATGGATCAAAGCCCAAGACCGATACATCTCCACCATCGCGAGTTCTAAAGCCTTCTAAGATTTCAACTGTTGTGGTTTTTCCAGCGCCATTGGGGCCAAGAAGTGCGAAAATCTCTCCTTGTTCGATTTCAAGGTCTAGGCCATCGACTGCAAGGTGGTCTTTGTAGCTCTTTCGCAGCCCTGTAACGCTAATTACCTTGCTCATATGGCTACCTTGCCACATTACTCAGGAAAGTGCGAGAAAATAGAGTGTGAGCCCGCGCAAGAACCATCCAAAGAATCGCAGACCAAAAGGTGGCGATGAAGAGCGTTCTCTGACACCCTCAAATCAATTCTTTGAAGAAGATGAGACTGGACTTTGGATTGTTAGAAATTTAACTGGGTCTGCTGCAAATAAACCATATCGATGCCCAGGGTGTGATCAATTAATTCCGATGGCAACTCCACATACCGTTGCGTGGTTAGATGGCGATGAAGAAGGAAGACGACATTGGCATAACGCTTGCTGGAAGAAGCGCAATAACCGCAAACCAAATACCGAGCGCACTCGTAATGCGCCTCGCTACTAAGTAAACTTCTAGCTTAATCGCCCCTTAAGAAGTTTCGTCACTCGTACGATTAACTTGTCATTTGATTCAGTTCGCTTGAAGCTAGTAAATGCAATTGGGAGCTGGAATCGTGCCCGTACAACCGTTCTTGGATATGTGAATTCAAGTATTCCTTCTGGCCCGTGGATACGGCCATAGCCACTATCTTTCACGCCACCGAATGGAACTGAATCCACTGCAGCAAAGGCTATTACAGAGTTAACAGAGACCATTCCTGTGTGCAGCTGTGATGCGATATCGCGGCCATATTTCTTTGACCAGACCGATGCTCCAAGTCCATAGCGAGAAGCGTTCGAGAGCTCAATCGCTTCAGCCATATTCTTTACTCGATTGATGGCAATTGTTGGTCCAAAAGTTTCTTCTGTCATGGCGATCGAATCTTCTGGAACATCGGCCAAAATCACAGGCTCGACAAAGGGTGCATGTACAGAGTCGACTCCACCGAGCAGAACCTTTGCTCCGCGCGCAATCGCATCGTTGATATGGCTTGCAATGATAGGAACCTGCTTAGGCATTGTTGAAGGTCCATAGTTTCCAGAGCCAGGAGCACCAGAGTGAATACTCTTAGTTAGCTCAACTACGTACTCCATGAATTGATCGGCAACTTTGCTATCGACATAGACTCGCTCGGCGCCAATACACGTCTGACCTGCATTAGAAAATGCCGACCAGACTGTTGCATCTGCAGCACGCTTGAGATCGGCATCTGCAGCAACGAGAACTGCATCTTTTCCGCCGCATTCAAGGACAACTGGTGTCATTGTGGCGGCACATGTAGCTGCAACGATCTTTGCTGTCTTTGTAGAGCCGGTGAATGCCAACTTATCTACACCTGATTCACATAAGAACTTTCCTGTTTCGCCAAGTCCTGTGATGCATAGAAGGACTTCCTGATGGGAAGAAACTCTGCGGAATGTGTCAGCGATAAAGGCGCCAACGCCAGGTGTGTATTCACTCGGTTTAAAAACGACAGTGTTTCCAGCAGCAAGCGCATATGCAATTGAGCCGATGGGGGTGAATACCGGATAGTTCCAAGGTCCAATGACACCAACAACGCCAACGGGAGAACGTTCAACAGTTGCAGACATATTTGCCATCAAAATTCCCGGAGAACGATGCGATGTACGCATAACGCTCTCGGCATGGCGGGCAGCCCAACTAATGTGCCCTGCAGCAAGTGCCGCCTCTAACTTTGCATCACTGTGAGGCTTACCGGTCTCTGTAGAAATTAACTCAGCGAGCTCTTCTACTCGATCGAGAATCTCTTTGCTCCATGCAAGGAGAACTTTGCGACGTCCCTTAAATCCGGCATCGCGCCAATCTTGTGAAGCGCGGCGTGCAGTGGCAACTGCTGCCTGTACTTCTTCTGCTGAAAAAATCGGATAGCTAGCGATTACGTCGCCGGTTGCAGGATTTAATGAATCGAAAGAATTCTCAAGTGACTTAGCCATGAGCTAAGACTAGACTGCACACATGTCGGAACCAATCCGCCCCAGCACTGTGTTACCTGCAATTCGCACCCCCTTCACCGTTACAACGGCAGATGGCCAGACGTTGATTGCCGAAGTTAGCGCACCCCTTGAAGGCATTACAGATGCAATCCTGTGCTGTCACCCCAACCCAACAGGAGGGGGGATGATGGATAGCCACATCTACAAGAAGGCGGCTAACCGGTTACCTGCAATGACCGGAATAACAGTTGTACGTTTTAACACTCGCGGCACGACAAGTGAAGCAGGCACTAGCACCGGAAGTTACGACAACGGTCGCGCAGAAAAATACGATGTCGAGGCGATGATTTCTTACTGCTTTGATGTCCTCAAGGTAAAACGTCTCTGGGTTGTTGGATGGTCATTCGGAACAAGCATCGCTATTTCACATGCACGGGATGCGCGGATTGAAGGACTGATTCTTCTAAGCCCGACGCTTCTCGATATTGTTGATGGAGATCTTGAATTCTGGGCTATAGATGGGCGCCCCATTACAGCGCTGATTCCAGAACATGATGACTATCTCAAACCCGAGGCTGCCCGCACACGTTTTAGCGTTATTCCACAGATTAATCTGATTGCTGTTGATGGCGCAAAGCACTTATGGGTAGGTGAGCCTTATGTACATCTTGTTCTTACAGAGATCACTCGCGTCGTTGCACCCCAGCGATTGCCATTAGCGACAACTATCTAGATTTAACGCTCTTGTGCGCGGGGAAAAACTACTTCATCCAAGATAAGAATGACTGAAGCTGCCACAGGAACGGCAAGTAATCCTCCGACTAGACCAAGAAGAGATGTACCAATCAGCGCAGAAATAATTGTTACTGCTCCTGGTACAGCCAAAGTCTTCTTCATAACTCGTGGCGTCAAGATGTAGTTTTCGATCTGGACATAAACGACATACCCAACAAATGCAATTACTCCTACGGAGATTGATTGCGTGAGGGCAATGAGTGTGACAATCGAAATTCCAATGAAGTGACCAATAAGAGGAACTAAGCCACAGATAAAGATAAGGATGCCAATAGCAACGGGTGAAGGAAGCCCAAGAATGGCGGAAAGCGTTGCAACAAAGAGCGCTGCAAGGAAGGAGATGAAGATCTGACTTCCGATAAAGGATCCGATTCGAGCAATAATCGCATTCGTTAGAAGTGAGACACGAGCACGGCGTGTGGTTGGCACAAAACGAAGTCCAAGTTCTGTTACCTGGGGAAGTGAAGTAAGGAAGTACAGAGTCAAGACAAGAATGGTGAGGGCGGTAAAGACCCCGGAGATAACAGTCTTACCGACACCAAAGACTCCACCGAATGCGGAGATCAGTAGGCTTCCATCGCGAGTGACAGAGGCGAGCTTCTTCTGCAATGTATCGATAATTCCGTACTGTTCATTAAGAGAAGCAAATGTTGCATTTGCCTTCAAATCATTTAATAGTGAAGGAGCTATCTCAACTAGATGTGTTCCTTGCTCAACAAGTGGTGGAACTATCAGAGCTGCGAATGCAGTTACTGCAACGATGACTGAGGCGAAGATGATGGCGACAGCGCCGCTGCGACTAAGACCTCTACGACGGATAGCCTCAACTGCTGGATTTAGACCCGCCGCTAGAAAGAGAGAGACGAGGATTAAGACAAATACCTGACTTGCACTGGCAAGTGCTCGCATCAAGACAAATGCACTCAGAGCACCAATAGTTGCCAGAAAACCGAAGAAGAATGGATGGCTCTTATCAATAGGAGCGCCCATTGCACCGAAATCTGCAGGAATTGGTGATTCTTTACCTTTTCGCTTCATACGCTCTGAAATAGCCATGCTTTATTGTAAAGCGTGCGAGAGAATAACCCTCATGGCGCTACTGATAACAGGACTCGGAGAGGAGATCGCAGCGGTCTCTGGCCTGCCCTGGAGCCAGCCCCTGGAAGAGTGGCCCGAAGATCCGCTCCTTGCTGAAAAGCGCGGTATCTCGCGACATATCGTTCGCCTAGTACGTTCTACAGATGACCCTGATGCAGAGGTCTATGCAGTTAAAGAGACGGTCTCCGAATTTGCGAACCGCGAATATAAAATCTTGCGCGAGCTGACTTCCCTCGATGCCCCAAGCGTGCAATCCATCGCCGTGGTTGAGGGACGCACAGATGCGAAGTCTGAAGAACTCCCTTGCGCACTCGTCACTCGCTTCTTGCCGTATTCACTTCCATTTCGCGTGGTTCTTAGCGATAAGAAAGTTACCGCTGAAGATGTAACGCTGATGGCAAATGCGCTCGCACTCTTATTGGTACGACTTCACCTCTTAGGTTTCTGGTGGGGCGATTGCTCGCTCTCCAACACTCTCTTTAGACGCGATGCAGAAGGTTTTGCTGCATACCTCGTTGATGCTGAAACGGGAGAGTTTCAAAAGTCACTCAGTGATGGACAACGCGAACATGATTTAGAAATTGCGCATTTCAACGTAGCAGCAGAGCTCGAAGATCTGCAGCTTTCTGGCGTTCTCTATCCAGGTATGGATCCTATCCGCGCTAGTTCTGCACTCATTAAGCGTTATCACCGATTGTGGTCGGCGATTAAAGATCGCCAAGTTCTAGATCCACAAGACCGCCATGCAGTTGAACGTGCCATGCGCGCTTTGCACGATCTCGGATTCACAGTTGAAGAAGTTTCTGTTTCGATTGAAGAGGGAAGCACAGATGGCAAGCTTCTCTTCCAACCTAAGTTGGTAGCGGCCGGATATCACAAGAACCGACTCCGTGAATTGATGGGTCTTGATACTGAAGAGCTTCAAGCTAAGAGATTACTTGCATCCTTTGATCGTTATCGCGGCCGTGAGAAGAGTCCTAAACCTCCTATGCATCAATCTGCACGTAATTGGCTGATAGAAGTGTTCCAACCAACTGTTGCGCTGATTCCAACAGAGTTAGCTGGTCGTATTGAGCCAGCACAGTTCTTCCACGAGACTCTTGAACACCGTTGGTACTTGAGTGAGCGAGCAGGCCATGATGTTGGTCTCGAGTTTGCAGCGAAAGCATATGTCGCAGATATCTTGCCATTTAGACGCGATTCTGGCGTTGATATCACCAAGACTGGCATGATGCAGCAGTGACTTTGCCTCCAAACTTCTCTCAAGCGGTCGATCTCAGTTCACTCGGTAAGCCACCGGCAGATCTATCATCACCGATGCCCGGCGCTGAAGTTACTGCGCAAAATTTGCAGAGTGATTTCCTTCCTCTTTCGCAGCAAAAGCCTGTTGTCATTATCGTGTGGTCACCACGGTCTGCAGAATCTGTCGAACTTGTTCGCACTCTTGGAAACCTTGAGGCTGAAGGCAAGGGAGCATGGGTTTTAGCTCATGTTAATGCCGAAGCTCAAGCACCCGTCGCTCAAGCGTTACAGGTACAGACCATTCCTTACGGTGTCGTACTCATTGGCGGACAGGCAGTCCCATTCCTTGAAAGAGCGTTAGGGGAGAAAGAACTCCGTGACGTTTTGAGCAAAATCATGCAGGTTGCAGCGCAACAAGGAATTGGTGAGGCTCCTGTTGAAGAGTCAGAGCCTGAAGAAGATGAAGCACTTGCAGCCTTGGATGCGGGGGATTACCCAACAGCAGAGGCTGCATATCGAAAGTTATTAGCAAGAAAACCTAATGATCAATATGCGGTCTTAGGTTTGGCACAAGTTCAATTGCTTATTCGCACCGAAGGTTTGGATGCGGCAAAGGTAATGGAAGAAGCTGTTGCAAAGCCCGAGGATATTGAGGTTCAACTTCGTTGCGCAGATGTCGAAGTGATGAGTGGCTACTTGGATTCAGCATTCGATCGTCTCTTGGCTCTTGTTGCAGTTCTCTTTGGAGATGAACGAAATCAAGTAAAGAATCGATTGCTAGAGCTCTTTGCACTCGTTGACCCTGCAGATCCTCGGGTCATCAAGGCTCGAACTCAACTCGCGAATGCGCTCTTTTAAGATGGCTAAGAAAGATCAGATTGAGCACGCGCATGAAGAGAAACTCATTCGATACCTCTTCTTCCTCTTCGGCTTTGGCGTCATGGCATGGGTGCCGCGTATGCCAGAGGTTAAGGAAAACCTCGGTCTGGAAAATGGTGCATTCGGTTCTTTGTTGAGCTCTGGTTCACTGGGGGCGCTCTTTGGATTGCTCTCCGTAGGTCACGTCATCCATAAAATCGGTGTCAAGAAAGTATTGATCTCATCAATCCTTCTACTTTTTGGTTCGCTCGCCATGCTTGTTCACATCACGAGCAGCTTTACATTCTTGGTTCTCAATATTGCCTTCGGCTTCGGAATTACCGCAATGCACGTTGCAATCAATAGCCAGGCATTCCACTATCAGGAGCGCAGTGGAGCCAATATCGTTACGAGAGCGCATGGAGTATGGAGTGCAGGTGCACTTTTAACAGCGATCATTTCAGGAGCTCTTGTCGGGCATGTGAGCCTGGCGACGCATATAGATGTTTTAGCGTTCGGGTGCGCAATCGCAATGTTGATGATTGTTTCTCAACTGCACCCAGCCCTTCTTCCTGCAAATGAAAATGATGATGACAGTTACTCGATTAAGCAGATTTTCACATCATTTAAAGTTGATTGGCCAATCACTTTAGGACTTGCATGCGCTAGCTACCTTGAATTTGCCGTTGGCGACTGGGGAACAATCTTTACCAAGGAAAGACTTGGTATTGATTCAGGGCTCAGTACAGTCCCTTACATTCTCTTTACCGCTGCGATGATCTTCGGTCGCTTCATGATCCATCGACTAACAGATAAGTACGAGATTGATGGCCTTGTAAAGAAATCCGCACTCTTAGCCGGCCTTTCCTTTGGGTCATGCATCATTATTGCAACGCATCTACCAGCTTCTATGAAGTGGTGGTCATACGGACTCTTTGTTCTCGGCTTTCTTATGGCTGGCCTTGGTTTATCTTTCTTGGGGCCGACATTCTTTGCAATAGCTAATCGACGTTCAACACAACCAAGTGCGGTAGTAATTGGTCAACTTGGAGTCGCGAATAACATTTTGATGTTTATATGCAAGTGGCTCGTCGCATGGACAATTCAATTTACCGGCTCGATTGCTCTGGCCTTCATGATTCCGACGGCAATGGTGATTGCGACGGTTTTCTTTACGCGGGCGCTAAGACCTGAGGAAAGAAAAAACTAATCAGCCTGAACCTTCGGTGTTGCCTGCATCTGCAGAGCGAACATCCATGATGCGATACTTATCGATTGCCTCTTGAACAACTGAAGCCTTTACTTCACCGAGCTTTGCCAGTTCAGCAAGTGTTGCAACTGCAATCGATTCTGCATCAACCTTAAAGTGGCGACGAAGAGCACCGCGAGTATCAGAGAGTCCAAAGCCATCTGTTCCAAGTGAATGGAATGAACCTGGAACCCATGGTGCAATCTGATCTTGAACCGCGCGCATAAAGTCTGAGACTGCAACGACTGGTCCTTCTGCACCCTTGAGCTTTTCGGTGATGTATGCGCTCTTCTTTGAACCTGGGTTGAGCATGTTGTGGCGATCTACTTCAAGACCATCACGACGAAGTTCATTCCAAGAAGTAACAGACCAGACAGATGCTGATACGCCCCAATCTTCCTTGAGTAACTTCTGCGCCTTGAGCGCCCAATTAACTCCCACACCAGATGCAAGGATCTGTGCATTCTTCTTACGAGCCTTAGGTGCTGGTGCGTAGAGATAGATACCGCGGAGCAAGCCCTCAACATCGAGGTTAGCTGGCTCTTCTGGCTGCATGTATGGCTCGTTGTAAACGGTCATGTAGTAATAAATGTTTTCGCTGTTCTCGCCATACATGCGACGTAGACCATCTTTGAAGATGTGGCCCACTTCGTATGCAAATGCTGGATCGTAGGAAACAACTGCTGGGTTAGTTGCTGCGAGAAGGTGTGAGTGACCGTCTTCATGCTGCAAACCTTCGCCGTTGAGCGTTGTACGCCCTGCAGTTGCACCGATGACGAATCCACGAACGAGTTGATCTGCAGCTGCCCAGAATGAATCTCCTGTGCGCTGGAAGCCGAACATTGAGTAGAAGATATAGATAGGAATCATTGGTTCATCGTGAGTTGAGTAGGAAGAACCAACAGCGGTAAATGAGGCAACAGATCCGGCCTCGTTGATACCTTCGTGAAGGATGACACCTGATGTTGATTCTTTGTAAGAGAGCATCAAGTCACGGTCAACAGCCATGTATTGCTGTCCATGTGGTGAGTAAATCTTGAGTGATGGGAATAGAGAATCAAGACCGAATGTGCGAGCTTCATCAGGAATGATTGGTACCAAGCGGTTACCAAGTCCCGGATCCTTAATGAGGTCCTTCAACATTCGAACAAATGCCATTGTTGTAGCAACTTCTTGCTGCCCTGAACCACGACGAACTGATTCGTATGCAGAGTCATCTGGTTGGGTAAGTGGCTTTGACACAGAGCGACGACGTGGAATGGATCCACCAAGCTCGCGGCGACGTTCTTCGAGGTACTTCATCTCTGGAGAATCTGCTGCAGGTCGGAAATAAGAAGGTGTGTACTTATCGAGCTTGTCATCAGTTAATGGAATTTCAAGACGATCGCGGAATTCGATGATGTCTTCAAGTGACATCTTCTTCATCTGGTGGGTCGAGTTACGTGCTTCGAAGTGCGAACCAAGAGTCCAACCCTTGACTGTCTTAGCCAAGATAACTGTTGGCTTTCCATTCTTAGCAGTGGCTGCTGTATATGCAGCAAAGAGCTTGCGATAGTCATGTCCACCGCGCTTCAGTGCCCAGATCTGATCATCAGACCAGTTGGCAACCATTGCTGCAGTGCGTGGATCGCGGTTAAAGAAGTTCTCGCGGACAAATGCACCGCTTTCAGCCTTAAATGTTTGGTAATCACCATCGAGAGTCGTGTTCATCAAATTAACGAGAGCACCTTCACGGTCTTGAGCAAGTAGTGGATCCCATTCGCGGCCCCACACAACCTTGATGACATTCCATCCTGCTCCACCGAAGATTGATTCGAGCTCTTGAATGATCTTGCCATTACCGCGAACTGGACCATCAAGTCTTTGAAGGTTGCAGTTCACCACGAAAGTTAAGTTATCTAGCTTTTCACGTGAGGCTAATCCAATTGCACCGAGAGTATCAACCTCATCAATTTCACCATCGCCAAGAAATGCCCAGACGTTCTGATCACTAGTGTCTTTGATTCCGCGGTTATGCAGGTATCGGTTGTAGCGAGCTTGATAAATAGCATTGAGAGGACCAATACCCATAGATACCGTTGGGAATTGCCAGAAGTCTGGCATCAAACGTGGGTGAGGATATGAAGAGAGTCCGCCAGCTTGATGTGAGAGTTCTTGTCTAAAACCATCTAGTTGATCTTCTGAGAATCGACCTTCAAGGAATGCACGTGAATACATACCTGGGCTCGCATGTCCCTGGAAGAAAATTTGATCTCCGCCGCCTGGGTGATCCATTCCGCGGAAGAAGTGGTTGAAACCAACTTCATAGAGAGCAGCCGATGATGCATATGTAGAAATGTGGCCGCCCACGCCAACGCCAGGGCGCTGCGCGCGATGTACGAGCATCGCTGCATTCCAGCGAACGTATGAACGAATGCGACGTTCGATTGCTTCATCACCAGGAAAATCTGGTTCGTTCTCTGGTGAAATTGTGTTGATGTAATCGGTTGTGCGAAGTGAAGAGAGACCGATGTTCTTCTCTTGTGCTCTCTTGATCAGCGAGAGCATCAAGTAACGAGCGCGGACTGGACCTGCAGCGTTGAGGGCTGCATCAAAGGATGCCTGCCATTCAGCCGTTTCATTGGGGTCTGTATCTACGAGCTGGTCAATGAACTGATCTGGCGATCCCGCATATTCGGTCATGGCCATATTCTCGCGCCAAAGAGGGATGAGCGCAAAAAAGCACCCCGAGAAGCCACTTACCCCTTGTAAATCTTCGTCTCATCCGTTGGACTTATCCCGTGGCAGCACGCATGGGTTTTGCGCCAGGGGAGATAGTCCTGGAGATTGGTTATGGCTCGGATTGTGATGCCCAACTGCGCCAAGCGATTACGGCGATAACAGGCACTGAATTTCTTGAAGGATCAACGAACGATGTCGTTGATGCCGTACTTCTCTGGTTTAGAGCAGATGACGGTGATCTCGTAGATGAATGTATGGATGCAGTTACCTACCTCTCTGAATCTGGGCCGTTATGGGTTCTGACTCCCAAAGTTGGTCGCGATGGACATGTCGAACCCAGTGATATTCAAGATGCAGCTCCGCTTGCTGGGCTTAACCAAACATCAACGATTGCAGTAGCTCGAGACTGGACGGCAACGCGATTAGTTGCACGTAAATCATCAAAGCGTTAGTTTTGCTACATGACACAGAACCTTGCAGGATTAAGCGTTGGACAGATTGCCCCTGACTTTGAGTTAAAAGATCAGCACGGTGCAAAGGTAAAGCTCTCATCATTTAAGGGTGAGAAGAATGTAGTCCTCCTCTTTATCCCATTCTCATTTACGGGAACATGCACCGGCGAGCTCTGTGCAATCAGAGATGACCTCGCAGCATTCCAAAATGACAACGTGCAAGTAATTGCAATCTCATGTGACTCTATGCATTCTCAGAAAATTTTCGCTGAGCAAGAGGGTTATTCCTTCCCTGTGCTCTCTGATTTCTGGCCACACGGAGCTGCATCACGTGCCTACGGGATCTTCAACGAAGATATCGGCTGCGCGATGCGTGGAACTTTTATCATCGATAAGGAAGGCGTGATCCGCTGGCAGGTAGTAAATGGCCTTGGGGATGCTCGTAACAACGGTGATTACAAGACTGCAATCGCAGCCCTGTAAATCTCGCTAGACCTACTTTATTTCCCGCATAAAAGTATTCGGTTTTCGTACTTTCGCAGCTATAAAGTAGTATTCGCAAGCAGTTCAAGCAGGTTGCAGTTCCGGCAGGGTGGTTAGCTCAGTGGTAGAGCGCCTCGTTTACACCGAGGATGTCGGGGGTTCGAAACCCTCACCGCCCACAATAGGTTTCTTAACATCTCTAATTTTCATCTCCTCATAACGCATTAGCGTAAAACTGGCGTGAATCCGAATATTTTCCTCGGGAGATTGAGTCGCCTCATTCAGAGGCTCAATGATTGCCTCACCCAGGGCGCATAAGAATCGCGTGTGATCGAACTGCACATCTGAATCACCTCTGCCAAGTTGGGTCACCAAAATTGCAGTTAAGGCAGAAACTTCACTTTCTGGCACCAATACAGAAGCTGCACGCCAGGCAGTGACAGCGACCTCATCATTGGAATCAAGTAAATGTTCAAGCGTGATAAGTGGATAGAACTTCTTGTCTCCGATTTTGGAGAGCGTATGAAGTGCCTGTTTCTTCGCTTGAACGTTTTTGGAGTGCAATTCGGATTTAAGGCGGTCAATAACTTTTGGAATATCATTTCTAATGAGCGCCCATGAAAGAGTGTCTCTCACAAAGAAATCAGGTTCATGTGCGCACTGGTCGACCAATACGTCAATAAAATCTGGTTCCGGATAGGTGCCTGCGGCTAGCGCTGCCTTGAGGCGCACAGATTTGTCAGAAGAAGCTAGGAGCGCTTTCAGTGTCGCCATACGTTGACGCTATCAGTTCCGCTATTCGCCGTTGTAAGCCTTAGCCATCGCAGCTAAATCAATCTTCTTCATTTCAAGCATCGCTTGAGTGGCTCGTTTTGACCCTTCAGGATCACTGCCTCCAAGATACTTCGTCATCTCAGGAGAAGTCACCTGCCATGAGATTCCAAATTTATCTTTGAGCCAACCGCATTGGCTTTCTTGCCCGCCATCTTTAGTGAGTAGCTCCCAGTAGCGATCAATCTCATCTTGATTAGCGCATGGAATTTGAAATGAAATCGCTTCTGAATGCGGGAACTGAGGACCACCATTGAGGCCGATAAAATTCTGGCCGAATATTGTGAAGTTAACGACTATCTCTTCGCCAATCTTGTTTCCAGGCGTATCTGTTGGTGCGATCCAATTATCCTGAATTTCACTCTCGGGGAATATGCTCTTGTAGAAATTTGCAGCTTCACGAGCATTTCCATTGAACCAGAGGCAGGTAGTTAATTTCATGGGAGGAGTGTATTTCAAGCTCTGTCATTGAGCGCCTATCAACCCATAGACTCTTGTCATGACTATCTCGATGGATCAGATTTTGAAACATATGGCCTGGGCAAATCAACGCGTATATTCGCAGATTGCAACGTTGCCAGATGAAGCGCTCACGGCATATGCAATCAATCCAGAGTGGCACGTTGGAGAAATTCTTCGCCATATCGCATCGTCAGCTGATTGGTATGGATATCGATTAACCGGGCGCCAATACGAAGATTTTGATGCCCCAAATACCATGGCTGGACTTAAAGAGATTGCAGCCAAATTAGTGCGCTTTGATGCTGACCTGCTTGAGTATTCGAAAGATCCCGATGGGGATGTTCAGATAGTTCGAGATGGAGTCACAAAAATCTGGAAGCGATCAACAATTATCAGCCAGGCAGTGCACCATGCAACAGAACATAGAGCCCAGGCGGTCAGCGCCTTAGAGGCAAAGGGATTTATGTTGGTCAATCTTGATGATTACGATGTATGGGGATATGAAATCAGCCTGAAGACAGATTTACCTGTTTAAATAAAGTAAGATTGACCTAACAAACTACATAACGTTCTTTGGCTATGCCTGAGAAATTAAAAGGAGATACGCCGTGAAAGCTAGCGTTAGCGACCAGCGTTCCATCCTTGATATTCAAAATTTTGATTTACAGTCAGTCACTCTTCGCAATAAAGCAGCCAACCTCCCAGAGCTTGCAGTCATCAGCTCTACAACTATTAAGCAGAACAATGTGCGTGACCTGCGTATCGCGGCAGAGACAGAACTCAGCGATGTAAAGCGAGAGCTTGCTCGCGCCGAAGGCGATGTCGAGCAAATTGTTACTCGAATTAATCGCGACGAAGCTCGACTTTCTTCAGGTACTGGCGCTGCAAAAGAGCTCGAGCAAACTCAGCACGAGCTGGTTACCCTCAATGCGCGCCGAGCAGAACTTGAAGAAGTCGAGCTCGAAATCATGATGCGTGTAGATGGTCTCAAAGAGAGAATCGCAACCCTTGCTGCTGAAGAAGGTGCCCTTGCTTTAGAGATTGCAGATTTGAATATCCGCAAAGAGAACGCCATGGCATCGATCAATATTGAACTCGAGGGGATTGCATCTGACCGCGAATCAACAGCGAAATCAGTGAGCGCTGAATTCCTTGCCCTCTATGAAAAGTTACGCGAATCCAATAATGGCAACGGTGCAGCAGCGTTGGCTGGCAATCAGTGCAAAGGCTGTCACCTGACCCTTAATACAATTGAATTGCAACGTATTGCAGGACTTGCAGAAGATGAAGTTGTTCGCTGTGAAGAATGCCGATGCATCTTGGTGCGTGATCGCTAAATGGCACGTCACTTTAAACTCACAGCTGATGGCGGATCTCGCGGTAATCCCGGTCCTGCAGGATATGGCGCAGTTGTAAGCGAAGGCGGGAAGATTGTTGCCGAGCTCTTTGATGTGATTGGAACAGCGACTAACAATGTCGCCGAATACAGTGGATTACTTGCAGGGCTTTCACATATCCACCAGCTTGATGCTCAAGCAACTGTAGAAGTTGCAATGGATTCCAAACTTGTTGTGGAACAAATGTCAGGTCGTTGGCAGATTAAGCATGCCGATATGCGCGAATTAGCTAAGCAATGTCGCGACGCACATAGCCCATCACTGGTTACATATTCATGGATTCCGCGAGATGAGAATTCACATGCAGATAGATTGGCGAATAAAGCACTTGATGGTGAGAGCGCACATAAGCCGGCAGCGATAATTCAGCAGAACTACCTCACTGAGCGTCTTCGTAGCACCGAGGTTCCTACATTTATCTATTTCGTGCGCCATGGCGAAACTATCTTGACGCCGATGCGTAAGTTTTCAGGTACAGGCGAACTCGATCCAGAGCTGATGCAAGAAGGTCTTGATCAAGCGCAGTTGGTGGCAGATGAGGTTGTAAAGCTTGGCGCAGAAGTTTTGATTGCATCTCCATTGAAGCGCACACGACAAACTGCAGAGGCTATTGCTCGTGCAACTGGCCTTGAGATTATCTTCGATGAAGCTTGGTATGAACTCTCATTTGGAAGCTGGGATGGCAAATCGCTTGAAGAAGTTCGCGAAGAGTCACCTGATGAGTTCCAGGCATGGCTTGATTCAACTTCTTATGCTCCTGGTGGCGGCGAATCCTACGATCAAGCCTCGGAGCGGATTGAGGCAGCCCTCGAGAAGCTAGTTGCTCAATACCCTGGCAAGAGAATTGTCGTTGTCAGTCATAACGGGGTAATCAAGACTGCAGCGAAGCTCGCCATCGGTGGCCCTAGCGAGTCGGTCTTCCATATGGATGCATCTCCTTGTTCAATCTCTAGTATTTCCATCTGGCCTTCAGATGGCCTTCGCGCACTGCGATCATTTAATGAAAGAGGACACCTACGATGATTTCAACCACCGAATGGGCCATTACCGTTGCGGTTCTTGCGGCTGTCATCATCTTCGACCTCACGCTCGCAATTTTGCGTCGTAATAAGGTCACGACCTTTAAGGAATCAATCTCTTGGACACTTATCTACGTAACAGCAGCGGTAATCTTCGGATTACTCCTACCTCAATGGGCGGGTCAAGAAGCGCGTGCAGAATTCTTCGCCGGTTGGTTAACTGAATATTCACTATCTGTCGACAATATCTTTGTCTTCATAATTCTGCTTTCAACACTTAAGGTGAAGAAGGAATCACAGCAGCTGGTCCTATTGCTTGGAATTCTTATTGCAATTGTTCTCCGCGTAATCTTGATCTTCCTCGGCGTCGCATTGGTGAGCCGATTTAGCTTCATGTTCTACTTCTTCGGTGCATTCTTACTCTTGACTGCTTACAAGCTCATCAATGAGAAGGAGAACGTTGAAGAAGATGAAGCGAAAATCGTTAAGTTCCTTCGCAAGCGTGGGTGGAGCACATTCGCAATTGCTCTAGTTTCACTCGGCGTAACCGATCTCCTCTTCGCTCTAGATTCAATTCCGGCAATCCTGGGTCTTACAACTAATAGCTACATCGTGGTTACTGCAAATGTCTTTGCTCTGATGGGTCTTCGTCAGCTCTACTTCTTGCTGTCAGGTCTCATGAGCCGTCTTGTCTACCTATCTCGCGGGCTCTCATTTATCTTGGCATTTATCGGCGTCAAGATGATTCTTGAAGCTTTGCATGGGAACGGTGTTCATACTCCTGAAGTCACTCTTGAAATAAGCCTTGGGGTAATCGTTGTTACCTTAATGGTCACAACAGTGACCAGCCTTATGGCAACTCAAGATAAAACTAAACTGGGTAAGAGCGCATCCCCTCGGGAATAATTGCATTCCACCCAAGTTCTGAAGTTAAACGCTCGCGCATGCGTTCTTGGCCTTCGCTTTCTCCATGAACAATAAATGCCTGCTTTGGTGCGTGCGCCTTACCTAGCCATTGAATCAACTCATCAGAATCTGCATGCACAGAGAAGCTTTCTACCTTAGAAATGTGGGCAGCAACGGTGACGGGCTTGCCATGAATTTTAATTACCTGTTCGCCATCTTCAAGTGAACGGCCACGGCTTCCGACTGCTTGATAGCCAACCAGAATGACGGTGTTCTTTGGATTGGGTAACATATTGGCTAGGTGATGAACAACGCGACCACCTGTTGCCATGCCACTCGCAGAGATGATAATTGAGGTCTCGGTGATGTCATTAATTGATTTTGAATCCTCAGTGGTAACCATCTGATGTAGAGCACCAGCATCGAACGGATCTTCATTGGAAAAGCGTGCCGAGACACCAGCGCGAATTTCGGGAGAGTTTGTTGTTATGGCCTCGCGATAGAAATTTAGAGCCGAGAGAGCCATTGGTGAGTCCACATATATTGGAAGTGCCGGAATCTTCTTCTCATGAATTAACTCTTTAAGTGCCATCAGGATTACTTCGGTGCGATCGACCGCAAATGCTGGAATCAGAATAGAGCCGCCTCGTGCGATTGCATCATTGAGTTCACGTGCAAAATCTTCAGGGGTTGTGTCGTGGATTCGGTCTCCATATGTGGATTCTGTAACCACCACATCTAGATCGACTGCGGGAGGAGCATCTGGCACAGAAAGAAGTGGATGATTATCTCTTCCTAAGTCGCCGCTGAAGAGGAAGTTCTTCCCTGCTGCCTCAATGAGAACAAAACTCGATCCGAGAATATGACCCGAAGGATAGAAAGTAACAAAGATATCGTCTGCAATCTTTACCTTTTCGCGGAAGGGACGTTCACGCAAGTGATCGATTGCCTTTTCGGCATCTAGAAGGTTGTAGAGAGGTTGTGGATCTTTGTGAGATGAGTAGCCCTTCTTCGCAGCGTACTTTGCATCCTCCATCTGCAAATGCGCAGAATCTCGCATAATAATTTTGGCGATATCAAGGGTGTATCTCGTTCCGTAAATCTCTTTTGAGAAACCCTGCTTCACTAAGAGCGGAAGATAGCCACAGTGATCGAGATGTGCGTGCGTCAGGACGACGCCATCAATCTGTCGTGGATCGATGGGGAAGGTTTCCCAGTTCTTGCGCGCAATTGACTTCACACCCTGATAGAGCCCGCAATCTACGAGAATCTTGCTCAGAGGGGTTGAGATAAGAAAACGACTACCCGTCACGGTCTCGGTTGCGCCTAAAAAGGTGATTGTTACATCGCTCATGAGAGAAGGTTATCGCGTAGAAAGAGAAGTAACCTAGCTCTATGAATTCACGCCGATTCAACACTTTTCTGTTGATTTCATCTACGGCGACCCTGCTGCTTGGATTCCGCATAGATGCGTTCTGGATTCTGGCTGGTTTTATCGGCTTAATCCCAGCAACAACGTGGCTCATCCAAGATTTACGTCACAAAACAATGGGCTCAGATCTACTTGCAGTCCTTGCCTTAGTTGGATCTTTACTTACAGATGAACTCTTTGCTGCTGCAGTAATTTCAGTGATGCTAGCAACAGGTCGCGTTTTAGAGAGCTGGGCCGAGGGCCAAGCAGAGCGTCAATTAAAATCACTCCTTTCGCGAATGCCTCGCGTTGTTCATCGCGTCAAAAATGATTCAACAATTGAAGAGATTGATATCGAACTTGTGGCCATCGGTGACAAACTTCTGATCCGTGCCGGTGAAATTACGCCTACCGATGGACATTTGTTGGCAGAGGCTACGTTAGATGAATCTGCACTTACCGGAGAACCGCTGCCCGTTAATCGTTTAATTGGCGATGAAATATCGAGCGGAATACTCAACGCTGGTTCTCCATTTGAATACGTTGCATCGTCAACTTCGCAAGATAGTACTTATGCCGGAATTATCGCCTTAGTTAAGGCGGCTCAAGCAAAGTCAGCGCCAGGGGTACGTATCGCTAATCAATGGGCGTTGCGATTTGTTCCAGTTGCCCTCACTATCGCAGCCGGTGCATGGATTATCACCGGTGATGTAAAACGAGCAATAGCTGTATTGGTTGCAGCCACACCCTGTCCTCTCATTCTCGCGGTTCCCATTGCGATTGTCGCTGGGCTTTCACAAGCTGCAAAGAGCGGCGCAATCATTAAAGGTGGTGCAATCCTTGAAGCGCTAGCCAGAACCGAGACAGTTTTGCTCGATAAGACCGGAACGCTTACACATGGTGGCCCTGAGATTTCAGATATCAATACAGCACCTGGCTTAAGTGACGATGAACTCCTGCAGATTGCGGCTTCAGTTGATCAATACAGCCCGCACATTGTTGCGAAAGCACTAGTTCATGAAGCACGTAGAAGGAGTCTCGAGCTATCTACTTGCACCGATCTCGATGAGATTCCTGGTCATCAAATTAGTGGCACGCTAAATGGCGTTCGATATGTTGTTGGGCAAATCGAACAACAATTGCCATCATGGCTGCACTTCAGCCAACCACTCATGGTGGGTGTGACCGCAGATGGCGACCTCATCGGCATCATTGGATTAGATGATCCAATTCGCCCAGAATCTCGAGCAATGGTTGCAGAGCTAAGCCAAGTCGGAGTTTCACACATCGCACTCGTAACTGGCGACCGAGATGAAACTGCACAAGCTGTAGCGAAATCAGTTGGAATAACAGAAGTCTTCTCAAAGGTAAGCGCTGAAGGAAAGTTGGAGATTGCGCGTTCAGCGATGCAACGTTCTTCAGGTACCGTCGTTGTCGTTGGAGATGGAATCAATGATGCACCTGCATTAGCTGCAGCAGATGTTGGAGTAGCGATGGGTGCTCGTGGAGCTTCGGCTGCCAGTGAAGCAGCTGATGTAGTTATCGTTGAGGATTCAATTGATCGCCTTACTACAGCGATACGTATCGCAAAGAAATCTCGAAAGAAGGCGCTGGAAGCAGCAGGCCTTGGTATGGGGCTCTCGCTGATTGCTATGTTCTTGGGTGCTTTTGGATTTCTGACGCCGAGTCAGGGCGCGATTGCGCAGGAATTTATCGATATCGCGGCAATACTCTGGGCGTTAACCGCTCTTGCTGCCTAGAATCACCACATGCACGAGTTCACTTCGGAGATAGAGCAAGTTGCTCATGAGATTCTTCAGTACAGCTTTCTTCGACTCAAAGATAATCCTCCGCTTGATGGACCAAAATCTGAAGGTGAACTCTTTGATTTAGTTGGTAACACAATTACAGAAGATGGCCTCGGTGGCAGTAACGCCCTAAAACTTTTTACCGAAACTCTCGCACAGGCGTGTATCTCAACTGACCATCCTCGTTATCTAGCCTTTATTCCATCTGCACCAACAGAGCTTGCAAATCTCTTTGATCTTGTCGTTGGTGCATCTGCTCTCTATGGAGGCTCTTGGCTCGAAGGAGCCGGTGCTGTCTTTGCAGAGAATCAGACGCTTCGCTGGCTATCTGATTTAGCGGGACTTCCTGAAAGCGCCGGGGGAGTCTTTGTACAAGGCGGAACTATCGGCAATCTCTCCGCACTCGTTGCAGCAAGAATGAATGCGAGAAATCTTCATCCAGAAATCACGCGATGGGCAATTGCATGTTCAAGCGAAGCTCATTCATCCGTTAAGTCTGCAGCAGATGTGATGGATGTCGATCTCATCAAAGTGCCAGTACAAGATGACGAAATTATGCGTGGTTCAGATCTTGAAGCCGCTGTTAATGACTATCGAAGAAATAATCCAGGCAGAGATGTGTGTGCAATTGTCGCTACCGCTGGAACAACCAATTTGGGAATTATCGATGACCTGCCATCAGTTGGTGCCTATGCAAAGCGTGAAAAGATCTGGTTCCACGTTGATGGCGCCTATGGATTAGCAGGGCTGGCACATGCAGAGACTCGCAAACTCTTTATTGGCGTAGAACATGCAGATTCATTCATCGTCGATCCACATAAGTGGCTATTCGCTCCATACGATGCCTGCGCGCTGATTTATCGAGATCCAGAGTTAGGTCGCAAAGCCCACACACAGCACGCCGGATACCTTGATGCGTTAACAGAGTCAGATGAATGGAATCCTTCAGATTACGCAATTCAATTAACCCGCAGAACTCGAGGATTACCTCTCTGGTTCTCGTTGGCTGCACATGGAACAAAGGCCTATAGCGACGCTGTTGCACAGACCATGGATCTAGCTCAAGTCGCTGCAGATCTCGTCAAGAAACATCCAAACCTTGAACTATTGCGCGAACCCAATTTATCTATCGTCGCTTTCACTCGTAACGGCTGGACGATGAATGAGTACAAAGCGTGGAGCGATAAATTGCTCGAAGATCAGATCGGCTTTGTCACGCCATCAAGCCACAAAGGTCAGCCGATCTTGCGTTTTGCGATCGTTAACCCTTGGACACAAGAAAGCGACATCCAAGCAATTCTTGAAACGCTTTAAACTTTAGCGATCGAGAACGTTGCGAGCAGGGTTATAAGTCCCACCTGATCGGCGGAATGCAATTCCACTAAGTGCTTCAAGCACAACACGATTAGCGAGCATCGCTGTGACATCTGCGCTATCAAAAGCTGGAGCAACTTCAACTACATCGATTCCAACAACCGGGAGCTCGATACAGATTCGACGTACAGCTTCGAGAAGTTCGCGAGATGTGAGTCCGCCTGGCTCAGGCGTTCCTGTGCCAGGAGCCATTCCCGGATCAACTACATCGATATCAACAGAGAGAAATACGCCATCTGTGTCATCGGTAAGAATTCCGAAAGATTCATCAAGGACAGCCTTCAATCCACGGTTATGGATCTCTGTCATCTCGTATGAGCGCATCTTCTGATCGCGCATCCACTTCAGTGTTGCATCTTCTGGCCAGTAGCCACGTAGACCAACCTGTAAGAAGCGATCACCACGAACAGCTCCAGATTCAATCAATCTGCGCATCGGTGTTCCGTGGCCAACTAAAGAACCGTTCTGCAAATCTCCAGTATCGGCATGCGCATCAAAGTGAATCATTGAGACGCGACCCATTCCGCGGTGCGCAGCAATTCCTGCGACATCTGCAGAAGTTACCGAGTGATCTCCACCGAGAATGAGTGGAATCTTTCCTGCGCGAGAAACCTTTTCAGTTGCAACTTTAAGAATCTCAAGGCATTTTGCAAGATCATCACTCGGCAAAATCAAATCACCGGCATCGACAACTTTGACATCTTTCAATGCATCAACGCGAAGTGCCATATGTGGACGTTCACCATCATGCGGCAAATAGTCAGTTCCACGGATTGCTTGAGGACCAAACTTCGCACCTGAACGGTATGAGGTACCGGCATCAATCGGCGCACCAATGATGACCACATCAGCATCTGCAAAGCTCTTTGGGTCATCGAGATCGCAACTTGGGACGCCGAGGAAGGTAAACGCTGGACCGTACATATTTCCGTTAAATGCCATGTGGGTAAGCATACTTTTGCAGGTATATGAATCAAAGCTCTATCCTTATATATAGAAGAGTCGCCTGGATCACCGCGTTATAGCGCAAGTTATACCGAGGAAAGTCCGGACTTCACAGAGCAAGGTGGTGGGTAACGCCCACCTGGAGCAATCCACGGGAAAGTGCAACAGAAAGTAAACCGCCAATTTCTAGCTTGCTAGAGATTGGTAAGGGTGAAACGGCGGTGTAAGAGACCACCAGTATTTGCAGTAATGCAGATAGCTATGTAAACCCCACCTGAAGCAAGACCAAGAAGATGATGTGCTGCTCGCATAAGTCATCGGGTAGGTTGCTTGAATCTGTCAGCAATGGCAGATCTAGATGGATGGTGATCAGTTCGCAAGAACTACAGGATCCGGCTTATAGGGCGACTCTTCTTTATTCATCGCAAACGAGGCGAATCTACGCCTAGATAGCGACACAACATTTTTCACATGGAATTCCCATTGCTTCCCCTTTACACTTTTGAAATGTTGTTAAAGGGAATGAAAGCAAGATGGCTAGCCGCGCCTCTTGCAGCCCTTTTCCTACTTTTTAGCACAGGAGCTGCATTAGCTCCTGACTGCCATATCGAACCAACGTTGCAATCGGCAAGCCAGTCTGAGCCAGTTAATAATCACTCTGCACATTCGCATAGCCATTCACCTCAGATAACCACCGGTGCCCCTTCAAATTCTCAAGAGACTCTTCTCTCTGTGGGAAGCACTCTCAATAATGAAATATGTGTTGTCGTCGGGTTCATTGTTTTGCTTTTGATCCGCTTCTCGCGTGCAATTCTTTCAACTTCCACGGTGAAACAATTTTCTTTACCGAGATATCAGCTACCACAATTTGTCTCCAAAAATCAAGGTTATCTAAATTTAACGCATCTTAAGTTAGGGATTATTCGCATCTAATCCTTTTCTCGTTCAGAAATCAAACACGAGATCAAGTTTTTAAAAGTTGAAAGATTCATTGAAACTACCAATCTAAAAATTGAAATAAGGAGAAATTAAATGCGTAAAGTACTTGTAAGTATTGCGACCGTAGTCGGTCTAGTTGCGAGCTCAAATGTTGCCTTTGCAGATGCAGCAAAGCCTGGTCAAAGCATGACCCATATGAAAACTGCTGCAGGAGTTGCATCAACTCTTGAAGCAGCAGGAGTCATTCTCTATGTACAAGGTGGCGCAACATCTGCTCTCATTGGCGAGAACTTGAGTGCAAATACCAGCCAGGTCGTATTCCATATTCCAGTAACTGCAAATAAGGCTGGTGTACAACATGTTGGAAGCAACATTATTTTCTTTAACACAGTAAATAACCAATACCTCACACTCAAAAACCCAGTTATCGATCTAGCCAAGGGTGTTGTCTCAGCAATAGTCCCTCAGGCGGGAGATGCAAAGGTGGATATTTTGACTATCACCAACGCATCAACAGCTAAGCCAAAAATCACAAACGATAAGAAGGCAAAGCAGCGCACAACTGCCTACACAGGCACCACATTGGTGCTTGCTCCAGGAGTGGCTGCAACCATCTCATCAGTCTTAGGTTTGCCAGCCGGTTCATTGCCAGATGGACTAGCATTTGGAACAGCTGATGTAACTCTGTATAACAAGTTGAAGTAAGGACTAAAGATGGAACCAATCTCGCGTCGTTCTTTCATTGCAGGTGTCTGCGCAGTGGCCGCTTTAGGCGGAAGTGAGGTCCCCGCCGCAGCAAATGCGGCGGTGAAGAAGCTTCCAGGTGGCCGCATATCGGTAAACCTCAAGGCTGTGCCAGCATTAGCAAAAGTTGGTGGGGCAACAAGAATTGGTTCTGTAAAGGGGGTGCCAGTTGCGATTGCTCGCACTGGCACCTCTAAATACATTGCTTTCAATCTCTTATGCCCACACCAGGGTGTAACGGTCACACAAAATGACAGCGGGTGGGTTTGCAACGCACACTCATCGGAGTTTGAACCTGACGGTGATTTGGTGTTGGGTCCAGCAACGACAGGGCTTGCCCGAGTACCGATGAAGATTTCAAAAGGTCTAGCGACCATCGGGTAAATAAATCTAATCTTTAGATGGGATCGTCACCAATGCGAAAGTTTTTGACAGTCACTCTTGTTTCAACTCTCATCATTATTGTTTCAAGCTTCCTGCCAAGTGGAGTTTGGGACGAATTAGGAGGGTTACCTGCACACCCGCTAATTATTCATGGTGTAGTCGTGCTTCTACCTTTGCTTGCAATGTTGGTAGTTGTGGAGATTTTCAAGAAAGAACTATTGAAGAAGTTGCACCTATCCATGATTGGAGCGCTTGCACTTTCGGTAGTAGCAGCTCTTGCTGCTAAGTCATCAGGATATTCTCTATCGGCGGTAGTTGGTCTTCCAAAATCCCATGCAGAATGGGGCGATTACCTCGTCTTAATATCAATCGCACTCTTTTCCTCATTTGTACTTTTTTCATTTTTTACCTTCTACAAGAAGATCAAGATTGCATCATCAAGCTTTGCAGTGTTAATGGCCTTTCTAGCTGTTAGTACGATTGGCATGACCTATGCAGTTGGGCATTCTGGGGCAGAAAGTGTTTGGAAGTACAAATATGACTCCTTAAAGGACAAGTAAGGATCTCCTTAAAAACACACTCGGAGGACGCCACAGAATTAGTTAAAGAACTGCAGAGAGAAGTCCTCCCACCACAAGTATTCGTTGCACTCGTTCTGGTTTCTAGTGCAACTATTCTCTTTTTGAATCAGAAGGTTTATTCTTCATCTATGGTTGAAATGAAAGTCATGGGCCCTGCGTCATACTTCCCATCAATTGAAAAGAAGTATGGGAAGCCAATCGAGCATTGGCTCAAGGAGCTAAAGAAAGTATCAAAGCTCGCGCATATGGAGCAGGTAGCTCATCTCAAAGAGAAGTTTGAAATGGGACATGGTCACGCAAATGCTCTTGTCGCGCATTTCCGTAAACAGAACGGACTCTAAGCGTTTTATGTCGAATTACATCATCTACTTCAATCAGCAGTGGGTCGGCGATCATCCCGCCGAATGGTATGAACCACGCGGCCCGCTCTCAAGGGCCGTGATTGCAGAAATGAAGGAAGCAGGTATTCTTGTATTCGCCGGTGGCCTTGAGGAAGAGATTCACCTGGCTCTTGGCGCGGACGACAAAGGCTCAATTAGCGGACCGATTACCACCTCTGGAGAATTTCTCGGTGGACTCACAATTATTAACGTTGCCACTGAAGAAGAGGCAAAGATGTGGGGCGGCAAGATCGGAATCGCATGTGGATGGCCACAGGAGATTCGCAAGTTTAAAGATTAAATCTTTACTTAGCTAGAAATCGTGCAAGTGATTCTAGGTAACTGTTCATTCCCGCTTGTGCCATCTCTGCTTGACCTTCTGGAAGTTCACCAAATTGAGAAAACTTTGACCACGCGCTCCTTCCACGATCATCGAATTCAATACATATTAAATGAGATTCTGTAGAAAAATCTTTCTTTGCAAATTCTTCCGCGGAAGTTGTGTAATCCAGTGTGTGTTCAATTAACTCATTCAGGACAATTTTTGTGTATTGACCAAAGAAGTATGCGGTGAAACCTTGTTCTGGAACTTCAACACCGCAGGACCACAGCCCACCGACTCGAAGTTCAGAGACGGTCGCGCCCTTGGTCGAGCTTAGATCTGTCGGGTAGTACCAAGATTCAAGGTCAGAAGCATCTGTCCATGCTTTCCATAGCCGGTCAATGGAAACGGGATATTCGCGTTCGACTGAATAGAGAAAAGGCTGAGTCATATGTGAACTTTATCAGGCGAATATCTTGAGTATTCGAAGATGGTTCTCTTTTAAACTAGATTTGTAATTAGGGTGTAGATGGCAACGACAAAAATCATTACGGAGAATGATTTCTGAAGAACTTTTGCATTCAACTTCCCAGCAATTGGGGAAAGTATTAGCGAGGCAGAAATGGCTGAAATCGTGAAGACAGCGACTTCTGCTACAGGAATTTGATCCCAGAACTCGTATCGAAGTCCAAATGCGAGAATGGAGTTAGCGGTAATCGCAACCAAGGAAGTTCCTGCAGCAATTTTGGTTGGCACTTTAAGGAAGAGGATGAGCGCAGGGACGATTAGGAATCCACCTCCAATTCCGAGAAGTCCAGTCAGAATGCCCACGAAAGTGGCGGCAATAATGACTAAATGCCACTTTGGTTTTGTCGTAGTTGGCTCAGGGTTATCTCTGCAACACATCGCATACCCTGCACCAAACATCAAGATAGCAAAAGCAATCAAGATGACGTTCTCGGGAATTACCTTTAATAGAAGTGTTCCTATAAAGGTTCCGATTACTCCAACTGCCGAAAAGGTTAACCCGACTTTGACATCGACTGTTCCAGTATTTCGACGTCTTAGCGCTCCTGCGAGAGCGGCAGATCCAACGATGATTGTTGAACTAGTTGTTGCTGCCGTGGCAGATAAACCTAAAACTGCAACGAGTCCTGGGACGGCCAATATTGCGCCACCTGCTCCGACTAGTCCGAGAACTCCGCCGACAAGGGCGCCGAGTAATAAGCCGAAGAGAATTGTCATACTTTAAGAAATCTTTGGTGCGCCATTTACGGCAGACATTGGTAGACCCGCTTCTTGCCAAGCCAACATTCCGCCCTCCATGTTGATGACATGCAAACCAGATGGCTCAACATTTGCGCAAGCTTGTGCAGAACGCTTACCTGAACGACAAATGAAGATAACGGGTTTATCTGTTGGGATTTTATTGGCATCGAAGGCGCTCAAAGGATTCAAGGTGAAGAGATCAAAGTGACCGCCATCCCATTCTTCAATCTCGCGAACATCCACGCCATAAGCCTGGCCAGTCTGAACCATCTCAAGTGCTTGCTGTGGTGTGACAGTTTCCATGGTTTCTTCCTATGCCTTTACTTTGACATCAGATGGTGCGACAGGTCCTTGATCAGCAATTCCTGCAACGATTTCGAGAGCAGGAACGCTAAGCGCTGACTCGTATGGCTCGTTAATCAGAACAACCTTGAGTCCTGCATTCTGCAAGATGCTTGCTGCAATTGAAGCACGGTATGCACCTGCGCAATGAACCCAGAATATCTTATCGGCAGGAAGTTCTGCGATACGAGCTTCTAGCTCATGAAGAGGAATGTGGTTAGTTCCAGCGATGTGAGAGGCATGACGCTCGCTATTTCGACGGACATCAAGAACCTGAATTTCGGGTTTTGTTAGCGCCTCCGGGACATCTTTAAACTGCACAACATCTGTAGCTTCTACATGTGCGAAATCTTTCACCTCTCCAACAAAACTTGCTGAAGGTCGATCAATTCCAATTCTGACCAGTTCTCTTTGGGCAACGGCGATGTCATCAGCCTTGTCTGAGATAAGTACAAGGTCTTTTTCATATGGGAATAGCCAACCGAGATAAGTTGCAAATGACCCTGAAACACCAAAGTTGATAGTGCCAGCAAGGTGCGCCTTTGCCCACGAATCTTTATCGCGAAGATCTACCACCCAGTTATCTCCTGCGATTCTCTTAAGAAGTTCATCGGTAGATAGACGTGGCAATTCAGAGAGATCAATTGGACCAGGTCCAGCAAGATTTGCAGGACCCATATGTTTGTAATAAGCAGGGAAGGTATCTAGTCCTGCAAGAGTTTCGGAGACAAAGCGCTCAACTGTCATGCGTAGAGCAGGGTTTGAAAGTCTCTCATCCTTAATTGTTGATGAGGTTCCTGAAGTTGATGTAGCTGCGCAGAAAGAACCAAAGCCATGTGTAGGGAAAATTGGCGTTGAATCTTCTAGCAATTCAGCGATTCGGTGTGCAGATCCGTGCTGAAGTTGCGCGAGCTTAGGAGCGTGATCTGCCCCTAGAAGATCTGGGCGACCTGTTGATCCGTGAAGCATAGACCCGCCGGTAAAGATGCCAGTTGATTTTCCTTGCTCATCTAGCAAAATATAGGAGAGGTGGGTAAATGTGTGGCCGGGAGTATGAAGAGCCTTGATTCCAAAGTTACCGATTGAAAACTCGTCTAAATCTCTTGCTGATACGCGCTCAAAAGCGACAGGGTCATCAGCGTTTGTTATGTACTTGGCTTGATGGTTGCGAGCGAGAACCAATCCACCGCTGACGTAATCATTGTGCATATGCGTTTCGACAACTGCACCAAGTTCTAGAGAATGATCGGCAAGAACCTTCTCGACTCTATCGATATCTCTCTGTGGGTCTACAACAAGTGCTGTCTTCCCATCGTGCGCGATGTATCCGCGGTCTCCGAGGGTTGGTGTATCGATATTGATAATCTCTAGTGGCATTTTTCTCCCTTTCAGCCCTAACTCTAGCATACCCCCGGGGGTATGCTAGAAAAGGGAGCTGGAGCTGCCGGGAATCAAGCCAAGAGAGATTTAGGCTCCAGGCACTCTGAAATACAGCTGGGATCTATCACTTCTCCTGCTTTAACCTGAATGTTGAGCTGAATGGAATCTGGGCCAGGAAGTATCTGCATAGCTTCAACCTTCTGATATTCATCAGTTGAACAAGCGCAATTTCCATCAGCGCATCCCTGGATTGTTTCTAAGACCGCATTTTTATCTGTGACATTCTCAAGATTTACTATGAGTGACGTTCCTAATTGCTCTGACTTGATTTCCATCTATAGCCCCTTTTCTCGAAGTATATAGGAACCGCCACGCAGGATCAGGACTCCTAGATAGGGACAGCACTAAAATATCAACTGAATTCGGGTCTATGCTAAATATTTTATTGGAACAGGTTAAATCGCTATGAATAAGAAGCTTAAGGATCTGCTGATAACAGGCATTGCCACATTGCTCGGACTTTTGGCGATAGTCGCGGGGGAAGCCGATGATTCTCCCGGTCTTCAAGGGTTGGGGTTGCTTTTAATTTTTAGCTTTTTATATTTACGGATTCGACGAAAAAGAATAAGAGGAGCCAGAGGTACAATTAAGCCATGATGGCAAAGAGAAAGAGTGCTCTGCGAGACTTTCTGGATAATGAATCCAGTAGTGGCATTGTTATCTTGGTCGCCGCTGCCTTAGGGCTTCTTGTGGCTAACTCGCCTATATCTACGACTTATTTCGAGACTCTGGATATTCAAATTGATCTTGGACAAGGAGCGCTTTCTCTGTCGCTAACAGTTCAGAAGGTTATTAATTACGTTTTGATGACCTTGTTCTTTTTTGTAGTGGGACTCGAGATCAAGCGCGAACTAACTTCAGGCCATCTTGCTTCTGTGAAGAAGGCGCTGATGCCCTTTATTGCAGCACTTGGTGGGATGGCGGTACCCGCACTTATTTACTTAGCAATTGCTGGTCGTACAGATGCAGGTGGCTGGGGTGTACCGGTTGCTACCGATATTGCCTTAGCAGTTGGACTGCTTGCAATGATCGGAACTTCAGCGCCAGAATCGCTACGTTCTTTCTTGCTTGCACTTGCTGTCATTGATGACATCGGCGCAATTTTGATTATCGCCTTTGTCTATTCAGCAGGAGTGGCCTATTCGTGGCTTCTTGCAAGCACGATTGTGATTTTGTGGATTTTATTCCTCAAGAAAGTCGGCGTGCTTTCGACCACTGTTTATTTTGTCGCCGGAGCGTTGCTCTGGTTTGCTCTTTACAAGACTGGTGTGCACCCAACTCTTGCCGGGGTGATTTTGGGACTTCTAACTCCAAATATTCCACGCGATGAATCTGTCACCGTGATTGAATGGCTCGAGCATAAGTTGCATCCGATGAGTTCATTTATTGTTGTGCCGATTTTTGCCTTTGCCAATACTGGCGTGAAGATCACTTCTGACACCATCGAGACCGCTCTTTCATCTGTGGTTGCATGGGGAATCTTCTTCGGCCTCGTAGTTGGAAAGCCTGTCGGAATATTGGTGTCTTCTGTGGCTGCCGATAGATTGAAAGTTGCCGATTTACCCACAGGGGCGAATAAGCGCCTCATTGCTGCAACCGGCAGCGCTGCTGGAATCGGATTTACTGTCTCGATATTCATCGCTCACCTGGCCTTTGATAACCGTCAGACCGAAGAGATAGCGATTCTTGCAATCATTGTGGCATCAATTGTCAGCGCGCTGATTTCTGTATTTGCCTTCAAGAAAGCCTGAATATATTCTTCTCGCGTTAAGGGGAGTACCTCGTTCGGCACCTTCGTCAATACGGATAGAAATATCCCGGAGTTGCGACCACACCAGTGGTTGAGGGAGACCTTGGCGGTTGGCCAACTGTCCCTCTTAACGAATAGGTATTTATCATGAATGTAACCCTTACAACGTGGCTTGTAGTTATCGCCGCAATTCTTATTCTTATCGTCATTGATTTACTGACGATTAGTCGAAAGCCGCACGATGTTCTCTTTAAAGAGGCTGCCGGTTGGTCGATCTTCTACATAGCCATCGCAGTCGGATTCGGTATCTGGGTCTGGCAGAGCGCTGGCTCGGTATATGGCACTGAGTACTTTGCTGCTTACTTGGTAGAGAAATCACTCTCAGTAGATAACTTATTTGTCTTCATTATCATCTTGGCACAATTTAAAGTTCCTTCGATTTATCACCAGAAGGTCCTTCTGATTGGTGTACTTCTAGCACTCGTGCTTCGCGGTGGATTCATCGCAGTTGGTGCTGCAGCACTTGCAGCTTTCAGTTTCACATTCGTCGTTTTCGGGGCAATTCTAATTTGGACTGGTGTTGGACTCTTTAAGCACTGGGATGAGGATCCTTCGCCAGAAGATAATTTCCTTGTTCGCCGAATCAAAAAGTCAGTTCCTATGACAGATGAATACGTGGGTTCCAAAGTCTTTACAAAGATTAACGGCAAGCGCATCGCAACCCCGATGCTAACTGTCCTGATTGCAGTGGCATCGACAGATTTGCTCTTTGCTCTTGACTCAATTCCAGCAACATTTGGTGTAACTGAAGAACCATTCTTGGTCTTTGCTGCAAATGCATTTGCCCTCCTTGGATTGCGTGCCTTGTACTTCCTGCTCAAGGGATTGCTCGACAAGCTCATCTATCTATCACTTGGTCTATCGGTCATTCTGATGTTTATCGGTACCAAGTTGATTCTGACCTACCTCCACGAGACTTGGTACTCAATCCCCAAGATTCCAACTCTGATGAGCCTTGCCGTTATTGCTCTCATTCTCATCGTCTCAACTGTTGCAAGTCTTATTAAGTCCAAGAACGACCCAACAGCGGTGGCTCACGCAGGTCGCGTGACAGCTAGCGATGATGAAAAAGGCGAATAGCTGGCGTAATCGCGCTTGAAATCACCCCTAGTTATCCAAGGTAGGAAAGATTTTCCGGGAATTGCTAGGCTCCGATTCTGCATTTCTTTCGGCATGCATTTTCAGTGAATATTTAGAGTAAGTATCTACAGTTATAAGGAGATCTCAATGTCAGATCAAGGCGGCAAGTGCCCAGTTGCACACGGTGCGGTTACTACTTCAGAAGTTCCAAATGTAAAGAAGTGGTGGCCTAAGGCGCTCAACCTCGATATTTTGCATCAGCACGATACAAAGGTGAATCCGCTTGGTGCGAACTTTGACTATCACGAAGAACTAAAGAAGCTTGATATAGATGCACTGAAGAAAGATCTCCGCGACTTCATGACTGATAGCCAGTCATGGTGGCCGGCAGATTGGGGCCACTACGGCGGACTTATGATCCGTATGGCATGGCACTCAGCTGGTACATACAGAATCGCCGATGGACGTGGTGGTGCAGGAACCGGTAACGAACGTTTCGCACCACTTAACTCTTTCCCTGACAACGCAAACCTTGATAAGGCACGTCGCTTGCTCTGGCCAATTAAGAAGAAGTACGGAAATAAAATTAGCTGGGCCGATTTGATGATTCTTGCCGGAACCATTGCATACGAATCTATGGGCCTCAAGACTTTTGGATTCTCATTCGGACGCGAAGATATTTGGGCACCAGAGATTGATATCTACTGGGGTTCAGAACAAGAATGGCTTGCTCCAAGTGATTCACGTTATGACAACCTCGCTGATGCATCCACGATGCACAATCCACTTGCAGCAGTTCAGATGGGTCTTATTTATGTAAACCCTGAAGGCGTTAATGGCGTCTCAGATCCACTTAAGACTGCTCAGCACATCCGTGAAACATTTGCCAGAATGGCGATGAATGATGAAGAGACTGTTGCACTTACTGCAGGTGGCCACACCGTGGGTAAGGCGCACGGAAATGGAAGTGCTGCAAATCTTGGACCAGAGCCAGAGGGTGCAGATATCTTCGAGCAGGGCCTTGGTTGGAATAACCATAAGACTCGTGGAATTGGTAGAGATACCGTAACGAGTGGAATTGAAGGCGCGTGGACTACTCACCCAACAAAATGGGATAACGGATACTTTGAAATGCTCTTTAGCCATGAGTGGGAGCTAGTGAAGTCTCCTGCAGGTGCAACTCAGTGGGAACCTGTAAAGATTTCAGAGGAAGATAAGCCTGTTGACGTTGAAGACTCATCAATTCGCTATAACCCGATGATGACAGATGCTGATATGGCGATGATTAAGGACCCTATCTATCTCGAAATTTCGGAGCGATTCCGCAAGGATCCTGCCTATTTTGACGATGTATTTGCTCGTGCGTGGTTTAAGTTAACGCACCGCGATCTTGGACCAAAGGTTCGCTACGTTGGTCCAGATGTTCCAAAGGAAGATCTCATTTGGCAGGATCCAATTCCTGCAGGAAATTCCAACTACAAAGTTGAAGATCTCAAGGCAGCTATTGCAGCAACAGATTTAACTGTTGCTGAGTTGGTAACAACTGCATGGGATAGCGCTCGCACATTCCGTGGTTCAGATAAGCGAGGCGGTGCTAATGGTGCACGCATTCGCTTAGAGCCACAGAAGAGCTGGAAGGGCAATGAGCCAACTCGATTGGCAAAGGTCCTTGCTGTTCTCGAGCCACTTGCTCAAAAACATGGAGCAAGCGTTGCAGATGCAATTGTTCTTGCTGGCAGCGTTGGAATTGAAAAGGCAGCAGCAGCTGCTGGAGTGAAGGTCACAGTTCCATTTACCCCAGGTCGCGGTGATGCACTTGCAGAACAGACTGATGCACATTCATTTGCACCACTTGAGCCAATTCATGACGGTTTCCGTAATTGGCTTAAAGAGGATTATGCAGTGACTCCAGAGGAGCTTCTGCTTGATCGCGCACAGTTGATGGAGCTAACAGCTCCAGAGATGACCGTTCTTCTAGGTGGCCTTCGTGTGATTGGCGCCAACTACGGTGGCTCACAAGCCGGCGTCTTTACCGACAAGCCTGGAACTCTTACAAATGATTTCTTCGTCACTCTGACAGATATGGATTATGTCTGGGAGCCTGCAGGGGAAAACCTTTACAACATCAGAAATCGCAAGAGTGGTGACGTTAAGTTCACCGCAACTCGTGCAGATCTCGTCTTCGGATCTAATTCAATTCTTCGTGCATATGCAGAGGTTTACGCACAAGATGACAATAAGACGAAGATGGTCGATGACTTCATCGCTGCATGGGTCAAGGTGATGAACGCAGATAGGTTTGATATCTAATGAAATTTGTTATCTCAGTAATCGACAATCTCTCTAACTCAGGCACTCCAGATGAGATGAAGGCAATTGATGCTTTCAATGACAAGCTGCGTGCAGACGGAAATTGGTTCTTCGCCTGCGGTCTTGAGGCGCCGTCGACAGCAACGGTGATTGATAACCGAGCCGGTGCGAACCTTGCTACCGGTAAGCCCTTGTTTGATGCCCCTGAGAATGTAAGCGGGTTTTGGATTATCGAAGCGGCAGATCATGAGACTGCATCTCGCCTTGCCTATGAAGGTTCAATGGCTTGTAACCGCAAAGTTGAACTGAGAAAACTGCACGGATAAACGATGAGCTCTAAGGAAATCTCGTCGCATCTAAAGAAATTTGATGCACCGCAGAGAAAGATCCTAGAGACTCTACGGGCTCAGGTTTTAGAAGCGATTCCCGGTGCCGAAGAAGTAATCAAGTACGGGATTCCCACCTTTGTCATAGAAGGCGTTCCACTTATTGGTTTTGATGGCTTCAAAAACCATAACAGCGTCTTTCCCTATAGCGGATCCTTCAATCAGAGGCTTAAAGCTGAGCTATCCAAGTATGAGCAGACAAAAGGTTCTATCCATTTCGACTTAGAGAAACCTTTCCCAAAAGCGCTACTAAAGAAGATCCTTATCGAACGAATTGCGCAGATTAATGACTCATACCCAAAGCGAAATGGGGAAGTGTTGGAGTTCTATCCCAATGGCGTACTTAAGGCTAAAGGTAAGTATCGAGGTCTCCAGTTACATGGAGATTGGGTTTGGTATCGCAAGACAGGTGTAATCATGCGCTCTGGATCATTTAAGTATGGCGTTCAGATTGGAAATTGGACCACATATGACGTGAAGGGGAAAATCTACAAGGTCACTGATTTCGATTAGGTGAGAATGACCTGGGAAGGCGATTGGTTAAGAACGCATCTCTCGTTTGGAGAAGGTAAAGATCGCCATGAGATAGACGGCAACGCTAGATAACGCCAGCTTTGCGGCCGATAAAAAATTGATTCCTTCGATTAGCGCATTCTCACCAACAGTCCATTGAAATGGATTTATCGGGTTTGTAAATTCAAAAGTGTCGACCATTGGGGCTAGCGAGTAGAAGAGGAAGGCAAGTATTGCAAAGCCAGCGCCAATTCCTAGGGAGAGGGACTTCTTACCTGTTAGCGCTCCACATAGGAAACCAATTGCCGAGAAAAATACTCCCAAGAGAAATTGCATAAAACATGCAATAGCCAAATTGACCGTATCGACCGTTAGTGATGCGAATCCTCGTAAAGCTACGATTTGGATAAATGCTGCCACTGAAAGGAGTAAGAGCGCGGTGAGGATTGCAAGAACCTTGCTCATTAGAATTGATGTTCTGCTGAGAGGTAGCGCATAGAGGATATCTGCTGTTCCATCCTCTTCTTCTTCAGCTGTCGCATTTGCGCCCCACGTGAGGCCTACTCCAATCATTACCAATGGAATCATCATCGAGAATAATTCAACTGAGAGAAATCCCGGGCCAGATGCGTAATCCTCGATACGAAAGATTTTTCTGATTGATTCCGGGAATGTATCTAGTAGTTGTTGCGCGGCATCTCCTGAGCTTGCAACGGATGGATAAACGTACATTTGGATAGAAACCATAAAGACAATAACTGCCCCCCAAGCAAGTAACGATTTCCAATGATCACTAAACATTTTTCTAAAAATTGATGGACTCATCTTTGCCCTGCCTTCTGAACCAAATCGAGGAATATCTCTTCAAGGGAGGTCTCGTGAGTTTGGACTGTGATTACGCTGTCTTTAACGGCCTGTCGGAGCAAATCGGTCTCATGGCCTTTAAGAGTGCATGTAAGAGAATTTTCATAACTCTTGGCAGAAATGACATTTTCAATGCTGGTGTAGTCACTTGGGTTTATAGGTTTGTCAAAGAAAAGCTCAATTTTTCGCGTTGCCTTTTGCTTGAGGTTGGCAATGGAATCAACCACGAGTAGTCGCCCATCGTTAATGATTGCAACGCGATCAGCTAAATGTTCGACTTCACTCAGCACATGGGAAGAGAGAATGACGGCCGTTCCTTGCTTCTTGACTTCATCAAGCATGAGCTCAAATTCCTGTTGCGCAAGGGGATCTAGACCACTTGTAGGCTCATCCAAGATCAGGACTTTAGGGCTATGCATAAAAGCTTGGATGACTCCAACTTTTTGACGATTGCCTTTAGATAATTCATCTATCTTTCGATGTAGGTCGAGTTTCAGACGTGATGCGTATTCAAAAATCTTCTTTTCGCAGTCGACTCCTCGAATATTCGATAAGAAAGTTAACATTTCCAGGGGAGTCTGTCGCTGGAAGAGATTGAGTGCGCCGGGTAAGTACCCAATGTTCTGTCTCAAAAGTGGATCTGATTTAAGAGCGTCGACGCCTAGTACTTGAGCAGAACCGCTAGTGGCATGGATAAGTCCCATGAGAGTCCTTATCGCTGTTGTCTTTCCTGCGCCGTTAGGTCCGAGAAAGCCAAAAACTTCACCTGGGTTTACATCGAAAGAGATATCAATTATTCCCCGGGAGGAACCATAAGATTTAGTGAGGTTCTTGAGTGTTATCGCCGCTTGGTTTCCCATAGATTGACTCTATTCTCTAAAGCTCGGCAATACGAGCTTTAACCATTGCGTGTAGCAGCTTTGCATCGACTTCCCAGTCGTTGGGCACCCCAACGGTCTTCTTCTTCACATCGAGATCTTTCATCTTTGGACGGAAAGCATCAAGGACTTCCGTGCTCCATGGTGCAAAGAGAATGTGGTTCTTTGCAACCGAAACGCCAAAGATGTAGTCCTTTCCATGTTTAAGCATCGGCTGATTCCAAGCCACAACCAATTCAAGCTCAGGGAATTTTCTCTCGATTACCTTAAATATTTCTTTAACTTTCTTCGCCTGTTTAGCATCGATTGATTTGAAATACTCGGTGGGAGTCTTAAAGCGTTTAGATGACTCAGATCCTCGTGAAAACATAACCAGGGCATTTGCGTGTGCCTGAGAGAAACCGTAATTCTCGCGAAGGAATGCGACTTGTTCGGGATACTTTTTTCCTTCAAGCTTTTTCATTATTGAGAACCAGTACGACATCTTCTCGCCGTACTTCTTCTCGATTGAAGGAAAGTGTGCTTCGCGATTACCGGTTGTCATGGGTAAATTCTAACCCTGAGCGATAATTGCATCGTGCACGTATTGGGCTAGACCCCGGACGCGGTCATCGTAATATTTTTTGAATCTCTCATCGGAGATATAGAGAACCGCTAGGTTCTTCTGCATTTCGACTGAACAGTCGTAGAACCATTTTGAGATTGCCGCTCTATGGGCGGCTACTGCCTCTTGCGCCTTTTCGGATTGTGGGTTGAGGCCATTTCCAAATGCGTAGACGAAGAGTTCCGTGGCAGCCTCTTGATCCACCTTAGCCTTGGCAAAATCGGCATGTGAATACTTAGATGTACGAGCAGTGGACTCTTGATATTCGGGAGTATCTCCCCAACGATCTTTGGCTTCGCTCTCAAATCCGTTCACGGGAAGAGAATACAAGAGCGGAAAAGATGTTACTTGGAAACTAGCTGAGGACTCCCAAGAGCTCGGCATATCTACGTCCAAGCAGTATTCGAAGATTCTGCTGCTTTTGATAGGCGCCATTGCATCCGAGCTTGAGCGCGAGGCGCTTGATAGCTGATTCCACTCCCTTTTCGGTGAGGAACATGAGGCGACTGATTTCAACGTTTGTGTGGCCATTGGAGATGTGAATTAAGAGATCTAGTTGAGATTTTGTTAGAGATGAATCATTGAAGAAGCTCTCTTTGCGTGAGGTTTCTCGAATCGCTTCCTCGACAAGTGAAGCATTTGCAGAATTTCCTACCAGAGCATCGGTGAACTGCTCAAGGGTTAGGAACAGGGTGTTTTCCGAGAAGTCTTCTACCGAAAGACCGAGCAATGACAAATTAGGGATATCGGTAACAACTACTGAGATATTTTCTTTATTTTTGGCGCTCTTTACTGATGCAATAACTTTACGAAAATTTGCAGTTGTCATTTGGTAGTAATCAACACTTGCTTGAGAAAAGAGTTTATTAATCAATTGCAAATTCATATGTTGAGCAACAATCGCACTTTCTTGAAGTGGATCGAAACCAAAAAAGCGCAACAAAGCACTCGCTGTCTCAAATCCAATTTCGCGCATCTTCCTACGCTACAAGGTTTGACTAGGGATTGCCTTATGGAATTGAACGTAAGCGCAAATTAATTGAGATTCAGGGTAAACCCTGCATCAATAGAAATATAAGAGTAAAATTAGTGGGGGAAGATTTTTCTAATTTTTTGATTTGGAGCCTCAATGAATATTGATGGAAAAGTATTTCTGGTTACAGGAGCTGGAAGTGGAATCGGCAGGGAGTTAACCGTTCAACTCGTTGCAAAAGGGGCAAAAGTTGCAGCAATCGATATTGATCTCCCGGCACTTGAGGAGACTTTGAAACTATCCGGACCTCATGTGGATATTTTCCAGATAGACATCCGTGATCTGGAGGAGGTTGCAAAATTACCAATAAAAATAGAATCAAAGTTTGGTCGAATAGATGGACTGATTAATAACGCCGGAATTATTCAACCATTTGTGCGCGTGAATGATTTAACTTTAGAGCAAGCTAGGAAGGTCATGGATGTAAATTTCTATGGGCCGTTAGCTCTCATCAAATCCTTCCTTCCACATCTACTTAAGCAGAAGGAAGCTCATATTCTAAATGTTTCCTCGATGGGCGCGTACACACCTGTGCCAGGGCAGAGCGTTTATGGAGCCTCAAAAGCTGCGATTAAATTGCTGACTGAGGGGTTGAGGTCAGAACTCACTGGAACTACCGTGGGAGTTACCATCGTTTTTCCTGGTGCGATAGATACGAACATTACGAAGAACTCTGGAATTGATATTCCAGTCAGCACGTCAGATGCTCCCGAATTTTCAATGACATCGGCGAAAGATGCAGCAGCGGCAATGATCAGAGCAATTGAAAAGAATTCCCCACGTTTATGCATTGGCAAAGATGCCAAGATGATGGATTTGCTTTCCCGCTTAAGCCCAATCTTTGCGGCGAAACTTATACATAAGCAGATGGCGTCTCTTCTAAAATAAATTCAGTATCCAAGTTTCCTTGCTTCTCGCACAGCAACTTTATCTAGCTCTGGATGTGCAGATAAGAATTGCTTAACTGCAAGGTTATCGACTCGCGATAAGTCGCGTAGCGCCCAACCAATAGCCTTTGCGATGAAAAACTCATGACGATTGCTATGTGCATCAAGAATTTCAAAGAGAAGGGCGATATCTGTCTGAGATTTGCGTCCACGTTGATGTTGAATTGCTGCTCTATTGATCCACATATTTGGACTCTTAGTCCAGGATCTCATGAGAGTCACAGAGGGATATTTCACTGTGAGTGGCGAGATAGCCGCAGAGCCCAATGCATCGACGGTATCCCACCAAGATTTTTGGGCGAGAAGATATTGGACGTGGTTTTTCAAGAAAGATTTATCCGCAGAATCGATAAAGAAGGCAATCATGTCGATTGCCGCATACTGATATTCGCGTTCATCCAGTTTCCACAAAGCGCGGGCAGTCTTTCCGAGTTCTTCGGATGTCGGAGTTGGTGCAGCCTTGAAAATCTCCTTGAATAGTTTTCTACGCATGGGTGCGCCTACTCCAAGAAACGGGGCGATGTTCTTCATATATGCAGCAGCGCCGAAGGCAACTTTCTTGTTGGAGAGCTTTGGAAGCTCGGCGGTGATTTCGCTCAATATGTACCGTTGGAAGGTGCTCATGTCAGCTGTGCAATCAACCCATCTGTTGCATCTTCAATCATCACAAGCACGTCGCGATACGCCTCGATTGTTTCTCCCCAGGGATCTGGGACTTGAAGATTTTCTGCTTCGATTGACGTCGGATCTATGTTGGCAAAGTTGGGATCAAAGGCTCGTAACATCACGACCTTTTCTTTATCCGCAGCGGTACGAGCTCCATTAAGAATATTTGCTCGATTTGTTAAATCCATAGGAAGAATCAGATCCACCTGATCAAAAATCTCAACTGAGAATGGGCGCGAAATATGCTCAAAACTATATCCGGCGGATTCCCACGTTTCTTGAGAGAGGGGATGCGCACCTTCGCCCTTATGCCAACCAGAAGTGCCGCTGCTTGTAACGATGAGTTTCGGTGAGTTAATACTTAGCGCTTTATTGTGGAGCACAGCAGCTGCCATGGGAGAACGACATATATTGCCGAGGCAGACCATCTCGATTCGAATCTCGCTCTTGCCGCGAAGAGAATCGATGTAATTACTCATCCACAAATCTTATCTCTGCCCTTACTATTTCTATATGACTTCGCAGGTATCGGTTATCGAATTAACTCTTGACCAATGGGAGCGCTATCGAGATATTCGTATTCAAGCTCTGACACACGATGGTGATGCGTTCGGTGGAAATCTCGCTGAAGAATCTCAGTATTCACAATCTCAATGGCAAGAGAAAGCAGCGCAGTATGTGGGAATCCTTGCTGAAGTAAATGGAGAAGATGTTGGCTTTATGAGCGTCGAAAATCTTAAAGGAGATTTCGGTGCAACGTGTTGGATTGGAAGCTGTTGGGTTTCTCCAAGTATTCGCGGAAAGGGTGTGCTTACCTCCCTCTTTGCTCACCTGGATTCAAAGGCAGAAGAACGTGATTGGGGTATTCAGGGCCTTGGGGTGTGGGTAACAAATACAGGTGCAATCGCCGCCTATGAAAAAATTGGTTTCGCCTCAATTGGTGAACCATCTGAAAGTACTCGAAAGCCTGGAACTTTCTATCAAAGGATGATCAGAGAAAGTACTTACTAATACTTGAAAAATTAATTCAGTGGAACTCGATATTGGCGTTTACCTGATTCAAGAACATAGGTGTCATAAAGCTTGCGAGCAACCTCGTTATCTTCATCGGTGTTCCAATAAAGGCGTGAACATGAGTTTTCAAGCGCGAATACCTTGACGAATTCGATCAGCGCACGTCCGGCTCCACTTCCTCGCACTTCTGGGTCTACAAAAAGATCTTCAAGGTAACAATGTCCATGTGGGGACCACGTGGAATTTTGGAGGTTATATGTAGTGAAACCAACTACCGCACCATCTAATTCTGCGACAGCGCACTTCATATTGAACTCTGGATCCAAGATTCGATTCCATGTGCGCTCGGTCTGTTCTGGCGCAAGGACTGTCTTGTAGAAATCTAAATATCCCTGCCAGAGCACAAGCCAGCGCTCTTTATCGCTGGCTTGTGCTGGCCTAACAACTAAGTTACTCATAAATATTGGTTCTTTACCTTAGAGAGCAAATGATGGGTATTCATCTGTAACGAGTAGGAATGCATATCCATAGATTCGGTTCCAGTAGCTGATTGTCTTGACGACAATATCAAGTGCCCATGTTGGGTAGATGCCTGTGCTCCAGGTGCTAAACCATGCAACGAGAGATACGAAAAGTGCAGCTGTTGCATAGATCAGACCTACAAGATAGAGCGGAATTGCTAGAAGCCATTTCACCAATGGCAAGAAACGGTTGAGCTTTGCTCCGCCATTAATTTCTGGAAGAACGACTGAAATCTTTGGGTTTCGCTCGATAGATGGGTAATCATCTGTAAGGAATAAGGCGTAGGCAATCACGCGAGTTTCAAGTTCAATGAGTGCATGGTTGAAGCTAAGAACGTAGCTTGGATAGACACCACGAACCACAAGGGCTAGAACCGCTGGGAACATTATGAAGACCGTTGCCAATTCGCTACTCATTTGAGGAGTAAATGACCACAGGAATACGACGACAGGTGCAACCAGGATTCCGCGCCAGAAAACAGTCTTCTTATCGCGATTAGTTGTAGTTACTTCGATGCTAGTTTCAATTTGATTGCTCATAGCCTAATTATAGGCTTGCAAGATACTCTTGAGCCTATGACTCAACGCGAATATGCAGTTATTACCGGTGCAAGCAGTGGAATCGGCGCAGCAACGGCACGTTTGCTGGCAGATAACGGATTTCATGTGATTGCCGCCGCTCGACGTCTAGATCGACTACAAGAGCTTGCGAAAGAGAATAATGAGATTGAGGCTATTGAGCTCGATGTCACTAATCAGAAGAGCGTTGATGCAATAGCTGAAAAGCTAAAGGGTAAGCCCGTTTCAATCGTTGTGAATTGTGCAGGCGGTGCTTTTGATTTTAACTCCGTTCATACATCGGATCCTGAAGTATGGAAGAAGACCTTTGATCTCAATGTCGTTGGAACTGTTCGTGTCGTGAAGGCTCTTACCCCACACATGCAGGCTCACGGCAAGGGACATATAGTCATCATTACTTCTACCGCCGGACAACGTGCATATGAAAATGGTGGAAGTTATGTTGCTGCAAAATTCGCAGAAAGCTCACTTGTTGAAACTTTGAGACTTGAGCTCAATGGTCAACCGATACGTGTCACAGAGATTGCACCAGGTATGGTCAAGACAGAGGAATTCTCGACAGTTCGTTTCGGTGGCGATGAAGAGAAAGCTGCCAAGGTATACGAAGGTGTTGAGAAGCCGCTGACAGCAGAAGATGTTGCTGAATCAATTCGCTGGTCGGTGATGCTTCCCGATCACTTCAACATTGATTCGATGACAATTCGCCCATTGGCACAGGCTGCTGCGCATAAAGTATTTAGAGCGCCGATCAAATAACGACTCGGTAGTGCTCGAGTGTGGAATCAGTTGCATAGGCGATTCTCACTCCGGCAGCTTTTGATGCAGCAAGTCCATCAACGATCGTTTTTGTAAGAACTTCACCAGGTGCAACGACAGCAACGCCTGGGGGATACGGAGCAATCAGATCTGCGGAAATTCTTCCGATTGCATCGCCAGCAGCGACCATCTCGGTTTCTGCAAAATAGGCATCACGCATTGAAATTCCACGCTCTGGCTTAACCGACCAGCTCAGGGCGGTTGCACTCTCACGACGTTGTTCTTGAGATTTCTTCAGGATTGGAATTAGGACATCGCGAAGGTGATCGAAGTCAGCTGCAGTATCTGCGATAGTAGCCAAGAAAACGATGGTGTCTCTATCTGCCATTTCAACGCGAATACCCGCGGCAATTAACTGGTTCTCAATCTCGACACCCGATGCACCCAGCTGCTGCACGCGAAGAACAATCTTTGATGGATCAAATCTTCCTGAGTGAAAATCAGATGCGTAGAGAAAAATTGGTAGCGCAAATTCAGATTGCACACTCTCCTTAAAGGCGTGAATATTGGTAAGAAGCGCACCAAGCAGTTCTTCACCGCGAGTTTGCAATAGCGCGCGCACTCCGTCGATAGATGCAAGGGGAGCACCTGCCGGAGATGTTGTATGGGTCGTCTCGAAACTCTGCTCTAAGCGCTCGGCATTTAAATACTGAGTGCGCGCAAGCAGCAGAGCAGATGCGCTGTAACCCGGTAGAGCTTTGTGTGTACTTGTAATGAGTGCATCTGCACCAAGTTGAAAAGCATGCTTGGGAAGATCAGGATGAAAACCAAAGTGTCCGCCCCATGCTGCATCGAGAATGACGGGAATTTCTCGTTCGTGCGCCGCTTCGATCAATTTCGGCAAGTCAGAGATTGTTCCGAGGTAGCCAGGTTCGGTTAAAAGCACTGCAATTGGATTTTCTTTGAGTGCACTCTGAAGTTCGCCCAGTGAAATCCCAGTCGGAACCCCTGTAGCTGCATCAATTTCTGGAGACATCCAGATTGGTTCAAGACCAGCAAGAACGAGTGCACTGAGAACTGATCGGTGGGCTGTTCGCGAGATAGCGACCTTGTCACCTGGTTTACCTAAGGCGAAGATAATTGCCTGGTTGGCATGTGTTGATCCACCAGTTGAAAAACGCGCGTAATCTGCACCCCACAACGTCGCTGCTAGAGCTTCAGCTTTCTTGAGCGTCTGCTCAGTTAACTTAATTTCATCAAGCCCGCCATATAACGGTGTATCAGAATCAACGACTGCGCCAAGGCCTTTATCAATCGCACTTGTCTTCTGCTTATGGCCCGGAATCGTAAAGGGAGTATGGCTACTTTCGAAGTACGAGAGATAGGCATCAAGCAAAGGTGCGGTGTCTCGTAAATCACTCATACTCCAAGCGTAACTGGTCTCTCTACGGGTGATGCACTTGTGATGCTGAAGTGAATTCTGTGGGCTTAGAATTAACCCATGACATCACAAGCACCTCTAGAACAATCACGCCATCTGGCCACTGAGATTCCAGGGCCACTTTCAACAGCTGCTATGCAGCGCCGCAAAGAGGCTGTTTCTGGGGGACTAGGTACAGCGATGCCAGTGATTGCCAAGCGTGCGCAAGGTGCAATTATCGAAGATATTGATGGAAATCGCATTATCGATCTCGGTGCAGGAATCGGCGTGGTCAACGTTGGTAATTCAAGCCCGTTGGTCGTTCAAGCGGTCCAGGATGCAGTCGCAGCATTTACACATACAAACTTCACCACAGTTCCTTATATGGGATATATCGAAGTATGCGAAGCGCTCAACCGTTTAACTCCAGGATCTTTTAAGAAAAAATCAATCCTGCAGAACTCTGGCGCTGAAGCGGTAGAAAATGCAATCAAGATTGCCCGTCATTACACAAAGCGCTCAGCAGTCATTGTCTTCGAGCACGCGTATCACGGTCGTACCAATTTAACGATGGCACTGACTGCAAAGAACCTTCCATATAAGGATGGTTTCGGCCCATTCGCTTCTGAGATTTATCGCATGCCACTGCCGTATGCATATCGCTGGACTGGTAACCCAGACACGATTGCAGAAGATGCACTAGCTGCAGTTAAGTCAAAGATTGAAAAGGAAGTTGGCGCACATAACGTTGCTGCAATTCTCATTGAACCTGTAGTCGGTGAAGGTGGATTTATGGTTCCACCTGAAGGATTTATGCCAGGGCTCCAAAAATTTGCCACAGAGAACAAAATTGTCTTTATTGCAGATGAAGTTCAATCAGGCTTCGCACGCACAGGAAAGTTATTCGCTGTTGAACATGAGGGCATGGAGCCAGACATGATCATCTCTGCAAAGGGAATTGCAGGCGGCCTTCCACTTGCAGCTGTTACTGCTCGCGCCGAAATCATGGATTCATCACATGTCGGCGGCCTTGGCGGCACATACGGTGGAAATCCAATTGCATGCGCAGCGGCTCTTGCAACGATTGAAACTATTGAGAAAGAGAAGCTTGTCGATCGCGCTGCCCACCTTGGAAAGATTCTTGTTGAGCACCTGACTGCACTTCAGGCAAAGCACCCAATCATCGGAGATATCCGCGGACGTGGTGCGATGGTCGCGATCGAGCTAGTTCACGAAGGAACAAAGAATCCGAACCCAGAGGCGATGGCAAAGGTCATCAAGTACTGCCAGAGCAAGGGCGTACTCATCCTGACAGCTGGAACCTATGGAAACGTCATTCGATTCCTGCCTCCACTTGTGATTACCGATGAACTTCTCAAGGATGCCCTCGGTGTTCTTGCAGAAGGCTTTGCTTCTCTATAGTCCGGTTCTGTAGCTCGGAACGGAAAATCACCGCGCCTAATCACCCCTACTAGGGTGATTTTGGCTTTCATTCTTACCCCTTTTCCATCACCCTAACCCCATGGCGCCAAAAAAGGGTGATATTAATTTTGAGGTAGTTGCGGGGGCAACCCTCTCGCGGACCTTGATTCCCGCCCTGCCTCCAACTCACTTGAGTCGAAAGCGCCTCTTCACCGAATTTACAACTATTGCACCAAGTACAACCTTGATTTTGGCACCGGCCGGATATGGAAAGACCTCATTAGTCTCAGAGTGGGTACAAAGTCAGAAGCGGAAAACAATTTGGCTCACCGTCACCCCTAATGACTCTCTCGATGAAATGGCAGCACTTCTCATTCAGGCTACGCGAAATGTAATTGCAGATTTTGGGAGATGGTTTGAGAAAGAACAACCTATACGTCCCGTTGAAGTCGTACGACGTTGGGGAAATGATCTCTTAGCAACTGGCGAAGAGTACATTTTCGTTTTAGATAGCTTTCGCGAATTAGTGGCTAAAGATGTCGAACTGGCGTCACGACTTATTGATCAATTCCCTTCAAACATCATCTTCGTACCTATACGCCGGGATGGCACGGGCGAAATGATGACTAGTCTGAGTGCGCGCGGCCCTGTATCGATAGTCGAAGCAAATGAACTTCGTTTTACTCGTGATGAAATCATGGCCTTGGCAAAGTCAATGTCTATCCAGGAGATTTCACCGGATATGCATGCATCGATCATGGCTGCCAATGGATGGCCGACTGCAACCGCAATGTTGCTTGATGCAGTTAAGAAGAGCAAGAAGGCATTTGATTTTGAGAAGATGGTGGCTACCGAGCTTGATCCACTTAAAGCGCTCGCGACGCAGATGTTGAGTCTTCTTACTGAAGACGAGATGCACATACTGACAAGACTCTCAGCGGTGAGCGAATTCGACCATGAATTGGCCCAGGTAATTCTGGAATCAGAGTATTCATATGATGCCATTAATGCGATGGGCCTGAGCGGAAATTTCTTCTCCAAGTCTGCAAGTAATGATCTGACATTTACCCTTTCACCGCTCATGAGAGAAGTACTCCTTGTTGAGCTTCGCAAAAATGCAGAACTTAAGAAGTCAATTCATCAGCGGTTAATGAATTTTTATGAGTTTAGAAATAAACCTAATCTGGCGCTTGAGCATGCCTATCTGGCTGGCGAAGTATCAAAGGTGCAAGAGATATTTCCTGATGCCGCAAGAATTCTTCAAGCAACAGGCCACGGCGGAGAACTGATTCGTTGGTCGCTATTTGCCGGAGATAGCTCACCAGAAGGTCAACTCCTGCGAAAGACTGTCGAACTTGCAGGACATCTCACATCGCTTGAATATAAGACCACCCAGAGCCTGATTGAATCACTCGACCTCGATGCGAAGGGCAATGTGCTTGAAGGGTTTATTTCACAGATCACAGCAAGCGCTGGTGCCTATCTAGATTTGGCACATGGCCGCTTTGATGCGTTGCAAGAGAAGGCAAAGATCGTTCTTGCACCTATTGAAAGCCCGCATGTCATAGGAATTGAAGAACAGATAGCTACCCTGCGATTATTGGCAATCAGAGCATTTATCTTCGAAGATGTTCAGGAGCTTGAACGCTTAACAGTGCAGGCAAGTGAGCTGGCACGCAACTCTAAGATTCCAAATACACAAATCTTCTTAACATCCATTCGCGCACTTTCTGAATTTACAACGGGCAATTACCGTCTGGCATTTGAATCAGCCTCGTTATCGCATAACCAAGCGCGATCTGCTGGCTTTGTAGGCATTGTGGGACCGCTTGATTCGATGTACGTCATGGCTCGCTGCTTACTGGAGTTTTCTCGAGCAGATGAAGCCAATGAACTCTTTCGCGAGATTAAGAATTTGGGTGAACAGTGGAAGCAGTACCACTGGCACTTCCTGGCAGATGGCTACTTAGCTAGAGATCTAGCTTTTCGTGGCCTCGTATCGGAAGGTTTAGAGAAGATTGATCAGGCACATAAGAGACTTTCATTAATCGATAATTCTGGAAATTTAGTCCAGATAATTGATTTAAGCGAAATATTCATCCGACAAGAGGTGAAGGATTATGAAAGATTGCTCGTTCTTTTAGAGCGCGGTCTTGATACGAGATACGTCCATCAATCACGTCTAGTCGCTTACCAATTAGTGGGCAAGAAACTTCCTGAAGGACAGATTAAATCACTGCCTACCCACAGCCCTAAGCAGCAGTTATGGAAGCACCTTGCCGAAGCTACAGCGAATATTGATCAGGAAACCCTCGCCCTGGCTTCTATGAGAAGGGCACTTGATATTGGCGCTCAGATCGGAGCAAAAGAAACTTTCCTGCGACAGGGAGAGGAACTAGGAAATCTCATCATCAAAATTGCAGGGGAAAATCCAACTGTTTACTTAGAAGAACTGGGTAGGGCAATGACAGAAAGAATCCGCGAGACACAAACTACTACTGGTGAATTTTCTTCATCACTAACTAAGCGCGAGCTCGAAGTTCTGCGTCACCTTGCTACTGAGCGACCAATCAGCGCGATTGCCGCAACTCTGCATATCTCACAGAACACAATGAAGACCCATTTGAAGAATCTCTACCGGAAAATGGGTGCAGACGGACGTGTTACGGCGGTTGAGAAAGCAAAAGCGAACTTCATCCTTTAACGCGTGCGAGAATGAGCGTGTGCATGAATCAGTAATCCTTACGCCAAGACTTGAGCTTCACCACATTTCAGTCGATGGAATTATTGAGCTCTTTGAAGCCAAGAGTGATGTAACGGCAATTGCTGGCCGCAATATCGTAAATCCATACCTAAATCTCATTGAGAATCCGGGACCACTTGCTTGGCGCGTGCCGCAAGTAAAGGAAGATCCCAGCTGCAATAAATGGTTTTTGCGTTTTATTGTGCACACTGAATCGAGAGAGATTATTGGCTCAACAAGTTTTCATGGAGCACCTGATAGCGATGGAATGATTGAAATTGGGCTGGGCATTGAAGATAAATTTCATAATCAAGGCTTTGCCAAGGAAGCGCTGCTCGGTATGTGGCGCTGGGCTGTCGCTCAACCAGGGGTTAAAACCCTCAGATATACCGTTAGCCCTGATAACGGACCATCAATTTCAGTCATCGACTACTTCGGATTTGAATTCAAAGGGCAGCAGATGGACGAGATCGACGGTCCAGAGAATATCTATGAGATGGATATTCAGAGTTTTAATGAGCGGTGGGGACAGTAGCCATGAGCGATCAATTTAATCATGATGAATTCGATGCGATAGTCGGAGATTTTGAAGACGAACTCGACCTCACGCTCTATTCAGATGCACAAGAACTACAGGAAGAAGTGACAGTTCAAATTCTTGCAGCTATCGAAAGTGGTCTGAAGCTCACTGGTCGTTTCGATCTTGTACTCACCGGCGGAACTCTAGGCGTACAGATTGCAGATGCTCTGGTTGATGAACTTAATGCAGATCTAGATGGATTTGCAGGTCTTCATATTTGGTGGAGCGATGAAAGATTTGTTCCAGCAGAAAGCCCAGAGAGAAATGCGCTACCCGTTCATCAGAATTTACGAAATAAGAATGTTGTTGTTCACGAGGGGTTAGCTTCAGATGACGCTACTGATATTGATGCAGCTGTTGCTGAATACGACAAGGCCCTTTCGGATGTGAAGATTGATCTCAATATCTTGGGCCTTGGCCCCGATGGACATGTGGCCTCACTCTTTCCTGGCATTGCAAATATTGACGATCCACGGAGAGTCTTTGCGATCACCGATTCTCCAAAGCCACCTGCTGCTCGCATCTCCTTCACAATGGCGATGATTAATAGCGCGGAAGAAATTTGGATGATTGCAGCTGGAGAGAGCAAAGCCGATGCTGTCACCAAGATTATTGAGGGAGATGTTTCAATACCGGCTAGCTATGTTCGCGCCATTGCGCACACTCGCCTCATAGTCGATACCGAGGCCTTCTTCTCCGAGTAAGCCTGGAGGTCGTATAGACTTAGCCAAATCATGAGTACACAAAACTTTGCAATGGTCGGACTTGGCCGCATGGGCGCCAATATTGTTAGGCGCCTTGCCCGCCACAACATCACATCTGCTGTCTATGACGTCAGCGCAGATGCCGTTGCAGCCCTAGCCGCCGAAGGTTCAATCGGTGCAACCGATATGGCAGACCTAGCAGCAAAGCTTTCTACTCCACGCACTATTTGGATCATGGTTCCGGCCTCTGTTACCGATTCAACTATCGCTGCAATGGCAGAGCACTTATCGCCAGGTGACACCATCATCGATGGTGGAAATTCATATTATAAAAATGACCTAAAGAATGCAGAGTTCCTGAAAGCTAAAGGAATTAACTTTGTCGATGTCGGAACATCAGGTGGCGTCTACGGACTAGAACGCGGATATTCGTTGATGATTGGTGGAGATAACGCGGTAGTTGCATCACTCGATCCAATTTTTAAGGCGCTCTGCCCTGGAGTTGAATCAGCTCCGCGCACACCGGGTCGAACAGGTGAGCCATCACAGGCTGAATACGGATACCTTCATTGCGGTCCAGTGGGCTCTGGCCACTTCGTCAAGATGATTCACAACGGAATTGAATACGGAATGATGGCCGCTTTCGCAGAAGGCCTTGCAATCTTTGAAGCAGCAGATGAGATGACACCTGCCTACGATTTAGATATCCCAGAAATTACAGAGGTATGGCGTCGCGGTAGCGTGGTTGCATCATGGCTCCTTGATCTCACAGCGCAAGCGCTTGTTGAATCAGAAGAGCTCACAGAGTATTCAACTCAAGTAAGCGATAGCGGCGAAGGTCGTTGGACAGTCCAAGCAGCTATTGAGGCAGGAATTCCAGCGCACGTCTTGAGCGCTTCGCTGTATTCGCGTTTTGCATCACGTAATAATGATGAATTTGCTAATCGCGTATTAAGTGCAATGCGATATAAATTTGGCGGCCACAACGAAAAGCCAGCCACAGATAAGAAGTCTATGTAATGAAGGCTGATGCACTTGTGCTCTTTGGAGCCACCGGCGATCTTGCACGCAAGAAACTATTTCCAGCCCTTTATGATCTTCAAGATCTAGGCGAACTTGATGTCCAAATCTTCGGAGTCGCATCTTCAAAGTGGAGCCAAGAAGATTTTCGCGACAATGCAGATAAAGCGATCCGTGCACGTAAACCTGATGTCGATGAGGCAGTCCTCTCAAAGGTATTAGGCGAAATGCAGCTCATCGTTGGAGATTACGATGATGAAGCAACATTTGTTGAGCTTGCCGAAAAAATCAAGAATTTTAAACTTCCCGTTATCTACCTAGCAATTGCACCCGAATACTTTGCAGTGATCTCACAGGCCTTACATAAAGTGGGAATTACAAAGCGAGCACGTGTAGTTGTTGAAAAGCCTTTCGGTCGCGATCTCGAGAGCGCAAAAGCCCTTGATGCAGAGCTCAAGCAACTCTTGCCCGAAGAGCAGATTTATCGCATCGATCACTATCTCGGTAAGGAGGCAGTTGAAGACCTTCTCGTCTTCCGCTTCGCCAACACTCTCTTTGAACCAGTGTGGAACCGTAACTATGTTGAAAGTATTCAGATCACGATGTCAGAAAGCTTTGCCATCGAAGGTCGTGGAAAGTTCTACGACGGAGTTGGCGCAACGCGAGACGTTCTGCAGAACCATCTATTGCAGGTATTGACGATGCTCACAATGGAGCCACCGATTGATATGGGTTCTGAGGCGATGCAGAACGAGAAGATCAAGGTTCTCTCGGCAATTCGCAATATCAATAAGAATGACGTTGTTCGCGGACAATTTGAAGGATATCTCGATGAAGAAGGCGTAGCTGAAAATTCAGATACCGAAACTTTTGTCGCAATGAAGTTATTTATCGATAACTGGCGCTGGGCTGGAGTTCCTATCTATCTGCGTACCGGTAAGAAATTGCCAGAGACAGTTCTTGAGGCGATTGTTGAATTTAAACAACCTCCACGTGCTCTCTTCGGCAAGAGCACCTCTAATCAGGTGCGCTTTCGTTTAGGTAAGAAAGATGGCGTTGATATTTCTTTGCAGGCGAAGAAGCCGGGCACAAAGTTGATCACAGAAACTGTTGATCTCTCCGTTGAATTTGCTACTGAGTTTGGCGATCGCCAAGGTCCATATGAGCGTTTACTTCGCGCAGCAATGCTCGGTGATCACTTCCGCTTTACACGCATCGATGCGGTACTTCATTCATGGGCGATCCTTGAAGATCTCTTGAAGAATCCAAATCCAGTTATTAGCTATGACTCAGCAAGCTGGGGACCTGATGCTGCAGCTGATTTAGTACCCGGGGGATGGGCGCCAGTTGGTAGTGCTGCTGAAGAGTTAAAAGACCTTCACGATTAATCTCTTGATTGGCCAGATTTGTGCTTGTAACGCCCTAGGAATTCCTTCTTCATCTCTGCAAAATTTCCATCTATCAGCGCCTGTCTCATCTGATCTACCAAGCGCACAATAAATCGTTCATTGTGAATTGTCGCAAGGGTTGCAGCGACCATCTCTTTTCCGCGGAATAAATGGCAGATATATGCACGTGTGTAGTTCTGACAGGTGTAGCAATCGCACTCATCATCAATCGGATTGAAGTCGCGGATATAAGGCTTATTTGAAACGTTAAAGCGGCCGCTCATTGTGTAGACAGCGCTCGAGCGAGCGATACGCGAGGCCAATACACAGTCAAAGGTATCGATTCCATTTTCAACTCCGACAAATAAATCTTCAGGGGCGCCAATACCCAGTAAGTGCTTCGGTTTGTTTTCGGGAAGAGTTGAATTCACCCAGCCGACAATGGTTCCGAGCTGGTCTTTATCGAGGGCTCCACCAATTCCAAAACCATCGAATTCAATTCCGCTAGAGCTCATAGAGCCGAGATCAGAGGCTGCTTTCTTTCGAAGGTCTTCATATTGAGCGCCTTGAATAACACCGAAGAGCGCTTGGTAGGGCTTATCGGCACGATGATCTGTCAATCGCTTATGTTCATCGAGGCAGCGGATGGCCCAGTCATATGTGCGAGACATTGCATGCTCTTGATATGGACGGGTGTTATGGAGAGTGGTGCACTCATCGAATGCAAACATAATGTCGGCGCCAATTTTATGTTGAATCTGCATCGAAATCTCTGCTGTGAATCGATGCATCGATCCATCGAGGTGGCTTTTGAAAGTTACGCCTTCATCATCAACATGGGCAAGGCGCTCTTTATTCTTGGCGATGACTTGATCAGATCTAAATGTCTGAGCATCCATGGCTAAGACTTTTTTAAATCCAACTCCGAGTGAAAGAACTTGAAAGCCACCACTATCGGTAAAGGTCGGCTTATCCCAGTTCATAAATTGGCCAAGGCCACCTGCTTCATCCAATACATCGGGGCCTGGTTGCAAGTAAAGGTGATAAGCATTGGCGAGAAGCGCCTGTGCCCCAAGATCTTCCATCGCACCGGGTAGAACCGATTTAACAGTTGCCTTAGTGCCTACAGGGATAAAGGCAGGAGTCTGAATCTCTCCATGTGGGGTCGTAATAGTTCCGGCACGTGCCAGCCCAGTTTCGCCAGCTTTATCAATCGAGAAGGAGAATCCGCTTTTCGCGGTTTCATTCGACTTTGGCATGTTGCATATTGTGTCAGAGTTATAGACTCACCTAATGCCTCAATTTAAACTCAAAGATGGTCGCGAGCTAGAGATTCTCGATAATGGAATCGATTCGCCAAAGGCGATTATTTTCCATCATGGAACTCCTGGACATTCAACGATGTGGAGCTCTTGGCTTGATGCTGCCAGCCGTATGGGAATAAAGGCGATTGCATTGAGCCGCCCAGGATATGGAACCAGCGATCGCCATCTTGGTCGCACGGTGATTTCTGTGAATGACGATCTTGCACAATTACTTGAGGCAAAGAACATCACTTCTTTTGTATCTATCGGTTGGTCCGGCGGAGGCCCACACTCTCTTGCAACAACTATGGATAATCGCAACGTTGGTGCAATCACGCTAGCTGGTGTTGGCGCGTATGCCGCCCCAGATTTAGATTTCTTGGCAGGTATGGGTCCAGAGAACCATGACGAATTTGGTGCAGCGCTCTTAGGTGAAAAAGTTGTCGAAGAGTGGCTACATGCAAATGCATCAGCGATGAAGACTGTAACCGGAAGCGATATCCGTGAAGCATTTGGTGGACTTATCGGGGATGCTGATAAGAAGGTACTTGAAGGTGCATATGCCGATGAGATGGCCGCCTCGATGCGCAATGGTCTCGCTGTCAGCTTTGATGGATGGGTCGATGATGATTTAGTTTTTGTGCAGCCATGGGGCTTCGATCTTGCAGCAATCACAAAGCCAGTTTTCCTCTGGCAGGGTGATGATGATTTTATGGTTCCGCATGCGCATTCCTACTGGCTTGAAAAGCACATTCCAACCTCGCTGCTCACATTTACACCGGGAGAAGGTCATATCTCACTGGGAGTCAATCACCAGGGCGCAATCCTTGCCCAGGCGCAAGCGTTATTGAGTTAAATGCTCTTTAAAGAATTTACTGTTCTACTCAATCCTCAGTCACGCAAAATCGTGACAGGTATTGCTCTGAATGCAATCGGTGGGGGAATGACCTTGTCGCTCCTGCTTGTATATCTGCACGATATGCGTGGCTTTACCAATACTTTCGGTGGCTTACTTCTTGCCTACGCATCCCTTGTAAGCATTGTCGCAAGTACTCCACTAGGTGCGCTGACAGATCGGATCGGCCCAAAGAAAGTAATCATCGGTGGGCTCATCCTTAATTCGTGTGCCGCCTTCTCGCTCTCATTGGTAGAAACGCATCTACATGCAATCTTGGCGCTGACAGCGCTCAACATTGGCGGCCAGGCCGTTTGGCCTCCACAAAGCGTCATTTTGACTCGCGTGACACCGGAAGAACATCGTCCCAAAATATTTGCATTCAACTTTATGGTTCTCAACCTTGGCCTGGGTTTTGGGGGACTTATTTCATCCCTGATTATTCAAGAAGGTAATTTGCGTTCGTTCCAAATGATGTACTGGATAGATGCGGCAACTTTCTTGGTCTATCTCTCGATAGTCTTTACCTTACGTGGTGAGGCAGTAGGTAAGTACGTTCCAAAGGCCCATGAACCAAGTACGGGAAGTTACCGAGAACTCTTTGCAAACAAACCGTTGGTCCTTCTTGGTGTTGCAGGAATCATTCTCTTCACCTTCGGCTACGGAACGATTCAAGCCGGTATTCCAATTTTTGCTACACAGATTTTGGATCTTTCGCCGAAATGGCTAGGTGTAATTTTTGGAGTCAATACGATTTCGATTGTTCTCTTTCAGCCAATCGTGATGCGCATCATCGATAAGTATTCAAAATACACAGCACTGATTGCTATTGGTGTTATCTGGGCGATGTCATGGCTCTTCGTCGGCATAACACCATTTGTGCCGATGATCGCAGCAGGAGTCCTGCTCTCCATTAGCCAGTTGATTTTCGCCTTCGGTGAGATGGTTCAGGCTCCTACATTTCCGACTCTTGCTAACGAACTCTCGCCAGAACATATTCGTGGTCGCACCAATGCGCTGATGAGCCTTCAATGGAGTATCTCGGGAGTCGCAGGACCGGCAATTACAGGGCTGATGTTTGGAGCAGGTTTAAGTAGGCAGTGGGTTATCTTGATGTTCTTCGGCTGCTTTGCAGCGATTCCGCTCTTTATGCGGATGAAAAAATTAAGCCAAGCGCATCACATCTAGTTTTACTAGAAGTGACGAACCTGGCTTAATTGGTAAAGATGTTGGTTAAGCGGAAGGGCTTTACGCGAGCTTGCCCTTAGCTTCAATCACATTAACTCCTGCGATTGTTAGAACAACTGCGATTTCATCGCCTGATTTTCCTGGGCATGAAAGTCCCCAACCGAAATCAACTGATCCACCGACTGCAACAGGTGTTGTTGGAGCGCCTTCCATGACGTTATCGCCATCGAAGATATCTACGCACGCACCGGATGGAGTCTCACCCTTAACGATAAGAGTCGCTACATCGAGCTCGGCTGCTGTTCCATTGGTGATCTTCACTGCAAAGCGCTGGTTTTTCTGACCCGGAAGGTGTCCTGAAGCGAACTTTCCTGGTGTGAATGCTGAAGGTGATGAGAGTGTGAATGTGTTCTTATCTGGTGTGACGATTGGTGTATCAAATCCACCAGTTGCCTGAGGAGCCTCTTCAACGACCTCAACGAGCGCTTGGCCTTCTTCGGCTGTTGTGGCTACAGAGTCAGAGCCTCCACCACAACTTGTGAGGGTGAGGGCGAATACGGTTGCGAATATTGCTGAAGTGAGTTTCTTATCCATGAGCAAAAGTATAGAGTACCCACTATGAATTCGACATCTCAGGAAATTGAGTCAACGAGTACCGTCGCTCAAATTAAGAGCCGCAGCCCTCGCCAAATCGCATGGATGCGCTTTAAGCGCAACAAGGTCGGGGTGATTTCTGCAATTCTGAGTCTGACAATTCTCTCGCTTTCATTGATGGCGCCCATCGTTACTCGTATCCTCGGCCTCGATAAAGATGAACTCAATCTCGATCTCTTGGATGTCTCTGGAATTCCTACAGTTGGTTACAGCCTCGAGCACCCACTCGGCTTGATCCCAGGAACCGGTCGCGATTATTTAGCTCAGCTTCTCTATGGATCACGTATCTCATTTATGGTTGCAATTCTGACAACGATTACAGCTCTTACTATCGGTTTATTTGTTGGAATCATCGGTGGCTATTTCCGCGGACGCGTTGATAATTACCTCGGTCGCTTTACAGACTTCCTTCTTGCTTTCCCTGCCTTCTTTATGATCGTTGCACTCTCTGAGCCAATGGTTAAGCGCATCGAAGGCGCCGGAATCGCTCAAGGCAATGCAGCTCGTATCGTCTTCCTTGTCTTCTTCCTTTCTTTCTTTGGATGGCCAGGATTCTCTCGCTTGATTCGTTCGCAAGTACTTTCAATTCGCGAGCGCGAATATGTGACTGCTGCTCAAGCGATGGGCGCAAGCCGTACTCGCGTTATTCTCAAAGAGCTTCTTCCAAATCTCTGGGCACCAGTGATTGTGGTTGTCTCACTGTCACTTCCTGGATATCTCGCATCCGAAGCTGTTTATTCATATCTCGGTATTGGCGTTCAGCCACCAGCATCAACATGGGGAATTTTGCTCTCTAACGCAACTCGTTATGTAACTGTTATGCCGAGCTTCTTCCTTATTGCAGCTGGCAGCCTCGTAATCGTCGTTCTCGCCTTCAACTTGGTCGGCGATGCTCTACGTGATGCGCTCGATCCACGCGCTGACAGGTAATACACCCAGGCTTCACGCCAATTAATCACCCCTTCTTACTGTGGTCTCTCACAGTGTGAGAGTGGGTCTCTTCCGCCTTCTCATAGCGAGCCTTTACTGGTTGAATATGCCTTCGGGAGCAGCCCGCGCCCTCCAAACGAAAGGAACATGAATGAGCAGATTTACAGCTCTTCGTCGTACCGTTGCAGTCGCAGCCGTTGGTTCACTTGCGATCTCTACACTCGTTGTAGTCGGCGCACAGCCAGCAGCAGCAGCAACTCCTCAAACAGGTGGAATCCTCACACTGCTTGAGCACACACCACGTCTTGATCACCTAGATCCAAGCCGTATCTACACAGGACGCGACCTAGCGTTTATGAACTCATTCCACACACGCACACTCGTTGCATACAACCCAGTTCCAGGAGCAGCAGGCGCAAACCTTGTTGCAGACCTTGCAACAAACACTGGTGTTCCAAGCAACAATGCGAAGACATGGAAGTTCACACTTCGTCCAGGAACAACTTTTGAAGATGGTGTAAAGATCACTTGCGATCACGTTAAGTACGGCGTATCACGCGCATTCGCTACTGACGTCATCACAGACGGTCCATACGCATATCTCTACAACTGGTTGGATATCCCAACAGATGCTGCAGGAAACTCTGTTTACACAGGTCCTTACAAGAACACACCTGAAGGTGTAGCGGCATACGACAAGGCGGTTTCATGTTCTAAGGATGACCGCACAATCACTTTCCAGTTGAAGAAGTCAATTGGTGACTTTAACTTCCTCGCTACTTACGGAATCATTTCTCCAATCCAGAAGAGCAAGGACACTGGCGACAAGTACGACCTCAAGCCACAGGCAACAGGTCCATACAAGATCGTTCAGAACAACAAGACACAGCTTCGTATGATTCGTAACAAGAACTGGTCAAAGGCGTCAGATCCAATCCGTACTCCTTACCCAGACGAAGTTATTATCAAGTTCGGTCTCGATGAAGAAGTGATCGATCAGATCATGCTCTCAGATTCAGAGCCAAACGCAATCAACTTCGGTGGACCACTTCCAACCAATAAGGCGAAGTTCTTCACAGGAACTGAATTCAAGAACCGCACAATGAACAATTCAGATCCTTACACACGTTACTGGGCATTCAACGTTAAGAAGATGCCATGTCTTGAGATCCGTGCAGCGATGTACTACTCATACAACTTCAAGGCAATGCTTGACTATGATGGTGGTCCAAAGTTCGCAGGTTCATATGCAACCGGAACTGTTAGCCCACTTCTAGCAACAGACTATGAGCCAACTAAGGTCATCGGCCCAGGCTCACCAGACTTCAAGGAGTCAGGAAACGTTGCTAAGGCACAGGAATACATGGATGCAGCGAAGACAAAGTGCGCAGCTGAGTACACACGTGTTACAACAACAGGTGTGACAATCGACGTAGCACAGTCTTCAACACTTAATGACACAATTCCAATCATGCAAGCTGCATATGGACGTGTAGGAATTAAGGCGAACTTCAACATCATCGCATCTGGTTACTACTCAACAATCATGTCCGACAAGCAGAGCGATGTCTCTTCTGGCGGATGGGGTGCTGACTGGGCTAACGCATCAACAGTTCTTCCAGAGCTCTATGCATCATTTGGTGGATGGAACCTCTCAAAGAACTCAGCAGATCCTGCTGTCAAGGGCTTCGATACACGTGCTCAAGCAGCAATTGCTGAAACTGATCGCGCGAAGCAAGCCAAGCTATGGAAGGCACTTGATAAGGAAGCTGCACGTAACTTCTGGTCATTGCCACACCGCTTCGGTAAGGCACAAGAAGTTTGGGGTTCTGGTCTTCAGAACGTCTTCTTCTGGGTACCACAGGGCAACCCTGCCTATGGAAAGATCTGGATCAAGAAGTAATAATCCATATCTTGCATAGCTGGTAAATGTGCGAGAGCACAGCCAAATGTAAGTAGAGTGCTCCCGGGGAGTTAAACCCCCGGGAGCACTCATTTAATTTTGCAGATGCAATTGAGTAAGAACGTGAATCAAGGGGTATTAGGTAGATGTTTAACTTCATAAGAAAACGTGCAGTTTTTGCAGTCGCTACGATCTTGGTCGTATCGGCTGTGGTCTATCTGATCTTCTCGCTTCTCCCATTCGACCCCGCTTCTCTGACATGTGGCCAGCGATGCACGCCGCAAATTGTTGAAGGTAACCGCATCAAACTCGGCCTCGATAAGCCAATCTGGGAGCAGTACTGGCTCTTCCTTTCGGGAATCTTTGTTGGCCGTACTTATGGTGTTGGCGATTCAGCCTTCTCATGTTCTGCCCCTGCATTCGGGTATTCATTTAACGAAAATGCCTGCGTGACAGATATGTTGATGGAAGCACTTCCTGTCACTCTCAGCCTTGCAATCGGAGCTCTTATTCTCTGGCTTGTTGTCGGTATGGGCCTTGGCGTTCTCGCCGCCCGCTTTAAGGGAAAGTGGCCAGATACCGTCAGCTCAGTATTTGTTCTTCTAGCAACATCACTTCCAACATTCGTAACCGGCCTAGCGCTTCTTATCTGGGTTTCAATCAAGTGGAAGCTCGTGCCGTTATCTCTTTCGGGTTATGTATCTCTCTTTAGTAATCCTTATGGATTCTTCCAATTCTTCATCTTGCCGTGGATTACACTGGCAATCTTGTATGCAGCGGTCTACACACGATTTACACGTGCAGCAGTTCTTGAAACTCTCGGCGAGGATTACATCCGTACCGCCCGTGCTAAGGGTGTTAACGAAAAGACTGTTCTTCGCAAGCACACACTTCGCGCAATCTTGGCGCCAATTGTGACAATGGCTGGTCTTGATTTTGCTGGTCTTATCGGCGGCGCAATTATTACCGAGACAATCTTTAACCTTCCAGGGCTTGGTCGATTGACTCTTCGTTCAGTATACGAATTCGATTTACCGGTAGTTCTTGCGACAACAATTTTGGCCGCGGTTGTGGTGATCGTTATGAACCTCATCGTTGACATGTTGTACGCCGTCCTCGACCCACGAGTCAGAATCAATTAAGGGGTAATGACAATGAGCGAACTTCTAAGAATTGAAGATCTTCGAGTCTCTTTCAAGACAGATGATGGCGTTGTAAAGGCTGTCGATGGCGTCTCTCTTACCGTTAATAGCGGTGAGACTGTTGCAGTCGTTGGAGAATCTGGTTCAGGAAAGACCGTTACATCCCTCTCAGTCATGGGCCTACATAAGCGCGGATCAGCTCAAATCACTGGCTCTATCAAGGTTCGCGATGGAGAGCGCATGCTCGACATCGTCACAGCAACCGATGAAGAGATCCTCGATGTTCGTGGTCGCGCAGTTGCGATGATCTTCCAGGATCCAATGTCAGCTCTGCACCCATTCTTTAGAATCGGCAACCAGCTCGCTGAGGCATATCTCGTGCATAACCCTGGCAAGAAGGAAGAAGCGAAGAAGCGTGCAGTCGAGATGCTCGACCTCGTCGGAATTCCAGATCCCTTGCAACGTGCCAATGAATACCCGCACCAATTCTCAGGCGGAATGCGCCAGCGCGTAATGATTGCAATGGCTCTGATGAATTCACCAAAGATGTTGATTGCAGATGAACCAACGACAGCTCTAGATGTAACAGTTCAGGCACAAATCTTGGCTCTCTTGAGCGATTTGCAGAAGGAATTCAATATGGGAATTCTTCTGATTACCCACGATCTCGGTGTTGTCGCCCAGGTGACAGAGCGAGTAAACGTTATGTACGCCGGCCGCATCGTCGAGCAGGCGCCAGTTGATGACATCTTCTATAACCCAGCGCATCCTTATGCGCTCGGTCTCTTGCAATCTGTTCCACGAATTACCGTGCACGGGGGAGAGCGCCTGAAGGCAATTCCTGGTCAGCCACCATCACTGATTAATCTTCCTAAGGGATGCGCATTTGCACCACGCTGTGAATACATCAAGCATGCAGATGCAAACGCCTGTGCAACTCTGATGCCAGAGCTTCTCGGTGCATCACCTGCCCATACAGCTCGTTGCCACATTCCAGAGAGTTCACGAAAAGAAATCTTTGCTGCAGCTATGAAGGAGGTTCGCGCATAATGAGCCAGACAACTTCCAATCAGCCAATCCTTAAAGTTGAGAACCTCACAAAGCATTTCCCTGTCGGAAAGGGCCGCGACAAGAAAGTTGTTAAGGCTGTTGATGGCATCTCATTTGAACTCAAAGCTGGCGAGACCCTTGGTCTTGTTGGTGAGTCAGGATGTGGAAAGACAACAGCAGGTCGTACCTTGCTCAAGTTGATCGAACCAACATCAGGAAACCTCGTCTTTGAGGGTCAAGACATCACAGAGTTCCGTCCAGGACAGATGACAAAGCTTCGCGCACAGATGCAGATCATCTTCCAAGATCCATATTCAGCGCTCAACCCACGTCAGACTGTCGGCAAGATTATCGCCGCACCATTTGAAATCCAGAAGATCACTCCAGAAGGTGGCGTAAAAGCTGCAGTTGAAAAGCTTATGGAGCGCGTGGGTCTTAACCCTGAGCACTACAACCGCTACCCACACGAGTTCTCTGGTGGACAGCGCCAACGTATCGGTATCGCTCGCGCAATTGCCTTGAAGCCTCGCTTCATCGTTGCAGATGAGCCGGTATCAGCCCTGGATGTATCTATTCAGGCACAGGTCATTAACTTGCTCGAAGATCTTCAGAAGGAAGATGGCATCAGCATCGTCTTTATCGCCCACGATCTCTCTGTTGTTCAGCACATCTCAGATCGCGTTGCAGTGATGTACCTCGGCAAGATTATGGAGATTGGTGATACCAACGATCTCTATCTAACGCCTCATCACCCATATACCAAGGCGCTTCTCTCAGCTGTTCCGCAGCCAGATCCACGTAGCGAGCGAACACGTGAGCGCATCATGCTTTCAGGAGATCTACCAAGTCCTATCAACCCTCCATCAGGGTGTGTATTTAATACACGTTGCTGGAAGGCTACCGATAAGTGCCGAACAGAAGTTCCTGTTCTGCAGCAGATCGGTAAGACTACGGTCGCCTGCCACTACCCAGAATAACTACCAGATCTTCACTCGCTCTTTGGGATCGAGCCAGAGCGCATCGCTTTCAGTGACGCCGAAGGCTTCATAGAACTCATCAACGTTGCGAATTGTCTGGTTGCAGCGGAACTCATCCGGTGAGTGCGGATCGATTGCGATACGACGTCGCACCTCTTCAGGGCGGTTCATATTGCGCCATGAGTGCGCGTAGGAATAGAAGAAGCGCTGATCGCCTGTCAGACCCTCTACAACAGGGCTCTGCGCCCCTTTAAGCGCCAATTTATAGGCCTTATATGCGATTCCAAGCCCACCAAGATCTCCAATGTTCTCACCGAGCGTGAAGGCGCCATTAACGTGGATATCTGGGGTGCTTGCAGGTGTCAGCGCATCAAATTGTTCGATGAGAATCGATGTGAGCTCTTCAAACTTCTGGCGGTCAGAGTCGGTCCACCAATCGACCATATTTCCATCGCCATCATATTTAGACCCTTGGTCATCAAAGCCGTGGCCAATCTCGTGGCCGATTGTGGCGCCGATGCCGCCGAAGTTGGCAGCTAGATCTGCGGTGAGATCAAAGAATGGCGGCTGCAAGATTGCGGCAGGAAAGACGATCTCATTGGCGAGCGGGTTGTAATAGGCATTGACTGTTTGAGGAGTCATATGCCATTCGTCGCGATCAACCGGTGCGCCAATCTTTGCGATGGCGAAATTGTGATCAAATTCTGCGATACGCCAAAGATTGCCAATCAGATCATCCTCGCGGATTTCAAGGGCTGAGTAATCGCGCCACTTATCTGGATAGCCGATCTTCGGGGTGAACTTTCCAAGTTTTTCCAGCGCCTTTACCTTGGTTGCATCAGACATCCATGGCAGTTCTGTGATTGAGATGCGATATGCCTCAATGAGGTAATCGACCAATACCTGCATCTGTGCCTTTGCTTCGGCAGGGAAGTACTTTTCGACATAGACCTTGCCGATCGCTTCACCGAGAGCGCCTTGTACAAGTGAGACTCCGCGCTTCCAGCGATCGCGAATCTGAGGGGTTCCAGAAAGTGTCTTTGCATAGAATTCAAAGTTCTGGGCAACGATCTCATCGGTGAGAAAAGCTGCAGCTGATGAGACAACGTTAAATTTGAGCCACGCCTTCCATGCATCGCGATCGCCATCGAAGCCCGCAAAGAGGTCAGAGATGGCAGAGAAGAATGGTGGCTCGCAGATAACGAGTTCGGTAAAAGCCTTCGTCGGAACGTGTGCATTGGTTGCCCATGTATCCCATAGGAAGTTCGGGGCCAGCGCCTCAAGCTCTGCGCGGGTATGGCGGTTATAGGTCAGCGTCGCATCGCGATCTTTGACCTGATCCCAGTGGTGGGCTGCGATGCGGGTCTCTAGATCGAGAATCTTTGCGGCAAGAGTTGGGCCATCTGCAATAGATGTTAGGGCAAAGATCTTGGCTACATGGTCGAGGAACTTACTTCGAATTTCAGCGAACTGATCTTCGCGGTAGTAGGCCTCATCAGGAAGCGATAATCCGCCTTGACCTAGGTACAAGATATTTGTATTCGAATCCATAGCATCGGGGTAGATAGCAGCCCCAAAGATGCCGCCGATTCCGCGTTTTTCAAGGCGGGCCATGGTGGCGATGAATTCGGCGTGGGTTGTGATCGCATCGATGTCGGCGATGTCTTGCGCAATCGGTGAAATTCCACGGGCAGCAATTGCTGCAGTATCCATAAAGGAGCGATAGAGATCGCCAATCTTCTGGGACTCACCGGCACCTGCCGCTGTCTCGATAATCTGGCGAACACGTTCCTCAGCTTCGTCGTGGAGCTTGCGGAAGATTCCGTCGCTGGAACGATCGGCAGGCATCTGATACTCATCGAGCCACTTACCGTTGAAGTGGCGATAGAAGTCATCCTGGGGGCGAATCGTTGGGTCAATCGCCGAAAGGTCGATTCCAGATTTCACTGCGCTCATTGTTCCCATTCTAAAAGTAGTTGAAAGTTCAACATATTTGGATTCTGGCCGTAGTATTGCTCTATGGCACTGCAAAACGCTACAACACCTCGCTGGTTGAACCCAGCTGAAATGAAGGCTTGGCGTAGATACATCATTGCATCTCGCCGCCTCTTGGAGGCGTTGGATTATGACCTTGCAGATCATGAACTTTCTATGGCCGACTATGAAGTCTTGGCCCAGCTCTCAGATGCCCCAGAACGCAAGATGCGGATGAGTGAATTGGCAGAGGTTGCGATGCTCTCTCGTTCTCGACTATCTCACCGCATTAAGGTGATGGAGAAGGCGGGCTGGGTAAAGCGCGAGGCGTGCCCTGACGATAAACGAGGCTTCTTTGCGGTGATGACCCCGAAGGGCTGGAAGGCGATTGTCGCTGCAGCTCCTGATCATGTGGCAAGTGTGCGCCTTCGTTTTCTCGACCATTTAACAGTTGCAGATCAGAAGGTTCTTGCTGAAATATTTGAGAGAGTTACTGATTCGCTGAAAGAGAATCCACTAGAAGATTAAGTAACTACTGGATTAACTAGCTAGAGGATTACATAAAAAACCCCGCCGGTTACCCGGCGGGGTTTTTTATAAGAGGTTAAATTACTTAGCCTTCTTAGCAGCCTTCTTGCGGCGCTTCTTTGGTGCAGCTGTAACAGCAGCAGCCTTCTTGCGACGCTTTGGAGCAGCCTTCTTAGCTGTTGACTTAGCAGCAGCCTTCTTACGACGCTTTGGAGCAGCCTTCTTTGCAGCTGGCTTAGCCGCTGCCTTCTTACGACGCTTTGGAGCAGCCTTCTTTGCTGCTGCCTTCTTGCGGCGCTTTGGAGCTGCCTTCTTTGCAGCTGGCTTAGCCGCTGCCTTCTTGCGACGCTTTGGAGCAGCCTTCTTTGCTGCTGCCTTCTTACGACGCTTTGGTGCAGCTGCCTTTACAGCAGCCTTCTTACGACGCTTTGGAGCTGTTGCCTTCTTAGCAACTGCCTTCTTGCGCTTCTTTGGAGCAGATTTCTTAGCTGCAGCCATGTGTATTCTCCTAATCGGAAGGGTTCGGATCCGTCACCCAAACCTGTTTCGTGGATAAGTGTGACTGAATTCTGAAAAAAATACCACTACATAGTGAGAAATATTGCACTGCGTGTCGCTAATTATTTTTTTAATTTTTTATGCATTTACGAGAATTTTCTTGAAAATTAATTGCTGAAAAATAGTTCAATTCGCCATTGAGAGTTGAAAAAAACTGCCGAAATTTCCAACTTTCGACGAAATTTGGGTCAATTTTCTAAATTTTTACGTTTTTCGCGTTCCAAAACGGCAAATTCGTTGGTTTGGACGTCATATTTTCTAAATTTCGGCAAGAAAATCGCCAAAATAATGACGGCAGCGACGCACATCAGCCCTCCGAAAGTTACTGAAAAGTACAAGCTGGTAGCAGCAGCCATCGATGCCGCCCGCAATTGTCCGGCAAGTGGACCCACTGAATAAGAAAGTAATTCGATTCCGGCCAAGCGACCACGCAATTCGTCCGGGATTGTTTGGTTCCACATATTTCCCCGGAACAAGGCGCTGACCATGTCCGATGCCCCGGCCACTGCCAAGCAGAAAAGGATCAACCAGAGCGAATGGGTAAGTCCGGATGCAGCGATCGCAAGACCCCATCCAATCGCTGCGATGATCACCGCTCTTCCGTGGAATCGATAGGTGCGAGTCCACCCGCTAGTCAATGTGACAACAAGTGAGCCGACAGTTCCAGCTGCATAGAAGAGACCGAGAGCCCATGGAGAGCCAATGTCATCTGCCCAGAATGGAAAGAGTGCGATAGGCATTGCAAAGAACATTGCTGCTAAATCGATTGCATAAGTGCCGACTAAATCCTGGCGGCTAAAGGCATATTTCACACCATCAATTAACGCTGCCAGGGATGGCTTTTCCGACTTCTCGATAGGGATTACGGATTTCACTTTCCATACAAAGAAAAGTGAAATCGCATATGTTGCAATGTCGACGAGATAACCAATCGACGTGGAGAAGGTTGCAAAGATAATTCCGCCGATAGTTGGCCCGATGATGACACCGGCCTGCCAACGCAAACTCATCAGGGCACTGGCGGCAGGCAGATCTTGATGGTCAACCAACCTCGGCAATATTGCATCAGCGCTAGGGCGCTGCAGCCCATTGACCACAGCAAAGAGCCCGGCGACTATATAGATGACAAATACTTGAGGCTCCCAGAAGCAGGAGTTGGCAAAGAGGGCGAAGACCAAGAGCATCGCTGCGGCTTCAGTTGCCCAAATCATCTTTTTGCGATCGACAGAGTCGGCCAAGACCCCACCGTAGAGTCCAAAGATTATGAGTGGGACGAGTTCGATAACCCCAAGTACGCCGACGGCGAGAAATGAGCCGGTGATCTCTTTGAGTTGAAAGGGCATGGCAACGTAGGTAATCATCGAACCGAAGTACGAGACCAACCCTGAGACCCAGAGATTTCTAAAATCCGGGTACTTCTTCAGAGGGGTCAGATCAACTGCAAATTTCGCCACGTCGCCACTCTAACTAATGGGGCCACTTTCAAGAAGTGCTTGGTTAGTGAAAGGTCTGCTCTTCTGTTGGAAATGCGCCGGTGCGAACTTCATCGGCAAACTCTTGAGTTGCCGCCAGTAAATCGGCGCGCATATTTCGATATGCCTTAGCAAGCTTTGGAGGCTTTGCAGTAAATCCGGCCATATCTGTCCAGACCAAGACTTGGGCATCGCACTCGACGCCGGCACCGATTCCAATAGTTGGAATCGAAAGGGCCGCGGTAATTTTTGCCGCAAGTTCTGCAGGAACTAACTCCAAAACGATGGCAAAGGCACCGGCTGCTTCAAGGGCGAGCGCTGCTTCCAGAATCGCATCTCCATCGGTGCGGCCCTGAACGCGATACCCGCCGAGCTGATGCATCGATTGAGGGGTAAGTCCCACGTGGCCCATGACAGGAATGCCAGCTGCCGCTAATTTTTCTACCGTTGCAAGGTGCGCACCTTCTAGCTTGACCGCCATCGCACCGGCCTCTTTAAAGAAACGGGTTGATGTAGCGAGTGCTTGTTCAGGTGAGGATTCATAGGAACCAAAAGGAAGGTCGGCCACAACCATGGCGCGAGATGATGCGCGAACTACGGCGCGAGTAAGAGGAATCAGATCATCGACTGTGACAGGGATTGTGTTCTCTTCGCCGAGAAAATTATTGCCCGCGCTATCGCCGACAAGAAGAACAGGGATGCCGGCTTCGTCAAAGATGGATGCAGTCATCTGTTCATAGCTGGTGAGCATCGCCCACTTTTCACCGCGCTCTTTAGCGCTGCGAAGATCCAGAATTGTGACGCGACGGTGCGTAGCTCCGCCATAGAGGGATGTAGACACTTTTTCTCCTTGCCTCGAAGCCTCGCGTGAGGTCCCCGGGTGCCCTAAGAGTAGCGCGTGAAGAATGTGGGCGAAATGTGCCGGATGGGCGTTGTACCCTTGAATTATGAAGCTGAGATTGGCGCTGGCGCAGGTCAACCCCACTGTGGGTGATTTATCAGGTAACGCCGATCTCGTCTGCGCCGCTGCAGATCAAGCTGCCGAACAAGGCGCCGATATTGCAATCTTTCCGGAGATGGTTCTTACCGGATATCCCGTAGAAGATTTAGCGCTTCGTCCATCTTTTCAAGCAGCTAGCCAGGTAGCGATTGCATCCCTTGCCAAGAGAATCAATCCGAGGCTTGTTGCAATCGTTGGATATCTTGACCAGGTAAAGGGCGCTCCACAGAATATGGTCGCCGTTATCGCCGGTGGAGAAATCAAGGCGCGCTATGCCAAGTGCCATCTTCCTAACTACGGCGTCTTTGATGAATACCGAAACTTCGTGCCGGGGGATTCAACACTTGTTGTGAGAATCCACGGCGTCGATGTTGGTATCGCCATCTGTGAAGATCTCTGGATCGATGGTGGCATCACCGCCCAGCTAGCTGCGCGCTCGCCAGGCCTAGTCATCGTTCCCAATGGATCTCCCTTTGAACGCGCTAAAGATGATGTGCGCCTAGCCCTTGTTACTAAGCGCGCTCGCGAAGCTGGCGCGCCCCTTGCCTATGTCAATATGACCGGTGGCCAGGATGATTTAGTTTTCGATGGCGACAGCATCGTTGTTGATAAAGATGGCGCAGTCATTGCGCGCGCACCTCAATTTGAAGATGGCGTCATGCTCGTTGATGTCGATGTTAATGCTGAAACATCGAAGCCCGATGTTGTTATCTCAACAGATCCCGTTTCGCGCGATAAGTCACTTGTTCACGGAATCGCACATCGATTGGGAGATGAAGAAGAAGTTTGGAACGCAATCGTTGTGGGGCTTCGAGATTATGTTGAAAAGAATGGATTCACATCTGTTCTGCTCGGCCTATCTGGTGGAATCGATTCAGCTCTCGTTGCAGCCCTTGCCGTCGATGCGCTCGGCGCCGATCGCGTCCATGGCGTTGGAATGCCAAGTAAGTATTCATCACAAGGTTCTATCGATGATGCCAAAGCTCTGGCAGAAAATACAGGCCTTGGATTTCGCATCGTAGATATTCAGAGCATGGTCGATGCCTTTAAGAACGAGGTCCAATTAACTGGCCTCGCTGAAGAAAATCTTCAAGCCCGTGTTCGCGGAACAACCTTGATGGGTATCTCTAATCAAGATGGCCATCTCGTGCTTGCGACAGGAAACAAGTCTGAGCTTGCCTGCGGTTACTCCACTCTCTATGGCGATGCAGTCGGTGGATATGCGCCGATCAAAGATATTTATAAGACAGATGTATGGGCGCTCTCTCGCTGGCGCAACTCTGTAGCGATTGCTGCTGGAGAAACCCCACCGATTCCAGAGAATTCGATTTCAAAAGAGCCGAGCGCTGAACTTCGCCCAGATCAAAAGGATTCTGATTCACTTCCTGAGTACGAGCTTCTTGATCAGATTTTGAAGCTCTATGTTGATGAAGATAAGGGCCTTGATGCTTTGATTGCTGCAGGCTTCGATAAAGCGCTCGTCAGCCGCATCATCGCGATGGTCGATCGCGCCGAATATAAGCGTCGCCAATATCCGCCTGGAACGAAGGTTTCTCAGCGGGCATTCGGCAAGGATAGAAGGCTGCCAATGACTTCGAGCTGGCGAGAAGTTTAAAAGCCACTTTTGTAACATAGCCGTAACGTCGACTTGGCATTATCTAGCCATGTCATCTAGCAACGGTTTCGCCGAAAATATCAGCAAGCAGCAAGAGTTTGTCCTGCGCACTATTGAAGAGCGCGACATTAGATTCATTCGACTCTGGTTCACCGATGTCTTGGGCTATTTGAAATCAGTTGCGATTGCACCGGCTGAGTTAGAGAATGCATTTGATGAAGGTATCGGTTTCGACGGATCTGCCATCGAAGGATTCGCTCGTTCATTTGAATCAGATATGTTGGCAAAGCCAGACCCATCAACATTTACCATCTTGCCGTGGCGCGCAGAAGCACAAGGTGCAGCGCGTATGTTCTGCGACATCACACTTCCAAATGGTGAGGCTTCTCCTGCAGATCCGCGCAACGTTCTTCGTCGCACCTTAGCCAAAGCGGCACAGATGGGTTACACCTGTTACACCCACCCAGAAATTGAATTCTTCCTCTTTAAATCACAACCAGAGAAAGGTGTTGCACCGGTTCCCGTCGATCAAGGCGGATATTTCGATCACACACCTGCAGTCGTTGGCCACGACTTTAGACGCCAAGCAATCACAATGTTGGAATCAATGGGAGTCTCAGTTGAATTTAGCCATCACGAAGGCGCACCCGGACAACAAGAAATCGACCTGCGATATGCAGATGCACTGAGCACCGCAGATAACATCATGACCTTCCGTCACGTGATCAAGGAAGTCGCGCTCAATCAAGGTTTCTACGCATCCTTTATGCCAAAGCCATTTACCGATCATCCAGGTTCTGGAATGCATACTCACGTTTCACTCTTTGATGGCGAGAAGAATGCTTTCTACGACAGTTCAGCAGAGCTCAACCTTTCGACAGTTGGTCGCCAATTTATTGCAGGAATTTTGAAGCACGCTGCAGAGATCACCGCAGTTACTAATCAATGGGTCAACTCATATAAGCGACTACAAGGTGGGGGAGAAGCGCCATCTCTTATCAACTGGGGCCACAACGATCGCGGCGCCTTAGTTCGCATTCCTATGTATAAGCCAAATAAAGAGAACTCAACACGTATCGAATTCCGTTCACCTGATTCTGCCTGCAACCCATACCTTGCCTATGCAGTGATGCTTGCCGCTGGACTTAAGGGAATTGAAGAGAAGTATGTACTTGCGCCTTCAACGGATACAGAATTTCTTCCTGCAAATCTCGATGAAGCAATCGCTGTCATGGAGAGGAGCGCTCTAGTGCGCGAAACCCTGGGCGAGCATGTCTTCGAATATGTTCTTCGCAATAAGCGTGCAGAGTGGCAGGACTACCGCCGCCAGGTCAGCGCCTACGAACTCGATAGGTATTTGCCGGTCCTATAAAGCTTTTTAGTACTTTAGGTTTGACCCACCGTTTTTAAAGTAAGTTCCATCTTCGCGTTGACTCATATTGCGAACAAGCCAACCTTGCAATCTGTATTTGCGTGGTTTAGTTGGATCAACTTTTGTTGGCCGTTTGTAGATACTTCCAGTAGAAATCGCCAACCGCGCTACAACTTTCCTGATAATTCGGAATCGAGAAGTCAGGCGGAGTAAGACCCCATTCTTGGAAAAAGTCGACTGGGTAATGAAATTCTCAGGGTGCCATTTTGAGATGTCCATCGCCTCAAATATCAATTGTGTTTCTCTATCTAGCATTGCAACTCATTTGTAAAAACGCGTCCTGCTTTTGCTCCTGAAGATTCGCTATATTTCGAGGAGACTTCATATCTAATCGGACGATCTCCCGGCTTCCAGGAACACTTAAAAGAAACCGACACTGTCGTCCTCCCGATTCCTTGGTTTGTTTTAGTACGCGACTGGCTCCCAAAGGTGGTTATACGAACGAGGGTACTCGTCACAAATACTTTTCGTCCAGGACAAATTGTTGCAGCAACAACGTTTACTGTCCCAGGAACATGCTTTGAAAGGTGCGGTATGTCAGTAATTCCAAAACACCCCGGTAGGAGCCGGTCTTTCATGCTTGGAGAATTACCGACGCCCTCCTTACCGCCATTTATTGGAGGCTCTGCGTTTGCCGTGGGCACGAGAGTTACTGTGAGTAACGCAAGTGAAGCTAGTGTGCATTTTGCAAGGGTCCTTCTAAATTTTAGAGGCATACACGGAGCATTGACTGCGAAGCAACAGAAGAAAATAAGGAATCCCCCAGTTCAAATGTGACAATGAGTAACAAATCGAGGTTCTCGTACTAGCCTTTTGCCATGGCTAAAGAGATAAATGCTCAGAAGATTCGTAACTACAACCTGATTGCTGGGTTGGTCCACTTTGCGCAGATGGCAGTTGTAATTGCTTTGGCAAATGACTTCTCACTTCCCATCGTCGCGCGTTACATGTCTGGCCCTCCAGGAAGCACTTTCGCCGATCCCATCGTTCTCTTTGATACTCCGGTCGGATATGCAGTAGCTGTCTTCCTTGGACTTTCTGCCTTCTTCCACTTCCTTGTTATCTCACCGAAGTTCTATGGCCGCTATAGCGCAGGTCTTGCAGCTCAACGCAATTACTTCCGTTGGGTTGAATACTCCATTAGCTCATCGGTGATGATTGTGCTCATTGCGCAGATTTGTGGCATCTCAGATATTGCAGCGATTATCGCTCTCTTCGGTGTAAACGCATCAATGATTCTCTTTGGATGGTTACAAGAGAAGTACGAGACACCTGGAAATGGCGGATGGCTTCCATTTATCTTTGGATGTATCGCAGGAATCGTTCCGTGGATCTCTTTGGTCTTCTACATCTTTGCAGTCGGTGGCCCAGGCGATACAAAGGCTCCTGCGTTTGTATACGGGATCGTCGTTTCACTCTTCGTACTCTTCAACACCTTTGCTGTAGTGCAGTACTTGCAATACAAGAAGGTCGGCAAGTGGAGCGATTACTTGCGAGGCGAGAAGACATACATCACGCTCTCACTAGTGGCTAAATCTGCACTTGCTTGGCAGATTTTTATCTCTTCCCTCATCGAGTAGATATGTCATCGCAGGTGAGGTGGGGTTTTCTTGGCGCAGGTGGAATTGCACCTGTTGTAGCAGCTGACTTTCAGGTTGCTGGACTTCACATTCAAGCTGTTGCGACGCGAGATATCGCGCGCACCAATACATTTGCCGATCAATTCGCCATCCCAAATCGCCATGCGAGCTACGAAGATCTAGTAAACGATCCTGAAGTAGATGCAATCTATGTTTCTACAATCCATCCACTCCACGTCGTACATGGACTGCTGGCAATTGAGGCAGGCAAGCATGTACTTATCGAGAAGCCAATAGCTCTGACTGCATCTGATGCGCAAAAGCTTCGTGATGCCGGAGCCCGCAAGAAGGTGCTTGTGATGGAGGCTATGTGGACTCGCTTCTTGCCATCGATGCAGGCGGCTCTTTCCGCAGTGAAGGGCGGCGAGATTGGAACGCCTAAGTATGCATATGCAGATTTCAGCGTGCTGATTCCACCAGAGAAGGCACCACGACTCTGGAACCGTGAACAAGGCGGGGGAGCACATTACGACCTTGGCATTTATCCAGTCTCATTCGCAATTTCTATCTTGGGGATTCCAGATAGCGTTGAAGGAAAATCTGTCATGACAGATACAGGCGTTGATGCAGCAACTGCTGCAACTCTCTTCTATAACAGTGGTGCGCTAGCAAATATTAATTCTTCTATGACAACGGTTGGTTCAATCTCAGCAGCTGTGCACGGAACGAGTGGTCGAGTCGCAATTGACACACCTTTCTTCGAGCAAACGTCATTTCACATCTATGACAACGATAGAAAGCTGATTCGTAGTTATAGTGACAAGATAGATGGACGAGGAATGCAGTATCAAGCAATCCACTTCGAAGAATGTCTCGCCAAGGGATTAATCGAGAGCCCCATCATGAGCATGCGAGAAAGTGTTCAGATAATGGAAGTTATGGAGAGTATTTATCGATTCTAAATGGCGGCACCTCTGCCTGAATCGCCATTTACTTGCCGGAAGCTAATTGAGGGCGATATTCTTTTCACATAATGAACTTTCCCAAGCAGCAACCTTCGAAGATGCCGGTGCATAGATATGCACCTTTCATCCCTGTTGAGCTGCCTGATCGCACTTGGCCAGATAAGAAAATAACTGTCGCCCCTCAGTGGTGCTCTGTAGATCTTCGTGATGGAAATCAGGCCCTCATCGATCCAATGGATACACCTCGCAAGCTTGCGATGTTTAAGCTCCTTGTTGCAATGGGTTATAAAGAGATTGAAGTTGGTTTCCCATCAGCCTCACAGACCGACTTTGATTTCGTACGCAAAATTATTGATGAAGATTTGATTCCAGATGATGTCGTTATTCAGGTTCTGACCCAAGCGCGCGAACCGCTCATTCGTCGTACCTACGAGGCGATTGCTGGATCCAAGCAAGCCATCATCCACCTCTATAACTCGACATCCACCTTGCAGCGCCGCGTCGTCTTCGGTCTTGATAAAGATGGAATTAAGAAGATTGCCACCGATGCCGCCGCTCTCTGTCTGGAGCTTGTAGCTACAGTTCCTGAAACGAAGATTTCCTTTGAGTATTCACCTGAGTCATATACCGGTACCGAACTCGAGTTTGCAGTAGAAGTATGTAACGCAGTCAATGATGTCTGGAAGCCAACGCCGCAGTGGAAGACAATTATGAATCTTCCTGCAACAGTTGAAATGGCAACCCCAAATGTTTATGCAGATTCCATTGAATGGATGTGCCGTAACCTCAATAATCGCGAGAGCGTGATTGTTTCTCTACACCCACATAATGATCGCGGTACTGGTGTTGCAGCAGCTGAACTTGGATATCTTGCAGGCGCCGATCGCATTGAAGGAACCCTCTTTGGCAACGGAGAGCGCACAGGAAATGTATGTCTTGTAACCCTTGGGATGAATATGGTTTCTCACGGAATTGATCCACATATTGATTTCAGCAATATCGATGAGATTCGCCGAACAGTTGAATATGGAAACCAGTTAAAGGTTCCAGAGCGCCATCCTTATGGTGGAGATCTTGTATTTACAGCTTTCTCTGGATCGCACCAGGATGCAATCAAGAAGGGCTTCGAGCATCTTGAGCGCGATGCAAAGGCTGCCGGTCGCGAGGTCGATGATCACACCTGGGCTGTTCCATACCTACCGATTGATCCAAAAGATATCGGTCGTTCATACGAAGCTGTTATCCGCGTAAATTCACAATCAGGTAAGGGCGGCGTCGCATACTTGATGAAGAATGAACATCACCTTGATCTTCCACGTCGCCACCAAATTGAATTCTCAAAAGTTGTTCAAGCTAAGACAGATCACGAAGGTGGAGAAATTACACCTGAAGCGCTCTGGACTATCTTTGAAGATGAATACCTTCCAACAGAGTCTGCTCCGTGGGGAAGATTTAGACTTAAGGGACTTTCACAAACATCAGTAATGAATGAAGATGTTCATCTGACTGTTCAGATTACCGACCGCGGAGATGCTGTAGAACTAACAGGTACAGGTAACGGACCCATCGCTGCCTTCTGCAATATTTTGCAGAACTATGGCGTTGATGTCCGAGTCCTCGATTTCCACGAGCATGCGCTCTCAGCCGGTGGCGATGCCTCTGCGGCTGCATATCTTGAATGCGCAATCGCAGGAGATGTCTTCTGGGGCGTAGGAATCGATCCCAACACCACGACTGCTTCGCTTAAAGCGGTCGTGTCTGCAATCAATCGCGCCATTCGTTAACTACCGTACGCAGTATGTCTGCACCCCGTAGCTCGCTCTACCGAGATGAAGCAATCATATTGCGTACGCAGAAGCTGGGTGAAGCCGATCGCATCATCACAATGCTGACCAAGGAACATGGTCGGATTCGCGGGGTCGCAAAAGGTGTCCGACGCACAATGTCGAAATTTGGGGCACGCCTTGAACCCGGAAGCCATGTGGATATACAGATGCATGCAGGAAAAACCTTCGACACCATCACTCAAGTTGAAGCCCTGATGAACTACGGCGAATCTTTAACCGATGATTACCAACGTTGGACGATTGCGCAATCGATTCTTGAGACAGCAGAGAGATTTACCCATCAAGAGAATGAACCTGCACCACAAGAATTTTCTTTAGTAGTCGGCGGAATGAAAGCGCTAGCTGATAATCGTTATGACTCATCGCTGATCTTGGATGCCTACCTCCTTCGATCTCTAGCGATAGGTGGATACGAACCTTCGATGACCACCTGCTCACGATGTGAAAAGCCAGGACCTCACCGTTACTTCTCATTGGTCGGCGGTGGATCTGTCTGTATGGATTGCAGACCATCAGCATCGGCTACGGCATCGGCAGAGGCCCTTGAACTGATGCAATCTCTGATGGTGGGAGATTGGGATACAGCGGAAAAGAGTGAAGGTCGACATCGCCGAGAAGCTAGTGGATTAATTACCGCCTATCTACAATGGCACCTTGAACGCGGACTGCGAAGTCTGCCTATGGTGGAGAGAGCATGAGCAAGAAAATCGAAGTACCTGCACATATCGCTATCGTCATGGATGGCAATGGGCGTTGGGCAAAAGATCGCGGATTGCCTCGCACTGCAGGGCATGAAGCGGGAGAGAAAGTTCTCTTTGATTTAGTTGAGGCTGCAATTGGATTCGGAGTTAAAGAGATCAGCGCCTATGCATTCTCTACAGAGAATTGGAAGCGCACACCCGAAGAAGTGAAATTCCTTATGGGCTACAGCCGCGAAACTCTGCGCCGCCGCCGTGATCGATTAAATGAACTAGATGTAAAGGTGCAGTGGGTTGGAAGACCCCAGCGTCTCTGGAAGAGCGTTGTCAGCGAGCTTGAAGAAGCGCAAGAGATGACAAAGCGAAATAAGACTCTCACACTCAATATGTGTGTCAACTATGGCGGAAGAGCTGAGATCGTTGATGCCGCTGCCGAATTAGCGCGCGATGTAAAACGCGGAAAGATCAAAGCCGATTCGATTACCGAAAAGACCTTTGAAAAGTATCTCTACTCTCCAAAGATGCGCGATGTAGACCTTTTTCTCCGCTCATCAGGAGAGCAGCGCACCAGCAATTTCTTGCCGTGGCAATCGGCCTACGCAGAGTTCGTTTTTATGGATGTTCTGTGGCCCGATATGACGCCCAAGTTATTGTGGAAAGCTATCGAGGAGTATTCAAGTCGCGATAGAAGGTTCGGAAAAGCGTAAAAGACTCACTAGCACTTACTGCAGAGGCCGAATATCTCGGCGGTATGACCGACTTCGCGGAAGCCATGTTCTTCAGCCATCACACGCGCCCACTTTTCAATTGCGCCGCCTTCAATTTCAACTGTGTTACCACAAGATTTACAGACTAAGTGATGATGGTGAGACTCTCCACAGAGGCGATAGATCGCCTCACCATCTTCACGTCTAAGGACATCGACAATCTTGTCGTTGACCAAACTTTGCAGAGAGCGATATACCGTCGTTAAGCCAATGCTCTCGCCTTCGCGCAGCATTAAGCGATAGACCTCTTGTGCGCTAGCAAAACCGCCGGCGCGTTCGAGAGTGCTAAGAACTCTGGGATTCGATCGTGACAAGGTTTATTCCATACCGTGCAAATATCCGACCAAAGCCCACATGATCGCAACACCTAGGAGAGTGGCAAGGATTGTGTAGCGAGACTTATGGCGAGAATGTGCCTCTGGCAAGATATGAGAAGTCGCAAGATAGATCACAATTCCAGCAAAGATAGCTAAGTAGATTCCAACAAAGTTATCGCTGATAGCAAGAGTTGTTCCAAGAACGGCACCGCTTACTCGAGCAACTGCATCAACACCGAGAAGCCATATTCCCTTCTTGCCCCAAGATCCACTCTTAATGAGAAATGAGACAGTGTTAAGACCATCGCTAAATGCGTGAACCAAAAGTGCGATAAAGACTGCGATACCGAGATCGTTGCTTACTTTGAATGCAACACCGAGTGCGAGGCCGTCGAGAAATACGTGACCGCCCATTGCGAGTGCGCCGAATGCGCCAGCGATGTTTGATGAGTGCTCATGGTCGTGTCCGTAATCGGACTCCGTCGGTTCGTGTGAACCAAAAATCTGCTCATAAAAGTGCAGAAGCAAGAAGCCGGCGATAAGAGCAACAGATGCTGCAGGTGCATGCAAGATTTCTTGCGTATTAAGTTCAAAGATCTCAGGCAAGAGGTCGAAGGCGACAAGTCCGAGAAGGAGTCCCGCCGAAAGCCCAAGGACTAGATGGAGGCGATCCTTAGATTTAATTGCAAGGTATCCACCGGTAGTAGTTGCGATAGCTGTTAGAGCTGCCAAGACGATTGCGATATTCATAGCCAGAACATATCACAATTGAAAATGATTTTCATTATCACCCTCCAAGCGTGGAAGCCACCTGCCCCTAGGCTGGGACCATGATCGCAATCGCTCGCTTTAACCAACCGCCAGGCTCGCCCGAAGAGTTCCGCGCTCAGCTCGAGATGGTCAAAGAAGTCCTGAGCGCTGCCCCTGGGTATATCAACGCAACTGTTGGGCAGAACTGCGATGAGCCAACTCTCTGGGTTCTTGCCACTGAGTGGCAGAACGTAGGTTCTTATCGCAGAGCTTTGAGTTCAACGCGCGCAAAGCTTGAAGCGATTCCAGTTCTTGCGCAGGCGATCGATGAGCCCGGGGCGTATGAGTGACTGGAGCGTATGAGTGACTAGGGCGTACGAGTAAACTAGGAGCACGATTGCAACGTCCGTTGTTATTCGCCGACAGCCAGCCGGGCAGTACCTTTTTCACCGGCTAAGTAAATTAGCCGGATGGAGATTTGAAATGGCCGTAGACCGTCTAGAAAATATTGTTTCACTCTCAAAGCGACGTGGATTTGTATTCCCGTCATCTGAAATCTATGGAGGCCTTCGCGCTTCGTGGGATTACGGCCCATTGGGCGTTGAGCTAAAAAATAACGTCAAGCGCCAGTGGTGGAAATCAATGGTCATGGGCCGCGAAGATATTGTTGGCCTCGACTCATCAGTGATCTTGGCTCGCGAAGTGTGGGAAGCATCTGGACACGTTGCAACATTTAGCGATCCGCTAACAGAGTGCACCGCGTGTAATAAGCGATATCGCGCAGATCACCTTGAAGAGCAGTACGAGGCAAAGCATAAGAAGAAGCTTGAATCACTTGCAGATATGAACTGTCCCGCATGCGGAAATAAGGGCCAATTCACAACACCTAAGCAATTCTCTGGTCTGCTCAAGACATTCCTAGGACCCGTTGAAGATGAATCAGGCCTTGCCTACCTTCGTCCAGAGACTGCACAAGGAATCTTTATCAACTTTGATCAGGTGATGACCACATCACGTAAGAAGCCACCATTTGGTATCGGTCAGATCGGAAAATCTTTCCGTAATGAAATCACACCAGGTAACTTCATCTTCCGTACTCGCGAATTCGAGCAGATGGAGATGGAATTCTTTGTTGTGCCCGGAACCGATGAAGAGTGGCATAAGTATTGGATTGAGACACGTCTGAATTGGTACAAGGATCTCGGAATTAATCCAGAGCGCCTTCGCTTATTCGAGCATCCAAAAGAGAAGCTTTCACATTACTCAAAGGGCACAACTGATATCGAATATAAATTCGAATTCAATGGCACCGAATGGGGCGAGCTCGAAGGTATTGCAAACCGCACCGATTTCGATCTGAAAGCTCACTCAGCTGCATCAGGAAAAGATCTCTCATACTTTGATCAAGAGAAGAATGAGCGTTGGACTCCATTTGTGATCGAGCCTGCAGCAGGTGTTGATCGCTGCACGCTGACATTTATGATGGATGCGTACACAGAAGATGAAGCGCCAAACTCAAAGGGCGAGATGGAAAAGCGCGCAGTGATGAAGTTCGATCACCGCATTGCACCAGTCAAGGCTGCAGTTCTTCCACTTTCTCGTAATGCTGATTTGTCACCAAAGGCTCGTGATCTTGCAGCCCAACTTCGCAAGAACTGGAATATCGATTTCGATGATTCAGGCGCTATTGGCCGTCGCTACCGCCGCCAAGATGAGATCGGAACTCCATACTGCATCACCATTGACTTCGAGACTCTCGAAGATCAAGCGGTAACAATTCGCGATCGCGACACAATGGCGCAAGAGCGCATCGGTATTGATCAAGTTGAAGCATGGCTAGCACCACGTCTACTCGGCTGCTAGATCCACTTCGCCTCCCTCTCAAAGATGGAGTTCACCTTGTAGATCCACCAGTAGTTCTAGCTCCTATGGCGGGAATTACCAACGCCGCATTTCGCATGCTCTGTCGCGAACAAGGTGCAGGTCTCTTTGTCTCAGAGATGGTGACAGCGCGCGCACTTCTTGAACGAATTCCAGAAACAATGCGCATGATCGAACCAGGAGCTGGCGAGTGGCCACGTTCTGTTCAGCTCTATAGCGTCGATCCCCATCACATGGGTGAAGCGGTCAAAATGATTGGTCGCGAAAATCTTGCAGACCATATCGATATGAATTTTGGTTGCCCAGTTCCAAAGGTGACTCGTAAAGGCGGGGGAGCAGCTCTTCCCTTTAAGAGAAATCTCTTCCGCGAGATTGTGAAGGCTGCAGTAGATAACGCAAAGCCATATGGAATTCCTGTCACTGTAAAGATGCGTGTTGGAATCGATACCGACCATCACACCTACCTAGAAGCTGCAAAATCTGCAGCTGATCTAGGTGTTGCTTGGGTTGCTCTTCATGCACGTACTGCACAGCAGATGTATGAAGGAAAAGCGGATTGGTCGCTGATTAAGAATCTTGTGGAACATTTGGCGCCGACTGGTGTGCCTGTACTTGGTAATGGCGATATCTGGTCAGGTGCTGACGGTGTTGAAATGGTGAAGCAGACTGGCTGCGCCGGAGTTGTTGTAGGCCGCGGCTGCCTTGGAAGACCTTGGCTCTTTGCAGATCTTGTCGCTGCATTTAACGGTTCAGAGGAGCGGGTTCTTCCAACGTTGCACGAAGTGCGCGAAGTGATGTTCCGTCATGGTGAATTGATCGTTGATTACTTCGAATCTGAAGATCGAGGATGTCGTGATCTGCGCAAACATATGGCTTGGTATCTCAAAGGATTCCGTGTTCCTTCAGAGCTGCGACGCCAATTCGGAATGGTTTCTTCACTCAATGAACTTCGTTCGCTGCTCAACCAATTAGATGATCAGCCGTACCCAATTGAAGTGGGCGAAAAGCCTCGAGGTCGTACTAGTAGCGGCCGTCCACCCACCTTGCCTGATGGTTGGCTTAATGATCCAGACGAGATGATTCACCTCGATGCCGAAGATATGTTCTCGGGTGGGTAATGTTTAAGTTAATTCGTCGCCTTATTTCATTGGTTCTTGCAGTTGTTGTGATTGTTCCAACGTATGCACTCTTTGTTACATGGAACTCAGCAAAGAACCCTGACTTTCGCACCACAGCTGAGGCGATAGTCGTGCCAGGTGCTTCACAACTCAATGGTGTACCAGGGGAAGTTCTTCTTGCCCGATTAGCAGAGGCGAAACGAATATTCGATAAAGGGTATGCGCCACTCATTATTACTGTTGGCTCAGGAGCTCCAGGTGATCGCACAACAGAGGCGGCATCAGGTAAATATTGGCTAACGCGAAATGGCGTCAAGAAGAGCGCGGTAATTTCAATTCCTACTGGTCGCGATACATGGTCACAAACGCAGGCATATATCAAGGTGATGAAAGAACGTTCTGTCTATAACGTCATCATTGCAACAGATCCATACCACTGCCAGCGTTCGATAACGATGGCTAAAGATTTGGGTGCGATTGCAACATGTTCACCAGTTACAACTGGCCCCAACTCGCTAGAAAAATCTCGCCTTCGTTATCTCGTGCGAGAAGCGGGCGCCTATCTGGCGTACATCACGCTAGGACGCCGTGGAATTCATATCAGTGACCATCTCGATAATGGCAACCTACTTCCATGATGACTAATTTCATCCAACTTGTAAGGTATCCCCATGGTCTTATCAAGTAAGCAGTACAGCGCATCTGATCAGGAGCGCTTCCTTGATGAACCCGCAAAGCGCGCAGGTCGCACAGAATTTATGCGCGATCGTGCCCGAGTTATTCACTCAGCGGCTCTTCGTCGCTTAGCTGCAAAGACTCAAGTCGCTGTTCCTTGGGAGAATGATTTTCAGCGTACTCGTTTATCTCACTCACTCGAATGTGCGCAGATAGGTCGCGAACTTGGCGAATCACTTGGCGCAGATCCAGATTTACTCGAAACAGCATGTCTTTCACATGACATGGGCCATCCACCATTTGGCCACAATGGTGAAGAAGCACTCGCTGCCGTTGCAGAGAGCTGTGGCGGCTTTGAAGGCAATGCTCAAAGTTTCCGTTTGCTCACACGTATAGAAGCAAAGACAGTTGATAGCAATGGTAAGAGCATCGGCTTAAACCTCACACGTGCATCACTCGACGCTGCAACGAAATATCCATGGGCACGAGCTGAGAATCCCCGCAAATTTGGTGTTTACGATGACGATGTAGAAATCTTTAATTGGGTACGTACAGGCGCACCAGCAGGTCGTAAGTGCATTGAAGCGCAGATCATGGATTGGTCTGATGATTGCGCCTACTCTGTTCACGATCTTGAAGATGCGATCTTCGCCGGACAGGTCAAGGTATCTAACTTCGAACGTGATTTCGATATTCTCTACACAGAGATGGTTAATGGCTATAAGTCAGATGCGAGTAAAGATGAAGCCGCTGCCGCACTTTCTCGCTTGCAGCAGCTGTCATGCTGGCCGAAGGATTTCGATAGAAGCCACCGCGCGCTAGCTCGCCTAAAGGATTCAACATCACAATTAATTGGCCGCTTTGTCTTAGCTGCTGAAATAGAGACTCGTAAGGTTCACGGAGATGGCTCTTTAACGCGATATAGCGCAAATCTTGAGATTCCACGCGAACAAGTAATCGAAGTTGATTTCTTGAAGGCAATTGCAGGCCACTACCTCATTAATGCAGCAGCATCACAAGAGCGTTATGGAAAGCAGCAGATCGTTATTCAAGAACTCGTTGAAATGCTCTTCACAGCTGCTCCTTCAGAGCTCGACCCAATCTTTACCGAAGATTGGAAGAGAGCTTCTAACGATGAAGAACGCCTTCGCGTAGTAGTGGACCAGATTGCCAGCCTGACCGATCCAGGCGCATACGCCTTACACGCGCACCTCAGCCAAGCCAGCGGACTAAGGTAAGAACATGAGCGGACGCATCAAGGCAGATGACATCGTTTATGTGCGCGAGAACGCACATATCGATGATGTTGTCACCGCTGCAGGTGTTGCTCTTAAGAACGCCGGTGGAGGACAGGAGAAAGGCTTATGTCCTTTCCATGATGAAAAGTCACCGTCATTTCATGTAACCCCATCAAAGAATTACTACCATTGCTTTGGATGCGGCGCAGGTGGCGATGTGATCGATTTTATGATGAAGACAGATCACCTAAGTTTTACCGAGACTATCGAAAGACTTGCCTCACAAATTGGTTACACACTTCGCTATGAAGAAGGTGGGCCTTCGCAGCCAACAAGTAAGCGATCACGTCTCTATGCAGCCAACTTAGCTGCTGCTGCTTTCTACCGCGATCAGCTCAATACATCGCCAGATGCAGCCCATGCCCGTGAGCTCTTAACCAAACGTGGCTTCGATAAAGCCGCATGCGATGCATTCGCTGTCGGATATGCACCCCAGTCATGGGATTCACTCACCAAACATCTGCGTGCAGCCGACTACACAATTGATGAACTTGAAGAGGCAGGACTTTCCAAGATGGGAGAACGAGGCCCGATTGATAAATTCCGTAATCGCGTGATGTGGCCTATCAAGGATATTTCTGGAGATATCGTTGGTTTCGGCGCACGGAAGCTTGCAAGTGATGAAGAAGACCAAGGCCCAAAGTATTTAAATACATCTGAGACCCCGATCTATAAGAAGTCACAGGTCCTCTACGGTCTTGATATGGCGAAGAAAGATATTGCCAAGAACCGCCAGGTAGTTGTTGTTGAAGGTTATACAGATGTGATGGCATGTCATCTAGCTGGAATCACAACCGCTGTTGCAACATGCGGTACTGCATTTGGCGATGATCACATCCGCATTATTCGCCGCCTCTTGATGGATGCCGATGCTTTCCGCGGAGAAGTGATCTTTACATTCGATGGCGATGCAGCAGGACAGAAGGCCGCAATGAAAGCCTTCGGCGATGATCAGAAGTTTGTTACTCAGACATTTGTTGCCGTTGAACCAGATGGCCTTGATCCATGCGATCTCCGCCAACATAAGGGAGATAGTGCGCTGCGAGATCTGATTGCAAAGCGCGTGCCTCTCTTCGAGTTTGCGATTCGCACCGAGATTAAGAAGCACAATCTCGATACAGCAGAAGGTCGCGTCAACGCGTTGAACACCGCAGCTCCGCTCGTTGCAGCTATTCGTGATAAATCTCTACGTCCCGAATACATCAAGTTATTGGCTGGCTGGCTTGGGGTTGAAGTAGAAGTTGTTGCCGCTGCGGTAAATACTGCACTCAAGAAAAATTCTTATGCGCCACAGGCAACAGAGGCTGCAGATCAGCAGATTGATTGGCGCCCAAATCCCACTGAGCCAACGTTGATGTTAGAACGTGAAGTCCTCAAGGCGCGCTTGCAGATGCCTCACCTTGTCACCGCTTGGAGCACCATTGAAAGCGAAGCATTTACTCATCCTGCATATCGAGAGATGCGCGCTGTAATTGATGCATCAACGACAGAGACGATTGCACTTGAAACAGTAACCAATGAAAATATGCGCCAACTCTTTACTGAACTATCTGTAGAACCAGTTCGCACCGATGGCGCCGTCTCTGAAAAATACGTTGCAAGTATCGTTGCTCGTTTACGCGAAGTATTAGTCAGTCGCAAGATTGCCGATCTCAAATCAAGCCTTCAGCGCCTCAACCCTGTAGAGAATGAGGCCCAGTACAACGCAGCTTTTGCTGAACTGGTCGCCCTAGAAACCCAGAAGCGCGGTCTGCACGAACTCTCTATAGCCTCCCTGTAAAGCCAGCACTCAGAGCGAGCCAGATCCTTTGGTTTTGCCCACCCCCAAAGACGTGCGATAGAGTGCGCTCTGCTTAAGGCACTTGTGGTCTTATTCCCTGATAGCTCAACGGCAGAGCAGTCGACTGTTAATCGACAGGTTCTTGGTTCGAATCCAAGTCAGGGAGCCAGATGGCTTACATCCAGATGGTTTGTCGCCCGAAGTGAATGGTGAGATCAGAATGAAGAAAGAGTTCTCTCGTCGCACAGCAATTCGTACTGCATTGGTTGCAACTCTGGCAGGGCTATCTGCGAAATTTTCACCAGCAGCTACGGCAGCTGGTGGTAAGCAGATTATTCGTCTAGCGAAAGTACCTGTTGGTGGAACATTTAAATTCACCCACTCTGCTCAGGGCGTGCCTGCAATTGGTTTTCGCACCAAGGCTGGCGTATTCGCCTATTCAACGATTTGCACACATCAAGGATGCGCTGTGAACTACAAGACAAGTTCAAAGCTCTTGGTCTGTCCCTGCCACGGAGCCACTTTCGACCCTGCGCGTAACGGCAAAGTTGTCTCTGGCGAGGCCGATGCACCACTTCCCAAGGTCAAGATTGCCGTTAAAGGCGCCTGGATCGTTGAGGGCTAACTATTCTCCAACCTTTTCAACATGAAAATCACAGAGATTGAGTGGAAGATATCGATATGAAAAACCTCAAGATAGTTACAGCATTCGTCCTCGGAGCAGCAGTAGCAGGATCTGTTGCAACCGCTGCGATTTCTCCTACACAGACTGGCGTCATCAAAGCCTGTGTTGATAACCGCACCCAGGCGATCTACCTATCTTCTACCGATAAGTGCCCAGCAAACCGCACCTTGGTAACAATTGGTGGCGCAACAATTGATGCAAAGGCAATCGCATCTATGGTCACGCCTTCTGTAGTTTCAATCTCAGTATTGACTTCAACTGGCGGAGGTTCTGGTTCAGGTTCTATCTACCGAACAAGTGCAACCTCTAGCTACATCATCACCAATAATCACGTCATTGAATCTGCAGCTACTGCAGGAACTATCAAGGTCGAGCTCACAAATGGTGACCAGTACCCAGCAACAATTGTGGGACGCGATCCCATGTATGACATTGCTGTTCTGCAAATAAGATTTGGAAATCTCCCAGTCATTGCTCTCGGAGATTCTTCGAAGGTCAGCGTGGGAGATCCAGTCCTGGCGATTGGTTCACCTCTGGGCCTTGCAAGTACTGTGACAAGTGGAATTATTTCAGCGCTTAATCGTCCTGTATCGACAGGAACCGATGAAGCTCAATCCTATGTAAATGCAATCCAGACAGACGCTGCAATCAATCCTGGCAATTCAGGTGGAGCACTTATCGATGCTCAAGGTCGCATCATCGGAGTTAACTCTGCCATTGCAACGCTATCTAGCGGCGGGACATCTGGAAGTATCGGACTCGGTTTCTCCATACCTATCAACGAGGCAAAGCGCATCATCGATGAAATCATTGCAACTGGTAAATCAACGCGACCAGTTCTCGGTGTTTACTTCGATGCAACGTATACAGGTGCAGGTGCTCGAGTTTCACGTCTGAGCACTGGTGAAGGTGCAGAAAAAGCTGGAATTCCAGTAGGCGCAATTATTAAGAGCATCGATGGAATCAAGATTCCTGATGTTGATACAGCAATCGTGCGCATCCGCTCATATGCTCCGGGATCAACTGTCACCGTTGTAGTTGAACTGCCCAATAGCGGTGGATCAAAGAGCTTTAAGGTAACTCTGGGATCTGCTCCGACGCTCTAGTTAAGTTCTGCTCTAGTTAAGTTCTGCCCTAATTAAGTTCTGCAGAGGCGCCAGCACTTGGCAGAGATGTAAAGAATCGTGGCGCTTTAAAGCCATGAGAAGCAAAGGCCTGTGAGACAGCCTCCTTCACCTTTGCAACGTCACTTGCTTGAATAAGTGCGATTGCGCTTCCGCCGAATCCGCCACCGACCATGCGTGCGCCAAGTGCGCCTGAGGCCAGGCTTGCATCTACTGCAGCATCAAGTTCTGGGCATGAGACTGTGTAGTCATCTCGCAGCGAGATATGTGATTGGTTAATCAGTGCGCCTAGCGTTGCAAAATCTGAAGCACGAAGTGCTGTAACGGCATCCATGACACGTGCAATTTCAGTGACTGCATGGCGAGCACGGATAAATTCAGTCTCACTGAGCGCTTCTTTTCCGGCAAGGAGGGCATCCATAGTCAAGGTGCGCATTGAGCGAACTCCAAGCTTGCTCGCTGCAGATTCGCACGATGCGCGGCGTTCTGCATAGCCGCCATCGGTCAGTGCGTGATGTGCCTGGGTATCAATTATCAGTAATTCCAAGCCAGATGAGGCAACATTAAATGGAATGTTTTCGGTACTTAAATCTAGACAATCAAGTAAGAGAGCAGATCCTTCTTCTGCCATCAGCGATACAGATTGATCCATGATTCCGCAGGGAACTCCAACGTAAACATTCTCCGCTCTCTGGGTATCGCGGGCAAGATCTGCAGATGTCTTGCCCAATTGGAAGAGCAAGTTGAGAGCGACAGCTACTGAACATTCAAGAGCTGCAGAAGAGGATAATCCGGCTCCGGCTGGAACAGTTCCATCGACCAAGATATCGATACCGCTCTCTATCTCTAGAGCCCATATTACTCCGAGAACGTACTTCTCCCAGTCACCATTGCTACCGGGCTTTACATCTCTAATATCAATCGTGAAGATGCGATCTTTTCGCTGTGAAGATGCGACGCGAACTAAGCCAGATGTATTACGAGAGATTGCTGCAAAAGAACGATCTGCGATTGCGAAGGGAAGAACAAATCCTTCGCTGTAATCGATATGTTCACCGATGAGATTTACACGTCCTGGCGCTTGGCCAATTACCTCTGGCGCTTGACCGAAGAGGCTCTGGAAGGCAGATGCAATCTGAGGATGTGAATTCTTAGGCATATTTATTTAGAGCTTCACATCTTTTAGTTGCGCTGCAGATTGCTCGGGCTTCATATCCATAATAAATGCACCCATTGCAGATTCAGAGCCAGCTAAATACTTAAGTTTGCCCGGAGCGCGGCGCACGCTAGTGATTTGCCAATGAAGACGCAATAGATCGCGACCTTCGCGCACAGGTGCTTGATGCCATGCAGCGATGTAGGCCATATCAATTCCAAAGACTCCATCAAGGCGCTGCGTTACTTCAAGTGCAATTGAAGGGAATGAATCACAAGCAGCTGGAGCAAGCTCGGAGAGATCGGCAACTGGAACCAATGGAACCACGTGAATCTCAAATGGATAGCGTGATGCATAGGGTGTGTATGCGACCCAATGCTCGTTACGAGCAATAATGCGAACGCCATCGCGTAGCTCGCGTGCTACAACATCATCGAAGAGCACGCGGCCAGTCTTTGCATGATGTTCTTTAGCAACAGCGAGCATCTTTGCCACACGTGGAGGTAGGTATGAATAGGCATAAATCTGACCGTGTGGGTGCGCCAAGGTCACACCAATTTCTTCACCACGGTTTTCAAAAGGAGCGATGTGTTGGATATAGGGAAGTTGTGAAAGCTCACGAGTGCGATCGCGCCATGCTTCAAGAAGTGTGCGCACGCGCTGTGGTGAAAGTGATTTAAATGCGCCACCATGATCTGCGGTAAAACAGATTACTTCGCACTTTCCTGCAGCAACGCCTTCATCTGTATCTGCACCTACAAGATCTGGAAGCGCGAAATCGCCTTCTGGCGGACGAAGTGAAGGTGAGCGGTTATCAAAGACAACAACTTCAAAGTCATTTTCTGGAATCTCAGTAAGCAGTTCACCTGTTGTTGGGCAGAGCGGGCAGAGCTCTTTCGGTGGCAAGAAGATTCGACCTTGGCGATGAGCTGCCATAGCAACCCATTCATTAACCAGAGGATCTAGACGTAATTCACCGATTCCGGGCTGTTCTTCCTTCTCGCGCTGATCTTCAACGTGGCGAGCTTGTCCTGCAGTGTCGTAATAGCGGATGGTTCGACCATCATTCATTGTGCGACTTGTGCGAACAACGCCGGCAGAAAGTTCGAGAATCTCATCCATAAGAAGGCCAGTCTATCTCTGACTCTAATTATTTAAACCCAGTTCAGGGTGCGTTCTATAGCCTTCTTCCAACCTGCATATCCTTCAGAGCGCTCTGCTTCAGTACTTGTTGGGCTCCATCGACGAGATTGCTTCCACTGCTTCTTTAATTCATCGGTGTTCTTCCAAAATCCAACTGCAAGGCCAGCTGCATATGCAGCGCCAAGGGCTGTTGTCTCGGTGATCAATGGACGGGTGATAGCGATGCCCATGATGTCTGCCTGCATCTGCATGCATAAGGAATTTGAGGTGATGCCACCATCCACGCGCATCTCTTTCATAGGAACACCGCTATCTGCAACCATCGCATCCATGACATCGCGAGTTTGATAGCAAATTGCTTCAAGTGCTGCGCGCGCAAGATGCGCCTTTGTTGCAGCGCGAGTCAGTCCAACAATCACGCCTCGCGCATCACTGCGCCAGTACGGAGCAAAGAGCCCTGAAAATGCAGGAACAAAATAGACACCTGCTGTATCGGTAACACTTGATGCAAGATGCTCTGTCTCGGCAGCGTTGGAGATAATTCCTAATTGATCGCGCAACCATTGAATGGCAGAGCCGGTAACTGCAACAGATCCTTCAAGTGCATACATCGCGGGTTGGTCACCGAATTTGTAGCAGACGGTAGAGAGCAACCCATTCTTAGAGCGAACAATCTCGGTCCCGGTATTAAGAAGCGCAAAATTTCCTGTGCCATAGGTTGTCTTTGATTCGCCTCGTTCGAAGCAGACTTGGCCAACCATCGCTGCATGTTGGTCACCGACGATGCCAGCGATTGGTACTGCTGCTCCCAGGGGCCCATGCGGATCAGTCTTTGCGTATATCTCCGATGATGACTTGATATCGGCAAGCACCTCGCGAGGAATTCCAAAAGTATCGAGGGCGAATTGGTCCCATGAGAGAGTTTCGAGGTCCATCAATAGCGTGCGACTTGCATTGGTGACATCGGTGTAATGGACCCCGCCCTGAGTTCCACCAGAGAGATTCCATAGTAACCAGCTATCGATTGTTCCGAATCGAGCGTTACCTGAAGCAACGGCGCTCTGAACAGCCTTCGAATGGGTTAAGAGCCATGCCATCTTGCCACCTGAGAAATATGGAGCAATGGGAAGACCTGATTTATGGGTGATTTTCTCTCGAACATCTTTGGCAAGACCTTCAAGGAAGTCAGCTGTTCGGGTGTCCTGCCAGACGATTGCATTGTGTAGCGGAACTCCGGTTGTTACATCCCATGCAACGGTGGTTTCACGTTGATTGGTAATTCCAATTGCAGCTAAATCTGATCCAACAATATTTGCCTGCTTGAGGGCGCCTGCTATTACCTCTTTGGTGCGGTCCCATATCTCAGCGGCATCATGTTCGACCCAGCCGGCTTCAGGAAGTATTTGGCGATGTTCGAGTTGATGCTGTCCGGCAACTTTCCCCTCGCTATCAAAGATCATAAAGCGAGTACTGCTAGTTCCCTGATCCAAACTTCCGATGTATGCCATATGCTTAAGACTACTCAAAACCCCCATAAGTACTCAAGAATTCACGAGAAATTGGTAGCTGCCTAAGAATGTTTACCTCCGAGCTCAACCCGTCGCAACGCGAAGAGGCAATCGCCTCCCTTGCAACAGATGAGTTCGACATTCTCGTTATTGGTGGGGGAGTAAATGGTGTTGGTACCGCACTCGATGCAGTATCGCGTGGACTTAAGGTCGCACTGGTAGAAGCAGATGATTATGCGGCAGGTACATCTAGCCGCTCAAGTAAATTAATTCACGGTGGACTTCGCTACCTTGAACAATATGATTTCAAGTTGGTACGCGAGGCGCTTCGTGAGCGTGAATTAATGGTCTCAACCCAGTGCCCACACTTAGTTAAACCAGTTAGCTTTCTCTATCCACTCACCGAGAAGAAGGAACGTGGATATGTTGGTGCAGGTCTTGCCCTCTACGACGCGCTTCGCGGATTTAAGCGCGCGCTGCCATCACATAAGCATTTAACCCATAAGACAATTGGACAGATTTCTCCATCTCTTCGCCAAGATTTGATCACAGGTGCAATTCGTTATTACGACGCACAGGTAGATGATGCGCGCCACACGATGATGATTGCCCGAACCGCAGCGCGCCATGGCGCTGTGATGGCAACAGGTGTTCGAGTAGATGATCTCGTTAGGACCGGCAAGAAAGTCACTGGCGTTATCGCTACCGATACTCAGAGCGGCAAGAAACTCACCATTAAGGCAAAGGCCACCATCATGTGCGCTGGCGTCTGGTCTGATGAATTACACGCGCAGTTTGGTCTTACAGCTGGATATTCCGTGGCGATGTCTAAGGGTGTGCATATCGTCGTTCCTGGCAGCGCCATTAACTCAAAGGATGGAATCATTTTAAAGACTGCTGTCTCTGTTCTCTTCTTAATTCCATGGGGAGATCAGTGGGTAGTTGGAACAACAGATACTCCTTACGATGGAGACCGCGCAAAGCCGCTGGCAACTCGTGAAGATGTTCAATACATTCTCGATCAAGCCAATCGCGTTCTCGAACCAACTCTGAAAGTCGATGACATCATTGGAGTCTTCGCAGGCCTTCGCCCATTGGTTGCAAATACAAAGGGATCGGCTACTACAAAGCTCTCACGTGAACATACAGTTGATCGACCAGTTGCTGGATTCGTCAGCTTAGCTGGCGGCAAGTACACCACCTATCGCGTGATGGCTAAAGATGCTGTTGATCTTGCAGTTCTTGACCTGCGTCGCCTAGTCAATGAATCAGTAACAGATAAATTGCCTCTCATTGGCGCAGATGGTTACTTTGCCCTGCAACAACAAGTTTCAAAGATTGCAGAGATGTATTCAATCTCTGAGGCAACGGTTACGCATCTACTTAATCGCTACGGATCTTTAATTGAAGAGATTCTGGAGATAATCTCTGAGGATTCATCCATGGCAGAGCGGATCATCCCCGAACTCTCATATATCAAAGCTGAGATTCGCCATGCGGCAAGTCATGAAGGCGCACTCTCTGTAGAAGATGTATTGGCTCGCAGAACGCGCATTACCTTTGAGGCAAGCGATAGCGGAATCTCAGCAGCAAAAGAAGTTGCTGCGATTATTGGAGATGTACTTGGATGGAGCGCGAAAGAGCGCAAGGCATCCATTGATGCATTTACTGCAGTGATTTCACATGAAGAAGATGCTCTCGGCAATCTTCTTTCTCGTAACTAATTCTTGATCTGGTTCTTGCAGCCATCTGTCTTTGGCTTTACGACAGGCTTCTTCGTCGGTTTTGGCGTTGGGGTGGGACCTTGTTCAATCGTGAGGGTCAGCGGGACTTTTACCTCAGAGTGAGTATCCGTCGTATCTTTAAATCCAACATTTCCATACCAGGTTCCTGCAGGAAGTCCGGAGATAGTAAGAGTCCACTGTCCACTGGTTTCACGGTCAATCTTCTGCTTAACGACAGGGATGGTTGGATTTATTGATGTGAAGTAGTAACGAACAGTTCCGGTGACCACAGCTGAGCTATCTGGACGCAGCACGTTAACGGAGATGACTGCGTTCTTATTCGTCGTCGATGCCGTGACAGAATTAATCACCAGCGTCGAGGTCTCATTGCGTGGCATTACATCTATTGATTCTGGAATCCATGAGCCTGTAAGAAGAGAGTTGAACTTCTCTTGTCCGCCTGCAAAGACATTGAGATCAAGTCGAGAGCCCGGAACTCCATACTTTGGTGCGATCCCACACGATGTGTACTGCCAGACAATCCAATTCGCAGAACATGCAGAATTAGTCCACGAGTGAACAAAACAACCGCCAGGCTTCACATTTGGCTTGTTTTCAGGCTTTGCTGGATCAATTGAGTATTGGGCAAGCCAGAGTGGATAGGTTGATAACTCTTTATCGCGATTCATCGCGCGCTCGAGGAAGTTCGGATATGAGTAGAAGATCGGAGTGCGGCCCGTCTTTGTCTTAACCGTCTTCAAAAATGTTTTGGCAAAGAGAGTCACTGCCGTGCGTGATGCATATTTTCTGCAAGCACCTGAACTGCTCCAGGAGACGCAGTTATTCTCAAGATCGAGGGCATAGGGAAGATCCATCTCATTAAAACCACCGAGTGAACCAATTCGCCATACAACTTTCTGCGCTTGATTTATGGCATCTTTCCTAATCACAGATGGTGATTCAGAGTTGGGCAAGGTTGCATAGTGATAAAAGCCCGTGTGAATTCCCGCAGCTTGCGCGCCGTCGCGATCCATCTTTACATATTTGAGAGCCATCTGATCAGATTCATCACGCGTATCGGATGCTTTGATCATGACAAATGAAACGCCAGCAGCGCGCATCTTCTCGAAGTTAATTGCCTTGCCATTGGGATGTTGCCAGCGGCTGATATCAGTTCCGTGAATACGGTTACCGGGACCCATAAAGAGAAGCTCTTTCGCCGAAGCTGGCGGGACAGATTGCACCAGAAAAGATAGAAGAGAGATTGAGGCGATGAATACCTTTAGCGTGGTAAACCGATTCATTTCTCAATCACCACAATCGACTCTTTGAAAATATCAAAAATCGCACCTTGCAGCATAGAGCGATGACGTAAACGAGCCTCTTGATAATCATGGCCAGTTGCAAGCTTGCGGCTATCGCTGAAATCTAAGGTAAGGCGGCCATTCTCAAAAGATTCCAGGCGGGCATCAAAGTAAGCGATCCAGACAACGCGGTCTTGAGATTCAACGAGGTCGAGAACTTCATTCCATCGGCTGCGAAGATCTGCGAGCGTGAGTTCTTTCGACATGGTGCGACTTTACAGCACCCAACCATGTGAAGTATTCAGCAGTTAAAAGTACGCGCAGGTTTCTGCTGCGATCTGGAGTTATTCCGCAATGATGGGCTATGCGAGCAACTATCTGCTCGACTGATTTCTCAGAGACAAAGCGCACACGAGCAATCTCTGAATTACTTAAGCCAGTTGAGACTAAGCGCAGAGTTTCGATTTGAATATCTGTAAATTCGCTGAGAATTGAGTAAAAGTTCTCCTCACTTAAGGAGCCATTGCTATCTATCCACTGCATCGACTGATTGCTTTCTGCAAGTCGAAGGCTTTCGACCAAAGCTAGTGAGATTGTCGCTATCTCTGAATGAGAGCCTTTAAGCACGGCACATGAACCGGTGGGCAGAGACTGTGAATCGATTCCAAAGAGACGCATATCTGGGCAAGAGGTGAGCAAGATCAATCCAAGTTCAGGATTAAGTTTTCTTAACTTCTGCATGGCAAATATGGCTTCTTCACCTGAGTATTGAAGATCAACGAGAACAACTTCTGGTTGTAGTGCACGAAAGAGATTTTCCGCAACCAACATTGAAGAGGCTTCACCAATGACATTGAGTCCATGTAATCGCAAGGTCGCCGAAAGCAGCGAGAGTTCGAAGGTATTCTCATTCACCAGAAGAATTCGAACTGGATTTACAGGAGTTTCCATGTTCTAGGTTAAATCTCAAAAGAAATATTGAAACGAGGGGAAATCCCTGCAATAAATCTTCTACATACAGTGGAGTGATTACTTCAGAATTGTGAGAATTGCGCTCTGGATTTCACTAGTTATCTGCGAAGCAGATATAGGTGCACCCCTAGATGCCAAGAGAGCTGCGCTGTTATGGATGAGAGCACCCGTAGCTGCAACTTCAGCAAGGCGAGTAGGTGAGTTAAGAATTTCAATGTAATTGGTTGCAACAAGTGCGCCAATAATGCCGCCAAGAACATCGCCGGTACCAGCCGTTGCAAGCCACGATGATGACTTTGGAAGAGCGATGACAGTGTCGTGATAAGCAACAACGGTTCTGCTGCCCTTAAGTAAGACAGTTACATCTAAGTGACGTGATGCCTTTGCAGCCCATGTCAGTGGATCAGATTCGATAACCTCAGATGAAACTGTGACGCCGCGAGATGCGAGAAGCTTTGAAAGCTCACCAGCGTGGGGAGTAATCAGCGTTGGCTGATTCAGCGTTCCGGCTAGATAGAGAGCTCCCGCATCCAGGACTGTAGGAACGCTCTGCGCCTTCATTAAGGTAAACCAACGATGGCGAAGCCAGGTAGTGACATCGCTATATTTCTTATCGCTAATGCCAGAGCCCGCAAGCCATGCCGTTACGGGGCCAGGTTGTACAACGGTCTCTGGTGCATCGTGGAGAACTAGGTGAGCAAGACCCGATGAACTATGGAAACGGACCATGCCGACTCCGGTAGCAAGGGCGGCAGATGTCGAGAGAACGGCGGCGCCAGGAAATTGTGCTGAACCTGTTATGGCTCCCAGTACTCCACGAGAATATTTATGATCGATATCGCTAGGAATAATGATGCAACGCTTTGCTTCGCGTGCGCTCCAGGTTTTTACAACGTTCTTCTTTACCGCCATAGAACTAAGTCTACGCCTCGAATTTATAACCCAAACCACGAATAGTGTGAATCAGCTTTGGATCTGCTGGATTCTCTTCAATCTTTGAGCGTAGACGTTTAATGTGTACATCGAGAGTCTTCGTATCTCCGAAGTAATCTCCGCCCCATACGCGATCGATGAGTTGACCACGTGTAAGAACGCGACCTTCATTGCGTAAGAGAAATTCAAGGAGTTCAAACTCTTTTAGCGGCATTGATACTTCAAGACCATTAACAGTTACAGAGTGGCGCTCTATATCCATACGTATCTTTCCTGAGGTATAGATGCCAGGCTCTTTACCCTCGCCAGCCTCATCTGTGGCACCGCGGCGTAGAACTGCCTTGATACGGGCGACCAATTCGCGTGCCGAATATGGCTTTGTCACGTAATCATCTGCACCAAGCTCTAGACCGACGACCTTATCAATCTCAGAATCTTTAGCTGTCAGCATGATGATGGGGACCGATGATGTTGCACGGATACTTCTACATACCTCTATTCCTGAAATTTCAGGGATCATTAAATCAAGAAGTATGAGATCGAAAGTCTCTGACTTAAATAGTTCTAGTGCGGTACGGCCATTCTCTGCTGTCGCCGTTTCGAATCCTTCTTTACCTAAGAGAAAGGTAAGAGCCTCAGAGAACGACGATTCATCTTCAACGATGAGAATTTTTGTCATGAATTATTCTCCGGCTGATAGATAGGAAGGCGGAGTGCGAAGGTGGAGCCGACGCCAGGAGAGCTCCAGACCTTAATTTCTCCACCGTGCTTTGTGGCAACGTGTTTCACAATTGATAAACCTAAACCAGTTCCACCTGTTTCGCGCGAACGCGCTGGATCGACGCGGTAGAAGCGCTCGAAGATTCGCTCGAGTTCAGATTCTGGAATACCGATTCCCTGATCCGTTACAGCAACCTCAACTATGTCATTCTCTCTCTTGATGGTGACCGAAACCTTGGTGTTATCAGGGGAGTAGTTGATGGCATTCTCAATGAGATTATGAAAAGCCATAATCAACTGTTCGCGGTTACCTAATACCGTGGCATCGCCATCTTCGGTAATGCTCACCCAGATATTGCGCGCCTCAGATGTGGTTTGGCATTGGTCCACCGCTTCGCGGACCAAATCCCCAACTTCAAATTCCTGAGCAACCTGAAGAGGATCAGAGTCCTGAAGGCGTGAAAGATTGATGATCTCTTGCACCAAATCTGTCAGACGCTTAGCTTCGTGTTGCATGCGTGTTGCAAACTTGACCACGGCTTCGGGATCAGATTTTGCAGAGAGAACCGCTTCGCTCAAGAGAGATAAGGCGCCAATCGGAGTCTTGAGTTCATGTGAAATATTTGCGACAAAATCTCTGCGAACTTCATGAACGCGATCGGCTTCGCTCTCATCGCTCAGTAGGACAAGAATGTGCTCATCTTTCGTGAGCGAGATGACCTTAACTGTGAGATCACGAGTGCCTTCACCGATCGGCCCGCGTGGAATTTCAACCTTGCCGGTCTGTGAGATTCCAGTACGTCGCACGACTCGAATAATGGCCAGCAGCTCTGGGCTTTGAATCCGCGAATCCTTTAAGACACCTAAACGTTCGGCGCCATCGGTGGCGAAGAGGGCGACTTCACCCGATGTTAGAACAATCGCCTCTTGGTCCAATTCATCCAATAAATGGAAGAAGACAGGGGGAAATTCACGGCTAGCAGTGGCCTGCGCTCGCTTGAACTTCATATGTAGAAGGGTAGCCGTACTTGAGGGTTGTTTACCTTCCGTTCACCTGCAGGCAGGGCTCCATTCATGGGGCGTGAATACCTTCGCGACATGGCTCTTATACGTTCAGTTTTCCAAGATGAATTAGATGGCGTCTCTCAATCACTGGTCGACCTGACAGGGATGGTCTCCGAATCAATCGCCAAGGCGACAAAGGCGATCTTGACCAATGACCTCACACTTGCTGAAGAAGTTATCGCAACAGATGATCAGATCGATACCTTCCAACACGACCTTGATGCGCGCATCATCGACATCATTGCGCGTCAGCAACCAGTTGCATCTGATCTTCGTGCACTTGTTACTGCGCTACGTATGAGCGCCGATCTCGAGCGTATGGGAGATATGTCCCATCACGTTGCAAAGATTGCTCGCCTTCGTTACCCAGATGCAGCAGTCCCTGCAGAATTGCACGCGACTTTTAAGGCGATGGGTGAGGCAGCTCAAAAGATTTCTACAAAGACAGGCGCTGTCATCGCATCACGCGATACAGAGATGGCTTTAGAAGTTGAACGCGATGATGATGAAATGGATAAGTTGCATCGTCAACTCATTCAAACTCTCGTCGATTCCAGTTGGAAGAATGGCGTCGAATCTGCAATTGACCTTACCTTGCTCGGTCGTTACTACGAACGCTTTGCAGATCACGCTGTATCTGTATCTCGCCGTGTGTACTTCCTTGTTACAGGTAAGTTTGCATAATTAAATGACCACAACACCCAGCACCATTCCTGCACCTCGAGTTCTGACAACAGAGCCACGTCGTTCAGATAAAATTTTTCGACAGGTAGTTACAGCAGGTGGTCTCTCCACCCTCGTAATTCTTGGTTTGATTGCATCCTTCTTGCTCTACCGTGGTTTCGAGATCCTGCGTAGCGAGGGCCTAGCTTTTATTACAGGTGCTGAGTGGTCGATTACCCTTGATGAATCAGGAAATGTTTCAGATAGCACCTTTGGTATTGGTGCAATGTTGGTTGGAACCATTCTCTCTGCCGCTGTTGCCGTTGTAATTGCCGTTCCCATTTCGGTGCTGACTGCGATATTCCTTAACTTCTACGCACCAGATAAGTTAAAGAAGATTCTCGTATCACTTGTAGATTTAATGGCTTCATTCCCATCAATTCTCTTTGGAATCTGGGGCTTCCTGGTACTTATGCCATCGGTTGAATATTGGGCAAAGTTGATCAATAAGTACCTTGGCTTCATCCCTATCTTTGAGCTCAAGCCCTACATTGTTACTCGCTCACCATTTGTTGCTGGCGTTGTTCTTGCCATCATGATTATTCCAATCATTACATCGGTTGCTCGCGAAATTTTTGCTCAGACCCCACTCGATCGCATTCAAGCTGCATACGCCCTCGGTGCTACGCGTTGGGCAATGATTAAGGCTGTAGTAATTCCATACGGCCGAAGCGGTGTGGTTGGTGGAGCAATGCTCGGTCTCGGCCGCGCAATGGGTGAAACAGTTGCTGTCTATACGGTTTTAAATATCGTCTTCCAGATCAACTGGCATGTACTTCTGGGTGCCGGCGGAAACGTTGCATCACTGATTATTCTTAAATTTGGTGAAGCAGGCGAGTACGAAATCAAAGCTTTAATGGCGGCAGGACTTGTGCTCTTTGTTCTTACTTTGGTTGTTAACGGCGCAGCTAATTTTATTGTGCGCAATACCGGAAAGTCGGGGCGCTAATGAGCACAGCAACTGCACCGATTAAGCCTCTTAAGCCGTGGCAGGCAACGCCAAAGGCTCGGGCAAAAGAATTTCTTATTCTCAGTGCTGCTCTTGTATTCGATATCGCTTTAGTGGCTGTGACTGGGCTTAAGGGCAAGCTCGCGTACTTCTTCGTCTTCTTCTTGGCCTACGCACTCTTTACCGGCGTCTCACAGTACGCATCTCGCGGCGCAGCTGCAGCGAAAGATGCAGTGATCAAGACTCTTGTCTTGCTCGGTGCAGTGATAGCAATCCTTCCTATCGGAAGCATCTTATTTACCGTCCTTCAAAAGGGCCTGCCTGGAATAAAGCTCAATCTCTTTACCCAAGATATGTCGATGGCGACACCTACTGATCCTCTGATCAACGGTGGCTTGCTCCATGCAATTACAGGAACTCTGACGCTTATTGCACTCTCACTTATCGTGAGCGTTCCGATTGCAATTCTTACAGCGCTCTATCTGACAGAGATAAAGGGACGCTTCGAAGGTCCCATCCGCTTCCTTGTTCAAGCGATTTCAGGTGTGCCATCTGTTGTTGCAGGTCTCTTCATCCTCTCGGCAGTGCTCTACCCGATCACCAAGGGTTACTCAGGGTTTATGGGCTCTCTTGCTCTCTCAATCTTGATGATTCCAACGATTACTCGTACATCTGAAGAAGTTCTACTTCTCATTCCAAACGACCTACGTGAAGCTGGCGTTGCACTTGGTGGCACACAATGGCGCACAGTTGCGATGATCGTTCTGCCAGCGGCACGTAGCGGTCTCATGACAGCGATGATTCTGGGCGTTGCACGTATTGCTGGTGAAACTGCGCCCCTGCTTCTCCTTACTGGCGGTGGAGACAAGGTCAATCCAAATCCATTTAATGGTTCGATCGGTTCATTGCCGTACTACATCTGGAAATCATTTAACGCAGGTTCCCCTGAAGCCGTTACTCGCGCATGGGCAGGCCTCTTGGTTCTGATTGTTGTAGTTCTCATCCTCTTTATTAGCGCTCGACTTCTTACCTCTAGCAAAATGAAAGCGAGATAATCGACATGGAAACCACCACAGGGTCATCAACAATGTCACCAACAGTCATCACTGGAGGACTTGAAACCCGCGGAGTACATGCGTGGTTCGGTACCAACCATGTTCTCTCAGACATCAATCTCGACTTCGCAGCTGGTTCTGTAACAGCGCTCATCGGTCCATCAGGATGCGGTAAGTCAACATTTATTCGCACAATCAACCGCATGCACGAGTTCATCCCAGGCGCTGCGATGGCCGGCCAGGTCATTCTCGATGGAAAAGATATCTATGCAGCAGGTGTTGATGTCACCAAGATTCGCCTTCGCGTTGGAATGGTCTTCCAAAAGCCAAATCCATTCCCATCTATGACAATTGGTGAGAACGTATTGTCAGGTCTCAAGCTTGCTCAACTCAAAGTCAGTAATCAGCAAGAACTTCTAGAAGAGTGTCTAGTACGTGCTGGTTTATGGAACGAAGTAAAAGATCGCCTCGGTGCATATGGTGGATCTCTCTCTGGCGGCCAGCAGCAGCGTCTCTGCATTGCACGCTCACTCGCTGTGCGCCCAGAAGTGCTTCTGATGGATGAACCATGTTCTGCTCTCGACCCAGGATCAACTCTTCGAATCGAGGAGACTATCCGCGAGCTTTCAGGTTCGATGACCGTTGTTATCGTGACTCACAATATGCAACAAGCGGCACGTGTATCTGACTACACCGCATTCTTCTTATCCGAGGGCGGCCCTGGCCACATGATCGAAGTCGCTCCTACCAGCGAGATCTTCTCAAATCCAAAGGATAAGCGCACTGAAGATTACGTCACAGGACGCTTCGGCTAGGTCGTTTTGGCTAGGCAATTTCTTAACCTTCTGTTCACTTAACTTATTCCAAACGTTTGCTCATATCCACCACATCGTTTACTTCCGCACTTTAAGTTCGGCTTTGTACAGAACATCTACATAAACCACTTACAAGAAATAACTCAACTGAAAGAACTAAGGGGAAATACATGAAGTTTTCAAGAATCGCGAAAGTTGCTTCAGCAACACTCGCATTCGCAGTAATCGCATCGACAACTCCAGCACACGCTGCAGATCTTCAGGGTTCAGGCGCTTCATTTCCAGCGCTTCTCATCGAAGCTTGCAAGGCAGGTTTTGCAAAAGATACTTCACACTCATTTACCTATGCAGCATCAGGTTCAGGTACAGGTCGCTCAAACTCAGATAAGGGAATCGGCGACTTCTGGTTTACAGATGCTCCACACGTAGCAGCTACAAAGCGCTCAACAATTATTCACGCGCCAATCGTTGCAGCACCAATTGCTGTATTAGCGAACTTCCCAACAGTGGGTAAGCAGACACTCCAGTTCTCAGCAGCAACTCTTGCTGGAATCTTCGGCGGAACAATCACAAAGTGGAACGATCCAGCGATCGTTGCTGACAACAACCGCGCATATGTAAAGATTGTTTACGACACAGATAAGAACGGCAACCTCATCAAGGATAAGAACGGCAAGCCAAAGGTTCTTCTTACACAGAACCGCACACAGCGCATGTCACTTCCTAATCGCGACATCACTGTTGTCTACCGTTCAGATTCTTCTGGAACATCAGAGAACTTCACTAACTACCTAAATAAGTCAGCTCCAACAGTATGGACCAAGGCGAAGAACACAAACTTCAAGGATTCATTCCCTGGAAACATCAACGGATCGGGTAACTTCGGTCGCATCGTTGGCGCATCATCTTCATCAGGTGTTGCACTTCAGGCTGGCAAGACTCCTTACTCAATCACATACGCTGAAGTTAACTATGCAACAGCGAATAAGCTCAAGGTTGCAAATGTCATCAACCCATTCGGAGCATCAGTTGCCCCAGATTCAGATGGCGTAAGCGCATTCCTTTCTTATGCAACACAGGATGCAAATGGATTCCTCACTTTTGATTATGCAACAAAGGAGAAGGGCGCTTACCCACTAGGTATCGTCTCTTACCTACTTGCAGATACAAAGTATCCAGATAAGGCAAAGGCAAAGGCCGTTAAGGAACTTGCTAATTATGTCTTGGGTTCAAAGTGTGCGGCAACAGTAGGAGCTGATCTTGGATTCTCATTGATTACAGGATCACTTCTTACTAAGGCGCAAGCACAGGTAGCAAAGATCGGTTAATAGTAAGTAGTTGAGTAGAGGCACCTGCCGGGTTATCCGGTGGGTGCCTTTATTCATTCGCACCGATACTTGCTTCAATAATTGGAACTGCTTCCTCAATTGTCTGCAGGAACGATGCGCCTACTTGAATCCACAGTCCATCGATATAGAGATTGATTGCCCATACATGCATTTCATCAGCAGAAGTTGAACCTTCTTTCAGTACAACTGCATCTGCCTCATTAATTCTTGGAATATCAATATCAATCTGACCCTGTGCCAGCCACTGCGCCTTCTTCTTATTCCAGAACTCTTGATTTACCTGTGCCCACATAACCGTTCCACCGACTTCAGCAACCTGAATTCCGTAGGTGCACGCGATTCCACCGTTTTCATAGATATCAAATAAGTCAGTGCCCTCAGATGGCTGCCATTCTGTTGGAACATATACAGAACCTTCAACCTGATCGTTGAATGCGGAAATGACTTCAGAAAGTTCGCATGTGGTCGGTGATGCTTTCTGAACTGCAGCAGGAGTACTTGGGGCAGGCGCGGAAGAGGCGCATCCGGTGACCATAGCTGCGCTAAGAAGGATGGCCGATATTTTCATGTAAGCCGAGTAAGTCATTCCTTGATAGTAACCAAATTCATTGTGAAAACCCTATGATTCTCAGATATCAGCGCCAGTTGAAAGGTTGCCTTCGTGGATGCAATAACAACCGTGGATTACCACACCGCCGGCGAACCCTTTCGTATCGTTGCAAATCCTCCCGTAGATATTGTGGGAGATACCGTGGCAAACCGTCGCATCTATGCGATATCAAATCCAGAAGTTGATGGACTCAGAAAACTACTCTGCTTCGAGCCGCGTGGACATGCAGATATGTATGGATGTTTTATAACACCGCCAGATGATGGTGGCGCAGATTTCGGAGTTCTCTTCTGGCATAAGGATGGCTTCTCAACTGCATGCGGCCACGGAACTATTGCGCTTGGTGTTTGGGCAATTGAATCCGGAAAAGTTGCTATTGATCCAAGCGGAACTACTGACGTCGTTATCGACGTTCCTTCCGGACGAGTCACAGCTCGTGTGCATACTCAGGGCTCGGTAATTCAAAGCGTAGATTTCATCAATGTTGCCAGCTATCACATGCATAGCGATATCAATCTTGAAACTTCCCTCGGAAATCTCAAGGTAGATGTCTCATTCGGTGGTGCCATCTATGCCCAGCTTGATATCTCGCAAACATCTCTCTCAGTAACTCCTGAGTTTTATTCTCAGGTTATCGCTATTGGTCGTGAGATTAAGTGGGCGCTCAATGGGACAGATTATGCACAGCACCCAAGTGATCCGCGTTTAAGTGGGATCTACGGAACGATTGTTTATGAAGAGTTAGCACCAGATGCCGATGGTCTCAAGCGCCAAAGAAATGCCACCATCTTTGCCGACGGTGAAGTAGACCGTTCTCCATGTGGCTCTGGTACCTGTGCTCGCCTTGCAACTCTTGTTGAGAAAGAGCAATTGCAGATTGGTGAAGTTCTCAAACACGGTTCGATTGTTGATTCTCAATTTCTAGGGGTTGCTCAAGAATTTGTCACCGTTGATGGCAAGAAAGCGATATTGCCGCAAGTAACTGGGATGGCTTATAAAACAGGAGAATCAACATTCACCATCGACCCACGCGACCCATTAACCCCTGGATTTGTGCTGCGATGAATCCCAAGTTCATCCCTGCTGAAGAGATTAATAAGTCTTTCTCGTATCTAGCTGGCGTTAAGGCTATCGAAGCAGCCCTATTAAGTGGGCTAGACCCAGCGGCAGATCTACCTCGTTCAATACTGCCGGTTGATAAAGGCGAACTCCTTGTTATGCCATCAACGTCGACCGATGGCTCTGGAATCAAAGTTCTCACAATCGCACCGAACAATGCCCATCTCAATATCCCGCGCATTCAAGGCATCTATCTACTCTTTGATAAAGAGAACCTCTCGGTATCGTCAATTCTCGATGGCGCAGCACTTACAACGTATCGAACTCCGGCCATTTCAATTGCTGCCATTAGAGCTGCCCTTGAATTATCTGAGCACCCGCTGTCGATAGTTGTATTTGGCTCGGGTCCACAAGCAATCTCGCATATTCAGACTCTCGCTCAAGTTGCAGAACCACGCATCAAAATATCAAGTGTCACATTTATCGCTCGAGATAGTGAAAAGGCTCAGGGGCAAATTCCTGATGTTGCAACGCTAGGACTTACCCCTGATTGCTCACTGAAGATTTTGGGTGCCGACTCTGATGAAATAGCAGAGCTCCTTGCCTCAGCAGATGTAGTAATCGCCGCGACAACTTCGCGGACACCTCTCTTTGACTCCACACTTCTCAAGAATTCCGTAATTGTTATCGCAGTCGGATCTCACGAACCACAAGTGAGAGAAATTGATGCCCAGTTGGTGTCTCGCGCCCAGGTTGTCGTAGAGACTCGAGCAAGTGCGCTGCGCGAGGCGGGAGATGTCATCATGGCAATTAATGAAGGAAAACTTATGTCAGATTCTTTGATTGAAATGGCCGATGTTGTCTGCGGGAGAGCCACGCTAGATAGATCTAGACCAATCTTCTTTAAGAGTTCAGGAATGTCCTGGGAAGATTTAGTTATTGCACGTGCGGTCGAAGAGTCTCTGAATAAGTAGAAAACAATGGTGAGGCGGGTCGGGCTCGAACCGACGACGACCGAATTATGAGTTCGGGGCTCTAACCAACTGAGCTACCGCCTCGTCGGTGGCAATCCTATATCGAGTTAACTATGAGCTCTGCTAAATCTTCGGGCTTAAAATGAGCCGGCCACGAGGGATGCGATGTACCAACTCCGTGTGCAATGACGAAAGATGCACGTTCTTGTGGGGTATCACCACCATGCCCACCTTCATCGCGATGTCCATGGTCGGTCGTTACAACAACTAACCACTCTTCTCTATTTACGCGATTTCTCTCACGTATTGTTTCAACCAATTGGGAGAGAAGACCGTCGATTCTTTCAATGGCATCGAAGTAAGAACCTTCAAGCGTTCCAGTGAGATGACCGGCTTCATCTGCACCGCAGAAATAGATAAAGCTCAGATCTGGTCCAATTTCATTTATCGCGCGGATGGCGTCATTTGCAACTTCAGGGTCAACAGTTTCGTAGCCGTTGGTTTCACCATCGCGAACGAAGAGCATGTGTTTGCTGCGCTCTTGATCTCCTGGGCGAGTGGCAATTACAGGGCCAACATCGTTTGGATCGATCAAGGGAGGCCAACCGGCTGCTGCGTACGTTGTTATCTCTGGAAATTTCTTTGAGGCTTGGGTTAATAGATCTGGAGCATCGGCAAGGTTGTGATTGATGTAATCGTTATCAACGACCTTATGAATGTCTTGTGTTCTGCCGGTGAGCAAGGTGGTCCAACTTGGTCCTGAGACCGTGGGCATGTCGATGAGTAAATCAGTGTAAAAACAATCATCTCTGAGCGCCGACAAAGTAGGAGCGCGGCCGCTAGAGATTGCGCGGTTGAGGATGAGGCCATCGATGCCGATGAGGAGAATCTTCTTAGTTGCTGCCACAGGTAAAGAGTAGAAGATTGGCTTACTTATCTACATCACCTATCGGTAGGATTGGGCTCATGATTCACCTCAGCGCATCTCGCTCATCAATCATCTTCGATCAGAGCGATGAGACCTTGTCCATCCTCTACTGGGGCAAGAAGATTGGCGCATTTACGCAAAGTCGGGCAACGTCCATTAAGGCCGCCGCAACCAAGCCTTGGTTTCATGGTGGGCTTGATGTCTCGCCGCGCAACTTAGTCTTGCGCGAGCATTCACGTGGATTTATCGGACACCCAGCTCTTCGAGGACATCGTTCTGGAATTAGCGCCTCCAATAATTTCATTTTGCAGAGCGCCAAGCAGAAGGAGCAAAGCGTTATTGCGCTCTTTAAGGATTCGATTGCAGGGCTAGAAATTGAGATGACATATACGTTATCTGCAAGCGATGTTCTGCTTATCGATGCAACTGTTACCAATATTCAGGAAGGCGATTATTTCCTCGAGCACTTCTTATATTGGCTTCCACTAGCCGAGCAAGCAGATCAGGTTCTTGATTTCTACGGTCACTGGACGAAAGAACGCCAGCCACAGCGTCGCGATATCGGTTACGGCTTAACAACGCGTGAAGGATTTGAAGGTCGCTCGGGTCACGATTACACAATTACTCAGGTTGCACTTAACCACGCAGCAGGATTTAGACACGGTGAAGTCTGGTCACTTGCGATGGCGTGGAGTGGAAATAACATCCATCACGTAGAGCGTTTGATTGATGGACATAAATCCATTGGTGCAGGTGAATATCTCTTGCCAGGTGAAGTAATTCTTAAGAAGGGCGAGAGTTACAAAGCACCTCGCGCTATTGCATCATTTAGCGACCGCGGCCTTGATGGCTTAACGAATAACCATTACTCATATATCCGCGGCCGCGCTAACCACATTACAAAGGTGCGCCCACGTCCATTGACGTTGAATATGTGGGAAGCGGTCTACTTCGATCACAACGCTGAAGGCATTAAGAAGATGGTCGATAAGGCTGCCGACATTGGTGTTGAGAGAGTTGTTCTCGATGATGGTTGGTTTGGTTCACGTCGCAATGACCGTATGGGTCTTGGCGACTGGGTTGTATCTAAAGATGCGTGGCCTGAAGGTCTTGCACCGATTATTAAGTACATCAATGACAAGGGAATTGAATTTGGTCTCTGGTTTGAGGGCGAGATGGTCAATCGCGATTCAGATTTGTATCGCGCACATCCTGATTGGATTTTGCAGGAGCCTGGTCGCATTCCCGTTGAAGGTCGCTGGCAGCAGGTACTGGATTTAACAAAAGAGGGCGCCTACAACCATGTACTTGGTCAGGTAGATGCCATCTTGAGCGAATACAACATCGCCTACATTAAGTGGGATCACAATCGTCTCATCACCGATCCAATTTCTGATGGTCGCCCTGTTGTTCGCAAGCAGACAGAGGCTATCTACCGACTCTTTGATGAACTCAAGCGCCGCCACCCTGGCCTTGAAATCGAATCATGCGCATCCGGTGGTGGTCGCGTTGATCTTGGAATGATCGAACATGCAGATCGTTTCTGGACATCCGACCAGAATGATCCCCTTGAGCGTCAACAGATTCAGCGTTGGACCGGTCTTGTAATTCCGCCTGAGTTCCTAGGAACCCATGTTGGTCCAACAACAGGACATCAGATGAATCGCACCCATAGCGTTTCGTTCCGAGCGCTTAACGCCCTATTTGGTCACGCTGGCATCGAATGGAATATCAACGAAGCAGATGCTGCAGAGACAGAACAACTCAAGTCCTATATCGCTTTCTATAAGAAGCACCGAGCGCTACTGCATTCAGGAACTGTTGTGCGCAGTGATGAGATTATTGGTAATGCTCAGATGTATGGAACTGTTTCGCTCGATCAGAACGAAGCAATCTTTACCTACATGCAGCTAACTTCACTCGATAACTTTGGCCCACTTGTCGCACTCTTTGATGGTCTTGATAAAGATTGCGTCTATACGGTCTCAGTCGTTCAAGAGCTCAGCGCCTCTGATTATCTTCAGAAGCAACACCCAGGTTGGTGGCCAAGCGTTGAACTTACTGGGGGAGAGCTAGCCCATATCGGCCTGCAGCTTCCCGTGATGAAGCCTGAGTCCGGCCTTTTGTTCCATATTCAAGCAAAGGTAGGATAGGCACATCCATTCAACGACGAATTAGGAGTCACTTGTGCTTGTCGGTATCCCAAAAGAAGTTAAGAACAATGAATTTAGAGTCTCAACTACACCGGCAGGAGTCCACTCTCTAGTTACAGCGGGTCACACCGTATTCGTCGAAAAGAACGCTGGCGTTGGATCAGCTATTGCTGATGCAGATTATGTAAAAGCTGGCGCAACAATTCTTGATACAGCAGATGAAGTCTGGGCAAAGGCCGAGATGATCATCAAGGTAAAAGAGCCAATTGCAGAAGAGTATCCACGCATGCGTCGTGGTCAGATTCTCTTCACTTATCTCCACCTTGCAGCATCTCGCGAATGTACAGATGCGCTTCTAAAGTCAGGAATTACAGCGATTGCCTACGAGACCGTTGAAGTAAATCGCGCACTTCCTTTGCTTGCTCCAATGTCTGAGGTAGCAGGGCGTATGTCTATCCAGGTTGGTGCTGCAGCTCTTCAACGTCCAAACGGTGGACGCGGAGTACTGCTCGGTGGCGTTCCAGGAGTTGCTCCAGGAAAGGTTGTCATCCTTGGCGGCGGAAGCGTTGGTGTTTCAGCTGCTGCAATGGCGATCGGATTACGCGCAGATGTCACTTTGCTCGATATTAATCTCAAGCGCCTCGTCGAAATCGATGAGATGTTCCACGGACAGGTAAAGACTGTTGCATCATCACCATTTGCTATCGAGGAGTACTGCACACAGGCAGACCTCGTCATTGGTGGTGTTTTGATTCCGGGAGCAGCTGCACCAAAGCTTGTTTCCGATGCGATGGTTGCAAAGATGAAGCCAGGTAGCGTTCTCGTTGACGTCGCGATCGATCAAGGCGGATGCTTTGAAGGATCACGTCCAACAACTCACGCAGAACCAACATTTAAGGTTCATAACTCTCTCTATTACTGTGTTGCAAATATGCCAGGTGCGGTTCCTGCGACATCGACTGCTGCGCTATCTAATGCAACGCTGAAGTATTCGCTAGCTCTTGCAAATAAGGGCTGGGAGAAGGCGTGCGCAGAAGATCCAGGGCTGGCTCTTGGTCTTAACGTGCACGATGGAAAGATTACCTACGCGGCAGTTGCTGCAGCGCACGATCTGTAAATCTCTGACGTAATGAGTCAGTGGCGCTGCATTCCGCGGCGACCCCAGAACTCCCAGAGCCCCATCACCGATAGCACCAGCGCAAACCCGAAGAGAATATCTTCAACTGGTGCTGAGAAAACGCGTACCCCGATAATCGCATCAGGGCTATACATAACGATGTTTCTCGATGTCAGCCACCAGTTGGTAAGAAACTGAAACGGCAAGATGATTGCATATGAAGTCCAGAACGCTGCGCGGGTAAGCATTGAATTCCGAAAAACGAAGAGATCAACCATAACCGCAATGGCGAAAGCTGTGATGGCAATATCTGAATAGATCATTCGCCGAACTCTCCTTTGCGCCAATGGGGCTTCACGCGAGTTACGCCTTCAATCGTCAGAATTGCAGCAAGAGGCACGAAGATGAAGAAGAGGTATTCCTCTAGCGGAATGTTCAGTGGCCCAACGATGCCCAACATCTGTTCGCGATCAAAGAACCAGTGACCCTGCGAAATTGCGTAGGCATCCCACAAGAGAAAGAGAGTGCTGACTGGCAAGATGCTCAGAGCTGCCCGCTTGATACGACGGAGCACACCGGTCTTGAGAACAATCTCGAGCCATCCAGAACCGACGAAGGTAAATGCCAGCATCGCCATATATGACCACTGTTTCATGGCGTCATTTTTGCATAGAAGGGGCGAAAAATTGCTAATGTGCAGTTCATGAACGCGGCAAAGTTAAAACTCTTTACCGGTATTCGCACATTCTCATCAATCTCTGTGGCAATTGCCATTGTGCTCTCAATTATCTTCTCATCACTTCTCGGCGCTGAATCTCTTGGTTGGCAGGTTGTACTTGCAGCATTTGCACTGGCACTTGGCATTCCACATGGCGCCCTCGATCATTTAGTCACCCTGCCTAAGCATCAACCAGTACGGATGGCGATCTTTGTAACGATTTATATAGCAATTGCTCTTGCTGCAATCTGTGCAATTCTGCAGTGGAATGTTTGGGGATTTATTGCTGTTGTCGTCATGAGCGCGCTGCACTTCGGGATTGGCGATAGCGCATTTATCGCAGAAAGTGATCAACTTTCAGGAAGACAGGGCAGCGCTTTACCTATCTGGGCATATGCCGGAGCAAGTGGTCTCTTGGCTGTTGTAATTCCTCTGGTCAATAGCAGAAGTACCGAAGCTCTTGAGAAGGTAAATAGCAATCTCATCGATTGGCACCAAGGTTATGACGCGGAAATTCAGATTGCAGTTGCTGCCTTTGCAACTATTGCACTAATCGCACTGCTTTCACGTAAGCGATATCGCGAAGCGATTGATATTGCCTTACTTGCAGCCCTTGCCTCATTTGCCCCGCCACTAGTTGCATTCGCCGTCTACTTTGGCTGCTGGCATGCAGCTCGCCATACAGCTCGGTTAACTTCGCTTCTACCTAAATCAATCGCTGCATATGAACAATCTCAACCGATGAAGGCCCTCTTTAATGCGATTGCTCCAGGGCTACCAGCGCTGGGCGGAACGATTATCTTCGTGATCTTGCTAGCTGGATTTTCTCGAAACAATATTTCAGATACTTTCCTATGGCTTACTTTGGTCACAATCTGGGCGCTCACAGTTCCTCACATGGTAGTCACAGCAAAACTCGACCGTGCCTGGCTTAAAAAATAGTCTCTACTAGCTAGGCTCGTGCCCATGTCTAAGAGATCCACGGCGCTTGTCTTGGTAACCACAAATCTGATCGCTGGTATTTTTTTCGCAGCGCCATCTGCCCAGGCAGCACCTGTCTATCTCTTTCCGGTCAAGGATTGCGAAGTAAATTACGCTCGCGCACATCATGACTATGCAGCGACCGATATTTTGGCAAAGGCTGGATGTAAATTTATTTCACCAATTGATGGCATTGTTGATGAAGTAAACCGAGTTGATACATGGAGCGGTAAGACAAACCTTGGCATCGATCGTGGCGGACTCTATGTTTCAGTAATCGGCACAGATGGCGTGCGTTACTACGGTTCGCACCTTCGCTCGATTCCGGCAAGCATTCAGCCAGGTGTTGCTGTTAAAGCTGGGCGCTATCTCGGGGGAATTGGTTCGACAGGAAGCGCGCGTGGAACTGCGCCACACCTTCACTTTGGAATTTCATGGCCTACAGCGCCACAGATCTGGTGGGTACGTCGTGGTGAAGTATTGCCATGGAAGTATCTCGATGCATGGAAGGCTGGAAAGGATTTATCTCCAGTAAAGGCAGTCAATGCGCGAAAGGCGAAGGTCGGCGAGCTTCCGCCTGAACCCGTTAAGTAATTTTTGGTAAGTACAACAAAAAAATAAGGCCCGCTCGATTTCTCGAACGGGCCTTACTTATAAGTGAAATTAGTTAGCGTTCACTGCGTCTGCCTGAGGACCCTTAGGACCCTGGACAACCTCGAATGAAACTGACTGACCCTCTTCAAGGCTCTTGTAACCGTTTCCCTGGATTGCTGAGTAGTGAACGAAAACATCTTGTCCGCCACCATCAACTGCAATGAAACCGAAACCCTTTTCAGAGTTGAACCACTTAACTGTGCCTGTTGCCATATGTATTTACTATTCCTTCGATATGTTGGGAGTTCGAGAATTCCTCGACCACCAGTCTTCGTCTTGCTACAGCCATACCGAGTAAAGAAGTAAATCTAACAACGGGTACTGATAAAGCGTCCGACTAAGGAAAAGGGTACCTGCTACCTCGGCGTATGCCTATTCTTCATTTCTCAGATCAACGGTCAAATCACGCTCAAATCCAACCCCACCTTCTCAAACTCGGTGGAAAGTTGTATAAATAAGGCACTCACCTAGCAGATATAGGACTTGTGGATCGGGGAAGGTCGCACAAGAGCCACCTTGCTAGGAGTACTTCATGAAATCCGTACAGATGTCTGGGCTCATCACCATTCACTCTGCGCCATCTGCCCTGCGCCAACACATTGAGTGGGGCGTTAACGCAATCCTTGGCGCGCCCCATCACTTCATCTGGCGCGATCAACCGTTGGCGCCTGGAAGCGTTCGCACAACATCTGAATTCCGCGCACCTGCAGGAACTGCTGCTGCGATTGCAACAGCGCTGAAGAATTGGCACTACCTTCGATTTGAGGTGCAAGAGATGAGCAACGTTGGGGGAGAACACCTTCGATGCACCCCAGAGCTTGGAATTCATCGAGCAACGGTTGATCCAATCGGAAATATTGTGGTTAATGAGAACGTGATTGCAAAAGCGCTCGCATCCTTTGATGACTTAGAACTTCGTGAGAATTTAGAGCTTGCGCTCGGTCGAGCGTGGGATGAAGCGCTCGAACCATTTAGAGGCGTAGATCTCCAAGAGATACAAAAGCTTCGAGCTATTTAATAATTGAACATTTAATTATTAAGAGAGTAAGATAAAAATATGACATCACAGAGCCCAATGGAATCAAAGGAACGCCGCCGTTTTATCCTCGCAATCGCAGTTGCAGTAATTATTGCAACTTCACTGGGTGGAGGCTTGGCAAAGGTTGGTTCCGGATTTGCGGCTCGCAATACAAACGGCATCACGGTAACTGGATCTGCAAAGACTTCGGCAACTGCAGATAATGTCGTCTGGACTCTCAATGTCTCAATTGTTCGTACATCAGTTGCAGAAGCTGTTACTAAGGTTGGCTCTGATGTCACCTCTGTAACTAAATACCTCACCGATGGCGGCGTACCTGTCGAGCAGATCACCCTTGGCTCAGTTTCGACATATGCCAATGAAGAGTGGGTCAATGGAAATAACACTGGTCGAATTCTTAACTACCGCGCATCCCGCGATGTCGTAGTGCGCTCTAAAGATGTACAAATGATCTCTAAGCTCTCACAGGGCATTGGCTCTATCTTGCAAAAGGGAATCAGCGTTAACAATTACGGTCCTCAGTACTACCTATCGACCTTGCCAGAACTTCGCCCTCAATTGCTTGAAGAAGCGATGAAGGATGCAAAGATCCGCGCCATTGCAATCACCAAGGCAGTCGGCGGCAAAGTTGGTTCTGTGCAATCTGTGAAATCTGGAGTCTTCCAAGTAACAACACCTGATTCGACGATGACCGCAGATACTGGCGCTTACGACACTTCAAGTATTGAAAAGACTGTGACATCAACTGTCTCAGTGACTTTCTCCGTTAAATAGATTTAAAGGCGAGAACGACATTGTGGCCACCAAAGCCAAATGAGTCGTTCAGCGCTGCGATATCACCTTGTGGAAGTGCGCGAGGTGTATCTCTAACAACATCGACCGTTACTGCTGGGTCGAGGTTTTCAATATTAATCGTTGGGGGAGCAAGGCGATCTTGTAGAGCTTTGACAATAAATACAGATTCGATTGCGCCAGCGCCACCCAGTAGGTGACCTGTCATTGATTTCGTTGCAGATACTGCAACGTGGTCTGCATCTGCGCCAAGTGCCTTACGTAGCGCATTAGCTTCTGCAACATCGCCTGCTGGCGTCGATGTTGCGTGGGCATTTAAATGAACAATATCTTTCGTAGATAACCCAGAATTTTCTAGCGCGAACTTGATTGCGCGCTGTACTCCGCTGCCTTCAGGATCGGGAGCTGCGATGTGATAACCGTCAGATGAGAGGCCTTGTCCGCCTATTTCGCAGTAAATCTTTGCTCCACGTGCCTTTGCTGATTCGTACTCTTCAAGGATAAGAATTCCGCCGCCTTCACCCAATACAAAACCATCGCGATTGAGGTCATATGGGCGTGATGCACGTGCGGGATCATCATTACGAGTAGATAGCGCCTTCATCGCAGCAAAGCCAGCCATTGGTAGTTGATGAATTGCTGCTTCTACGCCGCCAGTGACAATGATGTCGGCGCGATTGTTCTTAATCATTTCGTAGGCATAGCCAATTGCTTCAGCTCCTGATGCACATGCAGAAACCGGTGTATGAACGCCAGCCTTGGCTTGAAGCTCGAGCCCAACATTTGCAGCGGGGCCATTAGGCATCAACATCGGCACTGTATGAGGACTTACTCCTCGTGCGCCCTTTTCATTGAGGTTAACAAATTGATCGAGCAAGGTAATAACGCCACCAATACCTGATGCGATAACTACACCAAGGCGTTCTTTCTCAATCTCATCTGGAGATCCTGCATCTTTCCAGGCCTCGCGAGATGCAATCAGTGCAAACTGTTCCGATCTATCAAGGCGACGCATTTCAACGCGCTCCATCTGATCCGCCGGTTCTGTCGCAACGCGCGCAGCGAAGTGAACAGGCAAGAGTTCGCGCCAATCTTCAGTGAGCAGACGGACACCGCTCTGGCCGGCTAGAAGAGCCTTCCAGGTGGAATCGACATCTGCGCCCAAAGGAGTTGTGGCGCCAAGACCTGTAACTACTACGCGACGTTGTGACATATAAACCTTAAAGAGGTTACGGCCGTAACTTAAGCAGCTGCGTTGACGATGAAGTTAACTGCATCGCCCACGGTTGCAAGCTCAGTTACCTTCTCATCTGGAATCTTTACGCCGAAACGCTCTTCGCAGGCCACAACAACTTCAACCATTGAAAGTGAGTCAACTTCTAGATCTTCTGTGAAGTTCTTATCGAGTTCGATTTTATCCGCTGAGATTCCAGCTACTTCTTCAACGATCTCTTTGATTCCTGCAAGTACATCTGCTTGTGAAAGCGCCATCTTATTTCTCTTCTCTAATCTATTTTCTTACTTGTACGGGGACAGGTATGTAATTCTCTATGACAAAGGGGCTTACTTCCCAGTAATTCGGCGCGATATGGGAGAAATTTATAGTTTTGGTGGCAACTTGACGACCTGGCCCGCGTAAACAAGCCCAGCGCCATATCCGATAATCAGCGCGAGTTTTCCATGAAGCTCTGGATGTTGCTTCAAGAGCGCATCCATCGCAAGTGGAATCGATGCAGCAGATGTATTTCCATTCATGCGAATGTCATCTGCAATGATGACATTTGATGGCATATCCATCTCTTTCGCCATCGTTTCGATGATGCGCACATTTGCTTGGTGGGGGATAAATGCATCAATATCGTTAACGGTAAGTCCTGCTGATTCAAGAGCTTTGAGGGCTGCTTTGCTCATAGAAAAAACTGCCCAGCGAAATACCTTCTGGCCTTCTTGGGAGATATTTGGCCATCTCACATCGGCCTTTGTTAGCTGTGTTTCATTATCGCGAACATCGATCCACGATGGATTCATCAAAATAGCATCGCGGTTATCGGCATCTGATCCCCATTCAACGGGGCCAATTCCGGCCTCCACAGAAGGGCCGATCACTACGGCTCCTGCACCATCGGCGAAGATAAATGCTGTTGCGCGATCGTTGGGGTCGGTAAAGTCTGAAATCTTTTCAGCACCGATGACAAGAACGTTCTTCGATGTTCCGGCCTTCACAAAATCGTGCGCCATAGATACGCCGTAACAGAAACCTGCACAGGCTGCATTGATATCAAAGGCTGCAGCTTTTGGATGGCCAAGGCGTTGCAGCAGAGCGGTTGCAGCAGATGGCGCCTGGAAGGGAAAGGTAATCGTTGCAACGATTACGGTATCGATATCTTCGATTTTCATCTTCGCATTCTTCAGCGCATCTTCGGCGGCCCATACAGCCATATCCAGTAGCTGTTCTGAGTCATCTGCAAATCTGCGCGATTCAATTCCGGTGCGCTGTTGAATCCACTCATCACTTGATTCAATGCGATCGACGATATCGGCGTTAGGAACTAAGCGCTTTGGACGATACACACCGACAGCCAATATCTGGCTCTCTGTACCGACCTTTGTTGCAATCTTCTTTACCTGCGCTGACATCACTTGCCTCCGTGTTCTGATGCAAATGTACGCGCTGCATCGCACTCTTCTGCGCTCTTCAGAGCAAAGCCTGTAATCGTTGGTTCTGCACGCTTGATAAGTCCGACAAGTGTTCCCGCCGGAGAGACTTCTATCGCACCTGTTACGCCTAGGGATGCCAGTGTGCTCATGCAGAGATCCCAACGAACTGGATTGGCGATCTGATTGACGATGCGATCGAGTATTTCGCGCCCACTGGTAACTACTGCGCCATCTTTATTCGACAGAACCGAAACGGCTGGATCTGTGACAGAGATAGATGCCGCAAGATCGCGAAGGGGATCAACAGCGGCTTCCATAAATTGTGTGTGAAATGCGCCGGCAACTGCGAGCGCGCGAACTCGTGCACCCTCTGGCGCAAGGCTTGCAAGTGCATCTAATGAACCTGCAGCAACGATCTGTCCTGCGCCATTGTCATTTGCTGCAACCAAGCCCGCATCCTGAATCGCTTTCAAAACCACATCGCGGTCGCCACCCAAGATGGCAGACATTCCAGATGGAGAAGCAGCTGCTGCCTTTGCCATTTCAACGCCACGTGCACGTACCAACTTCATTGCATCAAGTTCGGTGATTACTCCGGCAATTGCAGCAGCGGTAATTTCTCCAACGGAGTGACCGGCAACGACAGAGAACTTTCCGCGTGCATTCTGTGTACCTATTCCGAGAGCGCGGGCGCTGAGCAAACCGGCTGCAACAATCAGCGGTTGGGCGTTGGCGGTATCTTTAATGTCATCTGCATCGGCAGTAGTTCCAAGGTGGATCAGGTCTAAATCGATCGCATCCGACCAGGAGGCAAGAAGGTCGCGGCTTCCTGGGAGTCCCAGCCAACTCTCGAGCATTCCAGGAGTCTGCGCTCCTTGTCCCGGAGCAATCACTGCAAGCATCAGACCAATATATGGGGTTACGAATCGGTAGCCATCCAGGTGGTTTCCCGTTGCGCTCTCTTCTACCCGTCAGTAACATCTGCCTCATGAAGATTGCCGTATGTGTAAAGCAAGTTCCAGATTCATGGGCAGAGAAGAAGATGGTCGGCGGAGTTCTCGATCGCGAGAACGTTGATGCAGTCCTGAACGATCTCGATGAGTACGCAGTAGAAGAAGCGCTGCGTATCGTTGAAGCTCACGGTGGAAATGAAGAAGGTGGCGCACATACAGTCACCGTCATCTCTATGGGACCAGAACGCGCAAGCGAGGCAGTTCGTAAGGCTCTTTCTATGGGTGCAAACGATGCAATCTTGGTAACAGATCCAGCACTTGCAACAAGTGATGCGCTGACAACATCAGCTGTCCTTGCAAAGGTCATTGGCGACGGGGGATATGACCTCGTTATTTGTGGCACTGAATCAACAGATGCTCGTATGAGCGTTGTGCCAGCGATGATCAGCGCTCGCCTTGGTTGGGCGCAACTGACATTTGCTTCAAAGGTTGATGTAGATCCAGCTGGCAAGGTCTCGATTACTCGAGTCACAGAATCTGGTGTTGATGAAATCAACGCGGCGTTCCCATGTGTAATCAGCGTTGTAGAAAAGATTAACGAGCCACGGTACCCATCATTTAAGGGAATCATGGCTGCGAAGAAGAAGACGATTGAAAGCAAAGATCTCGCATCAGTGGGCGTAAGCGCACAAGGTGCTTGGTCAAAGGTCAATGATGCAACTCCACGTCCACCGCGCGCAGCTGGTGCCAAGGTAACCGATGAAGGCAACGGCGGCGACGCACTTGTTACCTTCCTAGCAGAGAAGAAGTTGATATGAGCACAGTATTAATTCTCGCTGATATTGCATCAGATAAAGCAACGAAGACAACAGCAGAGCTTGCAACTGTAGGCGCTCGCATTGGCGCAGTAACTGCAGTCGTTCTTGCACCTGTCGGAAAAGGCGCAGCAATTGCTGCAACTGTGAACCAAGGCCCTATCGCCAAGGTCGTTGTTATTGAATCCGCAGATTTTGCTTCTCACGGAGTCGCAGCATCTGCAGATGCACTTGCAGCTCTCGTTAAAGAACAATCTCCAGCAGCGGTCTTAATCGCATCCCACGCATTCGGCAAGGAAGTTGCTGCACGCGTTGCTGTATTGACCGACTCTGGAATCATCACTGATGCAGTAGATGTTGCCGCAGATGGCGTTGCGACTCAATTGGTATTTGGTGGATCGACGACAGTTCATTCACAAATTTCACATGGAACACCGTTCATTACAGTTCGACCAAATAGCATCGAAGCAGATCTCACTGCAGCATCTCCAGCAGTAGAAAACGCAAGCGCATCCATTAGCGCTGATGCAAAGAAGGCAACTGTCACTTCATCACAGCCACCAGTTAAAGGTGGACGCCCTGAACTTACGGAAGCAAAGATTGTTGTCTCCGGTGGACGCGGCACAGATGGAAACTTTGGCGCGGTTGAAGGATTTGCAGATGTATTAGGTGCAGCAGTTGGTGCTTCACGCGCTGCAACTGATGCCGGTTGGTATCCACATTCACATCAAGTGGGCCAGACTGGAAAGACAGTCAGCCCGCAACTCTATGTTGCATGTGGAATCTCTGGAGCAATCCAACACCGCGCAGGTATGCAGACTTCAAAGACAATCGTTGTCGTCAATAAGGATCCTGAAGCTCCGCTCTTTGATATCGCTGATTTCGGCGTAGTCGGAGACCTCTTCAACGTACTGCCACAGGCAACTGCCGGTGTCAGCGCCAAGAAGGCGTAACTCACTCCAGCATCTAGACTGCTCTCATGAGCGTCTATCTCGACCATGCGGCAACAACGCCGATGTTCGATGCTGCAATCGAGGCGATGAGCGCATCTCTTCGTAAGCTCGGCAATCCTTCTTCACTTCATACTCAAGGGCGCTCTACCCGAAAAGATGTTGAAGATGCCCGCGAAAAATTAGCGAAGGCACTTGATTGTCTTCCATCTGAAATTATCTTTACCGGCTCTGGCACTGAGGCAAATAATGCAGCGATTAAGGGCCTCTTCTGGGCAGATGAGAAGAAGGTCATTCTCGTTTCCAGTATTGAGCATCACGCAGTACTCGATCCCGTTATGTGGCTGGCAGAACATGAGGGTGCCGAAGTTATTGTGATTCCTGTTTCACAGGCCGGCGTCGTAGATCTTGATTTCTTAAAGAAGACCGTTCAAGAACGTCGTGATGAAATTTCACTTATTGCAGTGATGCATAGCAATAATGAGACGGGCGCAATTCAACCGATTGCAGAAGTTGTAGAAATCGCCGGTGAAATTCCTGTCCACTGTGATGCAATTCAAAGTTTTACCAAGGTTCCACTTTCATATAAGAAACTTGGCCTTTACTCGATGGCAATTAGCGGACATAAAGTCGGTGGTCCACTTGGAATCGGCATCTTGGTTCTGCGCAGAGCCGTTGAGATTCCAGCACTCTTACATGGCGGCGGACAAGAGCGAGAGATTAGAAGCGGAACTCTTAACGCTCCATCGATTGTGGCTCTTGCTGCTGCAGTAGATGCTGGCATCTATAACTCAGACCATGTGCGCGCTCTTCGAGATGAATTTGAAAAGGGAGTAAAGGCTGCACGCCCTGATGCAATCATCAATGGCGAATCAACGGAAAGACTTCCAGGAATTTCAAATATCACTTTCCCCGGAACGCAGAGCGATTCACTTCTGCTGCTTATGGATTCAATGAAAGTCTCATGCTCAACCGGTGCTGCATGTAGCGCAGGTGTACATCGTCCAAGCCATGTGTTGATGGCGATGGGGTTAAGTGAGATAACTGCGCAATCATCTCTTCGCTTCTCCTTCGGCGCCACCAGTACTCGTGACGATTGTGAATTTGCACTCTCAGTACTACCAACTGTTATTGAACGTGGATTAGCTGCAAATTCAGTAGGTGGCAGCAAATGAGAATCATTGCAGCGATGTCAGGTGGAGTTGATTCAGCGGTAGCTGCAGCGCGCGCAGTTGAGGCAGGCCACGAAGTTATTGGCGTGCATTTGGCACTTTCATCTAATCCTCAGAAATACCGCAGCGGTGCACGCGGATGTTGCACCATCGAAGATTCACATGATGCCCGAAGAGCTGCAGATGTCATCGGTATTCCTTTCTATATCTGGGATATGGCAGAAGAGTTCCATCAGGGCGTTGTAGAAAACTTTATGAGCGAATATGCAGCAGGGCGTACTCCCAACCCATGTCTTCGTTGCAATGAGAAGATTAAATTTGCTGCAGTTCTCGATCGCGCAAAGGCGATGGGATTCGATGGCGTTGTTACCGGTCACTATGCACGTACTCGTGAGAGCGATGCTGGCCGCACGCTACATCGCGCAGTAGATCCGCTGAAGGATCAGTCATACGTTCTTGCTGTTCTTAATCGCGAACAAATCAACGGTGCGATTTTTCCCCTCGGTGATACCGAGAAAGTTGATATCCGTATCGAGGCTGAAAAGCGTGGGCTGGCTGTTGCACAGAAGCCAGATAGCCACGACATCTGCTTTGTTCCTTCTGGAGATAACGCAGGATGGCTACGCGACAGACTTGGTAGCGAAGTTGGCCCTATCGTCGATCAGGATGGCACAAAGATTGGCGAACATAAGGGCGCATATACCTACACAATCGGTCAGCGAAAAGGTTTAGGTCTGACAGTTCCTACCGCTGATGGATCGCCTCGCTTTGTATTAAAGATTGAGCCAGTGACAAACACAGTTGTCGTAGGTGCGCGAGAAGATCTCGCTGTGACATCGATGCGTGGAGAAAAGCCAATCTTCTGTGGCCCAGAAGTCGGTGCCGCACCCCTTCGTGGCTTTGTACAAGTTCGTGCGCACGGTGCAGCGTTACCATGTACTTATTACCTGAGTGATGGCTTATTGACTGCAGAACTCGATGAACCACTCCTTGGCCTTGCAACTGGGCAAGCGATGGTTATCTACGATGGCGATCGGGTAGTGGGTTCAGCAACAATTTGCGAGACCGCATGAGTACATCTGCCGTCAATAAAGCGCGCCACCGAATTACCGAGCTGACGCAAGAAATTCGCGATCATCAATTTAAGTATTACGTCCTAGATGCTCCAACAATCACTGATGCACAATTTGATGTGTTACTTAAAGAACTCGGAGCGTTAGAGGCAGCACATCCAGAGCTCTTAGAGCCAGATTCTCCTTCACTCGGCGTTGGTGGGGGATTCTCAACTACATTCGAACAACACGATCACATCGAGAAGATGATGAGCCTTGATAACGTCTTCGATGAAGACGAACTCGGCGCTTGGTTTGATCGCGTCGAGAAAGAGGTATCTGCACCTACCTATCTCTGTGAACTTAAAGTAGATGGCCTTGCAATTAATCTTCTTTACGAGAACGGACAACTAACTCGCGCACTTACCCGCGGTAATGGGGTCACCGGTGAAGATGTCACTCTCAATGTAAAGACCATTAAAGGATTGGCTCATACGCTGACCGGCAAAGATGTACCAGCGTTGATGGAAGTGCGCGGAGAAGTCTTCTTACCTGTTGCAGCTTTTAACCAACTCAATGAAGAGCTAGAAGAAGCTGGCAAACCACTCTTTGCCAATCCTCGTAACTGCGCAGCTGGTTCTCTGCGCCAGAAAGATCCTCGCGTGACGGCATCACGTGCACTCGATGTGGTTGTGCATGGAGTTGGTGCACGTGAAGGAATTGATTTCCCATCGCAATCGGCTGCCTATGCAGCCCTCAAGAAGTTGGGTCTACCAACGTCAAACCGATTTAAAGTATGTGGAACTCGCAAAGAGGTTCTGGCCTTTATCGAAAATTACAATATTCATCGCCACGATGTTGAGCATGAGATTGATGGCGTAGTTATCAAGGTCGATGGCATTGCAGAGCAAGCACAGCTTGGATTTACTTCGCGTGCGCCTAAATGGGCGATTGCCTACAAGTACCCACCTGAAGAAGTCACAACAAAGTTATTGGATATCAAGGTCAGCGTTGGACGCACAGGTCGCGTGACACCTTTTGCATTTATGGAGCCAGTCAAAGTTGCTGGATCAACAGTTACTAATGCCACTTTGCATAATCAGGAAGAGATCGAACGCAAGGGCGTACTGATAGGCGATACCGTCATTATTCGTAAAGCCGGCGATGTGATTCCTGAAGTACTTGGCCCGGTTCTGGATAAGCGCACAGGTAAAGAGAAGGCATTTGTCATGCCTACACAGTGCCCTGAGTGCGGTTCTGAACTGCGTGCAATTACTGAAGGCGATGTGGATATTCGTTGTCCAAATACTCGCTCATGTCCTGCCCAACTTCGCGAACGTATTTACTACATCGGCTCTCGCGCTGCCCTTGATATCGATGTCCTTGGTTATGAGGCAGCTGTCGCTCTACTTAACGACAAGATCATTACCGATGAGGCAGATATCTTCTCGCTCACCGAAACTTCTTTGATGAAGTCACCATTTTTTACCAAGAAAGATGGCAGCGCTGGAAAGAATTTAGAGAAGTTACTTCAGGCTCTTGAGGAAGCGAAATCTCGTCCGCTCTGGCGCACCATCGTTGCACTCTCTATCCGCCACGTTGGTCCAACTGCAGCGCAAGCACTTGCCAATAACTTTGGCAGCATGGATGCAATCGCACAAGCATCCATTACAGAACTCGCTGATATCGATGGCGTCGGCGAAACAATCGCCGCATCAATCGTTGAATGGTTCGCCATTGATTGGCATCGAAACATCATCGCAACCTGGTCTTCTGCAGGAGTATCGATGGTCAATGAAAAGGGCGAGGATCTTCCACAGACTCTGGCAGGGCTCACCTTTGTTGTTACTGGTGGCCTAGAAAACTTCACTCGCGATTCGATTGCGGAGACAATTTCGGCACATGGCGGAAAGCCATCATCATCGGTTTCAAAGAAGACAGATTATGTTCTCGTTGGAAGCGATCCGGGTTCAAAGCTTGCAAAAGCTCAAGAGCTAGGCGTTCCAATCATCGATGAAGCGCGCTTTGTGCAACTTCTTGCTGGTAAGTAGTAAAGTAGGGGCATGATTAACTTCCAATCAATAATCACCTCATCAGAGGTTGTTCGCGAACTTCCCATTCCAGCTGAAGCTTTTGGAGTTATCGCATTCGGAATTTTCGCATTCCTTCTCTATGTAGTTCTACGTCTGGATAAGTAGCTCTCTTGAGAATTGGGCTTTATGGAGGGACATTCGATCCCATTCATAATGGACATCTCCATGTCATAACCCAGCTCATCGAAAGAAAATTAGTTGATCACCTTTTAGTTCTTCCAGCTGGCGAACCGCGTCTACGAGATCAAGCTCCAGTTGCTCAAGGAGCAGACCGCAGAGCGATGTGCCAGCAGGCAATCAACTCACTTCCAGCAGAGATCAAATCTCATGTAGAAGTTAACCCAATCGAAATTCTGCGGGAAGGTCCAAGTTACTCAATCGATACAGTCGAAGCGGCAGCTGCGACATATCCGGGGGATCAGCTGGTCTTAATCGTTGGAAGCGATGCTTATGAAAAAATTGACCAATGGCATCGAGCAGAAGAGCTGAAGAAGATGGTGGAATTTATCGTTATAGATCGCCCAGGATTTGCCAGTCAATCAGGAAATGGTGCTTCTACTCACGATATAGGCGCCATCGAAGTATCCGCAACAGAGATTAGATCAGGTTCATCACAAGAAGTACCAGCAGCAGTTGCTGCATATATAAAGGAGCACAACCTCTATGCCAGCAAGTAAAGCGTGTATCGACCGTACTCAAATTGCAGCTCGCGCTGCCGCAGATAAATTCGGTACAGAAATTGTTGCTCTCGACCTCTCAGACCAATCAGTCCTCAGCGAGATCTTTCTCATCGTCACAGCAGATAACACACGAATGATCGGTGCAATCGCTGATGAAGTGGAAGAGAAGTTACGTCTAGCGGGGGATAAGCCGATGCGTCGCGAAGGAACAGAGGAATGGGTTCTTATTGATTACTCAGATCTCGTCGTTCACATTCAATCGAAGGAACTCCGTGGGTATTACATGCTCGATCGCCTGTGGAATGACTGCCCATCAATCGAACTCGATGTGGTGAAAGAAGAGCTGGCACGTGGCTAACAGAATTCTTCTGTGGCGTCATGGACAGACCGATTGGAATATCGTCAATCGGTTCCAAGGCCACTCAGATATTCCGCTCAACGAGGTAGGTAAATTTCAGGCATCACACGCTGCTCGAATTTTGGCTCCCATGCAGCCAACGATGATTATCTCTAGCGATCTAGGTCGCGCGCGCAACACAGCACAAGAGCTCGCAACGCTGACAAACCTTGAAGTAAGAATTGATGAACGTCTTCGCGAAACAAATGGCGGCAATTGGGAGGGCAAGACGGGCGAAGAGAATCGCAAAACCGATCTTGCAAACTTTATTCGGTGGATAGATGGTGAAGATATTCCTGCCGGTGGAATCGGTGAAACGCGTAGCCAAGTTGCTGCTCGCTCAGCTGCAGCGATTACGGATGCTCTAGCTGGGAAAGATGAACAACTTCTCGTCGTCACAACACATGGTGGAACTGCGCGTTGCATATTGGGCCACTATCTCGATCTTCCATACTCACATTGGGCGCGCGTTGGTGGACTTTCAAATGCATCGTGGTCGATCTTGGCCCAGAGCCCCGTCAAGGGCTGGTATTTGGCAGAACATAACGCTGGCTCGATTCCAGAGCCTGTCTACGGTGAAGAGAGCGGCGCAGAGATTCCTGATTGGGCTAAGTAACTCATCGCCTGTAAAGTCTGCCCTCTTGAAGTTTCTTTTCGGGGATATGGCGCAATTGGTAGCGCGCTTCCATGGCATGGAAGAGGTTAGGGGTTCGATTCCCCTTATCTCCACGTGAGTACAGAACGCGAACATGCCGCCTACGACTTTGCCTACGTGCAAGAGAAGTGGCTTCCGGTCTGGGACAAAATTGAACCATTTAAATCAGGTCGCGTGGATGATCCACGTCCAAAGAAGTATGTCTTGGATATGTTTCCGTATCCATCAGGTGATCTCCATATGGGCCACGCAGAGGCATATGCACTCGGCGATGTCATCGCTCGTTACTGGATTCAAAAAGGCTTTAACGTCATGCACCCAATTGGTTGGGATGCATTTGGACTTCCTGCAGAAAATGCTGCGATTAAGCGCAATGAAGATCCTCGTATCTGGACCTATGAAAATATTGCAACGCAGAAGGCATCTATGCGCCGCCTTGCTTGTTCATTCGACTGGGATCGCGTCTTTAACACATGCGACCCCGAGTACTACAAGTGGAATCAATGGCTCTTTACAAAGTTACATGATCGCGGCTTGGCATATCGAAAAGATTCAGCAGTTAACTGGTGTCCAGGGTGCCAGACCGTTCTTGCAAATGAGCAGGTAGTTGCAGGTCTGTGCGAACGTTGTGATTCAGCGGTTACAAAGAAGAAGCTCAACCAGTGGTATTTCAAGATCACCGATTACGCAGATCGTTTGCTCGATGACATGTCAGAGCTTGAAGGCAAGTGGCCAGATAAAGTCTTGATGATGCAGCGCAACTGGATCGGTCGTTCCGAAGGTGGAAACGTTAAGTTCGCTGTCGAGGGTCGCACAGAGCCTTTGAGCATCTACACAACGAGACTTGATACTTTGTATGGTGCAACATTTATGGTTGTTGCTGCAGACTCGGCGCTTGCTGCAGAGCTTGCTGCAGGTACTGATGTGGAACCTGAATTCAACGCTTATTTGGAAAAGATTAAGGCGGCATCAGATATCGATCGCCTTGCAACAGATCGCCCAAAGACTGGTGTAGATCTCAAACGCTTTGCTATAAATCCCATCAACGGCGAGAAGCTTCCGATCTGGGCATCTGACTATGTATTAGCTGATTACGGAACCGGTTTCATCATGGCATGTCCTGCCCACGATCAGCGCGACCTTGATTTCGCAAAGGCGATGGGGCTACCTATTCGCATTGTTGTGAAAACAGATGAAGAAGATCCAGCAATCAGCGGAGTCGCTGCAATTGCTGAAGGCGTTATGGTCAACTCCGGACCACTTGATGGTCTCAATAAAGATGATGCGACATCCAAAGTACTTGATGAGCTTGAAGCGAAAGGTCTAGGAAATCGTGCGCGCAACTACCGCCTTCGTGACTGGCTTGTATCTCGCCAACGTTACTGGGGTACACCAATTCCTATCGTTCACTGCGAAAAGTGCGGTGAAGTCGCTGTCCCTGATTCAGAACTTCCACTTCTCTTGCCTGATGCAAAGGGACTCGATCTCAAGCCAAAGGGTCAATCACCACTTGCTGCAGCAACTGAATGGGTCAATACCAAGTGCCCTAAGTGCGCAGGTCCTGCTCTTCGCGATACAGACACAATGGATACCTTCGTAGATTCCTCTTGGTACTACCTCCGCTATCCATCATCGACCAATGCGACCGAACCATTTAATCGCAGCGAGATCGATACATGGCTGCCTGTAGATCAATATGTCGGTGGCGTAACGCATGCAATCTTGCACCTTCTCTATTCACGCTTCTTCACCAAGGTTCTCTATGACATGAAGATGCTTTCATTCACCGAACCATTTACCCGTCTGCTTAATCAGGGAATGGTTCTGATGGATGGCTCTGCGATGTCGAAGTCACGCGGAAATCTTGTACGTCTTTCTGATGAGCTTGAGCACCACGGCGTTGATGCAATTCGTTTATCCATGGTCTTCTCAGGCCCACCTGAAGATGATGTCGACTGGGCAGATGTTTCACCTTCTGGATCAGTGAAATTCTTAAGCCGCGCATGGCGCCTATCAGGAGATGTCACATCAGCTCCTGGAGTGAACTTTTCTACCGGTGATATCTCACTTCGCAAGGCGACACATAAGGCGCTTCATGATGCAGCCTTTGCCGTTGAATCTTTCCGCTTTAACGTAGCGGTTGCTCGCGTGATGGAGCTAGTGAATGCAACACGTAAGGCAATTGATACTGGATGCGGTCCAGCAGATCCTGCAGTACGTGAGGCGACAGAGGCGATTGCAATCATGCTCTCACTCGTTGCACCGTTTACCGCCGAAGAAATGTGGGAGCGCCTTGGCCATAAGCCAGCTATCGCAACTGCCGGTTGGCCAGTTATAGATCCTGCACTCCTGGTGGATGATGAAGTAGAAGCAGTTGTTCAAATCAACGGCAAGATCAAGGTGAGAATGAACGTTTCGCCAACGATTTCAGATGCAGATTTCGAAGCAGCGGCCCTTGCCCTACCTGACGTTATTGCAGAGCTTGCTGGAGCTACGCCAAAGAAAGTTATTGCGCGTGCACCAAAGCTTGTAAACATCGTCCTGTAATTAGCAGTGTAAATCTAGAAAATCGTTCATCACTCTCTGATATTTAGCCGCTTCCTCTACGTAAGAGAGGTGGCTTGATTCTTCGAGAATCTCCCATGTAGAACCTTTGATACCTGCGTGATAATTCTGGGCAGTCTTGGGTGTGCACTCGTCATACTTGCCAGAAAGAATCAGCGTTGGTGCACTAATGAGATTGATGCGATTTGTGACCACGTGTCCGGCCAGCGTTCCGTTGCACATGAGTTCTGAAGGTCCCCACATCGAGTTGTAGACATTCTGATCTGCAAGGGCTTCATCAAAGATCTCAACCACATCAGGTGGCATCGGAATTCGAATGACATGCTTGTCATAGAACTTAAAGGCAGCAGCCATGTATTCCTCGGAATCGGTACTCCCTTCCTCTTCGTGCTTGATAATGACGGAAGAAATCTCTTGAGGCATCTCTGTCAGCAATCGCTTAACTTCATCTACCCAGGTATCACTATCGCCTAATGGGCTCGAGAGTATGAGCGCCTTTAGCCCTTTGGGTTGTGTGATTGCAATCTCCGCCGCTAGTAAGCCACCCCATGAATGTCCATTGAGAGCAAAATTATCTGCAATACCCAAGTGGCTAATGAGCTCGTTGAACTCTTTAACAAAGATCTCAATCTGCCAAAAATCTGCTGGCTTATCAGATAGATGTGAAGAAGAGCCGCACCCAAGTTGGTCGTAGGTAATGGCAGGTCTTCCTGCCTTATCTGCGAAACCGGCAATTGTGGACATGCTTTTTCCTAAGAACCCGGGACCACCGTGAAGAGTTACAAGTGGTGTTTTGCCTGAAGTGAGATCACCAACAACCGTGTAGGCGGTCTCACCAAGTTCCCATTTCACAGTACCTGTCGTCATCTCATGAAAGTATCATCAAGATATACACAAGGGAATACTTAAGGAGATTTTAATTCCTCTCCTTCCTGCATCATCGGCCGATGGACAATAAATACTTTACTCAAATCAGTAATTGGTGGGCAGACCTTCACTATTCACAGCCACAAAAACGCGCCTTAGCAATCCTTGCAGCAGTGGCTGTTCTGGTCTCACTTATCTTCGTTTCACGCGGTGCATCTGAAGAAGTCATCGCAGCCCCAGTCGTAGAAATCCAAGCACCTTCCCTTGAAGTAATGGTCGATGTTTCTGGATCGGTTACTAACCCTGGCGTGTATGCACTTCCAGCTGGTTCGCGCGTTGTACAAGCCATTGAAGCAGCTGGCGGCCTTGCACAGAACGCAGATACATCAGATATCAATCAAGCTCGTATCGTTAAAGATGGTGAGCAGATTTATGTTTTCACGCTTGCAAAGGCTGGCGCTGCACGAGCAACCGTTCGTAAGAACGGACCTGTGATGATCAATAGAGCAACAACAAAAGAGTTCGAATCTCTCGACGGTATAGGTCCAGTTCTGGCCTCGCGCATCGTTTCTTATCGAAAGATCAATGGACCCTTCACCGCTATTGAAGACCTCTTGAAAATTCCCGGAATCGGTCCAAACACATTCGCAAAGTTCAAAGAGAAGCTGCGCGTCTAGTCGATAGCCGCGCCTTAGCAATTGCGGGCGCGGTCTGGATCGGCACACTGACCCAGAGTTGGGTACGCCCATTTGCGATATCTGCTGGAGCGCTTCTTCTCGCCACACTCTTATATAGGAATAAGAAGTTTAGATTTCTCCTGATTGCAGCCGTTGTCGGCTCGGTAGTGATGTCAATTCGATTAGCTGCTCTTGAAGATTCGACTTTGCGTAGCTTTCATAATCAACAGGTTCCGATCACAGTGCAGGTGAGTACCGATCCAGCGCGCGTTGCTACCCGTGTATTCGGTGATCAACTCGCACCGCCAAGCTTTAGCTTTATCGCTCAGATCACCAATATCGATCAGCGTTACTCATTGCGGCTTCCGGTTCGAGTAATTGCTACGACTCAAACTGTGCATGGCTTGCTTCCCGGCCAACGCTTTAGCGCGCTGGCAAAGATTGTTGAGACTAAAGAACGACGTGTAGCTGCGATGGTGATTATCAAAGATCGCGTGTACGAAGTATCAAAGCCATCACGGTGGGCGCAATCTCTTGCCACCATTCGTTTAGGTCTTCGTACCGCAAGTGGCAGCGGTGATGCTGGAGCGTTGATTCCGGGAATGGTGATCGGCGATATATCGAAGCAGAGCGATGAATTTAAGGCGCAGATGCGAAGGTCGGGCCTTACCCACCTCGTTGCAGTGAGCGGTGCCAACTTTGCAATCGTCTCAGCCTTTGTTTTATGGTGCATGCAATTTCTCTTTCGCAATACCCGTTATCGCATCATCGCAACCGCCATTGCCCTGACATCATTTATCGCACTGGTGCGACCATCGCCATCGGTGTTGCGCGCAGCTGCAATGGCTGCAGTCCTGCTCTTTGCAAGTGCATCACGACAAGGGCGAGATCCACTTGCGGCTCTCGCTTTTGCCATAGTCGCTGTAGTCATTGCAGATCCATTTCAGGCACGAGATCCAGGTTTTGCACTATCGGTCCTCGCAACTGCTGGATTGTTATTGGTTGCACCGAGAATTAAGTGGAAGTGGCTCGCACCTCCACTTGCTGCAATGGCCTTCTGCCTACCTGTGATCGTTGCGCTATCGGGATACATCAGTCCTATGAGCATCATCGCCAATATCGCTGCAGCACCTGCAGTTACACCGATAACGATTATTGGATTTATTGCAGCCCTCATCTCGCCAGTGGCTCCGTGGATTTCGCAGATTTTGATTCTCCTTGTGAAGCCCTTTGCGCTCTGGATTACAACGATTGCCGAATGGGCATCTGGCTATCCCGTCTTCACCTTGAAAACTGGCGCCTACGGCTTTGTTGCAGCGATTGCACTTCTTGCTCTGCTCTATCTAGCAATCACCTTGAAATTCAAAAGATATATAGCAGCGCTCTTACTTGTCATCGTTGCAATCTCATGGGTGCAGAAGTTTCCGGCAGGAGATTGGAAGATTGCCAATTGCGATATTGGTCAGGGAGATTTACTGATGATCAACCTCGGTAGCGACCGGGCAATTGTGATCGACGTTGGACCAGATCCACAATTAGCCGATCGGTGTCTGCGACAACTGGGAATCAAAGAAATACCGCTCTTGATCTTGACCCATTCTCATGCAGATCATGTCGGTGGACTTAGGGGTGTAACGAAAAATAGAAAAATTGGCACAACCTGGTACGGCAATGTAACAACTGGTACTCGGACCAACGTCGGTGGCATTGATGTTCGGGTGCTCTGGCCAGATACGACAAGTGGATACACACCAAATAACTCGAGCATCTCCGTGCTTCTGCGTTCTGCAGATTTTTCACTCTTTGCAGGAGGCGATATCGAACCCCCGGCGCAAGAGCGCCTTATCTCCCAGGTAGGAGAAGTAGATATCTACAAAGTTTCACATCACGGTTCTAAATTTCAAGATAAGACCTTGCTGCGCGAACTATCTCCAACCATCGCCATCATCAGCGTGGGTGAAGACAATAGCTATGGCCACCCGGCTCCCGAGACAATTAAGGCGTTGAGCGATCTAGAGGCTAAGGTATTGCGTACCGATACTGATGGCGCCATCGCTATCAATACAACAGGCGATAGATTTATAGTTCGTACATCCAATGGAGGACTCAGATCGTGGTTCGGCTGGGGCTAGCGAAGATGCTTTAGGCAAAGAAAGGGGAGTACGTGATGAATCCGTTCTACCTCCTTCTTGGTTCAGAAGGAGCGCTCTCAGATCGCACTCTTGCAAAGCTCACCGCCCAACTCAAAGATGAAAAAGCCGAGCTCACAACCATCATGGCATCCGATGCCGTCCTTGGTGATATCGCAGATGCTCTTGCTCCTTCACTCTTTTCAGAACGCCGCGCGCTCATTATTCGTGATCTGCAAGATCTTGCCGATGAAGCAAAGGATGAGATCACTCGTTACTTAGATCAACCAGATCCCACAATGACCGTGGTCTTTGTTCATAAGGGCGGAGTCAAAGGTAAAGCGCTCCTTGATGCAATTAAGAAGGCGAAGCCAGAAATCATCGCCTGCGATGCAATTAAGAAAGAGGCAGAGAAGGAAGATTTCGTTAAGGCTCTCTTTCAAGATGCAGGGCGCAAGGCAACGCCAGGTGCGATTAAAGCCATGGTCGGAGCACTTGGAACAGATTTACGCGAGCTTCAGCAAGCTGTCTCGCAAATTTCACTCGATGCGCCAGCAGGTGCAATCGATGAAGCGATGGTGGATAAATTCCATCAAGGGCGTATCGAAACAACTGGCTTTGATGTTGCAGATGCAACGATTGATGGAAACCTACCTGTAGCGCTGGTAACACTTCGCAGCGCGCTAGAAACTGGAACTGATCCAGTCATGGTTACTTCAGCAATTGCATCATCGCTACGTTCATTGGCAAAAGTTTCAGGAACTAATCGCGGCTCTAAATCATTTGAACTTGCAGGAGAACTTGGAATGGCGCCGTGGCAGATTGATAAGGCCCGTCGCCAATTGCAGTCCTGGACACCGCGGGGGATTGCTGCAGCCGTTGAGGCAATCGCAAAGGCCGATGCCGATGTGAAGGGGGCCTCATCAGATCCCATCTTCGCCCTCGAAAAGGCTCTTCAGACCATCACTATCGCTCGGGCTCAGCGCTGATTTTGGCGCTCTCGCCCAGCGCTGATAGCCTTCACCCCTGTCCAAATCAGAGGATTTGAACTCAACAAACACAGTTCGGAGCTATACACGTGGCAAATATCAAGTCGCAGATCAAGCGTATTAAGACAAACGAGAAGGCACGCCTTCGCAACAAGTCTGTCTCATCATCTATCAAGACAGCTGTTCGCAAATTCCGCGATGCAGTTGAAAAGGGTGACGCTGCTGTAACTACTGCTGAACTACGTGCAGCTTCAAAGGCTCTCGATGTTGCAGTTGCTAAGGGTGTTCTTCACAAGAACTCTGCTGCAAATAAGAAGTCTTCAATGGCTAAGGCAGCTGCCAAGGCCGGCGTTCGTTAATTCGAACCCGACTCTTCTCTTTCACGTAATTCACTCACAGAGCGAGGTTTCTTAGGTGCCTGCAATATCAATTGCCAAGGCCCCTCAACCTGCGGCAACAGATCCAAAACAAATTCGCAATTTCTGCATCATTGCCCATATCGATCACGGTAAATCAACGTTGGCCGATCGCATGCTTCAAATCACTGAAGTTGTAGAAGCTCGCAACATGCGCGCGCAATACCTAGATCGCATGGATATCGAACGCGAACGCGGAATCACTATTAAGTCACAAGCTGTCCGTCTTCCATGGCGCAGCGGTATCGATGGTCAGGAATACATCCTGAATATGATCGATACACCTGGACACGTTGACTTTACCTATGAAGTTTCACGATCTCTTGCTGCGTGTGAAGGCGCTGTTCTTCTCGTTGACTGTGCACAGGGAATCGAAGCGCAGACTCTTGCAAACCTTTACCTTGCGATGGAGAACAACCTCACCATCATTCCTGTCCTTAATAAGATCGATCTACCGAATGCACAACCTGAAAAATTCGCCGCAGAACTTGCAGGCCTCATTGGTTGCAAGGTTGAAGATGTATTAAAGGTCTCTGGAAAGACTGGCGATGGCGTTGCCGATCTCTTAGACCAAATCATCGATCAGATTCCTGCACCGGTCGGCGACCCAGATGCACCTGCACGTGCTCTTATCTTCGACTCTGTCTATGACGCATATCGTGGAGTAGTTACCTATGTTCGTGTTGTCGATGGTCGCATCAATCCACGCGAACAAATTCAGATGTTCTCAACAGGTGTAAAGCACGAAGCGCTCGAAGTCGGCGTTATTTCTCCTGAACCACTTCCTTCAAAGGGACTTGGCGTTGGCGAGGTAGGTTACTTAATTACCGGTGTAAAAGATGTTCGCCAATCTCGTGTAGGTGACACGATTACAAACTTTGCACGACCAACGAAAGAACCTCTCGGAGGATATAAAGATCCAAAGCCGATGGTCTTCTCTGGTCTCTTCCCACTCGATGGCGCAGATTTTCCTGTTCTGCGTGATGCACTTGAAAAGCTACAACTCAATGATGCAGCCCTTGTCTACGAACCTGAAAGCTCTGCCGCTCTCGGCTTTGGATTCCGCTGCGGCTTCTTGGGACTTCTGCATATGGAAATTGTGCGCGAACGTCTTGAACGCGAAGCAAAGCTCAACCTGATTTCAACAGCGCCTAACGTGGTCTATCGTGTAGAGCTTGAAGATGGCAAAGAGTTCATCGTTACCAACCCTTCAGAGTTTCCTGATGGCAAGATCAACAATGTAAAAGAGCCAATCGTGAAGTCAACGATTTTGGCCCCTTCTGAATTCATCGGAACAATCATGGAACTCTGCCAAGAGCGCCGCGGTGTGATGCTAGGAATGGATTACATCTCAGAAGACCGCGTAGAAATTCGCTACACCTTGCCACTTGCAGAGATTGTCTTTGACTTCTTTGATCAGCTTAAATCTCGTACTCGCGGATATGCATCCCTTGATTATGAAGAGATGGGCGATGAAGAAGGTAACTTGGTCAAGGTCGACATCCTCTTGCAGGGTGAAGCAGTCGATGCCTTTAGCGCAATCGTTCACCGCGATAAGGCTTATGCCTATGGCGTGATGATGACAGGCAAGCTGCGCGAACTCATTCCTCGCCAGCAGTTCGAGGTACCAATTCAAGCCGCTATCGGCTCACGCATTATTGCCCGCGAATCAATTCGCGCTATCCGTAAAGATGTTCTCGCCAAGTGTTACGGTGGAGATATCTCACGTAAGCGCAAACTTCTCGAGAAGCAGAAGGAAGGTAAGAAGCGCATGAAGATGGTGGGACGCGTTGAAGTTCCACAAGAAGCCTTCGTTGCAGCTCTTGCTACCGATGCCGATATTGAAAAGATTAAAGCCGCACGTAAGTTGGAATAAATGCTCTCCTTCTACGTCCATATTCCATACTGTGTGCGTCGTTGCGGGTACTGCGATTTCAATACCTATACCCCCTCCGAGCTTCAAGATGGTGCAACCCTTGAAATCGTCTCTAACGACTACATCGATGCCGTTCTTAAAGAGCTAGAAGCAGCTCCCACAGATCATGTCCCAACTATCTTCTTCGGCGGCGGTACTCCGTCGCTATTGCCTGCGAAAGATTTAGGGCGAGTTATCTCTGCCATTAAAGCTCGTAATGGGTTAACTGAAGATTGTGAAATCACACTTGAGGCAAACCCTGATTCGGTAACGCAAGAGAAGCTCGATGGATATATCGCAGCAGGATTTAATCGCATCTCATTTGGCATGCAATCTTCGAACCCAGATGTTCTTAAAGTTCTCGATCGCACACATAATCCTGAAAACGTTCGCAAGGCCGTTGATATGGCGCGCACAGCAGGTTTTCCATCTGTCAGCGTCGACCTTATCTATGGCGCACCAGGTGAATCACTCAGCGATTGGGCAGCAACTGTTAAAGAAGCGCTATCTCTGAATATCGATCACATTAGCGCCTATGCACTGATCGTTGAAGAAGGCACCAAACTTGCAGCCCAGATTAAGCGCGGTGAATACACAATGCCTGATGATGACTTGATGGCAGATATGTATCTCCTGGTGGATCAGCAATGTCTACAAAAAGGTTTGAAGTGGTACGAGCTATCGAATTGGTCAAAGCCTGGCCATCAATGTCGCCACAACATCGCTTACTGGAAATCAAATAATTGGTGGGGACTTGGACCTGGTGCGCACTCGCATATCGACCAGAAGCGTTTCTGGAATGTGAAGCATCCCAACGCTTATAAGGAACGTGTCTTTGCAGGTCAGAGCCCAATTAAAGATTCAGAACAATTAAGTGATGATGAGAAACGTAGCGAATACATCATGCTCGCAATTCGCATGCCAGAAGGCGTAAAGAAGGCAGCTCTTACCGTTGCCCAATACGAGCGTTCAATGGAGTACATCAAGAGCGGACACATCATCGAAAAGGAATCTGCCCTAGTTCTAACGCCTACAGGTCGCCTCATTGCCGACCGCCTAACCCAAGAAATGCTCCGCTAGGCGCACCGCGATAAGATTGCCAAACTATGACCACTGATCGCAGGCTCGAGATTCTTCGCGCAATCGTCGATGAGTATGTACAGACTCAAGAGCCGGTTGGCTCGAAGGCGATTGCTGAAAAGCACGCCCTAGGAATTTCTCCAGCAACTATCCGTAATGAGATGGCTGTTCTGGAAGAAGAAGGTTTTATCGCACAGCCTCATACAAGTGCCGGCCGTATTCCTACAGATCGTGGATATCGCCTCTTTGTAGACAAGCTTGCAACCGTTAAACCACTATCTACTGCAGAACGTCGCGCCATTGAATCTTTTCTTGAGGGCGCAATCGACCTCGATGATGTTGTTAAGCGCAGCGCAAAGTTATTGGCAGATATCACCAAGCAGGTTGCAGTCGTTCAGTATCCGATTATCGGTGAAAACCATGGCCGCGAGATGATGGCAATCTCTGGAACAGCAAACCTTGCACGTTCTGCAGAAGCGCTCGGGCCAACGCTGTCGCCAATTCTTGAAGCGCTCGAAGAACAAGTTGTCTTGATGCGCCTTTTGAGTGAAGCCCAAGAAACTGTGCATGTGACTATCGGCAGCGAACAACAACTTTCAAACCTACATACAACATCCCTGGTAACAGTTGGGTACGGACTTGAGAATTCAACTCTAGGCTCACTGGGCGTAATTGGGCCCACCCGTATGGATTACGCCGGTTCAATTGCCGCAGTCTCTGCCGTTGCTCGTTACGTCGGTCGCTACATCACCGAAAGCGGTAAATAGCAATGGCTGATTACTACGACCTCTTAGGAATTGATCGCGGCGCAAGTGCTGATGAAATTAAGAAGGCCTATCGCAAGATTGCTCGCGAGCTTCACCCAGATGTAAATCCAGATCCTGAAGTGCAGAATAAATTTAAAGAAGTGACCGCTGCCTATGACACGCTCAGTGATCCTTCCAAGCGCCAGCAATATGACATGGGTGGCCAAGGTGGATTCGGTGGTGGTTTTGGTGGTGGTTTTGGCGGCGGTGGATTTAGCGACATCATGGATGCATTCTTTGGTGGCGGTGGAAATCGCGGGCCACGTCCACGTATGCGCCAAGGACAAGATGCACTTATTCGCGTCACTGTAGATCTCAATGAAGCCTGCTTTGGTACAGAACGCGACATCACACTGGAAAGCGCAGTTATCTGTACAAAGTGCGAAGGACAGGGAACTGCAAATAACTCAGCTCCTGAAATGTGTCCTGTCTGTAAGGGTCGCGGTGAAACACAATTTGTTCAGAAGTCATTCTTAGGTCAAGTAATGACATCTCGCCCATGTAATAACTGCTCTGGGTATGGATCTGTTATCTCAGATCCTTGCCGTGAATGTGCAGGCGATGGTCGCGTTCGTGCTCGCCAGACAATTAACATCAAAATTCCTGCGGGTGTAGAAACCGGCAACAGAATTCAGATGGCAGGTCGCGGAGAAGTTGGCCAAGGCGGAGGACCTGCAGGTGATCTCTATGTCGAGATCGTTGAAGAAGAACACGATTTCTTACTGCGCGATGGAGATGATCTCCATATGGCGATTGGTGTCTCATTTGCAGCAGCTTCCCTTGGCACAACAGTGAAGGTTGAAACACTCGATGGAAGTGTCGATGTTCAGATCAAGGCCGGAACCCAGAGCGGTTCGACTCTGACTGTTAAGGGGCGTGGAATGACTCGCCTTCGCACGACGCACCGCGGTGATTTGATTGTCCATGTCGATGTCGAAACGCCAGGCAAGCTCAGCCGCGATCAGGAGAAGTTACTTAAGGAATTTGCATCATCACGCGGTGAGAAAGATGGCGATGTGAAGATTAAGGGCCATAAAGAAGGCCTCTTCGCCAAATTCGGACGAGCCTTCGGCCGCTAATGCGCACCCTCTTCTTCGTCGACGATCTACCAACACAAGTTGGCGCTTCCTATGAATTCAATAATGAAGATGTCAACCATGCGGTACGTGTTCTGCGCATGGGCACAGGCGATATCTTCAATCTCAGCGATGGAAATGGCGCTTACTCGGGCGTTCAAGTAACGGCAGTCGGCAAGAAATCTCTGACAGTTACTGTGATTGAGACTGGCTTTGAAGAACCGCTCGCTGTGCAATTTACCGTTGTGCAGGCAATTCCTAAGGGTGATCGAATTAAAGAATCAATTGAACTTTCTACAGAGGGTGGCGCAGATCGCATCGTTATGTGGAAGGCATCTCGCAGTATTGGAAAGTCAGAAGATAAGATTGAAAAATTAGCACTGACTGCGCGCGAGGCAAGTAAGCAATCACGCAGATATCGAATCCCAACAGTTGTTGGCGTTGCTACAACGGAGAACGTTGTAGATGAGATCGCCAAATCAGATTGCGCCATTGTCTTCCACGAAGCTGCCGCTAAGAAGATTTCTGAAGTAGTGCCAAAGGGCGCAACCAAGGTGGTCATCATCATTGGACCAGAGGGTGGCCTGACAGATGCCGAGGTCGATGCCTTTGCCGCCGCCGGTGCTCGGGTTGCCCTGATGGGAAGGCCGATTCTTCGCTCGGCTCACGCTGGATTGGCCGCACTTTCATCGGTCAACACAGCCCTTTCTGTGTGGTGAAAAGCTCAAACTGCCAGTAGATTTTCATGTATATGGAGCGCGCGCTGATCACGATTCCACCAGCCATTCCGATGGTTGCACTCGTTGGTATCTCTGATGCCAATATGTTGGCGATTGAAGCTGCATTTCCTTCAGTCAACATCACAGTTCGCGGTAACGAGATCACACTTCGCGGCCCACATATCGAATGCCTTGCGATTGAGAAGCTCATCAACGAAATGATGGTCGTTATCCGTTCAGGTCAGACCCTCACATCAGATGCAGTAAAGCGCAGCATTGCGATGTTAGAAGCTGAACCAACAGGACATCCTGGTGAAGTTCTCTCACTCAATATCGTCAGCAATCGCGGTCGCACCATTAGACCTAAGACTGCAAATCAGAAGCTCTATGTCGATGCGATAGAAGAGAACACAATTACATTTGGAATTGGTCCAGCTGGTACAGGTAAGACATACCTTGCGATGGCAAAGGCAGTTGCTGCGTTGCAGGCGAAGAAGGTCAACAGAATTATCTTGTCTCGTCCTGCAGTTGAAGCAGGAGAGAAGCTCGGATTCTTGCCAGGTACTCTCAACGAAAAGATTGATCCATATCTACGCCCGCTCTTTGATGCGCTGCATGACATGATCGATGTTGATTCGATTCCTCGATTGATGCAATCAGGTGTTATCGAAGTTGCACCTCTTGCATTTATGCGCGGTCGCACACTCAATGACGCATTTGTGATTCTCGATGAAGCACAGAACACAACGCCAGAACAGATGAAGATGTTTCTCACTCGTCTTGGCTTTGGTTCAAAGATGGTTATCACAGGCGATATCACCCAGAACGATTTGGGCGGGGGACAGCGCTCAGGCCTTGCAGTAATCCAGGACATCCTCAAGGGCGTCGATGACATCGCATTTATGAACTTAACCGCAGAAGATGTCGTCCGCCACCGCTTAATTGGCGACATTGTGAAGGCTTATGACTCATATGAGGAGACCAAGTCGGTTCCGCGTTCTCTTCGCAACAACTAAACTATTCTCCTTATGAAGCCCATACCTGCTCGAACGGTGGCCCCACGTGGTCGTTGAACTCATTAACCGTTCCGGCTCTCTGATTCCAGATAAAGATGTTCAAGAGCTTCTTAATTACGGTATTGAATATATGGAGCTCAGCCCTGAGTGCGAAATTTCTCTTACCTTTGTCGATGAGACTGAGATGGAAGAGCTACACATTAAGTGGATGGATGAACCAGGCCCAACGGATGTTCTCTCATTTCCTATGGATATGCCTGAATCAAAGGACGATGCAGTAACACTTGGCGACATTGTGATTGCTCCTTCATTTGCAGCGCGACAGGCAGCAGCTGCCGGCCATAGCGCAGAACACGAAATCTTTATTCTGGCATCCCACGGCTTGCTCCATATCTTGGGCTATGACCACGCAGATCCAGATGAAGAGAAAATAATGTTTGCACTGCAAGAGAAAATCGTCGCTTCATGGAAAGAGTCACGTTGAGCAAGATCAGTCGCACATTCAGCTTGGTCCTAGCTTTTATCTACACTCCGATTGCTAAGGGCGTTATCGCGCTGGGCAATTTGATTACTCCAGATAAGGGTTTCCAGTGGGGTCTCTTCACCAATGAGAACGAGCTACGCGAGCTGATGGATCACGCACATAATCGTGGTCTCGTTGAATCTGATGAACACGAGATGATTCATAATGTATTTGATTTGGGTGACACCCTTGTTCGCGAGTTGATGGTCCCACGTACAGATATGGTTTGGATGGAGCGCGATAAGACTCTGCGCCAAGGTCTATCACTTGCTCTGCGAAGTGGATACTCACGTATTCCGGTAACGGGCGAGAACATCGACCAGATTATCGGCATCGCCTATGTAAAAGATTTAGCCAAGCGCGCACTCGATCACCACGAGGCAGAGACAACTGAGAAGGTAGAACAACACCTTCGCCCTGCAGTCTTTGTTCCCGAAAATAAGGAAGCCGCTGACCTTTTAAAAGAGATGCAGCGCGATCAGATCCACCTTGCAATTGTTGTTGACGAATACGGCGGCACTGCCGGAATTATTACTATTGAAGACATCATTGAAGAAATCGTTGGTGAGATCGCTGATGAATACGATGATGGCGTAGAAGAATTTGTTTGGCTGACAGAAGATAAGGCTCGCGCAAAGGCCAACCTGCACATGGAAGATCTTGCCGATGAGCTCAAGATTAAGATCGATGAAGCGGAATTCGAAGGTATCGATTCAATCGGTGGACTCATGGCACAGAAGCTTGGTCGCGTACCAATTGCCGGAAGCACCATTAACTTGCATGGTTTCTCGATTACATCAGAGCGCCCTGTAGGTCGCCGTCGCAGAATTAGCTCAGTTATTATTGAGCGCTTAGAGGCAAAGGGGGAGGACGAGAATGAATAATCCAGAAGATACAAAGCTGGTCACTCTTGCGACATCTACCCTTGCTCGAAGCGGCGCCGCACAAGCTGCTGCTCTTCGCGATACAACCGGGCGCACCTATGTAGCCGTCAACGTTATTTCTCCATCGCTTAACCTCGATGCATTTGAGGCGGTTCTCACCGTCGCCCTTGCATCGGGCATTACCGGCATCGAAAGCGTCGTTGCAGCAGGTCAATTGCCTGCAAATGTGAAGGCGATAACCGACTTCGCGCCAACTGCGACGGTTTTTCATATCGATTCCGAAGCTAGAATTACCTCATGCGCGTAGTTCGTTTTACACCACAGCCCGATGCTGGTCTTGGTACCGATCCGCTCTTTGGCATCCTCGAAGATGACAACCAAATTTCAATTATCTCTGGAGATCCGATCTATCACGGTATCCAGAAGACAGCGGCAAAGGTAGAGCTCACAAAGGTACGCTTACTAGCTCCGGTGATTCCTCGCTCAAAGATTGTCTGCGTTGGTAAGAACTATGCAGATCATGCTGCGGAGATGGGTGGAGTCGTACCTGAAGAACCAATCATTTTCTTGAAGCCAAATACATCTGTCATTGGCCCTGGCGACACAATTGTCTGGCCTGCAATGGCGCCATCGATTGATTACGAGGCAGAGCTTGCCATCGTTATCGGTCGCGTCTGCAAAGAAGTTCCGAAGGAGCGCGTCAAAGATGTGATCTTCGGATACACCATGGCAAATGATGTTACCTCTCGCGAATTACAGAAGCGCGATGGACAGTGGATGCGTGCAAAGTCATTCGATACCTTCTGCCCGCTTGGCCCATGGATTGAAACAGAGTTTGTACCCGGCACTCAGCGCATCACAACGACCCTTGATGGAGTAGTCAAGCAAGATGCCTCAATTTCAGAGATGATCTTTAAGGTCGAAGATATCGTTCACTTCGTTACCAACGTCATGACTCTTCTTCCCGGCGATGTCATCATCACCGGAACACCTGCAGGCATTGGCCCGATGGGCGAAAAATCTACCGTTGCAATCTCTATCGATGGCCTAGGCCAATTAACAAATAAGGTGAGCGCCCGTCCATGACAAGTACTGCAACTCGTAAAGTCAAAGTTCGCTTTGCTCCATCTCCTACCGGCGACCTCCACGTAGGAAATATCCGCACGGCTCTATTTGATTGGGCATATGCGCGCCACACAGGTGGAACATTCCTTTTCCGCATTGAAGATACAGATACCACTCGCGTAACTGATGAATATATCCAAGCTGCTATCGATACCTTGAAGTGGCTTGGCCTCCAGTGGGATGAAGGTCCTGAAGTTGGTGGCGATAACGGGCCATACCTGCAATCACAACGTCTTGATATCTATGCAGAGTGGGCACAGAAGTTTCTTGATCAGAAGGATGCCTATCACTGCTACTGCTCACCGGATGAGTTAGAAGCTGTTCGCGAAGAACAACGTAAGGCAAATGTTGCACCGGGATATAACGGTCACTGTCGCGATCTGACTGCAGAACAGATTGCTGCATATAAGGCGCAAGGACGCGAAGCTGTAGTTCGCATGCGCATGCCTGATGGCACAACAACATTTACCGATGAGATCCGTGGCGATGTCACCTTCGACCATAAGTTTGTACCTGACTTTGTCTTGGTCCGCGCAGATGGTTCACCTCTCTACACGTTGGCAGTTGCTGTCGATGACATCATGATGGGCGTTACCCACGTTCTTCGCGGTGAAGATCTACTCTCATCAACACCACGTCAGATTCGCGTCTATCAAGCGATGGGCGTAAAGATCGAGGATTATCCAGTCTTTGCCCACCTTCCATTCGTCATGGGCGCCGATAACGCAAAGTTGTCTAAGAGAAATGGCGAAGTCTCTATCGCGTGGTATCGCGAGCAGGGATATCTACCAGAGGCAATCTGTAACTACCTAGCTTTGCTTGGTTGGTCACCAGGTGATGACCGTGAAAACATCTCGATGAAGGAGCTCACAGAGCTCTTTACCGTCGAGAAGGTTCACTCATCTCCTGCACGTTTTGATATGAAGAAGTTGGAAGCGATTAACGGCGACAAGATTCGCGCACTTAGCCTTGAAGATTTCGCTACGTGGACGATGCCCTTCCTCATTAAAGCCAAAGTAATTTCAGGAACTGATGCTGAAATCGAGCTGGTCAAGAAAGCACTTCCTTTGATTCAAGAGCGCATCGTCAAGCTTGATGAAGCACCTGCACTGCTCAAGTTCCTCTTCGTCACCAACTTCGAAGTTGACGCCGATGCAGTTGCAAAGATTTCAGATGGATCAGCAAAAGATATTCTTAAGCGTTCACTGAAGGATCTTGAAGAGCTATCTACATGGAGCCACGAGAGCATCGAAGCTGCACTTCGCGCATCCCTCATTGAAGAACTTGGCCTTAAGCCACGCATCGCTTTTACTGCGCTACGTATTGCAACAACAGGCAGCACGATCTCTCCACCGCTCTTTGAATCCATGGAGCTCCTGGGTAAAGATGCATGCCTAGCCCGCATTACCCACGCGCTATCGCTCTAATTGCTCTGTCATTTGCCCCTATAAGTTGGGGTAAACTTTCCCCCTTGCCACACAGTGACAATATTGGGGTATGGGGTAATTGGCAGCCCTGCTGATTCTGGTTCAGTAAGTCTAGGTTCGAGTCCTGGTACCCCAGCTCTGCGAAAGCAGTACATACAACTTCATAAGCTTCACAGATTTTGTTCGTCCTGGTTTTTAATTTTGGCCCCGTCGTCTAGCGGCCCAGGACTCTGGCTTCTCAAGTCAGCTACGAGGGTTCGAATCCCTTCGGGGCTACAAATAGAAGAAAGCCCCGCACAGTGTGCGGGGCTTTCTTCTTTGCCCGTGTCCCTTGTAAGTTTTTACCGAGCTTTATATCCAGCTGGGCACTTTGGTTTCGTACCTGTGACCTTCTTCAGCAGTTTGCCCTTCATACAGACAAGTGTCACCTTCTTAGCTGCAGTCTTCGCAGTTGCTTGTGCGGTGGCTTGAGATAGCTTCACGCTGATCGTAGGAGATGAGAAGGTGAAGCCCTTCGCGCTCAAGTAGAGCCAACCACCGCGTTCGTTGACGATAGTCGTTGCGATTTTCTGCTCACCAGATTCGTTGATGATCGAGATGCTCGCCTGAATCGGAGCGTTGGAGAATCCATAGATACAACGAGCTACATCGCTCTTTACCGCGAGGTCGTATGTACCGAGTGCCAACTCGCCATCTGCCTGAAGATGGGGAGATGCAATCTTGTATTCAAGTGCACCTGTAGCTTTATTGAATATCGGTGGCCCATCGCCATAGGTAAGGGCATTGGTGGTGATTACTCCGCCCAGTACCCCTTGTTGTTCAGAACAACGCTGTACTTCTGGGTTCTTCCAAGAATTCAGTGCACGGAAAGACCAATACTGCGTTGTCTTCGTTGCCTTATCGCCGATTGTTGGCAACATGGCATTCATAATCTCCATGGTTACTGGATTAGAAAGCCCCTCAAGCATTGTTTTAATGCCGCCCTTGCTATCTCCTGATACACCCCAATCGCGATCCGCAAAGATAAGTTTGCGCACAGATTCAGGAATTTCAGCGTTGGGAATCGTGAAATCAAGAGTTGAGACCTTCACCGGCTCGGCTTCAATTTCTACAAGCTGGCCTTTATCAATCTTTGTCTGTGACACGAGAGGCAGCGCAATACGACCGTGGAACCAACCGCTGAGCTTTTGTGCAAATTGCACAGACATTCCGAATCGATAACCTTCAGGAAAATTCTGTGGCGATTGGCAGATACCAACATCTGTCACAGTGCAACGGACACCTTCAGGTGTATATGAAGGACCAGCTGTTCCTGGCTCGCCTCCACCTGCCCATGTTGGCTGTGAAAGCGTTGCTTTGTAATTTCCAGAGATCTCCTTTACGGGAATGATTCCAGCCATGACTTGGCCGTAGTACATCTTCTGTGAAAGTAGTGGAGTTCCTGCAGCTTTGGTCGCACCTGAATTGATGCGCAATGAGACAAAGTAATTATCAGTACCGCCACCATTGGTCACACCCGGAATCTGCCAGAGGCCTCCAAGGCCCCGACCGGCCGAGATCATCATCAATGGATAAGGCTCGTGATCTCCGCGGGTATTTGCAGGAAGTGATCGCTGATATGTGCCTTCTATCTTCTTACCGCTTGGATCAACTGCCCAGACAGATTTAATGCAGTCGAAGGAACTATCGACAGAACAAACTGGTAGGTTGTGAATGATCATGACATCAGTCGTCTTTGTGCAGAGCTCATCTTCTGGGCCTGCACATAGAACGATGTTCTTACCGATTGGGTCCTTAGAGTTTGCAAAGAAAGCATCGGGCTCAAGGTTTAAGTCGAAGCTCTCATCAAGGATCAACCCGAAGTAGGGGACCGTTGAAGGAATTCGAGAACCTGCCTGTGCGGGCGCTGCAATCACTGCAATGACCAAGGAGGCAGAAACAGTTGCGGCAATTAATAATCTGACCTTCTTCACAGCAAGCTCTCACATTTCTAGCGCAGCCACGGAGCCCGCCCATGAGAGCCACCGTAATTGAGGGGCCGATTTATGCACTCCGGCCTGAAGTAAGTGCCTACCCTCGCACTTTGGTGCGCCTGCATATGCTCAATGTGCAAACGGGAATTCCTGAGTGCGAAGGCATTACCTGCAAAGCAGCATTTTTGGTCACAGCGCCCCCATCCAGCTACTCGCGCTCATTCTTTCTCTAAAGCTGCAGAATTTGGGTTGTTCTAACCTCTTTCTTTTATCTAATACTTCATTCTACCATTCTGCTACTCACAAAGGAGTATGAAATGGTTAGACAGAAGCGCTTAGAGCAGATTGAATTTATTACGGGCCTTGTCGGCGGAATGATGTTGATTGTTTACTGGCTCATCGTTGCGACCTTGCCAGATTTCTTTTTTATCAACCCTAGTGGTTCTTCAAGCCAATTACGACGTGCAGAGTTGATACTTTCGACCCTGGGCTGGATATTAATGTCTACTGTTGCTCCGGTTGCCTTGATGCTCTATTCATCCGGTTTCCACAAGGCACGCAAAATTCTTCCCTACACCGCCCTCGTCTGGCCAGTAAGCCTCATCATTTCTCAAGTAACTGTGTATATCCTGGATGGAACTTTCTACTTTGATTATTTGATGAAATTTCCAATTTTCTTCTATACCGATTTAATTCTTCCTATTTTTATTCTGATTATTTGGCACGATTTGCGCGAAGAGGATGAGGTTAAAACTGCATGATTGCCCTAAAGCGCACTCGTTCAGAAGGTTGGACGATCATTACTTTTATCTTTACCGCCCTAGTAATTCTGGCGTTCTCGCAGGCGCTCTCTCCAACAACGGCGGCAGCCATTGCTCTCAAGGAGCAAGAGATCACCACAGATCAGGATTTACTAACGCTCGATGAACTAGTTGGTCCACAAGGACCACAGGGACCGAGAGGCGAACAAGGAATTCAAGGTGAAAAGGGAGCAACCGGAGCTCAAGGAATTCAAGGTGAAACGGGAGCAACTGGTGAAACTGGCGCTACAGGTGCCCAAGGTATTCAAGGTGAAACTGGAGCAACAGGTGCAACAGGTGCAACAGGTGCAACAGGTGCAACAGGTGCAACAGGAGCAACAGGTGCAATAGGTGCCCAAGGTATTCAAGGGCCAGTAGGTTCTGTAGGTCCTATGGGGCCCGTTGGACCAGTAGGTCCTGTTGGTCCGCAGGGTATTCCAGGCACTCCAGCTAATTTAGATCCTTATCAGGATCAAAAAGTGTGCGTTGACGACGGAAAGAAACAGACCGTCTACTGGGGTTCATGTGAAGAGCTCGACGTGAAAGGGACTACGCGCGTAATTTTGGTTGGGAAGTACTAACAGACCAAATTTCTTAGCGCTGTGATTTATGGCGATCTGCCATGTTATCCATCAGCGCGAAGAGCACGCCTGAGATAACGAAGGTCATATGAATGCCGATACGCCATCCCTCGCGGTTGGCATCGTATGTGCCTTCCTTCATGAAGTCCTTAAGCAACTCGATCACTGAGATTGCAACGAGTGAACCAATGAGCTTGATCTTAAGACCGCTGAAATCAACATGTCCCATCCAGTGTGGGCGATCTTCTGCACCTTCTGCAACGCTGATCTTTGACACGAAGTTCTCATATCCTGCAAAGAGAACGATAAGAATCAAGTTGGCTAGAAGCACGACATCAAGAAGTTCTAGAACCTCAAGAGTAATTTCACCTGAGGTCATATCTGTCATATGAGCCATCATGTGCCAGAAAGCGTTAAAGAAGCGATACAGGATAGGAATAAGGGATGCGAGCAAACCTAAGTAGAGAGGAGCAAGTAGCCAGCGGCTAGCAAAGATAACTTTTTCGAGGAAATGTTCTAACTGTGGCATTGCTACTCCTTCACACATGCGCACCGTGCGCGTATGACCAAAATTATGTCATTTGAGCAAGACAAATCATCGTAAAACCGCAATTATTGCCGTTATGAAGCTACGAGTCGCACTTATTACAGCGCTGACTCTCACCATTTTCTCAACTCCCAGCCTGAACGCAGCGACAAAAGATTTCACGGTTGGTGGCGATAGACCAACCCTTGTGCATATGCCAACGAAGGTGAGTACACCCGCACCGCTTTTAATCATGCTGCATAGCTATTCGACATCCGGCGCCCACCAAGAGCGCTATATGAAGCTCGGACCGGTTGCAAAGAAATCTGGCTTGATCTACATCGCACCCGATGGAAATATCGATCTCGCTGGGAAGCGTTTCTGGAATGCAACTAAATCATGTTGCGATAAGTACGGTGCTGAACCCGATGACATTGGCTATATCGATTCACTCATCGCTGAAATTAGCGAGACCGTGGAAGTTGATCCAGCGCGCATCTATCTCATTGGCCACAGCAATGGCGCATTTATGTCACTTAAATATGCATGCACCACAAATAAGGTCGCCGCGATTGTCACATTGGCTGGTGCGATGGATGCAGATACCGATTGTTTGCCAGCATCTCCAACGGCGCTGCTCAATATCCACGGAACCGCTGATGCCACCATCAAATTCAACGGGGGAGCGCTCAACACATTTGCCTATACAAGTGCCGCTCAGACCAATGAGAAGTTCACAACCGTCAATCAATGTACAAATCCTGGTAGCAAGAAGAAAGATTTTGATCCCTCGCTGAAGGGTTCAGAGACAACGATCTTCACCTATACCTGTGCAACAGGTGCACCAGTGCAGTTCTGGAAGGTAAAAGATGGACTTCATAGCCCTCGTTTGCCAATCGACTATGCTCAACAAGTCATTTCATTTTTACTTGCCCAAAAGAAGCGCTAAAGGAGATCACAATGAATATAACAATTGATCGAAAGACCGGCGTATTACTTGCAATCATCGTTCTACTTGGTGCCGCGGTAATTTCGATGGCAATCTCGCGAGATCACAATGGAATGAAATCAGGTCATATGGGAGGTCATTCTTCATCGCAAGCTAATGGCAATCTCACTGGTGCCGATGTGATGTTCTTGCAAATGATGATTCCACACCACCAACAGGCGGTTGACATATCTGAATTGGCCCTGAGCAAGAGTAAAGATCGCGAACTCACTGAACTTGCAAAGGCGATTGCCAATGGACAGCGCGCAGAAATTGTAAAAATGAAAGCTTGGCTCAAGGATGCAGGAGCAAGTGAAGATATGGGGCATTCAACGCACGACATGGGTGGAATGCTCTCTGATGAAGAACTCACCGCACTTACCAGCGCAACAGGAACCAAGTTCGACCTTCTCTGGCTTCAAGGAATGACCGCGCACCACGATGGCGCCCTTCATATGACCCAGATGATTGAAGATGCACAGAATCCAGAGATCAAGGCGTTCGGCGAAGCAATTGTTATCGAACAGAGCGCTCAGATTGAACAGATGAAGGCGATGCTCAATCGCTTAGGTGGCTAGATCTCACCGTGGGCAAGGCCATCGATAACTTCGCTGGCGCGCACTTTAAGTTCATCTAGATCATTCAGGCGCTTTAGGCCATTGTTCTGTTGGAACATGCGATGGTTCTTGGCAAATGCTTCCTTGTTGCGATCAAGAAAATCCCAATACAAGGTTGTAAATGGACACGCATCATCGCCTACTCGCTTCTTTGGATCGTAAGCACATCCCTTGCAGTAGCTACCCATCCGAGAGATGTATGCACCGCCTGCCGCATATGGCTTTGTCATCATGCGCCCACCATCTGCATGCAGGCCCATACCAATAACGTTGGGAACCATTACCCATTCATTTGCATCGATAAATACTTCTCGCATCCAATCAAGAAATTCCTGCGGATTGGTTCCGGTAATCAGCGCTAAATTACTTAAGACCATCAAGCGCGGAATGTGGTGGACCCATGCACGCTCTTCGATATCGCCGACAATTGTCTGTACGCACTTCATCTTCGTCTTCGATGAATCGCGGAATACCAAGGGCAGGGGTTGCATCGCCTTTAACTGATTATTCTCGCGGTATTCAGGACCTAGATACCAATACATACCATTGACATATTCGCGCCAGCCAATGACCTGTCGGATAAAACCTTCAGCAGATGCGATTGGTATATCGCCAGTCTCATAGGCAGCAACCGCTGCATCGATGACTTCGGATGCATGCAATAAACCATTGTTGAGATATGGGCTTAGAAGCGAGTGATGAAGCGCCCAGTTATCAAGGGCCATCGCATCTTCGTACGGACCAAAGTTTGCAAAGTGGTGCTTAATGAAATATTTCAACTGTGCCTGTGCACCCTTGCGCGTTGTTGCCCATGTAGTGCCAGGATCGATTCCAAGTTCGCTAGCGACCTGAGTATCAATCTCATCTCGCTTATGTTCTAGGTAGGCAGGCCATGTGTAATTCTTTGGCGGAGGTAGGCGATTTTCCTTATCAAAGTTCCACGTGCCACCTTCAGGTTTTCCACCCGGAACCAGAACGTCTAAACGCAGACGTTGTGCGCGGTAGAAGTTCTCCATGAGAAAAGATTTTTGAGATTCCGCCCATTGAGTGAAAAGCTCGCGAGAAGTAAGGAAGAAATCATTGGCAACAAATTCCACACCATATTCGCGCAAGGCTGTGAACTGTCTAAAGGATGATGGCTCTGCACAGACAATAGGCAGACTTCCATATTCTTTCTCAGCCACCTTCAAACCATCGATCGTGGTTGCCGCCTTGATGTAGCGCACGGTAAATCCACGTGCTTCTAGAGCTGCCGCAAAATGCCGAGCACTTGAGATAAGAAAGAACAAACGCAACGGATGCCATGGGCGCCCACCGGTCATGCGCGCACTTTCCACCATCACTACAACATCGCTCTTTGGATCTGCGCCCTTGAGCGCCCCATACTTTTCATGCAGATGATCGAAGGGGATATAGATCAATCTGCGCATACGCCAAAGCCTAGGGGCATTACGAAATTTCTTCGCGTTATGTGAGCCTTAACGTGAATTCTGACTCTTACTTAACTTCAAACTCTCCATGAAGTTTCGCAGCACTTGATCCACCGACCCAGATATCAAATTCGCTCCGATCATTGACCCAACCGTGAGCCGCTGCATTCCAATATCGCAGTTCGCGCGGAGTGAGGGTAAAGGTGACCTTCTCTGATTGACCGGCCTTGATATGAATGCGCTTGAAACCCTTCATCTCGCGAATCGGACGAATCGCGGTTCCATAACGTTGATGAATATAGAGCTGCACAACTTCATCAGAATCTCGAGTCCCGCTATTGGTAACGGTTACCTCGACTGAGAGAGAATCCTTGGTAGAGATAGCGTTCTTATCTAGCGTGAGATCTGAATACTTGAACTTCGTATAGCTAAGGCCATGACCGAAGATATAGAGAGGCGAGCCTTCCTCATTCCAGTATCTGTTATTGCTGTTATGTGGCTCATGTGAAGTATGACGTGAGTAAATCATCGGAACTTGTCCGACAGAGCGCACCCAGGTAAATGGCAGACGCCCCGCAGGAGATACATCCCCAAATAAAGTGCGTGCAACAGCTGTGCCGCCGGATGTACCTGGATACCAGATATTTACAATTGCTGGAATGTTCTCTGATGCCCAATTCAAGTCAAGTGGTCGACCGCCTTGTATTAAGAGAATAGTTCTTGTGCCAGTTGCAGCAACTGCTTTCAAAAGTTCAAGCTGGCGACCAGGTAGTTCAAAAGAGCTGCGCGATGCTTGTTCGCCGATCTGGCTCTGTTGTTCTCCTAGTACAACGATTGCTACATCAGAATTTGCGGCAAGTTCAACGGCGCGAGCAAACTCTGCACCTTCATTAAATCCAGCAGGGTCTTCGACAATGTTGTTGGGATCCATATCGAAGATAGATGGATGAATGCGCTTGGTAAATGAAACACCCTGTGCAGATTCGACCTTTACCCCAGAACCTACTCTGGCTTTGATTCCTTCAGCGATAGATACAGTCTCATTGACATCGAAGGCAAAGCACCAAGGACCCAAGAGATCGCGCTTATTGTCGGCAAATGGACCAATGACAGCGATTGATTTCAGCGCAGCTGCATCAAGCGGAAGGGCGTTCTGCTCATTCTTCAAGAGGACAAATGTCTTCTCAGCGGCCTCGCCTGCTGCAACGCGGTGGGAAGGATCATTCAATACCTGCTCTGAGCGCGGGACATCAACGTAAGGATTATCAAGAAGCCCAAGTTTTGCCTTTGCAGTTAACACTCTGCGCACAGCGGTATCGATAGTCTCTAGCGAAACTTCACCATTCTTAACGGCCTCTGGAATTCCCGCATAGGCAGCATCAAACATCGCCATCTCCATATCGAGACCAGCATTCAGTGCTGCAGATGATGCCGCAGGGCGATCCTTTGCAAATTTATGTGTAATCAAATTAATGACTGCATTTGCATCAGAAACCAAGAAACCTTTAAAACCCCACTCGTTACGCAAAATATCGGTGATCAAGTGCTTATTTGCTGTTGCTGGAATTCCATTGACTCCCATGTAGGCAGTCATAAAGTTCTCAGCACCTGCCTTTGCAGCAGCTTCAAATGGTGGCAGATAGACATTGTGTAGCTCTGAATCAGAGACATCTACTTCGTCATAATCACGGCCGCCCAACGATGCACCATATGCTGCAAAGTGTTTTGGCCCTGCAAGAACGCTATCGCCAGATGCGAGATCGCTCCCTTGAAAACCGCGCACCTGCGCCGCAGCCATTGCAGCGCCCAAGAATGGATCTTCTCCAGCGCTTTCAATGATGCGACCCCATCGTGAATCACGTGCAATATCTACCATCGGCGCAAAGGTCCAATGAATACCAATTGAGCGAGCCTCTTTTGCGGCGATTGATTGTCCGCGCTCTGCTACATCGGGATCAAAAGATGCCGCAACTGCCAGAGGCATCGGAAAGATAGTTTTAAATCCATGGATGACGTCATATCCGACCAGCAACGGAATTCCAAGGCGATGACCTTCGACCGTTAACTTCTGCAACTTATTTAACTCTTGCGCATCGCGCACGAAGAGGACCGAACCAACGCCACCAGTGCTTGCCTTCTCTTCAACGAAGGCGCGCATCTGCGATGGGAAGAAGACGCTCGGTGATCCCGGTTCTGGATCAGGCAATCCACCAAAGTAGAAGTACTGTGTTAATTGACCAGCCTTCTCTTCGATAGTCATCTGAGAGAGAAGGGATTCAACGCGTTCGGAGATGGGCTGCACAGTCATGCCTAACCCTAATCAGTGGGGGCACAATTATGGAAGGGAGTGGATTAAGGAACTTTGACCACCAGCGCAACAATCTCCTCGGGCGTTGCATTGGGCCCAAGTTCTGCACTGACATTTGTTGCAAATCCCCGCAAAGATGCCGCAGATAAATCAACCATCTGCGCCGCAATATCGGTCATCCAATAGAAAGCCCCTGCGCCGACCTGATCAATTAATTCGGCAGCTCGATTTAACGCATCGTCGCTAAATTTCTCAACGCCGTTCTGATTATCTGCCATCACTCGCAGCAAGTAATCACGTATAGCTTGACCATCTGCACGTACCTGTTCGTGGCGATCAAGAATCTCTGCAAGCTCTCTATCAATCGCTGCTCTGCGCACCCAACCAAACATCGCCGACCTCCACCGTCATTAACCAACATCTAAACCATATCCACCCCCACCGACACCTTAGGATTACGCCATGACCACAGCAGCGCGCATCATGGGCATCGTCCTCATCGTCGCAGGAACCGCGCACTTCATCTCACCGCGCACCTTCGATGCAATCGTTCCTTCATACCTTCCCGGCAGCGCACGCACCTACACATACCTAAGCGGCCTGGCAGAGATCGCTATCGGTATCGCGCTCTTACTTCCCGCAACAGTTTCCTTCGCCAACACACCAGTGCGTCTCATCGCCGCCTATGCAGCCCTCGCACTCTTTATCGCAGTCTTCCCAGCAAACATTCAAATGGCAATCGATTGGCGCAATCGCCCAGCACCATGGCCACAGATCGCTTATTCACGTCTGCCGCTGCAACTCGGTCTCTTCTACTGGGCCTATATCGTTATCAAAGCCTTCAAACGTTAACCATGAGCGCCAAACCCATCACCGTTATCTATGACGGTCAGTGCCGCCTCTGCCGCGCCAGCATCAATTGGCTGGAAATAAAATCACAGATAACTGCGCTCTCATTTCACGATATCGATCCCGAGATTTATAACCTCACTCACCAAGAGTGCGAAACCCAAGTAATCGCCATCAACCAAAACAAAATCCTTAAAGGTGCAACAGCTGTCGCATTTCTCATGAACAACCGCGGCAACAAAAAGACATCACGTTTCATCACATCAACCGGCCCGCTTGCTCACATCGGTTACAAATGGGTCTCAACCCACCGCAACTCAGCGCCTGTAAAAGCTCTGACCTATATTCTCGAAAAGGCAGCGCCAACCCAATGAAAGCCAAAACTAAGAACGGCTTTGAACCTAAGATCTGCCAACGCTGCGAACGCCCATTTGAGTGGCGCAAGAAATGGGCGCGTGACTGGGAGAACGTTAAATACTGTTCTGATAAATGTAAGTCAGGCAAGTAACAAAAAAGACCTACTTCGTACGCCCACGATCTAACGGCAGCGGCCAGCCAATCTTCACACCAAGTGTCTCTGACGCATTCAGCGCCCACCGCGGATTACGCAGCATCGCACGCGCAAGAAATACCGCATCAGCCTCACCTGTAGCAATGATGTGATCTGCTTGTTCTGCCTCTGTAATCAAACCAACGGCTGCAGTAGCAATCCCCGCCTCAACCTTGATAGCTGTCGCAAATGGCACCTGGAACCCTGGCTTTGCATCGATAACAGCATCATGTGTTGCTCCGCCACTTGATACATCGATCAAATCAACACCCAAAGCTTTAAGCTCCTTAGCCAACTCAACTGAATCAATGAGGTTCCATCCACCATCAACCCAATCCGTTGCAGAGATGCGCACGAAGAGCGGCACCCCAGCCGGAATCGCAGCCTTAACGGCCGCAGTTACCTCAAGCAAGAAACGGATTCGGTTGGCAAATGAACCGCCATAACAATCTTCACGTTTATTCATAATCGGTGAATAGAACTGGTGCAGCAAGTAACCATGAGCTGCATGAATCTCGATAACATCAAATCCCACAGCAACAGCTCTACGCGCAGCTTCAGCAAAAGATTGAACTAGCCCTGCAATCTCTTCAACACTTAACTCGCGCGGAGTTGGATAGCCATGAAATGCCATCGCAGATGATGAAACGCTCTGCCATCCACCATCTTCAACCTCAGCCATCCGCTTTGTATCCCACGGACGCATCGTCGATGCCTTGCGCCCAGCATGAGCCAATTGAATTCCCATCTTCACGCCATATTGATGAGCAAAATCAATCATCGGCTTAAATGCATCAGCATGTACCTGATCTTCAATCGATGGACACCCAATCGAAATTCTCCCCTCAGGCACAACCCCAGTCGCCTCAACCATGATCAACCCAGGCCCACCAGTCGCAAAAGCCCCTAGGTGCGCCGCATGCCAACTACCAACAACCCCATCGTTTGCCATGTACTGGCACATGGGGGAGACCCACACACGATTTGAGAATTCAACAGAGCCGATAGCAAGGGAATCAAAGAGATGAGTCATGGGGTGAGTGTATTGCCAGCTGTTGAATGGAGTTCTACTTTGTAATGGCCCTCACTGTTACCCCAACAATTCAGGTGTAACTTATGGGAATGCATAGCTCAGGCTTAACCATTGGCGTCATTCAGGGTAATCAAGTTATTTCGAGTAAATCTCGGAAACTCATGAGAATAGGCATCATCCTTATGATGACCCTGGTTTTCATGGTGAGCCCCGAGAATTTAACATTTGCTGCCTCAAAGGTTTTCCAGAATTGCACTGAACTCAACAAAATTTATCCAGGAGGCGTAGCGCTCCCAGGAGCTGTCAATAACGGAGGAGTAACCAAGAAAACGCCAAAAATCAGTAAAGCCCTCTATCTCGCAAATCAAAAATCAGACAGAGATAAGGATGGCATTGCGTGCGAAAAATAGAATCATTTTGGAATCAGATACTAACCATTCTCGCACTTGGGTTCCTGATCGCCTTTTCTTTTCCAGCATTCGTCTCTGAGATGACAGAAAATGAAAAGTTTCTAATCGACTCTGTTCAAATGATTTGCTGGCTAGCATTTGCAGCAGACCTAGCCATTGGCATTTTTCGGGCAGATAACAAAGTGAAGTTCTTGAAAAGCCGACCACTGGAGGTGGCTTCCGTAGTTCTTCCATTTTTGCGACCATTAAGGCTGCTACGAGTTATTTCCTTCGGAGGATTAGCTTTGCAACGAATTGCAATCGGAAGGCAATTCGCAATTACTGCAAAAGTAGCAATCACAACATTCTTCGTGGCATATGTTGCTGCTGTGCAAATTACGATAACCGAACGAGGCGTTGAAGGTTCTAACATTAAGAATTTTTCAGATGGTTTTTGGTGGGCCATTACTACCGTTACAACAGTCGGATATGGTGACAGATATCCAACAACTCTTGAAGGAAAATTCCTTGCAGTGCTCCTCATGTTTATGGGGATATCGCTCGTTGGAGTAATAACCGCAACCGTCGCTGCATGGTTCATCAAAATGTCACAAGAAGAGGAAGCGAAAAGTTCCTAAGTCATGAATTTTGGATTTCATACCCGCCGCAACCTCGCAATCCTCGCCTCGGCACTCCTGTTGGCGGCTATTGGGGTCCAAGCCTTCAGTTCTGATGATGTTTGGGTGGACTTGGCGCCGATTCCGTATGAGATGAAGGTTCCGAAAGATATTGCAGAGCGCTTGAGTGTTCAGGATCAGGCAGGGGATATGGGCAATGAGTGGACCGCTCAGACATATGAGGATGGGGCGAAGGCCTATGTGGTGGTGGAGTATCGGGCTGATGGTGGTGAAGTGGTTGGGTTTATGAACGCTTACTACTTTGGTGAAGCAGATCTTGATAAGACTGTATTTCCTGATCAGGTTCCACCGTATGGATTTAAGTTAATTGTTGATGATGGGATGGCTTTGAGCGTTGCGGGGCCGCAGGATTCGATATTTGATCCGATGAGCCAGGATGGCAAGAACATCAGCGCTTTGTACGAGATCTTGTATGAGAAGAAGTCGTACAGATTTAGAGGGAAATGATTTGAGAACCCGTGAGCATCCTTAAGCGGGAACCTGTTTGTAGCCCTTTGGGCAGACGGGGTTAACTCCAACAACTTTCTTCACTAGTTTCCCCTTGGTGCATTTGATTGCAACCTTTTGATTGGGTGAAGTTTTCTTTGGATCTGCCTGAGCAGTTATCTTGATGTCATTGCCCATTCTTATCCTGATTGTTGGTGATGAGTAGCCAAAACCGGCAATGTTAAAGCGTAAATTTCCATCCTGTGTTGTTGCAGCCATCGTAGTGATCGATGCTGTGCCATCGGAGTAGACGATTTGAATTTCGGCCCTTGCAGAAGAGACTGCATCGCCCCAGCGGCATTGAGCAATCTCAGTTGGGATATAGAGGGTATAGAAACCCTTATTGGGCGATCCCTTTTCATTGAGATGTGGTGATGCAACCTGAAATACAAATGAGTTGTTCTCAGAATCCCATCCGGGCGGTGTTATTTGATACATCGTTGCATTCGAGAAAACAGCTCCTTGAAATACACGCGCGTTTGCACCGTATAAATCTGTAGTGCACTTGTTGGCACTTGTATCGACAGCTAAATCCCTGAAGTCAGATGAACTCAACGACCAGGATGAATGAGTAGCAATAGTGCGAACACCACCGGGGGCTTTTTCCCATCGGCCTAAACTTGCAGGCCCCCACCCTTCTTCGTTGGTGAAGAGAAATGCCTTGTCGTAGAGCCTATTGATACTCCCGCAGGGCGCGTTGGTTGCCTTTCGTACTTCAGCGCACCACTCGGGATCAAAAAATTCATCAGTAGTTTTTACGGGAAGATCGTTGGTGATTCCGACAGGCACAAAAGCAGGTTCGCCAGTTATCTCTAGATAGCCGCCAGGGCCGCTTCTATCGATTGTTGGATTTGTAATTCTGCCGAAGAACCAACCGGTCAGAGTTTTATTAAACACACCCATTCGTAGACGAACTTTGTATTCAAAATCCTTTGGGAACTCGGCTACCTTTAGTTGATCCTGGGTTACAACACCGCTGTTTGCTGGGAAACTCGCAGGGATTATCTCTGCCTTGAAAGTAAATTGGCCAAACTGGGTAGCGCTACCGATAAAGCGCGATCGCAGTAAGTAATCGGTTCCTGCACTGTGTGGCGACCCTGACATTGACCATAAAGTGGCTTTGTCCCCACCGGGACGAAAAGGTTGGTCGCTGAAGGATAAAGGTCCAACGACCAAGTTGCCTTTTTGAATAGTTGTTGTTGGTTTGCCTAATTGAATTTTGCTTAAAGTGGCATCTTTCCAATCCGAAGTACCTGATTTTCGGTAAGAAACCTTTTCAATACATGTCGTGTAGTTTGGATCTATCTTCGCGATAGTGCTACACGGAGTGATAACTGCTTGGAATGAGTTAGCGCCCTTGATATCTGCACTCCAGCTGTAATCATCTTGTACTGAAGTGAGTGGGATAAAGCCAAATAGGGCCCTAACCTGGTCTGCTGGTAATTTTGTGAGGCGATCCATATCCCAGTTGATGCGTTTTTCTTCAGCAGATACGGGAGATATGCCGGTGGCCAATAATCCAAAGGCAAGTAGAACTGCCGTCACTCTTTTCATTCCTACAGAGTAGAGATTCAGAGCGCGGTAGACCAGCACTTCCTTGAAAAAGGGCCAAGGTATTGGGCTGGGAGCGTTGGGGATTTAGGTACTGAGTCCGGCTTCCGCTCCATTAATTTCTGCTGACTCAACCCCGAGAACTGATTCGCTTACTGAGAGTGCGTAGGTCAGGCTATAAACCTGACCGCCACTGGTCACGCTTACCTCTTGTTCTACTCCAGTGTCAGTCAGTGTGCATTGATCAAAAGTGAATCCTCGGTTTTCAATCAGTATCGAATATTGTGAGGCGATAATGTATTTGAATTGATTGAGCGATACTTTTTCTTGAAATTCTGCTGAAGCAAAGGAGTATGCAAGTTTCCAATCCTGGGCAGCTAAAGCGTTTATCTGTCCTGAAATATGTTTATCAACTAATTGTTCTTCGGCGCTTGTACAAGGACCTGCAGCTAATTCTTCAAAGGGAGACTTCTGCGAACACCCGGTAGCCAGTACCGCCACTAGGAATCCTGCAATCAATCGACGCATTGAAAAAGTCTAGTTGCGTCACATTCAATTGTCATCGTGCGGTGAGAGGATATTTCTATAGGAAAGAGACCCTTTAGCGAGAATCTTTCCTGTGATACTTTGGAACCATCAACCATCCTGCAGGAGGAAAAATGAGCGAGAAGTTATTTCTTTGTGTGAAATTCAAGGCAAAAGATGGATTTCGAGATGAACTGAAATCACGCTTGCTAGAGATGGTAGAGCTCACCAATAAAGAAGATGGATGTCTTTTCTACGATCTCTACATTGATCGTGATGATGAATCAGTCTTCTATTTCTTTGAAGGCTGGGAGAGCGCAGAGGCTCATGCCATTCACGATAAGACAGCTCATGTAAAGGCACTCTTTGCCGATCTTCCACAGCTCACTTCTGAGGGTGTTCGACTAGAGCGCATGAATGGACCACTCTGACATATCAGGATGGGGCGAAGACCGTTGTAGTGATTAGGTATATCTCGGGCTTGCTGCGTGCATCCCACCTTGGGCCAAATCTTCTGGTGACAACTCTGAGCTACTTATTCGCTCAGATGTATTGGTGGGAAGGTCCCGCACTTGTTATTGCCGTAGGTGTTTTTTGTGGGCAGTTAGTTGTTGGGTGGAGTAACGATCTGATTGATTATCAGGATGATCTCTTTCATAACCGATTGACGAAGCCATTGGTTGCAGGAGATATCTCTGTGAAATCGTTGCAGAGATGGTTGCGCGCGATGGTGCCGATTGCACTTGTGATCAATTTACTGGGACCCCTTGGCTTTATTGGAGGAGGGTTATCGGTCTTTGCCATTGGATGGGCGATTGCCTATAACTTTTACTTCAAGTTCACATTCTTATCATGGCTACCTTATGCGCTTGCCTTTGCAGCACTTCCATCATGCATGCCGCTTTCAAAAGGGGAGATGCCACCGGTGTGGATGTGGCTCGGTGGGGCGTTATTTGGGACTGCTGCGCATTTTCTCAATGTTATTAAAGATATGAAGCAAGATCATGTCAGCGGTATTAAGGGTCTTCCACAGAGATTCGGAACCAAGGGTTCAGTTATCGCAGCGGTTGTATTGATTCTTTGCGCGGTGGCCGTGCTCTTGGTATCAGACCCATCGTGGCCGCAGGTTGCACCTTGATGTTTTTACGTGTGACTCTCACCCAGTATTAATAGCTAGTTATTAGTGTTACCGTCTCGTATGAACTTCATTAAACGAATTCCGCAGAGCATCTTGGGTTTAGCGTTGATATTTACTGGCGTGGGGCATCTGACGACAAGGCGCATTGAGTTTCAGGCGCAGGTTCCAGATCAATTGCAGCAGTGGGCTAATGAGGTTGTGTTGGCATCGGGTGTCGTTGAGATTACGCTCGGGCTTGGGTCGGTGGTCTTGTGGAAGTTTCGCGTTGTGGTGGGGCTTCTTACGGCGGCGTTCTTTGTGGCCATCTTTTGGGGCAATATCTCGCAATTTATTAATGGCACTGATGCATTTGGTTTAGATACGGGTACCAAGAGATTTGTGCGCTTGTTATTCCAGCCGGTCTTGGTTGCCTATGCGCTGCTTAGTACTGGTGCATGGCGCCCATGGAGAGCGAAGGCTTAAGTTCTACTTAATTAAGGCTTCTGTATGTCCAGCTTAACGTCGCAGCGATTGCTACCCAGAGTTGATAGGGCGCAACGGCTAGCGCCATTGGGATAGAAATTGAAATAAGTATTGCTGTCATGGGAATTGTTAAGACGGCTGTTGCAGTCAGTGCAATAGCTGCAGCGGTGAAGTTATGTGGGGTGTAGAACTGATAGGCCCACATCAGGGCTGCGGTGACAGATGCTGCGAAGAAGAGGATGTAGGTAAGTGAGAGAGTTTTCGATGCGCGCTGGCCGATGACAGTAGCTGCGATTCCAAGGACGATGAAGTTATAGGGCCAGATAAGACCGAAGACGAACCCTGGTGGCTGCCATGATGGCTTGTTGAGGTTGTTATACCAATTGCCATCTGTCCTCATGAAGAGGCTAGAGCCTGCGACATAGATGAGAACGAGTGCGATGCCGCTTGCAGAGATTGCGGTGCGAAAGTTCATATGAGCAGGTTAGCTTTTAAAGTGAAGTGGCGCAGGTAGGGCACTAGGCTTGGGGCACATAATTCTTAGTAAAGGGGAAAATCATGGGCGATTGCGGTTGCGGGTACACAACGGATCCTGAGAAGCAGTGCAACGGAACACATAAGGTCGTTGCAGCGGTAAAGAGCGACATCATTGCAGCACTTGAGGCGCAAGGTCAGATGGATGCTGCTCAGTACTTGAAAGATAACAAGATCAAGCCAAGCGCCTAAGTTTTACTGTTTAAGCTTTTGTTTTTCAGGCTTTAGAGGGAAGATCAAGCAGGGGCTCTGCAGTCAGAGCATCTGCATGGTTTTCCTTTAGCTCTTTTAGGACCGCTTCATACCCTGATTCATGGGCAGCAGTTGCAGCTCCTAAGAAGCGATTGAATTCGCGACCTGTGGCTGGATCAAAGCGAACGCCAGAGGTCTTCTTAAAGTTAGAGACTGAGATGAAGTAATCAGATTCATCATCGGTGGTTGAGAGCATCAGGAGCTTGTCGAAATCCCATTCGCGTGTGTGGTTGGGGCCGGTGAAGATCAGACGTTCGTTGGTGAGTTGAACGATGCCGGTGTCTTTATCCATCTGTAGCTCTTCACCGGGAATCATCTGTCCGCGCATTGCGCCAACGCGGAAGCGAACGCCTTTTGCGATGGGAATGCTGACACCTGTTGAGCCGCCGACATATTGCGAAGGTGTGCGACCTGTTTCGTGGAAGACGCCAGTTGCGCGCCACAAGGTGTGCTCGCCAGGTTTTTGCATCAAGGTATTAGGTACGTAATCCTCGCCTTTAGATGCTGCGGTGATTGCATCGATGATCTTGGTAAGAGTTGCAACATCCTCGGTCCAGAGCTGGTGCTCATAATCGAATTCGCGCTGTGCTGCTTTATCGGCGCGCTTGGCTTTGAAGTCTGCGATGAATCCCATGGCTACAGAGTAGCTGGGGGTACCGACGAGCTCGGTGAATGAGCGTAAAGGAAAGAAAAAACCCGCAGATTTCTCTGCGGGTTTTTCTGTGTAGCTCGCACTTCTATGACTGAGCAAAAAGTTATCACTAATTCTCTTGCCTTCACCATAGGGCTTCCCTCTGACTAAGTAAGAGCAGAGTATCGAAACTATTCACATTCTGTTATTCATTGGCGATATCCACATGAAAGAAAATTTTCTATGGCAACTCCGTGTAACTCATTTACCTTCCGCTTGTGTCTCGCTGTAGCTCAGCGGATAGAGCGACCCTCTGACTAAGGGGAAGGTCGCGAGTTCAAATCTCGCCAGTGAGACCACCACTTAGTGGCCCCAGGGTTAGTCGCCTGGGGCTGCTTTGTTTTGCACGGGCTGGAATTCATGGACATTTGGAACCTTCGGACGTACCGTTAACCATGGCTAAAGAAGAGAAAGAAAAAAGTAGCGATCGCTTAGAGACATCAATCCTGCCGCTTAAGTATGTAGATCTCGTTGAAGATATTTTTCATGCAATCCTGGCACTCGCTTTATTTGGAATCGGAATCGGCGCATTTTTCTACAGCATCAAGCGCCTTATCGAAACTGCTCCCTTCTTTCCAAATGGAATGATCCAGGGAGTTAATGACATTTTATTTATCGTTATTATCTTAGAAATTCTGCGCACAGTTATTTCTCGATTTACTGATGGTGTTTATCAGCTCGATAAGTTTTTGATTATCGGAGTCATCGCAGCTGTTCGACATATCCTCACAGTGGGAGCATCTCTTACCCTTGAAAGCGGAAAGAGTGATGAAGCCTTCGATCGAGCGATATTTGAGATGGGTCTAAACGCCCTGATTGTGGTTGCTCTGGTCTTTGCAATATTTATGTCAAAGACAGCTCACCGTAGGAAGTAGCTAGTAAGAAGTAGCTAGCTGGGGCTGGCTTATTCGAAGTCCCCGCCGCGCCCCGTAAGGCGCTGGCGGTTCTTTCGTGGTCGATCAAAACGGGTAACGAGAGTGATGACCGCTACCGCGTTGAGAACGATTAAAACGATTGCTAATTTCATTACTTACCGAGTACTGCCCATACAACGAGGGCGAAGATTGCAATGTCGAGAGCGACGATTGCGATAGCAGATAGTGAGATGAGTCCGCGTGATTCTGCGATCTTCTTAGATAGTGCAGATCCGTTGGTAACGTTCTTAAGGTCGATGAGAAGTGCTTCGCCTTCACGCACTGCTGCGTACTGGCTGATAGTTGCAAGGATTCCTGTTGCAGCGGCTACGCCGATTGCGAGGAACTTTGCGCCATCTGGTGCTGTTTCAAAGAGACCAAGAGATGCAACTACGAATGTTGCAATCAATACAAGTGCTGGTGCAACCTGTGCCTGAATGATCTGTGAACGCATCTGGTTCCACTGCTTTAAGAGGGACTTTTCGTCCATGGTGGTGCCTTTCAAGAGTCTTTCAATCCGGTGTGGACTAGTACGAGGTTACGGGTAGTGGAGGCTGATTACCAGCGCCACTTGCCGTAAACATTCACGACTGAACCTTTTCCGAAGCCGTTCTCCCATAGGTAGTCGACATCTTTGTGCAGCATGCGTATGCAGCCGTGGGATGCGGGGTAGGAGTGCACGGCAGAATCAACCGAGGATCCGTGGAGGGCTTGTCCCATATTGAAAAATTGTGGGCGATACATCCAGCCATCTGGGTATGAGCGAGATTCATACCAATCATCGATGAGCCAGCCGACGGTAAATGTTCCCGGAAGAGTTTCAAAGCCCTTCATACCTGAAGAAATTTTAAAGATTTTGAATGTGTTCTCGATATCTTCACGAAGCCATAGAGCTGTCTGGCAGGTGAGGTTGATGTTGAGGCCGAGCTTCATCTCGGTTGTGGGAAAGAGATATTCGGTATTGGCGATTGCTTGGATATCTGACTTTGTGGGAAATGCGCGAAGGGGAGTGCGGCCTGAAAGTTCTCGCCATATACAGACTGCGCGCATGGTGGCGCTATCGATAACGCCATCGACCTTGCCGGTGGGGATTTTCAGGCGATAGAAATCGCGCTCCATTTCATAGCGGACGTTATCTGTATAGGCCGTTGGCATTTCCACGGCTACAGCCGGTGTAGCTATGAGGGATGAGACAACCGCTTGAAGAAATATCTTGGCGATAGGCATAGGTTCATCATGACAGACTTTTTTGAAGTTAGAAACAAGAATGGTCTCTCCAGCTATCCGGAGAGACCATTCTTGATGCCCAAGAAACTAAGAGATTTTAAATGAACCCTTTGCATCGGCTGACATATCGCCAACTGCGCTAAGCGCGATAGTGTAATTGCCTCGGTATGCAGGATAGAAATCAATTTCTTGGTCAGCATCCATCCACATATCACGGCATACCTTGATATTGAGTATTCCTGACTTAGGCATTGCCTTTACGCTGCCTTCATAGTTGGTTCCATACCATTCGCCAATGCCAATAGTGCGATATTGATCATCTTCGATCACAACGAAGAAGGCGCTTTCATCAATAGGAAGTTTATTGAGCTTGTATTTAACAGCAACTTTTCCACATCCAGCTTTTGGAAGAGAAACGAGAGTTGGATACGAAATTGTCACCAAGTTACTTGCGCTTAGGTTCTTAGATTTGACCGCAGAATTAGCTGTGGTCATAGTCGATGGAATTGCAAAGAGAACAATTGTTGCAACTGTGATGATTTTCTTGAAAGCAATTGATGTAGTCATGCGGAAAGTATCTACTTCCATATTGTCCAAGGCAAGATAGGCGCAGCTGTTTTCCTTCAATGAATTGGAATTTATCTCACGCAATTGTCTGCATAAATCCTGTGAGTTTTTACGGGTGAGCTGAAATCATGCTCATGGGGTGCATAAAAGGGGACAAAATCTGCGGTTATCACCCATAAGGGAGTGTTTCCAGTCAAGAGGGCTTCCCCTAGACTGGAAGCGGTCATCGGGCCAAGTTGGACTCGGTAAGCCCAAATATGAGGAGCTAGAGATGAAGAACCGTAAGCATTTAGCAATTGCTGTGGCTGGCTTGGTATGCATGGGCCTACTTAGCCCAGTTGCATCGGTCGCTGCAGACACAACGACAGTTACAAACGATCAGAACTCATTTGATACAACTCAGATGGTGAAGAAGGCCAAGGCATTTGGCTGCACAATTAAGGTTAAGGGCAACTGCTCACGCAAGAAGTTTCCAAAGAACTTTGATTTCCAGGGAGCAGACCTTACCGGAATGAACTTCTCAGGTGCCGATCTAACTGGTGCTGATCTTTCACAGGCAACACTCGATAAGGTCAACTTCTCTGGTGCAAATCTAACTGGAGCAGATCTTTCAGATGTTCAGAGCGCTCGTGGAGCAAACTTCTCAAATACAGCCCTTCGTGGAGCTAATTTTGATTCAGGAGATTTCACAAAGGCAATCTTTACTAAGGCAAAGGCATCACGTGCCAACCTCACAGATGCAATTTTCTCAGGAGCCACTGGCGCCAATGCAGATTTCTCTTACTCAGATATTGGGTCAGCTGATTTCTCACAGGCAAACTTCAAGAATGCCAACTTCTCAAATGCAACAGGTATCGATGCAATTTTCTCTGATGCACAACTTGTTGGAGCTAACTTCCGCAGTGCGAAGTTCACAGCCCCTGATTTCTCAGGTGCAAATCTAACTAGCGCAGATATGACAAGCTCTTCAATCCGTTTGCCGGATCTTGATGCAGCTGATTTCTGTGGTGCTGTCCTCTATGACGGTTTCACACCTGACGACGACTGCGCAAACGCATAATCGAAAGAAGTTAACCGACAGAGCCACGAGCTAATGCTTGTGGCTCTGTCGTACTTCAAAATGTCTATTTTTGGTTGAGGAGGAATGATGGCTAAACACATTAAATTCGTAGCCTTCATTCTTTTGGCGAGCTTGTTTTCATACGGCCTAGTGCAACCTGCAACTGCAGCTGGTCCACAGATCACAGTCGTTTCGATCGATAAGACTTCCGTTGCTCTCGGAGATACAATTAAAATCTTCTATCGCATTACAGCTGATGGGGCCTGCTGCAACGCACATGATGTCTATATGTACGATCCCGATGGAGCATGGGTAACTCGTGTTCAAGGAGTTCGGGTCTCTGGAACCGATTTGATCAGTACATGGATGACCGATATTACTGTGCCAACCCAATCCCAAGGACAAAATTCTGGACGTGCTCTAGTTAGCGGTACCTATACATTCAAAACTCAGACGACAGATGCAGCTGGTGCCTACAGTGATTTGGTTCTTCTTGGCAGCGTTGCTGTGCAGGGTGCATCAACATCAACATCAACATCAACATCAACACCAACACCAACACCTGAACCAACGCCTACCGCTTCACCAACGCCTACCGCTTCACCAACGCCTACCGCTTCACCAACGCCTACCGCTTCACCAACGCCTACCGCTTCACCAACGCCTACCGCTTCACCAACGCCATCGCCACAGTCGCCTCTTGCCTACAGTGGCGCTACGACTGTCAAAATCGGGGAATCAATTTCCTTGAGCCTTTCTGGCGGTTCAGGCACAGGTGCTATTTCTTATACGACTTCATCTTCAACAGTATGTTCAGTTTCAGGAACTAGCGTTTCCGGGCTCGCGACCGGCACCTGCGCCATCACTGGAGCAAAGGCTTCAGATAGCGCCTTCGCACCCGCATCGATTGCATTCAATATTTCTGTCGTTCAAGGCGCCGACACAACTGCGCCACAGATTTCTACCTCTTCCCTAACTCTGAACCCCGCAGTTGTAACTGAAGTTGGAACTTTTAACACATCTGTATCGGTGACAGACAATGCGGGAGTCGCCTCTGTATCGATAACTGTTTCAAGAAATGCTTCTTCTCCCGCAGGTACAGAGTCCGGGCCCTCAAGTGGAACCTACAATCTCACTCGATCCTCGGGCACTGCGCTTTCAGGGACTTGGACTGCAGATTCGTCAATTGCTGTCACCGGTGGAAACTTGATTTCGGGTTACTACGATGTGACAGTTTCAGCCACCGATATAACTGGATTGGTCTCGACTTTCACTAGAAATGTCTCCCTAACGGTGGGTAGACAGACAGGCACAGCAATTCTTAATGGATCAACAATTTCTACAAATTCTGTGATGCGTGGAAATTCCTTCAGTGTTCTAACCCAAGGTATTTCATATTGGAGCGCAATTTCAGAGATACGAGTGGCAGTTCCGAGTTTAGGCTTGAGCGCTTCTATTCCTCGCGCAAATGGAACTGCAAATAATGGAAATTATCAGGGCCCGATTAGCGTACCTGCCACGGCCGCTCCAGGTACTTATTCAGTAACCATTACTGGTTCAACCGCAAACGGTAGGAGCACCGGAACCATCACAATAGGTACGATCCAGGTCACGGCGCCACCTCCAACTGCATCGATATCAGTGCCTGCCGCAGGGGTTTCAGTAGGTGGAGTATTTTCTGCAACTGCCCAGGCATCAGTGGCGACGGGAACAAATGGAAGAATCGCATTTGTCTGTGCAAAAGTTGATGGAGTAAAGGTATCTAGCGGTGTTGTTGCATCCGGATACGGAACGTGGTGGCAAAGTACTGCTGCAAGTTTCGGCCCTGCCTCTGAATGCTTCCAGACTTCATCTGCGATCAATACAGCTGGTGAGTTCAAATGGAATATAGACGCTAGCGCTATGACTTCAGGTAGCCACACACTCACCGTCTACGTTGTTGATTCAACGGGTGCACAAAGCCCAATTGTTTCTCGATCCTTCAATGTTCTTAACGGAGCACCAACAGTCTCCTTCTCGGCACCTTCTGCAGGCCAGAGCGTCTCGGGGCCCTTTAACATCATCGCCGCTGGAGCTGTTGCATCAGGAAGCACTGCAACTCTTAAGCAGGCCTGTCTCACACTCGATGGCAACCCTGTTCTCACCGGAGCTTTCAACAGTGGCTCTGGAGTGACAAGTAGTTGGAATAACTGGAACAGCTCTCAAGCAACTAATGGCACTTGCCACACTATCTATAACTCATATGGCTCTATGACATTCGGTTGGGCTCTTGATGCAACTTCTTGGACCAACGGCAACCATGTCTTGACCTTGAAAGTTATCGATTCAACAGGCAAAGAGAGCGCTGTGATCTCGCGAACAATCACCGTCTCAATCGCTGTCCCAACAGTCTCCTTCTCGGCACCTTCTGCAGGCCAGAGCGTCTCGGGGCCCTTTAACATCATCGCCGCTGGAGCTGTTGCATCAGGAAGCACTGCAACTCTTAAGCAGGCCTGTCTCACACTCGATGGCAACCCTGTTCTCACCGGAGCTTTCAACAGTGGCTCTGGAGTGACAAGTAGTTGGAATAACTGGAACAGCTCTCAAGCAACTAATGGCACTTGCCACACTATCTATAACTCATATGGCTCTATGACATTCGGTTGGAGCCTAGACGCTGCAACAATCAAGAATGGCGATCACACGATTGCATTTAGCGTAATAGATTCAACTGGAAAGAGAAGTTCCACCGCGGATATCAACTTCAGAGTTAACAATGCGGGCCCAACTCTCACCGTATTGAGTCCAGCTGGCGGAAGTACTGTCGCTGGAAAATTTACCGTTGATATTCAAATGGGATCATCACTTGGCGAAAGAATCGTTGGAATTACTGGAGGCAAGGCGACTGTATCGGGATACTTCAGCGGCGCTTCGAGTAATGCATCTGGATTGCCTTCTAACCTTCAACTGTGGAATGCGGGCAGTAACTCGACATTCAGGTGGACTATCGACTCATCAGGATGGACACCGGGTCCGATGACCTTGTACGCGGTTGTTATTGATCGCGCCGGTCAGGTTGTGACGCAACCAATTTCCATTGTCGTGGCAAACTCAAAGCCAACGGTGACAATTATTTCGCCTTCAAACGGCCAGGCCGTTAAAGGCATCCTTACAGTAAGGGCGCTGGTAACTGCATCTGCAGAAGCTAGCCGAACACTCTCGGTGGTTGGAATTTCTGAGTCGGGCGCAAGGAATCAATTTAATGGTGGATATGGATACGGGTCTTATCTCCCATATAAATATTCTGCTGTGACGGTTCCATCAGGGCTCACAAGTTTTGAGGCTACTTGGACAATTGATTACACAAACTCCTCCCTGGGTTCACGAGAACTATGGGTAGCAGCTCAAGATTCAAATGGAGAATTTGTTGAATCCAAAGTTATGTTCACTTTGGAAAAACCAAAGCCGGTAGTTCAAATTTTGTCACCGTCTCAGAGCCAAACTATTGCTGGATTGATTTCCGTTAAGGTCACAGCTTTGGCAGACCCAGCCACTCAAGGGCGAATTACGAAAATTGCAATCAGTAATTCAAAGTTCACACCACAGTTTGGCGGATCGACTTCTTACTGCAACGTTGATAGCAACTACAAGTGTTGGAGCGTTCAAGATTTAAAGAGCTATGAATGGTCAAGTGAGCCTGGTGTATTTAAAGATGGACCAATGACAATTACTGTAATTGCCTTTGATGAAAATGGAAATTCCACTACTCAAAGTGTTAACTTTGAAATCAGCGCTGTGGCACCGACAGTCACAATTACTGCACCGAAGATAACGATTATTGAGAAAACTCCATTTACGCTCTCTGCAACCGCAGTACCTAATCTTGGAAGCGGATCTCAAATTATTGGAGTCGCGATATCTGACAGATATGCAAGTGCTCAATTCCCTGGCTCAGTGGCTTCTGCGGGGTCTAGTGGAATTCCATCAACGGCAGCAATCTGGAAAGTTTCCAATATTAAAGATCTTTCGTGGCGAATTGACCCAAGCAATTGGCGTGAAGGCGATAACGTCATCAACGTATTTGCTTACGATTCCAATGGAAAGTTGGGGCAGGCATCAGTTGTAATCCACTTGGCCCCAGAAGCTTCCTGGACGCTCAAGACTGGTGGGCCTGCAGTGCTGGCACAGTCTGTCTCCATCATCGTTGAGCTCACGACATCGTCTCCTCGTCGAAGCGATCCACCGCTTGTAGCAACCCTACAAAGCGGCACAACCGCAGCAGGTCCATGGACTGACCTTGGAAACTTAACTTTTGATTCTTCTGGAAAAGCTACAGGTCGCGTTCTAGTTACCGAAAAACTCTACGTGCGCGTCAACAATCCAGTATTGAATTCGATTCAGCCGGGCGCAAGCGAGCCTCTAAGAATTGTCAATGTTCCAGATCCCAAGAGAGGGCCTGTATCTAACGGAACTGGTGCAACAAACGAGGATGGTTCGATTCCTGAGGTTGTGTGCTCTGCACCAGCCAACGTTAAGTTAAAGCAGAAAGTTAAGATTGTTTGCTCTGCAACAGACGTTCAAGATGATTCACAGCCAGTACTAGTTACCGGTCAGCTCAAGGGTTCACCGGCAAAAATGGGTAGTGGAAGCGTCGATGGAAGTCGAATTCTTGCGACTTTTTCAGCTTCAAAGTCAGGTACCTACACAGTATTAATCAGGGGAGCTGGCGATGGCTATGTTCCTTGGACTAGCAACAAGATAAAGATCAAAGTTAAATAACCAACTATCAAAGGGGATAACATGAATAAGAACATCAAGGGTCTATCTGTTTTGATAGCCGCAGTATTGGTGGCGACAATTGCGCCTGCGAATGCAGCAGCCATAAAGAATGGTGCCAAGTGCATGAAGTCTGGCCAAATCGCCAAAGTAGGGTCAAAGACCTTCACATGCACAAACTTCGGTGAGTCGTTGCTTTGGGCAGATAAGAACTGGACTCCGCCGTATGCAAAGACAAATGCATATGACAACGCATACACACTTCTAATGAGCTATTCAGATGGTCGCTTATGGGATTTGAACTATGAGGATGTATTCAATGGCAACTATGCCTCACGTAACCGTGCGATGGTCTGGTGTGATGATTACTTCGTAACTCCTTATCAATTTGGACGTTACTACTCTTACTCAAGTAGAGATATCAATCAGGCGATTCTCGGCTGTACTGAAGCAGTGATGCGACGAGACGGATAGTCGACGTCAAGTAACCATTGCAAGGGCTCTATGCTTGCCCTATGAACAGAATTAAGGCCTTTAACCAGGCGGTTGCAGAGAAGATCACTGGCTTTGTCTCGACTATGTGGGCTGCCTATATCTTTGCTGGGATTGCGCTGATTTCCCTGCCGGCAGCTCTTCGTACAGGCGATGAATTGGTGATTGTGGCCTGGATTGCGCAGACCTTTCTGCAGCTAGTACTTCTGTCGATCATCATGGTTGGACAGCGCAAAGGGGCAGAAGCTGTGGCATCTCAGATCAGCGAAACCCACGATGCTGTTATTGAAGAGCTTTCAGAGCTGCGTGTAGTTGCAGATGAACTTCATCAATTGATGAAGAAGGGGAAGTAGTTAGATACTTCTCGTTAAATGCTACGGAGGACGGCAGTTACCTTGCCGAGAACTTCGCAGTGATCACCATCAATAGGGGCGAAGTCATCATTTGCAGGAAGTAACCAGATGTGGCCACCCTTGCGAGAGAAGGTCTTCACTGTTGCTTCGCCATCGATCATTGCAGCGACGATATCGCCGTTATTGGCATCTTTCTGCTGGCGGATAACTACGTAATCGCCATCGCAGATTGCTGCGTTGATCATCGATTCACCTTTGACCTTGAGCATAAAGAGATCGCCCTTGCCGACTAGTGATTCTGGAAGTGGAAGTGTTTCTTCGACTTGTTGATCTGCAGTGATAGGAATACCTGCTGCGATAGAACCAACGAGTGGGATAAAACGTGTGACATCTGTGGGCGCGCTTTCACCTGTCAGATGGTCGGGTAGTACGACCTCCATCGCGCGACCGCGGTTTTCATCGCGGCGGATGAAGCCCTTCTCTTCCAAGATATCGAGCTGGTACTTCACTGATGCTGGAGAGTTGAGGCCGGCAGCTAGGCCGATCTCGCGCATCGATGGGGCATAGCCCTGGGACTCAGATGAGCTCTTGATGAATTCGAGGATTGCTACCTGGCGGGTGGTGAGCTCAGGCTTAGCCTCTTGCTTATGGGCTGGGGTCTCTTTTGTGGCCATGCACAGATTCTTCCACAGGTTGGGGATAAATTCAAACAAATGTTCGAATATTTCTTGCAGTTGTCAGTGGGGGGTTGTACTCTTTTCTTATCGAACAAGTGTTCGAAAACCTTCCCCAAGGTTTAGCGGTAGCAGGAGCAAAGGCTATGACCAGTATAAATCAAGCACTTCAGACCAATCCGTTCAACGGTTCATCTTCTATAAAGCTCAACCGTCGTGGTCGCTTGGCCCGTACCGTCCTTGTCCTTTCTCTAGCTACCGTCCTGGGATCTGTGGTCAGCGCTAACGCTGGGGCAGGCACCCATGGCCAACCAACAGCTGCCGGCTCATTTGTTACCGTCACAGTGGCACCAGGGGAAACCCTCTGGTCCCTTGCCAACCGCATGTCAGGTGGGGCTGATGTGCGCTCGCTCGTCTCTGAGATCCAAGAGATCAACTCGCTCTCATCTGTCGATGTAGCTGCCGGCCAGAAGGTCCGCATCCCTCTCCAGTAGTTTTTAGCTTCAAGCTCGGGGGTCGCGCGACACGCGAATATCTTCGAGCGCTTCATCCTGCACACTCTCAAGAAATACTTTATAGTTCCCACTAGATGTAGGGGTCGAAACGGTAAAAACTTCCATTAGTAGTGGTTTTACGGTAGTTTAGCCAAATCGCCAATACAGCTAAAAATTGGAAAACTAGAGTATTTCGAAGGGAGACACGCCGACATGATCTGTCCGTTCTGCAGACACGATGATTCTCGCGTCGTTGACTCTCGTCCGGTCGATGATGGGTCACAGATCCGTCGCCGCCGCGAATGCCCTAAGTGTGGACAGCGATTCTCTACACAAGAGGTCGCTCTCCTGAACATCATCAAGCGCTCTGGTGCTACCGAGCCATTTAGCCGCGAAAAGGTCCTCGTAGGTGTCCGCAAGGCATGCCAAGGCCGTCCGGTTAATGAAGATGATCTCGTTCTCTTGGCTCAGCGAGTAGAAGAAACTCTTCGCTCAACCGGCCAGGCTGAAATTGAGGCGCAAGAGGTAGGTATGGCAATCCTGGCGCCACTTCGCGAACTCGATGAAGTGGCTTACCTGCGATATGCCTCTGTATACCGTAACTTTGCCTCCCTTGAAGATTTCGAAGGAGAGATTGCACTTCTCCGCGCTCTACCTTCGAATGCAACTTCCAAGCAACAAAGCACAAAAAGCAACACTTCCTCCGCCATCAGTACCAAGTAAGACAAGAACAAAGTAATACCGCACGCTAAAAATTCACACACCAGAACTAGAAGACGGGGAACACAACATGTCAGATACGGTCATCAATCGACCAACATCGAAGGTTAAGGGCGGAAAAGGTCTAACCATCGAACGCATTTACACAAACGAAGGCATCCACCCTTATGACGAGGTCACATGGGATCGTCGCGATGTCGTACAACAGAATTGGAAGACCGGCGAAGTTGTTTTCGAACAACGCGGTGTTGAATATCCTGACTTCTGGTCAGTGAACGCTTCAACAATCGTTACAACCAAGTACTTCCGTGGAGCAGTCGGTGCAGATAACCGCGAGTGGTCACTCAAGCAAGTTATTGACCGTGTAGTTCTTACATATGTAAAGGCTGGACGCGAGTTCGGTTACTTTGCAACAGATAAGGATGCAACAATATTCGAGCACGAGCTAACACACATGCTCTTGCATCAGATCTTCTCATTCAACTCACCAGTGTGGTTCAACGTTGGAACAGCAGCACCGCAGCAAGTTTCTGCATGCTTCATCCTCTCTGTTGACGACACAATGGATTCAATCCTTAACTGGTACCGCGAAGAAGGAATGATCTTTAAGGGCGGTTCTGGTGCCGGTCTTAACCTTTCACGTATTCGTTCATCAAAGGAACTTCTTAAGTCAGGTGGAACAGCGTCTGGCCCAGTTTCATTTATGCGCGGTGCAGATGCATCAGCAGGAACAATCAAATCAGGAGGCGCAACCCGTCGCGCTGCAAAGATGGTTGTTCTCGATGTTGATCACCCAGATATCGAAGAATTTATCGAGACAAAGGTTTCAGAAGAGCAGAAGATTCGCGCACTCCGCGATGCAGGCTTTGATATGGACCTCGGTGGAAAAGACATCATCTCTGTTCAGTATCAGAATGCAAATAACTCAGTTCGCGTCAGTGATTCATTCATGCGCGCATACGAAGCTGGTACAGATTTCGGTCTAACAGCTCGTTCAACTGGTGAAGTTATCGAGCGCACAGATGCACGCAAGCTCTTCCGCAAGATGGCAGAAGCTGCATGGGCATGTGCTGATCCTGGAATCCAGTACGACGACACCATCAACGATTGGCACACAAACCCAGAGTCAGGTCGCATCAACGCGTCTAACCCTTGCTCTGAGTACATGTCACTTGATAACTCATCATGTAACTTGGCTTCACTTAACTTGATGAAGTTCCTCAAGGCTGATGGATCATTTGATGCAAAGACATTCGGCAAGGCAGCAGAAATGATCATCACAGCGATGGACATCTCAATCTGTTTCGCAGACTTCCCAACTGAAGCAATCGGCGTCACAACACGTGCATACCGTCAGCTCGGAATCGGATACGCAAACCTCGGTGCACTTCTTATGGCATCAGGTCTTGCATACGATTCAGAGGGTGGCCGCGCACTTGCTGGTGCAATCACTTCACTCATGTCAGGTATCACTTACAAGCGCTCAGCAGAACTCGCTGGCATTGTTGGTCCATACGAAGGCTTCGCACCAAACGCTGCAGCACATGCACGCGTTATGCGTAAGCACGCTGCTGCATCATCTGCTGCAAAGCACGAGACAACTCTCGATATCGATGTATGGGCAGAAGCGAACAAGGCGTGGGATGCATGTCTTTCAACAGGCGATAAGAACGGCTGGCGTAACGCACAGATCTCTGTGCTTGCACCAACAGGAACAATCGGCTTGATGATGGATTGCGATACAACAGGTATCGAGCCAGACTTCTCACTCGTTAAGTTCAAGAAGCTCGTCGGTGGCGGATCTATGCAGATCGTTAACCAGACAGTTCCACAAGCACTTCGCAAGCTTGGTTACACAGAAGAGACCATCGAAGCAATCGTTGAATTCATTGCTGCAAACGGCCACGTCATTGATGCTCCAGGACTTAAGCAAGAGCACTACGACGTATTCGACTGTGCACTCGGTGCGCGTTCAATCGCTCCAATGGGCCACGTCCGAATGATGGCTGCATGCCAGCCATTCCTTTCAGGCGCAATTTCAAAGACAGTTAATCTTCCAGAAGATGCAACTGTCGAAGAAGTTGAAGAGGTTTACTACGAAGGTTGGAAGCTCGGTCTTAAGGCACTCGCTGTTTACCGCGATAACTGCAAAGTCGGTCAGCCACTTTCAGATGGCAAGGCAAAGAAGAAGGATGCACCTGCAGAAGCTGTACAAACAGCAGTTCGCAAGCGCCTTCCAAAGGCTCGTCCATCAATGACAACATCATTCTCAGTCGGTGGTGCAGAGGGTTACATGACTGCAGGCGCTTACGCAGATGGTGCACTCGGTGAGGTATTCCTCAAGCTCGGTAAGCAGGGATCAACTCTTGCCGGTGTGATGGATGCATTCTCAATCGCAGTATCTATCGGACTCCAGTACGGCGTACCGCTAGAGACATTCGTTGAGAAGTTCACAAACCTTCGCTTCGAACCAGCCGGAATGACAGATGATGCTGATATCCGTATGGCTCAGTCAATGATGGATTACATCTTCCGTCGCTTGGCACTTGATTACCTTCCATTTGAACAGCGTTCAGCAATGGGCTTGTTCACAACAGCAGAGCGTCAGGCAGCTCTCGATAACGGTGGCGAATATGCACCCGTATCAAGTGCAGCGAGTGCGAGTGTTGATACCCCAAAAGTAGTGGCTGCTCCTGTGGCGGCTCCTGCGGTTGTAAAAGCTGAGGTAAAGCCAGTAGCTGTAAAGATCGAAGCAGCGCCAGTAGCTCAAACTATTGGTTCATCTTCAGATCTTCTCGAGTCAATGGGAATCAAATCTGATGCGCCACTATGTATGACATGCGGTGTAAAGATGCGTATGTCAGGTGCATGTTTTGTATGCGAAGGTTGTGGAAACACATCTGGTTGCAGCTAAAACTTATCCAACCCCGTAGAAAAGCCCGCCGATTAACTTCGGCGGGCTTTTCTTATTCTCTGTGAGAGATTACTCCTATGAAAGAAATTACCTGGAGTGAAGGCACCTGGACTCGCGAGCCCGTATCTACATCGATTGAGGGAGAGCATCTAGTTGTCGAAGCTGCCGAGGGTAGCGATTGGTGGAGAACCACGTCATATGGATTCATTCACGATGATGGCCACGGATTACTTGCGGATTTCCCAACCGATACCGCGATGGAAATCTCCTTTATTCTCGATTATCGCGAACAATTTGATCAATGCGGCATCTTTATTTTTAGCGATTCAGAGCACTGGGTAAAGAGTGGTGTGGAATTTTGCGATGGAGCTCCGCAACTTGGTGCGGTGGTGACAGATGTGAAATCAGATTGGTCTGTAGCGCCGGTTCCAGAGTGGTTTGGTAAAGAAGTAACAGTTCGAGCCAGCAGAAGTGGTGATGCAATTACTGTGCGCGCTAAATGTGATGGAGATTTCCAATTGGTTCGAGTCTTGCCAATTAATCCAGAGGCAGAATGGCAGGCAGGCCCAATGGTCTGTGCCCCAACACGTGCAGGCTTGAAGGTTCGCTTTACGCGCTGGGCATCTGATGCGGCAGATAGCGCATTGCACTAGAGCCGAGTAATATGAGGGCTGTTGTTATCGGGGTCGATGTAATTTCGAACCGGCGGTTATAGTCCGCGACCCGCACACACCCAGTGGGCGGTTGACTCAGTGAAATTCTGAGACCGACGGTTAAAGTCCGGATGAGAGATAACAGCGGAATCGGTGCACCATGTTTATCGACGCTGCTTACGCGCGCCTGTACTCGCTCTGCCGTAATGGCTTAGCTCTGAGTACCCCCAATCCAAATGTTGCCGCAGTTATTCTCGATGAATATGGCGAGATCATCGCCGGCGGTTTTCATAATCGACAGATTTCTCCAGATCACGCAGAAATTGTTGCCCTTCGCATGGCTGGGCCTTTGGCCAGTGGTGCGACGATGGTCGTCTCTCTTGAACCGTGTAACCACGTCGGAACAACAGGGCCATGTACCAAAGCAATAATCGATGCAGGCATCTCGCGCGTTATCTATGCAGTCAAAGATCCGAATCCAATTGCGGCTGGGGGAGCCCAAGCTCTGAGCGATGCAGGAATTGAAGTCATCTACCGAGAATCTCCTGAACTTGAATACATTCAGCGCGCCTGGCTTCATAGGATGGCAACAGGTGCCCCGTTGATGATCTGGAAGATTGCAACAACTCTTGATGGAAAAGTTGCAGCTTCCGATTCAACATCACAATGGATCTCAGGGCCTGAATCTCGCGAGGATGTTCAACTGCTTCGCGCACACTCTGATGCAATTCTTATCGGAACAAATACCGCCATCGTGGATAACCCGCATCTTGTGCCGCGCGGTCACGATAATCGACCAGTTCGCATTATCTGCGGTGAGCAAGAAGTTCCAGCTGGAAACAAAGTCTTTGATGACCAGGCCCGCACTGTTGTGGTGAAGTCAAAAGATTTATCGAAGCTTAAATCTGTATTAGTTGAAGAAGGTTTCAACCAAGTGCTCATCGAAGCCGGACCTACCTTTGGATCAGCTCTTCTTAAGGCCGGCATGGTCGATGAAATTGTTATCTACCAGGCCCCAAAAATTCTTGGCGCAGGTAAGTCATTTATTGCAGACCTCGGCATAACAACTCTTGAGGACCATATCGGTCTTGAGCTAATCAGCGTTGAAAAGATGGGAAACGATGTGAAATCTCGTTATCGCGTTATCAAGACAGGGAAGGGGATCTAATGTTTACAGGACTTATCTCTGAACTTGGGCGCATCAAATCAATCGAACGCGGTGAATCATCTGCAGTCTTTACAGTTAGCGCTCCACACTCAGTTGCCGGTCTTTCTATAGGAGATTCGATAGCCGTTAATGGAACCTGTCTTACTGCGACTTCTTTGACCGCTGATTCCTTTACCGCCGATGTCATGGTGCAGACCCTTTCACTCACCTCTCTGGGGCAGCTTGAAGTGGGTTCGCAGGTAAACCTAGAACTAGCAGCACGTGTTGATATGCGTATGGGTGGCCATATCGTGCAGGGCCATGTCGATGGCGTTGCAACAATGGTTGCAATGACACCGGGCGAGAAATGGGCACAGTTCGATGTAAAGATCCCTACCCATCTTTCAAAGTACATTGTCGATCAAGGATCTATCGCACTCGATGGAATTTCACTGACCGTTGGAAAGATTGATGATGCAACAGATACCGTCACAGTCTGGCTGATTCCAGAGACACTCGAAAAAACCAATCTTTCATCTAAGAAACCAGGAGATCTCATCAACGTAGAGGTGGATGTTTTGGCCAAATATGTAGAGCGCCTGATTTCAAAGGGGGTTACTCGTGGAGAGTAATTTCCAAGAAGCCCTTGATCGCTTCATAGCTGGAGAGATGATCATTGTTGTCGATGATCTCGATCGCGAGAATGAAGGCGATTTGATTATGTTGGCAGAGAAGGCAACTGCAGAAAAGACAGCCTTTATGGTCCGCCACACAACTGGAATTCTCTGCGTTGCAATCACGGCAGAGCGCGCACATAACCTTGCGCTGCCTTACATGGTCGAACAGAATCAAGATCAGCGACAGACGGCATTTACTGTCTCGATTGATCTCGCCGCTGGACTTACAACTGGCGTCAGTGCAGTAGAGCGAACAGCAACGATTCGTGCGCTGGGAAATCCAGCAACAGTTGCAGGTGACTTCATTCGACCTGGCCACATCTTCCCTCTGATTGCTCATCGCGATGGACTTGCAGCTCGCGGCGGCCATACCGAAGCAGGTGTTGCACTTGCTGAGCTAACAGGAAGATATCCTGCGGCGTTGTTATCTGAAATCGTTGCAGAAGATGGCTCTATGGCACGTGGTGCAACGCTGACAGCATTTGCTCAAGAACATCAGATTCCGGTTATCTCCATTGCACAGATTCGCCAATATCAAGCAACGTTAACAAGTAGCGCAAAGAGCGCCACATATCCTCGATATGAATTCGAATGGGTAGATGTACAGCTTGAGACCGGCACCTGGAGCCTTGCAACATATCCATCGCTGAAGCACCGCGAACAAGTTGTTATGCGCTTTGGAACGCCAGGTGCCAAGCCGCTTGTACGCATGCACTCTGAGTGCTTTACCGGTGATGTAATCGGCTCACAGCGCTGCGATTGTGGGGCGCAATTATCGAAATCAATTGCTGCCATTCAAGAGCGTGGTTATGGATACATCATCTACATGCGCGATCACGAGGGGCGCGGAATCGGCTTGAGCGAAAAGCTCAAAGCCTATGTTCTCCAGAACCAGGGCCTTGATACCGTCGATGCCAACCTTCAGCTTGGGCATTCTGTAGATTCACGTGATTGGAGTGAGGCGATCTCTATCCTGAAAAACCTCGGTCTCATTGAACTAGACCTTCTCACCAATAACCCAGAGAAGGTTGCCGTAATTAGAAGTGCTGGTATTGATTGTGATCAGATTTCACTGTCGATTATACCCAATGAATTTAATGAGAAGTATTTAGCAACAAAGGCAGATCGCCTTGGACATGTAGGGAGTAGATAAATGGCCGGCCAAGCACCATCACTTGAGGTTCCACAATTTCCCAAGGCAACGGTTGCCATTATTTCTTCATCATGGCACCTCGATATCTGCAACGATCTCATTGCAGGTGCTACTCGCGCGCTAAGAGCAGCGAATGTGGCAAAGATTGAAACTATCTTTGTTCCGGGTTCTTTCGAAATTCCTCTTGCAGCACAGAAAGCCTTTGAAGCAGGTTATGACGCTGTTGTAGCCGTGGGGCTTGTACTCAAGGGCGAGACCCCGCACTTTGATTATGTCTGCCAAGGAGTTACTCAGGGCGTAGTCGACGTGCAGCTTAAATTCTCAAAGCCAATTGGCTACGGAGTCTTAATGTGCAACGATCTTGATCAAGCAATTGCTCGCTCAGGTCGTGTTGGAAGTAAAGAAGATAAGGGATATGACAGCGCTATCGCTGCTCTCTCTTTACTGTCTCCAGTTGCACCCTGCTGCTAATTAGTTAAGCAACTAGCAGGGAACGCTTAGAGAGACCCATCCAGAAACCTTCCACAAGGGTTTCTGCAATCGCATCAGGCGTTGTTGCAGCCCCTAGCGTTATAAAGAGCGGGGTAAAGTGCTCGACTGTTGGGTGTGCGTAGTTCACAGCAGGTGCTAAATCTTTATAGGAAGCAAGAGCGTCAACATCACCACGCGCAATTGCATCAGCTGCCCATGCATCAAAATCACTCGACCAGCCAGGTGCCTTTGCATCTAGCGACCAGTCGCGAATGTAGGGAAGTCCGTGAGTCATAAAACCTGAACCGATAATCAAGACGCCTTCATCGCGCAGTGGACGAAGACGGCGACCAAGTTCAATGAGCTTTCCTGGGTCAGAAGTTGGCATAGACATTTGCAGGATAGGAATATCTGCATCGGGGAACATGATCTTCATAGGAACCCATGCGCCGTGATCGAGGCCGCGATTGGATTGATGTAAAGCTTCGTGATCGGGCATCATCGCTGCAATGCGAGCAGCAAGAGCTGATGCATCAGGTGTTTCGTAAGTCATCTCATAATATTTTTGTGCAAAGCCGCCAAAGTCATAGACCAGAGGAGTTCCGGCGATAGGGGATGAGATCGAAATGGGGGCTGATTCCCAGTGAGCCGACACAATTAAAATTGCAGATGGCTTTGTGAATTTCTTTGAGATTGCTGCAATCTCAGAGGACCAGAGCGGATCATCGAGCAGCAGGGGTGCCCCATGGCCGATATAGAGCGATGGCATCGTGGTCATAGATACACAATATCACAAGTAGTTGAAATTTCAACTACTTTGCGAACTAGTAAGGTGGCCTCATGAGCGATCTCTCTGCAACGGTGCGCAAAGCCCTCGATGCAGCGGTCGCAGCAATCGGCGGAGAAACTCGTGATGGCCAGGTTGAAATGGCAGAGGCTGTCGCAAATGCACTCACCGATCGCCACCACCTCATGGTTCAAGCAGGTACAGGAACTGGAAAATCACTCGCTTACCTAGTTCCAGCCCTTGTTCATGGACGTAAAGTTTTGGTTGCAACAGCAACACTTGCGCTTCAACGCCAGCTCGTAGAACGCGATCTACCTGCAGTTGTTCCCGCACTTGAAAAAGCGTTGGGTCGCGAAATTACATATGGAATCTATAAAGGCGTAGGAAATTACATCTGCTTGCAGAAGATGAATTCGGAAGAACCAGATCCCGATGGCGAGCTATTGCTTGAATCCTCTTACTTAGAGAAAGATGCAAAGCGTCTTCATGCATGGGCAAAGACTCCTGGTGTATCTGGAGATCGTGATGATGCGCCCGAGGTGGATCGCAGAGTATGGGCGGCAAATTCACTCTCAGGTCGCGAATGTGTTGGTGCCGATAACTGTGCATGGGGCGCACAGTGTTTTGCTGCAAAAGCTAAGGCGAAGGCGCAAGAGGCCGATGTTGTCGTCACAAACCACACCTTGCTAGCTATAGAAATTGTTGATTCGCACCCCATCTTGCCCGAGCGCGATGCTGTGATTCTCGATGAAGCTCACGAATTTATGGATAGAACTACTCAGGCAGTCACTGAAGAACTGACCGCTGGCCGTGTACAAAGAGCTGCTGCAATGGCGCGCAAATATATGCCCGGCAAACCATCGGATGCCTTTACCAACGCCGCCGATAGCTTCGATGATGCGATGAGTGATTATGCAGAACAGATTAAAAATGATCCGACATCGCAAGGTCGCCTTGAAGAGATTCCCATGTCACTTGAATCACCGATTCGCAAGGTGCGAGAAGCAGCCGCTGCAATCGTGCAGTTGATTAACGCAGATGATGAAATTATCGATCCTGATGAAAATGCAGAACGTGCGCGCGTAAAGGGTGCTGTCAACGAGATAGCAACAACTGCTGGAAAGTTACTGAAGATGGGCAATGAACATGTGCTCTGGTTCGAACCAACTTTTTCTACTCTGCACTTAGCGCCGCTCTCTGTCTCGCACGTACTTCGTAGCAATTTGCTGACTCAGACACCGGTGATTGCAACTTCTGCAACACTGACTGTCGGTAATGGCTTTGATGCAATGGCGCGCAGTATTGGCTTTGTTGTTGGCGATGAGACTGATGCCGCCCTTGAAGATGGTGATATCGATCCTGCCAATGTGCAGATGCTCGATGTCGGTTCGCCATTTGATTTCGCCAATCAGGGCGTTCTCTATCTACCAAAGACTCTTCCAGAACCAGGACGTGATGGTCCTTCACAAGCGGTTCTTGATGAACTTGGTGAATTAATTGATGCGGCAGGTGGTCGCACTCTGGCCTTGTTCTCTTCTTGGCGCGGAGTAGAGGCAGCAGATGCTCACCTTCGCAAAGTATTAGTTGATCTACCGATATCTATAATTACCCAAAAACGTGGCGATGCCGTGGGCCCACTCGTTGAACGTTTTGCAAAAGATGAGACATCAATTCTCCTCGGCACAATGTCTCTATGGCAGGGCGTGGATGTGCCAGGAAATTCCTGCATCCTTGTCGCTATCGATCGCATTCCATTCCCACGACCTGATGAACCGGTAATGGCCGCTCGTTCTTCGCTGGCAGATTCAGCAGGTGGCAGTGGCTTCATGCAAGTGTCAGTTCCGCGCGCAGCGCTCTTGTTGGCTCAAGGAACTGGGCGACTTATCAGAAGTATCGAAGACCGTGGCGTAGTAGCAATTCTTGATTCTCGAATCGTCACAAAGCGCTATGGCAGCGTCTTGCTCAATTCCATGCCGCCGTTGTGGCGAACAAGTGATGGGGCAGTGGTGCGCGATTCGCTCAAGCGCTTACGCGAAACTCTCTAACTCTTCGATAATTAAACGTAGCTCTGGCCAGCTCATGGCAAAACTCGGATGCAGAGGCAAGCGCGTAACATCACCGAACTTCACCCAACGTACTTCAGATGATTCATCATTGAGATTGCGTTCATCTAAATCGCTATTGGCAATTGCTATGACCGTTGAATAACTCCAGCCTGACATATCGCTATCAATCGAGTGATCATCGGTAAAGGTGTGAACCACGGTGAGATCTTCAGCATCAATGCCGGTCTCTTCAATGGCTTCGCGCATCGCGCCTTCGATAACGCTTTCATGAGAGTCACGTGCACCGCCGGGAATTCCCCAGGTATCTCCGTTGTGAACCCATGGCGCTCTATGTTGCAGAAAGATTGCACCGTCGCGCACAGCGAGTAATCCAGCTGCGCCATGCAGCCCCCAATGCTTTGAGCCGCAGGTGCATTCAATCCACCCATCACCATCGCGCGCGCTCATAAACCTAGAGTGGCATATATATCCACAGATGACATATTCAACCCGGTTGCTTATCAGTTCTCACACCTAATCTGCCGCGATGAGAATCCTTGTAGCGCTAATTCTGTGCACATCCTTAGTAGTAGCTCCATCTTCGCAGGCCACAGCTGAAGAGCCATGTGAGATCAAGGCATGTATCGAGGTGTACACGCAGGATGGAAAGATTGTGATCGAAGGGCGAAAGGGGAGTGGTCCAAAGGTAAGTAAGACTGTTGCACCTGCACCGAAGAAGACCAGGAAGGCGACGAGAAAACCAACCGTTAAGCCAACCGTTAAGCCACCTGTGACACCAAAGGCAACTACAGCGCCAAAGACTTCGAGTAAGCCGAAAGCTCCAGTGAAAAAGGCTACGCCCCGCACAAGTACTAGCGCCACCAAAGCTGCAACATCGCTATCGGATAAGTTAATTGAAATTGTGCCAACTGCAGGAATTGCGTATTCACCGTCGTTTAACCCATTGATAAAAGTACCTGTCTATTTCTGGAGCGATATTCCGACAGTTGTTACCAAGAAAGTTGAGATTGTTGGCGAGATAGTTGAAGTAGAACTTAAGCCCACATTCTTCTGGCACTACGGCGATGGAGTCTTCTTTGTTACTCGAAAGGTGGGTTCGCCGTATCCCAAGGGCGAAATTCAGCATACATATTCAAAAGCTGGTCACTATCTCATTCAGTTAATCACTGTCTGGGATGGCTCCTTCACAGTCGAAGGAGTTGTCGCCCGAATTCCCGGGACGGTACGAACAGTTTCGGTTCTACCCATCACAGTTGTTGCCGCACCAACACGTTTTCTCCAATAAGACGTTCGAAGGATAAATAGCGAAGAAGAAAAGAGGTATTTCCTATGTCAAATATTGATCAGCTGTCATGGATAGACCAGGTAGATAGCTTCTGGGTCGATCCAGAGTCACCGCAAATCAATGCGCTGCAGCGAGATGGCGCAACGGCCATTATTGATCTGGCAACGCAGTATCTCTCGGGGGCCTGTGATCTCGAAGGTCACCGGCGGCTCTGCGCACACGTTGTTGGCAGGCTTTCAGATATTCAAGTCCGAGATTTCGCACTGGGTAGCCATACATCCGAAACTGCAGATACTTACTACCTAATGTGGCGCGACTTACTGCTCGTAGCACCACGGGGATTTGTGGCACCCATTGCATCTCTCTATGCATCGATGGCATATGAACGCGGTGAGGAAGAGCTGGCCCATAATGCCCTTGATCGCGCCCTTATCGATGATCCTGGATACTCATTGGCCCAATTGCTGCGCCGAGTCTTTGCTGCTGGTTGGCCCGCTGAATCCTTTAGCGCAATGCGCCGTGAGCTACATCCAAAGGTGGTTGCTGGAATCTTCGGGTAGTAGGCTTGAATAGTTATGAGCGCTCACATCAACGAGAATGTCACCGGAGCATGGCTTGAGAGCCATGAGCCAGGAGAGCGCCAATTTATCAAGATCGGATTCTTGCTTCTAGAAAATGGTGAGACTCTTCCCGATATCACTATCGCGTATCAAAGTTGGGGCACGCTCAACGCCGATAAATCCAATGCAATTCTGATTAACCATGCGATGACCGGATGGTCAGATGTTCCACAGTGGTGGCCACAGATGGTCGGCCCGGGGCTGCCATTTGATACCAATAAATATTTCATAGTCTGCCCCAATGTGATTGGTGGATGCCAAGGTTCGACTGGGCCTTCGAGCATCGCACCCGATGGCAAACCCTACGGTTCGCGCTTTCCCATCATCTCGATTCGCGACATGGTTAACGCCGAGATTGCATTCTCCGACGCCCTTGGAATCGATAAGTATTTACTTGCCGTTGGTCCATCACTAGGCGGAATGCGCGCACTTGAATGGGCTGTGCAATTTCCAGATCGAATTGGCGCTATCTGCACCATCGGTTCATCTGCTGTAGCAACCGGAGACCAAATCGGAACGGCATCTATTCAGATCCGCGCCATTAAGAGCGACCCACACTTCAACGGTGGCGACTATTACAGCCAAGAGCGCGGCCCTATCGATGGAATGGGTATCGCTCGCCGTATCGCACATCTGACCTACCGAACCGAGTCTGAGATGGATGTGCGCTTTGGGCGCCAGCTCCAAGGAGATGACACGGGGCGCTACGCCGTTGAGTCCTACCTAGACCACCAAGCTGCAAAGCTTGCTAAGCGCTTTGATGCCAATACCTATATAGCCCTCACAATCGCCATGAATTCTCACGATGTCGGCCGAGATCGAGGGGGAGTTGTCGCAGCCCTGCAATCGATCACCGTTCCGGTGGTTGTGGTCTCCATTGATACCGACCGACTCTTCCCACCTCGACTTCAGGTTGAGATATCTGAGCTCGTTCCCACCGCCTCAGAGATGATTTCCATCTCCTCGGACTTCGGTCATGACGGATTTTTGGTGGAAAGTGAGTCGGTGGGCGAGGCAATTCGCCACGCGCTCGCAATTGCGCGCGCTTAGAAGTCGCATTCATGGCGAAAGCGCCGGTATAATATAGACATTACTTCGAGCAGTTCGAAGAAAAAATCCAAAGGACAATTGTGGCTGTATTTAGTGCGCTCAAAAACAAGGCACAGGGCAAGAAAGCAGCCCCTGCTAAGAAGGTTGCAGCTAAAAAGGCTGTTGCAAAGAAGGCAGCCCCTGCAAAAAAGGCCGTTGCTAAGAAAGCGGTAGCAAAGAAAGCAGCTCCTGCGAAGAAGGTTGCAGCAAAGCCGGTAAAGGCTGCGAAGCCAGTCAAGATTGAGTTGAAGAAAGATCTCACAGCTAAAGATGTTCAGCAGATTGTCGATCTAAAAACTGCAGTAGCTCGACATAAAGAGATTGTTGATTCACTTGCTGCAAGCGGTATCGATAATTACCGCAAGGCTGTTAAGAAAGAATTTATGGCGCTGGCACAAGAAGCTCGCCAATTAGATGTATTTATTCCAGAAGCGACAGAGAAGGCGCGCAAGGCCGGGTTAGGTGGTGCAAACCGCATCCTTTCTAAGGCGCAGCTCGCTCTCATCGCACCTGCTGAAGAGGCAGCTCCAGCTGCTGCGGCAGGTAAAGATTCAAAGCCTGCAATCGTTCTCGATGAAGATGGCAATGAAATCGTTCTTGAAGATGTTGAACTTGAAGATCCAGAGACACTGATTGCAGAAGCTGCCGAGATTATCGATGCAGAGTCAGATGGCAAGGATCAGCCTCGCGTTGTAACTCTTTCAGATGAGACAAAGAATGAAGAAGGCTCATTTACCCTTCTCGACTCTGATGCAGATGATGAAGAGGAAGATAAGAACGAGCGCGAAAAGCATAAGAAGGATCTCAAGAATGTGAACCTCGTCCTCGAGGCTATCAACGGCAAGATCCAGGGCGTAGAAGTTCCGCCAAAGAACAATATTGATCAGGCTGATGCAAAGGCTCTGACCTTTAAACAGATTCAACAGCAATTTGCGATGAATACATTTAATGAAAAGTCAGCAAAGCTCATCGCAGAAGCGGTTAACCAGGGATACCTCAAAAACCTTGAAGATCTCCAGTACTTCTTTAACGAGCAAGCTCGATTCATTCAGATCGAAATCAAGCGCCTCCCACCAGAACAGACCGTTCTGACAGCTGGTGCAACAGCGGACCCTGTTAAGGATTACCTCAAGCAGATCGGTCGCGTAGCTCTTCTTAATGCAGAGCTCGAAGTAGAACTTGCTACTCGCGTTGAGGCAGGACTCTTTGCAGAAGAGACCCTCAAGAACGAGAAGAAGATTGATAAGAAACTCAAGCGCGAGCTCGAGTGGATTGTTGAAGATGGAAAGCGCGCAAAGAACCACTTGCTAGAGGCAAACCTTCGTCTGGTTGTATCTCTTGCAAAGCGCTACACCGGTCGCGGAATGTTGTTCTTGGACTTGATCCAGGAAGGAAACCTCGGTCTGATCCGTGCAGTAGAGAAGTTCGACTACACAAAGGGTTACAAGTTCTCTACCTATGCAACATGGTGGATCCGTCAGGCGATTACTCGCGCGATGGCAGACCAGGCCCGCACAATCCGTATCCCTGTTCACATGGTTGAAGTCATTAATAAGTTGGCACGTGTACAACGCCAGATGCTTCAAGATCTTGGTCGCGAACCGACACCTGAAGAGCTCGCAAAAGAGCTCGATATGACACCTGAAAAGGTTGTCGAAGTTCAGAAGTACGGCCGCGAGCCAATCTCACTTCATACACCTCTTGGTGAAGAAGGAGATTCAGAGTTCGGTGATTTGATTGAAGATTCAGAAGCTGTAAAGCCAGAAGAGTCAGTCACATTTACAATCTTGCAGGAGCAGTTGATGCAGGTCCTTGGAGGCCTCACAAACCGCGAAGCAGATGTGATCAAGGCTCGCTACGGACTTACAGATGGGCAGCCAAAGACACTTGATGAGATCGGCAAGGTTCACGGAGTTACTCGTGAGCGTATCCGCCAGATTGAATCGAAGACTATGTCGAAGCTTCGCCACCCATCACGTTCGCAATCGCTCCGCGACTATTTGGATTAAGAGCAGCTAGATTAAGACTAGTTCTTAATGAAAGAAGCCCCTACGCAGATTGCGTAGGGGCTTCTTTCGTATAAGAGTAATTACTTAACTTCAACCAGCTTCTCTGACTCGTCCTGAATGCTTGCAGCAACGGTCTTGAGCTTCTCGGCATATTCCTTGCCGTGATGAGCACAGAACATTAACTCGCCGCCTGATACGAGGGTTGCTCGTACATAGGCCTGCGCACCGCAACGATCGCATCGATCGAGGGCGTTAAGAGGTGTGGATTCGAGGATTACTTGCTCGGTCATCGCGCTCTCCGTTCATTAGTAGGTCTGCACTGCTGTGTATCTAGCTTGTATATCTGTGGAACATCATGCCATCACTCTTTATTCCCCGCTCGTTATATAACTGAGAAATTTCTACATATTTGCCACCAGTTCCTTGTGGTGTAACCCCTAAATAATCAAAATATGAGATTTCCCGGCGCGCTTACCTAAATGCAAAGGATTCGCTGGCTACCCTTGGCCACCGTGGCTAATAACGAACTAAATTTCGATGCAGCGGGGGATTCTCGGGATTCCTATACCGCTAAAGACCTCGCAGTCCTAGAAGGTCTCGACGCAGTTCGTAAGCGCCCAGGTATGTATATCGGTTCCACCGATTCACGAGGTCTCCAGCACTGTCTCTGGGAAATCATCGATAACTCAGTCGATGAATCTCTGGCCGGCCACTGTAAGACAATTGAAATTAATCTCGAATCCGACGGTTCCGTTGAAGTACACGATGATGGCCGCGGAATTCCAGTCGATAAGGAACCAAAGACTGGGCTCACAGGTGTTGAGGTAGTTCTCACAAAGCTTCACGCAGGTGGAAAGTTCGGTGGGGGATCATATGCAGCCTCAGGCGGACTTCACGGCGTAGGTGCATCAGTTGTTAACGCACTCGCTGAGCGCCTTGATGCAGAGGTCGATCGCAACGGCAAGATTTACTGGATGTCATTTAAGCGCGGTGTTGCTGGTGTCTTCGATGGAGATGGACCCAAGGCAGAGTTCACACCGCAATCAGGACTTCGCACAATTGGAAAAGTTTCAGCAAAAGTTACAGGTACTCGTATCAAGTGGTGGTCAGATCGCCAGATCTTCCTCAAGGATGCAGAACTTGATCTCGAGGATATCTACGCACGTGCGCGCCAAACATCATTCTTGGTTCCAGGACTCTCCATTACCGTTAACGATAACCGTAAGAAAGAGAAGACCACTCAGACCTTCTTCCATAAGGGTGGCATCTCTGAATACTGCGATTTCTTGCAACCTGATGCACCGGTCGGTGAAGTAATTCGCATCTACGGTACCGGTCACTATCAAGAGACTGTTCCAGTTCTTGATGACAAGGGACATATGGTTTCAACAGATGTTGAGCGCGATATGGAAGTTGATATCGCCATGAAGTGGGGAACTGGCTTTGATACAACCCTTCGATCATTTGTAAACATCATCGCAACACCAAAGGGTGGCTCTCACGTCCTTGGCTTCGAGCGCGCAATCACCAAGGCTTTCAATGAAGCGATGCGCAGCGCTGGAATTTTGAAGAAGAACGAGATCGATGTCATTAAAGATGACGTCATGGAAGGCCTCACAGCTGTAGTCACAGTTCGTATGTCAGAGCCACAGTTCGAAGGCCAGACTAAGGAAGTTCTTGGAACTGCGGCAGCGACAAAGATTGTCTCTACAGTCGTTGCCGATAAGTTAAAGGAATTCTTTGCAACAACTCGTCGTATCGATAAAGCCAACGGCAAGTTGATCATGGAGAAGATTGCAGGCGCATCACGTACTCGTATCAGCGCTCGTGCTCATAAAGACTTACAGCGCCGAAAGAACGCTCTCGAATCATCATCGCTGCCAACAAAGCTCTCAGATTGTCGTTCAGAAGATGTCACACGCACAGAACTTTTTATCGTTGAGGGCGACTCAGCCCTTGGTACCACCAAGGCTGCGCGTAACTCAGAGTTCCAGGCGATCTTGCCTATCCGCGGAAAGATCCTCAACGTTCAGAAGGCATCCCTTTCACAGATGCTCGATGACAAAGAGTGCGGATCGATTATTCAGGTTATTGGTGCTGGATCAGGCAAGTCATTTGAACTCGATGATGCTCGCTACGGCCGCGTCATCTTGATGTCAGATGCCGACGTCGACGGTGCGCACATTCGCTGCCTACTTCTTACTCTTATGTACCGCTATATGCGCCCTATGCTCGATGCTGGCCGTGTATTTGCAGCTATTCCACCGCTTCACCGCATCGAAACAATGGGCGCTGGCGGCAAAAAGGGTGAATACATCTACACATACTCAGATGATGAGATGAAGAAGGTCACCGCTGATTTGAAGAAGAATGGCAAGCGCTGGAAGGAACCAATTCAGCGTTACAAGGGTCTTGGCGAGATGGATGCAGACCAGCTCCGTGAAACCACCATGGATCCTGATGCTCGTACCCTGCGCCGCATCACTGTGCCTGATGCAGAAGCTGCAGAGAAGATGTTTGAGCTTCTTATGGGTTCAGATGTTGCGCCACGTAAAGAATTTATCGCTACAGCTGAAATTGATCGCGAGCAGATCGACGCTTAACTCTTAATCGATTGAGACGAGATCGAAGTACTCGTCTTTCCAGATATCTTCATCGCCATCAGGCAACAAGATCACACGCTCTGGCTTAAGAGCTTGTACAGCGCCTTCATCGTGAGAAACCATGATGACAGAGCCCTGGTACTCACTGAGAGCGCCGAGAATCTCTTCACGAGAAGCTGGATCTAAGTTATTTGTCGGCTCATCAAGCAAGAGAACATTTGCTGCAGATACAACAAGTGTTGCAAGAGCTAGACGTGTTCGCTCGCCACCGGATAGGACTTTCACAGGCTTATGAACATCATCTCCGATGAAGAGAAACGATCCAAGAACGTTACGAGCCTCAGGTTCACGAAGGTCATCCTTTGACGACATCATGTTCTCTAAGATCGTTCGCTCGAAGTCGAGCATTTCATGTTCCTGGGCGTAGTAACCGAGTTTGAGACCGTGGCCATGTTCAACGTGGCCGGTATCTGATTCAAGTTCTCCTGCCAAAATCTTTAAGAGCGTTGTCTTTCCAGCACCGTTTAGACCCAAGATGACTACGCGAGAGCCCTTATCGATAACGCATGAGACATCGGTAAAGATTTCAAGAGACCCGTAATTCTTTGAAAGTTCTTCGCCCGATAGGGGAGTCTTGCCACAAGGGGCAGGTGTTGGGAAGCGAAGTTTTGCCACCTTATCTTTGACGCGAACATCATCAAGGGATGAACGCAGCTTCTCTGCGCGACGAAGCATGCCTTGAGCCGCAGTTGCCTTAGATGCCTTTGCGCGCATCTTCTCGCCCTGCTTCTGCAGAATTTCAGCCTTCTTCTCGGCGTTGGCGCGCTCTTTCTTACGGCGATGTTCATCTTGCTCGCGCTGTAAGAGGTACTGCTTCCACCCGAGGTTATAGACATCGATAACGTTACGGTTTCCATCAATATAGAAGACCTTATTTACTACTTGCTCAATCAAATTCACATCGTGAGAGATGATGACAAGGCCGCCTGAGTACGTGCTCAGGTAATTGCGAAGCCAGATAATCGAATCGGCATCGAGGTGGTTTGTAGGCTCATCGAGCAGAAGAGTTTCTGCGCCAGAGAAGAGAATGCGTGCAAGTTCGATACGACGACGCTGACCGCCTGAAAGTGTGTCTAGTTGATTGCCAAAGACAGCTTCAGATACGCCAAGAGATGTTGCAATCGCTTCAGCCTCAGCAGTTGCTGCGTATCCGCCTGCTGCATTGAACTCTGCATCTACGCGGGTGTAGCGATCGAGAGCCTTTTCAAGTTCGGCACCTTCTGTCGTTGCCATCTCTTGCTCAACTTGCGCCATGCGAGCTGCAATCTGATCGAGATCGCGTGCAGATAAAATTCTTTCAATCACAGTTCCCTGATCTTCACCAGTGCGAGGATCCTGGGGGAGGTAACCAATCTTTCCTGTGCGCTGTACTGCGCCTCCGGCGGGCATAGTTTCGCCAGCGAGAACCTTTGCAAGAGTGGATTTTCCGGCGCCATTGCGGCCTACGAATCCAATGCGATCTCCGTGGTTGATGCGAACTGTTACCCCTGAAACCAGAAGGCGCGCACCGGCGCGGAGTTCGAGGGCAGTTGTCGAGATCATGTCAGCCTAGTCTCCCACAGCGAGTGCGGGATAAGAAATTAGGCTGCGCCGATACGAGTACGACGAGCAACAGCGAAGGATTTTCCAACGACTGTTAATTCTTCAGAGACCTGCTTCTTAATAGCATCTTCGCTCTTAAGAAGAGTTGCAAGAGCGGCAATAATCGCCTTAAGTTCCTTTGACTCTGTCTCAAGTTCGATCTTGCTCATCTTTGTTAAGCGGCGAAGAGGCATATCGAGAATGTATGTTGCCTGCTCGTCATTGAGTTTGAAGTCTTTGATGAGCTTATCTTTTGCAGCAGATGCATCATCGCTACCGCGAATAATCTTGATTACCTTATCGATATCGATAATCGCCTTGAGGAGACCATCAACGAGTGATAGGCGATCTTCAGCCTTTGCCTTACGAAATGCTGAGCGACGACGTACAACTTCGATGCGGTGATCGATAAAGACCTGAAGAAGTTCCTTAAGTCCAAGTGTTTGTGGCTTGCCCTTAACAAGTGCAACAGCGTTAATTGCAAAGGCATCTTCCATAGGCGTTAGCTTGAAGAGCTTCTCAAGTACATCTTCTGGTTCAAAGCCATTCTTGAGTTCGATAACAACGTTTGTACCTGTCTGACCATCGGTAAGGTCGATGATGTCGGAGATTCCCTGAATCTTCTTCGCCTTTGCAAGATCTGCAATGCGCTCAACAACCTTTTCAGGTCCGATATTGAATGGAAGCTCCTTGATAACAATTCCCATCTTGCGAGAAGTTACCTTGCTAATTTCAACAGTCGCGCGGACCTTAAATGATCCCTTGCCAGTTGCATAGGCTTCACGGACGCCTTCGAGGCCAACGATTTCTCCACCTGTAGGAAAGTCAGGTGCCGGAATGTGCTTCATCAACTGATTGAGAGTCGCCTTAGGGTTATCAATTAAGTACTTAGTTGCAGCAATTACCTCGCCCAAGTTATGTGGCGCCATATTTGTCGCCATTCCTACTGCAATTCCAGAACCGCCGTTTACGAGCAAGTTTGGATAGGCAGCTGGAAGTACGAGTGGCTCTTGAAGTTGTCCGTCATAGTTTGGACCAAAATCGACTGTATCTTCATCTGCTTCTGCCACCATCGACATTGCAGCTGATGCAAGGCGCGCTTCTGTGTAACGCATCGCTGCAGGACCTGCATCGAGTGAGCCGAAGTTTCCGTGGCCATCGATGAGTGGAAGCTGCATAGAAAATGATTGAGCCATGCGAACAAGTGCGTCATAAATTGCTGAGTCACCGTGTGGGTGCAACTTACCCATCACTTCACCGACAACACGTGCGCTCTTTACATGGCCTCGCTCAGGGCGAAGTCCCATATCTGCCATCTGATGCAAGATGCGACGGTGTACTGGCTTGAGACCATCGCGTGCATCAGGAAGTGCGCGTGAGTAAATAACTGAATAGGCATATTCAAGGAATGACTCCGACATCTCTGACGAAACATCGATATCAACGATCTTGCCTGGAAATTCTCCCGGCTTTGGTCCAACGACCTTTGTAGCCTTAGAACTCTTGGCTGCGGTCTTGGGCGCTGCAGTCTTCTTTGTTGCCATGGCGCGTATTCTGCCAAGTAGATGAGTTAAATCGTGGTACCTACACGCGGTCTAGCCCCAACTATTGCCACACAATGTGATGCAACCTGGGCTCCAGCGACCAAAGCTCGATGTAAATCTTTCTTTGTTGCATATTGTGCGATAAATCCCGCTGCAAATGAATCTCCAGCACCGGTGGTGTCAATAACTGTGGCAGGAACGGCTGGAATCGATATTGATTCACCGTTGCGTGATTTTCCAATTGCTCCCTTTGATCCAAGCTTTATTACGACTGTCTCGCATGATTGCAGCAGAATCTCGAGGGATTTTTCTAGATCGCTCTCACCTGTCAAATAGATTGCTTCTTCCTCATTGAGCAAGAGAACATCCATCGATGAAAGCCATGACTTCACTTCAACGGTATCAACTTCTTTCATGCCACCCACAGATGCTGGATCAAAGAAGATAGGAAGACCAGCTGCTTTGATTTTTACAATCATCTCTTTGATGCCGACGCGAGAGAGTGGGTCAAGTGGTGAGTACCCGGAGATATAGACAGCGTTGTATTCATCAAGTGCAGGAAGATCTCTAATCTGAAGACCTGAGTTGGCACCATTGTCAGGAAACATTGTGCGCTCACCGCTTGGGTCTACGAGAACCACAACAACACCGGAATGTCCGTTATCTACGACAAGGTTGTGGTGGCGAACTCCCAGCGCATCAAATTCACTGACGAGGGCAGAGCCGGCAGCATCATTTCCAACGTGCCCCACGATTGTTGATCGCGCATCGGTGCGGGTAAGCCATGACGCTACATTTCCAGCTGCCCCGCCACCATGAGTTGAAATCTCAGCTGGAGTATCGCTGCCATAGTTAATCTGCGAAGGCGCCACTGCAATCTTGGTGACAACATCGAGCATCACATCACCTATGCAGAGAACCTTTGCTGTCATGAATAAATCCTTTACCCCTTTAACTCTTGGCGGCAGCTACTGCGATATCGGCTGCAAGCGCTGAGTTGGATTTGATAATGTCGATGTTCACTTTGAGAGATTCACCTTCGGATGCAGTGTGGAAATGCTCGAGCAGATAAGGAGTCACAGCTTTACCAATGATTCCGGCCTTCTGTGCACCTTTGAGTCCACTCTTGAGAATTGCATCGTGGCGCGAACGATCCATCTCGCGAGCAACAGGATTGGCAATCACGAGTCCATGGACATTTGTCTTAAGAGCAGCACGCGCATGAATAATCTGTGCGATCTCTGCTGCAGAGTTTGTTTGATGTTCGATGGTAAATCCTGAGTCGGTGAGATAGAAACCAGGGAAGTGGTTTGTCTTATATCCAACAACGCCGATTGCAAGTGTCTCTAGACGTTCAAGAGTTGCGGCAACATCGAGAATTGATTTAACACCGGCACATACGATGGTGATATCTAGATGTGCAAGGGCTGTTAGATCAGCCGATTCATCAAATGATTCATTGGCGCCACGGTGCACGCCACCAAGGCCGCCAGTGGCAAAGATATGAATGCCAGCGAGAACTGCAAGGTGAGCAGTAGCTGCCACCGTTGTCGCTGCGCTCTTACCTGTCGCTGCGATGATTGCAAGGTCGCGGCTTGATGCCTTGGCGATGTCATCACGGTTGGCAATATCTTTGAGTTGATCATCGGTAAGTCCGATGCAGACCTTTCCATCGAGAATTGCGATAGTTGCAGGAACTGCGCCGTGATCTCGGACGATATCTTCAACTTCGCGAGCGACCTCTAAATTTGCAGGACGAGGAAGGCCGTGGCTGATGATTGTCGATTCGAGGGCAACGATTGGCTTTCCGGATGCAACGGCTGCGGCTACTTCTGGGGATTCAACGAATTGATAACGATTCATGGCGGTAACAATACTCATGAGAAGATACCCCTGTGCATTTATCGCAGATCATGCCCTCGATCTTCTCGAGTTTAGGTTTAGATTCTGCCCAGGATTCGATCGGATGTGGCGCAACTCCCACTGGTCGCGAACTTCTCTTTCTCATCGATGGTTTTGGTGCAGATGTCATTACGCATTACGCCGATGTTGCTCCGACTCTCGCCTCAATAGTCTTTGCACCACAGATAGAGACATCCTTTCCTTCAACAACATCGACAAGTCTTGCAACGCTGACAACAGGGCAGATGCCGGGTGCACACGGAATGCTTGGATACACGGTCCAAGTTCCACGTAGTGGCGGTCGTGTACTCAACTCGCTTAAGTGGGATGAGCGAGTTGATCCAGTTATCTGGCAACCAGTTCCAACTCTCTTTGAACGTGCAAGCGCTGCAGGAATTACAGTGACGCACGTTGCAGCTAAACGATATGAAAATACGGGGTTTACGCGCGCAGTATTTCGTGGCGCCAATTACAAAGGCGCAAACCTGGTAAATGATTTGATCAGCGAAACTGTTGATGCGCTGAAATCAACTCCATCCTTTGTCTATCTCTATGTCAATGATCTTGATTCAGCGGGCCATTCCGATGGCGTTGGATCTGAGAAGTGGCTGGCAGCACTTAAGAACGTTGATGATTTGGTAAAGGCCTTGATGGAGAAATGCCCACAAGGAACACGTATCTGGGTGACTGCAGATCACGGAATGATTAATGTGGAAGAGAAGATTGTGATGGGTGTAGATAATGATTTGCTCACCGACATCAGCGTAATTGCTGGGGAACCACGAGCACGACATCTCTATCTAGCAGATGGTTCAACTGGTGCTGCGCGCAGTGAAGTAGTTGCGCGCTGGCAAGGGAGCTTGGGCGCAAAGGTGTCACTCTTTACTCGCGAGAGCGCAATTGCTTCAGGGCTTTTTGGTAGTGAAGTATCTGATGATGCAGCAGACCGCATCGGTGATGTCATTGCGATTGCTCAGGGCAATCTAGTTCTCCTAGATCCAGAGCGCGCTGATAAGGAAGGTTCAATGGTGGGCCACCATGGTGGAGATAGCGCTATTGAAAGTTCAGTGCCGTTGTTTATGGCCCAGAACTAACCATTGAAAAGAAAAATTAGTGATTGGGACTTATTCGTCCTCTGACTTACGTCCAAACATAATTTCATCCCATGAAGGAACTTTGGCGCGCGCTGTGATTCCATCTTCTGAATCTGCAGCTGTTGGAGTCTCACGAATAACTGCAAGACGTGGAGGTTCATTAACTTCTGGGGCTTCAGCGTCGGCATCTGGCGCAACGGTTGGTTCGAAGAGATCAGAGATTCGTGGAATTGAAGAATCAGCACGCGAAGGATGAGTTGGCTCTGCATAGACAAGGCCAGGTTCAGATTTAGCTACACGCACAGGTACATCTTCATCGATAAGCCATGCGCCATTCTCATCACTTGCCGATAGCGCACGTCGGGCGAGATCAAAGACCCACGTCGCTGCGCCATTGCCATCACGGTTTGGGTAGTGAAGCTCAATGTGCCACGTTGTATCTGGAAGGCGCCAGGTGTTCCATGTGATTTCATCTGTATCTACGCCGCGTGGAGCAAGCTTTGTGCGAACTACATCTTCAAAGGTTTCTTCAATGCGGTGAGAATCGCGACGCATCACAATTTCGCGTGCACGATCAAGGATGTATTCGCGTTCCTGCATGATGGGACCAGAGAAACGTTCGACCTTTTCCACGCTTATCTGACCTTCACGTGCAACCTGCTCGAAGCTTTCACCGGCGCGAAGACGCTTTTGAATCTCCCTGACGGACATCACATCGATTGCATCATTGGAGGGCACAGAGGTTAGACGTGGCTGATTAACTGTCGCGCGAAGAGTGTCGCTAATTCGAAGAGTGAATTCGCCACCCTCGTTATCAACGAGCGCAAGGTGGTTTCCATCTTCGGTCTTGCCGGTTAAGCGCAGCTCACTCATGGGGTGAGAATAACCGATAGCCCGTGCTTCGTACGAGAGGTTGAGCCCCAGTCCTACCCTAGAATCGGAGGTATGTACGAGAATCTCTTGGAATTGGCGCAGAAGGTAGGCGCAGGCGCCGCGGAACTTCTCATGGACCGCCCACCCGCTTTTGAGATTGAGTCCAAATCCACCGCCATCGATATTGCAACCCAGATGGATATCAAGGCAGAGAAGTTCATCGTTGATGCACTTCTATCTGCGCGACCTGATGATGGAATCATTGGTGAAGAAGGAACAAATCGCGAAGGCACTTCTGGAATCACATGGGTTATCGACCCACTTGATGGCACCGTTAATTATGTCTATGGACTTCCGGGATGGAATGTCAGCATTGCAGCTCGCGATGCCAATCTGGGTAACTCAGATATGGGTGGAGAAATGGTTGTCGGAGTTGTCACTGCTCCAACAATTAATTCAACATGGTGGGCGATGCGAGGAGCAGGAGCTTTCTATAACGGCGCTCAGATTTCATGTAACAACCCGATCGAACTCGATCGCGCGCTCATCGGAACAGGTTTTCAATACGATGTTAAACATCGCATTTCGCAGATAGAAGATTTTGCCAAGCTCTCACCTGTTGTACGCGACTTAAGACGTAATGGCGCCGCAGCGGTAGATCTCTGTCACGTCGCTATGGGTGCAATGGATGGATATTACGAAGCAGGGTTGAAAGAGTGGGATTGGGCGGCAGGCGGACTCATCGCACGCGAGGCAGGGGCAACCTTTACTCAATATGGTCAGGCGCCCACCCAGATCACCGTGGTGGCAGGTCCATACCTGCATGGCAAGCTCGAGGAGTTTCTCGCCCTCACGTAGGTGCCAGCTCCAACGAGCAAGCGGGGCCAGAGGCCGATTTACGCTCAAGGGGCTTCCTATGGCAAGATAGGTGGTCTGCACCGCTCCATGGAGTGGGCCCAGAAAGTCACCCGAAGAAGTTACGAATAGGAACACATAATGAACATTCTCGACGTTGTAGATGCTGCCTCACTCCGCAAGGACGTTCCACAGTTCCGTGCAGGCGATGAGCTCAAGATTCACGTCCGTGTTATCGAAGGTAACAAGTCACGTCTTCAGGTTTTCCAGGGAATCGTTATCCGTCGCCAAGGTGATGGAGTCCGCGAAACTTTCACAATCCGTAAGGTTTCTTACGGTGTTGGCGTAGAGCGCACATTCCCAGTACACACACCAGTTATTGAAAAGATCGAACTCGTAAAGAAGGGCGATGTACGTCGCGCCAAGCTTTACTACCTTCGCGATCTCCGCGGTAAGGCTGCAAAGATTCGCGAAAAGCGCGATGGCGTCGAAGGCTACGGCGATGGAATTCTCTCTACTCCGGCACCTGTAGTTGAGGCTGTTGTAGTGTCCGAGCCAGAGACAGTCAATGCTGTGTCCGAGGTTCCAGCTGAAGTTGCGGCTACGGACGTTGTGGTTGAAGCAGTTGCAGAAGCTCCAGCAGTTGAAGCAGAAGCGGTTGCAGAAGATGCACCAGCTGCTGAAAAAGCTGCTGAGTAACTCTTAGCTCTCTATATGCCACGCAAGGGCTCGCTTATTCGCGAGTTCCCAGTTCTCATCATCATTGCGCTCGCAGTGTCGCTTCTGATTAAGACTTTCATTGTTCAATTCTTCTACATTCCATCAGGCTCGATGGAGAACACCCTGCAGATCCAAGATCGCGTTGCAGTCAACAAAATCCCTTTCATCGCCAATGAAATTAAACGTGGCGATGTAGTCGTCTTTAGAGATCCTGCTGATTGGCTACCAATCCCATCGGATTACTCAACTAATAAGGTTGTAGCCAAAGTTAAAGAGGGCCTTGTCGCTGTCGGCGTTCTTCCAAACCCTGCCAAGCAGTATTTGGTCAAGCGCGTTATCGGTGTAGCAGGCGACACAGTTATCTGTTGCGATAAATCTGGTGGCCTCACAATTAACGGCAAGAAGACAACCGAGCCTTATATCTTCAAAGGCAATAAGCCGAGCGAGCTGAAGTTCAATGTGACTATTCCTGAAGGCAAGATCTGGGTAATGGGAGATCACCGTGGGTCATCTGCTGATTCTCGTTACCACCAAGATGACGTTAATAACGGAATGGTTCCAACCTCAAAGGTCACAGGTCGCGTCTATGCAATCATCTGGCCAATTAAGAGCATCGGTTTGGTTCCATCGCACGATCCACTAAGCACAAAGTAAATTTTTCTTAGCTGAGATTCATGAAGGCAATCGAAGAGCTCCTACATTCAGCAGGAATCTTTCCTATAGCAGGAGTTGATGAAGCAGGACGTGGTCCGTGTGCAGGGCCACTCGTCATTGCGGCGGTAATACTAAAAGATCCGTTCGCGCCTGAGCTTGCTGAGATTCGTGATTCGAAGGAAATCTCAGAGTCAAAGCGTGAGAAGTTATTTGATCTTATTTACTCTATCGCTGAAAGCGTCAGCGTCATTATTGTTCCGCCAGAAGAGATTGATCAGCGGGGAGTACATGCAGCCAATCTTGATGGAATGCGCAGAGCTGTTAACGGCCTAAATTTACGACCTAATTATGTGCTGACTGATGGGTATGCGATTGAAGGGCTTGCAATTCCAAATATTGCAGTGTGGAAAGGCGATCAGGTTGTTACTGCGATTAGCGCGGCATCAATCATCGCTAAGGTCACCAGAGATCGCATGATGATTGAGCTAGATTCGCAATATCCCCAATATGGTTTTGCAAAGCACAAGGGCTACATCACCGCCGTCCATACTGCGGCGTTACAAGAACACGGACCCTGTCCACAGCACCGCCGTTCATTTTCCAACATCGCAGCGCTACTTAAGTAATACCCACAGGGCTAGGTAGATTCACCTTTCATTACGTGCGGGCTACCTATTCTGCCTGCCATGCCAAGAGAGAATCGGGTTTCCAGTAATTCAGTAAAGCGAAATAGCAAACAACGAACGGGCGCATTCGGCGAAGAGAAAACCGCACAGTATGTCCTCACTAGAGGCGATGAGATTCTCGATCGCAATTGGCGAATCCGCGAAGGCGAAATTGACCTTGTCACTCTTGGCGGTGATGGGATCTTTCACTTTATCGAAGTAAAGACTCGCAGCTCGCTCGCTTTTGGACATCCCTTTGAGGCTATCAACCGAGATAAAGCACTTCGTATGCAACGACTTGCGATGGCATGGCTGGCAACCCATGGATGCTTTGGTTGCGAATACGCAATTGATGTTGTGGCAATCATCATCGCCACAGATGGAACCCATTCATTTGAATACCGTGGCGGTGTTCTGTGACCTTGGGGCTTACTACCAGCGTTGCACTCCTTGGCCTGACAGGAAATATCGTCGAAGTAGAAGTTGATATTGCCGATGGAATTCCGATGTATTCACTTCTTGGTTTGCCAGATGCGGCACTTACCGAATCACGTGATCGCGTGCGAGCCGCCATCAGCAATTGCGGAGAAGTCTGGCCCAATCGAAAAGTAACTGTATCGATGTCGCCTGCATGGCTTCCTAAGAGTGGCTCGAGTTTCGATCTTGCAATTGCGCTAGCGATCTTGGTGGCTCAACAAGGTGCACCGCAAGAACCTTTAGAGAAAACGTTGATTCTTGGGGAACTGGCTTTGGATGGAAAGATCCGCCCAGTGCGAGGGGTTCTACCTTCGCTTATTGCTGCCTTTCAATCAGGAATCACTCGAGCAATCGTTCCTGCTGCCAATAAATCAGAGGCCGCTCTCATGGAGCAGATGGAGATTCTCACCTTTGAAACGTTGAGCGAGCTCTTGATCTGGCTTCGCACCGGCGTCAAAAGTGATGTCGTATCGCTTCCTCTCGATATCGATGAAGAGAATAACTATCTCGACTTTGCCGATGTTGCGGGGCAATCGCGAGCACGCTTTGCTGCAGAAGTTGCTGCAAGCGGTGGGCACCATTTACTTCTTATAGGGCCACCGGGTGCCGGTAAGACAATGATCGCTTCACGAATCCCAACAATCTTGCCAAGGCTAAGCGTCGAACAAGCGCTCGAGGTAACTGCGGTGCACTCCATATCGGGTGGTCTCGGTTCTCGTTCGCCGATGTCGCGCATTGCACCCATTGTCTCCCCGCATCACAGCGCATCACGCGTTGCAATTGTTGGGGGAGGCTCGCACGTTATTAAACCTGGCGCATGCAGTCTGGCTCATCACGGTGTCCTCTTTATCGATGAAGCTCCTGAATGCGCAGTGGGAGTTCTTGATTCATTACGACAACCACTCGAATCGTCAACAATCACCATTGCTCGTAGCGTTGGCAATATAACTTTTCCGGCGCAATTCCTCTTAGTGCTTGCAGCTAACCCTTGTCCGTGCGGAAAATTCTCTGGACGTGGCAGAAATTGCACCTGTTCTTCCCTGCAAGTTCGTCGTTATCTAGGAAAGCTATCTGGACCTTTGATGGATCGCATCGATATGCGTGTACAAGTCGAACCGGTAGGGCGCACGGAGATGGCCGAGACAACACTTGGAGAAACAAGTGAAGCCATTCGCGCTCGTGTCATCGCTGCGCGCGATGCAGCTAGTGAACGCTTTAAGAACGATTCATGGAAGCTCAATTCTCAGATTCCAAGTCGTGAGCTGCGTACCATCTATAAACCAGAGAAGAAAGCGATGAATTTTCTGCATGACGAGCTTGATCGCGAACGAATTACTGCGCGCGGCTTACATAAAGTCATACGTCTTGGATGGACCTTGGCCGACCTTGCCGGTCGCACGGTTCCGCATTTAGAGGATGTCGAACGCGCCTACATGTTGCGCGAGGGTTCAGATATATGAATGACCTGAATGCACGCCTTGCACTCTTTGCTTCAATCGAAGCCGGAACGTCATTCTGGTCTCACGAAATTTCAACTCATGGAGCACTCGATGTTTATACCCGCTTAAAATCTGGGGGATATGACCGCATCAAGTATGCAGGGGTAATTGAGAAGGTAGAGACGTTAGATACGCCTGCTCTACTTACACACATTCGTGGTTTGAGTGCTGAGTTCATCACTCCCGAATCTCACGAATGGCCGCAACAAGTGAATGATTTGGGAGTTCCACCTATCGGCTTGATCGTTAAAGGTGATCTCGATTCTCTGTCACAACCCTCTTTGGCGATCGTCGGAACTCGAAATCCAACGCAGTATGGGTCCCGTATCGCAAGTGATTTTGCAGCAGGATTTGTGGATCGCGAGTGGAATATCGTCAGTGGTGGTGCATATGGAATTGATTCCGCCGCTCATAAAGGAGCCCTCGTTGCAGAAGGGCGAACAATTGCGGTGATTGCCTCAGGTATTGATAGCGCCTATCCGGCAGGTAATGCGCGACTCTTTGAAGAGATTGTAGAGAACGGCGCAATTGTCTCTGAAGTTATTCCCGGAGTTATTGCGATGCCACATAGATTTTTGACTCGCAATCGATTGATTGCAGCCCTTTCCCGGAGCACCCTGGTCGTTGAAGCTGCATTTAGAAGTGGTTCACTTCGCACCGCCCGAGATGCAGCAGAGTTGATGAGACCGGTGATGGCAATTCCTGGTCCAATTAACTCTCCATCATCTGAAGGCTGTCACCGCCTTATTGGCGAACGAGCTGCAGAGATTGTGACCTCAGTTGCCGATGCAATCGAGTTGATTTCAGCGCTTTAGGTAGTAGAGCAAAGTGGTGAGAGAATTAACCTATGAGTGATTTCCGTTCGGGCTTCGTTGCCATTGTTGGCCGCCCTAACACAGGAAAATCAACCTTGATCAATGCCCTTGTTGGAAGCAAGATTGCAATCACATCCCCTCATCCCAATACAACGCGCCATGCGATTCGTGGGATTGTGAACGCTGACTCATTCCAAGCTGTTCTAGTAGATACACCTGGAATTCATAAGCCAAAGACGCTGCTCGGCCATCGCCTTAACGCTGTGGTGAGTGAGAGCTTGGATTCAGTTGATGTAGTCATGATGTGCCTACCCGCTGATGAAGTATCTGGTGCAGGCGATGAATTCTTAGCGGCAGAACTTGCGAAATATCCTCGTGCAAAGAAGTTTGCTCTGATTACAAAGACGGATCTAGTCTCAAAGAAGAATCTAGCTAATCGCTTACTTGGAATTTCAGCTCTTGCTAAGGGATTTGAATGGGATGAAATCATCCCTATTTCAGCCGCAATCCATAGCCAAATTGATTTACTAGAAAAACTGATTGGCGATAATTTGCCGGTAGGTCCAGCCTTCTATCCAACAGATATGAAGAGCGATCAAGATATTCAGCAGCTCATCTGCGAGCTCATTCGCGAGGCAGCGCTGCGAGATGCGCGTGAAGAACTTCCACATTCAATCATGGTGACAATCGATGAAATGTCAGAGCGTGAAGAAAAGGGATCTCGACCATTTTTTGATATTCATGCAACTATCCATGTCGAGCGCGATTCACAGACCGGCATCTTGCTCGGCCATAAAGGTGAACGCCTAAAAGATATTGGAATGCGTGCGCGTAAAGATATCGAGCGCGAACTTGGTGCCAGAATCTTCTTGGGCTTGCATGTAAAGGTCTCTAAAGAGTGGCAGCGCGATCCAAAGCTTCTTGAGCGACTCGGATTTATTGAGCGCTAAGAACGCCGGTAGAGAGCAAGACGAGCAGAGTTGATCCTAAGGCGATTCGATAGATGACAAAGGGCGTAAAGCTCTTGGTTGTAATAAATTTCATCAACCATGCGATCACTCCGTAACCAATAACGAATGCCGTTACAGTTGCTGCAAGAGTCTCGAAACCCGAATAGACAGTAACCGCTCCTGGTTCTAGCGATTGCTTTAACTCGTAGAAGCCGCTCCCAAAGACTGCTGGAAGTGCCAAGAGAAATGAATAGCGCAGGGCAGCCTCTCGTTTATAGCCAAGGAAACGACCGAGAGCAATCGTTGCACCGGATCTAGAGACGCCCGGAATCAAGGCCATTGACTGCGCAAGTCCATAGGCAAGACCGTGTGGAACTGAAAGACTTTCAAGTGATTTCTCTTTCCGCCCGTAACGGTCTGCAATTCCAAGAATAATTCCAAAGAGGATCAAGGTTGTTGCAACGATATACAAGGATCTGAAGTTATCGGTGATGTAGCTCTGGCCAAGATATCCAAGAACAACAATCGGAAGTGTTCCAATGATGATGAGCCAACCTAGACGCGCCTCTATGCTGCCATCTCGCTTGAGCCAAGCGCGTGCAATAGTGGAGATATCTCTTCTAAAGTAGAGAAGAACGGCGAGCTCGGTGCCAATCTGTGTAATCGCAGTAAAGGCTGCTCCCGGATCTAGTGCGCTCGGTAAAAATTCACCGGTGATGCGAATATGCGCACTTGATGAAATAGGCAGGAACTCGGTGAGGCCTTGAACTATTCCGAGAAAGATCGCTTCAAACATGGAGCAAGTATGCCAACTAAGCGATGACCTTTGGCTTTCGGCTCGCGAAGTACGAACCAATTAAGACAAGTGGCAGACCAATGAGCATTCCTGTTGTGAGTGGTTCATTCAAAATTACAACGCCGAGCACGACAGCGAATGCGGTATTGAGGTAGGTCACCAGGGATCCACGAGCAACTCCGATAATCGCAATCAATTTGAAGAATGCAACAAAGGCAGCGCCAGTTGAGAGGACGCCTAATCCGATAATTGCCCAGATTGCATCGGCTGAAATGTGGTGAGTTGGCCACTGCTTAATGGTGAATGGAAGGTAGAAGATTGCCGTCATCGCCATGGCGACGCCATTAATTGCGATACCTGAAACATGTGGAAGAGCCTTCTGAATCATCATGACTGCATAGGAATAACAGAGAGCTGCGAGTAAGACCATGCCGATAGCAAGGAAGTCGGTAGAACCCTTGATGCTTTCAATTCCCACGATTGCAACTAAGCCGATAAAACCTACGATAATTCCCATTAAACGAGTGCGGTGCCAGACCGTTTTATCGCCCTGCATCGATGCAAAGAGAGTTGCCCAGATAGGAACAGATGCGATGAGAAGTCCGGCAAGTCCAGATGAAATTTTCTGTTCTGCAGTACCGACTAAAATCCAAGGACCGATCATCTCTAAGAAGGCGTAGGCGATGACGTATTTAATTCCTTTAAAGGCACCACCAATTTGCTTGCGATGAATTGCAATTGGAATCAATATTGCAGCTCCAATGACTGTGCGAAGACAGACAACGATTGCCGGTGAAAATCCATTATCAGGATCGACAGCAACTTTGATGAAGAGGTATGGAACGCCCCAGAGGAAACCGACCAGTACGAAAAGACCCCAACCGCGACGTGACATGGATACCTATTTTCCGATTCATTGAAGATCTGAAGCTGCCTAGGAGACACGGGTCTAGGAGACAACGGCCTATGCGAAAGGCTAGACTCTGCCAGTCAGCGTTGACCAGCAAGGCTTAACCTTATAGCCGAATTATCCCTCACTTTGGAGTTTGCTCATGCGTATTGGTGTTCTTACAGGCGGCGGAGATTGCCCAGGACTTAATGGAGTTATTCGCGGAATCGTCACAAAGGGAATCAAAGAGTACGGATATGAATTCGTAGGCTTTCGTGATGGCTGGAAAGGCCCACTTGAAGCGCTGACGATGCCGCTTGATCTTGCAACGGTGAAGCCAATCCTTGCAAAGGGCGGAACAATTCTTGGTTCATCACGAACCAACCCATTTAAAATTGAAAACGGCGTAGAGCGCATCAAGCAGAACCTTGCTGACCAAGGAATTGATGTACTAATTGCTATCGGTGGCGAAGATACTCTCGGCGTTGCTACAAAGCTCGACGCTCTTGGCGTTAAGGTCATCGGAGTTCCAAAGACTATCGATAATGATCTCAATAACACTGACTACACATTTGGCTTTGATACAGCTGTAAATATCGCGATGGAATCAATCGATCGCCTCCACACAACAGCAGAGTCACATCACCGCCCATTGATCGTTGAAGTAATGGGTCGCCATGCAGGTTGGATTGCTCTGCATTCAGGTCTTGCTGGAGATGCTGCATGCATCTTGATTCCAGAGGTGAAGTTTTCAGTCGATAAGGTCTGCGAATACGTTAAGTCGCGTTTTGAGACAGGTACTGCTCCACTCATCGTGATCGCTGAGGGTGCAATTCCTCAAGATGGCGACATGATTGTCAAGGATCAACCCCTCGATGCATTTGGCCACGTTCAACTCTCAGGTATCGGTGATTGGCTTGCTCAGGAGATTGAGAAGAAGACTGGCTATCAGACACGTTGCACAGTTCTCGGCCACGTACAGCGCGGTGGAACTCCTAGCGCCTTCGACCGTGTTCTCTCGTCTCGCTTCGGACTGGAAGCAATCACGGCGGTTCACGATGGTGACTTCGGAAAGATGATGGCTCTGCACGGCACAACAATTGCTCGTGTACCTCTTGCTTCAGCAACAGATGTCCTCAAGACCGTTCCGCTCGAGCGATACGAGGAGATCACCTCGTTCTTTGGTTAATCTCCCTCCGAGATTGCCCCTGAACTCTCTACTCTTATGAACATGAACCCACTCGATTCACTCTTCGACGAATCTCTCGTCGCAGCCCAGCAACCAAACTGGCCTGGCGGCAGAGATGGTCAAGAGCTTGCTGCTGCAGTCAAAGAGCTGAAGGCGCTTCCACCACTTGTCTTTGCTGGTGAGTGCGATGATCTCAAAGCGAAGATTGCAGATGCGGCAGCAGGTCGTGCTTTCTGGTTACAGGGTGGAGATTGCGCAGAGACTTTCTCATCTGCAACGGCAGATTCAATTCGTAATCGCATCAAGACAATTTTGCAGATGGCGGCAGTTCTTCAGTATTACTCAAGCCTTCCCGTCATCAAGGTAGGGCGTATGGCTGGTCAGTTTGCTAAGCCGCGCTCCAATGACACTGAAACTCGTGGTGATGTGACTCTTCCTGCCTACCGTGGGGATGCAGTCAACGATATTGAATTCACTGAAAGTGCACGTCGTCCAGATCCGATGCGTTTAGTGCGCGTCTACAACACATCTGCTGCAACGCTGAACTTGGTTCGCGCATTTACTCGCGGTGGTTTCGCCGACCTTCGCCAGGTGCACGAGTGGAATAAGGGCTTTATCCGTGATTCGCAGTTTGGTGAAAAATACGAACAGATGGCGACTGAAATTGGTCGAGCACTGGCATTTATGGAATCAGCTGGCGTAGATCCTGAACAATTCAAGGCAGTTGATTTCTATGCAAGCCATGAAGCGCTCATCATCGAATACGAGAAGGCGCTCACACGTATTGACTCTCGAACACAACTTCCTTACGATGTCTCTGGCCACTTCATCTGGATCGGCGAACGCACTCGCCAATTAGATGGTGCACATGTTGATTTTGCATCTAAAGTTCGCAATCCGATTGGAATCAAGCTTGGTCCAAAATCAACAGTTGAAGATGCGCTGGCACTAATCGAAAAGCTTGACCCAACACGGGAGCCAGGACGAATTACATTTATTACCCGTATGGGCGCATCTAAGATTCGTGAGATTCTTCCAGCTCTCGTTGAAGGTGTGACAAAGAGTGGAGCGCAGGTTCTATGGGTCTGCGATCCAATGCATGGCAATACCTTTGAGACTGCCAATGGGTATAAGACTCGAAATTTCGATGATGTCCTTGATGAAGTTCGTGGCTTCTTTGAAGTACATAAGAAGCTCGGCACCCATCCAGGAGGAATTCATATCGAGCTCACCGGTGATGACGTCACCGAGTGTCTCGGCGGAGGCAACCATGTCTCTGAAACCGATCTTGAGTCACGATATGAGACCGCGTGCGACCCACGACTTAATCATTCGCAGTCACTTGAGCTCTCATTTTTAGTTGCTGAAATGTTGCGCGACCGCTAATTTAGCTGGCGTGGCGCTCTACCTTTCAACTTTTACCTCACCGATTGGCACCCTTAATCTCATTGCCGATGAGCACGTGCTCCTTGCTGCAAATCTATCTACAGTAAAAGCCGCCAAAGAGAGCCTCCAAATAAGTGGCCCTGCACCTGAATTCACAAGTGTTAAGAAAATTCCTGTTATTAGCGACTTACTAGCTGATTACTTTGATGGAGATATCTCGGCAATCAATGCAATATCTGTTCGCCAACCTGGTGGAACTTTCTCTCAAGGTGCATGGAAAGCGATGCGAAAAGTCTCCGGCGGAAAAGTTCTTTCTTACGCCGATCTAGCAGCACGCGCTGGAAGTCCAGCTGCTGTACGGGCTGCAGGAAGTGCATGTGCCAAGAATGCAATAGTTCTCGTAGTTCCATGCCATCGCATTGTTAAGACCGGGGGAGCGCTCGGAAATTATGCCTATGGTTTAACCAAGAAAGAGTGGCTTCTGCGCCATGAAGGCGCCCTCTAGAAATTAGAGATTCTTAATAAGGATTTCGATTGCAGAGCCACACTGCGCATCATCAAAATCTAAATGTGTAACTAAGCGCGCATAGGTTGGCCCAAGTGCGCTAATCCATAGCCCATCTGCCTTGCAACGTGCAGCCAGATCTGCGGCTGTAATTCCAACACCGGTGAGATCAAGACCGACGATATTTGTATGAACGAGTAATGGGTCAACAAGTGTTGAGTTATGAGCAGCAAGTGCTACTGCAATCTTCTTCGCACGCGCATGATCTTCTGCCAAACGGTCAATGTTGTGATCGAGTGCGTAATGTCCGGCTGCCGCAAGGATTCCAATCTGTCGCATGCCGCCGCCATATCGCTTACGCCAGATACGAGCCTCTGCAATGCGCGCCTTTGTTGAAAGCATGACCGAACCGACTGGTGCACCTAGGCCCTTAGAGAGACAGACGCTAATGGTGTCGAAGTGCATTCCGTATTCCGCAAAAGAAACTCCGGATGCAACATGTGCGTTCCAGATTCGAGCTCCATCAAGGTGGGTTGCAATTCCGCGGGCATGTGCGCCTTCTGAAAGCTTTGCGATTTCCTCAATTGGTTGAACTGTTCCACCACCAAAGTTATGAGTATTCTCAATTGCTATTGCTGTTGTTGAAACAAGATAAGGACCCGCATTTTCGTGGGCAATTGCAAGAGGATCTTCTGCTCGAAGTAGACCGTTGACTGATGGCCATGTACGAGTTGTGATTCCGCTAAAGGCAGCAGCTGCGCCAAGTTCTGCACGAACGATGTGCCCACGTGTCTCCACGAGAAGTTCTTCACCTGGCTTTACCAAGGTACGAATTGCTAATTGATTTGCAAGGGATCCAGTTGGCGCAAAGAGGCCCGCTTCATGACCAAAGAGAGCGGCGATACGTTCTTCAAGTGAATTAACTGTTGGATCATCACCGTAGACATCATCGCCAACTGGTGCGCTAGCAATAGCCTCACGCATTCCAGCACTTGGCGTAGTTACAGTATCTGAACGAAGATCGATAGCCATTTAAGCCTCCTTTAGAACAATCATAAACATAGCGACCATAACAAGTAAGCCACCGATCAAAACCTGAAGTGTAAGGCTCTCACCACCGAAGATCACAGCGAAGATAGCAGCGAAGACAACTTCCATTGTAAGAATAACGGCGACTTTGGTGGCAGAGATGTGTGCCTGTGACCAGGTTTGCACAACGAAGGCAACGGCTGTGGCGACCACAGCTGTATAGATAGTGACTAGCCAGCCTGAAGTATTCACTGGAGGCTCGTACCCTTGGGCAAATGAAAATACGCCGGTAAAGAATGTCACTGTTGCAAGCTGGACGATAGTGAAGGCATATGCATCAAGGCCATTGGACCATCTACTTAAGAGCACGATATGACCTGCAAAGGCGACTGCACAGATAAGAACAAGGATTTCACCTGTGCCGATACTCCAACCCTTAAGAGATAAGAGCGCCAAGCCGATAGTGGCAAGAGCAACGCAGAGCCATGTAAATCGAGAAATTTTCGCCTTGAGAAAGAGAGCTGCAATCAGGGGAGTAGCAACTACATAGAGTCCGGTAATAAAGCCTGCAACTGCGGCACCTGTAAGTGCAAGACCAAATGTCTGGAAGATATATCCAGCCGCAAGAAAAGAACCTGCGATGAATCCTTGCTTCAACATGGTGGGAGTAAAGTGCATAAGGACGGATGGCTTGATAGCAATCATGGCGAGAATTGCTATAAGAAAACGAGTAAAGAGAAAGCTATTGACGTTCTGTTTCTCGATTGGGTCTTTCATGACCACAAATGCCATTCCCCAGGCTGCAGAAACTGTCAGTAGCGCCCATGGTGCAATGCGCATCTTCAGCGCATGAGATGCCATTACCCGCGGAGTTCCTTCAGCAGCGCAATTTCCTTGCCGTGTTCTTCTTCCATTCCCGGAGTTTCAAGAATCAAAGGCGCATTCTTAACTGCAGGATGCTTGAGCAGCTCTCTAAATGGTTCAGTTCCAATAAATCCTTCGCCGATATTTTGATGGCGATCTTTGAGTGCGCCGCAGACATCCATCGAATCATTGGCGTGAATGAGCTGGATGCGCTCTGCGCCTGCAACTTCTACGAGAAGATCAAGAGTCTCTTTCATGCCACCTTTCTTTGCGATGTCATGACCAGCTGCAAAGACGTGGCAAGTATCTAAACAGATGCCAACCTTTGGATGGTATTCGAGAGCTTTGAGGTAGTACTCAAGATCTTCAAGTCTTTTGACAAGTGATTGACCTTGGCCAGCAGTTGGCTCGAGCAAAAGCATCGGTGCATCATTTGTGAGCGCTTCAAGGATTGGCATCATGCCCTTATTGATTTGCTTCCAGGCCTTATCGACGAAATCTTCGTTCACTGCAGAGCCAGTATGAACAACGACTCCGAGGGCGCCAATCTCTTTTCCACGCTTGAGTGAATATTCAGTCGATGCAAGTGAATTCTTATAGGTCCCTTCAGTGGGGGAACCCAAGTTGATGAGAAACGGTGCATGTACATAGACCTCTAGGTCGAGCGCATCTGCCTTACCGCGAAAGAGTTCATCGGCATCATGGTTGGTCTCTGGCATCGCCCATCCGCGTGGATTTGATGTGAAGACTTGAATCGCTTCGGCCTGAGTTACTTCAGCGTATGAGATTGAACGCTTGGCCATTCCACCAGATGTCGGTGTGTGAGCACCGATGCGGGGAAGTTTGAGTGAGGCAGTCTTCTTAGGCATTTGCCTACCCTACTGTGATGGTCACCGTACTGCCACGTTTGACCTTGCTTCCCACCTTAGGAGAAACATTTGTCACCTTACGGATAGCCTTATTTGTGGTCTTCTTCACCACGACTTTAAGATCGAGATTCTTCAAGGTTTGGACGGCCTTAGCTTCAGCAATTGAATACACATTCGGAATATAGGCAAACTGTGTTCCCTTGGAGATAACAATCGATACGGCGCCACCCTTATCAACTGATGTTCCACCTGCTGGCTTCTGAGAGACAACTTCGCCCGCCAAAACCGTTTCACTAAATGCATAGGTAGATTTCACAATTAAACCTGAGCCCTGAATCTCATTAAGTGCTTGGTCGCCAGATTTTCCTACATAAGACAGAAGAAGAATCTGTTCGATTCCCTTGGATACAGAAATAGTGATTGTCGTATCTCTCTTTACCTTTGTGCCAGAAGCCGGAACTGATCCAATGACATAGCCCTTAGGAACGGTGGCGCTAAATTCTTCTTCCAGAGGTGCAATCGAAATCGGAATTCCTTGAAGCAATCTATTGGCAGCCCCTGGAGTAAGCCCCGAAAGGCCTGGAATCGTGTAGCGCTCAGGACCGCGAGAGATCACAAGCTTGAGAGTTCCTGCTTGTTCGATTCTCTTGCCGCCTGCCGGGATAGATTCAATGACGTTACCTTCAGGAAAATCTTCGCTAAAGCGCTTCTCGGTGACGATGTAGCGAAGCCCAAGTGGAGAGAGCGCGCGCGAGACCTCTTCCTGCGTCGCGCCAATCGTGGAAGGTACGACAACGCGCGAACCTGGACCAAGAAGCACATACCAACCGATTGCTCCAACAAGGACTGCTAAGCCAAATGCGACTTTACGATTTCTGCGCACTCGCTTACTTGCGCGCTTGCGCTTTGCAATCTGCGATGTTGTTTCGCGAACTGGTGCAGCGCTGATAACTGTCTCTTCTGGAGCAGTACCCATCTTTGGAATGGATGATGTCATCTCCTTGACCCGTTTACGGAGAGACTTCTTTGTCGCTCGCATCGGCGCAATGGGAATATCGAGTTCGAGGCTGAGCTGATTCTCCTTGGGATTTAACGCGCTATTAATTGCCTCTAATTGGTCATGGAAATATGTTGCATCGCGAGGGCGTTCGTCTGGGTTAGAGCTCGTTGCCGCAAAAATCAAGTCATCGAGCGCTTCGGGAACCTTATCGATGAGGGTGCTAATGCGCGGAACGCGATTATTGACGTGCATATAAGCAATCTGAATTGGCTCGGCGCCTTCAAATGGTTTGCGACCGGTAAAGATTTCAAATGCAGTGATTCCAATCGAATAGACATCGCTACGTGAATCTGCGATTCCTCGTTGCACTTGCTCGGGGGAGAGATAAGAAACGCTTCCCAGGATGACACTTGATTCTGCCGTCATCGTGCTTCCAAGCAGTGGCCCCTTGGCTAGCCCAAAGTCTGCAATCTTGATGCGACCTTCTTTAGAGATGAGAATATTTTCAGGCTTTAAATCTCGATGGATGATTCCTAAACGATGTGCTGCAGAGAGTGCGCTCAATACTGGAAGTAAGAAGGCGATGCCATCTCGAATAGATAGGCGATCACGCTCATTAAGATATTCGCGAAGGGTGTGGCCCTCGACGAGTTCCATGACCAAGAAAATCGCTGGTGCGCCGTTCTGGTTCCATCCCTGATCTTGCACTGCAACAACATTGGGATGTGAAAGGGCTGCCGCAGCCTTTGCTTCGCGAATAAATCTTTCGACGAATTGTTCATCCTGCGCCAAGTGCGCATGCATAATCTTTACCGCTACGCGGCGATCGAGTCGGGTATCTAACGCTTCATAGATGCTGGCCATGCCACCTGTGGCCATCTGGCGAATGAGTTGGTAGCGCCCATCAATGAGCTCGCCGGTCAGGTCAGACATAGTGGGCAAATTCTATGTAGTCAGTATGAAATCAGCGGCGTTCTGCGTATCTTCTACGCGAAAGTGTTGCTCTTGTTGTAGTAGCCATGCAGACATCGCATCCTTAATTTCCACACCATCTCGTTGAAGAACCCGTGAGAGTCCAACCACTGGATCGATATCCATCCACACTAGAGCTGAAATATCACTGCGAATTGCTCTCTGGCCCGCACCGACTCCTTCAAGAATCAGAAGCTCGGTGGGTTCACATTTCTGCGCTTGGAGAAATTCCCCAGCTTTCCAGTCATAGAAGGAGAGCGAAAAAGGCGCTGCCTTCTTATGTGAAGCCACAATATAGGTAAGCGTCTCTGTCAGTTGATTACCCAGTGCATCTGCCCATCCTGGATAGAGATCATCCATATGAATCACTTGTGTTGAGACATGTGGCGCCATGGCGAGAAAAATATCGTTAGCAATTGTCGTCTTACCGCTTCCGGCAGGTCCATCAATTGCGATGATGGGTTTAGCTGAGGATTTACAGAGATCGGATAGCGCTTCGATGAGCTGCATACCAACTCCTCCATCCCATTGCGGCAATTACGGTGAACGCGAGATAGAGCAACGTTGTAAAGAGAAGATCTTGTGAAGCATAGAGCGCCACATATCCGGCATCGACTGCAAGCCATAACGGCCAGCTCTCGTACTTCTGATAGACCATTAAAATCTGTGCAGATAGGCTTCCGAAGAAGAGCAGAGCATCAACGTATGTGGATGCAGCACCGATAGCTTTTAGTGCAGGCGCCAGTGCAAGGGTTGCAACAATAATTGCAACAATTGTGTAGATACGGAATTTTGTCTTGAGCGGTGAAGGCTTTGCACCACTTGGCTCCCATCCATACCAACCAACAACGGCTGCTGCGATAAAGACTAATTGAAGCGCAGCGCTGGCATAGAGTTCGTACTGAAGGAAGAAGATTCCATAGAGAACGCTACTGATCGCCCACCAGGGCCAGGTGATTCTCTTTCCTGTGACCCCAAGTCCTACGCCGATAAATGATGCAAGGGATGCAATGAATTCGAGGTAAGAAACTTCATAGCCCCAGGCTGTAAAGAAAGTTGATGATAAGAAATTCGCAAACATATGTATAACCACCTTTTCGCAGTTCGCATTACCGAACTGGTTTGACGGTCGAATACAGCGAATTGATTCGCGTATTCCTCTCAGCCACCGTGGCTCCCGTGGGTTCTTACCTTAGCGAATACGAGCGATGATTGCCTGAATATAGGCTTTAGATGCAACACCTAGACGGCGAGCGGTCGATGTCTTTGCTCGCTTATTGAAGATGTCATAGCCGATAGCTTCAACTTCATCAACGATTCCGCAGTAGAGCTCACTTGCCGCGCGTATACATGGGCGAGAAGTCTTATCAAGAAAGTTAATTCCCTCTTCCGCCTCAGCCTGAAGGCTGCGAACGCGTGCAATTTGAAATTTCAGCGCCTCGATAATGGCTGGAGTTAATACTCTCTTTTCAAGGGCAGCTCTATCGACTCCGAATTGCGCTAATTCATCAAGTGGAAGGTAGACACGTCCACGCTCTAGATCTTCACCCACATCGCGAATGAAGTTCGCCAACTGAAATGCGATTCCAAGTTTCTTTGCAGCTTCAAATGCGCGTTCATCGGAGTATCCAAGGATGGGGACCATTTCAAGGCCAATGACTGCAGCAGATCCATAGACGTACTCGAGGAGATCGTCATAGGTCTTGTACTCAGTGATGGTTAAATCCATCTCCATCGAGTGCAAGAAATCAACGAAGTGCTGATGCGGAATATTGAACTTCTTTGCAGTATCGACAAGTGCGCGACCAACGGCATCGCTGCTAGATCCCTCGCGCAATCCCTGAAGAACTCCTGAGCTCCAATTGCGAAGGACATCAGCCTTTTCTTGTGGTGAAAGCGTGGATGCTAAATCATCGACAATCTCATCTGCATAACGAGCAAATCCGTAGAGAGCGTGAACGTAGGGGCGCTTAGCTGCAGGCAGAAGAAGAGTTGCTAGGTAATACGTCTTACCGTGAAGTGAGTTAAGACGTTTGCACTCTTCATATGATGCGCGAAGCTCTTGATCCATTTACTTAACCGGACCAACAATTCGCTCTGCTGCTAGGCGACCTGAGATAAGAACCATCGGAACTCCAACTCCTGGCTGGGTGCCGCTTCCTGCGAAGACAACGTTTTCAAAGCCAGCTGCGATATTGCGAGGTCTAAATGGACCTGTCTGGAAGAAGGTATGCGCGCTAGCAAATGGTGCACCGCGCTCCATTCCCTGTGCCTGCCAATCTAGGGGAGTAGTCATGACTTCTGTCTCGATTGCATCGCCGAAACCTGTGTATCCGCGATCTTCAAGGGTCTTGATCATCTGGTCGCGATAAGGCTTCGCCTGCTTATTCCAATCGATATCAGCATCCAAATTCGGAGTCGGATACAAGATGTAGTACGACTGCTTTCCCTTGGGTGCAAGAGTTGGATCATCGTGAGTTGGCACTGTTACCAACACAGAAGGATCAGTCATCAAGACCTTCTTGTTGATGAGTTCGTCAAAGACGCCATCCCATGATTCACCGAAGTGGATATTGTGGTGAGCGATGTGATCGTACTTCTTTGAAGATCCCACGAGCAAAGTTGCACATGATGGTGAGTAGTTAAGACGCTTGATATTTAAAGGAGTTTTGCCCAGCAAATCACGCCAGACAACTGGAAGATCTGGGTTCATCACGACTACATCACAGGTAATTCGCTCACCCTTATCCGTGACAACAGCCTTTACGCGACCGTTCTCTACATCGAGTGAAGTAACGCTCTGGTTATATTTGAATTCAACGCCATGCTTTTCTGCAGCAGCGGCAAGTGCACGTGGAACTGCATGCATTCCGCCCTTAGGGAAGAAGACGCCATTGACGGAATCCATATATGCGATCACAGCATAAATTGCGAGAGCTTGCTGTGGGCTTACTCCTGCATACATAGCCTGGAATGAGTAGACCTTCTGAAGGCGTGGATCCTTCAGATACTGATTTACCTTTGGCTGCAAGTGTCTAAATCCACCGAGTGCTATGAGTCGCGCAAGGTTGGGAGTCAACAAATTAAATGGGCTGTCGATGTTCTTATCAATGAAGTCATTCATCTCGTACTTGTAAAGCTTTGTTACGAAATCAACGTACTTGCGATATCCCATCGCTTCTTCTGCAGATACCTGTGTGCGAATCTCTTGCTCCATTGCCTCAGTATTGGCATGAACATCAATCTGAGAGCCATCTGCGTAGAAAGCGCGATACAAAGGCGATAGTGGCATTAACTCGAGCCAATCCTTCATATCTTCACCGACGCAGCTAAATGCATCCTGAATGAGAGAAGGCATGGTCAACACTGTTGGGCCGGTATCGAATGAGTAGCCATCCTTATTGAGAAGTCCACTGCGTCCACCAGGTACAGATTCACGTTCAATAACGGTCACTTTGCGACCGGCACCTGCCAAGCGAAGTGCGGCGCTAAGCCCTCCAAGGCCTGCACCTACAACTACGACGTGATCAGTTGGGCCTTTGACGCGTTTTACCATTAGTAGCTCCTCTTAACTGCGCTATCTGCAAGACCCAATAAGAAGGGACGTGCAGTTGATGAGATTAAATCTGAATGTGCTGCTTGGTGCGATTCTTCGGCAAGGCGATCGATCAGTTTTTCTACATCTGCAACTGCGCCCGAATCGGTAATGATTGCGCGCAACTTCTCGACATCTTCTAGCGTGAGATCTTGGTTTCCCAGTTGAGCGTTGAGTTCGGCCGCTGATTTTTCATCTGCGCGCTCAAAGGTCATCGCCATCAATACAGTGCGCTTTCCTTCGCGAAGGTCGTCACCTGCAGGCTTACCTGTTTCTTGTGGGTCTCCGAAAATTCCCAAGAGATCATCGCGCAATTGGAAAGCCTCTCCCAATGGAAGTCCATAGGCTGATAGAACATTGAGAAGCTCAGAGTTCTTAGCTGCATCTGGTTCTGCAATCACGCACCCCAGATGAAGAGGACGTTCAATTGTGTACTTTCCTGATTTATATCGCGCGATGCGAAGTGATCGTTCAACGCTTGGGTTTTTCTCTCCCGCTTCGCGCACATCGAGATATTGACCGGCCATCAGCTCGATACGCATCTCATCGTGCACCTTGAGCGCTGCCATAAGAGAAGGATGTGCGATTCCAGAGTTGTGGAGCATGTGATCTGACCAAACAAGTGCGAGATCACCCAGTAATACAGCGGCAGCTTCTCCAAATTGTTCTGGAAGTCCTGCCATCGATCCTTGCTTATGGAGATTTTCAAAGTGGCGATGCATTGCAGGCTTGCCGCGACGAGTATCTGAACCATCCATCAAGTCATCATGAATAAGTGCGCATGCCTGTAAGAGCTCAAGGGATGCCATCGCTCGAATCGCAGCAACATCAGGGCTCTTTCCCGTTGAGATAAATCCGGCATAGGCAAAGAGTGGGCGAAGTCGTTTGCCACCTTCAAGAAGGTAATCCTCGAGAGCATCACAGACAGGAATTAATTCAGAGGCGATGCTGGTGAGATAGTCGCGCTGACCGGCAAGATAAGAGGCGAGTTCGCTCTTGACCGTATCTCGCACCTGCTGCGCGCTCTGTTTCACCTCATTATTCACAGGCGCAACGGTACCCTGACGCAGTGGAGACGCGCGCTGTGAAGTCGGGGATGACCTACTCATTTGAGTTCTTCCCGCCAAAAGACCTTGAAGGTGAAGAACGCCTCTGGTCTGCGATGGCTGCCCTCGAATCAATCGCCCCAGATTTCATCTCTGTGACCTACGGCGCAGGCGGCTCAACTCGCGATCGCACGATTCGGATAACATCTGAAATTACAGCCCGCACGCATATTCCAACTGTTGCTCACCTAACCTGCGTTGGTTCAACACGAGATGAGCTCATTGAGATCTTAGGTAGATATCGCGAAGCCGGAATCAAGAGCATCTTGGCACTTCGCGGAGATCCAACTGGGGGACCGCGTGCGCCGTGGTCGCCAACTCCTGGAGGTTTTAACCATGCCGATGAACTGGTCTCACTTGCTGCAGAGCTCGGCGGATTCACAATCGGTGTCGCAGCATTTCCCGATGGACATCCAGCATCCGATGGAGATTTAGATAGCGATATCTCAGTATTGATTGAGAAGGAAAAACGCGGTGCAACATTTGCAACAACACAATTTTTCTTCGACGTTGATAAGTGGAAGGCGCTCGTTGATAAGTTAGCTGCGCGAGGGTCATCTCTCACAATTATTCCTGGCATCTTGCCGGTCACAAATGTGAAGCAGCTCAATCGAATGGCAGAACTGAGCGGAACGCCAATCCCTGCATCTATTTCAGAAGCCTTTGCAAAGGTCGAATCCAACCCTGATGATGTGCGAAAGCTCGGAGTTGAAATCGCCACTGATCTCTGTCAGAAATTAATTGAAGCAGGAGCACCTGGTCTCCACTTCTACACAATGAATACATCAACTGCCACTCGTGAGATTTTCTCTCAGCTCAAAGCTGGTAAGTAATGGCAGCGAAGATGAAGGAACGAGATTTTAAGAAACGGTGGAGCGAACTACACGGTGATGCCGATGTCATGGGAATTGTCGATGCTTGGCTATCTATCTCATATCAAGCAGCGCGAATCTGCAGCGCTCTCCGAATTTCACCTAACGTTTTAACGCTATTGGGACTTGGAACAGCAGTTGCGATGGTCTTCACACAGAATTCATTGGGTGGGCTTCTATGCCTTGTGATCTCACTATTCTTCGATGGCATTGATGGAAGCGTTGCCATTTATCAGGGGCGTGAAAACCCAATGGGCGGCCTCTATGACTCAGTAGCTGATCGAATTTCAGAGGCATGCTGGCTCTATATCGGTTACAGAATTGGAATTCCTGCCTGGGTAGTTTTATCGATGTGGACTATCGCAACTGTTCAAGAGTATGCGCGTGCGCGACTTGCATCCCTTGGGCATTCTGAAATTGGAGTCGTTACTCCAACCGAGCGTCCTGTTCGAGCAAGCTTTATGGCGATTGAGTTAGTTCTCTTCTCACTTGCTCTACCTGGAATCGAAATTCTTTCCTACCTATTCCTAGCGCTCTTGCTCTATAGCTTTCTCAAAGTGATGCGCGCTGCTTATCGCATGCTCGATAAGGCTTCACTCTAATTCGTTAAAGCCGAGCTCAGATCTATTTTTCTAGAATTGCGTTGGCAACGATTTCTGCACTTAACCCAACAAGTGGCAGACCGCCACCAGGGTGAGCCGATCCACCGACGAGGTAGAGATTCTTAATGGGGGAGCGATTCTTTGCTCGCAAGAATGCAGATGATGCGCCATTGCTTGATGTTCCGTAGATAGAGCCACCTGGCGCATTGACTGATGTTTGAAGGTCAAGTGGTGTTCTGATCTCTAGAACTTCAAGGCGGTCGCGAATAGATATACCGGCAGCTTCAATCTGATCGATGATTGTGTTCGCATACCTTTTAGCGAAATTCTCATCGCTCCAATCAAAGCCATCAGAGCCTTTACTGTGGCGAGGAGCGTTGACCAATACAAACCACGCTTCATGTCCTGGGTCTTTAACCATCAGTGGGTCACGAGGTGCACAGATATAGATTGTTGGTCTTTCTACTGGCGTCTTGGTTGTAAATATTGATTCAAACTCGGCATCATAATTTTCTGGAAACAAAATCGTGTGATGAGCAAGCGCTGGAGCATCAGATGGCTTTAGGCCAAGCAGAAGCGAGAAACCGGCAAGAGATGGCTCTGCCTTATTGAGAGATCGCCTTACCTTCTTTACTGTGCGGGTCGATGCAAGTAATTGGTTGTAAACAAATTGTGCATCTGCATTTGCAACAACTCGGTCAAAGGCGAGATCTGCGCCGTCAATCTTGACTCCTGTTACCTGATTGGCAGAGATATTGATGGCCTGCACTGTTGAGTTGAGATGTATCTGGACGCCAAGTTTTTCGCAGCGCTCTGTGATTTTCTCCGAGAGAGTTCCGATGCCACCTTTGATATGCCAAGCGCCAAATGCTTCTTCCACAAAGGCGATAGTGGATAGAACAGCCGGTGCAAAACGTGGATCAGAGCCGCTGTAGGTTGCATATCGATCCATGATCTTTGAAAGATAAGGACTCTTAATACTGAGGTCTCGAAGCGATTTCCATGGTGCGATGATCTTCAAATCTCGAAGTAACCGTGGGCGCTTAAGGAGTGACAGTGGTGACTTCAACTCTGACTCAATGAACGGCCCGCGCGAAACATCCCACATCGCTTCAGCGCGCAGCATGACGCGATCCCACTCCTTGGCATCTTCGCTTCCCAGAGATTCTCCAATCGAAGCCAGAGTCTCCTTGCGAGATAGGTTTGAGAAGCAAACGCTCTTGCCATCATGGAAGCGGTAATCAAAAGATGGATTGACTGCCTCTATCTCAAGTACGCGCGCCATGACATCGCCTGTTCGCTGAAAGAAATCACGATAGACAGCAGGCAGTGTGAGCAGTGAAGGACCTGTATCGAATGCATATCTTCCAATCCACTCGGTGCGACACTTTCCACCGGTGCGGTCTGACCCTTCAAAGATAGTGACGTGGTGACCGGCCTTTGCAAGACGCGCAGCTGTGCACATTCCGCCGATGCCGGCACCGATAATTGCAATACGTTCTGGGTTCTTCACTTTTCCTACATGGCCTGTCATACGGTGCGACCCTTCCACTGAATCTTCCCGCGATTGATCCACGAGTAGGCAATGAGATAAATCAAGAGAGCGCTAGAGAGGGGATGCAAAAATGAGGTCAATAAACTTCCGCGCGATTTCATCGCGCTTAGTTGTCGAGTAAAGACCATCATGAAATAGGCAATCCAACCAACGATGTAACCGTTGAGTGCCAGAAGCGCTGGGGCGATGCCAGTGAGTGCAATAAAAGCAATTGCAATAACAGAACCGATAGGTCCTCCGAAGGCTGTTGAGAGAGATTTTCCATAACCTTGGCGAATTTCATCGAAGCCGTTGTACATGCGGGTAGTAGCTAACGCAGAGCCATCAGTCACAACTCCCCGGAATCCGGCACCAATTAATGAGCGCGCTAATTCAACGTCATCGAGTACTTTATGAGAAACACTTTCGAAGCCACCGATTGTATCGAGTGCGCTCTTTCGCACAATAAAGAATTGCCCATTTGCTACAGCTGTTGATTTATGTGGAAATTTTTCGGCAAGGCGGAGCACGATGGTGCTCATCCATGACCAGTGAAGCAGAGGCTGAATCAACTTTTCGGCGAAAGTTCCCGCGATCTGCCGTGGGTAAGGTGAGATGAAATCCAGTTTGAGAGTGTGAATTTGAGTGATGGCTGCCGCAATGGCATACGGTTCTAGGCGCACATCGGCATCGAGAGTAATAATGAATTCAGAGTCAGCCTTCTCGAATCCATCTTGCAGGGCAGAAACTTTGCCGAGCCACCCTTGGCGTGGAGCAGAGGTTTCGATGACTGAGATCGATGAAGATCCATCTACCTCTTGAGCTAGAAGTGTTGATGTGAAATCAGTCGAACCATCGTTGATGATAATCGTCTTTACGTTGCGAGCATTCTTCTGGGCCTTAATAGCCTCAACAAACTCAATGACATTGCCTTCTTCATTACGCATCGGCGCAAGAATGGTAATGGTTGCGTTAGTTGTGAGCGCACCACCGACCACCAATTTTGCAGTACGCATTGTAAAGAAGTTGATTACTGAGATTGCACCGACGAGATAACTTAAAGCGAAGACAAGTATTTCCATAGTTGGATAGGTACTACTTAATCTTTACTGCTAAGCCAGCTTGAGAAAAGGTAAGGCGTAAGGAGAGCACCAAAGATAAAAGTTCCAAAGAAGGCAAGACCTGGGCGATCAAAGAAGAAGAGATTGCCGATGAAACCTGAGAAGAGAGTCCAGACCAGCCACACATCTACCGTGGCCAGCGATGCGCTATTTTTTCTACGTTCACGAGGCAGAATTACATTGAGAATACCGATGATGGTTATTCCGGCAAGTAACCAACCGAATGTATTGGAAAGTGGCACATCTGGAACAAATGGAAGGTGCGATCCTGTTACTTCCCATGTCCAGCGACCGGCGCCAACCATCAGCGGATCTAGGAAGATATCCCAGGCTGCCATGAGCGCACCGCCATAGAGAAAGACCCACTTCTTACTCAAACGTCTAGCTGCTATCAGCGCTGGGTGAATCATCATCATCCATGCAAATGGAACTACAAAGGGAACACCAAAAAGTTGCGGGCCGAGTGTTGAGCTATATGTATAAATCCCAAATGGCCATCCGGTATGAAGTCCAAGGGATTCAACCCCAAGACCAAAGAGAAACGTGACGGGCACATATATTGCTGTGTACTTGGCGCCATAAGACAGGTGTCCATGAACAACCATTGTGAGAGCCGCGACTACGACTGTAGTAATTGTGACAATACGCAGTGATTCACCGTCAAGGAGTGGGTAAGAAATTTGAAGCAGAATCGTGGCGGCAAGGAGAAGCGTCAGTAGATTCTTTGACTGCGGTGAAATTCCGCGTCTGCGATTACGTCGTGGGTTGTAATGGCGTATCGACATGGGTTAATTCTGCCTTACTTACCTTGCTTATCGGCAATCGAGCCGCGGGTTTCGAGGACCTCAAAGCGTGCAAAGAGTTCTTCGGCATACCAATTGATGCGGTGAGTATCGGCAATCACCTTCTGGTGAGCAGCGCCTTTGTAGGCAAAATCGCGAAGCGCGGCTCCAGATTCCCAGAGAGAGAAGGTGCCTTGTAATCCAATGGGCGCTTCGCCAATACCGATGGCAGCGATCAGTCCTGGCGAACTGTGAAGCTCTGCAACAACTGGCGGAACCGATCTCCAGAATGTAAATGCATCCTTAAACTTCAATCGCGCTCGAGTGATTGCAACTATCTGCGCATCTCGATTGGTAGGCGCCTTTACCGGAGAGAAAGGATCCTTTCCCGACCAGAGACCATGCGTAGAGATCGGGGACATGACAACCCGAAATTCATCGGTTGATCTCTTTCGCCAAGCACGGATAATTGATGAGTTATCAAATGCGCTCATTCGGGATTTGTCGATGACAACCAGAGTGCCCCAACGGTAGAGATCGGCATCGCTCGGGGTAAAAGTTTCACCTGTTCCACATCCCAGCAGCTTGGCAAATGAAATCCCGGTGAACATTCGGGTTCGGTACCTGTCGATGGCCATGCTCAGAAAAGCGAAAGGGATACACTTCCGTCCAATAGTAAAGAAATAGGCGACGACGACCTTCTCATCAGATGAGTTCGCTACATCGTTGCTCATAGAGAAAAGGATACTCGCACGCCATGCTCGCTAAGTTCGCAGCCGAATTCATAGGCACCGCTCTCTTGGTAGCCACAGTCGTTGGCTCAGGCGCGATGGCCCAATCTCTAACGGAAGATATAGGTATTCAACTTCTCATCAACACTATCTCGACTGTATTTTCACTCGGACTACTTATCTACCTCTTTGCAGGATTGAGCGGCTCTCACTTCAACCCGCTTGTTTCAATTTCAGAATTCATCGGTAAGCGACTCTCAGGAAAATCTCTAGCGCTTTATATCTCCGCACAATTTTCTGGGGGAGTACTCGGAACGCTCCTTGCAAATCAGATGTTTGAAAAAGGCACCCTGGTTGCATCGAGCAAGGTTCGGGAAGGATCTTCAATTTGGCTCGGCGAAATTGTTGCAACCGCTGGACTCCTTCTCATCATTGAACTTATCCGCATCCAAAAGTTACAAGCGGCCGCGATAGTTATTACCTCATGGATCGGTGCTGCATATTTCTTCACGTCATCAACTTCATTTGCCAACCCTGCCGTCACATTTGCACGTGCATGGACAGATACCTTCGCAGGTATTGCGCCTGAATCTGTTCCGCTCTTTATCGCCTTCCAAATTCTCGGTGCAACTATCGGCGTTCTCACAGCACGACTTTTCATATCACCTAAAAAGGAGTCACCACTTGTCTAATACATCTGAGTCAAAGCCAACCGTCCTCTTCGTCTGCGTACACAACGCAGGCAGATCTCAGATGGCTGCTGGTTTCATGCGCGAACTTGGAGCAGGGCGAGTAGAAGTACTTTCGGCAGGATCTGCACCAAAGGATTCCATCAATCCAATTGCAGTTGAAGCTATGGCTGAAATTGGTATCGATATCGCCAACAACACTCCCAAGGTCTTAACAACTGAAGCTGTTCAAGAATCTGATGCGGTCATCACAATGGGCTGCGGTGATGTCTGCCCGTTCTACCCAGGTAAGCGTTATGAAGATTGGGTACTTGATGATCCTGCGGGACAAGGTATCGAATCGGTACGTGTGATTCGCGATGAGATTAAGAGAAGAGTCGAAAAGCTACTCGCAGACCTTCTGGCTTAAAGTATTTCTAGTCGCCGACAACGCGTGCGCGTGCGCTGGTTGCTTTTTGTAGCTCCAAGAAAGATGTAGGGAAGACTGCGTGAGGATGGCCTGCGGCTGCCCACACAATCTCATAATCGTTCAGGGCTTCATCGATGATTGTCACTTCTGGTTGTGCAAGCCAACCAATTGGTGAGACCCCGCCGATTGAGTAACCGGATTTCTCTTTAACATAATCGGCATCTACGCGACCAAGTTCTGTGATACCGAGAGATTGTGCAACAAGGTTGGTGTCAACGCGATGGCGACCGCTGGTGATAACTAAGAGTGGGTTGCCAGAGGGAAGCTTGAAGATGAGAGATGAAGCAATTTGGCCGACTTCGATTCCAAGGCCTGCGGCTGCTTCTTGTGCACTCTTAGCAGTCTCTGTGAGGACAGTAATTTCACCGGCCATCGCATGCGTTTTTGCTGCCTCGATGAAACGCTTAACGGCTGCTTTTTCTAAGACATGCTCCATAAGAGAACTTTATGAGATAGCGTCACGCCATGCTCAAGAAGACACATTCTGCTCGCGATCAAGGTCTGCGCGCACGAAATGCCCTATGGGCAACCTTCTGTCTTATGGGCGTCGTCTCAATGGGCTGGGTCCCTCGATTGCCTGAGATAAAAGACATTATCGGACTGACCAATGGAGAACTCGGCATTGTCTTCATGGGTAGCACCACCGGCGCAATTATCGGAGCACAACTTGCAGGTCGTTTGATTCACACATTTGGAACCCGTTCAGTGATTTCGGGCGCTGTCTTCATCATGCCTTCAGGTCTTATTGGAGTAGGACTTGCTCAGAATTTTCTTGAACTCTTTATAGCCTTATTTATTTTGGGAATCGGTTATGCGTCGGTCGATATCTCAAGTAATACGCAGGCAGTTCAAATTGAGAAGATTCTTGGTAAGCGCTACATGGTCTCTTTCCACGGAATGTGGAGCGTAGGGGCATTTGCAACAACTGTGCTCGGTGGATCGATAGCTAACTTTGTTGACCCTCGTGAAAATCTCATTGGTGTTGGTGTGGGAGCCTTCCTCCTCTTTGTACCTATAGCGCGGATGTTACTTTCACCTGAACTCGATAATCATGATGGGGGAGAAGAAGAGACATCCGCCAAAATTCCACTCTTTGCGAAATCAACAGCAGTTCTTTGGCTCATGGGTATTGGTTTATTGGGAGGCATGATTGCAGAAGGTTCTGCCTCTGATTGGGGCGGAATTCTCTTGAAGGACAGTATGGGAATTGGCAAAGGTCTTAACGCCGCTGCCTTTGCATCATTCTCACTTGCAATGATTGTTTCTCGCTTTTCTGGAGATTGGGCTCTAGAGAAGTTTGGCCCCGCACGCGTTGTTAAATATGGTGGATATGGTGGAGCACTTATCTGGGGCTCTGCGATGGCGATAGCAATTCCGTTATCTGATACCAATCAAGTTCTTGCATTCATCATTGTCAATCTAGGCTTCATCGCAGCAGGACTTGGCATCGGTCCAATGTTCCCTGCATTTATCTTGGCAGCGAGTCAGCTACCTGGAATTGCACCCGGTGTAGCTATTGCTCGGGTTGGTGTTATTGGAATTGGCGGATATTTCATTGGGCCAACGATTACTGGATTCTTAGCCGATCAATTCTCTCTACCGATTGCGATGATCTATCCAGTTGCACTCTTAGCAGTCGGTGGTTTTATGTCGCGCGTTGTAAAGGCGTAAAACGCCTCTTAAATCCAGGTTTCACCTAGAGTGAATATCGCTATGGTGCATAAGAATGCGGCGAAACCACGGCGCAGTATTACTGGGCTTATTGAGTGAGATTTGTGAGATGCAATTTGTGTAGCAATGATTGCCGCAGCCCCCATGAATATAGGAATATGCCATTGAACGTCGCTCCACATATGTAACCGTCCAAAAAATGCGGTTGCAGAGTTCAGGGCGATAATGAGGAGCGAAGTTCCCGCTGCGATTGTCTGAGGTGTTCCAAAGAAGAGAACGAGAATAGGGATTGCAAGAAAGCCGCCACCGATTCCGAATAGCCCTGTGATTGCACCGATTACCAATGACGTCAGAACTAAGAGCGCGACTGGCATACGTTTCTGTTCGCCAAATTTTGGCGTGCGCACCATTGACGCGCCAGCAAGTAAAAGAACGACAGAGAACCCAGTGGTGATAAATGAATCAGGGAGCTCATCCGCTCGAGAAGAGAAGCCGATATTTGTAATCAACCCAATCGACCAGATAATCAGCGCATCTCGATAGAGAATCTGGTGACGTCGCATCTTTGGTATTGCCCCCGATGTTGCTGCGAGAAATACGATGAGCAATGAGGCTGTTGTCGCTTGCTTTGGATCAAAGCCAAATCCATACATCAGAATTGGAACGGTGAGCATCGCTCCGCCAGCGCCTACGAAGCCTAGAATCGCACCAATTGCCGTTCCAGCAATGAGTGCACCCAAGATTTCCATCTATCAATCTTCCCAGTTGTTGAAAGGATTTAGGGAATGCAAAACGCCCCCGATTGCTCGAGGGCGTCTTGGTAAAGCTAGTTGGTAAAGCTACTTCAGATTAGAAGTCGAAGAAGTTGAGTGTTCCAATGCCTGGACCGAAATCAGTGACCGCTCCACCTGCAACGAGTGCGAAGATGATGAGAGCTGCACCAGCGAGCGCTAGATCCTTGTTAAATGCCATCTGCTCTGTCTGCTTAGCTGTTGCATCAGTTTCTTTCCAGAAGTTGTGGAAGATAACTGCTGCGAGGATAAGAGTGATTGCGATCATGAGAGCGCCAAGGTCTACCCAGAATCCAGCGATGATGTAGATACCACCGAGGAGGAAGAAGATTCCTGAAGCGATTACGCCGAGCTTTGCAGCTGGAAGCTTCTTGTACTTCGCATACCCTGTCATCATTTCGAGCTTAGCGAAGTGAGCGATTCCTGACATAACAAAGAGCGCACCGAAAAGGATGCGACCGATAACGAGAACTGTGTTCAATTTACTCTCCTAAAACTGTAAGTGACCTGTACCTCATAAGGGTAGCGCGGATAGTTGAAATTTCAACTAAATCACCTCTTGGCGAGTCGTTTCCAAGCCCCTGGCGAGCCCGATCTGAGCGTGAATCGCCCGCCACTTGCCCTTGTCGGTGCCTTCAGTTACTTTTCGAACAGATGTTCGAATATCCACAGTACTAAGGGGAAGCAGTAGAAAATGTCAGCAGAAGTCGCTAGAGCGCAAGTCACTAGAACAGAAGTCATTGGGGCACAGGAGGTCGTATCCGATGGAGGCCTTACTCCCATCGAGTTCACCTTTAAAGGAAAGCGCTTTCGTATCCATGCAGTTCTCTCACGATGGTGCGAGGCAGGTGGATGGTGGAACCGTATTAGCGATGGAAAGTTTCGCCCTGATGATCAAGCCCGAGCTCTCTGGACTGTAGAGGCTGCACCTATCGGCGCTCTGACAACCTTTCAGCTCGAACGCGATGAGACAAGCGGACAGTGGATTATCAGGTCGCTATAACGTGAGCTTTATCCATCTACGTACAGCCAGCGCTTATTCATTTAAGTACGGCACAACACAACCACGCGACCTTGTTGCGCGCGCATCAGAGTATGAGATGCCGGCGCTTGGGCTTACAGATCGTGATGGTTTAGCTGGAGCTATCCGTTTTACCAAGGCATGTCTTAAGGCGGGAGTGGCTCCTATCATCGGAGTGAACCTTGCTATCGATCTCTCAGATCCAGAAAGAAAGACAGGGCCGGTAACCAGTAAAAGCCAGACAACAAGTAAAGGCCCACTTCCCCGCGTAACGGTGATGGCTCATAGCGATGGGGGATGGCGATCACTTGTACGCCTTATTACAGGGCTGCAGATGAATTCACTCGATCGCACACCTGTGCTGACTCTCGAACTTCTCGATACCTTCTCGCAATACACAGCAAACCTGCATCTACTTCATGGCCCCGAATCACCGATATCGCGCGAGATAGAGCTCCATCGCTTCGATGCAGCGCTAGATACCTTTAACCGTACTCGTGATTACTTTGCAGACCACGCAATCGAATGCGTCTCTCACCTCGTTGCAGGTAACGGCCCACGTTCAACGGCCCATGCTGCGCGCTCGCTGATATTTGCTCGCGATAACGATATTCCTGCAGTTCTTACCAATGCAGCGCGGATGCTCGATCGTAGCGATGGCCCCGTTGCCGATGTCCTTGATTGCGCTCGCCAATTGGTGCCGCTACATCCACGCCATCTTGAACGTCGCAATGCCGAGGCCTATCTCAAGAGCAGCTCTGAAATGATTGCACTCGCTGCAGAGATTGCACGCGCTGCGGGAGAACGAACGCCACGTGCGCTACTTGCAACAACGCGACAGTGGGCAGAGCGAGCAGTGTTATCGCCACAACGCGATATCGGGCTAGGCGGAATCCATCTACCCGAACCTCATATCGTTGGTGCCGATTCGCCAGCTGCAATGCGCGCACTTCTGCGCGCACGTTCTGAAGCAGGAATCAATTGGCGCTATAACGATGGTGCAACTATCGCAAAAGCGCGCGCACGTTTAGATGATGAACTCGCAACAGTTGCAACACTTGGTTACGAGTCATATTTTCTTACCGTTGCAGATATCGGCGATATGGCGCGCAACGCCGGTATTCGCGTTGCAGCTCGCGGCAGTGGTGCAGGTTCTCTTATTACCCACTTGCTCGGAATCTCGGGTGTAGATCCCATGGAACATGGCTTACTCATGGAACGTTTCTGCTCTCCGCTTCGTAGAGCGCTTCCAGATATCGATATCGATGTTGAATCTGCGCGACGTCTTGAAATCTACGACATGGTCTTTAAGCGCTACGGCCCTTCATCGTGGGATCAACCTGGCATCACATCGCGATGCGCAACAGTTGCCATGGTTGATACCTACAGAGCCCGTAACGCTATTCGCGATGCAGGAGCAGCCCTCGGAATGCCATCGATGGAGATCGACCTCTTAGCCAAATCAATGCCCCATATTCGCGCAGGAAATATCGAAGCGGCGCTTGCATCACTTCCCGAACTTCGCGGCCTCAATACATCGGCGCCTCTTACCGTCGCCACTATCGCACTTGCCGCACGCCTTGATGGTTTGCCTAGACACCTTGCGATGCATCCATGCGCAGTTGTTCTCTCTGATGCAGGTCTACTCGATCGCGCACCTGTGCAATTTAATGCAGGCGGATATCCGATGGTCGAATTCGATAAAGATGATGTTGAGGATATCGGGCTACTGAAACTCGACATCCTTGGTGTTCGCATGCAATCTGCAATCTCGCACGCCGTCAAAGAAATCGCTCGTATCGAAGAGCGCGAAATCGATATCGATGCTGTGCCACTCGATGATAAAGATACATATTCGCTCATCTCATCAACGCGCACCCTTGGAATCTTTCAAGTGGAAAGTCCCGGCCAACGCGAACTCGTTGGCAAGTTACAGCCACAAACATTCGGCGATTTGATTATCGATATCTCACTCTTTCGCCCAGGGCCGGTAAAGAGCGACATGATTCGCCCCTTTCTTGAAGCGCGACATGGGTGGAAGCCTGCACAGATCATCCATCCAGATTTGCTGCCCATACTCTCTGAGACAGAAGGCGTTGTTGTATTCCACGAACAAGTAATTTCAATCATCTCTGTCATGACTGGAATCTCACTTGCAGCAGCTGATGAGAAACGCAGAGCGCTAGGGGATAGGGCTGGCCAACAAGAAGTCTGTGATTGGTTCTTTCCTGCAGCAACAGAACGCGGTTATGAGCTGCCGGTAATTACTGAAGTCTGGGATGTCTTGCGCGCCTTTGCATCTTTTGGTTTCTGCAAAGCACACGCTGCAGCCTTTGCACTTCCTACCTATCAATCTGCATGGCTGAAAACCCATCACCCTGCTGCATTTATCGCCGGTGTACTTACACATGACCCAGGCATGTATCCAAAGCGCCTTATCCTCGATGAAGCAAGACAGATGGGTATCGCACTTGCACCCCTTGATATCAATAAATCATCTGCGCAGTATCACGTAGAGCGCACCCTTGATGGCGATGCAATCCGTATCTCACTTGCAACAGTTGCTGGAATCTCCGAGAAAGAGATTGCTAGCATCATTGCAGGACAGCCCTATATCGACCTTGCAGATTTCTATCGCAGATCAGGTGCATCAACTCCGATAATTGAAAGCCTTATTCTCACCGGTGCATTTGATGCAATACATAAACATCAACGCGACCTCCTGCTGCACTTAAGCGATCTACAGAAATCTCCCGTTGCTCATCTTCCGGGTGCGCAGATGACCTTTGGTTTTCCGGCACCTGACCTGCAGAGCAGTGGCCTGCCTTTGATGAATAAGTCAGAGAAGGTACGTAATGAGGTTGAACGTTTAGGTATGGATGTCACTGCCCACATGCTCTCTTTCTACGGACCATTTCTCAATGCAATTGGCGCAGTGAAGTCATCAGATCTCCTGTCGCTACGTTCTGGCACAACTGTGCTTGTCGCTGGAACAAAGGTTGCACTTCAAACACCACCAGTGCGCTCAGGCAGAAGAGTTATCTTTCTTACCCTTGATGATGGCTATGGATGCAGCGATTCAACCTTCTTCCCTGATGCGCAAGAAGATCATGCATCTACTCTCTATTCGACATCACTGCTCTTGGTGCGAGCGGTAACAAGGCGAACAGGTGAGCGCGGTATTTCGCTACGGGCAACAGCTGTCTGGGATCTGCGCCTTGCCTATGAAAAATGGCGTGCTCACGAGAGCCGAAACGATAGTGTGGCGATATGAATGAGCCTGTAATTCTGCATGTAGATATGGATGCTTTCTATGCATCTGTTGCAGAGCTCGATCACCCCGAATATAAAGGTAAAGCACTCGTTGTTGGCGCAGGTGCGCGCGGCGTTGTTCTCTCGGCAAATTACGAAGCTCGTAAATTTGGAATTCGCGCAGCGATGCCAGTGGGGCGTGCCAAGAGAATGGCGCCACATGCTGTCTTTATTGCACCAGAGCACCACAGATATGCAGAAATCTCAGAGCGGGTGATGAAGATATTTCATTCATATACACCCCTTGTCGAACCAATCTCACTCGATGAAGCATTTCTTGATGTCACAGGTTCCCAGAAACTTTTCGGTACGGGGCGAGAGATAGCAGCAGCAATTAGAAAACAGGTAGAAGAGGAAGAGGGAATCACCTGTTCAGTTGGAATTGCGCAATCAAAATTTATTGCAAAGCTGGCATCTCAACACTGTAAACCAAATGGGATGCTCGAAATTAAATCAGATCGCATCCTCGAATTTCTTCATCCACTTCCTGTTCGCGCAATATGGGGAGTAGGACCAAAGACCGCTGAAGCACTTGATCGGCTAGGGCTTCACACAGTTGCAGATATCGCTAATACTCCACGAGCAACACTTCTTCGTGCGCTGGGCGATGCCAACGGGGATTCTTTATACGAGCTTGCATGGGGGCGCGACTATCGAGAAGTGATTGCCGATGAACCAGATAAGAGCATCAGCAACGCAGAGACCTTTGCCCAAGATCTCGATAATCCAGAAGAAATCTTGCAAGAGTTCTTACGCATGACAGAGAAGGCAACAGGAAGGTTGCGAGAACGTGGCCTCTTTGCAAAAACAATTAGCATCAAGGTGCGCTTTGCGGATTTTTCAACGATCAATCGATCAAAGACTCTGCCCCTTCCTATCGATAGCACCCATGAAACATATGAAGTCGTAAAGCAGCTCTACCTTGCACTCAAAATTGAACGTGCACGCCTGCGCCTTGTGGGTGTATCGCTAGAAAATTTGGTTGATGATGCCCCTGTGCAGCTAGAACTTGGAGCCCGCGAAAAGGGGTGGCGCGAGGCAGATACGGCGATCGATAAAGCCAAGGCCCGTTTTGGCCGCTCCAGTGTGCGCCCCGGGCGCTTAATTAGCCCCGAAGAGGAATAAGCCGGCCCGTCTGGCACTTGCGCGATAACTGTTCTATTGTGTGGCTATGGCGTTATCGGATCGTGAAAAGCGACTCTTGGCAGAGATGGAGGCAGCTCTTGCCACCGATGACCCCCGCCTTCAATCAACCTTGGCTGGAACGACTCTCTCAAAGAGCCGTCCGCGCCTTTTAATTTCAGCCCTTGTCGTAGTTGCAGGGCTAGCCACAATCTTCACCGGACTCATCGCAAAGCTGACTTTGATCGGCGTAGCGGGCTTTCTTATCGCGCTCGTAGGCTTGATTTCAGCCCTTCGTTCGATAGCTGCCCCAGGTTCACCTCGCGCGCCTAAGGCGAGCAAGAGCCGATCAGCCTTCTCAGATCGCATCCAAGAGCGCTGGGATCGCCGTAACTTCGAGCAGTAGCTCAACCAGCTAACCCAATCTCCGCCCTCTGGCCCTACCGGCCCGGGGGCTTTTTTGCACCCCAAAAATGACCCTTGAAATGTGTGGGGAGAGGTGGGGTGGATTAGGGAAATATTTGGTGAAATGTGGGTTAAAAAGGAGGAAAGTGGTGTAAAGTGGGGAATTGAGCGGGAAATCCACGCTCAAACCAACTTGGGGAAGGTGGTCTAGCGCTGATGTTTCTCGGCACCCACGAACCCCGCCTCGATGAAAAAGGCCGCCTGATCCTTCCTGCGAAATTCCGCGAAGAGCTCTCTCCAGGTCTTGTCATCACCAAGGGACAAGAGCGATGCCTCTATGTATTTCCCGCCCAAGAATTTGCCACGATTACCGAGACGTTGCGTCAAGCACCTGTAACTGCAAAATCTGCGCGCGATTACCAGCGCGTGATGTTTGCCGGCGCGCACGATGAAATTCCTGATCGCCAAGGTCGCATCACGATTCCACAAGGGCTGCGCACATATGCCGGCCTTGAAAAAGAGTGCGTCGTTATTGGCGCTAATACACGCGTTGAAATTTGGGATAGCGCTGCATGGTCTGAATATCTAACAGATCGCGAAAAGAGTTTTGCTGATGTTTCTGAGGAAGTTTTTCCGGGACTTTTTTAAAACATCAGCAAAAAATATTTAACAAGTAAATAACAACAAAATAAAAACTGAATAGGAACAAGCTCTCTCACTTGTGGCCACCGTCGACCCAAACCTAGTTGCGTAGATCTAGAACACTCTTGATCAGCGCTACTGGCAGTCGACAGCGACACCCCTTCCCCGGTGTCGCTAGCGCAGTAGATCCGTCGGCCGACGGTGACCAGAGGTGAGAGCAGGGATTTAACTATCAACTAAGAACTAAGGGTGGAGATACGAATGGGGGAGAAGATGCAACATATATCTGTCATGCGCGATCGCTGCGTAGATCTCCTTGCTCCCGCTATTGAAGCATCAGCTAACCCCGTTGTCGTGGATGCCACTCTGGGACTTGGTGGCCACACCGAGGCTCTTCTGCAAAGATTTGAAAACCTTACCGTCATCGGAATCGACCGTGACGAAATCGCGCTTGAAAGAGCGCGCAAACGCCTTGCCCCCTTTGGTGATCGCCTCAAGACCGCCCATTGTATCTTCGATGAAATCTCTTCAGTCGTTGAAAGCTTTGGTTATTCCCATATTAATGGAGCGCTATTTGATCTCGGAGTTTCATCCATTCAACTCGATGAAACAGACCGCGGATTTTCATACTCTCAGGACGCACCCCTTGATATGCGTATGGATCGCAGCCGCGGAATTACTGCCTCTGAAATTCTCAATACTTATGAACCAGGAAGGCTTGTAAAGATTCTTCGCACATATGGAGAAGAAAAATTTGCCACTCGCATCGTTGAAAACATTGTGAAAGCTCGAGCAATAGCTCCCTTGAATTCAACAACCCAGCTAGCGACTTTGGTGAAAGAGAGCATTCCTGCAGCAACGCGCCGCACCGGAGGAAACCCAGCAAAACGCACCTTCCAAGCGCTTCGTATCGAAGCAAATGACGAACTTGGTGCAATTACCCGCGCACTTCCCGATGCACTTGAACTTTTAATGGTTAAGGGCCGACTCGTAGTGATGTCTTTCCAATCCCTAGAAGACCGCATCGTTAAAGAAGTCTTTGCCGAAGCATCTACTTCTAAGAGTCCTCGCAATCTTCCAGTGGAACTTCCAGAATATGCAGCGAAATTTGCACTCGTCATTCGTTCAGGTGAAACGCCATCGCAGGAAGAACTAGATGCGAACCCTCGATCTGCATCTGTGCGTCTCCGGGCTATCGAAAAGGTGGCTGCGTAATGTCACAAGCAACTGCGCGCATTGCGTCCCCACGTCCGGTAGTCACACCCTCGCGCAACCGAAAGCCTGTCACAGAGAGAACCGCTGAAGTAATCCTTGGACTATTCCCTGATATCTCCAGTGGCACAAGAGCCACACATAAGTTCTTTGCTACCTTCTTAACAATCGTGAGTCTGATCGGATTTCTCTTTCTCCTAGGAATCAATACCCTTCTCGCACAAGATGCATTTACTCTCTCTAATCTCAAGGTAGAAGCCAAGCAAGTAGCAGATCAAAGAGATGCAATTAATCGCGCAATTGATTCCTATGCAGCCCCAGAAGCGCTAGCGCGTGCAGCGACAGCCCTTGGCATGAAGCCATCTGAAACACCTGTATTTCTCAACTTAACACCGCCGGCCCAGAATGGGGTTGAACGTGGGTAATCTCCTACTTTCTAAAGCGCGCATAAAAGTGCTGGCGCTACTCATCGTTGCAATGTTCATCATTCTGGCAGCCCAGCTCATTCGAATTCAGGTTATTCAGGCTGGCTCGTATCGCGATAAGGCGTCGAATGAAATGCAGTCAACGCGCGTAATTCCTGCCCCTCGTGGCGATATCACCGACATTAATGGCGTTGCATTTGCACGAAGTGTCTCTGCAATTAGCATCGTCGTTGATCAAACTCAGATTACCGATCCTGCGCGAGTGGCACGATTTGCAGCACCAATCCTTGGCCTTGATGCAGCTCAAATACAGGCGAGCATTACTGGTACTCGCAAATATTCCATGGTACTTAAGAACGCACGTCCTGCAGTATGGGATCGACTGACTGAAGAGATTATTAAGTACAACAAAGTACTTGAAAATGAAGATTTTGATAAGAGAATCATTGGCTTCTTCCCTGAGCGTTCCTTTATTCGCGAATATCCATCAGGGTCTCTTATTTCATCACTCGTTGGCTTTGTGCGACAAGATGGCATAGGCGCATCTGGAATCGAATCCAGTATGAATTCACTCATCACAGGTACGGAAGGACGCTATTCCTATGCAAATGGATATGGCGCTGAAATTCCTGGTTCTCAGAACGTGATTGTGGCGGCGAAAGCTGGAACAAATATTCGCCTCACGATTGATAGAGATGTTCAATGGATTGCATCAAAAGCAATTGCAGAAGCGGTCGAAAAAGCACGCGCGTTGAGCGGCACAGTTATTGTGATGGACCCAAAAACAGGTGCAGTTATTGCACATGCCACTGCACCAACATTTAACCCAAATAACACCAAGAGAGTCTCACTTGATTTGATGAGAAACCCTTCAGTTCAAGATGTTTATGAGCCAGGATCTACTGGCAAGATCATGACAATGGCTGCAGCGCTTGAAGAGAGAACGATTTCTCCAACAACGGTCTTTGAAGTCCCTTATAAGTTAAAGCGTGCAGGTGAAGATTTCCACGACCACGAGAAACACCCATTGCAAAGACTTACCGCCTCAGGAATTTTAGCTGTATCAAGTAACACCGGCACGATTAAAGTCGGCGAAACAATGAGTAACGACACTCTCTATAACTACCTCACCAAGTTTGGAATCGGAAGCAAAACCGGATCAGGACTTCCGGGCGAATCAGCAGGAATCCTTCGACCTGTATCTAATTGGTCAGGTACCACTGCTCCTACTGTCGCTTTCGGACAGGGATATTCTGTAACTGCGATGCAGGCAACCAGCGTATTTGCAACTATTGCTAATAATGGAGTTCGCGTTTCACCTACCGTGATTGCAGGTACCAGTGATGCTTCAGGTCACTTCACCCCTGCCTCCAATAGAGTTTCAGAGCGAGTAGTCAGCGCAGATACTGCGCAGAAAGTTCGCTTAATGATGGAGAGTGTTGTTTCGGCTCAAGGTACTGCGCCGAGTGCTGCGATTCCTGGATACCGTGTGGCAGGAAAGACGGGTACAGCCTCTCGTTATGACCAAGCGACAGGTCGTTACAGCGGTTACACAGCTTCCTTTATCGGTTTTGCTCCTGCTGATTCACCTGCATTTGTTATCAGCGTAACTCTGCAGGATCCTCGCAATGGACATTATGGTGGAGCGCTTGCTGGTCCTGTCTTTAAAAAGGTTATGACATTCGTTCTGCAATCAAAACATATTGCACCAACAGGTACGAAAGTTCTACCTGTAGCACTGACCCAATCCGAATTAACGCGTATGCGAGTAACGCAAGCGAGTGCGAGTAAGCGATGATCCGTCCAACCGCAACGTTCTCACTATCTCTTGCAGATGCTGCACGAATCGTTGCTAGTACATCTGATTCGTCCGTTGTATTTACAGGAATTTCTCATAAGGATTCAGAAGTCGTGCCGGGAGATCTATTTGTAGCTTCGCCCGGAGCCCGTTTTCATGGAGCAGAATTTATCCAGAAGGCAGCGGCACGGGGCGCAGTTGCGGTTCTGACTGATGCCCAGGGGCTAGATCGCGCCGGTGGGCTCCCCACAATTATTGTTGAGGATGTTAAAACAGCTAGCGCCCTAATAGCCTCACACTTGTATACCGATCCAACGAGAGCGCTTCACTCAATCGGAATCACTGGAACCAATGGCAAGACCACGGTCTCAACACTTCTCTATCAAATCTTTACAGCCGCTAATCGCACAAGCGGGCTTATTGGAACTGTTGAAACACGGGTCGGCAATCAAGTGATTGCAAGCGTGCGCACCACACCTGAAGCGCCCGAGCTACAGGCACTCGCTGCCTCAATGCGCGAGCAAGGGGCAGAGAATTTAGTCATGGAAGTTTCTAGCCACGCAATCTCGTTAAAGAGAATGAAGGGCAGTCACTTTGCAATTGTAGGCTTTACAAATTTGAGCCAAGATCACTTAGATTTTCATAAAGATATGGATTCTTACTTCGCCGCCAAGGCTGAACTCTTTACTCCAGAATACGCAGATAAAGGTTTTATCAATATTGATTCACCTTATGGCGCAGAACTCTTCGCAAAGGCGCCAATTCCAAGTGTCAGTATCTCTCGCGATAACTCTACTGCTCTGTGGAGATACTCGAAATACAGTTCGAATTCACATGGCTACACAATTACCGTGCAGGGTCCTGAGAAAGACCTGGTTATCACTACCGAGACGCAACTCTTAGGTGGATTCAATCTCGACAACTTGCTGATGGCGATTGCAATTGCATCAGAAAGCGGCGTGAGCGCTGAGGAACTTATTCGCATAGTTCCAACCCTGAAAGGCGCACCCGGTCGCCTAGAATCGGTACAAGCCGGTCAGAAATTTACGGCGTTGGTCGATTATGCGCACTCACCTGATGCAGTTTCCAATGTGCTTCGCGCAGCTAAGGAATTCACAGAAGGTCGCGTCATCGCCGTGCTTGGTTGCGGGGGAGACCGCGATGCGAGCAAACGTCCTTTGATGGGTCGCGCATTGGTTGAAGGTTCAGATATCTCAATCTTTACAAGTGATAATCCGCGTTCAGAATCCCCAACAATGATTTTGGCACAGATGAGTGAAGGAATTGCACTCACCGATCCCTCACGCATCTGTGAAGATCGCGCTTCTGCAATTAAGGAAGCTGTTGAAATAGCACAGCCCGGTGATACCGTTTTAATCCTCGGAAAAGGTCATGAAAGTGGTCAAGATATCGCTGGAACGATTACTCCATTTGATGATCGCCTCGAACTTGCGCGTGCAATCAAGGAAGTGCTCGGTGGTCATAAGTGATTACCCTTAAAGCTTCAGAAATTGCAGTAATGGTTGATGGCGTTCTTCACGGAGATGATGTCTCGTGCTCCCAAGCTCCAGTGTTGAATTCAACTCTTGCAACTCCAGGTTCCATCTTCCTGGCAATAAAAGGTGAACAGCATGATGGTCACTCATTTGTAGAAGATGCCCATAGCCATGGTGCAGTCCTTACTCTTGCAACACAATCAGTGCCAGGCCCGCACATTATTGTTAACGATGTAACGCAGGCGCTTGGCAAGCTTGCGCATGGTGTCCGTAAAGTGCTGAAAGATCTGACCGTTATTGGATTAACTGGTTCACAAGGCAAGACGACGACAAAGGAACTTCTCTATTCGATCTTGAGTTCACAGGCTCCTACCGTCGCACCTGAAGGAAATTACAACAATGAGCTAGGTGCTCCTCTTTCACTCCTGCAGTGCACCCCAGAAACTCGATATTGCATCATCGAAATGGGGGCACGCCACCGTGGCGATATTGCGCATCTATGTTCAATTGTTGAGCCAAATATTGGTCTCGTACTTCGCGTAGGTAGCGCACACGTCGGAGAATTTGGTTCTGTTGCTGCAATAGCTGAAACAAAATCAGAACTCATCTCTTCACTATCGGCTGATGCCATAGCAATTCTGGGTACCTACGATGAATACACACCGAAAATGCGCACACTCCATCCTGGAAAAACTATGACATTCGGTGAAACGTCTCAGTGTGATATTCGCGCCTCTGATATTGAGTTCAGAGAAGGATGCGCACACTTTGATCTCATAACTCATGAGGGACGAGTCCCAGTAGGACTATCAATAATTGGGCTGCATCAAGTAGCTAATGCTCTCGCTGCAGCCAGCGTTGCGACAGCCCTAGGTATTCCACTTGATGCGATTGCAAGTGCGCTATCGACCGCTGAATCTGCAGCAAAGTGGCGAATGCAGGTCGAGCAACTGGAGGGGCTAGTTCTTATCAATGATGCCTATAACTCCAGCCCCGAAGCAGTTGTGGCAGCACTTCACACCTTGACCCTCTTTGCGCAGGAGCGGGGCGGGCAATCATGGGCATTTTTAGGAAAGATGGGAGAGCTCGGCGAGTCATCGCAAGCAGAGCATGCAGCTCTTGGCACCCTTGCCTTAGAACTTGGAGTTGATAACTTGGTGTGTGTCGGTGCGCCTGAATACGCATCCTCGTTGAAGCCAGGTGATGCAATTTCCGTGCATCTCTGCGCGGATAAGGCCAGCGCCGCACATGTTGCACTCAACGTTGCTCCGGGCGATGTTGTACTTGTAAAAGCGTCTCGTTCAGAGAAGTTAGAAGAACTAGCTGAAGTTATTAGTGCTCAATGGAGTGCGCGCGAGAGAGGAGAGGAGACAGAAAAATGAAGCCAATCCTGATTGCAGGTGCACTCTCGCTCCTCTTCTCACTCTTTGGTACCCCTCTCTTAATCAAGGCACTTGCAAAACGTGGGTACGGGCAATTCATCAGAGATGATGGACCGCAGACTCATCACACAAAACGTGGCACTCCAACAATGGGTGGCATCATCATCATTTTCTCAGCCGTAGCTGCCTATGCGCTGGCTCACCTCATCAACCAAAATGGATTTACAGCCTCTGGAGTTCTCGTTATTGGCTTGGTGGTATCCCTTGGACTCGTTGGATTTATAGATGATTACCTCAAAGTATCGAAGCAGAACTCTAAAGGGATCAGCGGTAAGCAAAAGATACTTGGTCAAGTTCTTTTTGCATCAGCCTTCGGGTATTTAGGAATTCATTTCCCAGATAAAGATGGACTCACTCCAATCTCATTACAGCTCTCCACGGTGCGTGATACTTCGATAACACTTGGCGCAGTCTTGGTTGTTATTTGGATCGCGCTCATGGTGACTGCAACAAGTAACGGTGTGAATCTCACAGATGGTCTAGATGGTTTGGCATCGGGTGCCGCCGTAATGACCTTCGTAGCCTTTGTACTCATTGGCGTCTGGGAGTTCGGTCAGAGCTGCGCAGTAGTTGCAACAGCTAATTGTTATAACGTTCGAGATCCTCTAGATCTCGCCGTTCTTTCTGCAGCGTTCGCTGGATCTTGCACAGGATTCTTATGGTGGAATGCCTCTCCCGCAAAGATATTCATGGGCGACACTGGTTCACTTGCACTTGGTGCAGCTCTTGCAGGAATTGCAGCTTCACTTCGAGTAGAGCTCCTCCTTATCCCTCTGGGCGGAATCTTCGTCATCATTACTCTCTCTGTTGCTCTCCAAGTGATGTACTTCAAAATTACTGGAGGAAAACGTCTCTTTAAGATGGCACCTTTGCAACATCATTTTGAACTCATGGGATGGGGCGAAGTCACGATCGTGCTGCGTTTTTGGATTATTGCTGGACTCTGCGTTGCTTTCGGTCTCGGCCTCTTCTACACCCAATGGGTAGCTAGCTAATTCTGCGATGTGCCCTGTCTCTTACACTCAATTACGCGATAAGAAAGTTCTTATCGCTGGTGCAGGAGTAACAGGCATCGCCGCAGGGCGTGCCTTACGCAAACGTGGATCCGAAGTCATATTTGTCGATGAGAAGGAAACAAGCACAGAAGATTTCACAGTTATTGCACCACAGAAAGTTGTCATCACCGACTTTGATGCGCTTTTAGTTTCTCCTGGATGGAGAGAAGATCATCCACTCATAAAGGGTGCACGTGAATCAGGGATCGATATCTTGAACGAGATTGATCTCGCGTGGAGCATTAAGTCAGAGAACCGATCGTCACAAAAGTGGATTGCGCTCACTGGCACAAATGGAAAAACCACAACGGTAGAGCTTGCAGCTCACATGCTTCGCACCGGGGGAGTATCAGCACTTGCTTGCGGCAATGTGGGCACGACTGTGGTTGAAGCGGTAGAGGCTCCCGAAAACTATGATTATTTGGTCCTTGAATTATCCTCTTTCCAACTTCATTGGCTAGAGAATGCTGAATTTGTATCAGTAGCCGTACTCAACATCGCACAGGACCATGTTGATTGGCATGGAAGTTTCGATGCGTACGCCAGAGATAAGCTCTCTATTCTCGATAAATCAGCGATGGCAATTCTTAATGGTGATGATGGAGAAGTTGTATCGCGTACTACTCACTGGCTTGGCCGCAAGATTTTTTATTCACTCGATACACCAGCTCCTGGTGAAATCGGCGTAGTGGAAGAACTTCTCGTCGACCGTGCATTTGTCGCAGACCCACAGGAAGCTGCCATGATTGCAGAACTCAAAGATGTCACTCCCACGGTTCCCCATAGCGTTTCTAACTCATTAGCTGCCGCTGCTCTTGCTCGTAGCGCAGGAGTTACACACGAGGATATTGCTCGAGCGATTGCATCATTTACGCCTGGTCGCCATCGCATAGAAACCGTTCTAGTAAAGGATGAAATTACCTACATCGATGATTCCAAAGCGACAAACCCTCACGCTGCTGCCGCTTCGATTTTATCTGCGCTCTCAGTTGTGTGGATTGCAGGCGGTCTTGCAAAAGGTGCAGCGATGGATGAATTGATTGCACGGGTAAAACCACGGCTACGCGCTGCAATTCTCATTGGTGAAGACCGCGATCTCATTGCAGCTGAACTCTCCACACAGGCGCCTGAAGTTCCTGTCATTCTTATCGATACCCCACTTGGGTTTGCCAAGGGTCTGACGAGCAACGCTTTCATGGAATCTGTCGTAGTGGCGGCACGAGAGGTTGCACGCAAGGGCGACACCGTTCTTCTAGCCCCTGCCTGCGCCTCAATGGATCAATTCATTTCTTACTCAGATCGAGGAGAGAGATTCAAAGAAGCTGTATTGAAGGTGGTCGGTGATGGCAAGTAGCTCAACGACATTAAGGAAGTCATTTCTAGCCAAACCAATCAATCATTTCTACATGCTGCTCATCTCCGCCGGTGCGCTGAGTTTTCTTGGTCTGATTATGGTCTTCTCATCGTCTTCGATTCATTCGCTTGAGACTAAAGGTACGACGATCTCCATCGTTCTTCGCCAACTATTTTTCTTAATAGTCGCAATTCCATTTGCAGGTTTCTTAACTCGAATAACGATGGCGCAATGGAGATTATTGGCGCGTGCGGGGTTTGTTATCTCGATCTTTATCTTGGGTATTCTTGCGATTCCAGGAGTCGGAAAGACTGTTAACGGAAATACCAACTGGATATCCCTGAAAGTTGTCGATATCCAACCGAGCGAGTTTGCTAAGTTCTTGATGATTTTATGGGCAAGTTACTTGCTGGCTCGTAAAGAGAGCGCGGGCAAAGTGCACGTCAATGTCTTTGCGCTGATTGCACCGGCATTTATTACCGTCATGGCACTTGTCATGCTAGGAAAAGATTTAGGAACGGCTAGCGTTATCGCATTTATCTTGGCAGGCCTTCTCTTTGCATCAGGAATTGAACTCAAAGTTCTCGGTTCACTTGCCGTCGCACTTGGCGCTGGTATAGGCGCCCTGATTGTCACCGCCTCATATCGGGTGGATCGCTTTACCGTCTTTCTTGACCCCTTCGCTCCTGAGGATTACAAGAATGCAGGATGGCAGCCGGCTCACAGCCTCTTAGGTCTTGCAACAGGCGGACTTTTCGGAGTTGGACTTGGTGGCAGCAGGCAGAAGTGGGGAAATCTCGCTGAGGCGCATACAGACTTTATCTTCGCCGTTATTGGTGAAGAACTTGGTTTATTTGGAACCTTGAGCGTTCTGATTCTTCTTGTCACTCTTATCTATTCGATATTTCGAATTGCACTTCGAAGTTCTGATCCCATGACTCGTTATGCATCAGTGGGCATTGGATGCTGGATATCAATTCAAGCATTTCTCAATATTGGATCTGCAACAAGCGTCCTGCCAGTAGTCGGGGTAACTCTTCCACTTGTCTCCTACGGCGGCTCAGCACTCCTTGCAACATATTGCGGTCTGGGATTTGTTGCGGGTGCAGCTTTGCGCGATCCAGAGGTGCGCAGAGAAATTCTTAAGAAGAGAAGTCCACGATGAAGCAATCAGCGATGCACAGTGGCATGAAAATTGTCTTTGCAGGTGGGGGTACTGCTGGACATATAGAACCAGCGCTAGCTACCGCACGTGCGTGGATGGCCGAGCATCCCGATAGCTCCATTTCATTCATCGGCACGGCACATGGCCTCGAGGTCACCCTCGTACCTGCAGCCGGCTTCACTCTCGATCTGATTCCAAAAGTTCGCGTACCACGTTCTCTCTCACCAGCGCTCTTCACCTTGCCATTCTCGCTCGTTGCATCAGTCCTACAGTCGATGAAAGTTATTCGAGGCGCAGATGCCATCGTTGGTTTCGGGGGATATGTCTCTGGTCCTGCATATTTGGCTGCGCTCATTACAAGAACACCAATTGTTATTCACGAAGCAAATGCACGTCCGGGAATTGCAAATCGCCTTGGCGCTCTCTTCACGCACTATCTGGCAGTTGCTCACCCGATTCATCGTGGAAGACTTTCACACGCTCTCATAGCGGGCCTGCCTTTACGTGACGATGTAACTCGTTCATTCGAAGCCGCAGAGAAAGATTGGAACGCAGCCCGTAAAGCTGCAAAGAAGAGCCTTGGCTTTAACCCGGAAAAACCTGTTGCCTTTATCTTCGGTGGCTCACAAGGATCACTTGCCATCAATGAGGTAATTTCTGCATCACTTCCGACTTTTGCCGACCACAATCTTCAAGTACTCCATGGCGTTGGAGCAAAGAATGAAGTGCCACAATCAACGGATACATACCGCGCCGTTTCCTATATCAGCGATATGGCGACTTCTTATCTCGCAGCAGATCTCATCATTTCTCGAAGTGGCGCTGTTACCTGCGCAGAGGTGAATACTCTCGGTAGATACGCTCTCTTTATCCCACTTCCAGTTGGAAATGGTGAACAAGAACTCAATGCAGCCGATCTCATCGCATCAGGCAGAGCAGAGCTTGTTGCGCAGAAAGATTTCACATCTGACTGGCTAAGCACTCATCTTCAACAGTTACTGCGGTCGAGTGCAAGCGCGCCGGTACAAGGTTCACGTACTGATATCGATGCCGCATCTAAGATGGTCTCATTGATAGAGGCAGCGATTTCACAAACGCGTATTCGGGGGTAAGTGGGTGCAATCTTTGAAGGGCAAGAAGGTTCACTTCATCGGCATCGGCGGCTCTGGCATGAGCGGTTTGGCTCGCATAGCTCTCTCGGATGGAATTTCAGTAACAGGCTCAGATGCGAAAGACTCTTCTGTCATTACAGCCCTTCGCACACTTGGTGCAGAGGTGCACACTTCGCATGCTGCAGAGAATGTAACCGGTGCAGAGGTCGTTATCTACTCAACTGCAATTTCATCATCCAACCCAGAGATGGAATATGCGATAAGCCATTCAATTCCTATCTTGACTCGCGCTCAAGCGTTGTCTCTACTGATGCAAGGCTCTCGCAGTATCGCTGTCGCAGGTACTCACGGTAAGACCACTACCTCATCGATGATGACTGTTGCTCTTCAAGCATGTGGAGTAGATCCTTCTTTTGCTATCGGTGGAACGCTCACAGCATCTGGCTCCAATGCTCACCGTGGCAGCGGGGATTTCTTTGTAGCTGAAGCAGATGAATCTGATGGCTCCTTTATTGAGTACAAACCCCTTGCAGCGATAGTGACCAATATTGAACATGACCACGTTGATTTCTTTGCAACACACGATGCGGTAACTAAGGTCTTTCAGAACTTCGCATCGACGATTTCGCCAGAGGGCTTCCTGGTCTACTGCGCAGACGATGCTGGCTCTAAGGCGCTAGGACAGTCAGTGAAGACCTGCACCCCTATCTCTTACGGTGAAGATGTCGATGCAGATCTGCACATTGATCAGATTGCACTTCACCCGATGGGCTCAACTGCTCGCGCCTTGTGGCACGGTCGGGCGGTAGGAACAATCGAGCTACAAGTACCAGGGCATCACAACTTATTAAACGCTGCTGCATGTCTTGCTATGGGCCTGACCTTGGGACTACCAGCGCAAGAACTCATTGCTGGTCTCTACAGTTATCGAGGAACTGGTCGTCGATTTGAATTAAAGGCGACAGAGCACGGAATTCGGATTATTGATGATTACGGACACCACCCGACGGAAATCACGGTAACTCTCACCGCTGCACGACGTTACGCCGGTGATGGAAGACTTCTTGTTATCTTCCAACCACATCGCTATTCACGCACTCAAGCGTTCCTAAAAGAGTTTGCGACATCTCTCGACCTTGCAGATGATGTCACGCTGTTAGAGGTGTACGCGGCAAGTGAGAAACCAATTCCAGGTGTGAGCGCTTCCTCTATCGCCGACCTGATGCAGCACGGCCTTTTCCTACCAAACTTTGCCGAGGCGGCAGATCGCATCATTGAGATGGCAAAGCCTGCAGATGTGATTATTACGTTAGGCGCAGGGGATGTGAATTCACTTGCCCCAATCATCGCTGAAGGTTTGAGAAAACGTTTTGCCTAAGAAACCTGTCTTCCTCTTAATAGCCGCTGCGCTATTTGGTTCTCTCATCTATCTTTTTGCATGGTCATCTATCTTCACTGTGTCATCTATCAAAGTAGTGGGAGCTCCAACACAGGAAGCTTCAGCTCTGGTGCAATCAACTTCTGAACTTTCAGTCGGAGAAAAATTGGCACGTGTAGAACCCCGATCGACTGCCCATCGCGTCGAGAGTATTGAATGGGTCCGCAAGGCCGAAGTATCAAGAAATTGGATCAGCGGTGATGTCAGCATCACAGTTTCTAGCCGAGTCCCGAAGGCTCAATTCAAAGGTCAGATGATTGATTCAACGGGAAAGTTATTTGTTCTTCCCGGTATTTCAACTGCAACACTTCCAAAGGTGGCCGCCTCCAATCCACGTCTTGGCATCGGAGCAATCGAACTCTTCACCTCCCTTCCTAACGACTTTTCTGAGCGAGTAACTCTGCTATCTGCTGTGAACGAGTCCAACTACCTCTTGTACATCACCGAGAAGGGCAGAGATGTCAGGGTCCAGTGGGGAAAGAATGAAGATGCAGCTCTCAAGGTAGAAGTTTTTACCGCCCTGATGGCCTTGAAAGAGAATGCCACAGTCAGAAGAGTTGATCTCTCGGCTCCACATGCTCCAATAGTTAAGTAATTACGAGAACTTTCTTTCGCAGAATCTGCGATAAAGAACTTCAAAAAAATAGTGAAGAGCATCAAGTAGACATTGAGAAAAAAGTTCGCGTTGGTCTTTGATTAGTGACAATCAACGCCATATGTTGCATGCATTCAAAGTACTAGGAATGTAAGTCTCAAGTCGAGGTTTACACTTCTCAAAGGGGATGTCACGTGGCTGCACCACAGAACTACTTAGCTGTCATCAAGGTTGTTGGTATTGGTGGCGGTGGCGTTAACGCTATTAACCGAATGATTGATGTCGGTCTTAAAGGCGTTGAGTTCATTGCAATTAATACCGATGCACAACATCTCTTGATGAGTGATGCCGATGTGAAACTTGATATCGGTCGCACATCAACAAAGGGTCTTGGTGCAGGTGCTGCACCTGAAAAGGGTCGTCAAGCCGCCATCGATCACACAGAAGAGATTGAAGAAATTCTTCGTGGCGCAGATATGGTTTTTGTTACAGCAGGTGAAGGTGGCGGAACTGGAACTGGTGGCGCACCAATCGTTGCAAAGATTGCTCGTGATCTAGGTGCACTCACGATCGGTGTAGTTACTAAGCCATTCGCATTTGAAGGAAAGATTCGTACTCGTCAAGCAGAAGAAGGAATCGAACTTCTTCGCGAACAAGTAGATACTCTTATTGTTATTCCAAATGATCGTCTTCTTGCTATTTCAGATCGCGCAATTACCGCAGTTGATGCATTTAAGAGCGCTGATCAAGTGTTGCTCTCAGGTGTTCAGGGAATCACCGAAATCATTACCCAACCCGGTCTTATCAATCTCGACTTTGCAGATGTAAAGACTGTAATGACAGATGCAGGTTCTGCCCTCATGGGAATCGGTTCTGCTCGTGGAGATAACCGCGCAACTCGCGCCGCAGAACTTGCCATATCAAGCCCGCTTCTTGAAGCATCTATCGATGGAGCAATGGAAGTTCTTCTCTCTGTCGCTGGCGGATCAGATCTTGGTCTCTTTGAAATTAACGAGGCGTGCGAGCTAGTACAGGCAGCAGCACATCCAGATGCTCGCATCATCTTCGGCACAACGATCGATGATGCTCTCGGTGACGAAGTGCGCATCACAGTTATTGCAGCAGGATTCGCCGGGGGAGAGCCTAAGAAAGTTGCTACCCCAGTGATCAATGCAGCATCACTGAGCGGCGTTGCAGACCCAATCCCTGCAAATGATCCGCTCTCAGTAGCTCTTGATCTCGACTCAGCTCCGCGCAAGAAGGTCACCTTCGAAGAGCTCGTCGCTGAAGATGAGATTGATGTTCCTGACTTCATGAAGTAATTGCTCTCATGGCAATTAGATTCACCAACAGATTCTCTCTCAACAGTAATAACGGCTCTAGCAATAGTGGCATTGGCACCGGCGGCAGCGCTTCCGGTGCCTTTGCATCTCTGAACTTAGGCGACCACGTTGGTGATAATCCCAGTGATGTGCAAAAGAATCGTGCACTACTGAGAGATGACGTTGGTCCGGTTCAATTCATGAACCAGGTTCATGGTGATTGCATCGCCATCATCGAGGAAGTAACCGATGAGATTCCTACAGCCGATGCGCTCGTCACAGGAATTCCCGGTATCTCACTTGCGGTCATGGTTGCCGATTGCATTCCACTTCTTCTGCAATCTCCTGAGGCGGTTGCAGCTGTGCATGTTGGTCGTCGAGGTCTAGTAAATGACATCACATCGAAAACCATCGCAGTAATGAAGGAGATGGGCGCATCAGTCATTACCGCTCATATAGGCCCTGCAATCTGCGGAGAGTGCTACGAAGTCTCTGAAGAAATTTACAATGAAGTAACCTCGCTCCATCCTGCCGCTGCCTCAACCGATCCAGGATTCACACTAGATTTACCGAGGGCTCTCAGAGAAGTGCTGACCTCACAATCCATTGAGATTGTCGATCACTTCTCCTGCACTCTCGAAACCCCTGAGTTGTTCTCCTATAGAAGAGAGGCCGTCACCGGTCGCCAGGCAGGTGTAATTTCAATATGAACCGCCGAGAATTTCTAAGGAAGAATTTACAGAGAGTTCAAGAGAAGATTGCTCCCTATTCAGCGACGCTTATTGTTGTCACGAAGACCTATCCAGTGAGCGATGTTCAGATTTTGAGCGAACTCGGTGTCACAGATTTCGGCGAAAACCGAAATGAAGAAGGGCTTGAGAAATCTGCGATAGTTCCTGCAACATGGCACTTTCAGGGCGGAATCCAGGGTCGAAAGATTAAAGAGATAGTGCAATGGGCAGATGTAATCCACTCACTTGATGATGCAGGGCACTGTGAAAAAATTCAGACCTTAGCCACGAGACCAATCGATATCTTTCTGCAGCTTTCCCTCGATCAAGACCCTTCTCGTGGGGGAGTCGGTGAGCCCGCCCTTGCAGAACTTGCTGAGAAAGTGCTGCACTCTGGCAATCCACATCTCACTCTCAAGGGGCTGATGTGCGTTCCGCCGGTCGAGTTAGATCCACGAGAAGCTTTCACTGAAATAGCGCAGATCCATCAACGATTTATGGGCCAATTTCCAGAGGCGAAATATCTCTCTGCAGGCATGTCAGGTGACTTTGAAATAGCACTCGACTGTGGTGCGACACATATCCGCGTAGGTAGCTCAATCCTCGGCTCCAGAACACCCGCCCAGTAATCTAGAGCCATGTCAGCACTCAATAAAATGATGGGCTTCCTTGGTCTTGTAGATACAGATGAAGAGATGGCACCAACTCAGGTTCCTGCCACCCGTACATCTACTCGTCCAACTCCTGCACGTACCTCAACAGGTGTAACGGTATTAGGAACACATCACCAACCAGCATTTAATCAACCAGCACTAATCGAAGAGCCAGCTTCGAATTACAACATCATCACTCTTCAACCACGTTCTTATTCAGAGGCGCGCAAAGTCGGCGAGTACTACCGTGAAGGAAATCCTGTCATCATCAACCTTGATGATATGGAAGAGAGCGAACGTAAGCGCCTTGTAGATTTTGCAAGTGGACTTGTCTTTGGACTCCACGGACGCATCGAGCGAATCAGTCTTAAAGTTTTCTTGCTCTCACCTGCAAACGTCAGCGTAAGCAATGAAGAGAAGACCGCTGCTCAAGCAACATTCTTTAACCAGAGCTGAGAGAAGTAGTTCGTGATCGAAAGCATTCTCCTTACTCTCCTTACCCTCTTTAAGTGGGCGCTCTTTCTTCGGGTCATCATCGATTACGTCCGTATGTTTGCCCGCAACTGGCAACCTAATGCCTTTGTGCTCGCAATATTTGAAGGGGTCTATTCAGTTACTGATCGACCAATGCGATATGTGCAGCAATTTGTTCCACCGCTACGTCTTGGTGGTATCGCAATCGACCTATCGTTTATCGTGTTATTGATTGCAGTAAATATTGCTCAAACTGCAGTTTCAATTCTGCTCTAAAGTTTTTACGCTTTAGAAAGCAGAACCTCAACACCAATTTCACCCTCACCGATTTTCAGCGACTCATCACGTGTAAATGAAGTCGCAAGCACCTCATCACTAATGTGTTCGATATGTGAGCTGATAGTTTCAACAAGTTCAGGAGTTGAATTCCACTGAACGCTAATGCGATCAGAAATATCAAAGCCGTCACTCTTTCGGCGCTCCTGAATTAGTCGGATGACTTCGCGGACATTTCCTGCTGAGATCAACTCGGGAGTAAGAGCTAGATCCAGAGCGACGCTCTCGCCATCATGGCTTGCAACCATCCAGCCGCTCTTGGGTACCTCTGTGATAACGAGGTCATCAAGTTCGAGGGCAAATTTTCCAAGGGTTGCAGCTCCCGTTGATCGCAATTGCTTCACTAGAGAAGTGGCATCGGTTGCAGCAACTAACTTGGCAACATCTTGTACCTCTTTGCCGTACTTGGCTCCGAGGGATTTGAAGTTAGCCTTAATCGAGATATCAACGAGATCTCCATCTGCATGTGCAATATCGTCTAGATCAATCACATTGAGCTCATCAGAGATCTGAGCCTTCATATCATCAGGTAGTGATGACCATCCTTGAGCCGAAATCAGAGCGCGAGAAAGTGGCTGACGGATTTTGATTGCAGACTCTGCGCGAGCTGCACGACCTAGTTCAACAACGCGTCGCGTCATGGCCACCTGGTCGTTGAGCTTCTTATCGATCATGGCTGCATCTGCGACAGGAAAATCGGTGAGATGCACAGATGCAGGTAGTGACGGATCTGCGACTCTAATCAGTTCTTGCCATGTGTGTTCAGCGATGAAAGGAACCATCGGTGCCAGAAGCTGGGTAAGAGTTTTCAAAGATTCGTGAAGAGTTGCAAGGGCTGCAACATCACCATCCCAGAAACGTCTACGGGAACGTCGTACATACCAGTTAGAGAGGTCATCGATAAAGCGGGCAAGAGACTTGCCAGCTGATTGCGAATCAAAATCCTCGTACGCCTTATCAACTTCGATGATCAAAGTATTGAGTTCGCTCAGGATCCATCGATCCATCATTGAGCGATCCTTAATTGCAGGAGATTGCTTTAGCTCAAATGCAGATGCTTGCGCATAGAGCGCGTGAAAGGAGATGGTGTTCCAGTAGGTAAGCAAGGTCTTGCGAACAACATCTGAGATTGCATCATGGCCCACGCGGCGTGCAGACCAAGGAGAACCTGCTGCCAGCATGTACCAACGCACAGCATCTGCGCCATGTTGATCCATAAGGGAGATTGGTTCAAGAACGTTTCCAAGGTGCTTACTCATCTTGCGACCATCTTTATCGAGAATATGGCCAAGACAGAGCACGCTCTTGTATGAACTCTCATCAAAGACCAAGGTTCCAATAGTCATGAGCGTGTAGAACCAGCCGCGAGTCTGATCAATTGCTTCGCAAATAAAGTCAGCTGGGTATGCCGCCTTAAATTTTTCTACAGAACCTGGCTTATGTGGGTAACCCCATTGAGCAAATGGCATCGCACCAGAGTCATACCAGCAGTCGATAACTTCAGGTACGCGATTCATCGTGCTTGAGCATTCGGCACATGCAAAGGTGATGTCATCTACGAATGGTCTATGAGGATCGAGATTACTGAGCTCTTGACCTGAAAGCTCGCCCAGCTCCTTCAATGAATCGATGCACACTTCGTGCTTATTCTCGCATCGCCATATTGGTAGAGGTGTTCCCCAGAATCTATTTCGTGATAGCGCCCAGTCAATATTGTTATTGAGCCAATCACCGTAACGTCCAGTCTTAATTGTCTCTGGATGCCAATCGGTCTTCTCGTTCTCGCGGATAAGTTCATCTTTAATCGACGTTGTACGGATATACCAAGAAGGTTGCGCGTAGTAAATGAGCGCGGTGTGGCATCGCCAGCAATGGGGATAAGAGTGCTCATATGGTTGGTGCTTGTAGAGCGCACCTGAAGTTTTGAGCTCCTTTACAAGAGGTTTATCGGCATCTTTAAAGAAGAGACCGCCAACTAGGGGAGTATCAGCTAAGAAAGTTCCATCAGGTGCAATCGGATTAACGACTGGTAGTCCGTATGCGCGACAGACCTGTAAGTCATCTGCACCGAAAGCGGGGGATTGATGAACGATTCCGGTTCCATCTTCTGTCGTAATGTAGGTAGCGAGAACTACGAAGTGCGAGTCAGGAATATCAATCAGATCGAGTGGACGCTTATATGTCGTACGTTCTAGATCTCGACCCTTGATGGTCTGCAAAATCTCATGCTCACCTGCAACGCTAGAGAGAAGTGGTTCTGCAACAACGAGAATCTCTGATTTTTCTTCAACGGTTGCTTTAACGACGCAGTAATCAACATCTGGATGAACAGCAATCGCAGTATTTGAAACGAGTGTCCATGGCGTTGTGGTCCAGACAAGGAAGGCAGCACCTAGTTCTGCAAGTGGGCCAGAAGTTGCTGGAAAGCGAACAAAGACAGAAGGGTCGACAACGTTTTCATACCCTTGTGCAAGTTCGTGATCTGACAGTCCTGTTCCGCATCGTGGGCAATATGGTGCAACGCGATGGTCTTGAACTAAGAGGCCCTTCTTCCAAATCTCCTTAAGGCTCCACCAGACGCTCTCAACATATTCAGGTGCCATCGTCCAGTAGGCCTGATCGAAATCAACCCAGAATCCCATGCGCTCTGTCATGGTGGTAAATGCACCAACGTGACGAGTAACAGATTCACGACACTTATCGTTAAAAGCTGCGATTCCATATTTTTCGATATCGCCTTTACCGGCAAATCCAAGTTCTTTCTCTACTGCAATTTCAACGGGAAGTCCGTGGCAATCCCAACCTGCCTTACGGGTTACATACTTACCCTTCATCGTTTGATAACGAGGGAAGACATCCTTAAATACGCGCGCTTCAATATGGTGAGTACCAGGCATACCGTTAGCTGTTGGGGGACCTTCATAAAATGTCCACGGGGTAGCGCCTTCGCGGGCATCGATACTTTGTGTAAAAATTTTCTCTGAATTCCAGAAGTCGATGATCGAACGCTCCATTGCGGGCAAGTCGATCTGAGCACCTATGGCGCGAAATGGTGATGACATAAAAAATCCCCCCAAGAAAATCAGTCGACTGTCGACTCATCGCTTCTCTGGAGGGACGAACTAGAGATCTAGCTCGCGGTACCACCCGCCTTGCACGAGTTGCTGTTGCAACCTTGTCGTGCCACTTCACCTGCACTCGAGTAAGGCTGGTTCTACCCCTTGGCGCAGGATCTGCACTTTCGGCTCTTCCAGCGTGCCTTCGCAGGTGATGGCCTACGTCAACGCACTTTTCTTACGAGTTCTTACGCGGGTAAGTCTAAACCATGCGTGGCTAAGTTGGTTACCCGCGCAAAAACGCATAAGGTGCGCGGCGTGCCAGGAAAAAAGATTGTTAAGAAGGTGGTCAAGGCCGCACTCAAGAAGGCTCCAGCTAAGAAAGCTGTAGCGAAAAAAGCTCCTGCCAAGAAAGTCGCAGCTAAGAAAGCTGTAGCGAAAAAAGCTCCCGCTAAGAAAGTTGCGGCCAAGAAAGCACCCGCTAAGAAAGTCCCAGCTAAGAAATCTTCTGTTAAATCAATTCCAGTGAAGAAGGCCCCAGGTCGTCCATTCCCATCGAAGGCGGGAAAGACAACGCTGACCGTTGATGAAAAATCTCAAACAGTTTCAGTTGCAACAGTCATGGCTCCAGTTGCCGTAGCTGTTGTCGAAGAACGACGTCTTGTAATGCCGCCACCACCGCGTCCTGTAAAGAGTGGAAAGAAAGTTGCGCCGCTAAAGCCAATTAAATCTGCGCCAACTCCAGTGACAGCAAGTGAAGGGGAAGCCCCTTGGTCTGCTGCCGAACTCAAAGCGATCCGCGCTGAGATTTCAAAAGATTTGATTCGTTTGCAGAATGAACTTGCAGTTGTCGAAGCTGAAATGAAGGATCTCATTGCAGATTCTGGTGAAGGCGCAGGAGATGATCAAGCAGATTCTGGGACAAAGACCTTCGAGCGTGAACACGAAATGTCACTTGTCATCAATGCACGTGACATGGTTGTCCAGACAGAGCGCGCTCTCTCACGCATTGAGAATAAGACATATGGCTTCTGCGAGGATTGTGGCTCACCTATTGGTAAAGCTCGCCTCCAAGTCTTTCCGCGTGCAACTCTCTGCATGATTTGCAAGCAGAAGGAAGAGCGCCGCTAAGGTGCGCAAAACCCTCTTCACCGCATTTGCTATCTGGCTAACCGACTTACTCACCAAGCTATGGGCAATTGCTCACTTCTCTGACGGTCCACAAGAGATTATTGGATCGCTTCTGCGATTTACCTTGATTAGAAATTCTGGCGCCGCCTTTAGCTTTGCAACTGGTGCAACAGTTTTCCTCACCGCTCTTTCGCTCTCTGTTGCTCTAGCAATCATCTATTACCTACCTCGAATCACCGCCCCAGGGTGGAGGCTTGTGGCAGCTCTTGTTTTGGGGGGAGTATCGGGCAATTTGACCGATAGATTCTTCCGAGATCCTGGATTCTTTATTGGAAGTGTTATCGATTGGATTCAAATTCCGAACTGGCCAGTCTTTAATATCGCCGATTCTTCGATTGTGATTGCTGGAGTCATCGGATTCGTCCTCTCTGTGAGAAATATTCCTCTCATTACCCCACTAAAGTAAGGTCTGTGAGTAGAGAGCTAAGAACCCTAAACGTGCCAGAAGGCGTCGCGGGCGAAAGAATTGATAGCGCTCTGACTCGAGTTCTAGGGCTATCTCGCACATCTATCGTAAAACTTCTCGAAGATGGCGACATCACAACCGATGGCAGAGCTATGGGTAAATCAGAACGTGTGACTGCCGGTCAACTCATTGAGGTTCTCCTTCCTGCAACTCCGAACCAAGATCCCATCCCTTCAACTCCACTTGAAGGACTGTCAGTTGTTTATAACGATGATGACATTGTCGTTATCGATAAACCTGTGGGCTGTGCAGCTCACCCAAGTCCAGGCTGGATGGGACCCACCGTCGTAGGTGCACTCATTGCAGCTGGGTATTCCATTTCAACTTCTGGGCCTGCAGAGCGGGCCGGTGTCGTACATCGCTTAGATGCTGGCACTTCAGGTTTGATGATTATCGCTAAATCAGATGCTGCCTATCTCAAGTTAAAAGAAATGTTTAGAGATCATCTCGTTGAAAAGACTTACCACGCACTCGTGCAAGGACATATGGATCCGGCAGAAGGAACGATTGATGCACCTATCGATCGCCATCCAAAAGAGGACCATCGCTTTGCAGTAGTGGCAACAGGCAAAGAGAGCATCACGCACTACGAAGTAATTGAGTACTACCGCTCTGTTTCACTGGTAAAAGTCGAACTTGAGACAGGTCGCACCCATCAAATTCGCGTTCACTTCTCGGCCCTAGGCCACCCACTTGTTGGCGATACAACATATGGCGCAGATCCTGTATTGGGTAAGAAGATGGGAATGTCTCGACCTTGGCTTCATGCTCTTGAGCTTAGCTTCAACCACCCGGTTACAGGCGTTCCTCTCGTTCTCACCGCGCCATACCCTCCAGACCTTCTCGCCTCTCTGGCGTTGCTATCTGATGCAGTCCTTCCTTAGGCGCTAATGTTGCGCCACCATGCCATCTGAAGATTTTTCAGCTTCACGGGCATCGACGAAAGACTCGTTTGTACATCTACATGTGCATACCGAATACTCGATGCTCGACGGTGCCGCGCGCGTTGGCGATCTAGTTAAAGAAGTCGCACGTCAAGAAATGCCAGCAATTGCCATGACAGATCATGGAAATGTCTTCGGCGCATTTGATTTCTATAAGCAAGCGACAAAAGCCGGCGTCAAACCCATCATCGGTATTGAGGCATACCTAGCGCCTGAATCACGTTTTGATAAGAAGCGTGTGCAATGGGCCGATGGTGGAGAAGATGATGTCTCCGGTGGCGGCGCATACACACACATGACCATTTTGGCAGAGAACAACCACGGGCTGGCCAACCTCTTCAAACTCTCATCTCTTGCATCCCTTGAAGGGTATTACTACAAGCCGCGTATGGATCGCGAACTTCTTTCGAGATATTCCGATGGACTTATTGCAACGACAGGATGCCCCGGCGGAGAAATTCAAACTCGCCTTCGCATGGGTAACTACCGCGAAGCCCTTCGCGCAGCGAGTGATTATCGAGACATCTTTGGTGCAAATAACTTCTTCCTAGAAGTAATGGATCATCAACTTGATATCGAGCAGAGAGTCAAAGCGGATCTGATTAAGCTCGGCAAAGAACTCAAACTTCCCCTCCTAGCTACCAATGACTTGCACTATACATTTAAGGAAGATGCAGCAGCTCACGAGGCTCTGCTCTGCGTTCAATCTGGATCAACCTTGGCCGATCCCAAGCGCTTTAAATTTGATAGCCAGGAGTTCTATGTGAAGACAGCTGCAGAGATGCGAGAACTCTTTAAAGAGATTCCCGAATCGTGCGATAACACTCTTCTCATTGCAGAACGTATCAACGTGACGCTTCGCGAAAATGAAAATTTGATGCCCGCCTTTGATGTTCCTAAGGGCGAGACTGAAGATTCATGGCTACGTAAAGAATCGATGCGCGGATTACTTGAGCGCATGGGGGATAAGGCAACAGATGCTCATCGCGATCGCCTTAACTATGAGCTCGATGTCATGATCAAGATGGGCTTTCCCGGCTACTTCCTCGTAGTTGCAGATCTTGTTACACATGCCAAAAAAGTTGGCATTCGCGTAGGACCGGGTCGAGGATCGGCGGCGGGATCACTTGTTGCATATGCACTCGGAATTACCGGCCTTGATCCCATCGAACACGGCTTGCTCTTTGAGCGATTCTTGAATCCAGAACGTATCTCAATGCCAGATATCGACCTCGACTTCGACGAACGTCGTCGTTCCGAGATGATTCGTTATGCAACAGAGAAATATGGCGAAGATCGCGTTGCTCAAATCATCACCTACGGAACTATTAAATCTAAGCAATCCCTGAAGGATGCAACGCGAGTACTTGGTTATCCATATGCGATTGGCGAAAAGCTAACAAAGGCACTTCCACCATCTGTCATGGGTAAAGACATCACTCTCTCTGGAGTCTTTGATACAAAAGATTCTCGTTACGGCGAGGCCGGTGAGTTCCGCACGCTCTATGAAACCGATGTTGATTCAAAGCGCGTTGTTGATTTGGCAAAGGGTCTTGAAGGTCTTAAGCGTCAGTGGGGCGTACATGCCGCTGGTGTGATTCTCTCTCGTGAACCACTTCTTGATGTTATTCCTATCCATCGCCGCGAAGCAGATGGCGCAATCATCACTCAGTTCGATATGGGTGCTTGCGAATCGACAGGCTTACTGAAGATGGACTTCCTGGGTCTTCGCAACTTGTCCGTGCTAGATGATGCGCTGCTCAATATCAAGGCAAATCAAAATATCGATATCGTTCTTGAAGATCTACCACTAGCTGATCAAAAAACATTCGAACTGCTCTCTCGTGGAGATACTCTCGGTGTCTTTCAGCTCGATGGTGGTCCAATGCGCGCACTTCTTCGCAGCATGGCGCCAGATTCATTTGCCGACATTTCCGCAGTTATTGCTCTCTATCGTCCAGGCCCTATGGGCGAAAATGCCCATAACAACTATGCAGATCGAAAGAATTCCCGTAAACCTGTCGAACCGATTCATCCAGAGCTATCAGATGTTCTGCAGGACATTTTGGGTGACACCTACGGTCTCATTGTTTATCAAGAGCAAGTAATGGCGATTGCCCAGAAGGTTGCTGGGTTCACCTTGGGTCGCGCAGATCTATTACGTAAAGCGATGGGTAAGAAGAATAAAGAGATCCTTGATAAGGAGTACATCCCATTCGAAGCAGGAATGAAGGAGAACGGATTCTCAGAGGCTGCAATTAAGCGCCTGTGGGAAGTTCTTATTCCCTTCTCTGACTACGCATTTAACCGCGCACACAGCGCTGGCTATGGAGTTGTCTCCTTTTGGACTGCATATCTCAAAGCAAACTTCCCAACTGAATACATGGCTGCTCTTCTCACAAGCGTGCGCGATGACAAGGATAAATCTGCCCTCTATCTCTCTGAATGTCGACGTATGGGAATCAAGGTCCTACCTCCCGATGTCAACGAATCAGATGCTGAATACACGCCACGAGGAAGAGATATTCGTTTCGGTTTAGCTGCTATTCGTAACGTTGGAGAAGGTGTCGTTGCTTCAATCAAAGTGGCCCGAAGTGAGAAGGGCGCTTTTTCATCATTCGGTGATTTCCTAGCAAAGGTCGATGCCAACGTATGCAATAAGAAGACAATCGAATCCCTCGTGAAAGCCGGAGCTTTTGACTCGCTCAGCCATCCGCGAAAAGGTTTGATGGCTATTCACCTTGAAGCCATTGATTCTGTTATTGAGAGCAAGCGCGCAGAAGCAATCGGTCAATTCGATCTCTTCGGTGGCGAATCCATTACTCAAGTCTCTGGTTTGGATGTTGAAATTCCCCAAACCGAATGGGATAAATCAACTCTTCTGACATTTGAAAGAGAAATGCTGGGGCTTTATGTCTCTGACCATCCACTTCTCGGCGTCGAACATGTTCTGCGTTCACATACTGATATGTCCATTAGCCAGTTACTCGATGATGGCCCCCAGGATGGAATCGTCACCATCGGCGGTCTGATTACAGGAATTCAAAGAAAAGTTTCACGACAAGGTGCTTCATGGGCTGTCGTCAACGTTGAAGATCTTGAGGGCGCAATTGAAGTTCTCTTCTTTGCCAATACCTACAACCAATATGCGCTCTCCCTGACGGAGGATAGAGTCGTGGTTGTGCGAGGCAGATTCTCGCGCACTGACGAACAAGTTCGATTTACCGCTCTTGAAATGAAGATGCCAGATATCTCTGCAGCGCCGACGGGACCACTCCTCATTTCCTTGCCAGCAGCGCAAGTAACGGCTCCTATCGTGGAACGAATGAAGGAAATTCTTCGCTCCCACCCGGGTAAGCGAGAAGTGCACTTACAGGTAATTGATCAGCAAAAATCTACGACGATGAAGATTGATGCACTTGTGACTTCTTCACCAAGTTTGAGCGCCGATCTCAAGGCAATTCTTGGTCCAGAATGTTTGGTACGGATATGAGTTCTCTTGTGCATCTTCTTCCAGCAATTGATGTAGTCAAAGGAGAAGCGGTTCGCCCCATCGGCGGGGAAGTTATTGATGAGAATACATTTGGCAGCCCACTAGATATCGCTTTAGATTTTCAAGCAAGGGGTGCTCAGTGGATCCATCTCGTCGATCTCGATGCAGCTCTCTCCTCAGGTTTTAACTCAGAACTTCTTGCATCGGTAATCGATCGCCTCGATATCGATGTCGAACTCTCTGGTGGGATTTTTGATGATGACAGTCTGAAACGTGCGGCAGAGACAAAAGCACGCCGCATTGTTTTATCGACTGCAAGTCTTGCTGATATGAAATGGGTTGCACAGGCAATATCTCACTATGGCGATCGCATCGCTATTGGGTTGGATCTCGACGGCTACACACTCTCTGCTCGCGGAGGCAAGTGGGTAGGCGGTGATGTCTTTGAGGCGATTGAATATCTCGATAACCAAGGTTGCTCACGTTATGTGGTGACAGATAAAAGTCGCGATGGAGCCATGACTGGCCCCAACATTGAGATGCTTGAAAAAATAGCGGCATCAACGTCAACTCCCTTAGTTGCATCCGGGGGCGTCTCAGAGCTCGCTGATATACGGGCGCTAGCTGGGGTTGTTGGGGTCGAAGGCGCAATTATTGGTAAGGCCCTCTATGCGGGAGCCTTCACCCTTGAGCAAGCGCTCTCACTCATTCCTAGTGCAGAATAGGCACATGACTTCGCACCTGCTGCTTCCGATTCAGGTGTTGCGATGAAGCTAGAAGAATTTAGAGAGTTCGCTAAAAACCACAACGTCATCCCTGTCTATCGTAAATTGTTAGCAGATGGCGAAACACCAATGGGCGTCTATAAAAAATTGGCAAAGAGCGCACCAGGCACATTCCTTCTTGAATCAGCAGAACAAGCTGGTATCTGGTCGCGCTATTCATTTATCGGTGCGCACAATGATGAAGTAAATGGTCAAACAACCCTTACTGAGGTTGATGGCGTGGCAACGTGGATTGGAAACCCTCCCGCAGGAGTGCCAACAGGAATTGATCCCTTAGAGGCCCTTCGCCAGAGCATCGCTCATTTGAAATCTCCCAAGATTGATGGACTTCCAACGCTCACTGGTGGATTAGTTGGATACATGGGTTATGACGCGGTACGTCGCTTAGAAAAATTGCCTACGACATCCACGAAAGATATTTCCCTCCCCGAGATTTCTTTTATCTTGACCCGAGATTTAGCGGTGCTAGATCACTCCGATGGAACAATCATCTTGATAGCAAATGCCATCAATTGGGATGGATCCGATGAACGAATCGATGAGTCGTATGCAGATGCCGTCAAGCGCCTTGATCGTATGCAGAGTGAACTTCAAGTTTCTACGCCTGGTTTTGTGAGCGAGATTCCTATTCGCACCACACCAGAATTTACGCGAAATATCTCAGAGGCAGAGTTCCTCTCGAAAATCGAGATCGCAAAGGAAGAGATCCGCGCCGGAGAAGCTTTCCAAATTGTACTTTCTCAGAGATTTTCGATGGAGTGCAGCGCAGATGCGCTAGATGTCTATCGATCTTTACGACTGAGCAACCCAAGCCCATATATGTATCTCTTTCGCTTTCAAGATGGCTATGACATCGTCGGCTCTAGTCCAGAAGCGCTAGTCAAGGTCACCGATCGCGAAGTAATGGTTCACCCCATAGCAGGAACACGAAAGCGATCTGCATCTCTAGAAGAGGACGTACGCCTAGGGCAAGAGTTATTGGCAGATCCTAAAGAGCGCGCCGAACACCTGATGCTTGTTGATCTCGGACGTAATGATCTCGGACGCGTCTGCACTCCAGGAACAGTAGAAGTAATTGACTTCATGCATATCGAGCGTTATTCACATGTGATGCATATTGTTTCTACCGTCACAGGTCAGCTCGGATCTAACTCAACCCCCATCGATGCGCTCTTCTCAGTCTTTCCAGCCGGCACACTCTCTGGTGCGCCAAAACCACGCGCTATGGAGATAATCGAAACGCTCGAGCCGACCCGTCGTGCGCTCTATGGCGGTGCAATTGGTTACTTTGACTTCACTGGCAATATCGATGCATGTATTGCAATTCGTACAGCACTTATCCATAAGGGAATTGCATATGTTCAGGCGGGGGCTGGAATCGTGGCCGACTCAGATCCTCGAGCAGAAAATGAAGAGACTCTCAATAAAGCTGCCGCTGTACTTGGTGCAATATCTGCAGCAAATGCCATGAAGGATAGAAATGTATAAGTTTGCGATATTTCTCTTTTTGACATCATTTCTGGCAATCTCCATCAGTCGCAAAGTGCGGATATCGCCACGTTATGAAAGAAATTCCAAAGGATCGATAGCTAAGAAGAACTCGCCGTTAGATCCATGGCGTGCGATGGATCAGGGAATAGATCCCACAGATGGACGAAATACCGAAGGCTCCACATGAGTGTTCTTGATTCCATCATCGAAGGTGTCCGTGAAGATTTAGCTGCACGTCGCATCTCGCTTGCAGCACTCTCTGAATTGATAGATCAAGCCCCTGGTGTGATCGATGCACACCCTCTTTTGTCATCAGATGGCATGAAAGTCATTGCCGAAGTAAAGAGATCTTCGCCTAGTAAGGGAGCTCTAGCAGATATTGGTGATCCTGCGGGTTTGGCTGAGAAGTACCAAGTGGCCGGAGCAAGCGTTGTCAGCGTTCTCACCGAAAGACGTCGCTTCGGCGGCTCCCTTGAGGATTTAGATACTGTCCGCAAGAAAGTAACAATTCCAGTTTTACGAAAAGACTTCATGGTTGACGAGTATCAATTTCTTGAAGCGCGAGCTCATGGAGCAGATGTTGTTCTTCTTATCGTGGCAGCGTTGTCGAAGAGCCAGCTAAAAGATTTTTATGATTTATCAACCGAGCTTGGAATGGCATCACTCATTGAAGTTCACACTGCACAGGAACTCGAGTCTGCGATGGAGATCAACCCACGCATAGTTGGCGTGAACTCAAGAAATTTAAAGACACTTGAGGTCGATACATCAGCCTTTTCTCAGTTGATTCCTGATATACCCGAAAATCTCATCCGAGTAGCAGAATCAGGAATATCCTCACGCTCAGATGTTGAATTGGCGGAGAATTCAGGCGCAACAGCCATCTTGGTGGGCGAGGCGCTGGTGAAGTCAGGCGATCCGATTTCTGCCATGCATGAACTGCTAGGCCGGCTGTAGTCTTTTACTCATGACGACCTTCAAAGATATCCCTGGCAGCACCGCGCCAGAGATTGCAGGCCACTTTGGCCCGTATGGTGGACGCTTCGTTCCAGAAGCTTTGATAGGCGCACTGGAAGAACTTGATGCAGCACGCATCGCAGCAAACACAGATCCAATATTTCAAGCCGAACTTGCTGAACTTCATAGAACATATACAGGCCGTCCAAGCATCATCACCGAAGCGAAGCGCTTTGCAGAGTATGCAGGTGGAGCACGAATAATTCTCAAGCGAGAAGATCTCAATCACACCGGAAGTCACAAAATTAATAATGTTCTAGGTCAAGCGCTGCTTACAAAGCGTATGGGCAAGAAGCGCATCATCGCCGAAACCGGGGCAGGCCAACATGGCGTTGCATCAGCTACCGCCGCTGCACTCATGGGACTCGAATGTGTTGTTTACATGGGCGAAGAAGATACGCGTCGCCAAGCTCTCAACGTCGCTCGCATGAAGTTACTTGGAGCAGAAGTAATTCCGGTTACTTCTGGTTCGCGCACACTTAAAGATGCAATCAACGAAGCGATGCGTGACTGGGTCACCAATGTTGAGACCACTCACTATCTTCTAGGAACTGTTGCCGGTCCCCATCCTTTCCCATCTATGGTTCGCGACTTTCACAAAATTATCGGCGAAGAAGCGCGCGAGCAAGTTCTAGAACTCACCGGAAAACTTCCTGATGCTGTACTCGCATGTGTCGGAGGCGGATCAAATGCCATCGGTATCTTCCATCGATTTATCTCTGATCCATCGGTACGTCTTATTGGTTTAGAGGCTGCCGGCGATGGCGTTGAAACTGGACGCCATGCAGCAACAATCACCGGAGGTTCACCCGGAGTTCTTCACGGCAACCGAACCTATGTTTTGCAAGATGCTAATGGTCAAACGATCGAATCCCACTCAATCTCTGCAGGCCTGGATTACCCAGGTGTCGGGCCGGAACATGCATATCTGCACGACAACGGTCGCGCCGAATACCGAGCAATCACAGATGATCAAGCGATGGAAGCGTTCTCGCTCTTATCGAAGACTGAAGGCATTATTCCCGCCATCGAAACAGCGCATGCACTTGCTGGTGCAATGATTATCGGTCGTGAACTTGGACCTACTGCAACACTGCTTATCAATCTTTCAGGTCGAGGCGATAAAGATGTACATACTGCCGCGCAGTATTTTGGAATTCCTCTGTAATGTCGACAGATGTAATGTCGACTGATGTAATGTCGACTGGGCCAATCTCGACACCACTTGATCAGCTCTTTGTACGTGTCCGTCAAGAAAACCGTGCAGCCCTCATCGCCTACATTCCCGCTGGATTTCCCACTCAAGAGGGATGTAAAAAAGTAATTCAAGCTTTTATCGATGGTGGAGTAGATGCGATTGAAATTGGATTTCCCTATAGCGATCCAGTGATGGATGGCCCAACAATTCAAGCTGCAGCCGACCAAGCACTTGCTCAGGGAACAAGCGCTGCAGATGTCTTCGATGCCCTCAAGTGCGCAACCGATAGTGGCGTCCCCGCAGTCGTTATGACCTACTGGAATCCCATTGAAAAATATGGCGTCGATAAATTTGCAAAGTCAATCGCCGATAATGGTGGGTCTGGTGTAATTACCCCGGATCTCACAATCGAAGAATCAGCTCCTTGGATGAGCGCAGTAAAAGCTTCTGCAATCAACCCAATATTTGTTGTTGCGCCCAGCACCTTAGACGCTCGCCTTGAAAAGGTGACATCGCAGTGCTCGGGATTCATCTATGCAGCATCGCTCATGGGCGTTACTGGAACTCGTACCTCGGTATCTTCTGGGGCATCAGATTTGGTCGCTCGCATTAAAGAGACGACCGATAAGCCAGTTGCAGTTGGTCTCGGCGTATCTACACGCGAACAGGCAAAGGGTGTCGCCTCTTACGCAGACGGAGTCATCGTTGGCTCAGCATTTGTCAATAAAATTCTAGATAACAGCGATCTTGAAACTGGACTTCGCGAAATAACAGAGCTTGCCAAAGAGTTATCAAAGGGAGTGAGAGAGGGACGATGAAAAAATATATGCCATGGTTTGGACTTGTTGCACGACTTGTTCTTGGGGGAGTACTGCTAGTAGCCGGTTGGCTCAAGGTGCCCGCACTCGATAAATCTCAAATGGCTGTACGCGCTTATGAAATCCTTCCAATCTCACTTGCAAATATTGTTGGTCAAGTTCTTCCCTTCTTTGAAGTTGCTGTAGGCCTTCTTCTCATTCTCGGCGCAGCAACTCGGATTAATGCTCTCCTCGGCGGAGGATTGATGGTCATCTTTATTATCGGAATTTCGCAGGCTTGGGCGCGCGGACTCTCCATCGATTGTGGCTGCTTCGGTGGCGGAGGCCAAGTTGAGCCTGGCACTGCCAGCTATCTCCCAGAAATCCTTAGGGATTTAGGACTCGCAGCGCTTGGAATTTACCTTTATCTCTTCCCACAAAGTAAATTTGCCCTTGATAAGAACAACTCGTAAATTTCTACCACTATCTGATAATTCCTACTAAGTAGCGCAGGAGAGAAAATGGCACAGAAGCAACAACCAGGCAAAGATAACTTCACTCGCAATTTAGTCATTGCAGTCGTTGTCGGCGTAGTCCTCATCATGCTCGTGCCTACCTTGCTTTCAAAGCAGAGCAATTCATCTGCAACTCTTCCAGCAACAGCTTCTTCAACAAACGGTTATGGAATCACCTTTAACGGTGACCTCACAGGAGTTCCTGTCATTGATATCTACGAAGATTTCCAATGCCCTGTATGTGCACAGTTCGAAGCTCTCAATGGCCAATATATTGAGACTCTCATTGCTGCCAAAAAGGCTACCGTTGTCTATCACACACTTTCATTCCTAGGACCAGAGTCAGTCAGTGCAGCAAATGCTGCAGCGTGTGCTGCAGATCAGGACAAGTACCTTCCGTACAAGGATGCCCTTTATGCAACACAGCCATCTGAAAACTCTGGCGCATGGAGCAATGAGGCCCTCATTGAAATCGGAAGTCTTGTAGGACTGACAAATCAGAAGTTCACAAATTGCATCAACGACACTGAGTTTGCAGGGTGGGTAACAAACGTTGCAGCTGCCGGATCGAAGGCGAATGTTAATTCAACCCCGACAGTCTTTGTTAATGGTAAAGAGATCAATCGCCAGACTGAATACTTCAATGCAGATAGGTTCAAGGCTGTCGTAGAGCAGGGGTAAACCTTGCGCTTCTCGATTCCAACGCCAACAACCTCCGAGGTAGCACTCGGACCGCTGACGATTCACTTCTATGCTCTCTGCATCATTACTGGTGTAGCCGTTGCGATTTGGCTTACTCAACGCCGATTTTCTGTATACGGAACTCAGACGCGAGGAATTGTTAGCGATGTCGCAGTAGTTGCTGTACCAGCCGGAGTTATCGGCGGACGTCTCTACCATGTCCTGACTACTCCAGAGAAATATTTTGGACGAAATGGCCAACCACTTGATGCCTTGAAGATTTGGGAAGGCGGCTTAGGCATTTGGGGTGCAATCGCACTCGGTGCATTGGGTGCATCTATTGCATATCGCGCACTTGCATCTTCGCGAGATCTCCCAACCTTCCCACACTTTCTAGATGCGTTAGCCCCCGGAGTCATATTCGCTCAAGCAATTGGCCGCTGGGGTAATTGGTTTAATGGCGAACTCTTTGGGAGCCCACTTCAAGCACCTTGGGCACTTGAAATTCCTACATATCTTCGCCCGAGTGGATATGCGCAATTCGAAACTTTTCATCCGACATTCCTCTATGAATTTATCTGGTGCACCATCGTCGGAATCGCCCTGATTCTCTTCGGAAAATCCGCTCGAGGTGCATCGATGCCTGCAGGCTCTCTCTTTCTCGCATATGTGGCGACATATTGTGCGGGTCGTTTCTTCATTGAAGGTGTGCGCATAGATGGTGCGCATACCTTCGCCGGTCTACGCGTAAATCATTACGTTTCACTGATACTGGGCCTTGGTGCTGGTGCGTTCTTTACATTAAATCTGCGCCGTAGCCGGTAGGCTATAAATATGACGCTCGAAGATGTTTACCAACGCAATCTTGAGCACCGCACACATCGCGCAGGATGGCTGCGCGCTGCAGTCCTAGGTGCAAATGATGGACTCGTCTCAACTGCAAGCTTGATGATTGGTGTTGCTGCAGCACAAGCAGGAGAACAGAGCTTCCTCATTACCGCCGGAGCAGCAGGTATCGCAGCCGGTGCGATGTCAATGGCGGTCGGTGAATATGTCTCGGTTCGTTCGCAGAATGACATAGAAGAATCTGATCGACTACTTGAAATTCAACATCTTGCTATCGACCCTGATGGTGAGATGGAAGAGCTGGTCCAGATTTATATTTCTCGCGGCCTTACTCGCGAATTAGCAGTTGAAGTCTCAGAAGCGATGCACGCGAAAGATGCTCTTGAAGCACATCTACGTGATGAACTTGGACAGCATCCACATACAAAGGCACGTCCAGTTCAGGCTGCAGTGGCATCTGCACTCAGCTTTACCGCTGGCGGCTTGATCCCATTCTTGGGCGCCTTCGCACCTACTCCAGGAAAAGCGGCGACAAGTATTGTCGTCTTCACCGTTCTTGGTTTGGTCGCAACGGGAATGATTAGCGCTAAGACTGCCGGCTCAAAGCTGCTTACTCCGACCCTTCGTGTGATCGGAGGCGGATGTTTGGGCATGGCCATCACCGCTGGAATCGGCCAAGCACTTCACATCAGCGGTATTTAATCTCTAACTTTCTCTCAGTTCAGCCTAATTTGGGCTACTCATAGAACCCCTTCACTTGCTACTCTTTCGCTGCTGTACTTTCTCTGCCGGGCCAAAGTTGTCCCTTTGTAGCATTTATTATCAAAGGACAACGAGTCATGGCGCTCTCATCTAACTATCCTGCCAAGCAGGGTCTCTACGATCCTGCCCTCGAGCATGATGCATGCGGTGTAGCGATGGTTGCCACTCTCAATAAAGTTGCAACACACCATATCGTTGCACAAGCGTTAACAGCGCTTCGCAACCTTGAACATCGCGGTGCATCGGGTGCAGAACCAGATAGCGGTGATGGAGCGGGAATTCTGATTCGCGTTCCAGATGCCTTCTATCGCGCAGTAACAGATTTCGCACTACCTGCTGAAGGCAGCTACGCAACTGGAATCGCATTTGTCGGCCATGGTTCAGATGTTCGTAGCGCAATAGCAACACTTGCGGCGGAAGAAGGACTTGAAGTTCTTGGCTGGCGCGAGCTTCCTATCGATCCTTCCACTCTCGGTAAGACAGCGGTATCAGTGATGCCGAAGTTTGAACAACTATTTGTTGCAGGTAAGAAGAAAGAATCTGGAATTGTCCTTGATCGTTTAGCGTTCGCACTTCGCAAGAGAGCGGAGCACTCACTCGATCTCTACTTCCCATCTTTGTCTTCCCAGACCATTGTCTATAAGGGAATGCTTACAACAGGACAGCTGGAAGACTTCTTCCCAGATCTCAGTGATGAGCGCGTTGTTTCTCCACTTGCTCTGGTTCACTCTCGTTTTTCTACCAACACATTCCCATCGTGGCCCCTTGCGCACCCTTATCGCTTTATCGCCCATAACGGAGAGATCAATACCGTTAAGGGAAATAGAAATTGGATGCGTGCGCGTGAATCACTTCTCAAGAGTGATCTCATCGGTGGCGATCTTTCGAGACTATTTCCGATTGTCGAGATGTCCGGTTCAGATTCGGCATCTTTTGATGAGGTTCTTGAACTGCTCTATCTAGGTGGACGTTCACTACCTCACTCCGTTCTGATGATGATTCCTGAAGCATGGGAGAACCATGCGACCATGTCTAAGAAACGTCGTGACTTCTATGCATTCCATGCATCACTGATGGAGCCTTGGGATGGACCTGCATGTGTGACATTTACCGATGGACATCAAGTAGGTGCTGTACTCGATCGCAACGGACTTCGCCCTTCACGTTTCTGGGTTACCGATGATGGCCTCGTAGTTCTTGCATCTGAAGTAGGGGTTCTAGATTTTCCTGCAGAGAAGATTGTTCGCAAGGGTCGCCTTCAACCAGGAAAGATGTTCCTTGTAGATATCGAGGCCGGTCGCATCATTGAAGATGATGAAATCAAAGATTCTCTTGCCGATGGAAAGCCATACGGCAAGTGGCTTGAAGATGGAATGATCAAACTTTCTGAGCTTCCTTCACGCGAGCACATCGTCTACCCACACAAGTCAGTGATTCGCCGCCAGAAGGCATTTGGATATACAGAAGAAGAAATCAAGATTGTTATTACTCCGATGGCAAAGAGTGGGGGAGAAGCACTTGGTTCTATGGGAACCGATACTCCCATTGCAGCGCTCTCGGCAAAGCCACGCCTCCTCTTTGATTACTTCACGCAACTCTTTGCACAAGTAACAAATCCTCCACTGGATGCAATTCGAGAAGAATTGGTGACAAGTCTGGGAGGTTCGGTTGGTCCAGAACATAACCTCCTGGATCCAGGTCCAGAATCTTGCAAGCAGATTTCGTTGGCATTTCCCGTCATCGATAACGATGAATTAGCAAAGATCATTCACGTTAACGCAGATGATGACTATCCAGAACTTGCTGCATATGTTGTGCGCGGACTATTTCCTGTAACAGGTGATGGAAATACCCTACGCACACGCCTTGAAGAGATTAAGCGCGAAGTATCGCAAGCAATATCTGATGGAGCGCGAGTCATTGTTCTCTCTGATCGCGATGGCGATGCAGAAGACTGCCCAATTCCTTCCCTTCTACTAACGGCTGCGGTACACCACCATCTCATTCGCGAAAAGACACGTACCAAGGTCGGTCTCATCGTTGAAGCTGGTGATGTTCGTGAAGTTCACCATGTTGCCCTACTCATCGGATATGGAGCTGCTGCAGTAAATCCATACCTTGTCATGGAGACTGCTGAAGATTTGGTGAACCAGGGAATCATCACCGGCATCACACCAGAGAAGGCAGTTCGCAATGTCATTAAGAGCCTTGGTAAAGGTGTTCTTAAGGTGATGTCTAAGATGGGCATCTCAACTATTGCGTCGTACACCGGTGCGCAGGTCTTTGAGGCTATCGGTCTCGGTCAGGATGTTGTCGATGAGTTCTTCGTTGGTACAACTTCACGTTTAGGTGGAGTAGACCTAGATATCATCGCTGAAGAAACAATTAAGCGTCACTTCTTCGCCTATCCTCCCGGCGGAGAGATCCCAGGAGCAAAACGTTTAGCTGTCGGTGGCGAGTATCAGTGGCGTCGTGATGGAGAACCGCACCTTTTCAATCCTGAAACTGTCTTTGCTCTTCAGCATGCAACACGTAATAGACGGTATGACATCTTTAAGCGCTACACCGGCAAGGTCAATGATCAGAGCAAAGTTCTGATGACGCTTCGCGGGCTCTTCCAATTTAAGGAGGGTGTACGCCAGCCAATTTCTATCGATGAAGTCGAGCCAATTACCGAGATTCTTAAGAGATTCTCAACAGGGGCGATGTCATACGGATCAGTCTCACAAGAAGTTCACGAAACCCTTGCGATTGCCATGAACCGTATTGGTGCAAAATCAAACACCGGTGAAGGTGGAGAAGATCCTGAGCGCTTTATTCCAATGGCCAATGGTGATTCAAAGAAGAGCGCCATCAAGCAGGTTGCATCTGGCCGCTTTGGAGTTACAAGTAATTACCTCATTAATGCCACCGATATTCAGATCAAGATTGCACAAGGTGCCAAGCCTGGTGAAGGCGGACAGCTCCCGGGATACAAGGTGTATCCATGGGTCGCAAAGGCGCGTTACTCAACCCCTGGCGTTGGTCTTATCTCACCACCTCCGCATCACGATATTTATTCAATTGAAGATTTAGCTCAGTTGATCCATGATTTAAAGAATGCCAATAATCAAGCCCGTGTACATGTAAAGCTCGTTGCAGAAGTTGGAGTTGGAACAGTTGCAGCAGGCGTTTCAAAGGCGCATGCAGATGTTGTTCTAATTTCTGGCCATGATGGAGGAACTGGTGCTTCACCGCTGACTTCTCTCAAGCATGCTGGCGCCCCATGGGAGCTTGGTCTTGCAGAGACACAACAGACACTTCTGCTCAATGGTTTACGTGATCGCATCGTTGTTCAAGCAGATGGTCAGCTCAAGACAGGTCGCGATGTTGTTATTGCAGCCCTTCTTGGCGCAGAAGAGTACGGCTTTGCAACAGCTCCTCTCGTTGTCTCTGGTTGCATCATGATGCGCGTCTGCCACCTTGATACATGTCCAGTAGGTGTTGCAACTCAAAATCCAGAGCTACGCAAAAAATTCACAGGAAAACCAGAATTTGTCGAAACTTTCTTTGAGTATATCGCTGAAGAAGTTCGTGAAATTCTGGCATCTCTTGGATTTAAAACTCTGCAGGAAGCTATCGGTCATGTTGAGTATCTCGATACTCGTGATGCAGTTGAACACTGGAAGGCGAGCGGGCTAGATCTTTCTCCACTACTGATGCGACCAGATGTTGATTCAGCGTTGCACCGCACATCGGTTCAAGACCACGGGCTAGCTGCCGCGATGGATAATAAACTCATTGAACTTGCAGAACCTGCGCTCTCACGTGGTGAAGCGGTACGGATTGAGATGCCGGTTCGAAATGTAAATCGCACCGTTGGCACAATGCTCGGGGCCGAAATCACACGCGCTTATGGAGCGGAGGGACTTCCATTCGGAACCATCGATGTCACCTTGCGCGGATCTGCAGGGCAGTCACTTGGCGCATTTATTCCTCAAGGGCTAACACTTCGTTTATATGGCGATTCCAATGACTATGTCGGTAAAGGTATTTCTGGTGGCCGCGTCATTCTTCGACCAGATGAGAAGGCGCCATTTGTATCCGATAGAAATGTCATCGCTGGAAATGTCATCGGATATGGTGCAACGTCAGGACAGATCTACATTCGCGGACTTGTCGGAGAACGTTTCTGTGTACGCAACTCCGGTGCAACTGCAGTTGTTGAAGGGGTGGGCGACCATGCGCTCGAATACATGACTGGTGGCACCGTTGTGATTCTGGGTAAGACTGGTCGAAATATTGCTGCGGGAATGTCAGGTGGACGTGCATTCGTTCTCGACTTAGATGCAGCGATTGTTAATACCGAGATGGTCGATGTTCTGGCTGTTCCACAGGATCAGCGCGAATCACTGAAGTTGATACTCAGTGACTTTATCGCTGAAACCGGATCCGAAGTCGCATCATCGCTCTTAGCTAACTGGGAGAGCGAAGTCGCGCGATTTAGCATGATCATGCCTCGCGACTATGCGCGTGTGCTTGCTGCAATTGAAAAGGCAACCCGTGAAGGTCTTCCGGTAGATGAATATGTCATGGAGGTTGCAGCTAATGGCTGATCCAAAGGGCTTCTTAACTACTCCTCGCGAAACTCCTAAGCGCAGACCTGTTGATGTACGTATCCAGGATTGGCGTGAAGTGTATGAACCGCAGTCACTAGAACATCTTCAAAAGCAGGCTGGTCGATGCATGGATTGCGGAATTCCTTTCTGTCACTCGGGTTGTCCTCTTGGAAACCTCATTCCCGAGTGGAATGACCTCATGTGGCGCGGGGATAAGGTCGAAGCAATTGATCGACTTCACGCAACAAATAACTTCCCTGAATTCACTGGTCGTCTCTGTCCTGCACCGTGCGAGACAGCATGCGTTGTCGGAATCAATCGTGATGCCGTCACTATTAAACAGGTAGAACTTCGCACCATTGAAGAAGCTTTCGGTGCAAATATCGTCAAACCTTTGCAACCAGATCGTCTCTCTGGAAAGACTGTTGCAGTCATTGGCTCAGGTCCTGCAGGACTTGCTGCAGCTCAGCAATTGACGCGTGCAGGACACACGGTTGCTGTCTATGAGCGCGCGGATAAAATCGGTGGACTTTTGCGTTATGGAATTCCAGAGTTCAAAATGGAGAAGAACATTGTCGATCGTCGCCTTGCCCAAATGGAGCAGGAAGGCACCCGTTTTCGCCCCAACACAAATGTTGGAGTCGATTTAACCGGGTCACAACTTCGCTCAAAGTACGACGCAATTGTTCTCGCTATGGGCGCAACTCAATGGCGCGATCTACCAATTCCTGGACGAGAAAATAAAGGCATCTATCAAGCGATGGAGTTCTTGCCGTGGGGAAATAAGCAAGCTTTAGGTGAAGTAGAAGTTCCACCGATTAACGTCGCTGGAAAGCATGTAGTAATTCTTGGTGGGGGAGATACCGGCGCAGATTGCCTCGGAACTTCTATCCGACAGGGTGCTGCCAGTGTCACTCAACTTGAGATCATGCCACGACCAAGTGATGAACGCCCATCATCACAACCATGGCCTACCTATCCAATGATCTACCGTGTATCTAGCGCGCATGAAGAGTTAGATAATCGCGTCTTTGCTGTGAGCACTCAGGAATTTATCGGGGATGGAAAGGGCAACCTCACAGCTCTGAAAATTGTTGAAACTCAATACGTCAACGGAAAGTTTGAACCGGTTCCCGGGACAGAGAAAGAAATTCCTGCAGATTTTGTCTTTCTTGCGATGGGATTTACAGGGCCAGAAAAGTCTGCACTTCTTGAGCAACTGGCAGTTGAACTCGACGAGCGTGGAAATGTAAAACGCGATGAGAATTTTCAGAGCAGTGAAGAATCAATCTTCGTCGCAGGTGATGCAGGACGTGGCCAGTCTCTGATTGTCTGGGCAATTGCAGAAGGCCGTTCAGCTGCAGCTGCCGTCGATCGCTATCTCTCTGGCGAGACACAACTTCCGTCACCAATTTCACCGACAGATAGACCTCTCGTTATCTAGGTAAAAAGTTTCCACTCAAATGCAACCCGACCGATGAGTAAGAAGATAAGGTAGAGACATGCGCCGCGCGAAGATAGTTTGCACAATGGGTCCAGCAGTTCAAGCTCCAGGCAAGGTAAAGGAGCTCATTGCAGCTGGAATGGATATGGCTCGCCTTAACCTCTCTCATGGTGGCTACCCGGAGCATCAAGAGCGTCTAGATCAGGTTCGCGCTGCAGCCAAGGAAGCCGGCAAGGCCGTTGCAATCCTTGTCGATCTTCAAGGACCAAAGATTCGTTTGGCGCGTTTTGAAAACGGCCCCCACAATCTTGCACGCGGAGATATCTTCACGATTACTACCGACGAGGTTCCGGGAACGAAAGAGCGTGTAGGAACTACCTATAAGGGCCTGCCGGGAGATTGCAAGGCAGGAGATCGCATTCTTATCGATGATGGAAAAGTTACCGTCGAAGTCATTGAGGTTAAGGGCAACGATGTCGTCACAAAGTGCATCGAGCCAGGTTCAGTCAGCAATAACAAAGGTATTAACTTGCCGGGCGTCGCTGTGTCAGTTCCTGCAATGTCTGAGAAAGATGAAGATGACCTTCGTTGGGGACTTCGCGCAGGGGCCGATTTCATCGCACTTTCATTTGTACGCAATGCTGCAGATATCAAGGATGTCCATGCCATTATGGACGAGGTTGGAATCCGTGTTCCGGTCATTGCAAAGATTGAAAAGCCACAAGCTGTCGATAACCTCGTAGAGATTGTTGAAGCATTCGATGGCATTATGGTTGCTCGAGGAGATCTCGGTGTAGAGCTACCGATTGAAGATGTCCCCATGGTCCAAAAGCGTTGCGTAGAACTGGCGCGCGATGCAGCAAAGCCTGTCATCGTCGCTACCCAAATGCTTGACTCAATGATCACCAATTCTCGTCCTACTCGCGCCGAGGCGACAGATTGCGCCAACGCCGTTCTAGATGGTGCTGATGCGCTGATGCTCTCTGGAGAAACTTCGGTCGGCGAATTTGCTATCGAAGCTGTTCAAACTATGGCCCGCATTATTGTTAAGACAGAGCAAGATGGACTCGACCGCATCCGCCCCTTGCAACATGCACCCCGTACTAAAGGTGGCGCAATAACTAAGGCTGCTGCCGAAGTTGGCCAGGTTGTGGGCGCTAAATACCTCGTCACATTTACGCAATCAGGAGATTCAGCTCGACGTATCTCTCGTCTTCGCTCGGCTATTCCAATCATCGCGATCACCCCAGATGAAGGGACATATAACCGTTTGGCACTTACATGGGGAGTTGAACCTCTCGTTACTCCGATGGTCAAGCACACCGATGAGATGGTGCTTCAGGCCGACAAGATGCTTATTGATAGTAAGCGCGCAGCAGAGGGCGAACTTGTCATGATTATTGCGGGCTCACCCCCAGGAATTCCTGGATCTACCAATGCAATGCGCGTACATAAGGTTGGCGACGCTGTAAATGGCGTTGCAGCCGCTTATCGCAAAGTTTAAATAGGGTTAAATCGAGAGCCTCGTTACGCGAGCATTTTTAACCTTCCCTAATCTCTAATACGATAGGGGAGTAAAGCCTCGGTACTCCAACGGTAGAGAGGGCAGTCTCAAACACTGCATAGTGTCGGTTCGAATCCGACTCGAGGCACATGACATCACAAGCCATTCGAATCCTCGTGGCCGAGGATGAAACTCTTATTCGGATGGACCTTGTCGAAATGTTGCAAGAGGCAGGTTATGACGTAGTTGCTCAAGCAACAAATGGCGAAGAAGCAATTGCACTCGCTAGTGAGTTTGCACCAGATCTTGCAATCCTTGATGTCAAGATGCCGGTGCTCGATGGAATTTCAGCAGCAGAGAAAATTATTTCCATTGCACCAGTGTTGATGTTGACTGCTTTTAGTCAACGCGAGTTAGTTGAACGTGCGCGCGATGCCGGGGTAATGGCATATGTTGTAAAGCCCTTTACTATCGGAGATCTAGTTCCTGCTATTGAGATAGCAATTAGTCGTCATACTCAGATGCGTTCATTGGCTGAAGAAGTTGCTGATCTGCATGAGCGCCTTGAGACTCGCAAGATTATTGATAGAGCAAAAGGAATATTGATGAAGGCGCTCAACCTTTCAGAACCGGAAGCCTTCTCCTGGATTCAAAGGGCTGCGATGGATCGCCGATTGAGTATGAAGGAAGTGGCTCAAGCTGTAATTTCGCCAGAGGCTGCCCTGGATAAGTAAGACTGGATAAACGAGTCCGGATAAATAGCCCGTTTTTCGATAACCATAGGCTAAGACAGCCAGTCTCATTAAATGGACTCTTCTAAACTCATTCTCACCTCTTTGTAACCAAAAAGTAATCTGCCAAGCACGATATCCGGGGTAATCGCCTTGTGGGGGTGAGGCCTTCGGCATTACCCTTTCAGCCTCCCTGTCCCGGGATAAGACAGAAAAACAGGAAGGCACTATATGAACAAGAAGATCGTAAGCTCTCTTGCAATTACAGCTGCTGCAGCACTCGCTTTCGGCGTTGTTGCAACTGCACCTGCAAGCGCAGCTACAACAGTGACACTCGCATACGAGGGTCCACTTACAGGTTCAAACGCACAGCTTGGTCAGGATCAGATTCCTGGTGCAATCTGGGCAATTGACCTTTACAACCGTACAAATCCAAAGGTAAAGATCAAGCTCATCAACGCTGACTCACAGTGCGATCCAACAGTTGCAGCTAACGTTGCTCCTGGTATTGCAGCTAACAAGGCAGTCATCGGTGTTATCGGAACAGCTTGTTCAGGTGAAGCACGTAACTCATTCCCAGCTTTCAAGGCTGCAGGATTGACAATGGTTGCTCCATCAGCATCAGCATTCTCACTAACAGATCCAACAGCTCCAGATAACGGACTTCCAGTATTCCACCGCGTCGTTGCACACGATGGTTTCCAGGCACCAGCTCTAGCTCGCTACGCAGCTAAGGGTGTTAAGGGTCCTAAGTTCTACCTCGTTGACGATCAGTCAACATACGGAGCTCCACTCATCGACGGAACAATTCCACAGGCTAAGAAGCTTGGAACAATCGTTGGTGAAGATTCAGTTCCTGATACAACTTCAGACTGGACTTCAGTTGTTGCAAAGGTAAAGGCTTCTGGCGCTAACGTAGTTATCTACGGTGGATACACACCACAGGCTGCACCATTCTTCAAGGCACTTCGCGATGGTGGATACAAGGGCATTCTTGCTGCTGGAGATGGTGTTAACACATCAGACTTCCCAGATCTAGCAGGAAAGGCAACAGCTGAAGGCGTACGTCTAACAGCTGCTGACGTTCCATTCGCATCAGTACTTACAAAGAAGCAGCTTGCTGACTTCACAAAGGTTACTGGCGTAAAGATCCCTGGTCTTTACTCAATGACTTCATACAACGCTGCAAACATCTTTATTGCATGCGTTAAGAAGGGCGCTACTACACGTCCAGCAATCCAGAAGTGCGTTAAGTCAGATACATTCGTTGGCGCACGTGGAGAGAAGATCAAGTTCGACAAGAACGGCGACATCGTTGGTGGAGCTGCTGTTGGCGGATACGTAGTTAAGAAGGGCGTTATCGTCTACGACGCAGTTGCATAATTGCACTGCAAATAGCGAACGCAATATGAAGTAAAAGGTGGCCACCTCTGGTTTACTAGGGGTGGCCACCTCTCATACGTGAACTCCTTATCTTAAGATCGGTTGATATGAATTTTTCAGTAATCACGAGCCAGTTCTGGTCGCTCTGCCTTCAGGGGCTTGCGCTAGGGCTTATCTACGCTCTCGTCTCACTCGGGTACACCATGGTGTACGGAGTTCTGAGACTTATTAACTTTGCTAACTCAGAAGTATTTATGCTCGGCACCTTCGCCACTCTTGTCATTGAGACAACAGTCTTTGGCTATGAAATGAGTGCAGAGCCACTTCATGGAATGAAGCTTGCGCTCACCTTGGCCGCCACTTTCATCGGAACGATGATCTTCTCGGCGATCCTCGGCGTTCTCGTGGAGCTTGTTGCTTATCGACGCCTTCGCGCACGCGGTGCCAACAGACTTTCATCTCTCATCTCAGCGATCGGTGTTTCAATCTTCTTGCTAGAAGGCGTACGTATTCTTACCGAATCTCGCCCTCAGACAGCGCCACGCTTGCTTGAGAAGTGGTCACTCGGTGAATTTAACGGAGCCAACTTCCGTATCGATACCGTTCTTACAGTGGTCATTCCAATCGTCATCTTTATTATTCTCGATCAATTTGTTAATCGATCACGACTTGGCAAATCAATCCGTGCAGTATCTATGTCAGAAGAAAACTCGAAGTTGATGGGTATAAATATCAACCGAGTAATTACCCTGACATTTGCTATCGGTGGCCTTACAACCGGAGCGGCAGCCTTCTTGTACACAACCGTCTACGAGAACACGATCTTCAAGGTTGGTTTCAGCATGGGTATCGCAGCTTTTACCGCGGCGGTCCTTGGTGGCATCGGAAATATCCGTGGTGCTTTCTACGGTGGAATCGCTCTCGGTCTTCTCGAGCAATTCTCATCAGCGCTCCTTGGATCTCAATGGAAGGCTGTAACAGTCTTTATGGTGCTCGTAATCGTTCTTCTATTTAAACCTAATGGCCTCTTCGGTGAAGCCGTTCAGCAGACGAGGACATGATGATGAAATCACTCAACTTCAATATTCGCGATAAGGGCGCTGCCATCTGGGAAGGTTGGTCACGTCCAGTTCGCACTGCCTTCGTACTTGGGATGATTGCACTCGCTGCTCTCTTGCCATTTGCCGCATCATGGGGGCCAACCAGCTTCCTTGATACACCAATCACCTCATTCCAGAATGTTCTCGTCTATCCATTTGGAATGTTTATCTTGATGGCCCTAGGTCTTAATATCGTGGTTGGAAAGTCAGGCTTGCTCGATCTCGGTTATGTTGCATTCTTTGCAATCGGTGCCTACTCACAAGCAATCATGTCGACTCTTTATGGGTGGAATACATGGCAAGTACTTCCTCTTGGTATCGCAATGGCGATGATTTCTGGAGTTCTTCTAGGTTTGCCAGCGCTCCGCCTTCGCGGTGACTATCTAGCGATCATCACTCTTGGATTCGGTGAAATTGTTCGTATCGTGGCTCTCAATATCAAAGTTACAGGTGGACCAAATGGAATTCCTGGAATTCCCAACCCACCTTCAATCTTTGGACTTACCTTCGATTTGATGCACCCTCAATCATTCTTCTGGGCCGTACTTGTTTTGATTCTGCTCACTATTTGGATGATTCGTCGATTCACTATTCGTCGTCCGGGACGCGCTTGGGAAGCTATCCGCCAAGATGAAGATGTTGCAGCGCTGATGGGCGTTAACACTCTTGTCTACAAGCTCTGGTCATTCGTGATTGGTGCAGCAGTTGGTGGGGCAGCTGGAGTTCTCTACGCATCAAAGGTGATGGTTATTTCACCCGATATGTTCGACTTCGAAGTTTCGATCCTCATCCTTGCCTGCGTTGTATTTGGTGGAATCGGAAATATCTGGGGTGTAATCCTAGGAGCCGGAATCCTTGCCTACCTTCCAGAACGTATCCGCTTCATCTCTGATGCGCGTCAGCTTGTATTCGGTCTCGTACTTATCTTGATGATGAACCTTCGTCCAGATGGTCTTCTTCCTCGCAAGAAGCGCGAAAAAATTAAAGAGAAGGGATCGAAGTAATGTCAGAGAAACTTCTCGAACTCAAAGATGTCACTATTAAATTTGGTGGCGTTACAGCTCTCAACTCAGTGAACTTCCATGTCAACCGTGGAGAAATCTGTGCCCTGATTGGACCTAACGGCGCTGGAAAGACAACTGTCTTCAACGTTGTTACCGGTGTCTATCCAGTTACTTCAGGACAGATTCTCTTCAAGGGTCAAGACCTTTCAGGATTGAAGCGCCACCAAGTAACCAAGGCTGGCCTTGCGCGCACTTTCCAGAACGTTCGCCTCTTCGGAGATATGACAGCACTCGAAAATGTCATTACTGCAACAGATGTTCATAAGAAGACTGGACTTGTCCGTCAACTCTTTGGTTCACCACTTGCACGTCGTGAAGAGCGCGAGAGCCGCGAAAAGGCTCAAGAGCTTCTCGACTTCATGGGCATTGGCCACCGTGCGGATCAACTAGGAAAGAACCTTCCCTATGGTGATCAGCGTCGCCTTGAGATTGCACGTGCGCTTGGAACAAATCCTGAGCTCGTACTTCTCGATGAACCAGCAGCGGGCTTTAACCCAGCTGAAAAGGTTGAACTTGCACAGATCATCAAGAAGATTCGCGATAACGGATATACCGTGCTTCTCATCGAGCACGATATGTCACTCATCATGGGAATCTCAGATCGCGTGGCAGTTCTCGACTTCGGTCAGAAGATTGCCGATGATCTTCCATCAGTTGTTCAAAATGACCCTCGTGTAATCGAGGCTTACCTAGGAGTGCCAGCAGATGCGTCTTGAAATTAAAGATCTTCGCGTTCACTACGGCAAGATTGAGGCCATCAAGGGCGTCTCTGTTGTTGTAAACCAAGGTGAGATCGTCACACTGATCGGTGCCAACGGCGCTGGTAAGACAACAATTCTTAAGACCATCTCAGGTCTTCGCCCAGTATCAAGTGGATCAGTCAACTTCGACGGTCAGGATCTCAATAAGATTCCTGCCCACGAGCGAGTAGATCTTGGAATTTCACAGGTACCAGAAGGCCGCGGAATATTCCCAGGTATGACAGTTCTTGAAAATCTTGAGATGGGTAAGTTCAATCGCAAGAATCGTAAGGCTGAAATGGATGAAGATCTCGAGCGCGTCTACACCCTCTTTCCTCGCCTTAAGGAACGTCTTGCACAAGCAGGCGGAACTCTCTCTGGTGGAGAGCAGCAGATGCTTGCAATGGGTCGTGCACTCATGGCACGTCCGAAAGTTCTTCTTCTCGATGAGCCATCAATGGGTCTAGCACCTCAGATGATTGCAAATATCTTCCGCATCATTACTGAGATCAATAAGCAGGGCGTAACAATTCTTCTCGTAGAACAGAATGCTCAGCAGGCGCTACAACGTGCAGATCGTGCATACATTCTTGAAACTGGAAATGTAACAAAGGAAGCAGCTGCATCAGCTCTTCTCAATGATCCAGCAGTACGTGAGGCATACCTTGGAACAGGTGCTCACTAGTAGTTAATGGGTAAGTAATACCCACAGTCTCAATTGTTATTGAGAATGAGGCAGGTTATGCGAGCAGTACATGTTCGCTGACCTGCCTCGTTTGTTATTACGATCTCGTAGACGCATAAGGTGCGCCCCAAAGAGATAGCGGTGGCAGTACCTGTGACAAAACCAGAAGTTGCTGACTTGTGATGGGTTGCATTGATATCAACCCCAACGATTTTACGGTCAGGACCTGCATGCAGAGCGGTACCAATTGAACCGAGAGATTCTGCAAGGACGACATTTGCACCACCGTGCAATAAACCGATTGGTTGGGTATTTCCCTCTACCGGCATTCTCGCCACTAAACGCTGAGGGCTCACCTCAAGGAGTTCGATTCCCATCTTCCTATCGAGGGCGCCAATTCCACGTTCATTAATAATTGCCAAGTAATCCGGTTGCGTCATAGTTCGAAATAGTAACTTGTTACCTAGGATGAGCGCCATGTCCAAGGCGGTCCCAAGCAAGCGTTTATTGCTCATCGATGGCCACTCGATGGCCTATCGCGCCTTCTTCGCTCTGCCTGCCGAGAATTTCACAACCGCTCAAGGTCAACATACCAATGCAATCTATGGCTTTGCCACGATGCTTATCTCTTTATTGAAAGAAGAGAAGCCAACTCATGTGGCGGTCGCCTTCGATGTTTCGCGTAAGACGTTTCGAACTGAGATTTTTCCTGAATACAAGGCGAACCGAAGCAAGACTCCGGATGAGTTCCGCTCTCAAATGTCATACCTTCACGAACTTGTCACTGGATTCGGGATTAGCCAATTTGAAATTGAAGGTTATGAAGCAGATGACATCATCGCAACGATCACCAAACAAGCAGAGCGCGAAGGAGCAGAGGTCCTAATTTGTACGGGGGACCGAGATAGTTTCCAGTTGGTGACCGATAAGACGACAGTTCTCTATCCAAAGCGCGGGGTAAGTGAGATGGCGCGTATGACCCCAGGCGCCGTACAAGAAAAATATGGAATGTCTCCAGACCAGTATCCAGACTTCGCAGCTTTGCGCGGAGATCCAAGTGACAATCTTCCTTCAATTCCAGGTGTCGGAGAAAAGACGGCGGCGAAGTGGGTTGTCGAGTACGGCTCCCTTAAAGAACTTCTCTCCAACGTTGATGAAGTTGGCGGAAAAGTTGGCCAGTCTCTGCGAGATAACATCGATAACGTTATTCGAAATAGAGAGCTGACTCAGCTCATCCATGATGCACCGATTACATTCTCGTTCGATCAACTGGCTTGGAGCGGCGTTGCCCAATCAAACCTAGCGGCCCTCTTTGAGAAACTTGAGTTTCGCACCTTGAAAGATCGTCTCAAGGCAATATCACTGGCTGATAATTTAAGTGAGAAGAGCGCATCTGAACCTGCTCCTTCACTCTTTGCATCAATCATTGATTCTTCAGTCTTAACGCCTGCAGAACTCAGCGCCAGAATTTCAGCTCATACAGGTCCCATCTCTCTCACCTTTGAATATGTAGAAAATGAGCTACATCGCTATGCAGTAGCGCTCTCACCGACACAAGCTTTTCTTGTGCATGCAAGCGAACTCGGCGATTGGGCAACAAATCCAGCAATCGAAAAGATCTCTCATGATGCAAAATCGTTAGCACGAACTTATCCGTTATCAGGGGTAATTTTTGATACTGAACTTGCTGCCTACCTCGTCAACCCTGGGGTTCGAGCTCAGGAGATCAGTGATCTCTGCGAACGGTGGGGAGATGGTTCGCAGATAGATCAATCATCACCTGAGCAGAAGTTGCTTACATCCGCATGCTCTCTCTTCGCCCTTCGAGATTCACTCTCCAAGGAGTTAGTTGATAGGGGAGTAGATAAGCTCTTTTATGAGCTCGAACTTCCTATCGCAGAGTTGTTGGCTCAGATGGAATCAAAGGGAATCGCGGTCGATGAAAAGGGGCTTAAGAAACTAGCGAAATTCTTCGACGCTGAAGTAGATCGCGAAACAAAGGCTGCGCATACTGCTGCAGGCCACGAATTCAATGTTGGTTCCCCCAAGCAATTACAGGTTGTGCTCTTTGATGAGCTGGGTCTACCCAAGACGAAGAAGATCAAGACTGGGTTTACAACTGACGCCGATGCGCTCAACTGGCTCTTTGAAAAGACAGCGCACCCAGTGCTTGCATCCCTCCTGCGCATTCGTGAGACGAAGAAGTTGGCTACAACTATTGAGGGCTTACTTGTGGAGATTGCCCCTGATAAGCGAATTCATACTCACTTTGCCCAAACAGTTGCTGCAACAGGTCGCCTCTCATCCGTTGGGCCAAACCTACAAAATATTCCTGTTCGCACCGAAGAAGGTCGCAAGATTCGAGATTGCTTTATTGCAGGTGAGGGATTTGACGCACTTCTCACCGCTGATTACAGCCAAATTGAAATGCGAATCATGGCCCACCTTTCTCATGATGCAAAGTTGCTTGCGGCTTTTGAGTCAGGTGAAGATCTCCACGCCAGCGTTGCAGCAGAGGTCTTTGGAGTTAAGCCAACGGAAGTTGATCCTGAAATGCGCAGACAGATTAAGGCGATGTCCTACGGCCTTGCCTACGGTTTGAGTTCCTATGGTCTTGCCGCCCAGCTCGATCTGTCGCCTCCTGCCGCTCAGGATTTGATGGATAAGTACTTCGAACGCTTTGGCGGAATTCGCGATTACCTCAAAACCGTCGTAGAAGATGCTCGCAAAGTTGGGTACACCGAAACCATTATGGGAAGACGTCGTTATTTGCCAGATCTACTCAACGACAATCGCCAACGCCGTGAAGTTGCAGAACGCATGGCGCTCAACGCTCCCATTCAAGGCTCTGCTGCTGACATCATTAAACAAGCGATGCTCAATGTAGAAAGAGCTCTTCAGAAAGGTAAGTTCACATCACGCCTTCTCTTGCAGGTCCATGATGAACTTATCCTCGAAGTTGTTCACTCTGAGGTTGAGAAAGTCTCAGAACTCGTTCGTCGCGAGATGGGTTCAGCGTTCCCACTTCTTGCCCCGCTTGATGTTTCAGTTGGAATTGGTACGAGCTGGAATGAAGCAGCGCATTAAGAAGAAGTGATTCTTATTTAGCCTCAGTTATTGAGCCCCTGTTATTGAGTTAGGGGCGCGTTATCTTTCATTGCAGCTAAATCTTCTTCCTCAGTCGGAATTCGATCAGCGGCTGCAAGTCGAGACTTACCGATTGTTAAAATCAAGAGTCCGGCGCCAATGCAGAAGGATGTAATTCCAAGTGCAAATGAAGGGGAGTACTTCTCTGAAATCGCGCCACCGAACATCGAGCCAAATGACATCAACGTTCCTTCAACGGTCCAAAGCCATCCCATCATTCCCGTTGGAGAACCTTGTGGTCGAATCGCTTCCATAACTTCCCAATAGAAAACCTGAATTGCTCCCCCGACGAAACCAAGGAAAGCAGCAGCGATAATCATGCTCCACCCAGGATAGGTAAATGCGATGGGAAGCGAGACTACGAACCAAATTGCATAGGTAGTACGCATGGCTTTGAGAGAAGATGTTCGTCTAGATAAAAGACCAGCCACTAAGCCACCGACGATATTTGAAATACCCATCGCCGTAAAAATCCATGCAGTTAAGTAAGGGACTTTCTCGATTGTTGTGTATGCGGGAACTGCAACATCGAAGACTCCCCATCCAAAACCGATAAAGCAGCCTTCAATCATCAGCAATCTCAGAGGCGGATGTCTCCAGAGAGGTACATGGTCAGCGCCCTTTCCTTCAGGTTGCCACGCACGTGAGATTTTAGTGATTGCAAGTGAGCCGCCACCAAGGAGCATCAAAATTGAAACAACAATCAGAGGCGAACCAGGCACAGCTGAGAGAGCTAGAGTTGTTGCAATAACAGGACCAATAACCTGGGCAGCGCTCATAGAAGCTGTATCAACGGCATATGCAGAACGCAGTTGAGTTTCCGGCACTACCAATTTCCAGAGTGGTCTCACGGAGAGATTAATAGGGGGAGCGCTCAACCCCATGATGAATGCGAGAGTTAAAATCGAACTCTTGCTCTGTGCCATATTGAGAGCGATAGCCATCGCTGCATATGCAGGGACCATCGTTCTAAGTGGCCACTTTTGTCCGTATCGATCAATGATTGAACCGCGAATACCGGCGGTCAGAGACCCTGCAACTGCGTTGACACCGATAGCAAGCCCTGCGAATGTGATGGAGTCAGTCGTCTGTTCCGTTTTAAAGAAGATCGCTAAACCGACCATTCCATATGCAATGCGTGCAGGAAATGAAGCAAGGACTAGAACTCGCGCATTATGCAACTTAAACAGTTCTAGGTAGCGACTCATAATGGGCCATTCTAGTTAGGAGTTGAGGCAGGTAAAAGACCAATAGCCATGCGGGGATTTGCCCATTAATCACCCACCCCCGTACCCTTGCCCTTCCAGTCACCAGATTGGAAATGTCCTATCCCTACTACTTTCTATCCCTACGGAGCACCTTGACTACACAAATTGCAATAAATGACATCGGATCAGCAGCAGATTTTCTTGCAGCAATCGAAGGCACAATCAGAAATTTCAGCGACGGAGATTTAGTCGTTGGCACAGTCGTACAAGTAGATCGCGAAGAAGTACTTCTTGACGTCGGATATAAGACTGAAGGCGTAATTCCATCCCGCGAACTCTCAATCCGCCACGATGCAGATCCAAATGACATTGTTAAGGTCGGCGATAAGGTCGAAGCCCTTGTTCTTCAAAAGGAAGATAAAGAAGGCCGCCTCATCCTCTCTAAGAAGCGTGCTCAGTACGAGCGTGCTTGGGGAGAAATCGAAGGCAAGAAGGAGCGCGACGAAGTCGTCGTCGGTACAGTTATTGAAGTTGTTAAGGGCGGACTCATCGTCGATATTGGATTGCGCGGCTTCTTGCCAGCATCTCTCGTCGAAATGCGTCGCGTTCGTGACCTTACTCCTTACATCGGTAAGCAAGTTGAGGCACGCATCATCGAACTCGATAAGAATCGCAACAACGTTGTTCTTTCACGTCGTGCATTCCTCGAGCAGACACAATCACAGTCACGCACTGAATTCCTTAATCAGCTACAAAAGGGTCAAGTTCGCACAGGTGTTGTCTCATCAATCGTTAACTTCGGAGCATTCGTTGATCTTGGTGGCGTAGACGGCCTCGTCCACGTTTCAGAGCTTTCATGGAAGCACATCGATCACCCAGGTGAAGTTGTTGAAGTTGGAGATGAAGTCACTGTTGAAGTTCTCGAAGTTGATTTCGAGCGCGAGCGTGTCTCACTCTCACTTAAGGCAACACAAGAAGACCCATGGCAAGCATTTGCACGCACTCACACAATCGGACAGGTTGTTCCAGGTGTCGTAACAAAGCTTGTTCCTTTCGGAGCATTCATCCGTGTTCACGAGGGAATCGAAGGACTTGTACATATTTCAGAGTTGGCTGAACGCCACGTTGAAATCCCAGAGCAGGTTGTTGCAGTAGATGATGAGCTATTCGTAAAGATCATCGATATCGATCTCGAGCGCCGCCGCATCTCACTCTCATTGAAGCAAGCAAATGAAGGACATGAAGTTGAGATTGAAGCATTTGATCCAACTCAGTACGGAATGTCTGCTCGCTACGATGCTGAAGGAAACTTCATCTACCCAGAAGGTTTCGATCCTGAAACTCAAGAGTGGAAGCCAGGCTTTGATGCTCAACGTGAAGAGTGGGAGCGTCAATACGCTGTTGCTCAAGAGCGCTTCCTAGCTCACAAGAAGCAGAAGGCAGAAGCTAAGGCAGCAGAAGCAGCGGCAGAAGATACTGCAGTTGTAGCAGCTGAATAATTAAGTAAGTAGAGAAACCGGCTATCGCCCACAACGGGTGGTAGCCGGTTTTTTCATGAGATGTGTAAGGTTCAGGGTATGGCAGTTGTTGCTCTTACTGGTGGAATCGGCGCAGGTAAATCCACCGTTGCAGAATATTTCGCCTCCCTTGGAGCTGTAGTTGTCGATGCCGATCAATTGGCCCGCCTGGCAATCAAGCCGGGTTCTTCAGGTTTTTCAGAGGTAGAAGAACGCTTTGGGAAAAGAGTTATCGAAGATGGAAAGATTAATAGAGGCGCATTAGCTGAGATTGTCTTTACCGATGAAAAGGCTCGTAAAGATCTAGAGGCGATTATTCATCCTCGTGTCCAGAAACTTTTTGCTCAGGCTGTTGCTGATCTTGAAGATGACCAAATTTTGATCTATGAAATCCCACTTCTTGTCGAGACTGGCGCTGCATCGAAATTTGATTTCATCATCACCGTCGAAGCAGATTTGGATATTCGCAAAACCAGACTTCTTGAGCGAGGTTTAACGCAGGAGCAAATCGCCAAGCGCATCTCATCTCAAACTTCCCAAGAAGAGCGAGAGGCTATCGCCGATGCTGTAATCACCAACAATGGCGATGAAGATGACCTCTTGCGCCAGGTGGAGAATCTCTGGGAGGGCGCGCTAGCCCGCCTGTCAGTAGGCTAAGGGGATGCGTCCAGTCTCTGATCTGCAACGAAGCGTTGCACCTTTTCAGGTCATTAGTGACTACGTTCCCGCTGGAGATCAGCCTGCTGCAATTGAAGAGATTGCTCGGCGAATCAATGCTGGCGAGAAGGATGTTGTGCTTCTGGGCGCCACCGGAACTGGTAAGTCGGCAACAACTGCATGGCTGGTAGAACGACTTCAACGGCCTACCTTGGTCTTGGCGCCAAATAAGACTCTGGCTGCCCAGTTAGCCAATGAATTTAGGGAACTTCTGCCCAATAACGCTGTTGAATACTTCGTCTCATACTACGACTACTACCAACCTGAAGCATACGTTCCCCAGACAGATACATTCATCGAGAAGGATTCAAGCGTTAACGATGAAGTGGAACGTTTACGCCACTCGGCTACCAATTCACTACTGACTCGGCGAGATGTCATCGTGGTGGCGACAGTTTCATGTATTTACGGGTTGGGAACTCCTCAGGAATATATCGACCGCATGATTCGCCTCAAAGTGGGCGATGAGATTGAGCGCAATACTCTTCTTCGCAAATTTGTAGATGTTCAATATAAGCGCAATGACATGGCCTTCGAGCGAGGTACTTTCCGAGTCCGTGGTGACACTGTGGAAATCATCCCAATGTATGAAGAGCTTGCCGTACGGATTGAGATGTTCGGTGATGAAATTGAGAAGATTATGACTCTGAACCCATTGACTGGAGAGATAGTCAACGATGAATCAGAGATCTATATATTTCCGGCAACTCACTATGCCGCTGGCCCGGAGACTATGAAACGGGCGATGAGTGATATCGAAGATGAACTTCAGGTTCAACTTAACCTCTTTAAGAAGCAAGGAAAGTTGCTCGAGGAGCAGCGCCTGAGGATGCGCACGACCTTTGATCTCGAAATGATGGAACAACTCGGTTTTTGTTCAGGTATTGAAAATTACTCACGCCATCTGGATGGTCGCGGCCCGGGGACAGCCCCTAACTGTCTTCTTGATTACTTCCCTGAAGATTTCCTTGTCGTCATCGATGAAAGCCACGTCACTGTTCCTCAAATTGGCGCGATGTATGAAGGAGATGCATCCCGCAAGCGCACTCTTGTAGAACATGGGTTCCGCCTTCCAAGCGCCCTTGATAACCGCCCGCTGAAGTGGCCTGAATTTCAAGAACGGGTTGGACAGACTCTCTATCTCTCCGCAACGCCAGGAAAGTACGAAATGGAGAAGGTTGGGGGAGATGTTGTTGAACAAGTCATTCGACCTACCGGCCTTGTCGACCCTCAGATTGTCATTAAACCAATCAAGGGCCAGATTGATGATCTACTCAACGAGATAAATATTCGTGCAGCACGCAATGAACGTGTCTTAGTTACTACGCTGACAAAGAAGATGTCCGAAGACCTTACCGATTACTTACAAGAAAAGGGAGTGCGTGTTCGCTACCTTCACTCTGAAGTAGACACTCTGCGCCGTGTTGAACTACTTCGTGAACTGCGTAGCGGTGAATACGATGTTCTTATCGGAATTAACTTGCTCCGTGAAGGCCTGGATTTGCCCGAGGTTTCACTTGTTGCAATCTTGGATGCAGATAAAGAAGGATTCTTGCGCTCTGCAACTTCACTTATCCAAACAATCGGACGCGCAGCACGAAATGTTTCTGGCGAAGTACATATGTATGCCGACAATATGACTGCCTCGATGCAGAAGGCCATTGAAGAGACCAATCGCAGACGTGAGAAGCAAGTCGCCTATAACCTCGAACGCGGGGTAGACCCACAACCTTTGCGCAAGAAGATCTCTGACATCACAGACCTCATCGCTCAAGAAAGTGATGACACCGAGGATCTCTTCGCCCATTCAAAGGGGAAGAAATCAGCTGCGGTTCTGCCTTTCGCTTCTAAAGCTACAGACTCCATGCCGCGCCAAGAGCTCCTTGCATTGATAGGCTCGCTCACTGATCAGATGCGTAGCGCCGCCGATGAACTTCAATTCGAGCTCGCTGCACGTTTGCGAGATGAATTGCGAGAGCTCAAGAAAGAGCTCCGTGGAATGGATGAGGCTGGAACATGAGCATCGACAAGCTAGTTGTTCGTGGAGCCCGTGAACACAACCTCAAAGATGTCTCGCTCGAACTTCCTCGAGATGCCCTGATTGTATTTACCGGGCTATCTGGCTCGGGTAAATCAAGTTTGGCTTTCGACACAATCTTCGCTGAAGGTCAGAGACGTTACGTTGAATCTCTATCTGCCTATGCACGCCAATTCCTCGGACAGATGGATAAGCCAGATGTGGATTTCATCGAAGGTCTCTCTCCTGCGGTTTCAATCGATCAGAAATCAACCAATAGAAACCCACGTTCCACCGTTGGAACTATCACCGAGGTCTACGACTATCTTCGCCTGCTCTTTGCACGTGCAGGTCGTGCTCACTGCCCTAAGTGCAGCAAGCCGGTATCACGACAGAGCCCGCAACAAATCGTTGATCAAATTCTCACAATGCCTGCAACGACAAAGTTTCAAGTTCTTGCACCCGTTGTCCGCGAGCGTAAAGGTGAATTCGTTGATCTCTTCGCCGACCTTGTAACTCAAGGCTATTCACGCGCACGCGTAGATGGCGAAACGATCGCCCTCACAGAGCCGCCAAAACTTAAGAAACAAGAGAAGCACACTATTGAGGTTGTCATCGATCGCTTAACAGCAAAAGCTGAGAGCAAATCGCGACTCACTGATTCGATCGAAACAGCCCTTCGTTTAGGTTCTGGTCTAGTACTTCTTGATTTTGTTGATGTCAAAGGCGCCGATAAGGAACGCACCTACAGCGAACATATGGCCTGCCATGATTGCAACCTCTCATTTGAAGAGCTAGAACCACGTTCCTTCTCCTTCAACTCTCCATTTGGCGCATGCCCAGAATGTTCAGGTATCGGAACCAAACTTGAAGTTGATGAGGAGTTGATCATTCCAGATGATTCAATCTCCATTAATGAGGGCGCAATCGCGCCGTGGGCAGGCGGTCAGTCTTCTGAATACTTCCTTCGCCTGCTTGAAGCGCTAGCTTCAGAGCTCAAGTTCTCACTCGATAATCCATGGAAGAAACTCTCTGTCAAAGCCAAAGACGCAATTCTTAATGGTTTTGATTATGAGGTACATGTTAAGTACAAGAATCGTTATGGTCGCGTACGCAATTACTCAACTGGATTTGAAGGGGTAGTTCCCTTTATCCATCGCCGCCACGGTGAAACCGATAGTGATTACAGCCGCGATAAGTACGAGGCGTATATGCGCGAGACGCCATGTCCTGTGTGTAAAGGAGCACGACTTAAGCCTGAGGTCTTGGCTGTCACTGTAGGCGGTAAGAGCATCGCTGAAGTCTGTCTTCTCTCTATCGATGATTGCGCACAATTCCTTAAGGGGATCGAGCTCAATAAGCGCGAAGCTCAGATTGCAGAACGAGTGATGAAGGAAGTCCATGCACGACTTGGGTTTCTCCTCGATGTCGGCCTTGATTATCTTTCCCTCGATAGACCAGCTGCAACGCTCTCTGGTGGAGAAGCGCAGCGCATTCGTCTAGCAACACAGATTGGTTCTGGTCTCGTAGGAGTGCTCTACGTTCTCGATGAACCTTCGATCGGACTTCATCAGCGAGATAACCGCAGACTCATCGACACCCTTACACGTCTTCGCGATCTTGGAAATACTCTCATTGTCGTAGAACATGATGAAGAGACCATTCGAACAGCAGATTGGGTTGTTGATATTGGACCAGGAGCCGGAGAACATGGCGGCAAGGTTGTTGTTTCAGGATCATACGAGGATCTCATCACTTCAGAAGAATCCATTACCGGCGCCTATCTCTCGGGACGTCGATCGATTGCAATTCCCGATACTCGCAGACCGGTAGATCCAAAACGTACCCTGGTGATCAAGGGAGCGAAAGAGAATAACCTCAAGGATATTGAAGTTTCGATTCCATTGGGACTCTTTGTTTCTGTCACGGGTGTTTCAGGTTCTGGAAAATCCACCCTTGTAAATGACATTTTGTACACAGCCCTTGCCAATAAACTCAACGGTGCACGGATGGTTCCTGGTCGTCACAGAACTGTTACCGGCATCGATCAACTCGATAAGGTCGTTCACGTAGATCAATCTCCAATCGGTCGTACACCTCGCTCTAACCCAGCTACATATACAGGGGTCTTCGATAAGGTCCGCGCCCTATTTGCTGAAACATCTGAGGCAAAGGTTCGCGGATATCAACAGGGTCGCTTCTCCTTCAACGTCAAAGGCGGACGCTGCGAGAACTGTTCTGGCGACGGAACGATTACTATCGAGATGAACTTCCTTCCAGATGTCTACGTTCCCTGCGAGGTATGCCACGGCGCCCGTTATAACCGCGAGACTCTAGAAGTTCACTACAAGGGCAAGACGATCGCTGAAGTACTTGATATGCCGATTGAAATTGCACATACATTCTTCGAATCGGTTCCAACAATTGCACGATACTTAAAGACACTCTGCGATGTGGGGCTCGGATATGTGCGTCTTGGACAATCTGCCCCAACTCTCTCTGGTGGAGAAGCGCAGCGCGTAAAACTTGCCACTGAACTACAGCGTCGCTCCACTGGTCGCACTATTTACGTATTGGATGAACCAACTACAGGACTTCACTTTGAGGATGTTAATAAACTTCTTGGGGTTCTGAAGCGATTGGTCGAAACTGGAAACACTGTCGTCGTTATCGAACATAATTTAGATGTGATCAAGTCATCTGACTGGGTCATTGATATGGGCCCTGAAGGTGGATTCCGTGGTGGTTTGGTCGTTGCCGAAGGAACACCTGAAGCAGTTGCGAAGGTGAAGCAGAGCTACACGGGTCAGTTCTTGGCCGAAATTCTCACTTCCAATCGCAAAGCCGTATCGAAGAAGAAGTAACGATGGCAGATCCAGCTAGCTATAGACCCACTGAGATCCCAGAGGAGCCCGGGGTCTATCGCTTCTATAACAAGAGCGAGAAAGTTATCTATGTTGGCAAGGCGAAGAATCTCAAGAATCGTCTGAGTTCATATTTTCAGACCAATTTGGCCCAGAAGACCTATCGGATGGTTCATGAAGCCGTTCGAGTCGATTGGACGATTGTTAATACCGAACTCGAAGCTCTTGCTCTCGAGTTCTCCTGGATCAAGCAATATCACCCGACCTATAACGTGCAATTTAAGGATGATAAGTCGTATCCCTATTTAGCGATATCCCTCGAAGATGAGTTTCCAAGAATTTTCATTACCCGTAAAGAGAAGCGTCCTGGACTGAAATATTTTGGACCTTACACAAATGCATGGGCGCTTCGAAATACCTATGAAGTTCTTTTAAAGGTCTTTCCCGTGAGATCGTGCAGTGCAGGAAATTTTCAACGGGCACAGAGAACGAAGAGGCAATGTCTCTTGGGCGATATTGGAAAATGCGCGGCACCATGTGTCGGATGGGTTACGCCCGAAGAGCATAAGCAAATCGCATACAAGTTAGATGCCTTCATGGAGGCAGGGATGGAGGACATACTCCCAACCCTGCGCGCAGAAATGGAGAGCGCATCAGAGCGAGAAGAGTTTGAACGAGCGGCAAAGATCAGAGATCAAATTGAATCTTTTGAGAAAGCACAGAGATCAACCCAAGGAAATCTCTCTGATGAAATCGATGGAGACTTTATCGCTATCCATGAAGAAGGTCTTCATGCTGCAGGTTCAATATTTATGGTGCGCCGAGGTTCAATCAAAGGATCTCGTTCTTGGATTGTTGATCAAGAACGAACCCTTGAAGGCGATGATCAATTTGCATCCCTGCTCTTCTCTATCTACGGAGATGGATCAACCGAGATACCTTCTGAGATTTATCTCAACCATGAACCTGCCGATCGCGAAGGACTAGGGGAGTGGCTAACATCCTTAGCTGGCAAGAGAGTCTCTCTTAAAGTTCCACAACGCGGAGATAAAGTTGAACTTCTACAGACTGTCGGACGCAATGCTCACTATGCCTTGGTTCAATTCTTGAGCAAGCGCGCAACGGATGCCGCCGTATCTGGAAAGGCGCTCCTTGAACTTGAGGAAGAGCTCAATCTCTTTAGAACTCCGCTTCGCATTGAATGCTATGACATCTCCAATATTTCAGGCACTTCTGTCGTCGCTTCGATGGTGGTCTTCGAAGATGGAATTGCGAAGAAGAGTGAGTATCGAAGATTCATTATCGATACCGAGACAGCCCACGATGACACCCGAGCGATGCATCAAGTAATTACTCGACGAATGAAACGTCTTCTTGCCGATCGAAATGTGAATAAGGCCGAAGTTGCAGAGACTGGTGGCAAGCTCAGCAAGTTTGCATATCCGCCTCAACTTATTGTTGTTGATGGTGGCGCTCCTCAAGTGGCGGCTGCACAACGGGCACTTGATGAACTCGGGATCACTGATGTCGCGCTCTGTGGCCTTGCAAAAAGACTTGAAGAAGTGTGGTTGCCAGGAGATAAAGATCCACTCATTCTTGCTCGTACAAGTGAAGGAATGTACCTGTTACAGAGAATTAGAGATGAAGCCCATAGATTTGCCATTAATTTCCATAGGTCGAGACGTTCCAAGGTAATGCTTGAATCGCTGCTAGATGAGATTCCTCAATTAGGTGAGATACGACGTGCCGCGCTATTGGAGCGATTCGGATCGGTTTCGGCTATTCGCAAGGCGAGCAGTGAAGAGTTGGCATCGACCCCAGGTATCGGCTCGAACATCGCATCGATTATTCACTCGCACCTAGAACAGCTGCATACTCCGTCTGTAAATATGCAGACTGGTGAAATGCTTGACAGCTAGGGCAGAATAAAGACATGGCCACGCGCGAACTCCTCATCCTTACTGGAATGTCTGGCGCAGGTCGATCAACCGTTGCACATGCTCTCGAAGATCTAGGTTGGTATGTCGTCGATAATCTGCCACCTTCTCTACTTCCACAGTTAGCAGCACAGACAACAATTTCTCATGCTGCAGTCGCTGTAGTTGTTGATGTTCGAGGCGGAAAATTCTTCGATGATCTCACCAGCGCTCTAGAAGATTTAAGAAAGTCCTCTATCGAATTCAGACTCCTCTTCCTCGATGCCTCAGATCAGGCACTGGTGCAACGTTTCGAGTCAACGCGTCGGCCACATCCTCTTCAAGAGCAGGGTCGCATTGTTGATGGCATAGCTCGAGAGAGAATAAAGCTTGAAGAACTCCGATCCCAGGCCGATGTCGTGATTGATTCAAGCAACCTCAATGTTCATCAGCTTGAAAAACGCACTGGTGAGATATTTGCTGCCGGCATGACAAAAGCGCTGAGAGTCAATGTCCTCTCATTCGGTTATAAGTATGGAATCCCGGTCGATTCAGACCTAGTTCTGGATTGTCGTTTCATTCCAAATCCGCACTGGGTCCCTGAGTTACGTCCTCTGACAGGTCTGGATGCACCAGTTTCAGATCGCGTTCTAAGTAGCGATGGAGTCTCTGATTTTGTTGCAAGCTATGTCTCGGTCGTTGAAAAGATGATTCCTGGCTACCTTCGCGAAGGTAAGAAGTATGTAACGATTGCTATTGGTTGCACCGGAGGCAAACATCGTTCTGTGGCAATAGCTGAAGAAATTGCACGGCAACTTGATAAACAATCCGACGATCTTCTCATCTCAGCACATGCAACCCATCGAGATGTAGGTCGTGAATGAGTGGCAAGGTAGTAAAGAATCCTCGCGTTGTTTGCCTTGGAGGCGGACATGGACTTGCTGCAACGCTTGCGGCAATCAGATCGATTACCTCGGATATCACGGCGATTGTTACCGTTGCAGATAATGGTGGTTCAAGCGGTCGCTTACGTAAGGAATTTCCAATCATGCCGCCAGGTGATTTAAGAATGGCGCTGACTGCACTCTGTGCTGATGATGAGTGGGGAAGAAGTTGGGCAGAGATCTTGCAGTATCGCTTTACAAGTGAGGGTGAACTCAATGGCCATCCGGTGGGAAATTTACTTCTTGCAGCGTTGTGGGATCGTGATGAAGATGCGGTAGCAGGATTAGATCGTGTTGGCGCGCTCCTTAAAGTTGTGGGGCGTGTTCTACCTATGGCTGCGGATCCAGTTGATATTGAAGCAGTCTTCAACACCAATGGTGAAGAGAAGATTGTTCGCGGACAGGTGCAAGTTGCTACTGCAACGGGATCTTTACAGTCGGTGAGATTAATGCCTCAAGATCCACTTGCGCGACCAGAATCTATTGAAGCGATCGAAGATGCAGAGTGGATCACCATGGGGCCTGGTTCTTGGTTCTCAAGCGTTCTTCCACATTTGCTCGTGCCGGAAATCCGTGGCGCGATTGCTGCATCTAGAGCGAAGAAGATACTGATCCTCAACCTCGATGCTCATGTTTATCAAGGAGAAGATCACCGTGAATTTGCAGGCCATTCACCGTTGCAGCACCTTCTTCTCCTCGAACGTTATGCCCCCGAGATTAGATTTGATTATGTAATTGCAGATGACAGCACATCGGGGCTAGATGAACTGCGCAGCCATCTTTCAAGTAGAGGTTCAGAGTTGCTTCTCGCACAATTGCGCAGCGAAAAAGAATCCCTGCACCATGACCCTGAAAAATTAGGTCAGTTTTTTTCACACATCAACCGAGAAATACTGGTTGGATAACCCCATGGCAATGACTGCAGCAGTGAAAGATGAGCTCAGCCGCCTCTCGGTAACAAAGCCTTGTTGCCGTAAGGCAGAAGTCTCATCCCTTCTCCGATTTGCAGGAGGGCTTCACATCGCAGCCGGCAAGGTTGTCATCGAAGTAGAGCTCGACACATCACAGAGCGCCCGTCGCTTGAAGAAAGATATCGCTGATATCTATGGCCATGATTCAGATCTGGCAGTTCTTTCATCGAGCGGTCTTCGCAAAGGTTCACGGTATGTTGTTCGGGTTATTGAATCTGGAGATGCGCTAGCCCGTCAGACAGGGTTGATTGATGCAAATGGCCGACCAGTACGTGGCCTACCTCCACAAGTTGTTGCTGCAAATGTATGTGATGCCGAAGCTGCTTGGCGTGGAGCTTTTATCGCTCATGGATCACTGACCGAACCCGGTCGCTCGTCTTCTCTAGAAATTACATGTCCAGGACCAGAGGCAGCCCTCGCTCTCGTTGGAGCAGCTCGTCGATTAAATATTGTTGCAAAGGCTCGCGAAGTTCGTGGTGTCGATCGCGTCGTTATTCGTGATGGTGATGCAATCGGGGTTCTGCTGACACGATTGGGTGCACACGAAAGCGTTCTGGCTTGGGAAGAGCGACGAATGCGTCGCGAAGTTCGTGCAACAGCAAACCGCCTTGCCAACTTCGATGATGCAAATCTTCGACGTTCTGCTCGCGCAGCCGTTGCAGCTGCAGCGCGCGTGCAGCGAGCGATGGAGATTCTCGGAGCGGAGATTCCGGATCACCTTAAAGAGGCGGGGGAGCTTCGCATCTCACATGGACAAGCAAGTCTTGAAGAGCTTGGCTCACTTGCAACTCCACCCATGACCAAAGATGCAATCGCAGGAAGAATTCGTCGATTGCTTGCGATGGCCGATAAGCGAGCGGCAGAGCTAGGAATTCCCGATACTGAAGCTGGACTTTCGCCCGATCTTCTCGGCGAATAATTCTCTTCTCTTAGATTTTTCAGCTATTCCTTCGCGTGACTAGCCAGTAGCTCCTGGAGCAGATACTCCGAACTGATAGAGTGAGCTCACTCAGTAAGCCCCCACAACGTCGTGGTGTTACACCGGTTAGCCACCTTTATATGGGGCAATTACATTCATTAGAAGAGGTTTTACAATGATTAATGTCGGAATCAATGGTTTTGGACGCATCGGCCGCAACTTCTTTCGCGCAGCTCTAACAAATCCAAATATCAATATCGTAGGTATCAACGACCTCACAGATAATGCAACCCTTGCTCACCTATTGAAGTACGACTCAATCCTTGGCCGTCTCGGCCTTGAGGTCTCGCACACAGAAGACACCATCACTGTCGGCGGAAAGACAATCAAGGTATTTGCAGATCGCGATCCAGCTAATCTTCCATGGGCTTCCGTTAAGGCAGATATCGTTATTGAATCAACAGGCCACTTCACAAAGGCAGCAGATGCTTCAAAGCACATTGCCGCTGGCGCTAAGAAAGTTATCATTTCTGCTCCAGCAACAGATGAAGACATCACAATTGTTATGGGCGTAAACCACGATAAGTACGACCCTGCCAGCCATCATGTGATTTCAAATGCATCATGCACAACAAACTGCCTTGCTCCAATGGCGAAGGTTCTCCAGGATAACTGGGGAATTGTTAAGGGCTTGATGACAACAATTCACGCCTACACAAATGACCAGGTAATCCTTGATTTCCCTCATAAGGATCTCCGTCGCGCACGTGCTGCAGCAACAAATATGATTCCAACATCAACTGGTGCAGCAAAGGCAATTTCACTTGTACTTCCAGAGCTCAAGGGAAAGCTTGATGGTTATGCGATGCGCGTTCCAGTTCCAACAGGATCTGCAACAGACCTCACAGTCGAACTTGCGAAGGAAGCAACAGCTGCGGAAATCAATGCAGCGATGAAGGCGGCCGCTAACGGTCCACTTAAGGGATTCCTCTCTTACACTGAAGATCCAATCGTTTCTTCAGATATCGTCACAGATCCTTCATCATGTATCTTCGATTCAGGCCTTACAAAGGTCATTGGCAATCAGGTCAAGATTGTTGGTTGGTATGACAACGAGTGGGGCTACTCAAATCGCCTCGTAGACCTCGTGGGATATGTTGGCAAGTCTCTCTAATGTCTTTAGTTGACCTAGATGTAAAAGGTAAGCGAGTCTTTCTTCGCTGTGATCTTAACGTCCCACTTAAGGATGGAAAGATCACAGACGATGGACGCATTCGTGCATCGCTGCCAACAATTCAATCACTCCTTGAAAGAGGAGCAAGTCTTGTCATTGCCGCACATCTAGGTCGACCAAAGGGAGAAGCAAAGCCTGAACTTTCCTTGGCTCCAGTTGCTCTTCGCCTCTCGGAATTGCTTGGAAAGCCAGTTGAATTTCTTCATGCTCTGACTGGTGACGATGTAACAGCTAAGGCAAGATCGCTACAGCCAGGTGAAATTCTTCTCCTCGAAAACATTCGCTTCAGCTCTGCAGAAACTTCTAAAGAAGCGCCAGAACGTGAAGCTTTTGCTGCAGAGCTTGCATCCCTTGCAGATATCTACGTCGGTGATGGTTTTGGCGCTGTACATCGCAAGCATGCATCAGTCTTTGATCTTCCGCGCTTACTGCCTCACGCAGCTGGGCTTCTCGTCTCTGCAGAGGTGGAAGTTTTGAAGAAGTTGACTGTCAATCCTGTGCGTCCTTATGGAGTTGTACTTGGTGGGTCAAAAGTTTCAGACAAGATTGGCGTTATCTCCAACCTCTTAGGCAAGGTTGATGTCATGGCAATTGGTGGGGGAATGCTCTTCACCTTCCTTGCCGCCCAAGGAAAAGAGATTGGTACCTCACTTGTTGAACGAGATCTCATTCCGACAGTTCAAGAATTGATCAAGAAAGCTGAAGAATCAGGTGTGAAGTTAATTCTTCCAACAGATATCTTGGTGGCGCCCACATTCTCAGCTGATGCGCCTGCATCTTTAGTCAGTGCCGATGCAATTCCTGCAGATCAGATGGGTCTCGATATTGGACCAGAAAGCGCAGAAGCATTTGCTCTTGCAATTAAGGGATGTAAGACCGTCTTCTGGAACGGCCCTATGGGAGTCTTTGAATTTCCTGCATTTGCTCAAGGCACCAAGGTAATTGCCCAAGCGCTCACAGAAGTTGATGGAATCTCTGTCGTAGGTGGGGGAGATTCAGCTGCTGCGGTACGTGCACTTGGATTTAAGGATTCTCAATTTGGCTATATCTCAACAGGCGGTGGAGCATCCCTTGAATATCTTGAGGGCAAGGAGCTCCCAGGTTTAACGGCCTTATCTCTGTAGTATCGTCAAATACACCACACTGGTAAAGAACTAGAGGAGCGGATTACATGCGTAAGCCATTAATGGCCGGAAACTGGAAGATGAATCTCAACCATCTTGAGGCGATTGCAGTTGCACAGAAGCTCAGCTACTCCCTAGAAGATAGAGATTACGAGGCTGTCGATATTGCAATCATCCCGCCATTTACCGATATTCGTTCAATCCAGACAATGGTTGACGGAGATCGCCTCCGACTTCTCTACGGTGCGCAAGATCTATCACCTGAAGCATCTGGTGCATTCACCGGTGACATCTCAGGGTCAATGCTTGCAAAACTTGGATGCACCTTTGTTGTTATCGGCCATTCAGAGCGCCGCGCGATTCACAATGAAGATGATGCACTCATTAATCGTAAAATTAAGGCAGCTCTTGCCAATGAAATTACTCCAATTTTCTGTGTCGGCGAGGAACTATCCGTTCGTGAATCTGGCACACACGTTTCTCACGTCATTCGCCAAGTACGTGCAGGTCTTGAAGGCTTTACCAAGCCCGAGCTCAAGAAGATTGTTATCGCTTACGAACCAGTGTGGGCTATCGGAACAGGAAAGACTGCAACTCCTGAGGATGCACAAGAAGTATGTGCTGCTATCCGTGAAGAAGTTGAACAGATTGGTTCTGCAGAGATTGCTTCGAATATGCGCATCTTGTATGGCGGTTCAGTGAAGTCTGCAAATATCGCTGAAATCATGAAGCAAGAGGATGTCGATGGCGCCCTCATTGGCGGAGCTAGCCTTGACTCAGAAGAATTGGCGAAGATTGCCCAATTTCACCGCGCTGGTTAGCCGTCCCTGAGCCAATCGCGCTATTCTTTACCCCTATCTTCATAAGGAGTCTTACCGTGGCTTTAGCACTATCAATCTTCTTGGTTATCACCAGCATCGTGATGATCCTTCTCGTCCTTTTACATAAGGGCAAGGGTTCAGGTCTCTCTGACCTCTTCGGTGGAGGAATTTCATCAAATTACGGTGGTTCTTCAGTGGTTGAACGTAACCTAGACAGAATCACCATCGTCGTTGGTGGCCTTTGGTTTGCAGCGGTAGTCGCTCTCTCACTCGTTTTGAAGGGTTAATCCATGGCAAGTGCAATTCGCGGAAGTCGTGTCGGCGCTGGCCCAATGGGCGAGGCGGAGCGCGGAGATCAGATCGAGCGCGCAACAGTTTCATACTGGTGCGCTAACGGCCATGAAGTTCGACCGTCATTTGCAGTAGAAGAAACTGTTGTCATTCCTGATCAGTGGGATTGCCCTAAGTGTGGACTTCCTGCTGGGCGCGATAAGAACAATCCGCCAACGGCCGTAGTTAATATTCCTTACAAGACTCACCTTGCATATGTAAAGGAACGCCGCACGGATGCAGAGGGTGCAAAGATTCTCGAAGATGCGCTGCGCAAGCTACGCGGAGATGATATCTAAAAGACTTTATAGAGATCTTGCGGCGGCAAGAATCTGGTCAATGCCCGCACTTCGCTTCTGCAGATGCAGTCGCAGGAGCGGGTATTTTCTTTTTGCTAGGGCTCTGTTATCTCCGATTGCCTGAGCCATAATCAGCGTTGCAAAACCGTAGCCACGACCTGGAATAGGAAGGTCGCCTTCGACCTCGCCTGTTATCTGTAGGAATGAACCATTCTTCTGCCCACCTTTATGGAACTGCCCTGTGGAGTGCATAAATCGTGGCCCCCATCCAAAAGTTGTAGGACGACCAGATTTCTCCGCGATTATTGATCGCAGTTCTGCAAGTTTCACATCGTCGATACGATCAAGGTAGGCCATGATTGCGATGTATCCACCTTCACGGACATCTTCAATAAAGGTAGCAAGTGCATCTTTGAGTGATTGTCCATCACCAAAAATGTCGACCGAACCTTCACTGTAATTCGGATTAAAAATGGGAAGAGAGTTCTTCCATTCGGCTAGCGCCGCACCCGTCTGTTCTTTTGCTTCAGTGACATTCGGTTGATTAAATGGATCAATCTTTAGCGCCACACCTAGCAGGGCAGTAACCCATTCCCAAAAGATAAAATGCGAACCTAATTCACCGACAACACCGAGAGACGCGCTACCTTCGTTAAATGAAACGGTAAATGCGCCACCAAGAGCAGCACTTGCAACGCTTTCGCACACAACGGGAAGACGTCCAGTCCCATCCTTACCAGTGGACTCAGCAATTAACTGCTCGATCCAATCTGAAAGTCCAGGTAGCGCCGAACCTTCATCGGTAAATCCAAGGTATTGCTGGCTGTTGGTAGCCAAGAGATAGGCAACATCGACAACGCTCTGTGGATCGAGCAACATCGCGCTAAGTTCATTTGCTGCATCTGTAAGGATTTCTTCTACGGGAGCACCAATGAGCGCTGCAGGTGTGAGTCCAAATGCACTCAAGACGCTAAATCTTCCACCGACATTGGGATCTGCATTAATTACCGTAAAGCCGGCTTCTCTGACATCGATATCAAGTGGTGATGCTGGATCAGTAACAAAGACGAGATGGTCGGTAGGGTCAAGGCCAGCCTTCTCAAATAGCTCTTGAAAGTAGGCACGTTGGGAAGATGTTTCAATCGTCGAGCCTGACTTAGAACTCACAATGACAAGAGTGGAAGCTAGAGAAGAGGAAGAGGTGCTTCGGGCAATGTAATTGGGATCTGTCGAATCAACAACGAAGAGATTCTTCTTATATGTCAGCGCGATTACCTCAGGGCCAAGGGAGGAACCGCCCATTCCGCAGAGAATCAGGTGCGTTACATCTGAGAATTTCTCGACAAGATCTTGCAATTGGGGCAAGAGAGCTTGTGAAGTGCGGGGGAGATCGACCCAGTTCAATCGGATAGCAGCCTCTTGAGAAGCTTTAGCCCCCCATGTCATTGCATCCTTAGCTGCCACCTTCTTATGGGCAGCTAAAAGTGAAAGGTAAAGTTCGCTCCCGCGATGTATTGATGAGAGCGATTTACCACTTAACTTCATCCGAGTGCTTTCACTGTCTTTTCAACAATTGCATCCACTGAGAAGCCAAACTCAGAGAAGAGTTTTCCGGCACCTGCAGATGCACCAAAGTGATCGAGTGAGATGATGAGTCCAGAGTCTCCGACATATTCACGCCAACCCTGCGCGATTCCCGCCTCGATGCTGATCCGCAGCTTGGCAGAGCGCGGTAGAACAGCGTCGCGATATGAAGGAGTTTGTTCGTTAAACCATTCAAGGCATGGTGCGCTTACAACGCGTGTTGAGTACCCCGTCGCTTCGAGCGCTGATTGCACGCCAAGTGCAAGGGAAACTTCAGAACCTGTGGCGATAATGACAATATCGGCGGCTCCCGATTCCTTCTTGAGAATGTATGCGCCCTTATCAACTCCTTCTGCAGAACCGTGAGTTGAACGGTCGACAGTGGGGAGGTTTTGTCGGGAGAGGAGCAGTCCGGCTGCTTTTCCGCGAGTAAGGATTGATTTCCAAGCCTGCGATACCTCATTGGCATCACCTGGACGGATAACTGCAAAATTTGGAATAGCACGAAGAGCTGCAAAGTGTTCGATCGGTTGGTGTGTAGGTCCATCTTCGCCAAGACCGATTGAATCGTGTGTCCACACAAATGTTGTTGGAATATCCATCAGTGCGGCGAGACGAACTGCAGGTCTCATGTAATCACTGAATACTGCAAATGTTCCGCCAAATGAACGTGTAAGTCCATGCAAGGTAATTCCATTAAGAATCGATCCCATCGCATGTTCGCGGATTCCAAAGTGAATAACGCGCCCATAGGGATCGGCACCCTTCATCGCAGATGTTGCGGGAAGGAAAGAACCGCCACCTTCGATGGTGGTGTTATTGCTATCTGCGAGGTCGGCAGAGCCACCCCAAAATTCAGGAAGCACCTGTGCAATTGCATTGATGACATGACCAGATGCTGCGCGAGTGGCAATATCTTTTCCAGCTTCAAAATCCGGTAGCGCTGACTCCCACCCCGCAGGTAGAGACTTCTCTTGTAAGCGAACTAAGAGCGTTGCCTTCTCTGGATTCTCCTTCTTCCAGGATGCAAAGCGTTGATCCCACGTGGCGTGAAGAGCTGCACCACGGGCTTTGACGGAACGTACATGGTCGAAGACATCCTTCGGCATTGCAAAGGTTTCATCAGGGTTTAAACCGAGTTCGATCTTCGTTGCAGCAATCTCGGCATCGCCAAGAGCTGAACCGTGAGATTTTGCAGTGCCTCGTAAATGTGGAGCAGGCCACGCGATAACTGAGTGCATACGAATGAGAGAGGGCTTTGATGTTTCAGCCTTAGCCGCAACCATCGCGGCATCAAGTGAAAGTAAATCGATATTTCCATCTGCAAGAGCTGCAACTTCCTGAACATGCCAACCGTAAGCCTTGTAACGGGCTGCGACATCTTCAGTGAAGGAAACATGAGTATCTCCTTCAATCGAGATGCGGTTATCGTCGTAAATGATGTTGAGATTGCCAAGCGCCTGTGTTCCTGCAAGTGAAGAAGCCTCACCCGAAACACCTTCTTGGAGGTCACCATCTGAACAGATCACCCAGATGGAGTGATCAAAGATAGATTTTCCAGGTGCAGCATCTGCATCGAGTAGACCACGTTCATAGCGAGCCGCCATTGCAAAACCAACAGCGGTGGCAACACCTGCGCCCAATGGTCCCGTCGTCATCTCTACACCCGCAGTGTGTCCATACTCCGGATGGCCAGGAGTAAGAGAACCCCATGTTCTAAAGCTCTTCATATCTTCCATTTCAAGGCCGTAGCCGCTGAAGAAGAGTTGGGTATACAACGTCAGTGATGAGTGACCACAAGAAAGAATGAATCGATCGCGACCTAGCCAAGTTGGATCGCTGGGATCGTGAATGAGATGGCGCTGGAAAAGATTGTATGCAACTGGAGCAAGTGACATTGCTGTGCCTGGATGGCCATTGCCAACTTTCTGCACGGCATCCATGGCTAGAGCACGTGCATAGGCAACTGCGCGTTCATCTAACTCTGACCAACCGGCTAGACCTGTGTGCTCTGTCATTTTATTCTCCTATGCTGGTTTACGAACGATAGAAAGTCTGATGCGCCATGCTGAAATCCAAATAAGAACTGACCCCAAGAGATGTCCTGCAACTAAGAGAATCGGGACTCCTTGTAGATATTGAATATAGCCAAGAACGCCCTGAGAAAGACTGAGGACCAGAAATATTCCAAGCCAACGCTTGGTCTGATGACTTAGTCCAGAGGCAAAGAAAAAGATAAATGAGTGCAGAATGAGAAGCGCTACAACCCCAGCATGAATGTATGCAATGGTTTGAATATGGAAATCTAGACGAGGTGCATCAACATCGCCTGCATGTGGTCCCGTTCCCGTAACCAAGGTTCCGATCGCAAGAACGATAAATGTCAGCGCTGTGTGACTTGCCGATAGCCTCGAAATGGATGGGTGGCTCGATGATGTGCGAACCTGCGGATACCGTCTACGTGAGTGAAGCGAAGTTGCAGCTGCAATCAAAATTATGGAAAGCATAAAGTGCGAAGCGACAGAGAGTGGGTTGAGATCGGTGAGAACTGTTATTCCACCCAAGATTCCTTGACCGAAGATTCCGGCGACTTGTCCAAATGCGAGCAAGCGAAGATCGCGACGCCCTGCTTTAAGAACTGCGATAAAAGTAGCAAGTGCTGCAAAGAGCAGTGCAAAGGTAAGCAATCGATTTCCAAATTCAATCCACGCATGGAATTGACCTTCTGCCTGACCTTCGACAGGAAGATAGGAACCTTCTACGCACTCTGGCCACGTCGGACACCCAAGGCCAGATCCTGTAAGACGAACTGCGCCACCTGTAAGTACGAGTGCGCTCTGAAGAAAGAGCAGTATGCCTGTCAGGGCTGGAAGTATTGATTTCGCCATCGACTGCGCTCTGCTCACGAGCCTTAGCCTATGACGAAAGACTCTGCCACGCCCGCTGCGCCAAGTGGCAGAGTCGTGCGAATTACGACACAATACTGTTGTGAAATTCGAGGATCTCAGCACCCGTGACGCCGTAGCGCGTTCGGTCTTGGAGAACGGGCCATCTACAGCCGTTGTCCTGGGGGAGCGCCTTGGCCTGACCCCGGCCGGCATCCGCCGCCACCTCGATCTCCTTATCGCTGATGGAATTCTTGAAGCGCGAGAACCACACACTGCGATTAGCCGTGGACGTGGACGTCCTTCAAAGGTCTTTGTCATGACAGATTCGGGTCGTCAACAGTTTGAACATTCCTATGACGATCTCGCAGTCGCTGCTCTGAAGTTTATGTCCGCACAATCTGGAGCACATTTGGTCAAGGCATTTGCTCAATCTCGCGCCGATGACATTTCACGTAAGGCGGGAGTAGCGCTAGCAAAGCGTGGAAAGAAATCTGAAGTTCTTGCAACCTTCCTTACCGAGCAAGGCTATGCAGCCAGTATTGAATCTCGCCCTACAGGTGAAGAGCTCTGCCAACATCACTGCCCAATCGCTCACGTTGCAGCGGAATTCCCCGAACTATGTGAGGCTGAGACGCAAGCATTCTCAGAGCTTCTTGGAACTCACGTTCAACGTTTAGCAACTATCGCTCATGGCGATGGAGTCTGTACCACTTACATCCCCGCAGTTCGAAGCGCTACATCCAAATCAGTAAACACTAAATCTGCAAACACAATCAGAAAAACTACCGCTGGAAAGGCATCCGCATGACAACAGCACATCCAGAACTCGAAGGCCTCGGAAATTACGAATACGGCTGGTCAGATTCAAATGACGCCGGAACTAATGCAAAGCGTGGTCTGAGTGAAGATGTCGTCCGCGACATTAGCTCTAAGAAGGATGAACCACAGTGGATGCTCGACCTTCGCTTAAAGGGTCTCTCGCTCTTCGAGAAGAAGCCGATGCCATCATGGGGCTCAGATCTCACAGGTATCTTCTTCGACACAATCAAGTACTTCGTGCGCTCAACTGAGAAGCAAGCAACTACATGGGATGACTTGCCAGATGACATCAAGAACACCTATGACCGCTTGGGTATTCCTGAGGCAGAGAAGCAACGTCTAGTCTCTGGCGTTGCTGCGCAATACGAGTCTGAAGTTGTTTATCACTCGATTCGCGAAGATCTCGAGAAGCAGGGAGTTATCTTCCTCGATACAGATTCAGCGCTTAAGCAACACCCAGAACTCTTCAAAGAGTACTTCGGAACAGTTATTCCTGTTGGCGATAATAAGTTTGCAGCGCTTAACACTTCTGTTTGGTCAGGCGGTTCATTTATCTACGTTCCTAAGGGCGTACATGTTGATATCCCATTGCAGGCTTACTTCCGTATTAATACTGAAAATATGGGTCAATTCGAGCGCACCTTGATTATCGCCGATGAAGATTCATATATTCACTATGTAGAGGGCTGCACAGCGCCTATCTACAAGTCAGATTCACTTCACTCAGCAGTTGTTGAAATCATCGTGAAAAAGGGCGCACGTGTGCGTTATACAACGATTCAAAACTGGTCTAACAATGTTTATAACTTGGTAACAAAGCGCGCAACATGTGCAGAAGGTGCAACCATGGAGTGGGTCGATGGAAATATCGGCTCGAAGGTCACCATGAAGTACCCAGCTGTCATGTTGATGGGTCCACATGCAAAGGGAGAGACTCTCTCACTTGCATTTGCAGGCCCAGGTCAGCATCAGGATTCAGGAGCGAAGATGGTTCACGCTGCGCCCTATACATCGTCATCGGTAATCTCTAAATCTGTTGCACGCGGTGGTGGACGTACTTCATACCGTGGTCTTGTGCAGGTTCAAGAGGGCGCTCACCACTCTGCGAGCACCGTTAAGTGTGATGCTCTCCTTGTCGACACCATTTCTCGTTCAGACACATACCCTTATGTAGATATCCGTGAAGATGATGTCTCAATGGGGCACGAGGCAACTGTTTCAAAGGTTTCAGATGATCAACTCTTCTACCTCATGTCTCGTGGACTCACTGAAGATGAAGCTATGGCGATGATCGTGCGTGGCTTTATCGAACCAATCGCACGTGAACTTCCAATGGAGTATGCCCTTGAACTCAATCGTCTTATCGAACTCCAGATGGAAGGGGCAGTTGGTTAATGACAACTCTGCAAAATAATTTACAGAGCAACCTTCTGCAAAACCACACTCCGACTGGTCGTGAGGAAGCTTGGCGCTTTACACCGCTGAAGCGTCTTGGCGGTATGCACGATGGAACAGCAAAGGCAATAGCTCTCCAATCACTGAGCCCAAAGAACGCGCTACCTACAGGCGTGAGCTTCTCTTTTCAGGAAATTACACCTGCTAGCGAAAGTGATGATGCAATTGTTAATCGCGTTCGCGAATTCACAACAGAAGGCGCTGTCCTTGCGATTGCCAATGATGCCCAAGTTACTGAGCCAATTTTCTTGAACCGTGCAAAGTCCACCCTAGATGGGGCTGAATTTTCACGCGTTCAGATTAAGGCCGGAGCACATTCAAAGGCGACCGTTATTGTTGAGAATGCTGGCGATACTCACCTGGCTGAGGATTGCGAGATTCTTGTCGGTCCAGGAGCACAGCTAACCTTCATCTCATTGCAAGAGTGGGGTGCAAAAACTATTCATGCGGCGCGCCACCATGCAATCGTCGATCGCGATGCCACATTTAAGTCAATCGTTGTCACTGTTGGTGGAGATGTAGTTCGCTTACTTCCAACTGTAGATTTCATCGCGCCAGGTGCGTCAGCTGATCTATCTGGTGTTTACTTCGCAACAGAGGGTCAATTCTTCGAACATCGCATGTTTGTCGATCATATGGTCCCTAACGCCAAGTCGCGCGTGAATTACAAGGGCGCACTTGCTGGGGATAAGGCACACACAGTGTGGATTGGCGATGTATTTATCCGCGCTGCAGCAGAAGGCACTGACACATACGAACTCAATCGCAATCTCTTGCTATCAGATGGCGCGCGAGCAGACTCAGTTCCTAACCTCGAAATCGAAACTGGAGAGATTGTTGGTGCGGGCCACGCATCTACAACTGGCCGATTTGATGATGAGCAGCTCTTCTATTTAATGTCTCGTGGAATTACCCTCGATGATGCACGTCGATTGGTAGTTCGTGGATTCTTTAACGAAATCGTCTCTGAAATCGGCGTAGAAGAAGTTCAAGAGAGAATCATGTCTCGCATTGACCATGAATTGGCAAAGGCAGGCAAATAAATATGGATCTCTCACTTGCAACTCTTGCCGAAGGCAAACCAGTTCGCATCGAAAAGAATGGCGAATCAATCTGCGTCGCTCGTATTGGCGATGAAGTCTTCGCTATCGATGACACATGCAGCCACGCTGATGCATCGTTATCAGAGGGCGAAATTTCAGATTTCAAAATTGAGTGCTGGCTCCATGGAGCTGAATTCGATTTACGCACAGGACAGGCTCTTACGCCTCCTGCAGTTTCACCAGTAAAGACTTATCAGGTAAGCGTTGACGGAGACTCCGTCACGGTAGAGATGTAACGGGGACTACACATGAGCACTTTAGAAATTCGTGGATTGAAAGTATCTGTTGATACCGAACAAGGATCTGTAGAGATTCTCAAGGGTGTAGATCTCACCATCAAGTCAGGCGAGACACATGCAATCATGGGGCCAAACGGTTCCGGTAAGTCGACTCTTGCCTACTCAATCGCAGGCCATCCTAAGTACACAATCACAGGCGGAACCGTGACTCTCGATGGCGCCGATGTTCTTGAAATGACTGTAGATGAACGTGCAAAGGCTGGACTCTTCCTCGCTATGCAGTATCCAGTTGAAGTACCAGGTGTCTCTGTTTCAAACTTCCTACGTACAGCAGCTACTGCACTTCGAGGTGAAGCACCAAAGCTTCGCGAGTGGGTTGGCGAAGTAAAGGCAGCTATGGAATCCCTCAGCATGGATCCTGCATTTGCTCAACGTAACGTCAATGAAGGATTCTCTGGAGGCGAGAAGAAGCGCCACGAAATCATGCAGCTTGAACTTCTAAAGCCAAAGTTTGCCATTCTTGACGAGACAGATTCAGGTCTAGATGTAGATGCACTTCGTATCGTCTCTGAAGGTGTTGTGCGCGCAAAGGCGTCACAGGATCTTGGAGTCCTATTGATTACTCACTACACACGCATCCTTCGCTACATCAAGCCAGATTTCGTACACGTCTTTGCAAATGGACGTATCGTCGAAGAAGGCGGTCCAGAGTTAGCTGAGAAGCTTGAAGCTAATGGATATGCGGAGTACGTAAGCGCCTAATAGCCCTACAGCAGATATGACACTTGACGCTCACGCCATCGCACAGGACTTTCCGATTCTTTCTCGGACGGTTCGCGATGGCAAGCGCCTGGTCTACCTAGATTCTGGCGCTACAAGTCAGAAGCCAAATATTGTCATCGATGCTGAGAGCAATTTCTATCGCATGCACAACTCTGCCGTTCACAGAGGTGCTCACCAGTTAGCGGAAGAGGCAACAGATGCCTTTGAAGGAGCACGTTCGATTGTCGCCGAATTTATCGGAGCAAACGTTGATGATGTTATCTTCACTAAGAGCGCTACCGAATCACTGAACCTCATCGCCTATGCAATGGGCAACGCAGAACCTGGAAATAGATTTCATCTTTCGAATGGCGACCGAATTGTCCTCACGGAGATGGAGCACCACGCCAATCTGATTCCTTGGCAACAGCTCGCAAAGCGCACCGGTGCCGAACTCGCTTGGTTTGAGGTAACTCCAGATGGTCGCCTTGATCTCACCCGGATCAACGAGATCATTACTCCGGGAACCAAAGTTGTTTCTCTTACCCATCAATCAAATGTCCTAGGAACTATCAATCCACTTGCAGAAATCGTTAAACGTGCGCATGAAGTTGGCGCGGTTGTCGTGCTTGACGCCTGCCAATCTGCGCCGCATATGCCTATTGATGTAAAAGAACTCGGTGTCGATTTCCTTGCATTCTCAGGACATAAAGCTGTTGGTCCAACTGGAGTCGGAGTTTTCTGGGGACGTAAAGATCTCCTAGCTGATCTTCCGCCGTTTTTGACTGGTGGTTCAATGATTGAAACTGTCACGATGACAGATGCAACGTGGGCGCCGGCACCACGCAAATTTGAGGCAGGCGTTCCCAATATGGCTCAAGCCGTTGGTCTAGGTGTAGCACTCACTTATCTCACGTCGATTGGCATGCAAAAGATTCATGATCATGAGGCGATGCTTACCAAATACTTGTTAGAACATCTCTCTGAAGTTCAAGACCTTCGCATAATTGGACCGACTGATACGCATATGCGTGGGGGAGCAGTCTCCTTTACCCTCGGTGATATCCATCCTCACGACCTAGGTCAGTTCCTAGATAGCCAAGGTGTTGCAGTCCGTACTGGTCATCATTGCGCTTGGCCTCTGACTCGAAAGTTGGGTGTACCTGCGACAACGCGCGCTTCTGTCTATCTTTACAACACCACTGATGATCTCGATGTTTTGGTTACATCCATCAGATCTGCACAGAAATATTTTGATAGATAATGCAGCTAGATAATCTCTATCAGGAAGTAATCCTGGATCACTACAAGCGCCCACAACATAAGAAGCTTTCACCAACCTACGATGCCCAGGTTCACCACGTTAATCCAAGCTGCGGCGACGAGATTACTCTTAACGTCACTCTATCTGGTGACACAGTTGCAGATATCTCGTGGGATGGCGTTGGGTGCTCGATCTCTCAAGCGAGCGTCTCAATACTTACCGATCTTCTCATTGGAAAAACCCTAGAACAGTGCACAGAGATATCAGACTCCTTTGTCCATCTCATGCAGAGCAAGGGAACCGAGAAAGGTGACGAGAATCTACTTGAAGATGCCGTTGCCCTGGCCGGTGTATCTCAGTATCCAGCTCGCATTAAATGTGCGCTTCTAGGGTGGATGGCATTTAAAGATGCCTCTCTCCAGGCGCAATCCAAAGAGTAAAAGATTTATTTCTGGAAAATTAGAATAGGATAAGAAGATGGTTGCAAAGGTAGAAGATATCAACGAGGCGATGAAGGATGTTGTCGACCCAGAATTAGGCATCAACGTGGTGGATTTAGGTTTGATCTACGACATGATGGTCGATGAGAACAATATCGCCGTCCTCAATATGACTCTGACATCTGCTGCATGCCCGCTTCAAGATGTGATTGAAGATCAGACCCGTCAGGCACTTGCTCCATTTACTGATGATGTAAAAATTAATTGGGTTTGGATGCCACCTTGGGGCCCAGACAAGATCTCTGACGATGGTCGTGAGCAGCTCCGCGCACTCGGCTTCACCGTTTGATTCTGGCACCACTCCACATTTACAGATTGCGCCCTTCAGGCGTTAAGGTGATGTAACTATGTCCCAACATGCCGTCTGGATGACCTTCCGCTCAATGACTGCCGATCCATCGGTGAAGTCACAGAAGCTAAAGCCTGGAACAATCAAAAGAATTGCTAGCTACGGTCGCCCCTATAAATCCCAGATAACAATATTTATGGCAACGGTTGTAATTGAAGCCCTCTTGGTAATTTCATCCCCGCTTCTCCTGCGCCAATTGATTGATAAAGGCGTCATTCCAGGAGATACGGCTCTCGTTACCAAACTTGCCCTCATTGTTGGGCTCTTGGCAGTTGTGGATGCAATATTTAATATCTTCGGCCGTTGGTATTCAGCGCGAATCGGCGAAGGTTTGATCTATGACCTTCGCTCAGAAGTCTTTGCGCACATACAGCGTCAATCAATTGCATTCTTTACGCGCACTCAAACCGGAGCGCTAATCTCTCGAATCAACTCTGATGTTATGGGTGCACAGCAGGCCTTCACAGGAACTCTCTCAGGCGTCGTAAGCAATATTGTCAGTCTGATTATGGTGGTCACGACGATGCTCATCTTGTCGTGGCAGATCACAATCGTTTCCTTGCTTCTCCTTCCCGCCTTTCTCCTTCCAACGAAATGGGTTGGAAAAAGAATTCAGGCGCTTACGCGAGATGCCTTCAATCTCAATGCAACTATGTCCAGCACCATGACAGAACGCTTTAATGTCTCAGGTGCCCTCTTAGTAAATCTCTATGGACAACCCGCAAAGGAAGAGAATTTCTTTAGAAGCCGAGCAAGGAAAGTTGCCGATATCGGCATACATACGGCGATGCTCAATCGAGTGTTCTTTGTTGGAATTACTAGCGTTGCTGCTGTTGCAACAGCATTCGCCTATGGAATCGGTGGTCACTTAGCAATCAATGAGAGCATCACTGTAGGAACGCTCCTGGCAATTACCGCCTTACTCGCCCGACTCTATGGGCCGCTGACAGCGCTCTCAAATGTTCGCATTGATGTGATGACATCACTCGTTTCCTTTGAGCGAGTCTTCGAAGTGCTCGATTTGCAACCTATGATCACTGATTCGCCGACTGCACGTAATCTCAAAGAGAAGAATCTCGATATTGAATTTAAAGATGTCGCCTTTAGCTATCCAAAGGCTGAAGAAATTTCACTAGCTTCTCTTGAATCTGTCGCTAAGGCAGAGGTGGTAGATAGCGGGGAAGTGCTCAAGGGAATTTCCTTTGTTGCACCAGCTGGGACCATGACTGCCATCGTTGGCCCTTCAGGTGCGGGTAAAACCACAATGAGCGCTCTTCTGCCACGTCTTTATGATGTGACAAGAGGTCAGATATTGATCGGTGGGAGCGATATACGTGATTTCACAGTGCAATCGCTTCGAGATTCGATCGGCGTTGTTATGCAAGATGCTCATCTATTTCACGAAAGTATCGCCGAAAATCTTCGCTACGCGAAAGAGGATGCCACCGAAGAAGAGATGATCGCTGCATGCAAGTCAGCTCAGATTTGGGAGTTAATTTCTTCCCTTCCCAACGGTTTCGACACCATGGTTGGTGAGAGAGGCCATCGCTTATCTGGAGGAGAGAAACAGAGACTTGCTATTGCGCGCCTACTTTTGAAGGCTCCTGCGATTGTAATTCTCGATGAAGCTACAGCGCATCTTGACTCAGAGAATGAATCCCTTGTCCATGCGGCCCTCAAGCAAGCTCTTATCGGTCGCACATCAATAGTTATTGCACACCGATTGAGTACCGTGATGGAAGCAGATCAGATTCTGGTCTTAGAAAAGGGCGTCATCGTCGAGCGCGGAAGACATGAAGAGCTCATTGAGCGTTCAGGGCTTTATTCAGAGCTCTTTTCTCGACAGGACATCACGGCGAATTAAGATTCTTCCGTAGACGACAAGTCCTCCGAAGAAGACCCACTGCAGTGCGTACGCCATATGCGGACCATCGGATAGTTCTGGTAATTGCGCCGGAATGAATTTCACTCCATCCAGTGGTTTTGGATCCATCAAGTCTAGATAGAACGGTTCGTCAGCACTTCCAGATTGAGCATTTGCCTTAGAAATAAGACCCTCGCCAGATTGTGGAATGGCAAAGAAAGCTCCTCTTGGCAGCGATGTGTCGAGTCTTAGCCGTGCAGAGATTGTTATCAGCTCTGTTGTGATCTTTGGTAATTCCGGCGCCTCAGTTGCCGTATCTCCAGCCTTCACCCATCCGCAATCAACCCAGAATGAACCTGAATCTACTGATGCAAATCGAGTGAGAAGCTGAAATCCATAAACGCCCTCAAAGTAACGGTTGCGGAGGAGAATTTGATCAGTTGGGTCAAAACGTCCGCTGACAGTTACGATCTGCCACTCATGTTCGGCTGGGTTCTTGCTAACAGTAGATAATGCGACCGGCTGCATAGATGTATGGCTCGTGATCACAGCATTTCGGGCATGTCGATCAACCCCGCGATTAAATTGCCATTGTGCCGCCCAGATACACCCAACGATAAGTAGAAGCGCAACTAGAGATTTAAGAAGAGAATTACTCTCACGAACCTTGATGCCTTGAGCTACTTTGTTACTCACACGTATCACTCGAGTCGGTTACTCGAGACCTTTAGGCTTCTTAGAAAGTATTGATGCGCCGGGAAGAACAGTCTCGCGACCCGCATTTGCGATAACAACGGCAAAATACGGAAGAGTAACCGCGCCCAGGAGCGCGAACCAGCGATATGGACTGGGTAGTAACACGGTAAGGATGAAACAAAACGTGCGAATCATCATGGAGAAGAAGTATCTGCGTTGGCGCGCGCTCTGATCTTTGCTCAACCCTTGAGGGGCGCTCGTGATGTCGTAAACGTCATCTTCTTTAGCCATAGTGCAACAGTAGGGTAGTTTTCTCACATGAGCGACCCGACTCCAGCGTCAGATGCACCATCAGTTGCTCTCGTTACCGGAGGCAACCGGGGTATTGGTTTAGCTATTGCGCAATCGCTACAAGCTGCCGGTCACCGTGTCGTCATTACCTACCGAAGCGGAACTCCACCGCAAGGCTTTGGCGCCGTTCATATGGATGTTACAGATTCGCAGAGTATTGATACCGCCTTTGCAAAAATTGAGGCGGAGTTTGGAATCCCTGAAATCATCGTGGCAAATGCAGGCATAACAAAAGATGGCCTTGTAATGAGGATGAGTGATGAAGATTTTGAGAGCGTGATTGATGCAAATCTCACCGGCGCTTTCAGAGTTTCCAAACGCGCAGTAAAGGGGCTTCTCAAATTAAAACGAGGGCGTCTGATCTTCATCGGTTCGGTAGTCGGGGGAGTAGGAGCGGCAGGACAGGTGAACTACTCAGCGTCAAAGGCTGGGTTGGTTGGTATGGCACGTTCTTATGCTCGTGAACTCGGAAGTCGATCAATTACCGCCAATGTCATTGCTCCAGGTTTTGTCGAAACTGATATGACTGCCGATCTAGATGAGAAGCGCAGAAGCGAGATAGCTGGTCAGGTTCCACTTGGACGCTTCTGTTCAGCGCAAGAGATTGCCGACGTTGTTACCTTTATTGCATCACCGCAGGCAAGTTATATAACCGGAGCCATCATTCCAGTCGATGGCGGTTTAGGAATGGGGCACTGATATGGGAATTCTTCAAGGAAAAAATATTCTGGTCACCGGTGTCCTCACAGATGGTTCGATCGCTTTTCATATCGCGAAGATGGCGCAGGAAGAAGGTGCAACAGTTCTCCTTACCGGTTTTGGTCGAGCACTGAGTCTGACGACTCGTATAGCTGGACGCCTTCCAGAGCTACCTCCCATCATCGAACTCGATGTCACTAATCAAGAACAACTCGACGGTTTAGCGGGCGAAGTGAAGAAGCATGTTCCACATCTAGATGGAGTGATTCACTCGATTGGTTTTGCTCCTGAAGCAGCCCTTGGTGGCAACTTCCTGAATACTGCGTGGGAAGATGTTGCAACAGCGGTTCAGGTTTCTGCTTACTCACTTAAATCGCTCACCATGGCTTGTCGTCCACTCTTTAAAGGTGGAGCATCAGTTGTGGCACTTGATTTCGATGCACAAGTGGCGTGGCCAAAGTACGACTGGATGGGAGTTGCAAAGGCGGCTCTTGAATCCACTTCTCGCTATCTTGCACGCGATCTTGGAGCAGAGAACGTTCGCATCAACCTAGTTGCAGCAGGTCCTATTCGTACCATGGCTGCTAAATCGATTCCAGGCTTCGATGAATTTGAAAAGGTTTGGAATGAACGTAGCCCCCTCGAATGGGATGTCACAGACCCTGTTCCGGCGGCAAAGGCAGCAGTTGCTCTCCTCAGTGATTGGTTTCCCAAGACAACGGGGGAAATCATTCATGTCGATGGCGGCCTGCACGCGATGGGCGCCTAACCCATTTCTAACGCTTGACCCTCTCATTTAGCGTCAACTAGCTGCATTTGGGCTCGGATTTTTGATTTACCCCACCTGACGGTAGCCTTACCCTCAGACCAGTAGCCCACGGTTACTGCAAGAGGAGCTCACCGCTCCCACCTCATACGCTTTAGGTGTATCTGGTTAGTCGGTAGAAAATCTGGGCTTAGCCTGGAATTTCTCCTTATGCGGTGTGCGATTTTTGCAGCAGCTTGGATACTCAAGTAAACCGAATACTTAAGGAGCAGAAATCACAACAGAACCGCGCATCAATGACCGTATCCGCACACCCCAAGTTCGTCTCATCAATTACACCGGTGAGCAAGTTGGAGTTGTAGATATCGAAGCAGCGCTAGCGATGGCAGATGAAATCGGGCTCGATCTCGTAGAGATCGCACCAGAGGCAACTCCGCCAGTATGCAAGATCATGGACTTCGGAAAGTACAAGTACGAAGTTGCACAGAAGGCACGCGAAGCTCGTCAGAACCAGACCCACATTGTGGTGAAGGAAGTGCGCATGACGCCAAAGATTGAGAACCACGACTATGAGACTAAGCGCTCATCAGTTGAGAAGTTCCTCAAGGGTGGCGACAAGGTGAAGATCACGATGAAGTTCCGCGGCCGCGAGCAAACGCGTCCTGAGATTGGTTTCAAGCTCTTGCAGCGTCTTGCAGAAGATGTGAAAGAGATTGCCTTTGTTGAGTTCGCCCCAAAGCAGGAGGGACGAAATATGACAATGGTCCTTGGTCCAACCAAGAAGAAGACCGAAGTTGTAGCAGAGCAGAAAGCGGCGAAAGCTGCCAAAGCGAAAGCGGCAGAGGAAGCAAGCACGGCAGAAGTACCAGTCGAATAAATATCGGCCGAATAAGAATTTAATAAAACGACAAGTAACAGGAGATAAAGATGCCAAAGATGAAGACCCACAGTGGTGCGAAGAAGACCTTCCGCGTCACAGGTACCGGAAAGATCATGCACGAGCGTGCAGGTAAGCGCCACCTTTTGGAGCACAAGTCATCACGTGTTACACGTCGTTTGAGCCAAGAGTCATCAGCAAAGTCAACCGTCACAATGACAGCCAAGCGCATGCTTGGTCTGAAGTAAGGAGTCGCTAAATGAGAGTAAAGCGCGGAGTACACGCAGCTAAGAAGCGTCGCACAACCCTCGAGCGTGCAAGCGGATATCGCGGACAGCGCTCACGTCTTTTTACAAAGGCGAAGGAGCAAGTTACGCACTCTATGGTCTATGCATTTAACGACCGTAAAGATAAGAAGGGCGATTTCCGCCAGCTATGGATTCAGCGTATCAACGCTGCAGCTCGCGAAAATGGAATGACATACAACCGCTTCATTCAGGGCCTTAAGGCATCTGGTCTTGAAGTAGATCGTCGCGTTCTTTCAGATATCGCAACAAATGATCCAGCAGCATTCAAGGTACTTGTTGAGGTAGCTCGCAAGAATCTTGTATCTGCATAAGTAGTTCTTTCATGATTGAGAGCCTTCATTCGCCGCATGTCGGGCGAGTGAAGGCTCTTATCAGTTCTAAGGGAGCAAAGGAGCGGCGAGAGCTTGGACTCTTTGTTGCAGAAGGCATTCAATCTGCGCGGGAAGCACTTGGCTCGACTAGTGGCCCTGAAGTTAAGACTATCTACGCTACAGAAAGTGGATTGTCGAAGATCGCAAACCTTGATCTATCTCAGGTAGATCTTGTTGAAGTGAGCGAAGAAGTCATGCGCGCCATGTCCGATACAGTGACTCCGCAGGGAGTGATCTCCCTTTGCTATCTTCCTGAGCGTTCGATATCTGAAATTACGCCTACGGGAAAATCTCGCTACATCTATCTCCATGAAATTCAGGATCCAGGAAATGCTGGAACCATTCTTCGAACAGCCGATGCGATGGGATTTGATGGTGTGATCACCTCGCCCAATAGCGTTGATATGTTCTCGCCTAAGGTTGTTAGATCGACCGCTGGCTCTCTCTGGCATGTACCTGTCTATGAGAAGACTGCATTTTTTCAATTGGCCTCATTGCTTCCGCAGAGCGAGAAGATTCTCTTAACTGCCCATGCCACCGAATCAATTCTTGACACCTTCATCGATGGAGATTGCATCGCCATATTCGGAAATGAAGCTAGGGGAGTAGACCTCGGTGCTCTCTCACTTGATGCCAACGATATCCATGTCAAAGAAGTTCGAATTCCTATGGCTGGACGAGCTGAAAGCCTCAATCTTTCCGCTGCCGCTTCGATTGTAATGTTCCACCTATCTGTGGGGCTCGCAGGTTAGAATCTCCTCATGAATCCAGCGGAGATAAATACGTGGATCAGCGCTGCACAGTCTGCCTTCGCTGAGGCGAAGAATTTAGAAGACCTTAAAACCGCCCGCCTAGCGCATGTTGGAGATAAGGCACCAATCTCACTTGCAAGTCGCGCGCTCGGATCCCTTACTCCTGAAGAGAAGGCATCTGCAGGAAAGCTTATTGGCGATGCAAAAGCTGAGATTGTAAAGTCGCTTGCAGCCGCCACTTCTAAGCTTGAAGCAGAACGTGATGCCAAGGTCCTGTTAGAAGAAGTTGTTGACATCACTCTTCCTGTCCGGCGCTCACATCGCGGAGGGCTACATCCAATTACGATTATCAAGAATGAAGTATCTGATTTCTTTATCGAACAAGGTTTCTCTGTAGAAGAAGGACCAGAACTGGAATCTGGTTGGCTCAACTTTGACGCTCTCAATATTCCGGCAGATCACCCTGCCAGAACTATGCAAGATACTTTCTTTATCGAACCTCTTGAATCAGGGATGGTTCTACGAACACAGACATCGCCGGTACAGATTCGCACGATGCTCACGCAAGAGCCACCAATTTATGTGGTTTCACCGGGTCGCACATTCCGAGCTGACGAGCTTGATGCAACGCACAGTCCTGTCTTTCATCAAGTGGAAGGTCTGGTGATTGATAAAGGAATCACCATGGCTCACCTGAAAGGGACTCTTGATAATTTCGCCCGGCATATGTTTGGAAGCGGTGTCACAACTCGACTTCGACCTTCCTTCTTTCCATTCACCGAACCAAGTGCTGAAGTTGATATCTTCTTCAACAATCGTTGGATCGAGTGGGGTGGCTGTGGCATGGTCAACCCAAAAGTTCTAGCTACATGTGGAATTGATACAGATGTTTACAGCGGTTTCGCATTTGGCATGGGGCTTGAAAGAACGTTGATGGTTCGCCATGGCATCACGGATATGCACGATATTGTTGAGGGCGATCTTCGCTTCACACGACAGTTCGGAGTGGGGCTCTAAATGCGCGCACCCCTTTCGTGGATTAAGGAATTCGTCTCGATTCCAGACTCTGTAACTGCTGAGCAAATTTCAGACGCTCTCATCAGAGTCGGTTTCGAAGTTGAGGAAATTATTGTGCAGGGCGCCGATCTCACAGGCCCGCTCACCTTTGCCCGAGTTCTTTCTATTGAAGAGATAACGGAATTTAAGAAACCGATTCGCTACGTTGGACTCGATTGCGGAGAGAAGGAGACTCGCTTCGTCATCTGTGGTGCGACTAACTTTGCTGTTGGTGACCTAGTTGTTGCAGCTCTTCCCGGTGCAGTGCTTCCGGGGAATTTCGAAATCGGTGCACGAGAGACCTACGGAAAAACTTCCAACGGAATGATCTGCTCGGCTCGCGAACTTGGCCTTGGAGATGATCATGCAGGCATTATGGTCTTTGCCGAAGGCACAGTTGAAGTGGGCGCTGATGCAATTAAGGGACTTGAAATTAATGACGTTATCTTCGATGTAGCCGTTAACCCAGATCGTGGTTACGCTCTCAGCATCCGAGGTATGGCAAGAGAAGTTGCCGGGTCTCTCGGTTTCGCCTTTACTGATCCTGTTGATGCGCTCAGAGATCTCTCCTTTGAAAATACAGGCACTGGAGTAACGCCCAAGATTGCAGATCCTTCAACGGCATCTGTCTTCTATCTGCGCACCCTCTCTCACTTTGATCCATCTGCATCAACACCACTGTGGATGCGTCGCAGAATCGAGAAGATGGGCATGCGCTCGATCTCTCTCGTAGTTGATATTACAAATTACGTCATGCTCGAACTTGGACAACCGCTTCACGCATTTGATCGCGCGAAGATAGTCGGAGATCTCACTATTACACGTGCTGGTAAAGCTCAGGAATTTGTCACCCTTGATGGTCAGAAACGAGCGCTTGATCCAGATGATCTGATGGTCTCTGATGAGAAGCATCCATTAGCGCTAGCCGGAACCATGGGCGGCCTCTACTCCGAAATTACTGAATCAACTACTGAGATTGCACTTGAAGCGGTCCGATTTGATCCTGTAGCCATTGCAAAGAATTCTCGTAGACATAAGTTGTCTTCTGAAGCCAGCCGCCGACTTGAGCGAAGCGTGGATCCATCTCTTGCTCAATATGCTTCTGCACGATTTGTTCAACTCTTGACGGCACATAGCAGCGCCAAACATGTGGCAACTGCAGTAGCTGGCGAACCTCGATACACCCCGGTTGTGGACCTTGATCCTGCCTATATCTCTCGTGTGCTCGGTGTCGATATTCAGCCATCTCGAGTAGCAGAGGTTCTACGCACGATTGGTTGCGATGTTGATGAAAAGACGTGGAAAGTTGATCCACCATCATGGCGCTCAGATCTCATAGCTCCTGCAGATTTTGTAGAAGAAGTAGCCCGAATGATTGGTTTTGATCAAATTCCATCCATCTTGCCGCCACGTCCTTTACATGCATCTCTAACTCCCGAGCAGAAGCGCCGTAGAGCGATTGCAACGATGCTCGCCAACAAAGGTTTCGCCGAAGTCCAAACCTTCCCATTTACCAATCAAGAGACGATTGACTTCATGGGCTTTACCGGGGAGCGCGCTTCGACCTATCGCGTCGCAAATCCGATGTCAGAAGAATTTCCGCTTATGCGAGTTCATCTAGTCCCGGGGCTAATCGAGGTTGCGCAACGAAACATCTCGAGAGGTGCGAAAGATTTTGCAATCTTTGAGATGGGTTCAATCTTCCGTTCTTCACAGAAGCTAGTAACTGCAATCTCTCCTGAACTCGGCAAGCGCCCTTCAGGGTCACTCATTGCTGACATATTCTCTTCGGTTCCAACCCAGGCTTTCCATGTCGCTGCAGTAATGGTGGGTAAGGTTGAAAATGAAGATTGGCAGGGCAAGGCTCGCACTTACACATGGCAGGATGCGATTTCATCTGCTCAAGAGATACTTCAACTCTGCAATCTCTCCTTCGAAGTAAAGCGTTCAGATTTCGCGCCATGGCACCCAGGTCGTTGTGCCGAACTCATCGTTGATGGAAAAGCTGTTGCTCATGCAGGAGAGCTTCATCCACGAATTTGCGCTCGATATGGTTTGCCAGAGAGGAGCGTCGCCTTCGCTGTTGGCTTAAGCGCACTGCCGGCTACCAATCTTGTTCGTCCAACAACGGTAGGAACTATGCCTGCCGCGCTTCAAGATGTTGCACTTATCGTTGACAAAAAGGTTCCTGCCGCAGAGGTTGAGCTCGCTTTGCGCCAAGGTGCAGGGGAGCTGCTTGAATCAATCACCCTCTTCGATCGCTACGACAAGCTAGGTGACGGGAAAATCTCCCTCGCATTCTCATTGGTATTTAGAGCCCCTGATCGCACACTGACGGGCGCTGAGGTCTCAGAGGCGCGCGAACGTGCCGTCGCACAGGCCGTCAAGTCAACAGGCGCAATTCTTCGTACTGCCTAATCTGCATATTTATGCAAAATCATGCATAAATATGCTAATCTCTATCCATGAAAATCGGCGTTATTGGGGCAAGTGGTTATGCAGGTGGCGAGCTACTTCGTCTATTAGATCTTCATCCTGTCTTTTCGCCTGAGGTAATCACCGCTTACAGCAATGCAGGGGAGCAGATAACCTCGATTCATCCGCAATTGACCAGCTATCAGGGAAGTGCTTTCTCTACGTTCAATGCCAAAGATTTTCTCGATTGTGAATTGATATTCCTCGCACTTCCTCATGGAGAATCAGCGTCAGTCATTAGCCAACTTCCTCAGTCAGCAAAGATCGTTGATTTGGGTGCTGATTACAGATTGAAAGACTCGAGCGCCTGGGAGAAGTATTACGGTGGTACACACGCCGGAAGTTGGACGTATGGGCTTGCAGATTGCCAACCATTTATAGACGAGATTAAGAAGTCCAGCAGAGTCGCAAACCCTGGCTGTTATGCCACCGCCATCACTCTGGCGTGCGCACCTGCAGGATTGATTGCAGATCTTTCGGATGTTGTGGTCGTAGCTGCTTCTGGAACGACCGGGGCTGGAAGAAGCGCGAAGATTAATCTGATTAACAGTGAAGTATCTGGTTCGTTGACTTCATATAAATTTGGAGGTGTTCACCAACACACGCCAGAGATTGAGCAAGCCATCTCCGAGATCTCAGGTAAGAGAGCAGTTATCTCCTTCACTCCGATATTGGCACCTATGCCGCGTGGAATTCTCGCAACTATTTCAACGAAGATGACATCAGCTCAGAGTTCGGAATCAGTGCGAGATGTGTATCGTGATTTCTATAAGAGTTCTCCATTTACCTCTATCCTTGATTCTGGGGCCATGCCTAAAACAGCTTCGGTGACTGGTACTAACAACGCGTATCTTCAAGTGGCCGTTGATGAACATGCTCAACGCCTGACTATCTCTATCGCAATTGATAATCTTGGTAAGGGCGCTGCCGCACAGGCCATTCATAACGCTAATCTCATGTGCGGATTAGATGTAACAACAGGGTTAAAGCTCAATGGAATTGGCGCCTAAAGACGTGGAGCAGTTACAAAATTCCACTGTGGTAGTTAAGTTCGGTGGACATGCAATGTCTGATGAACACGGGGAGTTCGCTAAAGCCATTCACTCTGCACAAGAACAAGGAGTGCGGATTGTGGTTGTGCATGGAGGAGGACCTCAAATCAATGCAGCACTTGATCAGGCTGGAATCACCGCACATTTTCTTGGTGGATTTAGAGTTACAGACCCAGAAACCTTCGTCATTGTGGAAGAAGTGTTAACCAAGCAAGTAGGACCCAAAGTTTCTGGCAGCTTGAATTCTCACGGTGTTGAGTCTGTCTCACTCTCGGGTAGAACTGGATCCTTGCTTCTAGCGGAACCACAAATGCGCCTCGTTGATGGTACGCCAGCTGATTTGGGGCTGGTTGGAATAATCTCCTCAGTAAATGCAGAACCAATTAATTCTTTGCTTGCGCGGGGAATAGTTCCTGTTATCGCACCTATTGCGCTATCTACCGATGGAGCTACCGGTTTGAATGTGAACGCAGATTTAGCAGCTGCAGCTATTGCCGGAGCGCTAGATGCAGATTCGCTCATCATCATGACCGATGTGCCCGGAATCTATAGAAATTGGCCAGATACTGGGTCTTTGATCAACGAGATTTCATCAGCGGAGCTATCTTCTATTAAAGACACTTTTGCAGAAGGAATGGCTCCTAAAGTTCAGGCGACTTTGGATGCTATTTCCACCGGTGCAAAAGCGGTACGAATTATTGATGGAAGAGATCCGTCTGCACTTATGCACGCCCTGATGGGTAGGGGCGGAACGTTGGTGACCAAATGAAGCGATGGACTGGCGCACTTCAAAATACCTACAAGACGCCAACTATCGAACTTGTCTCGGGTAAGGGATCTCTTGTTAAAGATTCTGCCGGAAAGGCTTATCTAGATTTTCTTGCTGGAATTGCAACCAATATCTTGGGTCATGCCCACCCTGCTGTTGTGAAGGCGATCAATAAGCAAAGTTCAACACTTGGTCATGTGAGTAATTTTTATGCCCATCCCAGCGCTCTGGCTCTAGCTGGGAAGCTACGCGAGTTAACAGGTGATAAAACTGCTCGAACATTCTTCTGTAATTCTGGAGCTGAAGCCAATGAAGCAGCGCTAAAGCTCTCTCGAAAAACAGGGCGCTCAAAGATTGTTGCTACCCAAGGATCTTTCCATGGAAGAACAATGGGCTCACTGTCGCTCACCGGACAACCAAATAAACAGAGAGCCTTCCTTCCATTGCTTCCGAATATCAAACATGTTCCTTACGGTGATGTGAAGGCGATGAAGCGTGCCGTGAATAGAAGGACTGCGATGGTGATTGTCGAACCCATCCTGGGAGAGGCTGGAGTTGTAGTGCCTCCCGTTGGTTACTTGGAGAGTCTGCGCGAAATTTGTGATCATCATGGCGCGATATTGGTCTTTGATTGCGTGCAGACGGGTATGGGTCGTACAGGAGATTGGTTTGGATACGAGTATTCAGGAATTCGACCCGATGTCATCACCCTCGCAAAGGGTTTAGGTGGGGGACTTCCACTAGGAGCGATGATTGCCATGGGTCGTGCCGCCCAGCTCTTTGAGCCCGGAGATCACGGCACTACTTTTGGAGGCAATCCTATTGCTACCGCTGCAGGGCTAGCCGTAATTGAAACGTTAACGAAAGAGAAGTTACTAGCGAATTCTGAAGTGCTTGGAAGTTTCATCATGGAGGAGATTGCCTTGATTCCGGGAGTAGCTGAAGTACGAGGAGCAGGGCTGCTCATTGGTATTGAACTTAAAGAACCTGTTGCAGATGAAATCACGAAGCTAGCACTTGTGCAGGGTTTGCTCATTAACGCAGCAACAGATCGCACAATTCGAATCGCGCCTGCCCTTAATATCTCCAAGAAACAAGCTGAAAAGTTCATCTCAATCTTTGCATCCCTTCTTAACACAATCTCAACGAAGAATTCTGATGTTAAAAGCAGTGGAAAGGCACACAATGGCTAGCGTTACAGCGCGTCGGGCAAAGGCAATCTCTCTCATTAAATCGAACCAGATCCGTTCTCAATCAGATCTGGTAAAAGCTCTCAAAAAGGCTGGGTATGACGTTACTCAAGCGACAGCCAGCAGAGATTTGGAAGAAATTGGCGCCATTCGTGGTCGCGGAGCCGATGGAGAAAGCATCTATCAAATCGCAGAAAGCCAAGATGGCTCAATCTCGCGATCTATGCCGGTTCCGGCTTCATTGATTCTCTCAGTTGAATCAAGTGGCAATCTTGCTGTTATACGAACACCGCCTGGGGGAGCACAGCTCTTGGCGAGCTCTCTCGACCACTCAGGAATCAGCTCCATTATCGGCACTATTGCAGGTGACGACACGGTTCTAGTTGTATCGAGAAAAGCCACCGGTGGAGCGCAATTAGCGAAAGAATTGGAAGCATACGCGGCAGGAAATGGCGCAAAAGGTAGGAAGAATGGCGGGAGACGATAATGGCACTCTGGGGCGGAAGATTTTCCCAATCACCGACTGATGCCGTATTCGCACTCTCTCGTAGCGTTCACTTCGATTGGCGATTAGCGCCGTACGACCTTCGCGCATCGATGGCTCATCTCTCTGTACTTGAATCGTCAGGGCTACTTCAACCTGCAGTTGCAGGGTCGATTCGGGGGGCGCTGAAGGAGCTCATTCTCGAAGTTGAATCCGGAAAGTTTTCTTTTCAACCTGAAGATGAAGATGTTCATAGCGCTCTTGAAAGAGGGCTTACAGAGAAGTTGGGCGAGATTGGTGGTTCGCTACGCGCCGGTCGATCTCGAAATGATCAAGTAGCAACTGATGTAAAGCTCTATGCCATCGACCATATGCTGACAGTGGCCTCGCAGATACTTGAACTTCAAAGTGCGCTTCATGAGAAGGCAGTTGAATACGCAGATGCTCCAGCGCCTGGATTTACCCATCTGCAACATGCGCAGCCCGTCCTATTTGGCCATGAGCTTGCTAAACATATTCATGCCCTGAGCCGAGATCTCGATCGAATTAACGATTGGCTTTCACGAACAAACGTTAGCCCTCTAGGTTCTGGTGCTTTGGCTGGATCATCCCTTCCACTGTCTCCAGAAAGAACAGCTCGTGACCTTGGATTCGCCGCAGTTTCTGCAAACAGTATTGATGCGGTCTCTGATCGTGATTTCGTTGCAGAAGCGCTCTTCATACTTTCTCTTCTAGGAGTTCATCTCTCGCGGATCGGCGAAGAGTGGTGCATCTGGGCTACTACCGAATTTGGATGGGCAAAAGTTGCAGATGCTTATTCCACTGGATCATCAATCATGCCCCAAAAGAAGAATCCCGATATGGCAGAACTTGCTCGGGGTAAGGCGGGACGTCTCGTTGGAAATCTCACCGGTGTCTTAACAATGCTCAAGGGTTTACCTTTCGCTTATAACCGTGACCTTCAAGAGGATAAAGAACCGCTCTTCGATTCATTCGACACAGTGCTTCTCGTCTTACCTGCAGTTACCGGAATGGTTGCAACAACAGATTTTGATCGCGAGAAGATGGCGATGGCAGCCCCACTTGGTTTCTCACTTGCAACCGAGATTGCTGATTTCCTTGTACGTGCGCATGTCCCATTTGCACAGGCCCATGAAGCAGCCGGCAAATGCGTGGCTGAGTGTGAGAACTCTGGGCGTCAGCTTCATCAGTTAACAGATAGTGAATTGGCAGACATCCATCCATCACTTTCTCCAGAGGTTCGTGATCTGCTCACCGTTCACGGGGCACTCGCCTCACGAACCACCCTTGGTGGAACCTCTCCTGCCTCACTGGCTAAGCAGTTAGATACAGTCAAGAGTGAAATATCTGCGGCAAAGAAGGAAATATCCAGCAAGGTCAAGGCCTTCTCCGAGATGATGGGTGCATGAGGAACGTACATGACTGATTTAATCGATGACCTAAAGTGGCGTGGCCTCATTGCCCAGACCACTGATGAAGCGGCCCTACGCGAAGCGCTGAAGAAGCCGATCACTCTCTACCTAGGTACCGACCCCACAGCTCCGAGTATCCACGTAGGTAATCTCGTTGTTCTCCTTGTTCTACGCCGCTTCCAGCTCGCCGGACATAATGCAATTGCACTTGTGGGCGGAGCTACCGGACTGGTTGGTGATCCCAGTGGAAGGAATGAAGAGCGTTCATTGAACACGACTGAGGTTGTTGGTCAGTGGGTAGATCGCATCAAAGGCCAGCTCTCCAAGTTTATGGATTTCGATGTGAAATCAAATCCTGCAATCATGGCTAATAACCTTGATTGGACAGCGCCAATGTCTGCAATCGAATTTTTACGTGATGTCGGAAAACACTTCAGCGTAAATCAGATGCTCGGTAAAGATTCTGTCGCAACTCGTCTTGAGAAAGATGGAATCTCATATACAGAATTTTCTTATCAGGTTCTTCAAGCGATGGACTTTTTAGAACTCTATCGCCGCAATAATTGCACCCTACAGATTGGTGGATCTGATCAATGGGGAAATATCACTGCAGGACTTGATCTTATTCGCCGCGTTGAAGGTGGAAGTGGCCACGCGCTAACTGCGCCTCTTCTTACAAAGGCTGATGGAACAAAGTTTGGAAAGACTGCAGGTGGATCGGTCTGGTTAGACCCAGAAATGACATCACCATATGCATTCTTCCAATACTGGTTGAACTCAGATGACAAGGATGTTATTAAGTTCCTTAAAGTATTCAGCTTCAAATCACGCGAAGAGATTGAAGCGCTAGAAGTTGCACACAACGAAAACCCTGGCGCGCGCCAAGCTCACCGCGAATTAGCGCGTGAACTTACATCACTAGTTCATAGTCCAGTAATTGCTGAAAGAGTTGAGGCTGCAGCACGCGCGCTTTTCGGCCAAGGTGATATCACCGAACTTGATGAAGTAACTCTTTCGTCAGCTCTTGCTGAACTTCCCAAGACGCAGGTCAGTGGGGGAGAAGAGATACCAACCTGGGTAGATCTCCTAGTGGCTACAGGGGTGGTTGACTCGAAATCAGCTGCGCGCCGCATCGTTAAAGAAGGTGGCGCATATCTCAATAACGAGAAGATCGATGGGGAAGATTTCCGCCTCGAAAAATCGCACTTTTTATGCGGAAAATATGCAGTTTTACGCAAGGGCAAGCGCGACCTTGCTGCGGTAGAGCTCGTATAGCCAGAATAGAACTTCTCAAAAACCCCACTTTTTACGCATAAATAGTGGGGTTTTTCTGCCTTTTCGCCAAAATCTTCCATTCCGATCTTTAGCCCCAGATAGGGGTGAGGCCCGATTTGACCTCCATAGCCCTGACACCTATAGTTGCGCTCCTTGCTGTGGAACGTACCGCTTAGGCGGGCCGTACAGCAGAACCACCAGAATCTAGGCAATCTACGCCGGTTTGACCGTGCCCGTAGCAATGGACTAGATTTGGCGGTCTGCCCTGAAAAGTGGAAGAAATTCTGCAATGCAGTGCGCATCCGTACCTTGAGAACTCAACAGCGTGCCATAAGTCAATGCCGAGAAGGCTTACTTTGTTGTGCAAACAATGAAGTACCTTCTCAAATAAATACTTCAATGAAGTATGTACCAGACACTGTTTATTTAACGATAGCAGTGGCTGGAAATACTCGTTGATTTCCTTTGGTAAAGACAAAATAAACGACAGTTTGTTTGTCTCGTAAGCCATGAAAAAAACTTTCTATGGAGAGTTTGATCCTGGCTCAGGACGAACGCTGGCGGCGTGCTTAACACATGCAAGTCGAGCGATGAAACACCTTCGGGTGTGAATTAGCGGCGAACGGGTGAGGAACACGTGAAGAATCTGCCTTCAACTCTGGGATAACTCCGGGAAACCGGGGCTAATACCGGATATGAGCCTTGATCGCATGATCGGGGCTGGAAAGTTTTTCGGTTGAAGATGACTTCGCGGCCTATCAGCTTGTTGGTGAGGTAATGGCTCACCAAGGCGACGACGGGTAGCCGGCCTGAGAGGGCGACCGGCCACACTGGGACTGAGACACGGCCCAGACTCCTACGGGAGGCAGCAGTGGGGAATATTGGGCAATGGAGGAAACTCTGACCCAGCGACGCCGCGTGAGGGATGAAGGCCTTCGGGTTGTAAACCTCTTTCAGTAGGGAAGAAGCGAAAGTGACGGTACCTACAGAAGAAGCACCGGCTAACTATGTGCCAGCAGCCGCGGTAATACATAGGGTGCAAGCGTTGTCCGGAATTATTGGGCGTAAAGAGCTCGTAGGTGGTTCGATACGTCGGATGTGAAAATCAGGGGCTCAACCCCTGACCTGCATCCGATACGGTCGAGCTAGAGTTTGGTAGGGGAGACTGGAATTCCTGGTGTAGCGGTGGAATGCGCAGATATCAGGAGGAACACCGATGGCGAAGGCAGGTCTCTGGGCCAATACTGACACTGAGGAGCGAAAGCGTGGGGAGCGAACAGGATTAGATACCCTGGTAGTCCACGCCGTAAACGGTGGGCGCTAGTTGTGCGAACCTTCCACGGTTTGTGCGACGCAGCTAACGCATTAAGCGCCCCGCCTGGGGAGTACGATCGCAAGATTAAAACTCAAAGGAATTGACGGGGCCCCGCACAAGCAGCGGAGCATGCGGCTTAATTCGACGCAACGCGAAGAACCTTACCAAGGCTTGACATATACAGGAATATGGCAGAGATGTCATAGCCGCAAGGTCTGTATACAGGTGGTGCATGGTTGTCGTCAGCTCGTGTCGTGAGATGTTGGGTTAAGTCCCGCAACGAGCGCAACCCTCGTTCTGTGTTGCCAGCATTTAGTTGGGGACTCACAGGAGACTGCCGGGGTTAACTCGGAGGAAGGTGGGGATGACGTCAAATCATCATGCCCCTTATGTCTTGGGCTGCACGCATGCTACAATGGCTGGTACAAACGGCTGCAATACCGCAAGGTGGAGCGAATCCGAGAAAGCCAGTCTCAGTTCGGATTGGGGTCTGCAACTCGACCCCATGAAGTCGGAGTTGCTAGTAATCGTAGATCAGCAACGCTACGGTGAATACGTTCCCGGGGCTTGTACACACCGCCCGTCACATCACGAAAGTCGGTAACACCCAAAGTCAGTGGCCCAACCGCAAGGAGGGAGCTGCCAAAGGTGGGATCGGTGATTGGGATGAAGTCGTAACAAGGTAGCCGTACCGGAAGGTGCGGCTGGATCACCTCCTTTCTAAGGAGCATCTGAACTCGAAAATATCGAGAAATCAGGCTCATATGTGGAGCATTGACTTAGGTTTATCTAAGAAATCATCGTTAGTACAACCCGTAAGGGAGTGGAAAGCCTCTAATTTCGAATTTCAACTAGGCACGTTGTTGGGTCCTGAGGGGACGGCTAGCGCCAAACCTCTAGGACTTAATAAGAAGAGATACTGGAAGATTTATCTTTCAAGTCTCACCTCTTATTGAGTACCGCCCGTATTTTGAGAACTACACAGTGGACGCGAGCATCTTTGTGGAAAAATTATTAAGCGCACATGGCGGATGCCTTGGCATCAGAAGCCGATGAAGGACGTAGTAGGCTGCGATAAGCCTCGGGGAGCTGTCAAACGAGCTTTGATCCGAGGATTTCCGAATGGGGAAACCCAGCTGGAGTAATGTCCAGTTATTTCTGTCTGAATATATAGGGCAGATAAAGGGAACGTGGGGAAGTGAAACATCTCAGTACCCACAGGAAGAGAAAACAACCGTGATTCCGTTAGTAGTGGCGAGCGAAAACGGAAGAGGCCAAACCAATACTGTGCCAAGCCGGCAGGCGTTGCAGTATCGGTGTTGTGGGACCAGTTAGAAAGGACTGCCGTTCTTTCAAAGAGTCAAAAACTAGCAAGGTAGATGAATGGTGTGGGAAAGCCAGTCATAGAGGGTGAGAACCCCGTAGTCGAAACTTTGTTAACTCTTTATTGGTATCCCAAGTAATACCGAACTCGAGGAATTCGGTATGAATCTGGCGGGACCACCCGCTAAGCCTAAATACTCTCTGATGACCGATAGCGGACTAGTACCGTGAGGGAAAGGTGAAAAGAACCCCGTAAGGGGAGTGAAATAGAATCTGAAACCGTGTGCGTACAAGCCGTTGGAGCGACGAAAGTTGTGACAGCGTGCCTTTTGAAGAATGAGTCTACGAGTTAGTGTCGTGTAGCAAGGTTAACCCGTTGAGGGGAAGCCGTAGCGAAAGCGAGTCTGAATAGGGCGCTTGAGTTGCACGATCTAGACCCGAAGCGAGGTGATCTACGCATGGCCAGGTTGAAGCGCGGGTAAGACCGCGTGGAGGACCGAACCCACTAATGTTGAAAAATTAGGGGATGAGCTGTGTGTAGGGGTGAAAGGCCAATCAAACTTCGTGATAGCTGGTTCTCTCCGAAATGCATTTAGGTGCAGCGTTGCGTGTTTCTTACCGGAGGTAGAGCTACTGGATGGTCGAGGGGTCCTACAAGATTACCAACATCAGCCAAACTCCGAATGCCGGTAAGTGAGAGCGCAGCAGTGAGACTGTGGGGGATAAGCTTCATGGTCGAGAGGGAAACAACCCAGAATAGCAACTAAGGTCCCAAAGCCTGTGCTAAGTGGAAAAGGATGTGAAGTCGCATAGACAACCAGGAGGTTGGCTTAGAAGCAGCCACCCTTAAAAGAGTGCGTAATAGCTCACTGGTCAAGTGATTTCGCGCCGACAATGTAACGGGGCTCAAGCACAGCACCGAAGTTCTATCATTCACACATTATCCCGGTCGCAAGATCCAGGAGTGTGGATGGGTAGGAGAGCGTTGTGTGACTGGTGAAGCGGCAGAGGAATCTAGCCGTGGAAGTCACACAAGTGAGAATGTAGACATGAGTAGCGAGAGAGGGGTGAGAAACCCCTCCGCCGAAAGACCAAGGGTTCCTGGGCCAGGCTAATCCGCCCAGGGTAAGTCGGGACCTAAGGCGAGGCCGTCAGGCGTAGTCGATGGACAACTGGTTGATATTCCAGTACTCGCTTATTTTCGCCCAGAACGAGCCAACTAATGCTAAGGCCGTGAAGTTGATCTGGCTTTTGTCAGATTGATGGAACCGCTGACCCGGTGTTGTAGTAGTTCAGCAATGGTGTGACACAGGAAGGCAGTCCAGCCCGGGCGATGGTTGTCCCGGGGTAAGGTCGTAGGGCGTTACGTAGGCAAATCCGCGTAACACATGCCTGAGAGCTGATGCCGAGCCGTAAGGTGAAGTGGATGATCCTATGCTGTCAAGAAAAGCATCTAGCGAGAAAATAAGTGACCCGTACCCGAAACCGACACAGGTGGTCAGGTAGAGAATACCAAGGCGATCGAGATAATTATGGATAAGGAACTCGGCAAAATGCCCCCGTAACTTCGGGAGAAGGGGGGCCCTTTGACGTGTAGGAGTTTTCCTCCGAAGCGTTGGAAGGCCGCAGAGACCAGGCTCAAGCGACTGTTTACCAAAAACACAGGTCCGTGCGAAGTAGCAATACGATGTATACGGACTGACGCCTGCCCGGTGCTGGAAGGTTAAGGGGACTGGTTAGCCGCAAGGCGAAGCTGAGAACTTAAGCCCCAGTAAACGGCGGTGGTAACTATAACCATCCTAAGGTAGCGAAATTCCTTGTCGGGTAAGTTCCGACCTGCACGAATGGCGTAACGACTTGAGCGCTGTCTCATCCGTAAACTCGGCGAAATTGCATTACGAGTAAAGATGCTCGTTACGCGCAGAAAGACGGAAAGACCCCGGGACCTTTACTATATCTTGATATTGGTGTTCGGAACGGTTTGTGTAGCATAGGTGGGAGACTTTGAAGCGGGCACGCCAGTGTTTGTGGAGTCATCGTTGAAATACCACTCTGATCGTTTTGAACTTCTAACCTCGGTCCGTAATCCGGATCAGGGACAGTGTCTGGTGGGTAGTTTGACTGGGGCGGTCGCCTCCTAAAAAGTAACGGAGGCGCTCAAAGGTTCCCTCAACCTGGTTGGCAATCAGGTGTCGAGTGTAAGTGCACAAGGGAGCTTAACTGTGAGACAGACATGTCGAGCAGGTGCGAAAGCAGGAACTAGTGATCCGGCGGTGGCTTGTGGAAGCGCCGTCGCTCAACGGATAAAAGGTACCCCGGGGATAACAGGCTGATCTTGCCCAAGAGTCCATATCGACGGCAAGGTTTGGCACCTCGATGTCGGCTCGTCTCATCCTGGGGCTGGAGTAGGTCCCAAGGGTTGGGCTGTTCGCCCATTAAAGAGGCACGCGAGCTGGGTTCAGAACGTCGTGAGACAGTTCGGTCCCTATCTTCTGTGCGCGTAAGAAACTTGAGAAGGGCTGACCCTAGTACGAGAGGACCGGGTCGGACGAACCTCTGGTGTGTCGGTTGTTCCGCCAGGAGCACCGCCGATTAGCTACGTTCGGAAGGGATAACCGCTGAAAGCATCTAAGCGGGAAGCTCGCTTCAAGATTAGGTTTCTCATTGGTTTACCAAGTAAGGCCCCCAGCTAGACTACTGGGTTGATAGGGTGGAAGTGGAAGAGTCGTAAGACTTGGAGCTGACCACTACTAATAGGCCGAGGATTTAACTACAAAGTTGCTACGCGTCCACTGTGTGGTTCTCGAGATACGGTCGAGAACCACGAACATATTCGATAGCTGAATTCTCTTTCGAGAAATCAGTTGTCGGAGATCTGATTAATTTCAGGTCTCTTTCGTAGGTTTACGTCCAAAACTCAATAGCGTTTCGGCAACCATAGCGAGAGGGAAACACCCGGTCCCATTCCGAACCCGGAAGTTAAGCCTCTCAGCGTCGATGGTACTGCACGGGTGACCTTGTGGGAGAGTAGAACGTTGCCGGACTTCTTTTATAAAAAGGGGCGCTTTTCACTAAGCGCCCCTTTTTTATTTCCCCGACAGTAAAATTAATGTATATAGATGAACGAGTGAGTCACGATTGGAAGATTGATATGGAAGAGAGAAAGCAGCGCCCATCTTCATCAGGACGCCCATCTTCATCAGGACGCCCATCTTCATCAGGACGCCCATCTTCATCAGGACGCCCATCTTCATCAGAACGCCCATCTTCATCAGGACGCCCATCTTCTTCTAGAGAAGAGCGTCCTGCTCGCGGTGGTCGATCCGACCGCGCAGGAGCAACACGTCAAGTCTCACAGGGTCGTGAAGTCAGTGATCCACGCGGGTTTCGCCCCGCTCCGCAAGAGCGCGATCAATCGCGAATTCGTCCACGTATCTTCGAACCAGATATTCCTGATGATGTCACCGGCGAAGAGCTAGAGAAGAGTGTTCGTGCAGAGCTGCTCAGTCTCTCTGCAGAGAATGCAAAGGTTGTTGCGCGCCATATGGTCTGCGTCAATCTCTATATGGATATCGACCCTGAACTTTCACATAAGCACGCAGTAGCTGCAGCACATCACGCAGGTCGTCTTGCAGTTGTTCGCGAAACTGCTGGCTACGCTGCATACCGAGCAGGACATTACGAAATTGCCCTGAAGGAACTCCGTGCTGCGCATCGAATCTCAGGCGATGTAAGCACATGGCCAGTTATGGCAGATTGCGAAAGAGGCCTAGGAAACCCTCTAAAAGCCTTGAATTTAGCTGGTTCTCCAGAGGTTAAGCGTTTAGGCAAAGCCGAAGAGATCGAGATGCGCATCGTTGCTTCAGGTGCTCGACGTGACCTAGGAGAGTTTGATGCGGCTGTTGTAACGCTGCAATGTAAAGAACTTAAGACAGAAAATGAAGAGTGGGCTCTTCGTCTTCGTTATGCCTATGCAGATGCGTTGGATGCTGCAGGGCGGCACGAGGAAGCGCGCGAGTGGTTTATCAAGTGTGCCGATATCGATGAAGATGAATTTACTGATGCACGAGAGCGTGCCGAGAAGTAAGGAAAGTATCCACAGCTCAGTCATCTTGATGAAAATCTGTCGGTTCTCTCAAGCATCATCTACCCACATTCAACGAGATGAAGTGGGGACCAATGCCAGAGAAGAAATTGCCAGAGAAGAAATTGCCAGAGAAGAAAGCTGTAAAGAAGAAGTCAGCGCCTAAGTATGTAGAAGAGCAAGAAGTTGATTACTCACTCAATGATCTCTTGCTTCGAGGCCGCGTATCAGCAGATGCTGTCAGCAAAGAACTTCCTAGCGGGGACACTGTTGTGGAATTTCGACTGATTGTTTCTCGCCTCGAGCGAGAGGGTGTAGATACCCTTGATATCGCCGCCTGGAGCGCCAAGATGCGTAAATTAGCTCTATCTCTCAAACCAGATGAATGGATCGAGGTCTCTGGTTCGGTACATCGCCGTTTCTGGCAGTCTCCGAGTGGACTTGCTAGTCGTTGGCAGATAGAGGCGGCCGATATCTCACGCCTTTAGCGCCTATTGGATACGCTAGAGCCATGGCTAAATCACCGGTTTCAGAGCTCTTTGGCACCTTACGTAGCTATGCCACGAAGTTATCCGATGGCGAACGCACACCAGCCGAAATCGCTGCAGCCCTCAATGATTGGGCGCATGAGAGCAAGGAATCAATCCGTGCCCGCGTCCATGAAGAGGTTGAAGCTGCAGTTCTGAAGATGGGTTTCATTAAGCGCGAAGAGTTCGATGCGCTTGCTACTCAGGTAGCCCAGCTCACACAGCAGCTGAATGAGAAGACATCACAGACCGATAAGTCTCCAGCAAAGAAGAGAACTCTTAAAAAGGTTCTCACCAAGAAAGCGGTGAAGTAAGTGGACCAGAATTTTTCAGCGCATAACCAATCCTCTATCGGCGCTACCGAAGATGCAGAGGTTACCTTGGTAGCAGATGTTCGCGCCGAGCTCGAGGATATTGATAACAGCGATCTCTCCGAGCACTCACAACGTTTTGAAGCTCTGCATGACAAATTGCAGCAGGCTCTTAAATCTATCGACGGCTTGTAAAGAGAGATAACCGCTGATGAAGACGAGACTCGATGCTGAACTTGTTCGTCGCGAACTTGCACGTTCGCGCGATCACGCTGCAGATTTAATCGAATCTCGCTCTGTCTTGGTAGGAGGAATTCCAGCAACGAAGCCAGCTACTCAAGTTGATGCTGAGACATCGATTGTTCTCCAAGGTAAACGAGATGACTTCGTTTCGCGCGGTGGTCACAAACTCGCTGGCGCACTAGAAGCATTCACTGGCGTTGTTGTAGAAGGAAAGAGATGCCTGGATGCGGGTGCATCTACTGGTGGATTCACCGATGTCCTTCTACGTCGCGGAGCAGAGTTAGTTGTAGCTGTTGATGTTGGTTATGGACAGCTCGCGTGGGAGCTTCGACAAGATCCACGAGTGAAGATTCTCGACAGAACAAATATCCGACATCTCACCGGTGATCAAGTTGGTGAGGAGATTGATTTGGTAGTTGCAGATCTCTCTTTCATCTCTCTTTCACTTGTTCTTCCCGCGTTGGCGGCGGTATCAAAGCCAGAAGCTGATTTTGTTCTTATGGTGAAGCCGCAATTTGAAGTCGGTCGCGAAAAGCTAGGTGCAGGGGGAGTCGTCCGCGATCCTGCGCTGCGTAAAGCTGCCGTTCTTGATGTTGCTGAGTCTGCCTACGATGTCGGCCTCGGCACGTTAGGAATTGCTGCAAGTCCCCTGCCAGGCCCTTCAGGAAATGTTGAATACTTCCTCTGGCTACGACGTGGAGCTCCAGAAATTTCCGAGAGCGATCTTGATCGCGCCATTGAGATGGGCCCTGCATAGTGACCACTCGTTCCATCTGTCTTGTCATAAACCCCAGCCGAGTGGATGCGATAAGCGCAGCAAAAGAACTCGCACCCCTTTTACAGGCAGCAGGATTTTCATTATTTACGATCTCCGATGTTGATATCGAATCGATCTCCAAGGTGGATGGAGCAGATCTTCCTAACGTTGAAGTCGCTGTAGTACTCGGCGGTGATGGAACAATCTTGCGCGCAGCTGAGGTAACTATTGCTCACGATATTCCTCTTCTTGGTATCAATCTCGGCCATGTTGGATTTATGGCAGAGGTCGAGAAGCCATCTATCTCAGCAATTGCAGAAAGTATTATCAATAAAAGCTATGTCAGCGAATCACGAATGGTTCTTCAATTCGCCGTAATCCGCGAAGGTAAGGAAGTTGGCTCAGGATGGGCGCTCAATGAGGTAACTGTCGAGCGCGATGGTACGACAATGGTCGAACTCTTCGTTGAAATTGATAAGCGTCCACTTTCCCATTGGGGTTGTGACGGACTCATCTGCTCAACTCCTACGGGATCAACTGCATATGCCTTTAGCGCCGGGGGTCCTGTTCTTTGGCCAGAGATTGATGCACTAGTTCTTCTACCTATCTCGGCTCACGCACTCTTTTCAAGACCGATGGTTGTCTCTCCAAAGTCTGAGATTGTCGTAACCATTGAATCGCACGCAGCGTTGCTATCAGCCGATGCCTTGCGAAAGATTCCTCTCAAGTCAGGTGACCGCGTCGTCATTACTCGCGATCCTCGTACGATTAAATTAAGTCACGTTCATTCAACACTCTTCACCGATCGACTTGTAGCAAAGTTCAAACTTCCCATCGAGGGATGGCGCGGTGAGTGATCGTTCTTATCTAGAAGAGATCTCAATCAAGAGCCTTGGAATAATTGATCGCTCTGATCTCGAACTAGGCAGAGGCCTCAACGTTCTCACCGGTGAGACCGGTGCTGGAAAGACAATGATTTTAACGGCGCTCTCTCTGGTGCTCGGTGGCAAGAGCGATTCATCTCTTGTTCGACATGGAGCAGATAGATTGGTAGCCACCGCACGGTTCTCTCTCAATCCAGAACAAACTTCGGCAGTTGATGAGCTCGGGGCAGAAGTTGAGGATGGTTCACTCATAATCTCTCGATCGGTTACTTCCGAAGGTAAGAGCAAGGCGCTCGTCGGAGGAGCAGCAGTCCCAGCCGGAACTCTGAGTGAATTTGCTGCAAACCTCATTGAGATTCATGGCCAATCAGCCAACACCCAGATTGTTAAGAGCTCAAAGCAGCGAGAACTTCTCGATCGATTTGGCGGTGAGAAGATCTCGAAGGCCCTAGCCCAATACCTTAGTAGCTATAACCAGTATTTAAGCCTCAAGGAACGAATCGCAGGGATGGAGGCGAATGCTAATAAGCGCGGAGCCGAGATTGCCGAACTTGAAGAGTTTCTTGCTGGATGGAACAAACTAAAAGCCAGTCGTGGTGAATGCGCTGCAACAGATGATGAGATCAATCGTTTGTCAAGTGTTGAAGATTTACGCATCGCAACCGCTAGCGCACTATCTGCAATTGATAGTGAAGAAGAGGGCGCCCTTACTCGCCTTGGAGCAGCTCGCCGCGCTCTCGATGCCGCAAAAGAGCGAGATTCCAAGTTGGCCGAGATTGCAGAACGTGTAGCCGAAAGTCTCTTTATCCTTGATGATGCAAGTCGCGATCTATCGTCGTATACATCGAGCTTAGAGGCAGATCCAGCTCGTCTCGATTCCCTGCAAAGCCGAAAAGCAGAACTGACAGCCTTCCTGAAGAAATGGGGAGATGGTTCGGCCCCCGATGATGCGCTAGTTTCGCTCGCCCTCAAGGCAAAGAGTGGAAAGGAATCGATAGCCGATCTTAAAGGCGGAGATGAGAGAATTGCAGAGCTCGAATCTGAGTTAGCTGGAGTGAAGAAGAACCTACTCGATGATGCGAAGTCCCTTACCTCGGTCCGAGAGACATGTGCGAAGAAACTCTCTAGCGATGTAACGAACGAAATCCACGCTCTCTCGATGCCACACACTCAATTCTTCGTAGAGATAACTTCACCTGATTACTCCGCTCCATTGAAAGAATCCGATTTCACATTCCTCGGCTGTGACGATATTTCGATGGTGATTCAAGGACATCAGGATGGTCCAAAGGTGGCACTTGGAAAAGGCGCAAGCGGTGGCGAAATGTCTCGCATCATGTTGGCACTTGAAGTTGTCATTGCCAAGACTCACCCCGTCGGTACATATATCTTTGATGAGGTAGATGCCGGCGTTGGCGGTAAAGCGGCAATTGAGGTTGGAAAGAGATTGCACGAACTTTCTAAAGATGCACAAGTAATAGTCGTAACCCATCTTCCTCAAGTAGCGGCATGGGCAGATACTCACTTCGTTGTGAAGAAGAGCAGCGATGGGTCGATTGTCGCCTCCGGCGTCTCCAAGATTGACCATGAAGAACGGGTTGAAGAGATCGCTCGAATGCTTGCTGGGCTTGAAGAATCGACAAGTGCCAGAGAACACGCGGCAGAACTCCTAGCCTTGCGAGGCTAGCCCCCAAAGTGCTGATAGGTTGGTCTTCCATGAGCCAAGCGCATGTGACCAAACATATTTTTGTAACCGGCGGAGTCGCCTCAAGTCTTGGAAAAGGCCTCACAGCGTCATCCTTAGGTCGCCTCTTAGTAGCCCGCGGTATTCGCGTCACAATGCAGAAGCTCGACCCCTATCTCAATGTGGATCCAGGCACGATGAACCCATTTCAACATGGCGAGGTATTCGTAACTGATGATGGCGCAGAGACTGACCTTGATATCGGCCACTATGAGCGCTTTCTCGATAGAAATCTAGAAGGTTCAGCGAATGTGACAACTGGTCAGGTGTATTCGCGAGTCATTGCTCGTGAGCGACGTGGTGAATATCTAGGTGAAACGGTCCAGGTAATCCCTCACATCACCAATGAGATTAAAGAGCGCATGCTCGCCAATGATTCTGCGGATGTAGATGTCGTTATCACCGAAATTGGCGGAACTGTCGGCGATATCGAATCACAGCCATTCCTGGAAGCTGCGCGTCAATTGCGCCAAGAAGTAGGACGCGACAATGTCTTCTATCTCCACATCTCATTAGTTCCATATATTGGTCCATCAGGTGAATTGAAGACCAAGCCAACTCAGCACAGCATCGCTGCACTCCGCAGTATCGGTATAGCACCGGATGCTGTTGTCCTTCGTTGCGATCGACCAATTCCAGAAGGGATCAAGAAGAAGATCTCACTAATGTGCGATGTGGATCAGGAAGCTGTCGTCGCAGCTGTTGATGCCCCTTCTATCTATGACATTCCCAAAGTGCTCTTTACAGAAGGTCTGGATTCCTACATCGTAAAGCGTCTTTCACTGGGTGGACATGAAGTGCAATGGGGGGAGTGGGATGATCTACTCAATCGCGTCCACAACCCAAAGCATCATGTAAAGGTTGCACTGGTCGGAAAGTACATCGACCTGCCAGATGCTTATCTCTCAGTCTCTGAAGCCCTTCGTGCCGGTGGTTTTGCAAATGAAGCAAAGGTTGAATTGATCTGGATCCCGAGCGATGATTGTGAAACTCCAGAAGGCGCCAAGAAGGCGCTTGGCTCCGTGGATGCAATCTGTGTTCCTGGAGGCTTTGGAATCCGCGGAATTGAAGGAAAATTAGGAGCACTTAAGTTTGCTCGTGAAAATAAGATTCCGACCCTTGGACTATGTCTTGGCTTGCAATGCATGGTGATTGAAGCGGCGCGAAATCTTGCAGGAATAAAGGATGCAAATAGCGCTGAGTTCACACCTGACAGTGGAACCCATGTCATTGCAACAATGGATGATCAGAAGGCAATTGTTTCGGGTGAAGCCGATATGGGTGGAACTATGAGACTTGGACTCTATAAAGCAACTCTTACACCTGGATCGATTGTTGCAAAAACATACGGTTCCAATGAGATCTCAGAGCGCCATCGCCATAGATATGAAGTAAACAACAAGTACCGTGATCAGATTTCTGCTGCCGGATTGAACTTCTCGGGAATGTATAAAGATCGCGACCTAGTGGAGTTCGTTGAGCTTCCAGAGAGCGTGCATCCTTACTACGTTGGCACACAGGCTCACCCAGAGCTTCGATCACGACCAACGCGTCCACATCCACTATTCGTTGGGCTCATCAAGGCTGCAGTAGACGCTCAGAAGTAACAATGCTCTTTGCTGCAGCTCGTTCTGGCTATCTCGATCATCTTCGCATCGAGAGGTCGCTAGCTGATCACACAATCTCTGCCTACTCCAGGGATCTTCTTAAGTTTGAAGAGTGGTTGGCCCTTGAGAAAATCAACTTTGAAAGCATCTCTGCCGAGCAATTGCTCGCCTTTGAAGTCTGGTTGAAATCTTCAGGCCTTTCGATTTCTAGTGTGAATAGACATCTCTCTGCTCTTAAAGGTTTCTATAGATATATCAGCCTCGAACTTGGAATGGCTAACCCCGCTACAGATATTGCAACATCGAAAGTTGCTCGTAAGCTGCCTAAGGCGCTCTCTATCGATGAAATCACTCGCCTCATTGAATCAACAAAGCAAGAGGGCAATCCTATTTCCTTGCGTGATTGCGCGATTCTGGAATTGCTCTACGGAAGCGGTGCCCGTGTGAGTGAGGTGATCGGTGTCAATACCTCTGACATCACGGTAACGCAGAGCAGCGATGGAGATATCACAATTGTGAAACTGCGAGGAAAAGGCTCGAAAGAGCGAATCGTTCCTTTAGGTAAATATGCCGTTGCAGCTATCGAAGATTATCTAACTCGCACACGACCCGCACTTGCTGCAAAGAATTCAAAATCTGAACCCGCACTCTTCCTCAATGCCAAGGGAAAGAGGCTTTCGCGTCAAAGTGCATGGCAGGCCGTTCTTGATGCATCTGAAAAGACGGGACTTTCCGGGAAAGTTTCTCCCCATGTGTTCAGGCATTCCTATGCAACCCATCTCTTAGATGGCGGAGCTGATATTCGCGTGGTTCAGGAATTACTTGGACATGCTTCTGTGACAACGACGCAAATATATACCTTAGTAACAATCGATAAGGTGCGCGAAAGTTACATCACAGCGCATCCGAGAGCTAAGTAGCTTCTACGTGGTTAATGAGTATTGAGAGATTTAGATTCCGCGAAGACGGCGAGCAAGAATGCTCTGATCACCCTTTGCCTCAAGGTCAGCGATGATGACTGCGATTGATTCACGAACAATGCGACCACGATCGACTGCAAGTCCAAGATCTCCCCGCAACATTAAGCGTGCTTGATCTAAATCAAAGAGCTCATCGGTAGATAAATAAACAGTGATCTTCTCTTCATGAAGCTCACGTCCAGAAGGTGACTTCTCTGCTGCTGTCACGCGACGACGAGAAATTGTGCGCACACCCTTCTTGCTCTTAGCTTGTGTTGACGCTGCAATCGCTGATGCAACTGGCTGCACTAGGGGAGCGGGAGCGTTTGCGGGCTCTGCAACTTGGCGCACGGCGCTAAGGGCTGGAGTATTGGCGCGGAATAGTTCATCGGCACCTGGAAGGCTAGCTCTACGTGTCATCGTGCTCCTCCTCGAGCAATTAGTTCGCGTGCAAGACGTCGGTAGGACTGCGCCCCACCTGAAGATGAAGCGTAAGAAGTAATTGGCTCTCCAGCGACTGTAGTTTCAGCGAAACGAATTGTCTTTGAGATGATCGTTTCAAAGACATCTTCAGGATACTTATCGAGAATCGCACCGAGAACTTCACGGTTGTGGAGCGTCTTCTTGTCATACATCGTCGCGAGAATTCCGATCAATTTGAGATCTGGGTTGAGGAAACTTCGGACCTTGTCGATATTTCCTTTGAGTTCGATAAATCCATGAAGAGCAAAGTATTCGCACTGCAATGGAACGATTACCTCATCAGATGCCACGAGAGCGTTAATTGTTAACTGACCCATTGTTGGCTGACAGTCGATAAGAATGACGTCGTATTCAGGGCGAAGACGTGCGAGCGCGCGCTTGAGATATTGCTGCCCACCAATCTCAGCACCGAGAGTTGTTTCAGCGGTACCAAGGTCACGGTTAGCAGGCAAGAAATCCAAACCAGCGACAGATGATTTCAAAACAATTTCATCAACGTTTGCATCAGGTGTCATCAAGGCGTAATAAACGGTGTTCTCTAAAGGAAGGCTATGGGCGTTGACTCCAAGGCCAAGTGAGAGGCCACCTTGTGGATCAAAATCTACGAGAAGAACGCGACGACCGAGTTCAGCGAGAGCTGCTCCGAGGTTGATAGTTGACGTTGTCTTTCCAACGCCACCTTTCTGATTGAAGATGGAGATGATCTTTGCATCGCCATGCTCCTGGATGGGAGCAGGAATAGGGAAGTTATGAGGTTCGCTACCTAGGAGGGAGGCGGTAGTGGCCACATCCTCATCAAATGTCGATTTAGCGTTCAAGCGAGAAACCTCTTTTCAGTTGTCGCGACTCTACGCGTAAGCGCGACGGTTCTGCAAGTAAGCAAGTACCCTTCGCACGTGGATAATGTCGAAACCCCTCTAGCCCCTGAGGAAATTACCTCGGAGCAGGCTCAGGCGATAGCGCCAGAGAGCGGCTTTAGCGTCCACCTCGATAACTTTGATGGCCCCTTTGACCTGCTCCTGCAGCTGATTTCGCGCCATAAACTCGATATCACTGAGATTTCTCTGAGCATCGTGACCGACGAATTCATCGCCTATATCAGGGCCCTTGAACAGAGCGGTGAGGGGTGGAAGCTCGATCAGGCGACCGAATTCCTCGTTATCGCTGCCACCTTGCTCGATCTCAAAGCTGCCCGACTCTTGCCGAGCGGGGAGATTGAAGATGAGGAAGATCTCGCCCTCCTTGAGGCTCGAGATATCCTCTTTGCTCGACTCTTGCAGTACCGGGCCTTTAAGGAGATTGCCGCCAACTTCGCCGAAGCTATCTCCAAGGCCGATAAGTCCTTTCCTCGCGTGGTGGCCCTTGACCCAACGCTCGCATCCCTCCTTCCGGAGGTCCTCATCGGGGTTGGTCCTGAGCGTTTTGCCGCTATCGCAGATCGCGTTCTGACCCCAAAGACGCCTCCCGTGGTGGCAGTTGAGCACCTTCACAGCGCTCTCGTGAGCGTGACTGAGGAGTCCCGCTTGGTCGTTGAGGCGCTCCGTAAATCTCGAAGCCTCTCCTTCAGGAGCCTTATCCAGGGAGCGGATTCGACCCTCGTTGTAGTGGCTCGATTCCTAGCCCTGCTAGACCTCTACCGTCAGGGCGCGCTCCGCTTTGAGCAGGTCGTAGCCTTGGGCGAGCTCCAGATCAGCTGGGTCGGCTCAGATGAGGGTGAAATCTTGGTTACCAATGAATTTGATATACCTGTAAGTGAAGAAAATCAGACAGAAGAGGGTGAAAATGTCTAATCCAGAGGTTGAGAATATCGAGACGGTAACAGCTGAGGATGGTCAGCTCTCGCATGTATTCGATCCCGCCACCCTTCAGCGCTCGATCGAGGCGATCTTGATGGTCGTTGATGAGCCCGTCACCGAGCTCACCTTGGCCTCAGTCTTGGAGGTAACTGTTGATCAGGTGGTCGACGCGCTAGATGTCCTCCAGGGAAGCTATGACGATCGTGGATTTGCCCTCAAGGCGATCAATGGGGGATGGCGCTTTTATAGCCACCCAGATGCAAGCGCGGTTGTAGAGAAGTTCGTTCTCGATGGCCAGCAGAATCGCCTGACACAGGCAGCACTTGAGACCTTAGCCGTTATTGCATACCGCCAGCCAGTCTCACGCGCCCGCGTCTCAGCTATTCGAGGCGTCAACGTGGAGGCAGTTATGAAGACTCTCATTACCCGTGGACTTGTTGAAGAGTATGGGGTCGAAAATGAGACCGGGGCGATCCTCTACAAGACCACGAGCTACTTCCTCGAGCGCCTAGGCCTCAACGCGATTACAGATCTGCCTCCTCTAGCGCCTCACCTACCAGATATCGACGGTCTCGATGAGATCCTCGATTCGCTAACTGACTAACCTTCGCTCTACACTTCTCATCCACCCTCCGCATTAACCGGGGGAGCTGACTGTCGAGAATGGATAGCCACATGGCCGAAATGCGCCTGAATAAAATTATCGCCGAAGCGGGTATTACCAGCCGCCGTGGCGCCGATGAACTCATCATGGATGGACGAGTCCTCGTAGACGGACATGTTGTCCGAGAGCTCGGAGCGAAGTTTGACCCGGAACAACATAAAGTCGAGGTAGATGGCGAGACAATTAAACGTTCTTTGTCTAAGACTTATTTAGTACTTCATAAACCTAGAGGCGTTCTGTCAACGATGTTCGACCCAGAAGGTCGTCCTTCTTTGGCTGACTTTATCGACCTTAGAACTGAGCGCCTCTTCCATGTAGGCCGCCTGGATAAGGACTCTGAAGGCCTCATTTTGCTGACAAATGATGGGGATTTAACCTTTAGAGCCACCCACCCTAGCTTTGGTCTTGAGAAGACCTACATCATCGAATTCGATGGCAAATTGCCGCAGGGTGTAGATAAGACCCTTCTCAAGGGGGTCGAACTTGAGGATGGGATGGGGCGCGTTCTCAGCTTTAAGCACCTCAGTCCGCAGTGGTTAGAGGTGACAATTCACGAAGGTCGCTATCACATCATCCGTCGACTGATGGAGGCGGTAGGGGTGGATGTCCTCCGACTGATCCGAACCAAGTTCGGACCCATCTCTCTGGGGGAGACGCTCGAGGGTCGATGGCGAGATCTCAATGACGGTGAATTGGTTTCACTACAAACAGCTTTAGATATTAAACCATAAATCGATTCTCAATCTATATAACGTTTTATCTCTAAAACGGTAATCAAAACATGGAGAGCTGAATTAACCGTTTATCGACATTATTACGCTCAATATATGCCAACAGATATCTATATATCGATATTTGTTGTGAGGCGGTCATTTGCCCTTACCGTGGCTCCGTCTCATGTGAAATCGAAAATAAGTTTAAATATACTTATCGATAAGTTGGCAAAACCATTAAGAATTACTCTCAGAAATTCACCCCACGGGCTACCATTACTCCATGTCAGTGCGCGCAATCAGGGGAGCGATCCAAGTTGAATCTAATTCAGCTGAGTCGATAATCGCTGGAACACAGGAACTCATCAAGGAGATCCTCTCGGCCAACTCGCTTAGCCCTTCGGATTTCATCTCCATCTTCTTCACCGCATCCCCGGATCTCACCGCCGCCTTTCCTGCATCGGCAGCCCGTGAACTTGGTTTCGGAGCGGTACCCCTCATCTGCTCAGTCGAAATTGATGTTCCAGGAGCGCTGCCTCGAACTATCCGCCTCATGGCTCATATCGAGAGTTCACTACGTGGCGATGAAGTGGCTCATATCTACCTCCATGGCGCAAAATCGTTGCGCTCAGATATCGCTCAGTAGGCTTTCTATGGCCATCTCACGCGTCAAGATCGTTGGATCCGGTCTTATTGGAACCTCCATTGGCCTTGCTTTAGCGGCTAAGGGGATTTCGGTTCAGATGAGCGATCGAGATGCGAAGGCAGAGGCGTTAGCTCAAGATCTAGTTGGCGCTACCTCGCAAAAGAGTGGCTACGGGCAGAGATACGATCTCGTTATTCTCGCTGTCCCCATCTCTTCATTTGCAGAGGCCTTAAAGGACGAAATTCAGGGCAACGTTGACTCGGTATTTATAGATGTTGCTTCAGTAAAGTCTAAAGTTAAAGTTGAGGTATCGAGTATTGCGGGCCTTGCAGGTCGATTTGTCGGAACTCATCCCATGGCAGGGCGTGAAGTCGGAGGCGCTGAGTCCGCTCGAGCAGATCTCTTTGAAGGTCGGGTCTGGGCAATTGATTCAGAGGGAGCCAACGCTGCCGCACTCGAACTGGTTTCAGAGCTCATCGCACTTACTGGGGCGACAAAGGTCGAGATATCTTCCCAATCCCACGATTCGGCGGTCGCCCTTATCTCGCATCTGCCTCAGTTGGTCTCCTCCCTCTTGGCGAAGCAGTTACGTGGCGCCGATCCTCAGTGGCTTGAGCTCGCTGGGGCAGGCCTTCGTGACACTACCCGCATCGCAGGGTCTGATCCTGCGCTATGGCGAGAGATCATCACCGCCAATAGCCAAGCCCTAAAACCTCTTCTAGCTAATCTCAAAGAAGACCTAGATCGCCTTATTGCAGGAATTGATAATGAAGAAAGTGTCGAATCTTTGATCCGAGATGGCCAGAGCGGTCGCCGGGGGATACCTGGAAAACATGGTGGTTCATCTCGCGATTACACCTATCTTCCAATAGTTATCGATGACAAGCCGGGACAACTCGCAGCCCTCTTTGAGGAGTGCGCAAGCGCCGGTGTGAATGTTGAAGACCTTGCCATTGAACATAGCCCAGGCCAATTCACTGGACTTATCACCTTGTCCTTATCTAAAGAGGATGCCACATCTTTATCGCTGCATTTGCAGAGAGAAGGATGGAAAGTTCATCCGCCTCGTTAGGTGTGGCTGGCTTGAGGCAATAGAATTGGCTTCGTTCTAGTGAGAAATATCCGCACTACACGCTCTTTAACCAACTTTTGCAATACCGATGAAATGGGCCCACGTAGATGATCGTTGTAGCACTAGATGGTCCAAGCGGCTCAGGTAAATCAAGTACCGCAAAAGAAATCGCAATTCGTGCAGGCTGGAGATATTTAGATACAGGCGCTCTCTATAGAGCTGCAACCTTGATCGCTTTATCGATAAAGAGTGATTCGGCGAAAGATATCGTTGCCGCAATCATCGAAACTCCAATCTCATTTAACTCAGACCCCAGTGATCCGAAGGTGTTTGTCGGTGAGAAGAATGTGTCTGAGGAAATCAGGAGCGAAGAGGTAACGTCAAAAGTTTCTGTTATTAGCGCACTCCCTGAAATCCGATCTGAACTTCTAGATCTTCAGAGATTAATTATTGATAAAGCCGATCGTGGAATAGTGGTTGAAGGTCGCGATATCGGAACTGTTGTCTGTCCAGATGCTGCCCTGAAGATTTATTTAACGGCCGATATCCAAGCTCGCGCCGCACGACGTAGCGCTGAACTTAACGTTTCTGATGAGAATGTAGATGTAGTTGGTCAGTCGCTGAGCCAACGAGATGAAATCGATTCAACGCGAGCTGTTTCACCATTAGCAATGGCTAACGATGCCGTACATATTGATTCAACCGAGTTGAATCTTCAAGAGACAGTTGATCGCATCTGGGAACTCTTGTCTCAGAGATCACTGCTTGGTCTTCCTATCGTCGCGATTCTGGGACGTCCCAATGTTGGAAAATCAACGTTGATCAATAGATTCATCGGACGTCGAGAAGCTATTGTTGAAGATACACCTGGCGTTACACGTGACCGAGTGCAATATGAATGTGAATGGGGCGGTCGTCGCTTCATCATTATGGATACAGGCGGATGGGAATCAAAGCCTGATGGAATTTCAGTCCAGGTTAGTGCGAGTGCGGAACTTGCAATGCAAGAGGCAGATGTCCTCTGCTTTGTTGTAGATGCACAGGTTGGTGCACTAGATGAAGATGATGTTCTCGTCCAAGAGCTACGTAAAGCGAAGAAACCAACTATTTTGGTCGCCAATAAAGTTGATGCAGAACACGACGAAGCTGATGCGCATTCACTCTGGAACATCGGACTCGGACAACCATATTTCGTATCGGCTCTTCATGGTCGTGGTAGCGGCGATCTTCTCGACATGATTGTCAAAGATCTTCCTGAAGTTGGCGCAGCACAAGTACAAGATGGCTATCGCAGAATTGCACTTATCGGTCGTCCCAATGTTGGAAAGTCGAGTTTGCTCAATGCACTTGCCGGCGAGAATCGTTCGATTGTCGATGACGTTGCCGGAACGACGAGAGACCCAGTCGATTCACTCATTGAGTTTGGTGGAAGCATCTGGAGATTCGTGGATACCGCAGGTCTTAAGAAACGCGCCAATCAAGCAAGCGGAACTGACTACTACGCAACGCTCCGTACGCAGACCGCACTTGAGCGATGCGAATGTGCCGTTGTTGTTCTAGATGCATCGGTACCAATTTCTGAGCAAGATTTACGCATCATCACCATGGTTGAAGAAGCTGGTAAGGCGATGGTTATCGTGATGAATAAGTGGGATCTTGTTGATGAAGATCGACGTGATCAACTTGACCGCGAGATAGACCGCCACCTTGATCAAGTTGAGTGGGCTCAACGTGTAAACGTTGCAGCAAAAACGGGTTGGCATAGAGATCGCTTAGCTCCTGCGCTTCGCACTGCTATCGACTCGTGGGAACGTCGCGTCCCGACTGCGAAACTCAACTCATTCTTGGGCGCTCTCATCGGCGCAACTCCGCCGCCGGTTCGTGGTGGAAAGCAGCCAAAGGTTTACTACGCGACACAGGCCGGTATCGCACCTCCGAAATTCGTTGTCTTCTCATCGGGCTGGATCGAAGCCTCCTATCGTCGATTTATTGAGCGTCGTCTTCGTGAGGAATTCAAATTCCCTGGCACACCAGTGATGGTGGCAATCCGTGTGAAGGAACGCGACAAGGAGTAAAGGCTATGAAGAGATCTCCATTGCTCACGATTCCAAATGCGCTTACAGCGTTACGCGCTCTGGGTATTCCGGTTTTTATCTGGCTGGCACTCTCTCTAGAGGCAGATGGATGGGCAATCTTTGTTCTAGCCCTCGGGGGAGCCACTGATTACTTTGACGGCAAAGTCGCTCGCGCGCTCAATCAGGAGTCACGCTTTGGTGAGATAGCTGATCCAACTATCGATCGCCTATACATCGCGACTACCTTGGTAGTTCTCTACATTCGTGAAGCAATTCCGCTCTGGCTCATTGCAATACTCGTCATTCGTGATCTGGTGATGCTCGTTGTGGCATCTGTTCTACAGTTGAAGGGGTATCCGCAGTTGAAGGTTACCTACCTTGGCAAAGCTGCAACGTTCAATCTGCTCTATGCATTTCCGCTACTTCTACTCGCCCAATCGGACTCAACAGCCGGTGAAGTGGCCTTTATCTTCGGGTGGGCTTTTGCTCTATGGGGAGTGGCCCTCTACCTCGGCACGGCGGTGGGGTATTTCCGAACTGCGATAACCTCCATTAGAGTGCGACCACAGATTATTTCCCAATAGTCTCCACCGCACAGATCTACTGTAAAGAATGGAAAGAGACGATGTCACAGATTCCTGCTGAACTTTCATATACAAAGGAACACGAATGGGTTGCGCAGACATCAACAGCGCTACGACTTCGTATGGGAATCACCGATTACGCACAAGGCGCGCTCGGAGATATCGTCTATGTTCAGTTGCCAAAGGTCGGAGAATCTGTCGTTGCAGATAAAGTGTGTGGTGAAGTCGAATCAACGAAGAGCGTCTCGGAGATCTTCGCTCCTGTCTCAGGAAGGATTGTCGCTATTAACGATGAACTTTCAAACGCGCCAGAGCTCATCAACTCAGATCCTTACGGCAAAGGTTGGCTCGTTGAGATTGAGGTGGCGACAGAGCCATCGGGACTTCTATCAGCGGCTGAATATGGCGCAATAACGGCATAACGACCCTTTTACTGCTCGGATATAAGGCTGGTCTGCCAGCTTGATTTATTAAATCCAACTCTCTACTGTCAGCCTCAGGTTGACGGTGAAGGGGGTTGAAATGGCGGAGAGTCATTCAGAGCGCGAGCTCACTAGCACCCTTCATCTTGGACTTCGTGGAGTGGTCTCCAATTCCCCTGCAGACCTTCTCTCACAACTTCTAGCAGGATCTGTTCCTGAGGACCGTGCAGCTATAGAGGCTGTCATGGCAGGAGACGGCAATTCTTGCATGGTCGTCATCCATCGTGGTCCCGCTAAAGGATCTCGTTTTCTTATTCAAGCTGAGGGCGCAACTATTGGTCGCGCTTCAGAGAGTGCAATCTTTCTTGATGATGTCACTGTTTCCAGAAAACATGCATCGATTCTCAAGACTACGAAAAAGGAACCAGGAGAGAGCGGTTTTACATTTGTAGATCACGGCAGTCTCAATGGTTCATATATCAACAACGTCAGCGTTGCAGAGTCAGAGTTACATACTGGCGATGAGATTCAAATTGGAAAATTCCATCTGCTCTTTATCGGCGCAGATGTCACAACAGGGGAGAAGTAAGTGGGAGTTCCAGCACGCGCCTATTTAAGTATCGGTGAAGTACTCACAAAGTTGCGAGGCGACTTTCCAGATATCACCATCTCGAAGATTCGCTTTCTTGAATCAGAGGGGCTTATAGAGCCGCAACGTACTCCATCTGGATATCGTAAATTCACTGCCACAGATCTAGAGCGTCTCCGCTACGTTCTCTTGGCGCAACGCGATCAGTATCTTCCGCTCAAAGTTATCAAAGAGAATCTTGACGCTCTCGATCGCGGTCTTCAGCCAGCAGCTAACGGCGGCGTTCCTGCGCCTCGACCAACGTTAGGTCTTGCAACCGTTGATGGAGAGTTCGCACCTGCAGCCTTCGCCGAGAGCTCAGAGATGCGCCTTTCTCGCGAGGAGTTGCTCAAGGCATCTGGCCTCGTAGATACCCAGCTCGTTGAGCTTGAATCATTCGGCCTCATCACATTGAGGGGCCGCCACTATGACTCTGATGCGCTTGCAGTAGCCAAGGCAGTGGCAGAGATGGCCGGCTTTGGTATCGAACCACGCCACCTTCGTTCATTTAAATCTGCAGCTGACCGCGAGATTGGGCTGATCGAACAGGTGATCACTCCATTCACGCGTCAGAAGAGCAGCGAAGCTAAGGCTCGCGCTGAAGAGGTTCAAAAAGAGATTGCATCCCTTTCGGTAAGACTGCACGCAGCGTTGGTGCGCGGCGGGCTTAATCGTCCCCGCTAGATGCTCGTTCCCGTAGAGGTTGTTGGCGTCCGAATTGAGATGCCTTCAAATCAACCGATAGTCCTTCTCAAGGAAGTCGAAGGGACCCGCTTTCTACCAATCTGGGTTGGCGCCGTCGAAGCGACCTCGATCGCATTCGCCCAGCAGGGCCTTGAAGCAACACGTCCCTTGACCCACGATCTCATTCGAGACCTTCTTGAGAGAACCGATATCACTCTGACTTCTGTCCATATCACTCGAATTGATGGGGGAGTCTTCTACGCAGAGATGCTCCTTCGAAATAACGAAGAGGCGCTAGAGCCCTTATCGGCGCGTCCATCTGATGCCATTGCAATCGCTTTGAGAACCAAGACCAACATCATGGTCGATGCCGATCTCCTGGATCAGGTGGGGATCGATATTCCAGAGCAGGTAGTAACCGATATATCTGGGGCGGGCGATCAGGAGCTTGAGGCCTTCCGAGAGTTCCTCGATGGAATCAACCCAGAGGACTTCATCGGGTAGGTCAAAAGTCTCAACCTCAGGTAAAGGTTTTGTTCGTGTCGCAACAGCTCGTAGACCACCACGGCGCGTACCCTTATGCCAACCCCACTACGTGAAAGCGAGCCCCCTCTCGTGACTGAACAAGAATTTGAAATTGGCTACCGCGGAGCTACTGCATGCTCTGCAGCTGGTATTACCTATCGCCAATTAGATTATTGGGCTCGTACCGGTCTTGTTGAACCTTCTATTCGCACTGCATCTGGTTCTGGCAGTGCGCGCCTCTATGGCTTCCGAGACATTCTTGTATTAAAGATCGTTAAGCGCCTACTCGATGCTGGTGTATCACTTCAAAATATTCGTACAGCAGTCAATCACCTACGCAGTCGCGGTGTTACTGAACTTGAAAGAATCACCCTCATGAGTGATGGGGCATCGATCTATGAATGCGCCAGTGCAGATGAGATTGTCGACCTTCTTGCAGGTGGTCAGGGCGTCTTCGGTATCGCTGTCGGCAAGGTCTGGCATGAAGTCGAAGGCTCTCTAGCAACGCTTCAGGGTGAGGTTAACGGCGAAGTCTTTGGTGGCGAAAGTAACGATGAACTCTCACTCCGCCGCAAGGCTAAAGGCGCCTAAATAGGCGATTAGCAATATATTTCTCCTCTAGCGCAGTGCGGGGGAGTTCGGGTTGAGCAAGAAAGATACATCTGGGGCGCGAAGCTTCGAAGATCGTCATATCGGGCCTACACATACCGATGAAGTCGCAATGCTCTCTGCACTCGGATACAAAGATCTATCTACCTTTATTGCAGATGTTGTTCCGGCAAATATCGCCGTTAAGAACGTAATCGAATCAGCTCTAGATACCGGTCGAAGCGAAGTTGAAGTTATCGCTGAACTCAAAGAGATCGCATCTGAGAATAAAGTTCTCCATTCATTTATTGGTACTGGCTACTACGGAACGATTGTTCCTCCAGTCATCAAACGCAATGTTTTAGAGAACCCTGCCTGGTACACCGCTTATACGCCATATCAACCTGAAATTTCCCAAGGTCGACTTGAGGCGCTTTTTGCATTCCAAACTATGGTCTGCGAATTAACGGCTCTCGATATTTCAAATGCCTCTATGCTTGATGAATCAACTGCAGCTGCTGAGGCTATGACACTTGCACGTCGTGCATCTAAGGCAAGTGATGAATCAGTTTTCTTAATGGAGAAGAATTGCCATCCTCAAACTAAGGCTGTTGTTATCACTCGCGCAAAGCCGCTGGGAATTGAAGTTGTTGAGGTATCTGCAGAAGATATCGCTGCGGGCAAAGTTGCACAGGAATTTTTTGCAATCTTGGTTCAATATCCAGATACGACAGGTGAAGTGAGCGACTATTCAGCGCTGGCGGAATATGCCCACGCTAAAGATGCGCTAGTTATTGCTGCAACAGATTTACTTGCACTCACAATTCTCAAAGCACCAGGGGAGTGGGGCGCAGATATCGCTGTTGGTACGTCACAGCGCTTCGGAGTTCCGATGGGCTTTGGTGGACCACACGCTGGATTCCTATCTGTTCGCAACGGTCTAGAGCGATCCATGCCAGGCCGCCTCGTTGGTCAAAGTATCGATGCAGATGGCAAACCAGCCTTTAGATTGGCGCTACAGACCCGCGAGCAACACATTCGTCGCGATAAGGCGACATCCAATATTTGTACGGCACAAGCTCTTCTTGCAAATATGAGCACCTTCTATGCAATGTGGCACGGACCATCAGGTCTCCGTGAAATTGCATTTCGCGTAAATAACTTTGCATTTCGACTGGCTCATGCTGCAGGCAATTCTGAGGTCGTGCTTTTCGATACAGTAACAATCAATCGTACTGATGCTCGCGATGTCATCAAGAAGGCAGAGTTGACTGGCTTTAACTTTGCCCCAGTCTCAGATTCATCGCTTCGCATCTCATTCGATGAAACAACCACCGAGGAAATATTTGCACAAGTATTGAGCGTTCTTGGGTATAAAGATTCCGCTGGTTCTCAGATTCCGCCAAAGTTTGCGCGCACAAGTTCTTATTTAACTCATCCGGTTTTCAATACAAATCATTCAGAGACAGGAATGATGCGCTACCTTCGTAATCTTGCAGATCGCGATCTAGCGCTAGATAGAACAATGATTCCACTGGGCTCATGCACGATGAAGCTCAATGCCGTAACTGAGATGGAAGCTGTTTCATGGCCAGAGTTCTCAGCACTTCACCCATTCGCTCCAGCAAGCCAAACAGTGGGTTCAAAAAAGCTTATTGATCAACTTTCTCAGTGGTTGGTATCAATTACCGGTTACGACGCAGTCTCGTTACAACCTAATGCTGGAAGTCAGGGTGAGTTTGCCGGTTTGCTCGCAATTCGAAATTATCACGATTCACGTGGCGATCAAAAGCGCAATGTTTGTCTCATCCCATCTAGTGCTCACGGAACAAATGCCGCTAGCGCGGTCATGGCTGGCATGAAGGTTGTTGTTATTGATTGCGATGAGAGCGGAAACGTTAGCGTTGAAGATATTAAGAAGAAGATTTCAGAACATTCAGATGCTCTTGCTGCGCTAATGATTACCTACCCGAGTACTCATGGAGTTTTCGAAACAGCGGTCTCTGAAATCTGTGCGCTAGTACACGATGCAGGTGGTCAGGTGTATGTCGACGGTGCAAATCTCAATGCTCTCGTCGGTGTTGCACAACCTGGGAAATTTGGCGCAGATGTATCGCACTTAAATCTTCATAAGACTTTCGCAATTCCTCACGGGGGAGGAGGACCTGGCGTAGGCCCTGTCATCGCTCGTGCTCATCTGGCTCCGTTCTTGCCTAACCATCCAATGGATGAGGCAGCAGGACCTGCGACAGGACCTGGTCCGGTATCGGGTGCACCATATGGTTCTGCGAGCATCCTTCCGATTTCATGGGCATACATTCGTTTGCTTGGGGGAGCAGGACTTACACATGCAACTCAAGTAGCGATCTTGTCCGCAAATTACATGGCGAAGCGACTTGAAAGTTCATACCCAGTTTTGTATACCGGTGAGAATGGTCGCGTCGCGCACGAATGCATCCTAGATATTCGCGAGATCACCAAAGTCTCTGGGGTAAGCGTTGATGACATTGCCAAGCGACTTATGGATTATGGTTTCCATGCACCGACGATGTCTTTCCCTGTAGCTGGAACGCTGATGATTGAACCAACTGAATCGGAAGATATCTCCGAGATTCACCGCTTCATCGATGCGATGATCTCTATCCGCTCTGAGATTCAAGAAGTCATCGACGGCAAGGTAGATATCGAATCCAGCGCTCTACGTAGAGCGCCTCATACTGCGATATCTGTCTCCTCAACTGCCTGGGATAGACCATATCCACGTGAAAAGGGTGGCTATCCAAGCCCTCTAGAAGGCTTTGTGGCCGGTGAACTTATAGGTGCTCGAATGAAGTATTGGCCGCCTGTATCTCGCATTGATGGAGCTCACGGAGACCGTAATCTCATCTGCAGTTGTGCACCTATCAGCGATTTCGCCGAGTAGTACAGCTCCAAATAGCCAGCTTGTGAGGGAGGGTCGAAATTCTCTTACTTTACATAATGTAACTTATCGGCGTTAGGCCGTAAGGTACGAGTAAGGCCCCAGAGGGTTGTCTGCCAGAGAGCTTCCATAACGATCGCTCTCGACATCTTGGAGACTCCATTGACGCGCTCTACAAAGGTAATGGGAACTTCGACCATCGTTGCGCCAGCTAACTCGCTAGCCATCGCCATCTCGATCTGAAAACAATAACCGGTTGCCGTCATATCTTTAAGATTTAAGGCACGAAGCAATGAGGTTGAATAGATTCGAAAACCTCCGGTGAGGTCTTTCATAGGGATTCGTAAGGCTAGGCGGGCATAAGCAGTTCCGGCCCTAGAGAGCAATTGTCTACTTTTGGGCCAATTAACGACGCTGCCACCTGGCATCCACCGTGTACCCAAGACGGCACATTTGCCTTCAGAAATAGCTTCAATCATCGCAGGAAGATCGGCAACTCTATGAGAACCATCGGCATCCATAGTGATTACATGGGTGTACTTATCTGTAGAAAGAACGCGTTCAAAGCCAGCGCGGTAGGCAGCGCCTAATCCATTTTTATTTGGCCTACGCACCGTTGTAACCCAATCACAATGAAGATCATCGACAATGTCAGCGGTCTTATCAGGAGAATTATCATCGAGAACAAAGACATCGAACGGTATTTCGTTCCGCAAATTCTTTAACTCACGAAGAAGTTCAACGATAGAGATCGACTCGTTGTAGGTGGGGATAAGGATGACAGGTTTTAACTGCGGGTTAGCCATGAAAACCTCCTTCTTTGTGATCGGATAAGGGAAAATAGTAATGCCGCAAATAACGTTGCAATATTAGTGACTCCCCCCAAAGTCGATGAAATCGATCTCTCATGATCTGCTTGAATCTCAACTTCTATAGAACCCCGAGCGCCATCAGGAAGATAGGAAAGGACCTCTCCCCTGTTATCGACATAGGCCGAAGGCCCGGTGGTTGAAACTGAGAGAATTGAGCGTTTATGTTCGACCGCTCGGAATCGAGTTATCGACAATTGCTGATCACCTTCAGATGTGTTGGCAAACGTTGCGCTATTGGTGTGCACGAAGAGGAGATCAGATGAATTACTGCTCTTTCGAACGAGGCCGTCATTGATGATTTCATAACAAATTACGGAAGAGGCAGTGATTCCCTTGATCTCAAAGATTGTCTGGCGATTTCCTGGAATAAAATCGTTTACCTGACCAGCGTAAGGGCTTACCAGTTCAGCAATAGACCGTAGAGGAATATATTCTCCGAAAGGAGTGAGATAGCGCTTCTCGTAGATCTCTTGAATTTTGCCTTGTTCATCAAAATAGATAACAGCATTCTTAGGTCCTGATGAAGTTGAGATTATGGCTCCAGCCAAAAGTGGTCTATTTATCTTCGTCGTAAAGGAGGTTATAAGCGCGGCAACCTCTGCGTTTTTTGATGGATCAATATCAATGGCATTTTCAGGCCAAATAATCAACTCATCTGTAGGTTCAAAATCTTTCAAGGATTGTTCAATATGCATCTTCAAGACGCCAAGTGCTCTCGAATTGAAATCCAACCCAACTGATGGTGTGCCGCCCTGAACCGCTCTAATGCGAATTGTTTGGTTCGTATTGTTATCAACGTTTCCAAGTGAGATATGCGGAGTAAATTCAGAGACAACCAATAGAGCAAGAACTGCAAAAGCTTGTGAGCGCTTCCGATTCAATAGAAGGCATGAAAGTAGCAAAGTGGCGAATGAAACAAGAGCCACTCCCCCTATCGAAGCAAGGTTTGCTAAGGGACTATTGATCTGCGAAAAAGCGATGCGCGTCCAACCGAAACCACCGAATGGAAAGCGAGCCCGAATTTCTTCGGAGAGTAAGACAAGAACGATAATGAAACCTAGACGTGATAAATGCTTGCTGGAGATGCGTTTGGAGATCATCGCAACTGGGATCAGGTAGACACTTTGTAACAGCGAGAGCGCAAGCCACGGAAGGGCTCCTACATAGACCCCACTCCATTGAAGTATGAGTGCATTCGAAATAAATCCGAAAATAAGTGTGTTTCTCACCTGATGGTGATCGTGCACCAATGAGTGAATCCACAGTGCGTATCCGATGGGTGCTAAGAACCAGAATCCGAGGGGTTCGAAGCTACCTGCAACGCATAACGCTGCTATCAAATTCTTAAGTGCTACCACCCAAGTGCTGCTATCAGGCGATCAACGCTTGCACCTAAACCAAACTCTGTCTGCATCGCGTAAATTTTCGATAAGTCATCGGGTTTCTTTGGCATGTCGATATCCATCTTTGGGATTGCAACATCTTTTGCGCAGTGAACCAATGTAGGAGCGATCTTCAAATAGTCCGCCCCTTCAATGATCTTCCTTGCCAAACTCGCGCTCAGACTTGGATGTGCCTCGCGAGCTCCCTGTAGAGCTTCGTCAACTGTCGAAAAGTTATTGGCGATGATTGCGGCACCTTTCTCACCAATGCCTTTAACACCAGGAAGACCATCTGATGCATCTCCTCTAAACATTGCAAAGAGAGCGTACCTATCCCCCGGAATTGAATACTTATCTGCAACCCATGAGATATCTACAAGATCGTGTTGCGAGATTCCTCGTGCAAGATAAACGACCTTTACATCTCGCTTGTCATCGACCAGTTGGAAGAGGTCTCGATCACCGGTCACGACGCGGATAGGACCCTTCTCCTTTACGGCAAAGGTAGCCATCACGTCGTCTGCTTCGTAGTCATCGACTCCGAGCATAGGGATACCAAACTCATCGAGAAGATCGAGAAGGATCGGAATTTGCGGAGTCAGTGTTTCTGGCTCTTCCTCTTCTTCTCCCTCAACTTCCAGACGGTTAGCTTTATAGGCGGGAAAGAGATCTACTCTCCAGCTAGGTCGCCAATCTCCTTCAATGCATGCCACGATTCGATTCGGTTGATACATCGAAATCAATCTCGCAGTCATATCGAGATATCCGCGAATCGCATTGACGGGTAGCCCCGAAGGTGAGAGAAGAGTGTCCGGCATACCGTAGTAAGCGCGATACCAAAGTGAGGCGCTATCTAAGAGCATCAGAGTCATAGTTCTCCCAACATATAAGAAACTACGCCTCTATCCAAACGCTTCACACCATCTCGACAAGCTGGTCGCAACGCCTCAGAGGCTCCGCCTATCTGAGTCAGCAGATCAATGAGTTGCTTGGTAGACCGCACAAAGTCACCGACGGTCATATCCGTTCCTTTAAGAATACTGCTGAGCGAATGACCGTTAGCCCAACGGTACGAGGCATAACAGAATCCAAAGTCTGGTTCTCGCTGAGTCTTTACATCGAATTCATTTTCAATATCTTCAAGCTGTCCCCAGATCTTTGTAATGGCAGCAAGTGCATTCGCCACATTCTGATGGGGAATCTTCGGCGCATAATTATCGGCGGAACGACTTTCATAGATCATAGAAGAAACCACAGAGAGAAGTTCAACAGACGTTAGTTCATCGAGGACACCTAAGCGAATAGATTCGGTCAACAACAAGTCAGATTCAGCATAGATTTTTGCCAATATCTTTCCTTGAGCCAATGGTTTCTCACCTTCGATATAGCCAAGGTGTGTAAGAACGTTGCAAATACGATCGAAAGTCTTCGCAATGACGTGGGTCCGGTTCTCGACCCGTGAGCGCAGCCCATCAGATTCTCTATTGAGGCGATCAGCTCGCTCGGCAAGCCTTGCATGCGCTTCTCGATCGTTACAGGAATGGCAAGAATGAGCACGTAAGTTCTTCCGTAACGTATCTAACTCGCCCTCCATATGGAGCCGCTGTCGTTGGTCGAATGTCTTGCGACCATCTCGACGGCTCAATAACTTCTCAATCTCTTTGATATCAATTCTGATTCGTGAATACTCGGAGAAATCGCCCAGGTGGCACTCTGCGGAATCGATGAGCTCCTTCGCTGCAGAGTCATTCTTGCGAATTTGGCGCACTAGTCCTACAACCGCACGGTCTGCTTGGAACTGGGCGAAAGATGATTCAAGGCTGCCACGAGCACGTTCACGACCGAAGCGCGCAATGAGGTTGATAGACATGTTGTACGTTGGCGTAAAAGAAGATCTCAATGGATACGTTCGAGTTGATGCTAATCCGGCAGCAGTAGCTGAATCGACAGTCGGAGACCAAAGAACAACAGCATTTCCTTCAATATCAATACCTCTTCTACCTGCGCGACCGGTGAGTTGCGTGTACTCCCCTGGTGTAATCGACACATGGCCCTCGCCATTCCACTTGGTCAACTTCTCCAACACAACAGTGCGTGCAGGCATATTGATTCCGAGTGCGAGCGTTTCGGTGGCAAAAACGGCCTTTACCAAACCTCGTTGAAAGAGATCTTCAACGGCTGCCTTAAAGGAGGGCAGCAGCCCCGCGTGGTGCGCAGCGATTCCTCGCTCTAACGCTGACATCCAATCTCTATAACCAAGTACTTCTAAATCTTCTTCAGCCAAGTTTTGGGTGTAGCGCGTCGCAGTAGCCGCAATTTCTAGCCGCTCCTCTGTCGTTGTGAGTTTGATTCCAGCTTGTAAACATTGCTTAACGGCAGCATCGCATCCAACGCGAGAAAAGATAAATGTAATCGCCGGCAGCATATTCTCACGTTGTAGTTTCTCGATTACTTCAGCTCTAGAAAGGCGATTCTCATTGTCGCCGTATCGGTCTCGGCGATTCTTCGGCATACGATTACGGCGCATGGCCTCGCGCTCGAGGCCGAGAATCTCAGGGTTTACTCTGCCTGGTTCACTAAAGAGATCAGCCATTCGATTTCCAATAAGCACATGCTGATAGAGAGGAATCGGTCTAATTTCACTGACGATAACCTCTGTATGGCCTCTAACTTCACCAAGCCACTCTCCAAATTCTTCTGCGTTGGAGACTGTGGCTGATAGTGAAATGACTTGAACGCTCTCCATGAGATGGATGAGTACTTCTTCCCAGACAGCTCCACGGAACTTATCTGCAAGGTAGTGAACCTCATCCATAACAACAGCACCAAGGTTGGTAAGTGTCGAGCTATTGGCGTAGAGCATGTTTCGCAGAACCTCGGTTGTCATAACGAGGATCTCTGCCTCAGAATTGATATTGGTATCACCTGTCAGCAAACCAACTCGATCTTCACCGAAACGAACCACAAACTCTGAATATTTCTGATTTGAAAGTGCCTTGATTGGAGTTGTGTAGAAGCATTTCTTTCCCTTAGCCAGAGAACTAAAGGCTGCGAATTCGCCCACTACGGTCTTTCCTGCACCGGTCGGCGCTGCAACGAGAACACCTTTTCCATCTTCGACTGCCATGCAGGCAGTAATTTGAAAATCATCGAAACCAAAGTCGAATTGATCAATGAACTCTTGTGTGAGTGGATGCTTTCCGCGCTCGTTTGCCGCTGCGTAGCGTTCTGCCGGAGTTGTCATAGAAGCCACGTTAGCCCTGCGTTAGGGACACACTCGGCCTTGATAGGTGCAGGTCCTATGCGTTCGCCATCTGCGTAGGCAATCGCATCTGCAGATATCTCAATCTTTGAGGTTCTGAACATCTTCACTTTCGGATGAGTGATGTGAGAGCCCGAATAGACTTTGGGAAATACCTTGAAAAATTCAATCTTGCTGACTGGCTGCAAAATCATGACATCAAAGAGGCCGTCATGGAGTTGGGCTTGAGGACAGACAAGCATTCCTCCCCCGTATGAGCGACCATTTCCCACTGCGATCAGCATCGCCTCGATAGAAAACTCCTCTGAATCCGTGGTGATTCGATATGTTCGTGGAGTAAACCGTGGGAGCTCCATTGCGATCGCGACATTGTACTTTTGCGGCCCCTTTGGCCAAGTAAGTGAATTGGCTCTTTCGTTAACAACAGAATCAAAACCGGTACTAAGGATTGCAGCAAACCATTCAGAGTCAACGATTCCTAGATCAATCGGAGATGCCTGCCTAGATATGATCCTCTCTAAGTGACTTTCAATTTCGTACAATGACCATCCGAGAGTCCTAACAATGTCATTGCCGGTTCCTGCAGGAATTACTGCAAATGGAATTCTCCGTGGAACAACGCTCTGTAAAACCAAGTGAGCTAAGCCATCTCCTCCAACGCTTATTACTCCAGAGCAGCTATGAGAAGAAGAGCTGGAATCTAGGAAAGAATCCAACTGTTGCGAGAGTTCATGAGCAGATGGCGCAGAAAGAACAGAATATGGAAGGCGTCTCTGGTTAAAGAAATTCGTTACTTTCTCACCAACGAGGGCACCCTTGCCGTGACCTGCGCTCGGGTTGATTGCAATTGCCCACATCAGATTACTTCAGCAGCTAGGCTCGCTTCAAACTTTCTTGCTCGTCGTTTGTCATTGAAGAGGGCAAAGACACCTGCAAGAAGATAGAGAATAATTAAAGGCACGGCTAAGGCGATCATAGAAAGTGGATCTGCACTCGGGGTAAATCCTGCAACAAAGAGACAGATAGCGAAGACCCATGCTCTCCATGGCTTGAGAATCGCAAGCCCTGATAAGAAACCGATCATGTTGAAGGTAACCAAAAATACGGGCAGTTCAAATGCGATTCCAAAGAGGAGGATGACTCGCATAACAAAATCAAGATAATCATCAAACTTCACCAGGTTACTCAACGCCTCAGGTGTAAATCCGAAGAGCACCTTCACCGCAGTTGGCAAGATTGTGTATCCAAGCCATGCGCCAGATGCAAAGAATGGTGTTGCCGCAGCGAAGAACCCGAATGAGTATCTCTTTTCGCGACGATGCAGCGCTGGTGCGATAAAGGCCCACAACTGGTAGAGCCAGATTGGCGCCATCATGATGATGCCGCTCAGAATAGCTACCTTGATTTGAAGATTAAGAGGTCCCAGAACACCGTTGATATAGAGAGCGCCACAACTAGTAGCGCCCGCCTCTTGTGCTGCCTTGAGATCACATACCGGCTCAGCTAGCTTGGTGATGATTGGATTGTAGAAATACCAACCAATTACTCCCCCGATGATTATCGAGATGGCAGATTTAACTACGCGGCTACGTAGCTCGCGCAGATGATCGAGAAGCGGCATACGACCGCCTTGGGTGGCCGCCATGAAAATTACTTTTCAGTAGTTCCTTGATCTTTGTCGCCTGACTCGTCCTTCATCTCTTTCATCTCACTCTTGAAAATACGCATTGACTTTCCGAGTGAACGAGCTGAATCAGGTAGGCGCTTTGCCCCAAAGAGGACAACGACTACGAGTAGGAGCAGGAGGATGTGGCTAGGTTCGCGTAAAAACATGGTGTAACCCTAGCGCAACTAGCGGGAATTTAGAGAATAGAGATCAAGGGCTTTCTGCGCAGCTGCCTTGACGCCTGCCCGAATTCCGGGCTTCGAGTGGCCCTCATCGTGGAGAATCTCCATGAAACCACCTGAGGCTATAACGGTTCGTAATAACCAGCTGCTACTAAGCGCCCGTACCTTCACAGTCGATTCCCCACCAACTATCGCTGTTCCCAAAGCTTCACGATTGCTTCGAAGATTTCCATGAATCGCAATGACCACTATTGATTGATTCTCGCTACCAACCGCGCCTTTGAAGTCAGTGATAGCAGACCCGCTTTGGTTTACCTTCTCAGGTTTTGCTTTAGCAAGCGAAGTCATGCGGTCTACCCGGAATGTTCTTCCAGCAGAAGCTGTGTGGCAGAAAGCTCGCAGATAGAGATGCGAACTCTGAGAATAGGTATCGATGGGCGTGACAATGCGCTGTGACTGATCTCCGGTTGAAAGAGAATCATAGGTAAAAGTTAGATTGAAACGTTCAGAGATAGCCTCATTTATAAGACGTTCTTGCGAGGCGGTCACTGGACTTTCTCCCTGAACCTTTGCAGTTATGAGAGGTTCGAGTAGAGCCTGCAGCTCATCAACCTTGCTTTTCAAGTCAACACGATCGAGTGGAAGTTGTCCTCTGACAGTATCCAGGCCAAGCTTGAGAGAAATCATCTCCTGCTGGGACAAGGAGCGAGAAATATTTAGGGTCTCTGCATTTCTGATTGATACAAAACCAGATTCGAACTCAAGATCGATCAGTTCCAGAGGCGTGTAACCTGGAAGGCCACACATCCAGAGCGTATTGAGATCTGAAAGAAGTTCTTCCTCGGAAAGTGAAAATTGCTTTGCTAAGTCTGAAAGAGCTATTCCTTGATGAGTTGAAATATATGGGACTAAGTCGAGTAGACGGGCAGCCTTCTCTACAGGCGAAGATTTCCTAACCATGTAGAGCTACTACCTTAGAGAGTGCATCTATCACTTCTTGTCTCAGATTGTCGGGCTCAAGAACCTGAACATCATCAAGGTGCCAGAGAATCTCCTTGAGGAAAGAGTCCTGATCGAAGTACGGAATTGAAATCTGGTCCCACTCGCCTTGCTCCTGAAGGTCTTGGGAACGTTGTCGCAACTGGCTGGCCTTATCTTTACGCAGGAGCAAAGTGGCTACTCGAGGAGTTGCTTCGGGGACAATAGATTTTCCAATCTCAAAATCCTGCGGAATTTCATATGAATTCTCTTTGCCGTGAACCTTAATCTCATCAGCAAATCGATCTAGCCTAAAGGTGCGCTCTGCCCTTCTCTCGCAATCGTTGCCAACTAAATACCAGTAGCCATCTCGCGAGATAACTCCGTATGGTTCTACGAGGCGGTTGATCAAGGATGAATCGGAAGCTGTATAGGTAAAAGAGATGGTTCGGCGTCTAGAAATCGCATCAACAATGTGAAGCAGGTAAGGATTGTCAGAAATTTGTGAAGGTCTAGATATTGGCAGTTCACCAATATCTGATTCGATTCCCAATCCCTTAAGCTTCACAATTGCTGACAGGGCGCTTTCATTGAGGGCCGCTCCTTGCCAAGCTTGAACCGCGAGAGAAAGCAGTGAAAGTTGGATTGGTTCAAGATTGCTGATTTGTATTCGGTAATCTTCAGTTCGTATTCGATAGCCTGCTTCATCTTCAAAGAGTGGGTCGAACGTTCCAACTTCAATAGTGATTCCGAGATTTCTTAAATCATCTTTATCGCGTTCAAACATGCGCTCTTTTGCATCAGGCTCTCCCTCATAGCCATCAACTGTTGCAAAGATTTCTGACTTGGTAATCCAACGCTTTGTTGCAAGGAGGGCGATTGTTAAGTTAACGAGCCGTTCACTCTTCCGGGACACCGTAGGCACCCTTTGATGGTCGGCGTCTACGAGGAAGTACATCAACACCTGGCGCCATGCGTCGACTCTGGATAAGGAAACCTGTGTGGCCGATCATTCTCTGTTGCGGCCTCACTGCTAGACCTTCATGGTGCCAACCACGAACGATTGTCTCGGAGCTCTCGGGTTCGGTGAAGTGCCCATCCTCTTTCAGAGCTTCGGCAGTAGATGAGAGCTGCGTGGTTGTTGCTACGTATGCAAGGAAGACACCACCGGGGCGCAGAACCTTAGCCGCCATCTCTACACATTCCCATGGCGCGAGCATGTCGAGAACAACTCGATCAAATTGACCTTCAAATTCTTGATCTTGCACAGAACCTACGTCGAGCTTCCAGTTCTTAGGAAGTTCTCCAAAATAATTCTTGATGTTTGCCGTCGCATTCTCTGCAAAATCGTGACGGCGTTCAACCGAGTGAACCGAACCTTCATCTCCAACTGCACGTAAGAGAGAGAGGGTCAAAGCACCGCTTCCGACACCGGCTTCAAGTACCCGAGCACCTGGATAAATATCTGCAACACCAACGATCATCGCGGCATCTTTAGGATAAACAATTGTGGCACCACGTGGCATTGAGAGCACGTAGTCAGCGAGCAGCGGAATGAATGCGGTGAACTTGAGCCCTGCTGTTGTACTCACGACAGAGCCTTCAGGAAGGCCAATCAGATCATCATGAGTAATCCAACCCTTGTGCGTGTGCCACTCTTTTCCAGGAGTGATGGTCAAGCTGTACAGCTTTCCCTTTGGATCGGTGAGTTGAACCCGATCGCCCGCCTTGAAATATCCGCTCTTCGACACCGGCATATCCTATTGGAGGCGCTGACGTACTGAGAGCAGCTTCGGCAGTATCGTGCACAAGTGGAACAACTACGCCTCTCCCCTAGCCGTATGAATGATTTCACCAACTGTCCACAGCTCTATAAATATCGTGCAATCGATCTTCTGCCTGAACCACCCAGCATTGACGCCGAACGTGGAAAGTTGATTCATCAGGTACTAGAGGATCTCTTTGAGTTTCCGGCCGCTGAACGAACTTTTGATACCGCCCTGGACCTTCTTCCAACGGCATGGAGCAACCAATTGGCCTCAAAGCCAGAGCTCGCAAATCTTGTCCTCGATGAAAAAGAGTGGATGGATAGAGCTCACTCGCTTCTCACCAACTACTTTTCGCTTGAGAATCCTTCATCTTTCGAATCAACATATCGAGAACTGCACTTGGAAAAGACAATTTCCGATGAGGTTTATCTCCATGGATATGTCGATCGCTTAGATATCGCGCCTACCGGTGAAGTAAGAATCGTCGACTACAAGACAGGAAAATCACCAAAGCCAGGGTGGGAAGAGAAAGCCCTCTTCCAACTGAGAATTTATGCGCTCCTCTACTGGCAGAGAGAAGGCGTTCTCCCAAAACTACTTCAATTGATTTATCTTGGTGATTCGAAGATCGTTAAGAGCTCTCCCACTGAAGCGCAATTGCTTTCGGCTGAAAAGATAATGACCAATATCGGTCAAGAGATACTCACTGCCATTGAGACTGGCCACTTCCCAACGAAGAAGAGCAGGCTCTGTGATTGGTGTTTCTTTAAGACTATCTGTCCAGCTCACAACTAATTTGCCCAGAAATAATTTGCATTGAACTAATTCGCGTTGAAGTACTTCGCCTCTGGATGGTGAACGATAATTGCCGAGGTAGATTGCTCTGGATGAAGTTGGAATTCCTCAGAAAGCTCAACCCCGATACGCCCAGGTTCTAAGAGCTGACAGAGTTGTGTCTGCTGTTCAATATCAGGACATGCTGGGTATCCAAATGAGTAACGAGACCCGCGATATCCCTGATCGAGAATCCCTTGTAAATCGGGTGAATCCATATCTCTGACTGACATCTCCTCACGAACTCGAGCATGCCAATGTTCAGCAAGGGCCTCAGTCAACTGAACCGAGAGCCCATGAAGTTCTAGATATTCACGATATTTATCTGCAGCAAAGAGCTCATTGGCAGCCTTGCTCACGGTATTTCCCATTGTCACAACGTGGAAGGCAACAACATCTGTCTTTCCTGAATCTTTGCTTGCGAAGAAATCTGAAAGACATAATCTGCGATCGCGTCTTTGACGTGGGAATGAGAAGCGAGTTCTCTCTTGACCCTTGAGCGGTCCTTCGTGGTGCAAAATAATCAGATCATTACCTTCAGAGACACATGGGAAATACCCATACACAACGGCAGCTTCCAACCAGCCATTTGACTGCACCTCATTGAGTAATTGGCGAAGTCGTGGACGACCTTCATTCTCTGCCATCAGGTCATATTCACCTCGAGCACCCTTGAGTCCCCATTGACCTACGAAGAGAGCTCGTTCGTCGAGCATGCCTACATAATCGGCCAACGGTATTCCTTTAACAATGCGAGATCCAAAGAATGGAACAGAAGGAATATCGATATCTACTGCTACATCACTTCGAACGGTATCAATTGGAGCATCGGCAAGAGGCTTCGCAACTGATTTCACCTTACGTTCACGAAGAGCAGGTAAAGCTGCACCCTCTTCGCCACGCTTGACGGCCATGATTGCATCCATGAGTCGAAGGCCTTCAAATGCATCGCGCGCGTATCGAACTTCACCTGGGAATTGGGATGCAAGTTCTTGCTCAACAAATGCACGAGTAAGAGCTGCGCCACCTAAGACAATTGGCCACTTATCGGCTAGACCACGGGATGCGATCTCTTCTAAGTTCTCTTTCATAATGACAGTTGATTTCACGAGTAGACCTGACATTCCAATGGCGTCTACATCGTTCTCTTGAGCTGCATCAATAATCTGATTAATCGTCTGCTTGATACCGATATTGACGACTTGATAGCCATTATTAGAAAGGATGATGTCGACAAGATTCTTACCGATATCGTGCACATCGCCCTTAACTGTTGCAAGGAGCATTCTTCCTCGCCCTGAGTCGTCAGTCTTCTCCATATGTGGCTCTAGGTAGGCAACAGCCGATTTCATTACTTCTGCGCTTTGAAGGACGAATGGCAGCTGCATCTCACCCTTACCGAAAAGTTCTCCGACAACCTTCATTCCCTCAAGAAGATAGTCATTGATAATAGTGAGCGGCTTGATTCCCTCTTGCATCGCTGTATCTAAATCTTCGTTGAGTCCAACTTTTTCACCGTCGATAATGCGGCGCTGTAGACGTTCGGTGAGTGGCAACGCTGCCAGCTCTGCTGCGCGAACGTTACGAGTGGCAGCTAACTCCACACCTTCGAATAGTTGAAGAAACTCAGTTAAAGGGTCGTAGGTGCATGTTTCGCCATCATAGGTACGTCGGTCATAGATGAGATCAAGGGCAACTTCTCGCTGACGATTATCTATTCGCGCAAGTGGGGCAATCTTTGATGGATGAACAATCGCAGAATCAAGGCCGGCAGCTACACATTCATGCAAGAAGACTGAATTGAGCACTACTCGGGCTGCAGGATTAAGGCCGAAAGAAACGTTACTCACACCGAGAGTGGTCTGAACTTCAGGGTATTCACTCTTCAAAGTTCGAATTGCGTTAATTGTTTCAATGCCATCTCGACGTGTTTCCTCTTGTCCGGTTGCAATCGGGAATGTCAGAGCATCGATGAGAATATCCCCTACCTGCATCCCCCAATTTTCCGTAAGATCTTTTATCAGTCTGCGAGCAACCTTTAACTTCCACTCAGCTGTGCGGGCCTGTCCCTCTTCATCGATTGTCAGGGCTACAACGCTTGCTCCATGTTCTTTGACTAACGGCATGATGCGAGCAAAACGTGACGTTGGTCCATCGCCGTCTTCGTAATTCACCGAGTTAATCACGCAACGTCCACCAAGTGCTTCCAAGCCAGCCTTTAGGACGTTCGGCTCAGTTGAGTCAAGAACGATTGGAAGAGTAGACGCTGTTGCAAAACGTGAGGCAAGTTCAAACATATCTTTAACGCCATCGCGCCCAACATAGTCAACAGAGAGATCGAGCATATGTGCACCATCGCGAATCTGATCGCGGGCAATTTCCACGCAGCTCTGCCAATCTTCGGCAACCAATGCATCTCGGAATGCTCGAGAACCGTTGGCATTTGTCTTCTCACCGATTGCCAGATAGGCGTTGTCTTGCCTGAAGGGAACGTATTGATAAAGGGAAGACGCGCCAGGGTCATTCATAACCGCACGATCCCTGTGCGGATGGTTGTTCAATTTTTCAACAACAGCTTGAAGATGGGCCGGTGTAGTTCCACAGCATCCACCGATGAGAGAAATTCCGTAGTCATCCACGAATTGTGAAAGCGCAGTTGCCAACTCTGATGGTCCAAGAGGATATTCCGCACCGTTCTTTCCCAATATGGGAAGACCAGCATTGGGCATAACAGAGATAGCGGTGTGCGAATTCTTGGACAGGTAACGCAGATGTTCAGACATTTCAGCTGGCCCTGTCGCGCAATTGAGGCCAATCAAGTCGATCTCGAGAGGTTCAAGGGCATTGAGCGCTGCTCCGATTTCAGAACCTAGCAACATAGTTCCGGTTGTTTCTACCGTTACCTGTGCAATGACGATTACATCGCGCTTGGATTCAGATACCGCCTGACGTGCACCGTTTACTGCAGCCTTTGCTTGCAATAGATCTTGCGTTGTTTCAATCAGAAGCGCATCTGCACCGGAATCACAGAGACCTTTTGAGGCTGTGTAGTAAGCATCTTTCAATTTTTGATAAGTGGTGTGGCCCAGGCTCGGTAACTTTGTTCCAGGTCCAAGACTGCCGAGAACAAAGCGTGGCTTATCGCGAGTTGAATATTTATCTGCAATTTCCCGCGCAATGACCCCACCTGCATAGGCAAGTTCGTAAATACGATCTTCTATCCCGTACTCGGCGAGGTTGGCCCAATTGGCACCAAAAGTATTTGTTTCAATAGCATCGACGCCAACCTTGAGATACTCCTCGTGGACTGACCTGACTAAATCCGGGCGCGTGATATTGAGAATCTCATTACAACCCTCATGGTTTTGAAAATCTTCAAGAGTTGGATCTGCAGCCTGGAGCATCGTTCCCATCGCACCATCGGCAATGACGGTACGGTTTTCAAGGGCTAAACGGAGCGCACCAGGCTCGGTATCGAGCTTTCTCCTTCTCAGCGCACTCATCACAGCGCAGAGGCTACCGTAAATCTATAGAGCAAGCCCAAGTAAGGAATCGATTGCACGTGATAGCTCTCCAGGACTGCCACCCGTAGCACCTGATTCAGTATCGGAGACCCATTTCATAAGCTCTGATTTCACCGACGCAGTATCTAAGTTCTGACTAAGGTGAAGAATGATTGCCTTGATTACTTCCTCAGTTGGCGCAACTTCCATCCGAGATAGAGCAATTCGAAGGCTATCAATCTCTTGGATAGCTTTGGTGAGAATCTCTTCACTCCACATGAGATCAGATGAGTACCGATGGCCCATAAGGGCCCATCTAATGGCAGATGGTTCAACCCCTGAGGCAATCAGCCGTGAAACGAAAACCAGATTGCCCTTTGATTTACTCATCTTCTCGCCATCGAGCCCAATCATTCCTGCATGTACGTAGAACTGTGAAAACTTTTTGCCGTTGATTGCACGGGATTGAGATGCGCTCATTTCATGGTGCGGGAATATGAGATCGCTGCCGCCGCCTTGGAAATCTATTGAGTATTCGCTTGAATTTTCAGGAAGGTAATTCAGTGCGATCGCGCAACATTCAATATGCCATCCAGGACGACCGTCTCCAAAGGGGCTTGGCCAAGAAGGTTCGCCTTCTCGAGCAGACAACCAAACGAGTGCATCGAATGGATCCCTCTTTCCTTTACGACCGGGGTCTCCCCCGCGCTCGGCAAAGATAGCTAGCGCCTCTGATTCGCTTAAATGAGAGCGATTCCCGTACTCCTCATCTGAATGAACATCAAAGTAGAGATCTTGATCGACTAGATAAGTCGTTTTAGCCTGCTGTAGAGATTCAATGGCTTTAACCACCATGGGCATTGCTTCAACTACGCCGATGTAATGATCTGGTGGAAGAACGTGGAGATCGACCATATCCCCTTTAAAGAGATCAATTTGAGATTGAGCAAGTTCGCGCCAATCTAGACCATCACGCTTGGCTCTCTCTAGAAGGGGGTCGTCGATATCGGTTATGTTCTGTACATAGGAAACCATTGCACCTGTGGCGCGTAGATATCGATTGAGAAGATCAAATGTTAAATATGTTGCAGCATGACCCAGATGCGTCGCATCGTAGGGAGTAATTCCACAGACATAGAGAGAGTATCGATCCTTCTTCGCTACTTCCTCTAGGGAGCCAGATTCCGTGTTGTAGATGGAGAGGGCAGGAAAAGAGAAGCGGGAATCAAGAGCGGGTATGTAGACACTAGCCCAAGGGTTCATAGAAATACCTTAACTCAAAATGCTGGCCATGGAACCGCTGGCCAATCAGGATTTGGTTCTGGAAAGAGATTTTTTTCAAGCAGCGAATCTATGCGAGAAAGAAGAGCTTGGTATTCCACAGCGGTTATGAGATGTGTAAATACCGACTCGCTCTCTACTATCTTCCATCGAAGCGCAATCAAGATTTCGCGCTCTTCGGATGTCAACTCATCTGCTGCCCATTGCCAGAGCACGGTCCGTAACTTATCTTCTTCGTGGAAAGTTACTCCGTGATCACAACCGAAAAGCCGACCATCATCTGTCGGAAGCAGATGCCCAATCTTGCGATCTGTGTTGTTAATGACGGCATCAAAGAGAGCGATGCGGCGCAATCGAGAATCATCGGTTGAAAAGAATGTTGCCAAGTCGATCGATTCATCTATCTCAATCCACTCTTGAACCATTCCTTCTCCAAATGGCCCATCCCTTAAAACGGTAGTCGGGACGATATTCCATCCTGCGAGGTGACTAATTAAGAAGGCTGCATATTCTCGCTGAGCGAGGTTTCCATCTGGAAAATCCCATAATGGACGTTCCCCAGCAATTGGTTTATAGATAGCCGAGATGGTCTTTTCATCGAATGTGCACTGGGCAAAGAGTGTTGCATTAGATGCATCGACCAAGCGCCCAGTGACTTCGAGAGAACCTTGTACGAGATGTTCTTCGATGTTCGAATTCACCATTAGCGACGATATCCATTTGCTCGAGGACAGAGATGTCCACGAGGGTCGATAGGAAAACCGCAGAAGGGACATGGCGTTCTTCCAGCGTTAATTACGATGTGGGCACGCTTTGAGAATTGCTCGGCTTGTCCAGGGGTGATGATGACGCGAAGAACATCTTGATCATCACTTAAATCATCTACATCGATGAACTCAAGATCGCTCTCAGACTCTTCAGAATCTTCAGTAAAGGATTGAAGATCGATTTGAATCTTCTCAGCGTTGTCATCAAATGCGATACCGATTACGCCAACTCGAAATTCCTCTTCTATAGGGGTAGAGAGAGGCCCATCATCTTTGGCTATCTTGGTCAAGGTAAAAAGTGGATTACTCTGCTTGATCTCTCGAAGCATGATGACAAGTCTGTCTGCAAGTGCCTGTACCTGTGACTTATCAAGAGAGACTGAGATTAGTCGAGACCCTGCCTCAGCTTGAATAAAGAAAGTACGATCACCCGGTTGACCAACCGTTCCCACCACAAATCTCTCAGCGGGATCAAATAGCAAGACTCTGGCGGCCACTATCTTCCTCTTCGCAATCGGCTAATTCCAGATCCTCCACCGAGTGTAGCTTTTCTCGTTGATGGAGATTTCAAAAGTGGAGCTAAGTCGCCGCTGGTGTTATTGAAGGTAGTCATTACTACTCGACTTTTCTCGGTTTCAAAAATTGTGATTGAAGCAGGATCGATGACCAATTTCTGAAAAGTATCCAACTTCATTGAGAGAAGATCAGCAATGATCGCCTTAATCACATCACCATGCGAGACAAAGAGATGTGTGCCAGATTTGGTATCCGAAATCTCTTTCACTGCTGTGACGGCCCTCTTCTGCATTGATGCGATTCTCTCCCCTTGAGGAAATGCCACCTTGCTCGGAGTCTCTTGTATTACTTTCCAAAGAGGTTCTCTGCTGAGCTTCTTCAGTGACAATCCGCTCCAGTTGCCATAATCAACTTCATTGAGGCGATCTTCTATTGAGAAAGCCTCGATATTCACAGTTGGATCACTATGTAGCCACGGCAATATGGTTTGTTGGCATCGTTCTAATGGACTGCAAGAGATTGTTGAGATATCGGCGCCTTGCAGCCTCAGAGCCAAATCTTGAGACTGGCGCTTCCCCTTCTCGGAGAGCGATATTCCAGGCATACGTCCTGCGAGTATGCCCTTCTCATTTGCAACGGAGTGCGCATGTCTTAAGAGAACGATTCGAGCCACAACACGAAGGTTAGTGGTATTGATTCGGTAAAGATATTTGAACTACCTTTAGGCTAATCTCGCGTTCATGGAATTGCGTCGAGCCGGCCGTAGCGGTCTCTCACTATCCCGGTTGGGCTTAGGAACCATGACTTGGGGTCGCGATACCGATACCCACGAGGCTGCTGATCAATGTCGCGCCTATATTGAAGCTGGCGGAAATTTCATCGACACATCTCCCATCTATGGCGATGGAGATAGCGAACGTGTCATTGGCGGACTCATCGGTACACTCTTTGAGCGAGAGAAGGTTGTCATCGCCTCGAAAGCTGGAGTGAGATTTCCTGATGGCCTGCGAACGATAAACAATTCACGAACATCGTTGATTGCTGAACTTGATAAGAGCCTGGCACGGTTAGGAACCGATTATCTGGATATATGGCAGATTCAATCGTGGGATCCATTTACACCGTTAGAAGACACCTTGTCTGCACTTGATTATGCATATACGACGGGCCGAGCGCGTTACGTTGGTCTCTCCAACTTCGCTGGCTGGCAGATGGCTCGAGCAATCACTATTCAAGAATCTAACTCAATGAAAGCCCCAATTATCACAACGCAAGTTGAATACTCTCTACTGAATCGCAGCGCTGAAGACGAGATACTCCCCTGTGCCGATGAGACAGGCGTTGGAGTTCTTGCCTGGGCTCCACTGGGACGGGGTGTTCTCACCGGGAAGTATCGAAAGGGAATTCCAAGTGACTCACGTGCAGCTGCTCCACATTTTGTTAAGCACGTTGAAGGTTACTTAAACGACAGCTCAACGAGAATAGTTGAAGCTGTAAGCGTCGCAGCTGAAGGACTTGGCTATGCACCTCTGGAAGTTGCTCTTGCATGGGTGCGTGACACCCCTGGAGTCACCAGTGCAATTGTTGGTGCAAGGACTGGTGCGCAACTTCGAGGAGCACTCACATCAGAGGAGATTACCTTGCCTCAGATTGTGCGCGATGCCTTAGATGAGATTTCTCAAGGATAAGAATTTTCTCTTTAACAGTTCTCCAGAAATTCTTCTAGAACCTTCACACCGAATTCAATTCCCTCAATAGGAACTCGTTCATCAACGCCATGAAAAAGAGCCATAAAATCTAAATCGGCTGGAAGCTTGAGAGGGCTAAATCCATAACCGATGATTCCTAATTCAGAGAGCGCCTTGTTATCAGTACCACCGCTCATGAGATATGGCACTGGAATCCCTTCGGGATCGAAGGCGAGGATTGCCTTACACATTGACTCGACGAGATCGCCTTCGAAATCTACTTCGAGTGCGATGTCATGCGTGACCGTCTCAACGGTGATGTTGGGCCCGACTATCTTTGCAATAGTTTCGTTGAGTTCATCCTCATACCCAGGGAGGAAACGCCCATCGATGACAGCACTTGCAGATCCAGGGATTACATTTGCCTTATATCCAGCTTCAAGCATCGTTGGATTGGCAGTGTTTTGCAGAGTTGCACCAATCATCCGCGCCGTAGGTCCTATCTCCTTCAAGAGTGGACGTAGATCTTTGATATCAAATGGTTTATTGGTCGCCTCTGCGATTTTCTCAAAGAGAATCTTGACCGTCTTGGTATATCGCTGAGGCCACTCATACCGTCCAATCTTTGCAACAGCTTCAGAGAGCTCAGTGAGAGCATTCTCTTCATTAATCATTGAGCCGTGACCGGCACGCCCTTGGGCAGTTAACTTCATCCAATGAATACCTTTTTGCGCCGCCTCGACAAAGTAGAGACGCTTGTTATCACCTACTGTGACTGAAAAACCGCCTACTTCGGAGATGGCTTCGCTACACCCGGCAAAAACCTCTGGGTGATGCTTGGTCATATAGCGTGAACCAAAATTGCTTCCGGCTTCTTCGTCAGCGAAGAATGCAAGCACGATGTCACGAGGTGGTTTATATCCAGTACGAGCCCACTTTCGAACGATTGCTAAAATCATCGCATCTGTGTTTTTCATATCCACAGCTCCGCGGCCCCAGATCATTCCATCCTTTATTTCAGCAGCGAATGGATCTACAGACCAATCATCAGCGTTAGCAGGAACAACATCAAGGTGACCGTGAACTACCAATCCTGGTCGACTGGAGTCACTTCCCTTGATATGGGCGATAACGTTGCAACGTTTTGGCGCAGATTCGTAAATCTTCGACTCAATTCCAACCTCGCGAAGACTCTCGACTACATAGTTCGCAACCGCTTCTTCATCGCCGCGCCCTTCACCGAAATTGACGGATGGGATTCGGATCAGTTCCTGACAAATTCGGATTGCTTCCTGCTCCAAAGTTTCATTGGATGAGCTGCCAAAAGAATTGCCGGAAGATGAGTTGCGATTATTATCCATGGGCACATTCTCTCGCCATTAACCCTGGTAAAGCGAGCTAATTTGGCATCGAAGCCACCACGTTGATACCCTTACGCAGTAATTTCGGCCTGAGCGCATAAGATATTTATAGCGAGCGGGTCACTCGTCCGGGTGGCGGAATTGGCAGACGCGCTAGCTTGAGGTGCTAGTTCTCGCAAGGGATTAGGGGTTCAAGTCCCCTTTCGGACACAGTTACGGTGGTTAGTTAGATGGATATAACAAGTGCTCTTGCCTTGATACGACCAATCCCGGATTTTCCTAAGCCAGGCATCCTCTTTCAAGATATCTCACCACTGCTGGCAAGTCCCGAAGGTTTTGCAACTGTCATAAACGCTCTCTGCGAAGTAGATCCACAATCTGTCATCGTTGCAGGAGTTGAAGCACGCGGTTTCATCCTTGGCTCTGCGATGGCGATTCAGCGCAAGGCAGGATTCGTTCCAATTCGCAAAAAAGGGAAACTTCCATATAAGACTTTCTCTCGTAGCTACGGTCTCGAATACGGAGCCGATGAGCTCGAAATACATATCGATGCTCTTTCATCCGGAGAAAGGGTTTTGCTCGTTGATGATGTACTGGCCACAGGCGGGACCATTGACGCAGCGCTTCACCTCATCTCTGAGGCCGGTGGTATTTGCGACCATGTAGTAGTTCTCTGCGAAATTGACGCCCTCGAAGGTAGAGCCGCGCTGTTGCAAAAGTATCCAAACCTTGTAATAACAGCGCTGGTGCATTCATAGTGCGGATTCCTCAAATCCAGGCGCTTCGAGCCTTAGCCTCGGTCCTTGTCGTCATCTATCACGCGGAATTAGTACCAGGTGGTTACATTGGCGTAGATATCTTCTATGTTATCTCTGGTTTTTTGATCACTGGGTTAATTGTTCGAGAGATTGAAAACTCCAGAACTTTTGACTTTAAAGCCTTTTACCTTCGACGTATTAAGAGGTTGCTTCCTACATCTTTCTTCATTCTGATGGTAACCGCATTCGTTTCCTGGTGGTTATTTCCAGTTACGATGCGCGAAGATCTCGCAAAAGATATCTTCGCCGCAAGCATCTATATCTCGAATTTTCTCTTCGCCGCATGGCAAATGGATTATCAAAACTTGGAGGCTTTGCCACCTGTTGTGATCCACTACTGGTCATTAGCAGTTGAGGAACAGTTCTATCTATTCTGGCCCTTCATAATATTTGCCCTCTTTCGCACCGGTTCAAGGAAGAAACTAGCCCTCGGGATTGCAGGAATAACACTCGCCTCTTTCATCTTCAGTCTCTACCTCACAAACGTCAAACCGATCTGGGCCTTCTATTCTCTTCCTACTCGTGCTTGGGAACTTGGTGTCGGTGCCCTGCTGATCTTCATTCCAGCGCGTATTCGATTCTCCCCTGTCTATCTCTGGATTGCATCAACGCTCATCATCTATTCCACAATCTTCTACGACGACAGCACACCGTTTCCTGGAACAGCCGCACTAGCACCCGTACTTGCGACTGCATTCGCTATCGCTGCTGTTAAATCTTGGCCTTCAATCCTCGATCGTCCTGCACGTAGCCGGGTTTCACAATGGCTCGGCGAAATCTCATATCCTCTTTACTTATGGCATTGGCCAATACTGGTCATACCATCGGTTTACCTTGGCCGTGGACTTGGATTCTATGAGATTGCCCTTTGCATTATCGCTACCTTGGTCGCAGCTCACTACACCCACATCTTCATCGAAGAACCTCTACGTCATAGAAAATTCGAACAGAAAACACTCCTCAAATATCTTTCGTACTCAACAGCCTTCTCTTTGGTGGCATCTCTATCGATATTCGTATCAAGTAGCGACATCACAACTCTTCCCGACGGAACCAAGTTCTCAATCACCGAGATCACATCGAGACCTAAGATCTATCAAGATGGTTGTCATGCAAATAATGGAGAAACTGTCTCCGATCCCTGCGAGTATGGTGACCTCACAAGCGAGCAGACAATTGTTCTCTTCGGCGACTCACACGCTGCCCAATGGTTTCCTACGTTCGAAGCGATAGCCATACAACGTGGACTTAAGTTGGTCTCTCTCACCAAATCTGCCTGCCCCGGTCCGGCTGTTCTTAAGGTCGATACAGGTGAGTATAAGAACCTTGATTGCAGTCAGTGGAGAAATAACTCCATCAAACGAATCCAAGATATTCGCCCCTTGGCTGTCTTCGTCTCTGGAATGCAGAACTTTAAGCTGCCGAACGGATACACATCACGCGCTCAATGGTGGCAAGAAGGACTACAAAAGACTCTCAACGGCTTATCTGGTTCTTCATCACATTTGATTAATCTTCGGGACACTCCTCATCCCCAAAGGGATATTCCAAGTTGCATAGCCTCTGGACGTATCGAACGATGTGACACAACGAAGAGAACCGAAAGGATAACCATTCCTGGTTTCAAATTTATCGACTCAACTCCATGGTTGTGCTCGCGTAAATGCCGAGCCATCGTTAATGGCGTTGTCGCATACCGAGATGCATCGCATTTGAGCCTAGCTATGGCCGAGAATTTGACGCCAAAAATGGATCAAGCCCTGGTTCGCTTACGAGTCTTCGAGGGTTCCTAACCATCGTTGATATGAGAGGATTCCCGGCATGGCTGAGTTGATCTATTACTGCGGAACAATGGATAGCGGTAAATCGACCTTAGCTCTTCAAACTGCTCATAATCATAAGAGCCGTGGTCGCTCCGGATTAATCTTTACCAATAAGGATCGCGCAGGATCTGGCGTCATAAGTTCTCGCCTTGGGCTCCAGTCAGAGGCTATTGAGGTTGCGCCTGAGTTAGATATTCATAGACTAGTCGTGGAAAAACTCTCCATGGGAGAACGCATTGATTACATCATTTGCGACGAAGCACAGTTCTATTTGCCAATTCAAATTGATCAACTGGCAAAGATCGTAGATGGACTTGGCATTGAGGTATATGCCTTTGGAATTCTCGCCGATTTTAGAACCAAGCTTTTTCCGGGTTCTGCTCGACTCGTGGAGCTCGCAGATCGAGTCAATACCCTTCAAGTCGAAGCTCTCTGCTGGTGCGGCTCCCGTGCCACCCATAACGCAAGAACTGTCAATGGAACCATGGTTATCGAAGGCGAGCAGGTCGTGGTCGGGGATGTAGACAAGAGCGCAGAAGTGGCGTATGAAGTCCTGTGTCGGCGCCACCATATGCGTCAGGTTACGGCTCGTACTTCACGTGCAGGCCATATAAGCACCGACCCTCTACCCTTCAACGAATAAACAGAGAGCTCGGAAAGAGAGATTCAGATGGCCGATGTAAATACCCGTGGATATGCAGCAATTACAGCCAAGGCTCCCTTGGTTCCCTATGAGTTTGCTCGCCGAGTCGTGGGTTCGCATGATGTAGAGATATCAATTTCTTATGCGGGTATCTGTCACTCCGATATTCACCAAGCTCGAGAAGAGTGGGGCCCTGCAATCTTTCCCATGGTTCCAGGTCATGAGATTGCCGGCGTTGTCACATCTATCGGTAGCGCAGTAAGTAAGTTCTCGGTAGGAGACGCGATTGGGGTAGGTGTCTTTGTAGATTCTTGTCGTACATGCGAAAACTGCAAGGTCGGTTTACAACAGTACTGTCTCGAAGGTATGACCGGTACGTACAATCAATTAGAGCGTGATGGAAAGACTGTTGCAATGGGTGGGTATAGCAACCGCTTCGTTGTCAATGAAGACTATGCCGTTCATATCCCCCAGGGCCTCTCTCTTGACGGTGTTGCTCCATTGTTGTGCGCTGGAATCACTCTCTATTCACCGCTGAGACATTGGAAAGCCGGACCAGGCAAGAAGGTTGCAGTTATGGGCCTCGGTGGTCTTGGCCATATGGGCGTTAAGTTTGCAGTAGCAATGGGGGCTGAAGTAACGGTCCTTTCTCACTCACCTTCAAAGCGCGATGATGCTCTGGCAATGGGAGCTCACCACTTTATATCTACCAACGATCTTGCCAATTTAGCGCCATTAGCTAAATCATTCGACTTGATTCTCAACACAGTCAGCGCTGATCTAGATATCAATGTTTATCTCAATCTCTTGAAGACTGATGCAACTCTCGTCGTTATCGGACTTCCTGGAAAGCCGTATCAGGTGCATGCTGGTTCACTCTTGGGAGCTCGACGCGCTATGGCCGGGTCTATGGTTGGTGGCATCCCGGAGATGCAAGAAATGCTCAACTTCTGCGGTGAGAAGAATATTCTCTCCGATATTGAGGTAATCAACGCCGACTACATCAACACTGCTTATGAACGCACTGTGGCAAGTGATGTGAAGTACAGGTTTGTGATCGACGCTAGTACCTTCTAAAAAACTGGTCTTTCTAAAAATCTATTACCTTCTAAAAGGTATGCAGAAGCGTTGCAAATATCGGGGCTACCGCAAGTGCGGGAAGTAAATTGCCGATCGCTATCTTCTTGATATCTAGAAGGCGCAAGGCGATAGCTGCGAGCATCAGGCCTCCAACTATCGTCATGGCTGCGATTTGATAAGCGTCCAGAACTGAGCCCAAGAAGAGCCCGACCAAGGTCCAACTCCCCTGGTAGATGAAGAGCGGAATCGCTGAGGCAGCTACTCCCCACCCTAAGGATGAAGCGAATGCGATTGAGGCAAAGAAGTCGAGTGATGATTTCAGAATAAGTTGTTCAATGCCCTGGCCTGCACCATCGCTGATGCTTCCCAGGATCGCTAGTGGACCGATAACGAAGAGAAGAGAAGCCGAAACAAAGCCTTCGACGAACTTACCTTCGCGCGAGGCTCCAAACTGTGAACGCAGCTTCTCTCCGAAGGCGTCAAGGCGATCTTCTAGTTTTAATCCATGGCCAATAAGGCCACCTATGAGCAAAGCCCCAAGAATGACTAAGAGAGGTGACCCATCTGGAAGTGCGGAGATGAAATCCTGCGACCACAGTGGTGAGATAGCCGAGGCTGCACCTAAGAATGTAACTAATCCGAGAATGTCGGTAATGAGAACCTGCGATTTACTCGAAAGTTTCGCCCCCACAAGTGTGCCGATCGCGGTACCGAGAATGATTGTCGCGACATTGAGCACCGTACCGAAGCCTGTAAACACAGTTGAACTATAGACTGCAATCATGGGTATCTCTGAAATACTGCTCCGAATCAAGCCTCATAAGACAATCCCCCATACTTCCTGGAGAGCGGCACATAGATGGGATCTCTCCTTCACAAGAGTTTCAATCCTCTTCTTTGGACTTGCGATATTTGGGCTTGGAGACTCTCTCTTCATTCAAGCAGGTCTCGGCAATGCTCCATGGACTGTCCTTGCCCAAGGAATCACCTTGCGCACAAACCTTTCGATAGGCGAGGCAACCGGTCTCGTGAGCATTGTCGTACTTCTGCTCTGGATTCCTTTGCGAGAGAAACCAGGATTTGGAACTCTTTCAAATATCGTTTTGATCGCAAGCTTTATAGAGATAGGAACCCATATCTTTCCTGAACAAGAATCAGTCATCTTCGGATTGATCTATAACTTCATCGGGATTGCCCTTGTTGGAATCGGCTCTGCTTTGTACATCACCTGCGGACTTGGATCTGGACCACGAGATGGAGCTATGACCGGTATTCATCAGAAGACGGGAATCCGAGTAGGGCGCGTCCGACTTGGGATTGAGGTCGTCGTCCTGTGTATCGGGGCTCTTCTCGGTGGCACTGTGGGTGTCGGAACAGCGCTATTTGCTCTCTTTATAGGCCAATCCGTGGCCATTTCCCTCGGCGTAATCTCCCGAATCGCAAGATAGCGGCGAGTCCTACCTACAAGTAGCTCACAGCCACCTTTAATCTAAGAGCCTTCCTTCGGTCTGTGAGCCGTCATTTCACACGGGGTCGCAATCACCCCCGTTAACAAAATCAGGAAGGTCAACCTTGCTCGATAGTTTCTTCAAAATATCTGAACGCGGTTCCACAGTAGCTCAAGAAGTTCGTGGCGGTCTCGTCACATTCTTCACAATGGCTTACATCGTGGTTCTCAACCCACTCATCATCGGTTACACACCGGATAAGTACGGCAATTTCATCGGCGGAAGCAAAGAACCGCAGATCGCCATGATCGCAGCTGCTACTGCACTAGTTGCAGGTGTTCTAACAATCCTCATGGGAGTTGTTGGTCGTTATCCACTAGCCCTTGCTACAGGCTTGGGTCTCAACACTTTCGTTGCAGTTGTTATTGCAAAGCAGATGTCATGGGCTGATGCAATGGGACTAGTTGTTCTCGAAGGTATCGTTATTTTAATTCTCGTTCTAACTGGCTTCCGTACCGCTGTCTTCAAGGCTGTACCTGCTCAGTTGAAGATTGCTATCTCAGTTGGTATCGGTCTCTTCATCGCACTCATCGGTCTCGTTGATGCTGGTGTAGTTCGCAAGACACCAGGCACAGGCCCAGTTCCAGTAACGCTCGGATATGACGGACAGCTTGTTGGTTGGCCAGTTATCGTCTTCGCACTAGGTCTCTTCTTAATGATCGCTCTCATGGTCCGTAAGACCAAGGGCGCACTCCTAATCGGTATCGCAGTTGCAACTGTTGCAGCAGTAATCGCTGAAAAGGCATTCAAGATTGGTCCAAACTTCATTGCAGGCGGAAACGCTGATGGATCAAACTTCGTTAATCCGAAGGGTTGGGGCCTTAGCGTTCCAGCTATCCCATCAGAGATTGTTGCTACCCCAGACTTCGGTCTCCTAGGTCATTTCAGTATCTTTGGAGCTTTCAGCGAAATCTCAATCGTTGCTGCCATCCTTATCGTCTTCACCCTCTTGCTCTCTGACTTCTTCGACACTGTCGGAACAGTGACAGCAATTGGACATGAAGCAGGGCTCATTAACTCAAAGGGTGAGATCCCACATAACAACGAAATCCTTATCGTTGATTCAGTTGCAGCTATTGCCGGTGGTGCCGCAAGCATTTCATCTAACACTAGCTACATTGAATCAGCAGCAGGCGTCGGTGAGGGTGCGCGTACTGGTCTAGCATCAGTAGTAACGGGTATCGCATTCTTGGCTTCTACTGTCTTCGCTCCATTGGTAGCGATGATTCCTTACGAAGCTGCAACTCCTGCTCTCATCGTTGTCGGCTTCTTGATGATGACTCAGATCGGTGGAATTGACTGGTCTGATTATGGAATTGCTCTCCCTGCATTCCTCACCATCATTATGATGCCATTTACCTACAACATCTCTGTAGGTATTGGTGCAGGATTCATCACTCACGTTGTGATTCGTCTTGTACAGGGACGTCGCAAGGAAGTACATCCATTGCTACTTCTCGTATCAGGTCTCTTCATCATCTACTTCTTGCAGTCACCAATCAATATTTGGATTGGCTAAGCCCTAGAAGTAGGTCACAAGTAGTACGTCACAAGTAGTAAAGGAACCGCCCTCATACCGTGTGTTGGGGGCGGTTCTTCTATTGCCCTCGAAAATTTCACTCTTTCTAGAGGAGCCAATCAATAGCTTCACGTGAGGTAGCTTCCAGAAGACTGTTGCACCGGCTAAATGGTTTAGATCCAAAGAATCCTTTGTAGGCGCTCAATGGACTTGGATGAGGAGATGAGAGAGAACGTGAAAAGTACCCTTGAAGTTCCTGAGCTTGGTTACCCCACAGAATTGCGACTACTCCTGCTTGCCCGAGTTGTTGAGCGACAAAGGTTGAAACGTCCTCCCAACCTTTGCGAATATGGGCATTCGACTCACCAGCGCGAGTTGTAAAGATTCGATTCATGAGGATGACTCCTTGATCACGCCAGGGTGACAGGTCGCCGCTATGTGGTTCTGCGACTCCGAGATCGGTTGCATATTCCCTAAAAATATTCTTCAAAGATTTGGGAAGTGGTTGTACTTTCTCAGGAACTGAAAATGCCATCCCATGCGCATGACCTGGTGTGGGATAAGGATCTTGGCCGATAATTAAAACTCGGGCACGTTCCAAGGGCGCTGAGAATGCAGAGAAGATGTGATTTCTTCCAGGTGTCATCTCCCCCGGTTGCGACTCGACCGTCGATAAGGCCGCAGAAATAGATTTTTCGATGGGAGCAAAGAATGAGTTCCACGAAGAATGAGCGCCGAGTTCTTCAGTGATAAATGGCATATAGAGTTCCTCTTTCTTATGCGCTTACAGTGCGCGCGCGAAGAAGCGTGAACCTTCTATGGAGACAACCATAGGTAGTTCAAAGATTGCCGACATATGTTCAGAAGTAATTACTTCATGTATGGGGCCAGATGCGGCAACTGAACCATCCTTGAGAATCAGGGCGTGTGTAGTACCTGCAGGAATTTCTTCGATGTGATGTGTTACAAGAATTGACGCTGGAGCCAGCGGGTCATTAGCGAATTGAGAGAATCTCTTCAGTAAGTCTTCTCGTCCACCTAGGTCTAGCCCTGCAGTTGGTTCATCGAGAAGTAGGAGTTCAGGATCTGCCATAAGGGCACGTGCAATCTGCACTCGCTTGCGTTCTCCCTCACTAAGAGTTCCATAATCACGATTGCCAAGCTCCCTGACTCCAAATGTTGTCAGAAGTGCAACCGCACGAGACTCATCCCAAAGATCGTACGCTTCATTCCATCGACCCAATACGGCATAGGCTGCGGTAAGGACTACATCCTTTACCTTCTCGCCATATGGAATATCTTCAGAGATAAGCGCGCCACAGATTCCTATTCGTGTACGCAACTCCGAAAGGTCGACCCTTCCCATCTCTTTTTCAAGAACTGTCACAGTTCCTTGCGATGGAAAAATACGGGTCCCTAGAATCTGAAGAAGTGTAGATTTTCCAGCACCGTTGGGACCAAGAACAACCCATCGTTCACCGTGAGCGATAGAAAAATTGATGGGTCCGAGAATGGTCTTATCACCACGACGTACCGATACATCGCGAAGTGATAGAACGCTCTGGGTGCTCATAAGAAGAGTAAAGATATAACCTCATGGGCTACCAATGGCGCAATTAAGAGGGCCTGAGAGAGTGATTTTGCGTTAATCTACCCCTATGAGCGATGAAAAGAGCCGCTACACAGGACTCATTCTCCTCTCTGGCGTGGATATTCCTGGTATCACTGAAGCTCTCTTTAAGACCCTTTCTCAATTCGCTGTAACAGTCTTAGATATCGAGCAAGTTGTCATAAGAGATCGCGTGATTCTGACAGTTCTGATTGATCTCAATCCTGATCACGCTGATGCAGTCTCTGAAGATCTCGATCTATGTGCAGCCGAGTTGGGCGTCGACATTGCTACCTCCTTCACTTCGCAAGGCGATTCAACGATAGCTGCAAAGAGTGGATTGCTCCATGTTGTAGCCCTTGGAGACACTCTCTCACCTGCAGCAATCTCGGCGGTTGCTACATCGATTGCATCACATTCAGGAAATATTGAACGTATCCATAGAACCGCTAGCTTTCCAGTGACAGCAATCGAATTCGTAGTCTCTGGCGCCAAGGCGCATGAGTTGCGCCGAGAGTTAGCCTTGGTAGCCAATCAACTCTTCATAGATATTGCTGTTTCTCCTGGTGGTTTGATGAGATGGGCAAAAAAGTTGGTGGTCATGGATGTTGATTCCACTCTGATTCAGCAAGAGGTTATTGAACTACTCGCTGATCGCGCAGGTGTCGGCGAAGAAGTTCGAGAAATCACCAACAAGGCGATGAACGGTGAGTTGGATTTTGCAGCAAGCCTTAAGGCTCGTGTCGCATTACTCGAAGGACTCGATGCCGCAATTCTCGATTCTGTCAGGCAAGAGATAACGCTTACCCCTGGAGCGAGAACTCTCATCGACACCCTGCACGCTCTAGGTCATAGCGTGGCGGTGGTGAGCGGAGGTTTTATCGCCGTGATAGAACCACTACTTCAGGAGCTCGGAATCACCCACTATCGAGCAAACTCACTTGAAATTGTTGATGGTCGTCTTACTGGAAATCTCCTTGGCGAGATCGTTGATCGTGCGGGTAAAGCCAAAGCTCTCCGGGATTTTGCCACAATTGAGGGCGTTAACCTGGGTCAGACGATTGCAATTGGCGATGGAGCAAATGATCTCGACATGATTGAAATCGCAGGCCTTGGAATAGCCTTCAATGCAAAACCGGCTGTGAAGGCTGCAGCTGACAGCTCGGTAAGTGCCCCTTACCTCGACTCTGTTCTCTATCTTCTAGGCATAACGAGAGAAGATGTTGAAGAAGCGGGTGCGACAAGAAATGGGCGCAGTTAAACTCTCTACGAAATTTTTGCGCGTAACTTTCTAATCATCTCAGCCGGGTCATCAGATGAAAAAACCGAAGATCCTGCTACAAAAGTATCTGCTCCAGCATCGTATGCAATCTCGATCGTCTCCAGCGAGACTCCCCCGTCTACCTGCAACCAAATAGGTCGGTCTCCAATAATCTGACGAGTGCGTGAGACTTTATCCATCATCTCTCTCATAAAACTTTGACCACCAAAACCTGGTTCCACAGTCATAATCAAAACCATATCAACATCGCTGACAAAATCTGCGTACTGCTCAATATCCGTTCCAGGCTTGAGTGCCAAACTTGAACGAGACCCCGCTCGACGAATTCCCCTAAGCGTTGACGCTATATCGGCTGTCGCTTCTGCGTGAATCGTTACGCTCGCGGTTCCGATTTCTGCATACGAAATAGCGATTGCATCAACATCAGAGACCATAAGATGAGCATCAACCGGAATAGGTGAATTTCGAATTATCTCCTCTGCTGCTTGAAAATCGAATGTGAAATTAGGAACGAAGATATTGTCCATGACATCAAGGTGGAGAAAATCACTCACCGGTGCAATCTTTGCAATCTCGCTATTGAGGTTATCTAGATCGGCGTTGAGAATACTTGGGGTAATACGAATATCACGTGCCATGGTGGAAGCCTAAACTTTCTTTCGCAGTAGCGCCAGAAACATGGAATCTGTTCCGTGCTCACTCGACCAGAGGGATAGACACCCTTGCTTAATTGCTCCGTGGAGATTTACAGGCAGATATGGCGTGACATCGACCAGTTCAAGTTCTGGATGTTTCTTCAATATACGGCTTACTTCAGCGGTGGTCTCAGCAAAATGAGGCGAACAGGTCGCATACCCGAATATGCCCCCAGGATTGAGTACCGAGATAGCGGCATCGGCCAGCTCATCTTGAAGGTCGGTTAACACTCGTAAATCCTTGAGAGTTCTTCTCCACCGCACTTCGGGACGTCTTCGAAGAGCGCCAAGACCGGTGCAAGGAACATCGGCAAGGATTGCGTCATAGCTCTGACCATGTGTAGCGATGTCACGACCATCCCCCACAAGTACAGGAAATTTACCGACTACATTCTTGACCAACTTTGCACGGGGTTCAGATATTTCATTGGCGGTAAAAGACCGGCCAGATACATCGCAGATATGCGAAAGCAGCGCCGCCTTACCGCCGGGACCGGCACAGAGATCCAAAGTTGATTGTGCTGAGGCTGTTGCTTGCGCAAAGATGTGTGCAACAAGTTGTGACCCTTCATCTTGCACGCCTGCCTTACGGTGTCTGATTACTTCTAGACTTCCAGGCGCTCCGTCGAACCTTGCCCCATACGGTGAAAACTCTGTTGCTGTTGCGCCCAAGGCGACCAAATCTGCCTGCGTTGAAGCTCCCGGCCAAGAGACCAAGGTTGGAAGGGCCGGAATGTTGTTGGCGATTAGTTCTGCCTCTACACGTTCGGCAGATTTTAGTAAGTCAAAGTAGGCAGAGACGATCCACTCGGGATGAGAATGTTTAATAGACAACCTGGCCACATCATCTGTCATGAGTTCTAGGGGTGCCAACCACTCGTCCAAGGTCTTAGCGCTAGCTTTTCGAAGGATTGCATTTGTATACGACGCTTTTGACTCTCCAATGACCTTACGTGCAAGCTCAACCGTGGCACCTACGGCAGCGTGCAGCGGCACTCGCATCTCAAAGAGTTGATGGGCGCCCATACGTGCCACATCCTTAATGCCAGAATCCACTTCACTCCATGGTCGATCACATATTTGAGCCAAAATCCAATCGTGGCGACCTTGCATTCGTAGAGTGCCATAGACGAGCTCTGTAACAAAACCCTTATCTCGTGTTTCAAAATTAGATACAGCAAGTGCTTGAGGTAGCAATAGGTTTGAATAACCGTTGCGATTATTGACTTCAGAGATGATGTCGTAGGCGAGAACCCTGGGAGCATCAGGTTTGGGAGATCTAAATGAATCTCGTCCTGCCTTAACCACAGATAGCACCAGGAGAAAGTCTCGCCCCGCGAGCCCAGTCAGCTGCCTTCATATGTGACTTACCGGCCGGAGTAACTCCTTCGATCAGAAGAGCGTTGGTCGCAGTTCCAATATGCACTGATGAAGGCGTTAATGAAATTTCCCCCGGTGAGAGAACTTCATCTGAGATTGATACTGAATCAATTTTAAGAACTGTTTCGTTGATTGTGGTCCAGGCGCCAGGGTTGGAGGTAAAGGCTCGAATCTTCGCAGAGACCTCTTCGGCGCTGTTGTTCCAATCAATGGAACCTTCTGCCTTGCTCAATTTGAAGGCCCGAGAAACACCAGATTCCTTCTGTGGCGTGGGTTTCTTACCTTGATAAATAAGTGCGAGAGACTCTTCAATTGCGCTTACTCCTAGATGAGAAAGTTCAACGAATAGCTCATCAGCGGTGATGTCTTGATCTAGCGCATAACGCATTTGGGTATAGATGGGTCCGGTATCCATCCCCTCATCCATGGCGAAAACTGTGACACCGGTAAAGGAATCTCCCGCTTCTATCGATCTCTGCACTGGAGCCGCACCTCGCCATGATGGCAGAAGTGAGAAATGGAGATTGATACAACCGAATCGCGGAGCGCTCAAAACATCAGCGGGAAGCATTACTCCGTAACCTATGGTGATAAGCAAGTCTACGGAGCGGGCAATGGAGAGCAGATCGGTTACAGAGTCAGTCTTATGAAGCGGAAGAGATTGCGCATGCGCCCACACCGCAACAGGGGTGGCAGTCAAGGTGCGTCCACGTCCAGCCGGTCTATCGGGTTGTGTGATGACGGCGACCAATTCATGCTCACTTGACTGTAACCATTCTAAAGTGGGAATACCCACCTCGGGAGTGGCAGCTAAAGCTATACGCAACTAAATACCTCTGCCGAAAGGGCTATGAGGAGACACCTTAATCGTAGGATTCTCTCCGCTTTGAGCTGATAAACCAAACCAATCGGACTCTCTGATCTCTTTCATCGCGAGCTTTCGATCTTCTTCAGAGAGGCGATCGATAAAGAGTATTCCATCTAGATGATCGGTCTCATGCTGAAGCGCGCGAGCAAGTAGTTCTGTTCCCTCAACAACAATTGGTTCACCGTGCATAGTGAATCCCTTCGCTACTGCGCGAAAGGCTCTCGGTGTTGGGTATACGAGATCGGGAAAACTGAGGCAGCCCTCATCTCCCTCTTGAATCTCAGAGCTGAGTTCCAACGTTGGATTGACGAGGTGCCCAAGAGCTTCATCAACATCCCAGACAAAGACACGTAATGGAACACCAATCTGAGGAGCTGCTAGACCGGCGCCGGGGGCATCGAGCATCGTTTCAGTTAAATCTTTTACGAGAGTCCGTAACTCTTTATCGAAATCTACGACCGCTGCGGCAGGGGTTACCAGTACTGGGTCACCGAAATGCCGGATATCTTTGATGCTCACGTGGCGATTCTACCTATCGTGAGAGCGAATATGGATCAATACGCAGTGATGCCAATGGCTTCTTGGCGATACTCCTCTTTCGCTGGAATTCATGAATGAGCGCGATTAACTCTTCACCTCGTTCGATATCTACCAAGAGAAGAATTCTGCTCATCCCATCCCGAGCCTCTGTTGGGCCAAGAATCCTCGTCGATGCAGGAAGTCTTCCGTCATTGACACTTGCCTTCAATCCACGAACTAGCGCCGGACCCTGAGACTCTTCAATATCCAGGGTTACAGCACGTGAATACGGTGGAAGCGATACCTCTCTTCTCTCCCGCAATTCTCGCGAAGAGATGAGTGAGGGCTTCCATGCAGCTAGCGCTCCGATGATTGGATTGGCATGATCTAGAACGAGAAGTAGTGAGCCACCCTCTGTCAGATTGGATGCTGCCGAGAAGAACAGGGAGCGACTTCTCTCTTGTGCCCGCATATCAGATTGTGAGAGGAATCTTGCTGCTTCAAGAATCACAATCGCTGAGTACCCTGATTCGGAGAGCGGAATAGCCCCAGGAGTTGCGATGACTATCCCCTTTCTGTCGGAGTAGCTATCTAGCGATTTCTCTGCAGTCGATACCGTGACTTTTTCACCAGAGAAAGCAGCACCGATCTCGTAAGCAAAACGATCAGCCCCACGTCCAAGTAGATAGAAGACATCATTCTTGCACCACGCACAACGCCAATTCGGATAGCTCTCTACACAATGTGCGCACGATATATCTGAAGTAACTGAAGACTTAATCAACTTACCGCCACAATGACATAATGAAATATTTCTGCATTTCTGGCATGTGATGGATTGCGAGTAACCTTTGCGTGGTGCAATAAAGAGAACAGGTCCAGTTTTGAGAGAGGTTCGAACCTTTGCAATTATTCGACCAGGAAGAAGTTCACCTGACTCTGAAGGGTGCGAATCCACATGTATGCGTCCTCGTGTGGCAGAAAAGATTACATCCCCTTCTTCAATGGCACGAGCAACTTCCTCACTCGGTGAATAGCCGAAGAACTCGAGCTCCACGCTTTCCAGTTGGCTACGAAGGAGGGCAACATCTCGAACATTCCAACCCGGAGCTCGCCGTTCATAGAAGTGCTCTGAGCCCTCATCAAAGATATATATTCTTGCGAGGTCCGATATCGGGGCGAATATTGCCGAACGTGTACCGATGACTATCGAATCCTCTAGGAGACCTGAAAGTAGATAATTCCGGTATCTCTCTGATCGCTCGAGATCTGAATCCAAATTTATGGGGTTACGACTAGCAAGGAGTTCGCTCAAACGGCGACGAGATTTGGAATCAGGTACGACAATGAGCGTGGTTCCTGACTTCTCCTTAAGAACTTTTGCAGCAATGAGTTGTAAAGGCTCACGAAATGGAGGGAGTTGCCGATAGATTGCTTTGGAATTTCTTCCCTTTATCTGTCTTTCCGCCATATGAGCAGATAGGGCGCGTTGTACAGCAGGCTCTGACTCAGCCTTGCCAACACGTGGCGGAATCGCAGATCGGATAACATCAAATTGGTGAGCGCCCCATCTACTGCTCACCAATTTGATGAGTTCTAGTGATGAAGCTGTTGCAACCGGGATGGGTGATAAGACTTTGATGATTGATTTGAGTGAAGTCGTTGGCGAATCAGAGACGCGATTAATCACTAGCGCCTCGACGTCCCTTCCATTGAATGGAACAACGACCCGGATACCTGTCGAGACTAGTGACGTCAGGGATTCAGGTACGAGATAATCAAAGATGTGATCGAGGTGGAAGACTCCAGAATCTACCCAGACCTGAGCCACAGGTAACTCTGATGCATGAGCACCGATACTACGTTCTGCGACTTCTCTCTTGAGACGAAGTGGTCTTGAAAGATCCACCATTAAATGCGCTCTACTTAACGGCTACGCGAAGCTCTTCAACTCGGTTGGTTGCTTCCCACGTAAAGTTAGGAAGCTCGCGACCAAAGTGACCATATGCAGCTGTCTGCGAGTAGATAGGACGCTTGAGATTGAGATCTCTGATGATTGCCGCTGGCCTTAGATCGAAGACTGACGTTACGGCATCTTGAATCTTCTGAACTGGAACAGTTTCGGTTCCAAATGTTTCAACGAAGACACCAACCGGCTGCGCTTTGCCAATTGCATAAGCAACCTGTACCTCACATCGGCGAGCAAGTCCTGCTGCAACAACATTCTTAGCAACCCAGCGCATGGCATATGCCGCTGAGCGATCTACCTTTGATGGATCTTTTCCAGAGAAAGCTCCCCCGCCATGGCGGGCCATGCCACCGTAGGTATCAACGATAATTTTGCGTCCTGTTAGCCCTGCATCTCCCATTGGGCCACCAATAACAAAGCGACCTGTCGGATTGATGAGGGTTCGTAGATCTTTGCGCGGTAGTTCAATCTTTGCCAATACAGGGTCAATTACCTGGGCAATAATCTCTGGAGTGAGCTGCTTAACCACATCGACATCTTCTGAGTGCTGACTAGAAATCACCACTGTATCGAGAGCTACCGCCTTATCGCCGTCGTACTCGATTGTTACCTGTGTCTTTCCATCCGGACGTAGGTATGGAAGGGCGCCAGATTTACGAACTTTAGATAACTGTTGTGCAAGTTCATGAGCGAGCCAGATCGGAAGGGGCATGAGCTCCTTTGTGTCATCACATGCGTAACCGAACATCAACCCTTGATCGCCAGCACCTTGAAGGTCGAGGGGATCAGCAGCTGCAGCTACTCGATGCTCGTGTGCATCATCTACACCCTGGGCAATATCTGGAGACTGCTGACCAATAGAAATTGATACACCGCAACTGTTCCCATCGAAGCCTTTGACTGAAGAGTCGTAACCAATTCCGATCACGGTGTCACGGACAATACCCATCACATCTGCATAACCATTGGTAGTTACTTCACCCGCAACGTGGACCTGACCTGTCGTGATGAGTGTTTCTACAGCAACGCGACTTGTTGGATCTTGCTCAAGGAGGCTATCTAGAATTGCATCAGAAATTTGATCTGCAATCTTATCTGGATGACCTTCGGTGACTGACTCTGATGTGAATAGGCGCTTTGACATTGTCCTAACCTAACTGACCTAGGGCCTTATCTAGAAGGATATCGGCGAGCGTGTCCTTGCTTTCTTCGTGAATAATGGAAATTGAACCATCCGATAAGAAGATCTCCCCTGAGGTTCTCTCACTATTAAAGATGGCTCCCTCAGAGACATTATTGAGATAGAGGATGTCAGCAGACTTTGCCTTCATTTTGCGAGTGGCTTCTTGGCGATCGAGTGAAGTCTCGGCTGCAAAGGCAATGACTATCTGACCGCTCTTCTTCTCGGCTGCAAGAGTTGCGATGATGTCAACGTTAGGAATCAAATCAATTGAGACTAAATCAGATTTCTTAATTTTCTCGTGTGCTGAACTACTTGGCTTGGAATCTGCTACCGCCGCTGCCATGACAACTATCGTGGATTTAGAGACGTGAGCTTGCATCTGGCTGAACATCTGATCAGCGCTCTCAACGTGAATCATTTCAACGCCATCGATATCGGCTTCTTGAGAGTTCGCGGCGACGAGAGTCACTTTTGCGCCCCTCTTTAGTGCGGCCCGAGCAATCGCATACCCCTGCTTTCCGGAGGAGCGATTGCCAATATAGCGAACAGGATCAATAGCTTCACGAGTTCCACCGGCAGAAACCAAGACATGAATTCCTTTAAGGTCTGATGAAAGGTTGGCAACCGTCTCAAACTCTTCGAGAATTCGTGATGTTTCAGGAAAACGGCCTACTCCAGTGTCTCCACTTGTGAGAGCACCAGTGTCCGGTTCGATGACATGAAATCCGCGCTCTCGCAGAGTTTGTACATTGGCAACTGTGGCCGGATCTGTCCACATCGCAGGATGCATCGCCGGAACAATCATGATGGGAGATTCGCTAGCAAGGACACAATTAGTCAATAAATCATCAGCGCGACCTGACGCGATACGCGCAATGAGATCCGCAGTCGCAGGAGCTATGAGAATGAAATTGGCCTTCTTCGCCAATGAAACGTGCTTAACCTCATGAACATCTTCGTAGACCGATGTCGTAACAGAGCGTCCGCTGAGCGCTTCCCATGTTGCAGCGCCTACAAAGTTCAAACTTGAGGGGGTTGGAACAACCGTGACCGCGAAACCACGATCTTGCAAACGACGCAATAGATCACACGATTTATATGCAGCAATTCCGCCACCAACTCCGAGGATTACCTCGCATCCGTAGCCTTGCATTGATTGAATGAGAGATTTTGTTTAAGCGGTTGGCTCTAGGTTTTCGATGGTCAAAAGACCTTCGTTAATCTCGCGGAGCGCAATCGACAGCGGCTTCTCGTGAACATGTGTGTCAACAAGTGGACCAACATATTCAAGTAGGCCTTCTCCGAGCTGTGAATAGTAAGCGTTGATCTGACGCGCGCGCTTAGCTGCATAGAGAACGAGGCTGTACTTGGAACCTGCCTTATCAAGAAGCTCATCGATAGGTGGATTGGTGATTCCGTCCATGTGAGTGCTCATTGCTTTCTCCTTCGATCCGTCTTGCGAACTAGATAGAAGCCAAGGATATCAGGCTTGCAGCTACCTGCTCGACCTGTTCATTTATGAGGACTTTATCGAAGAAAGAGGCTGCTTCCATCTCCTCTTGCGCAAGTGCGAGCCTGGCTGCCCGCCTTTCTGGGCTATCAGTACCACGACCCTCTAAACGCGAGACCAGCTCTTCCCATGTTGGAGGCTCAAGAAAGACAAGAATAGCTTCAGGAATCTTCGCTTTGATTTGCTTCGCACCTGCTATCTCGATCTCCAGTAGAACACTTCTTCCTGATTGCAAAGACTGCTCTACCGCCGATCGAGGTGTGCCATATCTATTCCCCGCAAAGTCTGCCCATTCGAGGAATTCATTGTTGGCAATCGCGCGATCAAAACGCTCTTGTGAGTAGAAGAAGTAGTCAACGCCTTCAATCTCATTTACTCGAGGAGAACGTGTTGTTGCTGAAACGCTGACGTGTAGCTCTGAATTCTCTTTCAGATATTTAGCGACAGAACTCTTTCCTACTCCCCCTGGGCCAGAGAGAACTATGAGCTTTCCGGAAGAGACGCTCTTTGAAATGGAGAACTCCTTAATGAGGGCTGCTACTTGGTGGCGACCTAGACCCATAATTCTACGCGATGGAGATATCTTCATCTTCTCCATGAGAATTTCAGCTCGAACTTTTCCGACTCCTGAAATGGATTCCAGTAGCTCGAGAACGCGCATACGTGCAATCGCAGGATTGGAACCGGCCAATGTCAGTACCTCTTCTACGCCGAACTCACCTTTCTTCACTTGCTCCTTGATGTGGGCGCGAAGCTGTCGCGATTTCTTCGCCTCATCGAGGGCAGCAGCTCTCTCCATATCGCTCAGTGGTGGAGGTTTGACCATCAGATTCTCATCTACCAGTAAGTGCTAGCCGAGAATTTGGTCTGCGATGAGAGCTGCCTGATCTCTCATGGCTTGCCCACCCTGACTCCAGGCACCTGTGATCGGACGACCGATAACCACGAATGAAGCGCCGCTGTCGATCGCTGCTTTGGGAGTCATCGTCCGAACCTGATCGTCATTCTTTGCACTATCTGCTGGCCGGACTCCCGGAGTAATGATGTACGGCTCTGGTCCTATCGAGCTACGTATCGCGGAAATTTCAAGAGGGGAACAGACAATTGCCTTCGCTCCTGCCTCAACAGACATCTTTGCCAGGGCGACAGCAGATTCGAGGGCAGGACTTGCATAACCAATTTCAAAGAGATCCTCTTCTGAAAGTGATGTAAGAATCGTTACCGCGGTTACATCAGTCCGAGGAAGACTCGCTACAGCAGCCTTAATCATCGATCTACCCCCAGAAGCATGCACTGTGAGAAATCGCGGCTCTAGGTGTGACACTGCCTTTGCGGCGCCTTCTACAGTGTGTGGAATATCGTGAAGTTTGAGATCTAAGAAAATCTCAGAGTCAGTTGCGTTCTTGACTGCTAGAACGCCAGCTGCACCAAATGTTAGATAGAACTCGAGGCCCAATTTATAGACCGAGACGCTCTCAGTCGTTGCTTCAATCCATTTCAGGGCAACATCTAGATCAGGAGTATCCACTGCAAGAATGATGGGGGCTTTCATTTATCGTCTCCTGAAGAAAGTTCACGATGGGCAAAACCGACCGCCTGAGAAAGTGTTGCGAAGCCCCTTGCTGCAAGGAGTCCGCGCAGTTCATTCTGGATTGAGATAACTGCTGTTGGATCTCCAAAGCTTGCTGTACCAACAGATACTCCAGAAGCCCCTGCGAGAATCAGCTCAAGGGCATCACGGCCAGAAGATACGCCTCCCATGCCCAGGATTGGAACTTTAGGGAGAGCAGCGTGTACTTGATAGATAGCACGCACTGCAACAGGTCTAATTGCAGGACCTGACAACCCGCCAGTCTTTCCACCCAAATGTGGTCTCATTGTGTCGATATTGATAACCATTCCAAGTACGGTGTTGATCAAAGCAAGGGCATCTGCACCAGCGTCGACAACTCCAGCGGCGATTTCCGTAATGTCAGTGACATCGGGAGTCAGCTTTGCGATGATGGGAAGTTCTCCCCCAATCGTCTTGCGCACTCCATCAATCACTCGACGAGAATGGTCGAGGTTACTGGCGAAGACCATCCCACGATTTTCTACATTGGGACACGAGATATTTACTTCTACTGCACTTATGCCCGGAGTTGAACGAAGTTTTCGAGCTAAAGTCGAGTATTCCTCGATCGTTTCACCTGCAATAGAAACTATGACACGGGCCTTCTGTTCGAGTAGCCACGGCACATCATTTGCAAGAAATGCATCAATACCTGGTCCTTGAAGCCCAATCGAATTCAGCATTCCCGATGGAGTCTCGGCCATACGAGGCGTTGGCCTACCGTGACGAGGTTTTGTCATTACGGATTTAGTAACCACAGCGCCTATATCTTTCAGTGGAAAGAATTGCGCAAGTTCCTTGCCACTAGATGCACAACCGCTGGCGGTAAAGATTGGTGATGGAAACCAAGCATTTCCTAAGGTCGTTGAGAGGTCCACTGGATTCGAATTATGAAGTGTCATTGTTGTACTTCCGGAACTGAACCAACGAGATCCCAACGAACATTGGAACCATCCATAACCGGTCCATCAATACAAGATCGAACCATCGATACCGTTCCGTCCTCAGCCTGAACCGGTAAAACACAGGTCATACATATCCCAATACCACACGCCATCGACTCTTCAACAGCGCACTGATGGATTACATCTAGATCCTTTACCAACTCCGTGATGGCGGAAAGCATCGCCATCGGTCCGCAGGAGTAGATGACATCAACTTCGCGATCGCGCACAATGTCGACCAACTGAGAGGTGACACGGCCGGTCTCTCCCATAGATCCATCTTCGGTGAAAATCTTAAGAGAATTTACAGATCTCTTACCTTCCATAGGTGCATATATCTTTGATCCATTGCTAGCTCCGAGCAACATATCAACTTTGCATCCACGATTTTTGAGTACATCTGCGAGCCCGAAAAGAGGGGCAGATCCATAGCCACCGCCTATGAGAAGAGCGTTGATGGGTTCCGTAGGGATTCCAAACGAAGTTCCAAGTGGAGCAATTACGTCTATCTCTGCCCCTTCAACTTGGGAACAAAGCCACGATGAACCAGAACCATGGGGAGCGACAATCAGCTCCATAGTTCCACCGTATTGTGAACTTTCTGAAGTTCTAGAGATTGCAAAGGCCCTTCTTAAAATCATCTTTGAAGATGGACCTCCGACACGTATTGCAACGAAATTTCCTGGCCGGCAACTCTTAACGATGTCGCCAACGTTGAGGATTATCTGGTGATAGGCACCTACTCGCTTATTCGAAAGAAGCACTGCGTGCTGCTGTGCAGCGTTCTTATTAATGCTCGCCATTATTGTGCCAACCATTCCTGAATTGGCTTAACCGTTAAATCACCAGATTGCAACGCCTGAATACCTTGAACGGCTGCACTAAAACCTGCAGTAGTCGTGATAATCGGGATAGAGCGTTGAACAGCCGCCGTACGAATTGCCCAACCATCTGCACGTGTACCCCGGCCGACAGGAGTATTGATAACGAGATCAACATCTCCCGAATTGAGAAGCTCGACAATTGTCTTCTCGCCCATTGGGCCAGTGCCTTGAGAGTTCTTGCGTACGACCGTCGTCTTTATACCTCGAACTTGCAAGAATGATGAGGTTCCTTCAGTTGCCAAGAGATGGAAACCAAGTTTGACCAATTCGCTAGCAGGTGCGATTCCCTGCTCTTTATCTTTATCTGCCAGTGAGATAAAGACAGTTCCAGATTTAGGAAGAGGCCCAAAAGAACTTATCTGGCTCTTTGCATATGACTCTCCAAAAGTCGAAGATATGCCCATCACTTCTCCCGTTGATCTCATCTCAGGTCCTAAGACAGTATCAACGCCTCGTCCATCAGCCCGTCTGAAGCGATTCCATGGAAGGACTGCTTCCTTAACGCTGATCCCTCGAGCGATGGCATCTCCATTACTTGGCAGAGTTCCATCCTCTCGTAGAGCCTGAATAGATACGCCCATAGCGATTCGAGCCGCTGCCTTAGCCAAAGCAACACCGGTGGCCTTACTGACAAATGGCACAGTTCTTGAAGCTCGAGGATTGGCTTCTAAGACGTAGAGTTGGTTTGCACTCATCGCAAATTGGATATTAATAAGCCCCAACACTCCGACTCCCTGTGCAATTTTGAGTGTTGCTTCGCGGATCTCACTTCGCTGTACGTCGGTGATGGTCATAGCGGGTAGAACACAGGCGCTATCTCCCGAATGAATTCCAGCCTCTTCAATATGTTCCATGATCCCGCCCATAAAGAGCTCTTCCCCATCGTAGAGGGCATCAACATCTAGCTCAATCGCTGAATCCAAGAAACGGTCGACGAGAACCGGATGATCAGGTGTGACATCGGTTGCTCTTGAAATAAAGCTCGAGAGTGATTCATCATCATAGACAATTTCCATGCCTCTTCCACCAAGAACAAAGCTTGGGCGGATTAGCACTGGATATCCGATTGAGTGTGCAATCTCTAGCGCCTGCATTTGAGATGCAGCCATTCCAAATTGTGGCGCCAAGAGATTTTGAGCTTTGAGAACATCTCCAAAGGCTCCACGCTCTTCCGCCAAATTAATTGCTTCGGGGCTGGTTCCTAGGATTGTCACTCCAGCTGCCTTAAGTCCAGCTGCGAGCCCGAGTGGAGTTTGTCCTCCGAGTTGTGTGATCACACCCAAGACAGGGCCTGCTTGCGACTCTGCATGAATAACTTCGAGAACATCTTCAAGAGTAAGAGGTTCAAAGTAGAGTCGGTCGCTCGTGTCGTAATCGGTAGAGACTGTTTCGGGATTGCAATTAATCATTACCGTTTCATAACCAGACTCACGGAGAGTGAATGATGCGTGAACACAGGAGTAGTCGAACTCAATGCCCTGTCCAATTCGATTTGGACCGCTTCCTAGAATAATGACAGCAGGCTTGGTGCGGCTGCGAACTTCAGTCTCTTCTTCGTAGCTTGAATAGTGATATGGAGTAAATGCTTCAAACTCAGCAGCACACGTATCTACCGTTTTGTAGACGGGACGAATCGAGAGATGGTGTCGTGCCTTACGCACATCATCCTCGGAGATCGTACGAAGAGACGCAATCTGAGAGTCTGAGAATCCCATCGACTTAGCAGTTTTAAGGAGATCTTCCGTAAGCTCACCTGGCTCGGAAATGTGACGAGCTGTGCGATTAATAGTCTCAATCTGGTGCAGGAACCAACGATCAATCTTGGTTGCCTCGTACATCTCTTCAATAGTCGCCCCGGTCCACATCGCTAACTGCACCTGTTGAAGACGATACTCCGTCGGAATTCGAGATTTCTTAATCAGAGAACTCTTTAAGGCTTCCGAGTATTCATGAGGGAAGGTAAATATTGCCTCTCTTCGCTCAAGGGAGCGCAGCGCCTTCATGAGCGCTTCTGGGAATGAGCGACCAAAAGCCATCGCCTCTCCAACGCTCTTCATCGTTGTCGTTAAACGTGGATCAGCATCGGCGAATTTTTCGAAGGCAAAGCGCGGAACTTTCACCACGATGTAATCAAGAGTAGGTTCGAAGGAAGCTGGCGTAACCTGAGTGATGTCATTCTTGATTTCATCAAGTGTGTACCCAATTGCCAACTTAGTAGCAATCTTCGCGATGGGAAAACCAGTAGCTTTTGATGCAAGGGCGCTACTTCGAGAGACACGAGGATTCATCTCAATGACGATGATGCGGCCGTCATCTGGATTAACCGCAAATTGAATATTGCATCCGCCAGTATCAACACCTACCTCGCGGATAATCGAAATAGAGAGGTTTCTAAGCTTCTGATACTCAACGTCGGTCAATGTGAGCGCAGGAGCTACAGTAATTGAATCGCCAGTATGGACTCCCATAGGATCAATATTTTCTATGCTACAGACGATAACCACGTTATCTTCCTTGTCGCGCATTACTTCAAGCTCATACTCTTTCCAACCGATAATGGACTCTTCGATGAGAACCTCGGAAGTTGGACTATGTCGCAATCCAGCTCCTGAAATTTGGCGCAAAGTATCTTCATCAAATGCGATGCCAGATCCAAGGCCACCCATAGTAAAAGATGGTCGGATTACGACTGGGTACTTTAATTGAGCAGCGGCACCGAGAACTTCATCCATCGTATGACAGATCAGGGAACGAGCAGACTCTCCCCCTACCTTCTCAACAATCGCTCTAAATAACTCGCGATTTTCACCACGCTCAATCGCCGCGATATCTGCACCGATGAGTTTTACGTTGTACTTCTCTAGAATCCCAGCCTCATGGAGCCCAATCGCAGCATTGAGGGCTGTCTGACCACCGAGAGTTGCAAGCACTGCATCTGGGCGCTCCTTCTGGATGATTTTCTCTAAGAAATCAGTTGTAATAGGTTCGATGTATGTCGCATCAGCGAATTCTGGATCAGTCATAATCGTTGCGGGGTTGGAGTTAACCAGGATGACGCGAATGCCTTCTTGACGTAGCACTCGACAAGCTTGCGTACCGGAGTAATCGAACTCGCACGCTTGGCCAATAACTATTGGTCCAGAACCAATAACAAGAACGCTTTTGATTGAAGGGTCAACACTCACGGATGAGCCACCTTTGCTCGTGGGTATTGCTTCATAAGTGAGACAAATTGATCAAAGAGGTAATTTGCATCGTGGGGGCCAGCTGCTGCCTCTGGGTGATATTGAACGCTAAATGCGCCTCGTTCAAGTAACTCAATACCTTCTACAACTCCATCATTGAGGCAGATATGTGTTACCTGTCCAGGTCCGAATACAGTTGAAAATCCTGAATCAGTAGGCGCTTTCAAAGCAAAGCCATGATTATGAGCAGTTATCTCAACTTTTCCATTGCGTTTATCGAGAACAGGTTGATTAATTCCACGATGACCGAATTGCAATTTGTACGTGTCAAAACCTAACGCCCGACCAAGTATTTGATGTCCGAAACAGATACCAAAGACCGGAATCTCTTCTGCAAGAATCTCACGAACGAGTTCGATCGTCTCAGTCATGGTCGCTGGATCACCAGGTCCATTCGAAAGAAAAACACCATCTGGTTTAAGTGCAAGAATCTCGGCGAAACTCGTATCGTGAGGCATGACATGCGTTTCAATGCCGCGGATCGCGAGTGATTTTGGAGTTGCCGCCTTAATACCGAGATCAAGGGCCACAACCGTGAAGGCCTTCTCTCCTCTTGCAGGGACGACATATGGCTTATCCGTGGAGACATCTGCGCTGAGATGAGAGCCAGACATCGCCGGTTGTTTGCGAACCTCTACGACCATTTCCTCGCGTGTTAACTCTTGATCTGAGAAAATTCCAACCTTCATTGCGCCTCGATCACGAAGATGGCGGGTAATTGCTCGTGTATCAACTCCTTGAATTCCGACTATCGACTGCTCGATGAGCTCTGCCTCTAAATCCTTCTGGCTTCTCCAGTTGCTGGTCAGGGTTGAAGGATTTCGAACCACAAAACCAGCCACCCAAATCTTTGATGATTCATTATCCATATCGTTAACACCGGTATTGCCGATATGCGGAGCAGTCATGACAACAACCTGCTTGTGATATGAAGGATCCGTGAGAGTCTCTTGATACCCGGTCATGCCCGTTTGAAATACAGCCTCACCGAATGTCTTTCCAGTTGCAGCCCACGAAGAGCCTTCGAAGATGCGTCCATCATCGAGAACGAGGTAAGCCTTCGCCATCTAGCTCACTCCTCCTTCTGCGCTATAGGAGATACGTCCTTGGAAAATCGTTGTGGTGATTCTTCCTGGAAGAACCATTCCATGGAAGGGAGTATTGCGACTTCTGGAGCTGACTAGGTCCTTATCTACCGTGAAACTCTGGGTTGGATTTATCACAGTGAGGTTGGCCGGCGCTCCCACGGCAATTTTCTGCCCGTGGTCAGCGTAGCCTCCGATTCGAGCCGGGGTAACACTCATTCGGTCGGCTAGTTGTGACCATGTCAGCAAGCCACTTTGAATCATTGTAAGAGTCAAAATTGGGAGGGCGGTTTCAAGGCCCAGCATTCCAAAGGCTGCTTCTTGCCACTCGCACTCTTTAGATTCAGCAGGATGTGGGGCGTGATCTGTGGCAACGATATCGATTGTGCCATCAGCAAGTCCTTGTCGCAGCGCCGTAACATCGACAGAAGTGCGCAATGGTGGATTAACTTTATAGACGGGATCATATGTTCGGGCAAGATCATCGGTGAGCAAGAGATGGTGGGGTGTTACCTCCGCCGTAACATCGACACCTCTTGCTTTTGCTGCACGAATAATCTCGACTCCACCGGCGGTGGTGAGATGACATATGTGCAGTCGCGCTCCTACATGTTCGGCAAGCAGCACATCACGAGCGATGATCGCCTCTTCAGCTATCGCTGGCCATCCTTTGAGTCCAAGTTCTGACGATACAAATCCCTCATTCATCTGAGCATTCTCAGTGAGTCGAGGCTCTTGGGCATGCTGGGCTAAGACGCCATCAAATTTCTTGATGTACTCCAGGGCTCTACGCATAACCAATGGATCAGATACGCACTTTCCATCATCACTAAAGATTCGAACACGCGCTGCTGAATCAGCCATAGCTCCGATATCAGAGAGCTCTACTCCTTCTAAACCGCGGGTAACTGCTCCGATTGGAAAGACATCGAGAAGTCCGGCCTCTCTGCCAAGTCTCCAGACCTGCTCAACAACACCTGCAGTATCGGCAACAGGTGTGGTGTTTGCCATTGCGCTGAGTGCAACGTAACCACCTTTGACGCCAGCTTTAGAGCCAGAGAGAACGGTCTCGGAATCTTCCTTGCCGGGCTCGCGTAGATGGGTATGCAAATCCACGAGTCCAGGAAGAATTACGCAATCTCGCGCGTCGATAGTGACCGCTGAATCATCGGGAAGTGACTGACCAATGACTGAAATTCTTCCATCTTCGATTGTGATATCTGCAATCTCTTCGCCCAGAATTGATCCACCTTTTAAAACAATCTTCTTCATGCGTTAACTCCTTTGTGAGCGCCCGAGAGTAAGAGATAGAGAATGGCCATTCGCACGCTGACTCCATTTGCAACCTGCTCAAGAATCACAGAACGTCCACTATCGGCGCTCTCTGCCGTTATCTCCAAGCCTCTATTCATTGGTCCTGGGTGCATGACTATCGCGTCAGCTTTCATTCGAGCGAGGCGATCACTGTTCAGACTGAAATAGTGTGAATACTCCCGTGTATTTGGGAAGAACATTTCGCTCATTCGTTCTAACTGAATCCGTAACATGATGACCGCATCCACTGTAGCGATTACATCATCTAATGAATACGAAATTGAGACCGGCCATTGCTCAATTCCAACCGGGAAGAGCGTTGGCGGGGCTACCAACGTTACCTGCGCTCCTAACTTCGTCAAGAGAAGAACATTGGATCTCGCAACCCGTGAGTGAAGTACATCCCCAACGATTGCGATGTGCAGCCCTTGCAGGTCTTCTGCTCCACGTGCAAGATGCTTTCTAATGGTAAATGCGTCGAGTAAAGCCTGGCTGGGATGCTCATGGGTCCCATCTCCAGCATTAACTACAGATCCAGACATCCACTTACTATCTGCAAGTCGATGTGCTGCTCCTGATGCACTGTGTCTAATAATTACCGCATCGGCACCCATTGCCTGAAGGGTCTGCGCAGTGTCCTTCAGCGACTCCCCCTTACTGACGCTCGATCCTTTTGCAGAGAAATTGATGACATCTGCGCTGAGGCGCTTGGCCGCAGTTTCAAAGGAGATGCGAGTGCGCGTTGAGTCCTCCGCAAAGAGGTTAACGATGGTACGTCCACGAAGAGTGGGAAGTTTCTTATTAGGTCCTTCGGTCGCTTTAGCTAACTCTTCAGCCGTATTGAGAATCAGTAGCGCCTGATCCTTAGTCACATCCGCGATAGAGAGAAGATGGCGCATTAGATATCACCATTCCCGTTAGCGGTTCCTTCAAGCAATACTTGGTCCACGCCATCTACCTCAGAGAATTGGACCGAAATAGTCTGGTTCGCGGATGTAGGTAAATTCTTTCCCACATAGTCTGCTCGTATTGGAAGTTGGCGATGCCCCCTATCAATAAGGACAGCGAGTTGTACTGATTCAGGTCTACCTATATCTCCGAGTGCATCGAGAGCAGCTCGGATCGTACGACCAGAGAAAAGCACGTCGTCAATAAGCACAACAGTCCGACCCTCGATACCGACAGGAGGAATCACCGTTGACATCAGAGCTCTTGGCGGACGCAGACGGAGATCATCTCTATGGAGCGTGATATCCAAAGTGCCACATGGAACTTCGGTAGATTCGATTGAATTAATATTTGCAGCGATTCGCTTTGCTAGGTGCGCACCTCCCGTTGGAATTCCCAGGAGGGTCAGGTTCTGTGAACCAGAATTCTTTTCGAGGATCTCATGCGAAATGCGCATAATCGCTCGAGCCATATCTTGCGAAGGCAGGGCAATAGCCATGTAAATCTCCTTCCCCGGCTCTCTGGCCGGGTCGTTAAAGGATGTTGGCACACCCTACCACCACGTTTGGTCTCTCTCATGGATAGGAAAGGTTGTGGATACGGGATGTTGTGGATACGGGATGTTGTGGATACGCAACGCGAGCCTAGCTCCAGCCGCCCTACTCTGCCGCAATGGGTAGAGAAACCACTATCGAGGATGTAGGTAAGGCTCTTAGGGCGATTCGACTATCTCGAAAGCTCTCGCTCTCCGATGTCGAGAAACTCAGCAACGGCGAAGTGAAGGCGGTAGTTCTTGGTTCCTATGAGCGAGGCGATAGATCTATAAGTATTAAACGAGCGATCGTTATCGCCGCTATCTATGAAATGCCTCTGGGACAACTGATCGATCCGGTACGAACCACCTCCACGTCATCAACAGATCAAGTACGCCAGGGTCAGATCATTATCGATACTCGAAAGCTGATGAGGTTGTCAGAGCAGAACGTTGGGCAGCTTGCGCCAGTGGCACGTTTTGTTCACAGAATCATTCGTCTAAGGCAAGACTGGAATGGAGAAGTTATCTCTTTAAGGGCCTCTGACATCCCAAATATTTCTCTTCTCTTGGAACGCGATGAGAGAGAATGCTTGAGCCTGTTGTCCGAGAAACAATTGCTTCTTACAAGAACGAGCTAGCGTGCGATTGACTCTTTAATACTCGAAATGCGGCCAAGTACGCCATGAATATATCCCGCGGAGTCATCGGTAGATAGCTCCTTCGCCAACGTCAGAGCCTCATCGATTGCGATTCCATCTTCGAGATCATCTGACCAAATAACTTCGTAAATTGCTAATCTCAGAATATTGCGATCCACTGCAGGTAGGCGGTCCATATCCCAACCTTGAGCATAGGTTGATATCAGCTCATCTATCTTTCGCTTATTCTCCGTAACCCCAGCGATGAGTTCCCTGGTGAAATCACGTATAGGACGCGCATCTGGACCCTCTTCGATGACATCTCGAGATGCAAGTAGATCAGCTGCCGAAGCTCCACGAACGTCGGCCTCGTAGAGGAGATCGAGTGCGTGCTTGCGAGCTTTACTGCGAGCTGACACTAGTTAGCGCGACCTAAATACGATCCATCTCTAGTATCAACAAGGACTACCTCATCTTGCTTGATGAAGAGTGGCACCTGGATCTGAATTCCAGTCTCGACGGTAGCCGGCTTTGTTCCGCCAGAAGAGCGGTCTCCCTGCAAACCAGGCTCTGTATATGTAACTTTGAGTGCAACTGAGGCTGGAAGTTCGATGTAGAGAGGATTTCCTTCGTGGATAGCGACAATCGCTTCAGTATTTTCAAGCATATAGTCGACAGCATCGCCGACAGTTGCCTGTGAGATTGTCATCTGATCAAAATTAACATTATCCATGAAGACGAAATCATCACCTTCCTTGTAGAGAAAGTTCATCTCACGCTTTTCAAGAATTGCAACTTCGATCTTAATTCCCGCGTTGAAAGTCTTATCGACAACCTTGCCGGTCATAACCTGCTTAAGCTTTGTGCGAACGAATGCAGGGCCCTTACCAGGCTTTACATGTTGGAATTCAACTACAGTCCAGAGCTGACCTTCGATATCAAGGGTCATGCCATTTTTTAGATCATTTGTAGTTGCCACGAGAAGCTCCAGTTCGTATGTCGCACACTTGGCGACCCAAAAGAGAACTTTAGCCTACAAATAGGTCGTTATTCAAAACTATTGAACTATGGCTATTGAACTATGGCTATTGAACTAGGGCCTTGAGTGCGATTAAGGCTAAGACATATGAGTTAGGACCAAATCCGCCAATCGTTCCATTGGCTACTCCCGAAATTACAGAGGTATGGCGAAACTCTTCACGCGAAAGAGGATTGGAGAGATGCACTTCGATCAAAGGTGCCTTCACCAATTCAGCGGCATCACGGATTGCGTAGGAATAATGGGTAAATGCAGCTGGGTTAATGATGACTGGCGTTGCATTATCTGCAGCTTCATGCAACCAAGAAATAATCTCTGACTCATCATTGCTTTGACGAATATCGGCATCGAAACCATGAGTCTTAGCCGCAGATTCGATGAGTGATACAAGCTCTGGATAATTTAAGTCACCGTAAATCGATGAGTCTCTGATATCTAAACGAGAGAGATTAGGACCGTTGAGAACTAAGACCTTCATGGCTTAATTTTCTCATACGCACGGTGTAATTCTTCATCTGTTACATCTTCGATTCTCTGTGTCTTTCCTATTCCATCCAATACAACAAAGCGGATACTTGTGCCCCTGGCTTTCTTATCCAACTTCATATGAGCGAGCAGACTTAGCCATTCAACACCCGAATATGCCACGGGAAGGCCATACTGAGCCAGAATACTGAGATGGCGATCACGCAATGAACTATCGATAAGACCACGCTCCAGACTTAGCTGGGCGATGAAAGCCATTCCAATAGAAACAGCTTCACCATGCCTGAGCGCATAAGCGCTCTCTTTCTCCACCGCATGGCCAAATGTGTGTCCGTAGTTGAGCGCTTCACGGGCGTGGGATTCCTTAAAATCTGTAGAGACAACCTGCGCCTTCACCGCTACTGATCTTTCGACAAGATCTGCAATCAAAGAACGATTGTGACGAAGATCAGAGAGGGATGTTGCTTCCAAAATTTCAAGGATTGTTGCATCGGAAATAAATCCACATTTGATTACTTCAGCAAGCCCTGCAGAAAAATCTCGATCACTGAGCGAGTCAAGCCATTGAAAATCGATAACAACCTCGCATGGGGAATGGAATGAACCAATCAAATTCTTTCCGTAATCGCTATTGATTCCTGTCTTTCCACCAACAGAAGCATCGACCATGGCTGCAACCGTTGTCGGAATAGCAATCCAATCAATGCCTCGAAGCCATGTTGCGGCAGCAAAACCAGCCACATCAGTAACCGCTCCCCCACCTATTCCAACAACGAGATCCGAACGGGTAAATCCAGCAGCGCCGAGCCAATCCCAGATGCGAAGAAGAGTCTTCGTCGACTTGCCATCCTCACCATCTGGTATTGGAAAATAATGCACCGACGCATCAGCGGCAATGTCGTGTGGAATAAGATCTTCCATATCTTCACTGAAGATGATGGCGACCCTCGCTCGATTCTTCACCGCTTGCGCAAGATGTTCTATGTAACGTACATCGATATGTACCTCATAAGTGCGTTCGGCGTTAACCACGATTGTCTTCATGAAATCTCCTTCACGATAAGAGCAACAATCTCGGCTTCACTCAACCCATTGGTGTCGACAGTGAGCTTTGCCAATGACTCGTACACCGGACGACGAGCTTCCAAAAGAGTCTGCCACTGGCCACGCGGGTTGCTCAGGAGAAGAGGTCGATCACGGTTAAATCCGATTCTTGGGGCGACTGTAGAAAGAGAGGCTTCGAGATATACGATAAATGATCCACTTGCGCGTAGCGCAGATTGAGCGTCTGCAGAAATCGGTGCACCTCCACCTAGCGCAAGAATCGTTCCATCTTTCAAGAGCTCTTCTCGGAGGGCGCGTTTTTCGAGGATACGAAACTCATCTTCACCGTCCTCGAGAAAGATATCTGCAATTGTCTTTGAAGCTGCCGCCTCAATAACGTCATCGGTATCTCGGAAATCAGCACCCAAATATTCAGATATGGCCTTGCCGATAGTGGTCTTGCCTGAACCCATGGGACCGATGAGAATTACTCGTGGCGTCATTGCAACACCTACTTAATGCGCAGATGCGACATATAAGACTCGTAATTGCGCTTTACCTCTTGCACTGAATCTCCACCAAATTTTTCTAGCACCGCTTCTGCAAGAACGAGAGCCGCCATCGCCTCTGCTACGACACCCGCCGCAGGAACTGCACAGACATCCGAACGCTGATTGATCGCCTTTGCAGCTTCACCTGTAGAAGTATCAATTGTGTCGAGCGCCTTGGGAACAGTTGAAATGGGCTTCATCGCAATCGAAACGCGCAAAATCTCACCATTGGACATTCCGCCCTCGGTTCCACCCGCTCGATCTGTTCGACGTTGAATATGCCCATCGGCAGACTTCTCAATTTCATCATGTGCCACAGAACCGCGTCGGGTGGCGGTGGCAAAACCATCACCAATCTCAACGCCCTTAATTGCTTGAATGCCCATCATTGCTGAGGCTAGACGTGCATCTAACCTCCTATCCCAGTGCACATGAGAGCCAAGTCCTGGAGGAAGGTTGTACGCCAAAATCTCACAGACTCCACCGAGAGTGTCTCCATCGGAATGTGCTGACTCAATCTCTTTGAGCATCAAGGCGCTCGTTGCTGGATCAGCACAACGAACGGGGTCGTCATCAATCCGATTCATATCGGTAGATCTAGGGAGTGCAGTTCCCTCAGGAATTCGAACCGTCCCAATTGAAACTACGTGGCTAAGAATTACTACCCCGATACTTTGTTCAAGAAAATTTCTGGCAATCGCGCCCAGAGCAACACGAGCGGCGGTTTCACGCGCGCTTGCACGTTCTAATATTGGACGCGCATCATCAAAGTCGTACTTCTGCATGCCCACCAAATCCGCGTGGCCTGGCCGTGGTCTTGTTAATGGTGCATTTCGTGCAAGATTGGATATTTCATCTTCCGGCACAGGATCAGCCGACATGACTTTCTCCCATTTAGGCCACTCACTATTACCGACCTGAATAGAAACTGGACCACCTTGTGTGACTCCAAGACGGACACCACCGAGAATGCTGACCTTATCCGCTTCGAAATTTTGGCGAGCTCCTCTGCCGAAACCAAGTCGTCGTCGCGCAAGATGAAAGTCGATATCCGAGGTTGTAACGTTGATATGCGCTGGCATTCCCTCAATGATTGCTGAAAGGGCTTGACCGTGCGACTCTCCTGCAGTTATCCAACGCATGAGCCTATTCTTGCAGACCCATCGCCCCTGATGTCGTCTAAATGTCTCAAATCAGAAGAAATGCTCCTGCAATAGCCGGCGCCAATGGGATGCGCCCCTGTAAGGACCTCTTCCGAAGAATGTGAAAACTCAAGAACAGCCCGGAAGTCAGAGAAAAGGTCCATAGAAATTGATTGAACTTATCGAGGGGTATCGATGTAACACCTAGGAGTAGAAGGAGTTTTGCATCCCCAACACCTAAATCTGCCCAGGCGATAAGAGCTACGGATAAACCCAAGATCAAGATTCCAGATATGAGATGGAAGGTAAGGGAACCTTCGATGAAGATTGCCATAAGCAAGAGCCCGAGAGTCCAATGCGGGATCTTCTGTCTATAAAGATCGATGATTGAGATGAGAAGTAAAACTGAAACCACCATGAAGGTGACGATATAGAAATTCTAGAGCAGTTGAATTTAGGGTGTGGATAAAAGCTAACGGCTCTTCTGACGCAAGATTTCTCGCAAGTGAGCTGCAAGTGCGCTTCTATCGGTTGAAATATCAAGAGCCAACTCAATCTGATCAATACCTTGGTAGAGCAATAACTCAAGGCCACCAATTACCCGACCACCTCTATCTCGCCAATGAGATGCAAGAACAGTTGGCCATGGCTTATAGATAACATCAAACAACATCGCATCGATGTGTGCGGGAAGAGCATCTATCAGCAGATCAGCACCACCAGCCGGGGTTGTATTGAAGACGACGTCATATGCAGAAAAATCAACACCTAAATTCCAACGAATATAAGAAAACTCTGCCTTTGTCACCGCACGTTCAAGCGCCTCACGTCGGAGATCACTTCTACCGAGCACATGAACAGATTCTGAAATTGAGTCCATCGCTCCGGCTATCGCGCGAGCGGTACCTCCAGCTCCAAGAATCAAGACAGATTTTGCCGACTTTATTCCAGCGTGCGAGAGAGCATGAATAGCGCCAGTTCCATCAGTACTCGTCATAAACCATTCATCCTTGCGGCGATACAAGGTGTTGGCAGATGAGATCTTTGATGTCACCGCATCTTGAGGAAAGCCCGCAGTTAGGACTTCTTCTTTGAGTGGCATAGTGAGAGAGAAATAATCGTAGCTATCTTTATGAGTATCAAGAAAAGAAGCCAGTTCGCCAGATTTAACTTCGTGGGCGACGTAATCACCTTCAATACCTAAGAAATTGTAGGCAGCTTTATGTAGGACAGGCGAAAGCGAATGCTCAATCGGAAATCCGAGTACAGCTCCCCTAATCATCTCCATCTCCCTTCTTACCTTCAAATGCTCCTGCAGCTAGATTCTTCTTATATAGAACTTTCCACTCATTAAATTGGCTGATATCAGCTGTAAATCTAGTATCAAAAGGAGCTACCGTGATGAAGAATATCCAATCACCCGGCGTGGGATTGATAGCCGCGGTTAAGGCTTCACTCCCCGGATTATTGATAGGTCCAGGAGGAAGGCCATATCTCCTATAGGTGTTGTACGGAGAGTTAATGAGTGTGGATTGCGTGCTCAAGAAGACGCTTCCTCGGCTCTTCTTCACATAGTGAACGGTTGAATCGAACTGGAGCGGCATTCCCTTCTTTAGGCGATTTCGGATTACCTGAGAGATCTTAGAAAAATCTTCATAGTTGCCCTCTGCTTGAATGAGCGAGGCCATGATGAGAAGTTGTTGCGGTGAGAAATCTAAACCGGATTGATTCAAACCAGCCTTATCAATCTCTAAGACCCCTCGGTCGACCATGCTTTGTAACGCCTCAAGAGCGCTTGTTCCCTTTGCAAAGGAGTATTGAGCAGGGAAGAGCAATCCCTCAACCGAAGTGAAGTTCGTGGGCTTAACAACTTTCTTGAGAGCCTGCTGAATCTCGTTGCGCGACCATCCCGCCTTCTCCATCTGAGGCACAATCTCGCTAATCCACATTCCTTCAGATACGTTGATCAGTCCAACTATTCGATCAGCATCCAATAACTGTTCTAAGGCGAGCTTTGCGCAGAGTTGAGTCTCTATCTGATGAACTCCCGGCGCTACCCGTACTGAACGAGGATCTGCAACAGCAATTCGGAAGTAACTCTCACTCGATGCCACAACACCCTTATCGAAGAGTAACTGTGCCACTTGCGATCCTGTTGCTCCGGTTGGGATCTCAATCGCTATCTCGGGCACCGTAACGTTATTGGTTTCTCTCTGGCATGGGAAATCTGGAGCTCTCTCAGAATTAGACCTTACTTCATGGATTCCGGCGGTAATCAGAAAACAGATAACCAGCCCCGATGCAACGCGAGATAGTGCAGAAGAACGTAGGAATTTGGTAGAGAGAGAATTAATCTTTAGCAAGAGATATTCCTTGCTCGAGGATTGAGACAGCTGCCATTGAATCAATTAAAGACTTGGACTCTCGGGCCGAACGCCCCGCCTCTCGCAACTTCTGCGCTGCACTCACAGTTGAGAGACGTTCATCAACAAGTACGACGGGAATAGCAAACTTCTCTAGCGAAATTGCGAATGCATGGACCTTTTCTGCGCTCGATCCTTCGTTTCCTGAAAGATGCTTGGGCAGCCCAATAAATATTGTGATTGGTTCATATTCCTGCACAAGCCCCTGAATCTCATCAAGAAGGGATGGATTCTTGCGAAGCAGGAAAGGTAGAGGCGAGCAGATGATTGAATCAGGATCACTTATCGCTACTCCGATGCGCACATCACCATAATCAAAGGCTAGGCGTCGACCTCTCATCGCAGTTAACGACCAGCGATAGACGCTGAAATGGCGGAGAGCGCTTCCTCGGCTTTACTGAAATCAACACCGCCACCTTGTGCGAAGTCATCTTTTCCGCCACCGCCACCGCCAAGGACCGTGGAACCAATCTTCACAAGAGCTCCCGCTTTCAACCCGAGTGATTGTGCAGATTTACTTACACCGATTACGAGAACAGGTTTTCCTTCGCTTGCACTTATGAGGGCGACTGCAGATGTATCGTTCTTAGCTAACAAAGCAGTTGCAATCTTGCGAAGATCCTCCGCTGAGACACCAACAGGCATAACAGAGAGGACGGTGTGCACACCGGCAAGGACGTTAAATTTCGCAGCGAGATTATCTACTTCGCCAAGCGCTTGAGCAGATCTAACTACCGCAAGCTCTTTCTCAATATCTTTCACCTTAGTTAAAAGCTCTGAGATTTTTTCAGGAAGCTCTTCTGTGCGCGCGCCCTTGATGAGCGAGGTTAAAGAGTTGAGCAAAATATGTTCACGCGCAAGGAACTTGTAGGCGTCAACACCAACAAGGGCCTCGACTCGTCTGACGCCGGCTCCAACAGATGACTCACTCAGTAATTTAACAACGCCCAACTGGCCTGAACGTTCCACGTGGGTACCACCGCAGAGTTCACGAGCCCAATCTCCTACGCTAACGACACGGACTTCATCACCGTACTTCTCTCCAAAAAGAGCCATGGCGCCGATCTTCTTCGCTTCTTCTTGGCTCATTACTTCGGCGGTGACGGCCAAGTTATCGAGCAAGAGCGCATTGACGCGCGCTTCTACATCGTTGAGAACCGAATCAGGAACTGCACCGGTTGATGGAAAATCAAAACGGAATCTACCCGGTGAGTTTTCAGACCCTGCCTGAGTTGCGGTTTCACCGAGAATCTCTCTAAAAGCTTTATGGACCATGTGGGTAGCGGTATGTGCGCGAGAAATCGCGTGACGTCGCTCAATATCGATTGATGCCTGTGCTTGTTCTCCAACGGTAACTTCACCACTTAACACTCGTCCGCGATGAACAGATAGTCCCTTTACCGGTGATTGGACATCGTCAATGAGAAGAATTGCGCCGTTGGAGAGAGTGATGCGTCCTCCATCAGCGAGTTGACCACCACCTTCGGCATAGAACGGTGTGCGATCAAGTACAACTTCGATCTCATCACCTTCAGATGCGTTAGCGACCGAAATACCATCAACTAAGAGTCCATTGATGACAGACTCTGAAGACATCTCCTTGTATCCAACGAATGTTGAAATACCTTTTGCATCTGCAATCTTCTTATATTCAGAGAGATCGGTATGACCGCTCTTCTTCGCCTTCGCATCGGCTTTAGCGCGATCACGTTGCTCTTTCATCAGGCGACGGAATCCATCTTCATCAACTTCTAGACCCTCTTCGCGCGCCATTTCAAGGGTTAAATCAAATGGGAATCCATATGTATCGTGGAGTTTAAACACTTCGTCGCCAGGTAGAACTGAGATCGATTTCGCTTTGAGGGCCGATGATGCCATATCAAATATCTGGGTACCACTTTTGAGCGTTTGAAGGAATGAATCTTCTTCTGCAAGAGAGACCGCCACGATTCTCTTCTGATCTGCGATCAGCTCTGGATACTGTGGGCCCATTGCTGCAATTGCTGAGGTTGTTAGCTCCGACATGATGGAGTCATTGACCCCAAGAAGGCGCATATTACGAATAGTTCTTCGCATCATTCTGCGAAGTACGTATCCACGTCCTTCATTTCCCGGTGTGACACCATCTCCGATAAGCATTGCTGATGTGCGGGCATGGTCTGCAACTACGCGAAGTGATACGTCATCTCGTTCTGACTTACCATAGGTGACGCCTGCAAGTGATGCAGCCTTAGAGAGAATCTGCATCGTTGTATCGATCTCATAAATATTCTCTACGCCCTGCAATAACGCTGCTGTGCGTTCAAGACCAAGGCCTGTATCAATGCTCTTTGCAGGTAGTTCTCCAAGAATTGGGTAACCATCCTTACCGCCACCGGCGCCACGTTCATTCTGCATAAAGACGAGATTCCAGACTTCAAGATAGCGATTCTCGTCAGCAATCGGTCCACCCTCTTTTCCATACGCTGGACCTCGGTCGTAGTAAATTTCAGAACATGGGCCGCATGGGCCAGGCACGCCCATCGACCAGAAGTTATCAGCCATGTCGCGACGCTGAATACGCTCCTTTGGAATACCAATCTTCTTATGCCAAATATTCTCGGCTTCATCATCATCTAGATAGACAGTTACCCAGAGCTTCTCTTCCGGAAAACCATAACCACCATCATTGATCGGGCGCGTAAGTAACTCCCACGCTAGCGCTATTGCTTCCTCTTTAAAGTAATCACCAAAAGAGAAATTTCCGCACATCTGAAAGAAGGATGCGTGGCGAGTGGTCTTTCCCACCTCATCGATATCCAAGGTGCGAACACATTTTTGAACCGAGGTTGCCCGCTTAAAGGGAGGAGTTACTTCACCGAGAAAATATGGTTTGAAGGGAACCATTCCAGCATTGACGAGGAGGAGATTGGGATCATCTGCAATCAGTGACGCTGAAGGAACAACTGTATGAGTCAGCCCTAGACGATTCTCAGATTCAAAGAAGCGCAGCCAGCGCGAACGGATCTCGGCGGATTCCACGACTAAATATCACTCAGCCTTCTTCTTTGTCTTACGACCTTTGCTGATTTGTGCAGCGCTCAACAGAGCACCAGCTACACGGACTGCAGGACCGTTCTTCTCCATAAAGCCAGTTGTTGCATCGGTAACCTTTGTAGTCACCTCTTCAACATTCTTGGTAATTCGAGCGATACTTTCAAGAGGGCTATTGATGAGCTCGAGGGTGCGAGTCGACTCTGAAATGAGTGGGGTAGTTTCCTCAGTAAAGACAGCTAAAGACGCCTTAGCCTCATCGATGAGCTTGCTCACACGAAATACGGCGTAAGCGATTGAGAGAGCAATCACAAAGAGCGATGCTGCTGCGATGATTGTTGCGATTCCACCTGGACCCATGTTGTTAGCCTACCCGAACTACTCCTTCGGAGGTGTCCAATCGATAGCCGCCTCTTTACGCTGCGCTGGGGTAATTGGTGTCGGAGCTCCAGTTAATGGGTCTCCTCCACTTGCAGTCTTAGGAAATGCAATCACCTCACGAATCGAATCAGAACCTGTAAGGAGTGCGCAGACTCGATCTAGGCCAAGGGCGATTCCACCATGTGGCGGTGGGCCGTAGTTAAAGGCTTCAAGTAGGAATCCAAATTTGCTCTGCGCTTCTTCATCAGAGAGTCCGATAACTGAAAAGACTTTCTTCTGCATCTCACGGTCATGGATACGAATTGATCCCCCACCAAGCTCAGTTCCGTTGAGAACAATGTCATATGCATAGGCCAAAGCATTCTCTGGATCTGAGTTAAAGGTTGTCGCGTATTCAGGCTTTGGCCCAGTAAATGGATGGTGCACAGCGGTCCAACCACCGTTATCAGTTGGTTCGAACATAGGAGCATCTACGACCCATACGAACTCCCATTTCGTTGCATCGATGAGATCGCATCGCTTTCCAATTTCAAGACGGGCTGCGCCCAATAGTTGCTGTGAAGAGCTTCGGTCCCCAGCTGCGAAGAAGATTGCATCTCCTGGCTTTGCACCCACTTGAGCTGCAATTCCTGAAGATTCACTCTCTGAAATATTTTTTGAGACCGGACCACCTAAAGTGCCATCTTCGTTGATAAGGATGTATGCGATTCCCTTAGCTCCACGAGCTTTAGCCCAATCTTGCCATGCATCCAGTTCACGACGAGGAGATGATGCTCCCCCCGGCATTACTACTGCGCCAACATATGGTGCCTGAAAAACTCTAAATGGTGTTTGACTAAAGAATTGCGTTACCTCAGTTAATGGATAGCCGAAACGTAAATCTGGCTTATCCGAACCATATTTATCCATTGCATCGGCATAAGTCATATGTGGAATCGGAGTAGGGATGTCATACCCAATTGATTCCTTCCAAACCTTAACAAGAATTTTCTCTGCCACTGCGAGAATGTCCGCTTGATCAATAAATGACATTTCAATATCTAGTTGTGTGAATTCCGGCTGGCGATCGGCTCTAAAATCCTCATCGCGGAAGCAGCGAGCAATCTGGTAGTACCGCTCCATTCCAGCAACCATTAACAATTGCTTGAAGAGTTGTGGGGATTGTGGAAGTGCGTACCAGCTTCCAGGCTGCAGGCGTACTGGGACTAGGAAGTCACGCGCACCTTCAGGTGTCGAACGTGTCAGATACGGAGTTTCAATCTCTAGGAAATCGAGATCTTCCATGACACGTCGAATGGAGGATGTAACGCGAGAACGCAATCTGAGATTTGCAGCTGGGCCCTCTCTACGCAGATCCAAATAGCGATAGCGGAGACGAACCTCTTCGTTGATCTCTGATTCATTGCCTGAGTCGACAGGAAATGGAAGGGGCGCCGATTCAGAAAGTACGACAATCTCATCGCCCATGATCTCAATTGCACCGGTAGGGATAGCTGAATTCTCATTTCCTGCAGGACGCGCACTCACTTCACCGGTGATTGCAAGGCACCACTCTGCGCGAAGTTGCCCGGCAAGCTTCTCATCACGAATGACAACTTGAACAGAACCTGTTGCATCACGAAGGTCGATAAATGCGACTCCCCCATGATCACGTCGACGTGCAACCCAGCCGGCTAACGTGACCGTTTGACCTACATGGCTTGCGCGGATTGAACCGGCGTCATGAGTTCTAAGCATTGTGAGAGTTCTACTTTCTAGAGTGCGAGTACTGTCGCGAGTTCTCGCGCGATGGAGGCAATCTTAACTGGTGTTATGAGGCCATCACTCATCCTCTTGATTTCAGCGTTGCCCGAAGTTAGCTCAGCCTCACCGAGCACAAGTACGAACCGTGCTCCGGATTTATCTGCCGATTTCATTGCAGATTTCAGCGCGCGATCTCCAAAAGCGATTTCAGCCGATATCGAATTGGCCCTCAATTCTTGGGCCAGAACGAGCGCTGCTGATTTAGCCTCTTGACCCAATGGGATGATGTAAAGATCAGAGAGAAATTCATCTGTCGGAAGAGTTCCTTCAGCAATTGCAGCAAGCAGTGCACGATCAACACCCAGTCCAAAGCCGATGCCAGAAAGAGACTGCCCTCCGAGGGTCTCCATTAATCCGTCATAGCGACCACCGCCACCGATTCCACTCTGAGCGCCGAGGCCAGGATGAATAAATTCAAATGTTGTACCGGTGTAGTAATCCAAGCCTCGAACCATTCGATCATTAACTACGAAGTCAATCTTCATCTCTGTTAGATATCGCTGTACTTGAGCGAAGTTCTCCGCGGCTTCTGGGGTGAGAAAATCGAGAAGTCTTGGAGCTTTGGACATTGCCTCAACCATCTCAGGCCGCTTATCGTCAAAGAGACGTAATGGATTGATGCGCGCTCTCTCCTGAGTTGCTTCATCTAGGTCGAGGGTCGCAAAATACTTTACGAGTTCTACGCGATGTGCGGCGCGGGATTGAGCGTCCCCAAGTGAAGTGATATCAAGTCGATAGCCGGTTAACCCAAGGTTCTTAAATCCGCGATCGGCGATGGCGATCACTTCAGCATCGAGAGCGGGATCATCAAGACCGATAGCTTCAATTCCTACTTGGTAGAACTGACGATATCTGCCCGCCTGAGGGCGTTCAGCGCGAAAGAATTGACCCGAGTACCAAACTTTTACAGGAAGAGATCCTCGATCGAGATTGGATTCGATGACAGCGCGCATTACTCCTGCAGTTCCCTCAGGGCGCAAGGTGATGGAACGTCCACCACGATCTTCAAATGTATACATCTCTTTTGACACAACATCGGTGGATTCGCCGACTCCCCGACTGAAGAGATTGGTATCTTCAAATACAGGTAGCTCCATCAACTCATACCCCGATAACTTAGCCGGAGCGATGAGTTGTTCACGGACCCACTCAAAGCCACGAGACTCAGGAGGCAGATACTCGCGAACACCCTTGGGAGCTTGAATCTTTTCTGGCTTCATAGCGCAGATTCTTTCAGATAAGGGTTGTTTTTTCGCTCGAATTTAATGGTGGTTTCAGGTCCATGACCGGTAAGCACTCGAAGATCATCGCTGAGAGTCAGCACTTTCATTACCAGAGTATTTCGCATCTCGGATGCGCTGCCCGTTGGAAGATCGGTTCGCCCGATAGAACCCGCAAAAAGAACGTCACCACTGATGAGAAGTTCATCGTTGACGGTAAACATTAAAGAACCACGGGTATGTCCAGGGGCGTGAATTGCGGTGATCTTCATTCCAAGGAGTTCGAGTACTTGGTTGTTCTTTAACTCTTCAACCCTTGAAGGTTCTTCGAAGGTCATGCCAGCGAGTTGGCTAATGAATTCTTCTCCATGTATCCCAGCAGGGTCGGCAATGAATTGACGATCTTCAGAGTGAATATATGCAGGTATGTCGTAACCATCAGCAAGTGGCTTTATTGAAAAGGTATGGTCAAGGTGGCCGTGCGTCAGCAGAGCAGCTACTGGCTTGAGGTTGTTCTCGGAGATGATGAGTTCAATCTCCTTCGAAATATCAGGCATACCGGGATCAACGATGATGCACTCGGATCCTTGCGATGGGGCGATAACCCAGCAATTGGTTGCAAACATTGGAGCCGGAAATGAGCGTACAAGCATCGAGATTGCCCCGTTTCCTAGCGTGGATTTACGCCCCTATGAGGGACAGGGTACCTTTCTCTCTCAACCATTCGCTGTAATCAACGAAGGTGGCCTTTGTGAAAATGGAGACCGCCAACGCGCAAAAGGAGATAGAGAAATGACTCAGCCAATTAACCCTTCATCACTTGCCGCCGAATTGGCGCAGACCCAGAACACACCACACAGCGCAGCAAGCGCTCTCATTGGTGATCCAGCACGATTTGGTCGTGTTGCAGATGACGGAACTGTCTATGTCAGAACTCCAGAAGGCGAAAAGGCAGTTGGTTCATACCCAGGAAAGACCCCTGAGGAAGCTCTCGCCTACTTTGTACGTAAATTTGAAGCACTAGCGTCAGAGGTCGCACTCACAGCATCTCGTATCACAAGCGGTGCAATGGTCCCTCAAGATGCACTTGAAACTGTTAAGAAGCTTCGCCAACAGGTCCGCGAACTTAACGGCGTTGGAGATCTCGCCGCGCTTGCACAATCTGTAGAACAGATTGAACCGCTTATCGAAGGTCATCGCGAAGCGTATGAAGCGAAGAAAGCTGTAGACGCCGCTGCTAAGGCTGCTCGTCGCGAACAGATTGCTATTGAGAAGGAGAAGATCGTTGCCGAAGCAGAGTCTCTAGCGCTCTCAGAGAGCTGGAAAGCTACAGGTGATCGCCTCAAAGTACTTCTCGACGAGTGGAAAGCTGCACCTCGCCTAGATAAGAAAGCTGACGCCGACTTCTGGAAGCGTTTCTCAGCGTCACGCAATAAATTTGATAAGCGCCGCCGTACCCACTTCGCATCTCTTGAAGCAGTCTCATCGGTTGTCTCTGAAGCAAAGACTGCGATTGTTCTTGAGGCCGAAAAGCTTGCAACATCAACAGATTGGGTTGCAACCGCTCGCAGATTTAAGGCGCTCATGGATGCATGGAAGGCAGCTGGCCGCGGAAAGAAGACCGACGACACAAAGTTGTGGAATCGTTTTAAGGCAGCCCAAGATCAATTCTTCGCGGCAAAGAGCGCCGACCTAGAGAAGCGTGAAGTATCTATGGTCGCAAATCTTGCCAAGCGTGAAGAACTCATTGTTCAGATAGAAGCTCTCGTTCCATTCACCGATGTGAAAGCTGCAAAGAGCTCGCTTCGAGAATTGATGCGTTCATGGGAGAAGATCGGTATTACCCATCGCGATAAGCGAGCAGCGCTCGAAGCACGTGTCGAAAAGATTGAGAACGCAATTAAGGAAGCTGAGGCGGATATCTGGCGTAAGACAGATCCTGCTGCAAAGGCGCGCGCTGCTGAAGTTGTTCAGCAACTCAGCGATTCCATTGAGAATTACCTTAAGGCTGCCGCGAAAGCACAGTTGGCTGGAAATGAGAAGAAGGCAAAGGAAGCTCTCGAATCAGCAGAGGCCCGCAAAGTCTGGCTCGCAGAGGCGCAGAAGCACCTCGCTGAATTCAATTAAGTTTACGTTCGATAGACGTCATAGACGCCTTCGATATTGCGCACTGCAGCTAGTACTGCATCAAGATGCGTTGCATTCGCCATTTCAAATGTGAATCGAGATATCGCCACTCGATCCTTCGATGTACTAACGGCTGCGCTAAGAATATTTACATGTTGTTCAGATAGCGTTCTCGTTACGTCAGCTAGCAACCGTGCACGATCTAACGCCTCTACTTGAATATTGACGAGGAAGATACTTGCCGCTCCTGCAAGCCAGGATACTTTCACTACTCTCTCGCTCTGAGTGCTTCTCAAATCATTGGCATTGATGCAATCTTCACGGTGAACAGAGACACCAGATCCTTTGGTAATGAATCCCATGATTGCATCGCCCGGAACGGGTGTACAGCAACGTGCAAGCTTTACGAGAACATCATCGACGCCCTCAACTTCGACAGCACTTGATGTACGTCGGGTGGCTTGAACTCCTGTAGGAATAACATCCATCGTTGGTTCAGGATGAGAATCTTCAATTCCCATTGAAACTTGCAACTTATCGATAATCGATGCTGCAGAGACATGCCCATCCCCCACGGCGCTATAGAGCGCTTCGATATCTGAGTAATGCATTTCGTGAGCTAGCTCAAGCAAGGAATGGCCGGCGAAAATCTTCTGTAGGGGAAGACCTGCCTTTCTCATCTGACGAGCTATCGATTCGCGACCGGCGTCAATTGCTTCCTCGCGGCGTTCTTTAGAGAACCACGCTTTGATCTTTGATCTCGCACGAGGGCTCTTCACAAAGTTGAGCCAATCGCGAGAAGGGCCGGCGTTCTCCCCCTTATTTGTCACGATCTCAATAACATCACCATTATTGAGCTTCGATTCCAAAGGCACAAGACGACCGTTCACCTTTGCACCAGCACATCGCAGCCCCACGTCTGTGTGAACTGAGAAGGCAAAATCAACAGGTGTAGACCCTCCAGGGAGTGCGACGACGCTGCCTTTGGGTGTGAAGACAAAGACTTCAGGGCTTCCTAAATCAAATCGAAGTGCTTCAAGGAACTCTGATGGGTCTTCCGTCTCCTTCTGCCACTCATGCAATTGACGAAGCCAGAGCATTTCAGGGGAAGTTGCCTCTGATTCAACTCCTTGCTTGTACTTCCAATGTGCAGCAATACCGAACTCTGCTCGAGAATGCATCTCATAGGTACGAATTTGTATCTCAATCGCCTTGCCATTTGGTCCGATTACAGTGGTATGCAGCGATTGATAAAGATTGAATTTTGGCATCGCAATGTAATCCTTAAAGCGACCTGGCACGGGGCTCCATCGAGCGTGAATCGAACCTAGAACTGCGTAGCAATCTTTTACATCGTTGACGAGAACGCGTATGCCGACAAGATCATAAATATCGTTGAAGTCTCGACCACGAACAACCATCTTCTGATAAACGCTAAAGAAATGCTTCTTGCGTCCAGTAACAGTCGCGCGAATCGAGTCCTTCTCGAGATCTGATTCGACCGCCTGAATTACCTCGGCCGTCAGGGCGTCACGCGAAGGTGAACGCTCTGCCACAAGTCGTGAGATTTCTTCGAACTTCTTAGGTTCTAAAACCGAGAATGAGAGATCTTCCAGCTCCCATTTGATGGCATTCATACCAAGGCGGTGAGCAAGGGGTGCATAAATATCGAGCGTTTCACGTGCTTTGCGAGTCGCACTTTCACCAGAGACAAAACCCCATGTTCTAGCATTGTGTAAACGATCGGCTAACTTAATTACGAGAACACGGATATCGCGTGACATTGCAATGACCATCTTGCGAACAGTCTCGGCCTCAGCCGTAGGCCCATACGTTAACTTGTCTAACTTGGTAACCCCATCAACCAAATTCGCTATTTCATCACCAAAATCGGTGCGCAGTTGATCTAACGAGTAGGGAGTATCTTCGACGGTGTCATGTAACAAAGAAGCGATGACTGTTGTGTCATTCAGGCCCAACTCGGCAAGTATCTGAGATACCGCCACTGGATGGGTGATGTAATCCTCGCCAGATTTACGAAGTTGGCCTGTATGAGCAACCCTTGCTATTTCAAAGGCTCGTTCAACTTCGCTCACATTGGCGCCAGGATGATGCTCTTTCAGAGCACCAAGAAGTGGTGCAATTAGAGAGCTCATCACGTCACCAAAAGTTAAATCAGCTAATTCTTACTTGCGCCCTTTGCGCTTGGGTTGATTGCGAGGACCAGTCCCTTTTTGCGCTACCGCTTCATGTGCAACAGGTGACCCGCTACGAGCTGCAACTCGTTTAGCAAGAGCCTTCATAGCTGGCTCTTTCTCACGAAGTGATGCCAAGAAAGTTGGTGCGATATAGATCGATGAATAAGTACCGACAGCTAGACCGATAAAGAGCGCTAAGGAGAGATCTTTAAGCGTTCCAGCGCCTAGTAGACCAGCACCCACAAAGAGGATCGATCCCACAGGAAGTAGCGCAATGATCGATGTATTCGCAGAACGCACAATCGTCTGATTTACAGCCAGGTTTGCAGCCTGAGAATAAGTCATCTTGCTATTGGCACCTACCGACTTTGTATTTTCTCGAACTTTATCGAACACAACAACGGTGTCATAGAGAGAGTAACCGAGGATCGTTAAGAAGCCGATAACAGTCGCAGGGGTTACATCGAAGCCAACGATTGCATAAACGCCTACTGTAATAAGAACATCGTGAACCACGGCAACGATTGCTGCAATAGCCATCTTGGGTTCAAAGGCCATAGCAAGGAAGAGCATCACGGCGAGCAAGAATGCAACGAGGCCATAGAGCGCCTTTTGCGTAATCTCCTTACCCCATGAAGGTCCAATAATTTGAGTATCAATCGACTCAAGCTCAACGCCAAAGGTTGTGGTGAGCGCACTCTCTATCGCATCAGATTGCGCTGAGGAAAGAGTTCCTGTCTGATAGCGAACTTTAGAGTCACCGATCTTTTGAACGATTACTTCGCCAGGAATATCCAGGCCCTCAAGCGCTGCACGAGCTTCTGGAACCGAAACATTTGTCTTATTGAGTGTGTACGAGGATCCACCCTTGAACTCAATTCCTAGATGTAGGCCCTGAGTAACGAGAGCTCCCAGAGAAATCAGCAGGAAGAGCGCTGAGATTGAATACCAACGCTTGCGATTCTCAACAATATTAAATGAGGTCTCGCCTGTGTAGAGACGACCACCGAGTCCTGAAAGTTTAGCCATCTTCTTATGCCTCCATCTTTGTCGAAGCCGGTGAGCTCATGCCGATACTCTTTGCGGAGAAACCTGAGAAACGATGCCCAGATGAGAAGAAATTCATCTTTGCAACAACCGTCAAAATTGGCTTGGTGAATAGGAAGACGACGATGAGATCGACTATCGTCGTCAGGCCTAGAGCAAATGCAAATCCTCGAACATTTCCTACTGCAAAGAAGTACAAGAGGACTGCTGCAAGGATAGAAATCATGTCCGCAACGATAATTGTGTGTCGAGCTCGCTTCCATCCAGATTCCACAGCAGAACGAATCGATCTTCCTTCTCGCGCTTCATCACGAACTCGCTCGAAGTAGACAATAAAGGAGTCGGCTGTAATACCGATAGAGACAATAGCGCCGGCAATTCCAGCCAAGGTCAGAGTGAAGCCGATCGCCTCACCCAGAACTAGGAAGAGCAGGTACACGAGCGCTGACGCGACAAGAAGTGAACCAACTGTAATCAATCCAAGGGCTCTGTAATAGAGAAGAGAGAAGATGATGACAAGACCTAAACCAAGAGCACCTGCAAGTAGTCCTGCATCTAACTGATCAGAGCCGAGAGTTGGTGACACTTGCTGAATTTCACCACGATCAAAGGCAAGTGGTAGCGCACCATACTTCAAAACATTTGAGAGATCCTGAGCCTCCGCCTGAGTGAAAGAACCAGTGATTTGAGCATTACCTGATGGGATTGCTTCATTGATAACCGGTGCTGAAACAACTAAACCATCGAGAACAATGGCCACCTGATTCAGTGGTGAGGTAAGAGTCGTTACACGAGTTGTTAGCGCACCGAATGCCTTAGTTCCTTCACCATTAAATGTAATGTTTACAAACCAACCACCAGTTCCCTGTTGGTCTAGGCCAGCTTCAGCCTTTGAAACTTGACGTCCGAGAACTTCAGCTGGAGCCAAAATATATTTACTAGATCCTGAACGATCGCAAGCAACAATTACATCTGTTGGTGCATCTGTTCCAGTCCCTTGAAGATTTGCGGGATTGGTGCAATCTAGCGTTGCATACTTTGCATTGAGCTCAGGTGATATACCTGGAACCGGAGTCGCCTCCGTTGATGTTCCAGCTCCAAGAGCCGCTGATGATTCTGCCAAGACCTGACGGAATCGAAGTTCAGCTGTCTGACCTACAAGATCTACTACGCGTCGACCTGAGTCACCAGGAACGGAGATAACAATCTGACGGTTAGCGCCACTTCCCTGCGCAGTTACTTCGCTTTCTGCAACACCTAATGAATTAACGCGTTGACGAATAATTGTTACAGCTTGGTCAATCGCCTCAGAAGTGACCTTTGCAGATTCACTTGATCCGCGAGGTTGCAAGGTAACGCTCGTTCCGCCCCGAAGGTCGAGGCCTAGACGTACTGAGGATGCTCCCTGCAGAAGGGCTGTTGCCATGAGTCCGACAATTAGCACTGCCAAGATGGCAAGTGCGCGAGCTGGTCGGGCTGTGGTCTTCACTGGTTTATTAGGTGTGGACATAAGAGCAGAGCATACGGTGAGGCGCTCTTATGTGTCGAAAAGGGTGGAGATTGAGCCAGGTGGTGTTCGTCCCACATGCTCCCAGCCCATCGCGGTGGCCACTCGGCCTCGAGGGGTTCTTGCGATAAAACCATTTCTTACCAGGAAGGGCTCTGCCACGGATTCAACGGTCTCAGTCTCTTCACCAACTGCTATAGCCAAGGTAGATAGACCCACCGGCCCACCTCCGAATCTTTCAATGAGTGCCAGAAGAACCGATCTATCGAGTCGGTCTAGGCCTTTGGCATCAACTTCATACATATCAAGTGCTGCTTGTGCGTCCTTGTGAGACAAGGCATCAGAGCCATGTACTTGCGCATAATCACGAACACGTCGAAGCAATCGGTTTGCGATACGTGGCGTTCCTCGAGATCTACTAGCAATCTCCGAGACCGCTGGGGTTTCGATTGACAGTCCCAATAGCACTGCACTTCGAGAGATAACTTCTGCAAGCTCTGACTCTTCATAGAAATCAAGATGGGCGGTAAATCCGAATCGATCTCGGAGCGGAGAAGGAAGCAAACCCGCACGCGTTGTTGCACCAACAAGGGTAAAACGTGGAAGAGCTAACGGAATCGCTGTTGCGCCAGGGCCTTTACCAACGACTACATCGACTCGGAAATCCTCCATCGCAAGGTAGAGAAGCTCTTCTGCTGGACGCGGTAATCGGTGAATTTCATCAAGGAAGAGAATTTCTCCATCAACTAAAGAAGAGAGAATCGCTGCAAGATCTCCCGCGTGAGTGATTGCAGGTCCACTGGTAATTCGAATGGGTGCATTCATCTCTGAAGCGAGAATCATTGCAAGGGTTGTCTTACCTAGACCTGGAGGACCAGATAAAAGAATGTGATCTGCAGCTGAATCTCTCTTGCGGGCTGCGGTGAGTAAAACATCAATTTGTTCTCTTACCCGATGTTGACCGATGAAATCTTTGAGCGTTTTTGGTCTAAGCGCATGTTCGGCGGCTGCATCTTCAGTTAAATTCGACCCGTCAACTAAACGTTCTGATGGTGAACCGCTCGTATCTTTTTCGGTGCTCATCAGTTCCGGCGTCCAGTCTGTAGGGCTTTCTTAAGGAGCTCAGAGAGTTCACGAGTAGATGCATCTACTCCGCTCTCTGAATACTCTGCGACGATAGTTGAGACGGCTTGATCGGATTCTTTTGCAGTGAATCCGAGTGAGGTAAGAGCGGATGTTAACTGCTCATGCCATATTGGTGGATGTTCAATAACACGTGCACCGGATGAGAAATCAGTAATCTTTCCCTTAAGTTCGAGGATAACTCGTTGTGCTCCCTTATGGCCGATGCCCGGGACTTTCTCTATGGCTTTGACATCTTCTTGCGCTATGGCCATGGCAAGGGAATGTGGTGTCATATGCCCCATCATCGCTAGAGCTACCTTGGGTCCAATTCCTGAAACCGTCTGCACCAATTCAAATGTTTGCCGGGTCTCTTCATCCAGGAATCCAAAGAGAGTAAGTGAATCTTCGCGAACGATAAGAGAGGTAAAGAATTGTGCCGATGATCCAATATTGAGTGATGAGCTAGTAGATGAAGTTATCGAAAGGGCTAATCCAACTCCCCCTATTTCAACAACCACGCGATCAGCAGAGAGAGAACGCACAACTCCTGACACCAGTGAAATCATCTCTTTACCAACTTCGCTAATCGTTTCTTCTCGGCGGCAAGTGCGCCCTCAATTTTACTATTTCCGCCACCTCTCCAGATATGGCAAATCGCAAGAGCCAGGGCATCGGTGCTATCTACCGGCTTTGGAATTACTTCGAGATTCAATAAACGTTTCACCATTTCAGCAACCTGCGCCTTGTTGGCGCGACCTGAACCGGTCACTGCAGCCTTAACCTCCGACGGCGTATGCATCATCACCGGTATGCCTCGACGCGCTGCCACCAGTAAAGCGATACCTGCTGCTTGTCCTGTTCCCATAACTGTTCGGACATTGTGTTGCGCGAAGACTCGTTCAACTGCAACAACATCGGGTGAATGACTTTGCATCCAACTTTCAAGCTCAGATTCCAAGAGAAGCAGTCTCTGTTCCAATGGCAGATCCGCAGAAGTCAGAATAACTCCGACATCGACAAGAGAAAGTGGTTGTCCTATCCCGCCTTTAACCAAGCCGACACCGCAACGGGTCAGGCCTGGGTCAATGCCTAATACAAGGCGTTGGGAGTGGCTCATAACTTCTAAGCCTAGGTTCTTATCGGGTCGGAGTTAGGAAAGGCTCGCCATAACTTCATCAGAGACATCAAAATTCGAATAGACGTTCTGTACGTCATCCAGTTCTTCGATGGCGTCGATGAGTTCAAATACCTTGGTCGCGCCTTCGGTATCCAGAGGAATAGACATGGATGGCAAGAATGATGAGTCAGCAGATTCATAATCAATTCCTGCAGCTTGAAGGGCGGTACGAGCCGCGACGAGATCGCTAGCTTCACATACAACCTCAAACGACTCTCCAAGATCATTTACTTCTTCTACTCCGGCATCAAGTGCGGCCTCAAGGATGGAATCCTCAGTGGCACCAATTGCTTTGTTGACGATGATGACACCCTTGCGATTGAAGAGATAAGAAACCGAACCTGGATCTGCCATCGAACCACCATTTCTGGTTACAGCAACGCGAACTTCAGATGCGGCACGATTGCGATTATCAGAAAGACACTCAATCATGATGGCGACGCCATTTGGCCCATAACCTTCATACATAATTGTTTGCCAGTCAGCTCCGCCAGATTCAAGGCCTGCGCCTCTCTTGACTGCACGTTCAATATTGTCGGCTGGCATTGAATTCTTCTTCGCCTTGGCGATTGCATCAAAGAGAGTTGGGTTACCGTCAATCTCGGGGCCACCGTTGCGGGCAGCCACTTCAATCGCCTTGATGAGCTTTGCAAAGTTCTTTGCGCGACGGCTGTCGATAACAGCCTTCTTATGCTTGGTTGTTGCCCATTTGGAATGGCCTGACATCTTTGCTCACCTCAATCGTTCATCTCAAGAAAGCCCTCACGCATAACCTCTAGCGTTGGGGTCTTACTATTTTATCTTTATTTGCAGATCTCATCAAAAAAGAATGAATGAACGCCTAAATCGGCCGTTAACTCTGGGTGAAAACTCGTGGCGAGTAGCTTTCCTTGGCGCACTGCGACTGGATGATCAGCGGATGAAGCAAGGATTTCTACATCTGGCCCTACCTGCTCAACCCATGGTGCTCTGATGAAGACTGCATGCATGCTCTTACTATTGAAGGTGAGATCGCTTTCAAATGAATCCACTTGACGGCCAAAAGCGTTGCGGCGAACTGTCATATCAATTCCACCAAAGGTTTCTTGACCCTCTGCTCCATCAATTATGCGATCGGCAAGAAGAATCATTCCTGCGCAAGAGCCGTAGACCGGTAATCCATCTTTGATAGCTGCACGTATCGGCAACAAGAGATCAAAATTCTTCGCTAAATGGATAATTGTTGTTGATTCTCCACCTGGAAGTATCAAGGCATCGACAGCGTTTAATTCTGCAACTCGGCGAACTTCTGACGCTGAATGTCCGCAACGTTCAGCAGCTTTTAGATGTTCCCGGAAATCTCCTTGGAGAGCGAGAACCCCGATAGAGAGCATCTTTGGCTTCTTGGCTACCAGCCGCGCTCAGCGAGGCGATGAGGCACAGGAATGTCAGCTACGTTGATTCCAACCATCGCTTCACCTAATCCACGAGATGCTTGAGCTAGAACTTTGGCATCTTCATAGAAGGTAGTCGCCTTCACGCATGCCGCTGCGCGTTCTGCTGGGTTTCCAGATTTGAAAATTCCAGAGCCGATAAAGACGCCATCGGCGCCCATCTGCATCATGAGCGCTGCATCTGCAGGTGTTGCAATTCCGCCAGCGGTGAAGAGCACAACGGGAAGCTTTCCAGTTTCTGCTACCTCTTTAACGAGTGCATATGGAGCTTGCAGTTCTTTCGCCGCAACATAGAGTTCATCTTCGCGAAGAGTTGTAAGGCGACGAATTTCGCCACCAATCTTGCGCATATGTGTCATTGCATTGGATACATCGCCGGTTCCAGCTTCGCCCTTTGAACGAATCATTGCGGCGCCCTCGTTTATGCGACGTAGCGCTTCACCGAGATTTGTCGCACCGCATACAAATGGAACCTTGAAATTCCACTTATCAATATGATTTTCATAATCAGTAGGAGTAAGGACTTCGGATTCATCGATGTAGTCAACGCCGAGGCTCTCAATAATCTGCGCTTCTACAAAATGTCCGATGCGAACCTTTGCCATCACAGGGATTGAGACGGCGGCTTGAATTTTCTCGATCATGTCAGGATCTGACATACGAGCAACTCCACCTTGCGCACGGATATCTGCAGGTACGCGCTCTAGCGCCATTACTGCGCAGGCACCGGCTTCTTCTGCAATCTTTGCTTGCTCAGCATTGACGACATCCATGATGACGCCACCCTTGAGCATCTCTGCCATTCCGCGCTTTACGCGAGCTGTGCCGGTTGCTTCAGACATCTGTGGAACACTCCTTATGTTAGGAGCCATACTCTACTTTGAACTCTTATCCCCTGCATCTTGCGTTGCAAGCGTAAATCCGGGCTCTTTATCTGTCAGAGCTACCCAAATCTGACCTGGGGCGAATTGAATCTCATCCCCCATGACAGTCGTCCACGAAGTTCCATCCCCCTCTGATGTACGGTTCCAATTCGCCTCGAATGATTGACCATCGCGAAGTATGTAACCCTTACCGGTGCCAACTGTCTTGCTCATCGGTGTAACTCCACCGAACTTATCTCCATAAATTGAATCCTTGATGGCGACCAATTGGATGACAAGGGTCTGAGGACCAAGGCGAACACCTGAGTCTGCAAAATTAGGCTCACCAGCAAAATCTAGAAGCCAACGCTTCTCAGATTCAGACCAATGTGCATCATAGGAAGAAGCCGGCCAGGAAATATGGACGTCGGTCGTAGGAATGCCACCTTCTGGTGCATCACCAAAACTCCATCCCATCTTCTTCGATATCGCTACATCGAGAGACTTTTCCTTCGCCTGTTCCATGATCAGGTCAGCTCGCAAAACCATGGCATATGGCTGAATTCGAGCTGGATCGGTTGTGTAAATGGTCGGAGAGTTTCGCTCAGCCCCAAGATCATTGAGATTAGCGGCTGCAATAACAGGTCTCATCTTCTTCTGAGCACCACTATAAGCAAAGATTACTTTTCCATACTGTTCAAGGATTTCGATATCTGAAATACGCGCTGACCGAACCGGTCCAATCCGAGTTGGAATTTTTGACGAGAAAATTGCTGCAAGCCGGGTCAAACCACCTTCAACTTGTTCTATATAGACCACATCAGCATATTCAAGGCCGATCTGAGGATGGGCGGGACGTGTATCGTCAATCTTCACTGCGAGAACTGGACCATCTACACCCTCCATTCCCGTCAAAGAGTGAAGTACCGGTTTCGAAACAAATGGAATGCTGGAAATAAGTGAATTGTTTGGATTGAGAATTGATAAGGAGACGACTCCAACCGAGAGCGCGCCCATCGCATAAGCGAACTTTCTTTTAGAGAACATCGGACTCAAATTCATAGATAACAGGCTCTGGTGCGTGACCTGCCAATCTAAAGAAGCGGATGAACCACTTCTTTCGCACCATCTGAGTGCGGTCGACTGAATCAACATGTAATGCGATAGCAATTCTAATCTTTTCTGTGAGTTCAGAGAGCTCACGGACCAAGTCCTTCTCGACATCCCCCTTAATCGGCGATGAAGTGTCTACAAGAATCCCGAGCGCACCGGTAAGTCCTATCTCGGCCTGCGATCGATCTCTCACACTAGCCTCTCGCGCTTGGTGGGCGGCAAAGGTCAGAAGAAGTGATGTAGCAGGATCGGAAATTTCAGAACGAGCAATCTCAATTGCGATGGCAGCACGCCGCTGCAAGAGGCCATCAAGGTTGGCCCAACTCGTTTCAACCCGATGATGGAGACGATCTAGACGAGTTGCGGAGTACGACAAATACCAGGCAAGAAATGAGATGAGAAGAATGGCTACAAGAACCTTATTCATAATGAACTAGCCACCTCATGACCTCCCTAAGAATCTATTCCATGCGCGGTTTTCAGATGACAGAGTAACGCCACTTCCACCGACCATCGCCATTTCGTAAATGTCATAAATTCTTTCCGCGACAACTTCCCAATCGAAGGATTGCGCGTAAACCTTTCCCTTTTCGGCTATCTCTCTACGACGTTCATCATCAAGAAATAATTCAATCACCTTAGAAGATAGATCTGAAGAGTTTTCTGATTGAAAGAGTGTGCCATAGCTCCCGTTACCCAGAAGTGAATCAAAGGCCGGGATATCACTGGCAAGAACAGATGCTCCGCCAGCTAGAGCCTCGGCGAGAATAATTCCAAAGGACTCTCCCCCAGTATTAGGTGCGACGTAGATTCCTACCGAGGCCATGAAATTTGCTTTATCTTCTTCGGAGATCTTTCCAAGGAAAGTGAAGCGCTCATGCAAGTAAGTGGGAATCTCGTCACTCATGTACTTTTTTGAATCCCCTGGTCCAGCGACAAGAACGCGAACATCGGGAATTCGGGAGATGATGGAAGGTAGCGCCTCGATGAGTATTGCCAAACCTTTGCGAGGTTCCTCAAATCTTCCGATAAAGCCAATGCTGTTTCCCATCCAACGCGTGTCAGTGGATCCAATAGAGTATCGACTGGCATAAATTCCATTCGGAACAACTACTGCATCAGTTTCAAGGTGCGTTGTTAAAGTGAGTCGGGCGGCTTCGCTCACGGCGATCCGTGCAGAAAGTTTCTCAATGACCGGTTCGAGAATCGGAGCTACGGCGAAGGTGACTTTCTGTCGATTTGCGGCTGCATGAAACGTTCCGACCATCGGACCCTCGGCGGCCCAACACGCAAGTAGGGAGATTGATGGAATAGCAGGTTCGTGAAGGTGTAAGAGTTCGAATTCTCCTTGAGTAATCCACTGACGAACTCTCGAGAAAGCGATAGGTCCAAAGAGAACTCTCGCAACAGCTCCGTTATAAGGGATAGAAATTGGCTTACCTGCACTCACCACGTAATCCTCAGAGACTTCATCTGCAATGACTGGGGCAAGAACTGATACGAAATGTCCTTGGGCAATCAGGTACTCAGCTAAATCACGGATGTGGTTTTGAACTCCACCAGGGGTGTCCCATCCGTAGGGACAGACGATTCCAATTCTCTTCTTTGATAACGGCATTACCTCACGTCCTTAAAGTCGCCATCGGTCCAAATTCGTTGCAACATATGCCAATCCTCAGGATGTTGAGCGATGCCTTCTTCAAATGCTGTTGCGCACCGTTGAACAATCTCTTTAATTCTTTCATCCTCACTGCCTACTTGCGGAATATCTATGGGGGTAAAGTCGATGTGAATTCCAATCTTTGTATATGAAACATGCGCAACTACTAGAGGAATTCCTGTCTTCAGGGCTAGCACAGCAGGCCCAGCCGGCATTCGAGATGGGTGGCTAAAGAAGGTAACGTCGACTCCCGACTGAGATAGATCTCTATCGGCAACCAAGGCTATGAGTCGTTTCTCCTTTGCGCGTTTAATCAGCGTTACAAATGACCTACTGTCTAATGCGAGAACTTCAAATCCCATTGATTGGCGATACTCGAGAAATTTTAGGAATAGTGCTTCTGGTTTGAGGCGCTCTGCAACTGTTACGAGTGGAACCCCGAGTGAACAGAAATATGCTCCCGCGTGATCCCAATTTCCACTGTGAGGCAGGGCGATCACTACTCCCCTTCCGTCCTTCATCGGATCAAGAAGTAAATCAGATCGATTCGTTGTTACAGTGCTCTGAATTCTCTCAACGGACCAATCTTGAATTCGAAAAGTGTCGCACCAGTAGCGCATGTAACTACGCATTGCATTGCGCACCAGATTGTCTAACTCTGCAGCAGAGAGCCCCGGCTTGACTCGTTCCAGATTGCTCTTGAGTCTCAGAACGCTCCTTCCTTGGCGTGATGTAAGCAGATCAGCGATGCGTTCAAATAGACGATATGCAGTTTTTTCGGGGACGCTTCTGACGAGGCGCCATCCAGCGAAATAAGCGAGGATCGAGATTTGTTCACGCATCGTTAGTTACTCTGCTTAAGCCCTTTATAGACGGCGACTATCCGCTGTCCAGTAGTAACGACCCCCACAATGGCTAGTAACCAGAAGCCAGCAGCCAAAATATAAGGAACTGCTAAACCATGGAAACCAACTGCTGTGAGAACAATGATCAGACGTTCTGTCCGCTCTGCAATTCCAACAGAACAGTCAATATTCAACGCTTCCGCTTTAGCTCGAATATAGGGAATCAGCGCTCCAGTCACCAACGTTAAGAGAACGAGATAGACGAGCGCATCACCCTGATTAACAAGAGCTATAGCCACGCCAATGAGAAGCGCAGCATCTGCGATTCGATCTAAGGTTGAATCCAGAAAAGCCCCCCATTTGCTTGGGCCAGCCTGGGAGATTCTTGCCATCGCACCGTCGAAGAGGTCGCTCAGAATAAAGATGGAGATAATCAGAGTTCCGAGAAAGAAGCGCTCTCGCGGATAGAAATAGAGAGCGCTCACCACCGTCGCGAGAGTTCCACCCGTTGTCACAATATTGGGTGTTAAACCGATGCGTAGGGCGAATCGAGCTACGGGGTTAATTAATCTCGTAACTGCCGGCTTGAGTGCGCTGCTTATCATTGAGCTCATCGTAGGCTTAGCTTCATGCCTTCTCCTAGTCCGACGCCCGGATTGCGAATCCACGTGTATGGCCACGTCAGCGCATCCCCAGCACAAATAGCGGAGACATTCTCAGGATCTGCAGCAACTGCCCCCGAACCTGATTCTGATCTCGCAATCTTCGCAGTAAATCCATCGGCAGGTATAGATCAAGCAACCATAGATATATGGAGAGCCCTCGATGATTCTCAGGTTCCGCGACTTGTTGTAGTGACAGGTTTAGATGGCATGGAATTGGATTTTGAGGATGCAGTAATGGTTGCCAATCGGGTCTTCGATCAACTCGTCACTCCCTTTCTTGTACTTCATGGAGATGACGGACTACCAACTGCTCTCATAAGGCTTGAAGATCAGATGATTATTAACTACTCAACGCTTCCACCGATTTTAGAAGAGAGCGAAACGGAACATCGCGAGTTAATTCAGGAATTTAGATCTGAATATCTAGAACAGATATCTGAGATGGGTGAAGGAGCCTTCGCTGCGGGAATTCAATTTCCGGCAATTCCTGTAAATCTCGCCAATGGGATGGGCGTTGATATTGTGAAGAGCTACATTGCTGAGATCAAACCACTTAGCTAAAAAACTACCAAGCTGCAGCTAGCTCATCTCGTGTCATCGTAAGCAGTTGAGGAAGTACCTTCGTCTTTCCAATGATTGGCATGAAGTTTGCATCCCCTGACCAACGCGGAACAACATGCTGGTGAATGTGCGCTGCTACTCCCGCGCCTGATATCGCCCCTTGATTCATTCCTAGATTGAAACCATCGGCACCAGAAACCTTTCGCACTGTCGTCATTGCATGTGCGGTGAGGTCGGTGATTTCGTGACGCTCTTGCGTTGTCAGGTCAGTCAAATCTGGAACATGTCTATAAGCGCAAATGAGTAAGTGTCCTGGGTTATATGGGTAGAGGTTCATCACCACATACGCGCTTTCTCCACGGAAAACTACGAGCCCTTCTGAATCACTCAACGTTGGAATTCTGCAGAAAGGACAAGCGATGTCATTTGATTCGAGGGGGCGATTTTCGCCACGGAGATAATCAAGGCGATGAGGGGCCCAAAGGCGCTGCCATCCATCTGGCATTCCCACGCCATCTATCAATGGTTCATTGTTATTGGACATATCGGTCGGGGTTAAACCTGGGTCCGAGCAGAAATGGTCTCTTGTATCTCAGCAATTGCATCTGCGAGTGAGATTCCATTCTTCTGCTCTCCATTGCGATATCGAATCGAGACTGCTCCCGCCTTCATATCTTCTTCACCGGCAATAATCATGTAAGGAACTTTCTGCATCTGTGCAGTACGAACCTTCTTCTGCATACGATCATCTGATGAATCAATATCTGCACGAATGCCAGCAGCTTTAAGCTCCTTAACAACGCCATGGAGATAATCTGTGAAAGCTTCAGCAACAGGAATCGCAACAACTTGAACCGGTGCAAGCCATGGTGGGAACGCCCCTGAATAGTGTTCTGTCAGCACTCCGAAGAAACGTTCGATAGAACCGAAGAGCGCACGGTGAATCATCACGGGACGTTGGCGAGTTCCATCTGTAGCTGAGTATTCAAGTTCAAAACGCTGTGGCAATTGAAAATCTACTTGAATCGTTGACATCTGCCAGGTGCGACCAATCGCATCTTTTGCCTGAACTGAAATCTTCGGACCGTAGAACGCTGCGCCACCTTCATCAAGAACCAACTCGAGATTCTGTGCAAGCGCTGCTCGGCGAAGAGCTTCTGTAGCCTCTTCCCAATCCGAATCTTCACCAACTGATTTCTCTGGATTGCGAGTAGAAAGTTCTAGGTAGAAATCCTCTAGCCCGTAATCACGCAATAAGTTCAGTACGAATGTGAGAAGAGAATCAAGTTCGCCCGGCATCTGATCTTTTGTGCAATAAATGTGAGCGTCATCTTGAGTGAATCCACGCGCACGTGTGATTCCGTGAAGAACGCCCGACTTTTCATAACGGTAAACAGTTCCAAACTCAAAGAGACGTAGCGGAAGCTCACGGTATGAGCGCTGACGGGATTGGAAAATCAAGTTGTGGAATGGGCAGTTCATCGGCTTCATGTAGTACTGCTGCCCCGCGCGCTTTATGGTGCCATCGGCATGAAGTTCCTCATCCATAACCATCGGCGGGTACATGCCTTCTGAATACCAATCTAGGTGACCAGACTTCTGGAATAAAGCGGCTTTAGTCAGATGCGGTGAGTAAACGAATTCATACTCTTCTTCTTCGTGGCGTTTGCGCGAGTAATCTTCCATCGCACGTCGCACGATTCCTCCTTTTGGATGGAAAACCGCCAAACCAGATCCGATCTCTTCAGGAAATGAGAAGAGGTCCAACTCTTGACCAAGACGACGATGATCGCGTTTTTCTGCTTCAGCTAGGAGTTCGAGGTATGCATTGAGTTCATCTTGAGATGGCCACGCAGTTCCGTAGATGCGCTGAAGCATTGGGTTCTTTTCAGAACCTCTCCAATAAGCGCCTGCGCTTCTCATCAACTTGAATGCAGGAATATGTTTGGTCGAAGGAAGATGAGGTCCGCGGCATAAATCAGACCAGACGGGAGCGCCATCTCGACCGAGATTGTCATAGATTGTGAGCTCAGCTCCACCTACTTCAACACTGGCTTCATCGCCCGCACCCGACTTCAAACCAATAAGCTCACACTTATATGGCTCATGAGCGAGTTCCTTAAGAGCATCAGCCTCTGTTGTTATGCGACGTTTAAAGCGTTGACCTTCCTTAACGATCTTACGCATTGCGCTCTCGATTTTTTCGAGATCTTCAGGAGTAAATGGGCTCTTAGGATCGAAGTCATAATAAAAACCATCTGTGATCGGAGGGCCAATGCCTAAACGCGTCTGCGCGAAGATCTGCTGCACTGCTTGTGCCATGACGTGAGCTGTTGAGTGACGAAGAACTGCAAGCCCTTCAGGTGATGAGATAGAAACACCCTCAACCACATCACCATCAGAGAGATCGGTCCAGAGGTCGCGAAGAACGCCATTGATCTTGCAGACCACAATCTCTTTATTGTCCGCAAATAAATGGGTCGGGCGTTGCTCTGAATCTGTACTGAGAGCCTGACCATCTACGGTGACATTGATCGCGGACATAAGCCTTAGCCTACCGAATCAGGCTGGGCCGATGCGCGAATTTCAGAGATTAGCCGCTCAGAATCCTGGTCAATCGTTAGCGCCATTTCACCAATATGCGAGATGTGCGATGCGATACGAAGGCTCGATACCAATATTCCAGAGGTGATTTCAGGAATCTGCGAGATGTGAATCGATGCCACTTTGACTCCACACTTTTCAATTGCAAGCGCCCTCATGACCCCAGGCAATAATCCGGCGGTCAAGGGTGGGGTAACCCACTCTGAGCCGATGCGAAAGATGACATTTGCAGTTGCCACTTCAGTTATCTCATTCGAAGTATTGAAAAGTAGAGACTCATCAAAAGCTTCCAGGCGAGCCGACTCAAGAATCGCAAGTCGATCATCGTATGGATACTGTTTATGCAGAGCACCTACAACGGATGTACTGTAAAAATTGATCCTCACAGGGGAGCGCTTCTCAACATACGGTTCATGAGTAATATCAAAGAAGTCGGGGGCGAAGCAGATTCGTAGCCTTCCAATGGGAAGAGGCTTCTCTTCGAGAATCCTCACTATTTCTATACGGAGAGTCTCTTCATCAGGAAGTGAGAATCCCAGCGCATCTGCAGATTTCAACGCTCGTCGCATATGTCTGCCGAGGGCGATAACTTTCCCCTCTTCCGTCCTGATTGTTTCAAAAATTCCGGTGCCTTGAGGGAAGCCAGCTTCATCCCGCTCAATCATGAGTTAACTCCCCTGGCGATGCGTATCAAATTAGCAGATTTCAGTTCAGTCTCATCCCACTCTTGTAATGGATCGCTACCCCACGTGATTCCGGCACCGGTTCCAAAGTACAGCGCATCTCCCTTTTTCCAGAAGGTACGAATCGCCACTGCCAGTTCAGCGTTATCACCGTGAACCCAGCCGAAGAATCCGCAATAGAGATCACGTGCGCCTTCATTCTGCTCGATGATTGTCAGCGCTGAACTCTTCGGCGCACCACTCACTGAACCAGGTGGCGACATCGCCTTAAAAATCTCGCTCCATCTCACTTTTGGTAGCAATTTCGCCTCGACATCAGAGACTAAATGTTTGAGACCAGGATGAATCTCGGTGCGGAAGAGCTCTGAAACTTTCACCGTACCTGGAATGCTGATAGAACTGACGTCGTTGCGCATGAGGTCAACTATCATCAGATTCTCGGACTGATCTTTCTCGCCGAATTCTTCAGCTTCTAGGGTTGCAGTGCCTTTGATGGGAGAAGTAATGATTACATCGTCTCTTCTATTGAGGAAGCGCTCAGGCGAAGCAGAGGCCAATTCGATTCCGGGAAGTTTAATGTAGGTGGCAAATTGAGAAGGGTTCTCTACAATCATTTGAGAGAAGAGGCCACGCAAATTTCCTTGGTAGCTATTTCTGAGAGTTCTACATGCATTGACCTGGTAAACATCGCCTGACTCAATTGCACTTCGAACTCTCTCGACGTAATCGATGTACTCCTCACGAGTGTGGCTAGATTCCCAACCATCCTCGATTCCTGAAAACTCTTCGGCGATAAATCCGCCCGAAGTTACCTCACTGAACTTTGCAAATGTGAAGGCGCCTTCAAATGTAGACAGAACTGCCCAGAACCCCCCATCTTCAAGTGATTGCGGATCATCGGAAATTTCGACCAAAGATGAGGCTTTGATACCGCCCATCCAGAACTCAGAATCAGCGCTCATCTCCTTAAGGCTGGAGTTGGTAGAGGCAGTCACACCGGTAAGGCTACGCATATTTCTACAAGAAATATCGCTGGTTTTAGCGAGCTATTTTGACGCTTTGGCACTTACCCACCTGCTGCGCTAGATTTGCCTCTGCACAAAATGCGGACGTAGCGCAGCTGGTAGCGCGGAACCTTGCCAAGGTTCAGGTCGCGGGTTCGAACCCCGTCGTCCGCTCGGATGTACCGCCGCTTAGATTTATATTTAAGTGGCGGTTTGTCTATGGTCGGATGGCCGAGAGGCGAGGCAAGGGACTGCAAATCCCTCTACACGGGTTCAAATCCCGTTCCGACCTCACAGTGGATGTGAGAAGAGAAATAGTGGAGTCAAAGACATGTCAGTAGAAGAACCATCTCGCATGAGCGCTGATGATTCACAGCGACCATGGGGCCGCTATGAAATTCTTCAAGACACTCCAACTTTTAAAGTAAAGACAATCTGGGTTGAACCCGGACATCGTCTCTCACTACAACGACATCAGAAGCGACAGGAACACTGGTTTATCGTTTCTGGAGTTGCAGATGTAGTCCTAGGCGAAGAAAAATTCAAGCGCTACCCAAATGAAACGGTAGATGTCGCAGTTGGACAACTACATCGCATCGGCAATTCAGGTGCTGAAGTCATGGTCTTCGTAGAAGTGCAGACTGGCACATACTTCGGTGAAGACGATATCGAGCGCATTCAGGACGATTACGCCAGATAGCCTCCTGGGCTATACTTTTATTACCGAAGAAAGACCCGGACGATTGGCTCAGCGGTAGAGCACCACATTGACATTGTGGGGGTCACTGGTTCGATCCCAGTATCGTCCACCATATAAACGGAAATTGAACTAAAGCGACCGAAATTCGGTCGATAGTTCGCTAAGTATCAATAGATAAATTATTGACCGTGTGGAAATACGACCGATAATTCAAAATTCTTAGTCCTACCCAATATTTTGGGAGGAATCAAATGCTTGTATCTGATTATGTAACTAACACAATAAATAGTCGTCCATTGAAATATGGAACTAAACAGTCCTACATCAAGGGAATCAAATCCTTGGGAATCTGGGATCTAGACACTTCTGAGTTAAGTTCCGCTCTGGTTTTCGAGAAGACAGATCAGATGCGAAGCCACAATGTTAAAAAGAACATCTACATAATGCTTAGATCCATTTTTAAGGATTTAGGGCTCTTCTCGGATCTACCAATTCTTAGTGGAATATCCAAAACTTACAATCTTCCCTCTCAACAGGAGTTACATGACATCATCGAACGCTCGAAATATCGTCGAATTCTGTATTTATGCATGTACGCAGGTTTAAGGGTTGGTGAAGCTTGTGCGGTAGTACCTTCACAACTAGAAGGAAACTATTTAATTGTCGATAGAGCATTTAGCCAAGATGGAAAGCATCTGGGAAGTCCTAAGACATTCGGCAAAGTATTAATTCCTGCTTGGCTTGCAGACGAAGTCAGAAGTATGCAGATTGAGGATCAATGGAAGATAGGAATGTCTACACAATTAGTCAGTTGGGCTTGTGTATCACTCAGCAAGAAGGGTTCAAAGGTTCATATCAATCCCCACATGCTCAGACATTGGTTCGCTACGGACATGATTAGACGAGGCGTGAATCCAGAAACAGTCAGACGACAAATGAGACATTCAAACATAAACACAACGATGAGAATTTATGTTCAGATTAATTCAACAGACTTGGAAGAATCCGTTCCACTTACTCCATCAGAGCGGAATAATGCAGTCAGTCAGACCATCCCATTCAAACTTAAACTGGTTAAGTAATTGAACGGTAAATCTCTGAAAGTAGACCTTCGAAGTAATTTCGTACCTCTAGCAACGAAATTTCTTCAGCGTCTACGGTTTCTGTCCAGCCACCCTGTGGCATCTGATCCTTAATTAGATAGATTCCAAGTTTCTTATCCTGTCGAAGCCATGCAAGGACTTGTTGCTCAAGTTGAAAAGCCATTTCGCCAGTATCTAAATCTTGGCGATAAAGTAACAGCCAGCCTTGCTTCTCATGTGCCTTAATTCTGTCTGTTCGACGAACTAAATTACTGATACCAACTTTGAGCGCTCGCAATTCATCATGATGAATGATGTAAAAGTATGCAGGGGCGAGTAAGTCCATAGCCGCTGTTTGGCAATACTTGCATCCCCTACCGCTTTGCAACGTATCAAATGTTTTCGAGTAAGTTTTGTTGCAATTCAAACACCTAACCTTTATCCCCTTACGGGCTGAAACATAAGGCTCTAAAGGTTCAAATCCCATAGTTCTGAATTTCCTAATTGCATCCTTGGGATCAATCTTGTGTCTGGAACAATAGACACAACCGTAATTCTGCGACTTCATCCAAGAATAAACATAAAAATCTGCTTTCTTACATGTTCGACACTTCAGTTTCCATTTACTTTGAGCCGTCTTATATGAAGACACAGGATCTAAACCTTTTGCCTGTACAAATGCCAAGGCTTTCTCCTCGGTTACTACAGGAGATTTAGGTCTGCAATGCATGCAAATGCCTTGACCCTTTTTAACATTACTCAACAATGGCGAAGAAACTACATTGCACTTTAGGCATCTAACTTTCCAGCGTGCATGGGAATTCTTGAAAGGTTCTAGGGGCTCTCCCCCAGCTTTCCGCATAATCGCAACCGCTTCATCTTCAGGCATTCTGAGTTTCTCGGAAATCTTTGTATATCTGCAAATTCCACATCCACCTTGACCGCTTTGAACTTCAGCCCACGTCGTAACAACATCGTTCCCACAGGTTTTGTGATGAACTTTCCATTTAGAGGTATTGCTTTTGTAAGGCTCTAAAGGAACTAATCCAGCTTTCTCCATAGTGCTAGCTACAATTTTGGGATCAACCTTTACTCCACCGCAATATGGGCAACCACTACCTCTGCGAACTCCATGCAAGGTTGCATAATTCTCGTTGAGACATTTATTGCATTGATACTTCCATTTTGCAGTCACCTTCACAAAAGGCTCAAGAGGAGTTAATCCAGCCTTCAACATATCGGCTACCGCTGTTTCCTCTGATGTCCGAACGGGTCGGACTGAGCACTCTGGACAACCATTTGGAGGGGTCTCTTTATATCGTGTTCTGTAACTGTTCAGTTTGATCCGAAAATGATTCTTGCACTTCTTGCATTCCACTAACCAAGGCTTAGCAACTGCCTCAAAATCCTCTAGGGCACGGAAATTACACCAAGTCAGAAAATCAATGGCGGACTTTTCAGATAGCTTCGCAACCACGATTACCCCCTAACCCATTAGCTTCCTAGGCAAGAGGATACAAGTCAGGACTGACATTATTGAGTCTCTTGTCTGGAAATCCCAGCATAGGAATCCTTAAACATTCGCCCCACACGAAATCTTTCTAGATTGCTGGAGACAGTCACCCTAGGGTTCATTTTCACCCAAACAATCATCTCTTTACTTGATTTGTGTCCAAAGTTCTTGCTTTGTGTGTAGTCGCTAATGGGTGAGAAACCCAAACTATTCGGGATTCTTGCGCTCGCCGTATTTGAGCGATCGGTATGAATTTCGATTATTGATCTATTTCTAACAAAAAAAAGATGACTAATCATTTCTGAAACAAGCCATGTCCCTATTCCTTGACCTGAAAAACTTCTTCTAACCCAGTAAGTAATTTGCACTCCTTCCGCAAATGAGGATTTACCAGAAGAACCGAACGCAACTAGTTGACCCAAGTACTCAACAACGAAATGTTCATGAGGCAATGGTTGCGTGATATCCATTACGACTGTCTTTCGAACCGCCGCTTCTGAATACATATTAATCCTCGTACCCCACTCAAGGTAAGCCCCTAGATAATCACTCCCCGAATCCTTGAGAGCTAAATAGAGCTGATGAGAATCTCTATAACCCAAGTTACGGAATTTCAATTTGTCCCAACGAATCATTCATTTTCAGCTAGATAAACAGGTTAGATTTATTGAAAATCAGTATGGTCTGGTCGATTCAAAGGAATATGGGTCATCCCGCATTTGAAGGATCTGGTCGAATGTGCGCACTATCCGAGCGGAACTATCTTCCCTTGAATATGAATCATTCATCCTTGATAAGAATTAACAATTAAATACTATTCCTTCGAAGAAGGAATTATTCGTATTTACCTTTGTAGTTTTATTTGTAGTTATACGTAGTTCCTGTATGACTACCAAACCACGACTTCCTGTTATCGAACCACGTTATATCAACGTGGAACTAGCTGATCCTCCAATCCAATCAAGTTAGTCAAATCGGTCTCGAGATTCTCTATTTCCTCATTCGTTGGATGCCATTTAGCCCAATGTTGATTCTCATAATTTGGATCATCTTCACCCATCAATACGGTCACCTCACATGATTTGTTTCTCCCTCTATATTTCACCTTTAACCATCCCAAGTCCTCTAAGTACTTTCTCTTTATTTGATAGGTACTCTGAGACATTCCAACGTATGCGCAGATGTGTCTTTGCGAGTAAAAGGAAGCTCTTTTCTCTGTCCAGTTAAAAACATTTGCATAGAAATACAGGAGGCTCTTCGCTGTTCCATCTATCTTTGCAAACATAATCGCCTTGTTGTAGGCATACAGTTTGTCCTGCTTGTAAGTCATATTCTCCCCTAAATTAAAAAACCCCTGAAGAGAGACAACCGAAGCTGTCTTCATTTCAGGGGTTCTGAATGTTCTTTTTCTTACTTATACAATTTTACCAATGTTGGGTAAACGGGTCAATGCTTTTTCAATATTTTTTTGATGTTCTGTTTGGCGTAGATGTTTGATAATTTATATATTCATTCTTGTTGTCAACAATCATCATTAATTCATTGACTTGTTTAGAAACATTTAAGAAATAGTCTTCAAGTTCGATAAATGAATAAACCAAGTTCTTCCACTCTGGAAGTTTTGATCCATCAGCATGATCTGCAAATTCCTCAGTACTTGATTTGAGATACTTGAATGATCCAGTTTCGACTAATTCCTTGAGTGTGTACTGTCCTCGTTCACGATGTTTGTCAGGAATAAATCCATATCCAAGAAACCGACATTTCTCACCAAGCATCCATAAATCCGTTGTGAGGCTTTTTAAGAGGGCTTTATCTATTTCCATAAATAATCTCCACCGCTTTCTCTTGAGCCTTCATAGAAGCTCAGGGATATCTTTAACACTATCTATAGTCTCATTAGGCACTGACAAGTGGAATAATCGACCAAAATCCAAAATTTCAGGCTCGATTTAGGAATGTCAGTCCCCTAATCTATAATTCGGTACAAGTAGGAATTTCTAATATGTGGCTAGAAGTTATTGGGGGTCACTGGTTCGATCCCAGTATCGTCCACTTAAGTAAAACTCAGCGTGAAGCGCAAGGAGTGATTATGGTAGAAATCCTTGGTTTCCTCGGCGGTGCAATCGGGGTGAGCGCAGGTTTGCCACAAATCGTGAAAATCCTCAAGCTAAAGCATGCTGAAGGATTAAATCGCACCTCATGGATTTTGATCTTCTCAGCAACCGTTTCTTGGGCTGCCTATGGTTTTCGCATTGATTCCATCTCAGCAATAACAAGTAACGTGATTGCTGCGGTTATAAACGGTTTCATTCTTTTCAAGGTTCTCTCTCACGGGATTCGTTTCTTCATACCTTTATATGCCGCCGCTATTTTCTCTTCAGCTCTGGCAATCCCGGATTTCATTCTCACCATTATTCTCATCGGCTTTACCTTCGCTCAATTGCCTCAGGTATTCAATTCAATTGAAAATTACCGAAGGTCTAAAGATTCTGCTGTCTCATTAGCGACGATTTCAGCTGCGCTGGCAAGTTATACCTGTTGGGCTTCCTATGGATTTCTCTCTGATAGGCCAACCGTATGGATCACTTCAATCATAGGTTTCACCTTAAGTATTCTCGTTCTCGCCTTCGAAGCCTCACCTTTGAGAGGTCGGCTTCCAGTAAAACTTTATCCTTAACTACCTGATGACGGAATAACTTACATAGTCACGCAGTATGCCAGAGTTGTTAAAGAGTCCGCGCAAAGTTCCCTCATGGAACCAACCCGCTTTCTGAAATGCTCGAATCATTGCGATATTTTCAACATCTGTGGAGCCGCTCAATCTATGTGCTCCTTCATCGAACATTCTTGTGCTGGCAAGTCCTAGCGCAGCTGTTCCTATTCCTAGACTCTGTTTTTCGGGATCTATGTCGATACCAAGTTCCATGGCTCCTGGAGGCATCGTCAGTGGGCAATGACGAATCTGAACATCACCTACCAGTAGATCATCAATGGCAATTGCATAATGCAGATAATGGTCATCCCACATTCCAGATTGCGATACACGCATACGCCAATTCTCGAGTCTTTGAGGATCCGAAATTTGGCGTATTCGTGCCGATTCCTCGAACTCATCCATTCGATATGGGCGCAGAGATATGTTCATACACCTAGATTAACTTATAGACTAAAAACATCGCTCGGCATGGACTAAAGCATCTTTGACAGAAAGGATAGACATGGAATCTGAATTGGCCTTTCTCGATTTCAATGCTTCCGGTTTCTCTATACGCTCTGCCGAGGTCATGAAGGCTCGTGATGCTCACTGGTATGCACTTACCCCGTATAGCATCGCAGTCTTGCGTTATGACGATGCCAATACACTTCTTAAAGATAAGAGATTATTTCAAGGTACTCGTCGTTGGCCAGAACATTATGGAATTACAGATGGCCTTCTTGCCACTTGGTGGCAGACAATGTTGCTTAGCGTTGAAGGTGAAGATCATCTAAGACTTCGCAAGCTATCTAGCGGCGCCTTCTCTCCTAGAACCATTGAGCCGATGACACCATTCTTTGCTCGCTTGGCCAATGAGCTCATCGATTCCTTCTGTGAAAAAGGTAGTTGCGAATTCATGTCTGACTTTGCTGAACCATTCTCTGCCAGAGTAATCACTGAGCTCCTAGGTTTACCACAAGAGCAATGGAGAGAATTGGCCGATTACGCTACAGAATTAGGTTACGTATTCTCTGTGACAATTAAGGACGATCTGCCAGTCATTGAACATGGCTTACAGGGAATACTAGACATATCGAAAACGTTGATTGCATCTCGTAACGGAACAGATACCGATGACTTCGTCGGCACTCTCATCAAGGCCAATCTCGATGGCAGTCGCATTACAGATGAGGAACTTCTCTCTCTGGTCAGCATGATCGTTTTTGCTGGTTTCGACACTACTCGTAACCAACTTGGTCTTGGAATGCAGACATTCTCGAGCCATCCAGACCAATGGAAGAAGCTTGCGGATAATCCGGAACTTGGCCGACAAGCTGTTGAAGAGGTCATGAGAGTCAATCCGACCATTACATGGGTTTCTCGTGAAGCATCGGTTGATATAGACCATAAAGAGTTAACAATCAAACAGGGAACTACGGTTCATCTGCTGACTATCCCTGCCGGTTCTGATCCCGATAAATTTAACGAGCCAGAGTTTGATATTGAGAAAGAGCGGGCTCCTCACTTCGGATTTGGTGGAGGCATGCACCATTGCATTGGACACTACGTAGCTCGTCTAGATATGAAAGAAGCCTTTAAGGCTTTGGCTTCAAGACTTCCGGATATGAAGATAGGGGAAGGCGCTACATATCTACCGGATTCAGGGAATACAGGGCCAACTTCGTTACCAATTACCTTCACTCCTACATCTAAGATACGGGCATGACTTCTGCGCAGATGAAAACTTTCACCGCTGTTAAACCCGCTGATGGATCAAACTATGGCGTTCCCATAAAAGAATTCAATCAAAGCGAAGTAAATGACGCTATCGATGCAGCTGCACGCGTTTCAGATGAATTACGTCAGGTATCCCCTGCAGATCACGCCGCACTTCTGCGCGCTATAGCAGCCTCCATCGAATCTCACAGAGCAAGCCTGGTTGAGTCGGCCTGTGCTGAGACAGCGCTACCCGAAGCCCGAATTTCTGGTGAAATCACTCGCACAACAATGCAATTTGAACTTTTTGCCCGATTGGTTGAAACAGGGAAACATCTCGATGTCGTCATCGATAAGGCTGATTCAAACTATTCACCGGCTCCACGTCCGGATATTCGCAAGATGAACGCGCCATTAGGCGTAGTTGCAATCTTTGCAGCAAGTAACTTTCCTCTCGCATTTTCGGTTGCAGGAGGAGATGCCGCTTCAGCAATTGCGGCGGGCAATGCAGTTGTGGCAAAGGCTCACCCTTCGCACCCAAACACCTGCGCGACTATCCAGCTTGCTATTAAGGATGCGTTGAAGAAGTGCAACCTCTCCCCTGATCTTTACTCCATTGTGCAGGGAGTTGATCCACAAATAACTCACTGGCTTGCTCTACACCCCTCTATCCAGGCAATTGGATTTACCGGCTCTGAAACTGTTGGACGTATTCTCGTTAACCTCGGAGCCGGTCGAGAAGTTCCAATTCCAGTCTTTGCGGAGATGGGAAGTCTCAATCCGATTTTCATTACACAAGAAGCTCTCTCCGAGCGCGCAGAAGCCCTAGCTACTGGCATCATCGATTCTGCGCTACTTGGATCTGGTCAATTTTGCACAAAGCCAGGCTTGGTTTTCGTTCCTGAGAACGAAGTTTTTATCACGGCAATTAGACAAGCGCTTTCTGGTAAATCAGTGGCACCGCTTCTCAGTAAGACAATTGCTGATCGATACTCTTCATCGATTGCCGAATTGTCAAAACTTGGCTCAGTTGAGATCATCGCAGGTGCATCAGGCGATAACGGTTTTTCGGTTACCCCTACTGTTTTCATCACTGACTGGAAGACCGCCGAAAAGAATCCTCATCTTCTCGAAGAGCACTTCGGTCCCACAACGGTAATCATCACAACAGATGAATCGGAATTTCTCAGCATTGCAGATCAGATCCAGGGGCAATTAACGGGATCTATCCACTGCGCGACTAATGAAGATGTCACACCCTTGAGCTCAGCTCTCTCGCACCGAGTTGGACGAGTGATTATGAATGCATACCCAACTGGAGTTTCTGTCACTTCTGCTATGCAGCACGGTGGTCCATGGCCATCATCTTCAAGTCATACAACATCGGTGGGCGTTGATGCCATTTACAGATTCTTAAGACCCGTTGCATATCAGGGCTTCGATCAGATGAATCTTCCCAGTCCGTTGCAAGATTCAAACCCTTGGAAAGTAATCCAAGAAGTTAACGGTTAGTTTATTTAGACAATAAATCCGCTTGGGAATGGATCGGTTTCATCAAGCATCCATGTTGCCTCTCCCATGACCCAGGCGCGACCAGTAATCATCGGGACAATCGCATCAAAGGATCCGACCTTTACGCGCTCCTTAATTCTTGCTTGGAAGCGAGATCCAATCCACGACTCATTTTGAAGAACATCTGAGTCACTAAACTGGCCACGTGTAACCATTTGCGCCAAACGCGCACTCGTTCCAGTGCCACATGGAGATCGATCAAACCATCCAGGATTGATCGCCATCGCATTCTTCCAATGCAAAGGACCGTCCTCACCCTGCTCGATGAAATCAACGTGATGACAATCCCTAATCTCAGGATTCTCAGGATGTACCGGCGGATTCTGTTCATTGATAGCGTGAGTGATCTGGCGCCCTAGATTGAGCAGCTTCTGTCCATTTTCTCTCTTGAATTCAACACCAACTCGATCGATTGGAACGATTGCATAGAAATTTCCACCGTAGGCCATGTCATAAGTAATCTTTCCAAGTCCTGGGACATCAACAACTTGATCTAACGCGTACGTGAATGATGGAACGTTGGTAAGAGTTACATTCTTTGCGCGGCCATCTTCTACCGCCACATCGACCACAACTAGCCCGGCTGGAGTATCTAGGCGGATGGTTGTAACTGGTTCAACTACAGTGACGAGCTTCTTCTCAACAAGAGCTGTTGCAACTCCAATAGTTCCGTGACCACACATGGGAAGACATCCAGACACTTCAATATAGATAACTCCCCAATCTGCATCTGGGCGCGTGGACTTCTGAAGTATCGCCCCACTCATAGCGCTATGGCCGCGTGGTTCATACATCAGCCAATGGCGCCAGAAATCCAAATGCTCCATGAAGTAGGCCCGCTTTTCAAAGGCTGACGCCCCCGGAATCTCACCTATGCCGGATGTAACAACTCGAGTGGGCATACCTTCTGTATGAGTTTCAACCGTTGTTACGGTGCGAATGCTTTTCATGAAAGGCGCCTCTTCACATAAATTTCTGTTAGCGGTTCTTAAAATAAGCCAGCGCAACATCCATCTCGTGATGAATCTGATCTTGTTCATGCTTAGGAAGCGGAAGTCGAGGTAGTCGTGTTGGACCACCGTAACGACCAACATGGTCCATACCAAGCTTGATCGCTTGGATGAACTCCTTCTTTGAGTCCCAATGGAAGACATCGTGAAGAGCTGCATACATCGGCGCTGCCTCAGCGAAATTTCCCGCTGTTGCCAAGTTGTAGAGCTCCATTGACTCCTTTGGAAGAGCGTTCGGGAATCCTGCAATCCATCCAGAGATACCGGCAGTTGAAAGTTCTAGGAACACATCATCTGCACCAACGATGACTTCAATTCTTGGAGCAAGTTTCTTTATCTGCCAGATACGACGCACATCCCCTGAGAACTCTTTGATTGCAACAACCATAGGAACCTCATCAGCAATTCGAGCTACCAGCTTTGGCGTGAGATCTACCTTTGTATCGAAAGGATTGTTGTAGGCGATGATCGGAATTCCAACCTTGGCGACCTCTTTGTAATGGGCAAGTACTTCATCATCGGATGCACGATATGCATTGGGCGGTAGAAGCATTACTGCGCCCGCTCCGCACTTTTGAGCCTGCTCAGCCCACTTACGTGATTCGGCTGCGCCATATGCCGCAACACCTGGAACTACGTTAAATCCCTTTGGGGCCGCTTCGACCGCAACTTCCACCATACGAGCACGCTCTTCACTGGTAAGAACTTGATACTCACCAAGAGACCCATTTGGAATCACTCCATGGGTTCCATTGGCTGCGAGCCACGCTACATGTTCAGCGTACTTGTCGTAATCAATAGAGAGATCGGCTTTGAAAGGTGTTGCAGTTGCGGTGAGTACGCCATTCCATGGATTTGTCATGGAGTAAAAGTATCTCTAATTAGCTTTTCTTGCCACGTGCTAGTTGACCTAAAGTTATTGGGGCTGAGATTGGTCGATTACTCGATGCGATTCGACTTTGTTCAGATATTGGACAACCTGTAACCGAAGACACAGCATCCGAAACATTGCGGGCGCAGACGCGTCCCTGACAGAGGCCCATCCCTGCACGGGTGAAGAGTTTTGCGGTACGTACATCATCGGCACCAAGCTCTATAACAGAATTGTGAATATCACCCAGTGAGACTTCTTCACAGCGACACAGTAGTGAGTCATCTCTGAGCCACGTTAACCATCCTTTTCGAATCGGGTAAGAGCGAAGCAATGCCCGCGCAAAGCTCTTCTTATTCGATCTCGTAAATCTCTGTCTCATCGTCGGTCCATACCCGCAGACGCTACGACCAGCAATCTCTCCCTCAATCAAGGCGAGGTCTGCTCCCCCAACGCCCGTTGCCTCACCGGCAATCCAGATTCCGGGTACTGAACTTTTCTGGTGTGAATCAACTTCGAAAACAACTGAATTATCGGAAGCGAGTGTTTGCTTGCAATCAAAGATCCCCCCGATTGTTACATCCGGAGTAAATCCCCAACCAATAGCTACTACATCACATTCAATCGACTGAGGTGTCTTCTTGCCTATTCGTAACTGTGAATCAATTCTAGCTACCTGCGCTACTCCACCTTCGAATGACGTTACCGTTGAACCGAATCTAGGTTTTAGAGAAAACTCTCTCAGTTTCTTTAAGTAGTAAATCAACTCAAGTAACTTACCTGGATTCCGTAACAGCGCGGCAGGTGATAACGCCCATCGAAGTGGAGAGTTAGCTTCTAGTATCGCCACTACTTCTGCTCCGGCCTCGGCCAAACCAGTTGCAACTGGAAGCAGAAATGGCCCTGTTCCGCTGATAACAATTCTCTTTCCTGGAAGAACGCCTTGCCCTTTAAGGAGTGCTTGTGATCCCCCTGCAGTCATGACTCCAGCCTTATCCCATCCCGGGAAAGGCAAGGTGCGGTCATAGGCACCAGTTGCAATAATCAATTTTTCGCCAGCTATCGATTGGTCGATGCCGTCCTTTATATAGTTGAGAGTTATCTTTCCACCTTGAGACGAACCGCTCCAAACTTGCGCACCAAAGATGAAGGTAACAAATGAATTCTCGGATAGCGCGGTGAAATAATCTTGAGATCGAGCGCTCTTGTAGCCGGTAACGGTGGTCCGATGTCGCCAATACTGGCCACCCATACGAGGGGCAGAATCGATGACCGTTACGTGGACGCCATGCGATGCAATCTCTTTCGCAGCACCAAGCCCTGCAGGTCCAGCACCAATTATCAGAATCATGGGGCGCTCTCTATCTTCATGCCTGGTGAAACTGCAGTGATGCATGCCCTTTGATTGGCTATCCCATTAACAACTACCACGCAATCAAAACAGACTCCAATTCCGCAGAAAATCATTCGCGGCTCTTCTTTGAAGCGAGTATTTCGAAGCGATGTATAACCGTGAGAGATCAGCGCCGCTGCAATTGATTGACCTTCTTCGCACGTCAGATCCTTGCCATTGAAAGTAAATTGCAGGGTCTTCATGCGTGCACCAATTGGAATCGCGCTGGGGAGAAAGGTGTCGAATCCATAAATGATGTCTTACCAGTGATGAGCTCAGTGATGATCTGAGCAGACCCGGGCGCTAAACCAATTCCTGCGCCTTCATGACCCGCTGAATGCCAGAGACCTGAAACAAGTGCATCTTCCCCAATGACAGGTAGATGATCAGGTGCGTAGGGCCTAAAACCTTTATATGCGCGCAAGAGTTGTACATTTTCGAGGATAGGAAAGAGAGAGATCGCCTGTGCTGCGAGCTTACGAAGGATTTCGTAATTCATGCTCTGATCAAATCCAACTCGCTCTCGGCTTGCTCCAATTAAAATCGTCCCACTGCGAGTACCTTCAACAACGGTGCTCGTTTGAAGATCGGCATCGCTGCTTGCGACATTAGCTACGTAATCGGAATCGTAAACCTTGTGGAAAACATATTGAGGGACCGGTTCTGTAACAAGAATGAACCCTCTTCTTGGTGCTATTGGCAATTGAGAACCTGCCAAAGACGCGACCTCGCCCGCCCACGTTCCTGCTGCATTGACGACGATAGGCGCGGAAAAAACGCCTTGAGAAGTTACTACGCCCGTAACCTTTCCATGTGCTGTAGTGATTGCACTCACTCGTGCCTGCGAAATGAATTTTCCTCCACGCGAAACAACGGTTCGGATCGCATGTGCAGCTGCAAGCATTGGTTGACATTGAGAATCTTGCGGATAGAAGACACCGCTCTGCGCCTCTGGCGTGAGGTGTGGTTCCAACTCACGTAAGCGACGAACATCTACCTTCTCAACTTCAACACCATTGCTAGCTTGATGAGATGCCAGTTTCAGCAACTCAGAGCCATCTCCACGAGCGACAACCAGCCCACCCTTAGCCTCTAATTCAAAATAGTCGCCAACATCTTCTTGCATCTCAAACCATGCATCTCGTGAACGAAGCGCAAGTGTGAGTTCCGGTCCTGGATCTTTATCTGAAACCAGAATGTTTCCTTCTCCGGCTCCAGTCGTACCGCTAGATACTGCGCCACGATCAATAACGAGAACCCTGAGTCCGGCATTGGTGAGTGACAGAGCAACGCTCGCCCCGACGATGCCTGCACCAATAACTATGGCATCTGGATTCTGCATGCGAGAAGTTTCCACTATTTTGAGTAATTGCGCACTACTTACTTGCCAAACCTAAGAATGAGAGAAGGGCTCCTCGCCACTGGCAAGGAGCCCTTCTTATCTATCTCGTAATTAGCTCTATCTCGTAATTAGCTAGCTTTGCCCGCGGCCTTATTAAGAGCGCGCAGTAGCGGATAACCAACCACTGCAACCAAGGTTCCGTTGATGATTCCACCGAATGTGTAATCTCCACGTGTCCATGTCATATCTGCGATACCGATAATCAGAACGGTTGCAGCGATGAAAAGGTTGGTTGAGTTTGCAAAATCGACCTTATTCTCGATCCAGATCTTGGCTCCAAGTACACCGATCATTCCGTAGAGAGCCACGCCAACGCCACCGAGAACTCCCGCTGGTGTTGCGCTGAGAACTGCTCCGAACTTAGGTGAGAGAGAAAGGAGAACAGCTCCTACGCCTGCTACCCAGTAAGCAGCAGTTGAATAGATTCGAGTAGCTGCCATAACGCCGATGTTTTCAGCATAAGTGGTAGTTCCTGAACCGCCACCTAGGCCAGCAAAAGATGTTGCAACGCCATCTGCAAAGAGGGCGTTACCCATCTCATCATCAAGGTCTTTTCCTGTCATCGCAGCAACAGCTTTCACGTGTCCAACGTTTTCAGCGATGAGCACCAAGACAACTGGCAAGAAGAGGAGGATTGCATTTGTATCAAATGTTGGTGTTGTAAACGATGGCAGATCGAACCATGCAGCTTTTTCTACACCTGAAAAATCGATATCTCCACGGAATGCAGCGTAGGCATAACCAACGACGATTCCACCAAAGATTGAGATTCGACCGAGAAATCCCTTAGAGACAGCTCCGATAAGAGCGACAGCTGCCAAAGTGATGACGGCGGTAACTGGTGCAGCCTTAAAGTTATTGTTAGCGGCACCAGCGAGGTTGAGTCCAATAATCATGACGATTGAACCGGTAACTAGCGGAGGTAGAAGCCAGTTGATCCAATTGATACCAATAGCTTTAACCACGAGACCAACTCCGGCAAGAAGTAGGCCAGTGACAAGTACGCCACCAAGAGCAACTGCCATTCCGCCATTGGTCATAGCTGCACCAATCGGTGCGAGGAACGCAAATGATGAACCCAGGTAGCTCGGTACTCGATTATGTGTAAGTGCAAGGAAGAGCAATGTTCCTATACCTGAGAAGAAGAGTGTTGTGCTTGGCGGAAACCCGGTAATGATCGGCACTAAGAATGTCGCACCGAACATTGCAGCAATATGCTGAACGCCCACACCTATTGTTAACGGCCACGCGAGTCTTTCGTCTGGCTTAACTACTTCTCCATCTTTGACGGACTTGCCCGTTCCATGGAGTTTCCACGATAAAAGAGACATATCTACCTTCCCTAATCTTTAGTAAGAGGTTGTGGAATTCTCCAAAGCCCCGGGGAAGGTTATGAAAAATGGTAAGAGTAAAGGGCCATTCATGCTCGCTAAACACACCTATCTGAAGTAACTTTTCGCAGGTGAATGCGCTCATTCCAGGGTTACTGACGGGTTTATCTCTGATCATCGCAATCGGCGCCCAAAATGCCTATGTAATCCGACAGGGCTTGGCTAGGGACAATGTTCTTCTCGTAGTTCTCTTCTGCGCGCTCTCAGATGCCCTTCTCATTGTGCTTGGCGCCAGTGGGCTAGGCGCGTTAATCCAGGCAGCGCCAGATCTTTTGGAATTAATTAGGTGGTTCGGCGTTATCTATCTTTCTTGGTTCGGAATTAAATCTTTGAGATCTGCCATGAAGAGTCAGAGTTTGGAAATAGGCGAGAACGTTTCTCGGGAGAATCGCACCAGCAAAAGAAAAGTTGTAGCTACTGTTTTTGCTTTAACCTATCTCAACCCGCACGTCTATCTCGATACCGTGATCTTCCTGGGAAGTATCGCAAATCAATTCACTGAAGATAAGTGGTTCTTCGTCACGGGAGCTGCACTTGGTAGTTTTCTATGGTTCTTCACTATTGGTTTTGGAGCAAAGAAGGCTTCACGCTTTATGTCTCGTCCAATCTTCTGGAAAATTCTAGATTTCATCATTGCGGCAGTGATGTTTACCGTTGCGATAATCCTTGCACTGTATAGCTTCTAGAATTCCTCAGGACTTCTTGCTGATATAGATAATGCCTGCAGCTACAACAGCGATGCCAACATAACTTTGTAGAACAAGAGACTCACCTATAACGACCGCGGCAAGTACCGTTGCTGTAACCGGTTCAGCGAGAACAACAGTAGCCGCGGTGCTTGTATCAACCCTCTTTAAACCGAAGGTAAAGAGGAAATACCCAATTGCGGTCGGAACAAGTCCAAGCCACAGAACCGACAGTGAACCAGATTGAGTGAAGAGCCAATCAATATCTTGTATGAAGAGGAAGGGAAATGTAACAAGGGCCGCAACGCCAAATGATGTGGCCGTAAGCCAGATGTCTTGCGCGCCTTGGGCTAGTGACTTCCGACTGATCACACTAAAGACTCCGAATCCAAATCCCGCGAGTGCAGCTAGACCAACTCCGAGTGGGCTAAATGAATCGATTCCCTTTGCCGTTCCAACGAGTGCGATTCCCATAATGGTTACCGATGTACCCAGGAACCAACTCTTACTCGGACGTTCGCCAAGAACTAGATAGGCCACAATCGCAGAGAATGTCGGCACGCAGCCCAAGGCTGTAACTGTAGAGATTGCAATTCCTGTCAACGAAACTGCAGAAAAGAAGGTCAATTGATACATCGCAACCCCTAGGCCACAGATGGCTAGGTCACGGCGAGGTGCTCGAAATGAGCCACGTTGTCCCCGTTGCAGGTAGGCAAAGATGAAGAGAAATACAGCGCCACTTGCTAAACGAGCAGCGCCGACAGCAACAGGAGAAACATCCGGAACTCCCAACTGTTGGGTGGTACCCGTAGTACCAAAGCTCAGCGCCGAACCCAGAACTGCAAGGATTCCGATCTGTTTGCTTGTCAGATTCACGAAAGAATTCTTCTATGTGTTGTTTCTAACGACTCCTGCGTTGTGACTTGAACTTTCCATGGCTTCTGCAGATCATCGCCTTTGAATCGTGGAACCACATGGATGTGTAGGTGAAAAACAGTCTGCCCACCAGACTCTCGATTCATCTGAAAGATGGAGACCCCATCGCAATCAAGTTTTGCTGTAAGGATGTCGGCAACCTTCTTCGCAGTTGATGCGACCGTCCCATACGAGCGCGCATCTATAGAATGTATATCTGCTGAATGTTTCTTGGGAATAACCAAAGTGTGTCCCGAGGCTGCAGGGAATACATCGAGAAAGGCGAGAGTTTCTTCATCTTCATAAATCTTCCTCGATGGAATTGAACCATCCAGAATTCCGCAGAAAATGCAATCAGCCATGAAGTAAGCCTAATCTCTTAATTCGTTCCCTTGCAATCTTCTGGCTAGGAGATTCATTACCCAACAGATAACCAAGAATGTCTAGCAAGAATCTACTTACACGAAGCCAGTGACGAGATTTTGGCTTAAGGCCTAGAACAGACAGGAATGGTTCATCAATCGTAGAGATGGCTGCATTGCAGAGAATTCGGTAAAAGACTAAACCTGCTTTACTAAATGGCGGTTTAAGAATGAAACCAACGATTGGTGGGGTCATTGCAATCGAGGCAACTTCATTCTTTGCAAAACTCTCCATAACGTTCCTGAGATCAGCGACAGATTGCGGTGCATTTGTTAGACCTAGCGGTTCTGCACTCTTGGCCCACTCACGGATGTATTGATCTTGACCCTGTGGAATTTCGTAACCTAATTCAATATGGGCACGTAGGAATGATTCAGTAAATGCGCAATGTACCCAGAGCAAATAACGTGGATCTCTTGCGCTGTAGCTCCGGTTCTCCCCCGAACCGTCTCGAAACTGGCCTCGTACCTTCTCGTGCATCGCATTCACGCGTTGAGCTTCCATGGCAATCGCTTCGGTCGAACCAAAGGTAGTTATCGTCAACCATCTCGTAGTTCTTTCTAATCGACCTAGAGGGTCTGTGTCATATTGAGAATGCTCTGCAACTCCAGTTAAAGCTGCCGGATGTGCCGCCTGCATCAAGAGAGCCCTGACTCCTCCGACAAGAGTTGATACGCAACCGTGAACGACCCAAACAGCGCTTGTAGGGCCAAAAAGTCCCATGTCATTACCGATATCCATCTGTCTAGACCAATCTGGCGCGCCACTTGGATCACCTGAAACAGTCTTTCTAAAGCTATCTGCAAGAGCTTTACCACCGAAACGGGAAAGGAATTTATTCACGAGCGCTTAAACCAGCTGCGATCTCCAAAATCGCAAGCGCCGCCAACCTAATGGTTCTCTGATCGAGTGAATCTTTGGTGCTATCAATCTCTGTAATATCGACACTTCGCACCTGACTCGACGATCCAATAAGAAATGCGAACTGTCTCAACTCGTCGGCTGAAATTCCACCAGGTGCCGCCGCAGGGCATGCAGGAACAACTGAACGATCACAGACGTCCATGTCGATATCCACATGGACGTTATCTCCTGCAACAGAAAGTGCACGGCTCCAAATGTCTTCGATCTTATGCCCACGAAGAGCGCTCCTATGAATAACGGTGATTCCCAACTCCTTCGCTCTCCGCGCGTACTCAGGTGAGTTGGAAAAGTCTGCAATTCCTATTTGAACGACCTTCTTGCCATCCAAACCAGCCTCGATAAGTCTGCGAACAGGGGAACCGTTACTAATCCCATCACGTAGATCGTAATGTGCATCCAATGTAATGAGTCCAGATGTCTTAGCAGCTCGCGCTACCGAGTAGGTAATTGAATTGTCTCCACCGATTGCGACTGCAAGACGAGAGGTAGAAATAACTTTCTCAAGTTGAGCAATCGTTTCCTCTTCATTTACATCTGGTGTGTTTACATCTCCTGCATCACGCAAGGTGAGACGAGAGAGATCAACCAGAGGATTCGAATGTGATAGCGAATATCTAGCAAGAGCGGCTCTCACTGCAAGTGGTGTGTGATGGGCACCAGTCTCGGAGATGCTCGTAGAGTGAGCCGGAACTCCCACAATCGTGAGATCGCTCTCGGAATTCTCCACCGCATTAAAGAGTGAGGCAGCTCGCGGCCAAAGTGGATCGTGCGGCAAATGCATGTAGTAAGGATATAGAGGGATACATACTCTCGCCTCACTCGAGGTCAATAAATAGAATTTCCTTGCGCTAGAAATCGCCACTCACATCCATATATAGTGCCGAAATGACTTCAGGACCTCGCCCAGTAAGAGCCCCTCGCGGCACAACGAAGACCGCCGTCGGATGGGGTCAAGAAGCAGCTCTGCGAATGTTGCAGAACAATCTCGATCCAGAGGTTGCCGAACACCCAGATAAATTAGTTGTCTACGGCGGCACAGGTAAGGCTGCACGTAACTGGGAATCTTTCGACGCGTTGACCAGAACGCTCACAACCCTTAAAGATGACGAAACGATGCTCGTCCAGTCAGGTAAACCAGTTGGCGTATTTCGCACCCACGAATGGGCGCCACGTGTGCTTCTTGCAAATTCAAACCTCGTTGGCGACTGGGCGACCTGGCCAGAATTTAGAAGGCTCGAAGATTTGGGCCTGACGATGTACGGGCAGATGACCGCAGGTTCTTGGATTTATATTGGAACGCAAGGAATCCTTCAGGGAACATATGAAACTTTTGCGGCAGTTGCTGAGAAGCACTTTGGCGGAACTCTCGCTGGAACACTGACAGTCACTGGTGGCTGTGGTGGAATGGGTGGAGCACAACCACTTGCAGTAACAATGAATGAAGGAACATGTCTGATCATCGATGTAGATGGTTCACGTCTGGCTCGTCGCGTTGCAAAGCGCTACCTCGATGTGATTGCAGATAATCTTGAAGATGCTGTTTCTATGGCTGTTAAGGCAAAAAATGAGAAGGAGGCTATTTCGATTGGTCTTGTCGGAAATAGCGCAACTATTTTGCCAAAGCTCTACTCGATGGGTGTTCCTATCGACATCGTGACAGATCAAACATCGGCGCATGACCCGCTCTTCTACATCCCTGAAGGTGTCGATATCAATAACGCGCGCTCTCTTGCCGATAAAGATCCCGTTGATTTTGCAAAGCGGTCTAAAGAATCTATGGCAAAGCATGTTGAAGCTATGGTGAACTTCCAAGATAAAGGCACTGTCGTATTCGATTATGGAAACTCGATTCGCGATGAAGCGCGACAAGGCGGCTATCAAAGAGCCTTTGAATTCCCAGGATTTATCCCTGACTACATTCGCCCACTCTTCTGCGAAGGTAAGGGGCCATTCCGCTGGGTTGCTCTCTCTGGCGATCCAAAAGATATTGCACGTACAGACCAGGCGGTCTTGGATCTATTCCCAGAAAACAAGCACCTTCATCGTTGGATCAAGATGGCACAAGATCGCGTTGAATTTGAAGGACTTCCAGCCCGCATTTGCTGGCTCGGATATGGCGAACGAGATAAGGCTGGCCTGAAATTCAATGACCTAGTCGCAAGCGGTGAAGTAAGTGCACCTATCGTGATTGGACGAGATCACTTAGATTGCGGAAGCGTTGCATCTCCTTATCGTGAATCCGAAGCGATGCTCGATGGCTCAGATGCTATTGCTGACTGGCCACTCCTCAATGCAATGATCAACATTTCATCAGGTGCTTCATGGGTTTCAATCCATCACGGTGGCGGCGTCGGTATCGGTCGCTCTATACACGCCGGACAAGTAAGCGTTGCAGATGGAACACCTCTAGCTGCACAGAAACTTGAGAGAGTTCTTACTAACGATCCTGGAATGGGAGTCATTCGACATTGCGATGCCGGCTACGAGCACGCAAAGGAAGTTGCAATCGAAAAGGGTGTTCACGTTCCGATGATGCAGGGCACGCTGTAGAAGTGAGCTCTACCGCCTTTACCAATATTGGCTTATTGGTCACCAATGATCCAGGTATCGGTGAAGGTGCACTCGGTCTACTAAAAAACGTCACAGTCCTTGTCGAAGATGGTGTAATCGTTTCCATCGGAAATTCGATTCCACTTGGAGTCGACACGGTAATCGATCTAGAAAATCGCACCGTTCTGCCGGGTTTTGTTGACTCTCATACTCATCTTATCTTTGCAGGTGATCGAAGCGATGAATTTGCAGCCCGCTCATCTGGTACTGCCTACACCGCCGGAGGAATCAAGCGAACTGTCGCGGCTACTCGAGCAGCTACTCCTGATCAATTGCGAGTCAATGCCCAACACCTATTAAATGAGGCTCTTCTAACAGGAACAACAACCGTTGAAATCAAATCTGGATATGGGCTATCACCAGATTCTGAAGCCTTGGCTATCGACATCGCTTCAGAATTTACCGATGAGACAACGCTACTGGCAGCCCATGTTGTTCCAGAGGAATACTCGGGCGATGCAGATTCCTATATTCAAATGATTATCGACACGATGATCCCAAGAACGGAGGCTAAATGGATTGATGTCTTCTGTGATCGCGGAGCTTTTACGCCTGAACAAACACGAAGAATATTCACTGCTGCAAAGCAATACGGATTATTGCCCCGGATACATGCAAACCAATTGGAACCTGGAGAAGGTGTAGCAATAGCAATTGAGTTCGATGCCGCATCAGCAGATCACCTCAGCACATCATCTAAGAAAGATATTGAATTACTTGCCGCAAGTAATACCGTCGCAACGCTTCTTCCAGGAGCCGAATTTTCCACTCATCTCGTTCCAGGAATAGGCCGAACCTTTCTTGATGCTGGAGCGAAGGTAGCGATAGCAACAGATTGCAATCCAGGTTCAAGCTTCACTACCTCAATGCCGTTCTGCATTGCCTCTGCTGTAAGCCTTCTAGGATTCACTGTCGATGAAGCAATTCTGGCTGCAACTGCGGGTGGAGCGGCTGCGCTACGACGCACAGATATCGGCAAGATTTCATCTGGATATACGGCAGACTTCATCGCACTTGATGCACCTAGCTATATCCATCTTGCATACCGCCCAGGAGTTAATCTTGTTAGAAACATCTACACATCAGGGAAAGAAGTGAGAACATGGCAGAAGTAACTATCTCAACACACGGAATGACATTCGCGGATGTCGTTGCGATTGCGCGTTATGACGCGCATGTGACGCTATCTCGGGAATCACTCTCTGCCATGCAAAGCGCTCGTGATCACATCGAAGCTCTCGCTAAGAGCGAGACGCCTGTCTACGGAATTTCTACCGGTTTTGGAGCTCTAGCAAATAGACATGTATCGCAAGAACTGCGAACACAACTGCAACAATCTTTGATCCGCTCTCATGCAGCAGGAGTTGGTGAACCCGTGGAGCGTGAAGTTGTAAGAGCTCTCATGGCACTTCGTTTGAAAACGATCGCTTCAGGAAAGACCGGTGTTCGTCCCATCGTGGCAGAGACAATGGCCGCCGTTCTAAACGCAGGAATCACTCCCCTAGTTCGTGAATTTGGTTCACTTGGGTGCAGTGGAGATTTGGCGCCACTTGCTCACTGCGCTCTTGTACTCATGGGTGAAGGAGAAGCTCTTGACGTTCATGGCGTGCAACGTCCGGTCTCTGAATTACTTGCGGAAGCAAGTATCACTCCCGTACTTCTCGCTGAAAAAGAGGGCCTTGCACTCATCAATGGAACTGATGGAATGCTCGGAATGCTGATCTTGGCGCTGACTGATTTACGAATGCTTGTCGATAGCGCCGACGTTGTAGCTGCGATGAGCGTTGAGGGACTCATGGGCACCGATAAAGTTTTCATTCCAGAACTTCATGGCCCACTTCGTTCCCACCCGGGTCAGACTAAGAGCGCTGCAAATATGCTGAAGACTCTTAAAGGCTCTGAAATTATTGCATCGCACCTTGAAGGCGATGATCGCGTTCAAGATGCTTACTCTCTTCGTTGCGCACCTCAAGTAGCGGGAGCGGTACGTGACACAATCGAATATGCAGCAACTGTTGCCGAACGAGAGTTGGCAGCTGTGATTGATAATCCCGTCGTACTTGCAGATGGACGCGTCTCTTCCAACGGTAACTTTCACGGAGCGCCCGTTGCCTATGTGCTTGATTTCTTAGCTATCGCCGTTGCTGACCTTGGAAGCATTGCGGAGCGTCGCACCGACCGAGCCCTTGATAAGAATCGGAGTCATGGACTTCCGCCTTTCTTGGCAGATGATCCTGGAGTCGATTCGGGTTTAATGATCGCTCAATACACTCAAGCAGCGCTCGTGAGCGAAAATAAGAGACTTGCTTCGCCAGCTAGCGTAGATTCAATTCCATCTTCTGCGATGCAGGAAGACCATGTATCGATGGGATGGTCTGCAGCTCGAAAGCTAAGAAAGGCAACATCTAACCTTGCAAACATCATTGCAATCGAACTAGTCACTGCATCACGAGCTATCGAGCTGCGAGCACCGCTGAAGCCAAGTCCCGATAGCGCGAAGATTATCTCTGCGCTGCGGAAAAACGTTCCAGGTCCCGGTCCTGATCGATACCTATCTCCCGAACTTGTAGCTGCAGGAGACTTCGTTGTGAATGGACGAGTTATGAGTTCGATTCAATAAATAGCTTTGAGTTTTCGAAGATAATCTCTTGATCGTAATCAAGAGTTGCAACATGGTAGCTATTTACTAGTTCAATCCGTTGCTTCTGACGCGAACCAACTTGTTGCATGATTATCTCGGTATTCGACACCGGAAGAGTGTGATCTTCGACGCTATGGAAGAGCTGAAGTGGCACTGTGACATCGTGCAAACGTGCACGTGTGTAACTCAGCATCTTCAAGAGTTGATAGACACCTACCGCAGGAAGAGAGTCATAACCCCACTCGGTTACTCCTGGCTTCTTTATGTCATCGCCGACAGAATCTCGCATCTTCTGAAAACGTGAGATAACCCAAGCTAGTTGATGTGAAATAAACTTCACATGGATCATCGGGTTGACGAGAATAATTCCTGCTAATTCTTTAGAGTGTTTCAGCGCAACATTGAGAGTTGTACCGCCACCCATTGATAGTCCGCAGATAAAAATCTTCTCGCAGCTCTTCTGAAGCTCTACAAGTTCTTCTTCGACCTTTGCAGGCCACTCTTGCCACGAAACTCTGTTGAGATCTTCTGGATCTGTTCCATGTCCAGGTAGTCGAGGAACTCGCACTGTGTATCCCAAATCATTGAGATAGTGCGCCCATGGGCGCATCGATGCCGGCGAACCGGTAAAGCCGTGAACCAAGATCACGCCAATTCTCTTCTGTGAACCTTTTCCTTCAGCCGACCAATCCTGCAGAAATCCCGCTGGTGCACCCTCTGTTCCCATGTTCACAGGTTATTGCCGAAATGGGTGTCATAGCAATCATCTACTGTTAGTTACATGAATTGGCAGTCGACTATCCAAGAGATAGGTAAATCTCTTGATAAAACGACCTTCGTCATTGTCGACCTCGAGACAACTGGTGGCGCTCCTCATCTTGGCGCTGCAATCACCGAGATAGGCGCTGTAAAGGTGTGCGGTGGTGTCGTTCTCTCTGAATTTTCCACCTTCGTCAATCCAGGCCATCCGATTCCAAGCTATATAACTAACCTCACCGGAATCACTGACCTCATGGTCGAAGGCGCTCCAACCATTGAAGCTCTCATTCCAGATTTCATGAGTTTCATGGGTGATAAAGATGAAACAGTCTTCGTTGCCCAGAACGCACCTTTCGATCTCTCGTTTATCAAGTATTACCTCAGCGTTCACAAATATGCGTGGCCAGGCTTTCCAATAATCGATACGGCAACTCTTGCTCGGAAAGTTCTATCTCGCGACGAGGTGCCCAATTGCAAACTCGGCACACTCGCGGCTTTCTTTGGAACTGATACAACACCCAATCACCGCGCTCTCGATGATGCGCGCGCGACCAATGAAGTGCTCCATGGCCTCATCGAACGCCTCTCGGGATTCGATATCTATACTCTTGAAGAGTTACTGGCTTTTGGAAAGAAGGCTACGTCGGGACGCTCTCGCGAGAAATCTCCTGAGAAAGATCAGCCCATTTCTTAAGTAAACGAGCGGCACTTCCGTTATCGACAGCGAGAGTCGCTCTCTCAAGGCCCATAGTTATTCGCTCTTTGATATCAGCATCGATATCACCTTCAAATGCTGCAATCGCAGCGGCCGCATTGAGAAGAACGGCATCGCGTGGAGCTCCCCGCTCACCAGCAAAGATAGCCGTTGAAATTCGAGCATTCTCATCTGCATCTCCCCCAACAATCGCTTCAATGGGGGCGTTATCTAATCCAAAATCTCTTGCATCAATTCGATCGCTGCTGATCTCGGCCTTGCCGATCGAAAGAACGGATGTCGTGCCATCGAGTGTGATTTCATCAAGGCCATCGTCACCCCGAAAGACGAAACCATCGCAACCCTTTTCAGCAAGCACCTGTGCCATCACCAAGTGCATACGCTCGTTAGCGACCCCGATAGCGGCAGCCTTTGGTTTTGCTGGGTTTGAAAGCGGTCCGAGAATATTGAAGACCGTTGAAACTCCCAGTTCCTTTCGCGCAGGAGCTGCAAATCTCATCGCAGGGTGAAAGATCGGTGCAAAACAGAAACCAATTCCGAGTTCACCAACGGTTCGCTCCACACCTGAAGCTGAAAGGCCAGGGACAACTCCGAGAGCTGCGAGAAAATCAGATGCACCTGATTTTGATGAAACGGCGCGGTTTCCATGTTTAACAACGCGCGCTCCCGCAGCCGCTGCAATGATTGCAGCGGTAGTGGAAATGTTGATTGTGTGAGCGTTATCTCCACCTGTTCCGACTGTATCCACGGCGCGTCCTGGAATCGTGATCGGTGTTGAGTGTTTATACATTTGCGCTACGAGCGCACCAACCTCATCAGAGGTTTCACCCTTGGACTTTAACGAGAGGAGAAACTCTTTTGTCGCTTCAATATCTGCCGTACCGAGCAGAATCTCTTCCATAACTGACTGAATCTCATGCGGCTCTAAATCAAGCCCGAGGTTGAGTTTCTCTTGACAGTGGCTCCACGTTATCGGCACATCGGCTGAATGGGAGCTCATATTTTTTCTACCCTAAATTGTTGCAGCTGTGCGCGAACGTAGAAGATCGGCGACAGTGTGAGACAGAGTAAATGGATCGACCGGGTGGACGATATTTGCCTCGGCACGTGACCATGCCGCCAACCAGGCATCTTCTTTGCGCCCGGTGAGTACCAATACTGGTGGACAGTTGAAGACCTCATCCTTTAATTGACGCGCTATTCCCATCCCGCCTTCTGGAACCGCCTCCCCATCAAGGATGAAGAGATCTATCGGAGAATCAGAGCCGATCTTCTTGCCGTCGACAAAGAGGCGAAGGGCGGCGGCGGTAGCAAATTGATGGATCTCATGGTCGGCCATCTCTGGAGCCACCTTGGTTCCTAGGGCTCCAATGACAGCTTCTCGAACGTTGACGTCATCTGAGTACAGAACGATTGAATACTTTCGTTCGCGGGCGCTGGACATGGGCTCATTCTATTCTCAAAGAGGGGGTTGTCGAATCTCAATAAAGGCGAGAAATCGAACTTCTTACAAGGTGACCCTTTTCACCTAGATTACGGTGAAAATGAGGGGAAAGAAGAGGGCTGCAAATAGCCCCGGACGCCTATTTTCAGGAATAATACCGACCATGACTACCAGTGCTGTGAGCGATCATCACAAGATAACCCGCCCCAATATGGTGGCTGTAGGAACGATCGTCTGGCTCTCCAGTGAGTTGATGTTCTTTGCCGCTCTCTTTGCAATGTACTTCACTACCCGCGCAGTACAAGGCCCAGAGATTTGGCTCGAGTCCACTGAAATTCTCAATATTCCATTTGCGGCGATTAATACAACTGTCCTTGTCCTTTCTTCTGTGACATGCCAATTCGGTGTCTTCGCCGCCGAGCGTTACCAAGCTCGCCGTACCGGTTCACTATTGAAAATTTCAACATGGGGAATGCGCGAGTGGTTCGCTCTCACGTTCTTAATGGGCGCCTTCTTTATCGCAGGTCAGATCTATGAATATGCAGCCCTGGTATCTGAAGGAATGAACCTTTCAGCCAGCGCATACAGCTCAGTCTTCTACATCTCTACAGGTTTCCATGGTCTTCACGTAACAGGTGGACTCATCGCATTCCTTATCGTGATGGTGCGAGTTGCAAAGGCTCGTCGATTCACACAAGGACAAGCAACAACTGCAATCGTAGTTTCCTACTACTGGCACTTTGTAGACGTTGTTTGGATCGCACTCTTCTCAGCTATCTATCTCATTAAGTAATTGATGAGACTCTCGAAAGGAAATAAGTGAAGCGTCTCTCGCGCCTACGCAGACACCGAGCTGCAGGACCAATTCTCTTGGTCTTCGCACTCTTTACCATCGGGACAACGTTTCAAGTTGCAAGCGCTGAAACTGCGCAGACAGTATCTGTTGCCGATAGAGCTGCAACAATTGAAGAAGGTCGACAACTCTTCCTTAAGGGATGTTCTTCCTGTCACGGTCTCAATGCAGAAGGCGCTGGAATAGCCCCTTCTCTTATCGGTGTTGGTGCCGCCTCAGTTGATTTCCAAGTAGGAACTGGCCGTATGCCGATGGCAGATATGAGTGCTCAGGCGATGCGCAAGCCTCCTGTTTACACTCCAGAAGAAGTCAATGCCCTAGCTGTCTATGTTGCCTCTCTTGCTCCCGGTCCTGAAGTTCCAGGCGAAGAACTTCTCAATTACGAACGCGATGGATCAATTGCTGAAGGTGGCGAACTCTTCCGTACCAACTGCGCAATGTGTCACAACTTTGCGGGACAAGGTGGAGCGCTTACTCAAGGTAAGTACGCCCCAACAGTTATGGGCGTTGAACCGAAGCATATTTATGAAGCGATGATCACAGGGCCTCAATCAATGCCTGTGTTTAGCGATAAGACAATCACGCCTGAAGAGAAGCTCTCCATTATCAAGTGGATTAAATCTGCCGAAGCAGAGCCACAGCTCGGTGGAGCAGCGCTTGGACGAGTAGGACCAGTTACTGAAGGTTTACTTGTGTGGACACTAGGAATCGGATTGCTCATTGGTGCAGCAGTCTGGTTGGCGATGAAAGCGAGATAGGTAATGTCTAACGAAATCGAACCAATCAAAGATCCTGGTCTTCCAGCTCACGTCCATCGCCGCACAGATACAGATCCGAAGGCTGCGCAGCGCGCTGAGCGACAGGTAGCAATTCTCTTTATTTTATCTGCTCTTGGAACTCTTCTGATGATCTACGCATATATCTTCATCGACCAAGATCTCTTCATCTTTATCCCCGTACTTGGCGACACAAACGCGCATCAGATTGCACTTGGTATGGGAATGGCAATTGCGCTTTTCTGTATAGGTGCAGGTGCAATCCACTGGGCAAAGACCCTTATGCCTGATGAAGAAGTTATTGCGCAACGTCACGAGTTTAAATCTGATGAAGATGATCGCAAAGAATTTGTGAAGACAGCCAAGGCCGGAGCTGCTGCCGCAGGTCTCGGTCGTCGTCCACTCATTAAGAGATCACTTGGAGCAGCACTTGGGCTCGTTGGAGTCACTCCTCTTTTGCTTCTTCGCGATTTAGGCCCTCTCCCTGAAGACTCACTCACAAAGACTTCATGGAAGGCCGGAACGAGATTGGTAACAGATCCGGGAGATCGACCAATTCGTGCAGAGGATCTAGAAGTTGGCGCAGTTGCGCAGACGCTTCCCGAGCTCCCAGCTGGCGAACACCACACTCTCAACAACATTGCGAAAGATGCAGTGCTTCTTATTCGTCTTCGCCCAGAAGAGTTCAACCTCGATGCAGAGCGTCTCTCATGGACATACGAGGGAATCATCGCCTTCTCCAAGATTTGTTCCCATATGGGTTGCGCTGTCGCGCTCTATGAACAACAGACTAAGCACTTGCTATGTCCATGTCACCAATCAACATTTGATGTAACGCGCGCTGCAAAGGTGATCTTCGGACCAGCAGCTCGTCCGTTGCCTCAATTAGCAATCACTGTCGACGAAGAGGGATACCTCATCGCACAGAGCCCATTTAACGAACCTGTTGGACCTAGCTTCTGGGAGCGCTCATCATGACAGCACGCGAAAGAATTGCAGGAAATGTAGCCGGCTACGTAGATGACCGCACAGGTGCTGCGAAGTGGATGAAGAAGAACCTAAATAAGGTCTTCCCTGACCATTGGTCATTCCTCCTGGGCGAGATCGCTCTCTATTCGTTCGTCATCTTGCTACTTTCAGGAACCTTCCTTACCTTCTGGTTCGATCCATCAATGCGAGAAGTTGTTTATGAAGGTTCGTATGTACCACTTCAAGGTGTCGAGATGTCTGCGGCTTATGCGTCAGCTCTCGATATCTCCTTTGAAGTTCGCGGCGGACTTTTGATGCGCCAGATTCACCACTGGGCAGCCCTTATCTTTATGGTGGGAATCGTTGTCCACCTCTTGCGCGTCTACTTCACCGGTGCTTTCCGCAAGCCACGTGAATTCAACTGGATCATCGGTGTTGGACTTCTGACACTCGGAATCGTAGAAGGATTCCTCGGATACTCACTTCCAGATGACCTTCTCTCTGGAACTGGAATTCGTATCGCTGAAGCAATCATTCAGGCGCTTCCTGTCGTTGGTTCATATCTTGCATTCTTCGCATTCGGTGGAGAATTCCCTGGAACAACATTCATTCCTCGTATCTACACCGTGCACATTTTGCTCCTGCCGGGAATCTTCCTCGCCTTGATTACTGTGCACTTGATGTTGGTCTGGTACCAGAAGCACACTCAATTCCCAGGCCCTGGTCGCACTGAGAAGAATGTTGTCGGATATCCACTACTTCCTGTCTATATGGCAAAAGCGGGCGGATTCTTCTTCATCGTCTTTGGTGTCACAGCCTTCTTAGGGGCGGTGGCATCTATTAACCCCATCTGGCTCTACGGCCCTTACACGCCAGGACAAGTTTCGGCTGGATCACAACCAGATTGGTATATGGGTTGGCTTGATGGACTTGTTCGTATGGCTCCCCCACTTGAAAGCTACATCTTCGGTTACACAATTTCGTGGAATATTTTGATTCCAGGTTTGATCCTGCCTGGAATTATGTTTACAGGTCTTGCTCTCTATCCATTTATCGAAAGCTGGGCGACCGGAGATAAGCGTGAACATCACCTCCTTGACCGTCCACGTAATGCGCCTAACCGCACAGCGATTGGCGCCATGGCGCTGACATTTACTCTTGTCAGCCTCATAAATGGTGGTAACGACATTATCGCGACCACATTTGACCTAACAATCAATCAGATGATGTGGTTCTCTCGAATCGCAATTGTTGTACTTCCACCGATTGCATTTGTGGTTACAAAGCGCCTCTGTCTTTCATTGCAGAGAGCAGATAGAGATCTTGTTCTGCATGGCCGCGAAACCGGTCGTCTTGTCCGTATGCCATCTGGAGAATTCGTCGAAGTTCACGAACCAATCTCCCCAGAGAAGGCATGGCTCCTCACATCTCATGAGCAGTTGGCACCTCTTGAACTCTCAGATCTAGATGCTGCCGGAGTGCGACGCCCTGGTGCACTGAAGAATAAGCTCCGCGCGCGTATCTCACGTGCAGCAGCGGTAGCGGTTCCAAAGGCTACAGAGACTGAACGTCGTGAACTAGAAGGACATCACTAAAGTTCTGTAGTTAACGGCTTAGCATTGCCTCGTACAACGAGGAAGACGCCCAGAACAGTCATAGACATTCCTATGATTGATTGGGCGTTTACCTTTTCCCCAAAGAGAATGTATGCCTGAAGTACAGATAAAGGTGGAACTAGGTAGAGAAGTGATGAGACCTTTGCAGCGGAGCCTCTATTAAGAAGCCATAAGAGGAGCAAGACAGCCGCGATTGACGTGACAAGAACTGCCCAGGACATTGTCCAGAAGGCTGTGGCTGAGAAAGTAAATGAGGTCTTGCCTGTAAGAAAAGAAAGAAGAAGCAGTCCAACTGCTGCGATTGCAAATTGATAAGTCGTACCGATGAGAAGTGGAATTGAATGGCCAATCTTCTTCTGCAAGAGCGTTGCGACGGTGCTACCTAACAACCCCACGGCTAAGAGTGAGAGCGTCATAACGGTAAACCCATCAGCCTGCGCCAAACGAGGGGCAACCACAATGATCACTCCCCCAAATCCAAAGATGAGACCTGCTACTTGGCGAAGGGTCAGCGGCTCGTGAAGTAGGCGTACTGCAATGAGTGATACGAGAACTGGTTGCAAACTTGTAACAACGGATGAAAATCCAGCTGGCGCACCTTCTTCAATCGCAAGCCAGACTCCACCCAGATAGAGGCCATGGAGAGCTATTCCGATCAACAGTGAAGCGCGTATGTCACGGTAGGAGATTCGAATCGGTGCTTTGAAAGCCAGCGTAATTGCAAAGAGAATGATGGTGGCGAGTGAAAGTCTGATGGCTAAGAAGAAGATTGCATCAGCTGTCGCGAAAGCGTACTTTGCAACAACGAATCCTGAGCTCCAGATGGCGACAAATACCCACGGAGCCAAACTTTCAACTCTCTTCACAATCGGAAGTGTGTAGCTTCGAGTTAGTTGTGTGGGAGCGAGAGAGGCTTTTCGTACTCAGTTACCATGCCGATGATGCTGATAACGAGAGCGCCTAGCGCAATCAGAGTAAGCCACCAACCAATAATCAGACCTAAGCCCATGGCTGTTGCACTGAGTGCAACGGGTAGTGGCCACCATGAATGAGGGCTATAGAAACCGAGCTCTCCAGCATCATCTGCAATTTCTGCATTGTCATTATCCGACGGGATTGCTTGTCCGATTCGCTTCTGGGTAAACCAGACATAGAAACCGACCATGCCAGCCAAGCATGCAGCAAGGATCATCCCTGTAATTCCAACCGCCTCACCGCCTACGTAGTAATAGACGACTGCGAGAACAAAGTAGAAAACAGAGAGTCCAGAGAATAACTTCCAATTAGCGTTCATGCTTAATGACCTTCAGTCTTTATATGTGGATGGTGCAAATCAAAGGCTGGGCGTTCTGAACGGATGCGAGGCATCGATGTGAAGTTATGGCGAGGTGGTGGACATGATGTCGCCCATTCGAGGGATGCACCATAGCCCCAAGGATCATCGCAATTGACTAGCGGTGACTTACGAGTAATCCATACATTGACGAAGAATGGGATCATCGAGAGCGCCAGTAAGAATGATCCAACAGTCGAAATCATATTCATACCTGTAAATCCATCAGTTGCCAGGTAATCGGCGTAACGGCGAGGGAACCCTTTGATTCCGAGCCAGTGCTGGATAAGGAATGTGAGGTGGAAGCCGAAGAAGAGAGTCCAGAAGTGGATCTTTCCAAGGCGCTCATTGAGCATGCGCCCTGTGAACTTAGGCCACCAGAAGTAGAAGCCAGCAAACATTGCAAAGACCACAGTGCCGAAGAGAACGTAGTGGAAGTGTGCAACCACGAAGTAGGAGGCCGACACTGCAAAATCAAGTGGCGGTGAAGCAAGAATGATTCCGGTAATTCCACCGAAGAGGAAGGTTACAAGGAAGCCCATTACCCAGAGCATCGGGGTTTCAAATGTAACGTGACCGCGCCACATAGTTCCGATCCAGTTAAAGAACTTCACACCTGTAGGTACACCAATCAGGAATGTCATAAATGAGAAGAATGGAAGTAGCACCTTGCCTGTGGCAAACATATGGTGAGCCCAGACAGCAACAGAGAGAGCTGAAATCGCAATGGTCGCAGCGATAAGTCCCTTGTAACCAAAGATTGGTTTACGGCTGAAGACAGGCAAGATTTCTGTAGCGATACCAAAGAATGGCAAGGCCAAGATGTACACCTCGGGGTGGCCAAAGAACCAGAATAAGTGTTGCCACAACATAGCTCCGCCATTGGCTGGATCAAAGATATGGGTACCGAATAAACGATCCGATTCAAGCCCGAGAAGCGCCGCAGCGAGTGGCGGGAATGCAAGAAGAACAAGAATTGATGTGAGAAGAACATTCCAGGAGAAGATCGACATACGGAACATAGTCATGCCTGGCGCACGCATTGTGAAGATTGTCGTAATGAAGTTAACGCCGCCAAGGATTGTTCCAAGACCTGAAATTGCAAGACCCATAATCCAAAGATCTCCACCAATGCCTGGCGAATATGTTGAGTTAGAAAGAGGAGCGTAGGCAGTCCATCCGAATGACGCAGCTCCACCAGGGGTTAAGAAACCAACTGTGGCTTGAATGGAGCCGAAGAGATAGAGCCAGTAAGAAAGCATATTGAGACGAGGGAAGGCCACATCTGCGGCGCCAATCTGCAGCGGCATCAATACGTTGGCAAAACCTACAAAGAGAGGGGTTGCAAACATGAGCAACATGATCGTTCCGTGCATAGTAAAAATCTGGTTGTACTGCTCGTTAGAAAGGAATTGCATTCCTGGACGTGTAAGTTCAACGCGAAGCAAGAGCGCGAGAACGCCACCGATGAGGAACCAAGCGAACGATGTGGCTAGATACAAGTAGCCAATTCGCTTGTGGTCTGTTGATGTAATCGTCTTAACGAATTGACTCCCGAGGGATGTCTTCTCAACTCCCTGACGCGGTGTGGCGATAGTTGGACGATCGGCAAAAGTAGTCATTATGCACTCGCCTTCAATGAGTCAAGATATTTTTGATACTGCTCTGGAGTAACAACCTTCACTGTAAAAATCATCTGGGTATGGTTACGACCGCAGAGAATGTTGCATCGGCCGGGAAATTCTCCGAGTTTATTTGCGGTGAATGAGATTTGAGATGTCTCACCAGGAATGTTCTGGCGTTGAATCATGAATGCTGGAATCCAGAAACCGTGCACTACATCGTTTGCCGTTAGAGTGAAGCGAACCTTCTCCCCCAATGGCATATAGAGCGTTGGTGGGTTTGCAGGCGTTCCTGTAACGACGGCATCAGGACCTGCCTCCGGATAACCAAACTGCCATGACCATTGAATTCCTTCAACGGTAATCTCGTGCGCTACTGGCGAGGATGTGTCTACGATTTCATTCTGCTTGATTGCAGTGAAGTAGAAAAGTACAGCCACAATAATCAGAGGGATAATCGTGTAGGAAATCTCAACCGGAATGTTGTACTGGGTCTGCTTTGGAAATTCGCCCTTGCTCTCTTTATGGCGATGAAAAATTGCTGGCCAGAGAATCAGCACGAGGGTAATGACACCGACAACAGCTGCTGTAATCCAAGCTCCTTGCCAGAGTGAGATCGAAATATCGTTGACGCTTGAGACTCCCTTTGGGAAACCCATGCCAGAAATCTTCTCCGAGTCGATGGAGCATCCGCTGAGTAGAAGCAGGGCTGGCGCGATGAGTGCAGCCACGTGGCGCGGGCGCAAAGGAGATAACGAGGACATAGGGCTAAGGATAGTGGCGCATCTGCCACCAGTCCGCACGAGGGACTAGCCTTCATCCGGTGGTTCGTGTCACAGGAAACTTCACCTCCGAAAGCCCGCTACATCCAGCGGCCTCCGAGGCGATGGGGGCTGCCTTTGACCAGGGTTGGGCTGATCCAAAGAAGCTTTCCCAGAACGCTTCGAAAGCGGCCATCCTCCGTGACCAAGCTATCGAATCCATTGCAGCGCGATTATCACTTCCTGCCGAATCTATTGAGATTCTTGGCGAACCTTCCTTAGGTCACTATCTTTCAATCGCCGGTCTCTTAACCCCGCAGTCGACATTTCTATACGGTGCCGTCGATAAGGGAAAGGTTCGTGCAATTGCCCGTTCTCATCAAGGCCCAGTAACAGAAGTATCGGTCAATCGTGATGGTCAGCTTCAGTCGATAGATAAAACGGCCGGCCATAGCGTGATCTCGCTTCAGGCCACCAATGCCGAAACTGGTGCGATTCAGAACCTCGAAAGATTCGTTGGATCCGCATCAGAAATTGCTATCGATGCAACAGCATCGGGTACTCAGACCACGCTCCCATCCAGATGGTCCACCGCTCTCTTCGATTCAACTTCATGGAGAGGACCAGCCGGTCTTGCCATCCTTGCAATTGATCGAACTGCCGCATGGAAGTACCCGCTACCTCATATCGCACCAATTCGCGTTCCAGGTTCTTATTCATTGCCACTCTTGATGGCATCTGCGGTAGCTCTCGATGAATTCTCTTACGACCCCGAACGTTTTCTCACTCAACAGGGGCGAATAATCACCTCTTTATCTGCAATCTCCGGTGTTTCGCATGTGAAGACTCTTGGCGCACCCCATCTGAATTCTTTCCTCGTTGAAGGAGTCGCAAACGAGCAGCTGATTAGAGCACTTGCTGAACGGGGTATCGATATCGATGGAGGTTCAGCGTGCAGTGCTGAAGATTTGCAACCGAGCCATGTGATTGCTGCTATGGGCTATCCAACTACCGGCCATATAAGAATCACACTCCATTCTCAAACGACAGAAGAAGATATAGATGCACTTCTTTCGAGCTGCAACGAGCTCATCCCCGAATTACGCAGGTAGGTGGGCCTTAATCTCCTTGGCAGCGTCGGCGCCGTAAGCCTCTGAGAATCGATTCGCAAACTCATCTGCAGTGAATCGATATTCCTGGGTTCCCTTAGTTTCAATCACATAGGTTGCAATCATCGAACCAAGTTGAGCGCAACGTTCTAAAGAAAGACCCCAAGCCAAGCCTGCGACAAATCCTGAACGGAATGAGTCGCCAACTCCTGTTGGATCTACCTTTGCACGTTCCTTTGCACATCCGACCTTGATAAATGTTCCATCAATGCTTTCTACACGAGCGCCCTCGGAACCCAATGTGACGATTCGATAATTCACGCGCTGCAGAATCTCGTGATCACTCCAGCCAGTCTTTTGAATAGCTAGGGCAAGTTCGTACTCATTCATAAAGAGATAGGTGGCACCATCAATTAACTTCTTGATTTCCTCACCGCTCATGCGAGCCATTTGCTGTGAAGGATCTGCGGCTACAGGGATTCCAAGTTCGAGGGCAACCTCTGTATGACGCAACATTGCCTCAGGGTCATCGGGTGAGATCACGAAAATATCGAACTTACCAATCTTGTCCGTAATTGGCTTTAACTCGATATTGCGAGCTTCAGACATTGCCCCAGGAAAGAAAGATGCGATCTGATTGAGTTCGGTATCAGTTGTTACAGTGAAGTGAGCTGTGTGATTCTCAGTTGAAACAAGAGCATGAGAAGTATCTACCCCATGACGAGTCAGCCAGGCATCGTAATCAGCGAAATCTTTTCCAACGGCTGCAATAAGAATTGGATTGAGACCAAGAACCCCAAGACCGAAAGAGATATTGGCAGCACATCCCCCACGGCGAACATCCAGCCCGTCAACAAGGAATGAGAGAGAAACCTTTTCCAGAGAACCAGCGACTAGAGAGTCGGTGAACTTTCCAGGGAAAGTCATTAAGTGATCGAGACCGACTGAACCTGCAACGCCAATTTTCATGAGCGAAATCTAACTACAGAAGCTGGCGAAAGGGCTTGATTAGTTAAATGAATCGCCGCATGCACATGAACCCTGTGCATTTGGATTATCAATTGTGAAGCCCTGCTTCTCAATTGTGTCTACGAAATCAATTGATGCGCCCATGAGATATGGATCGCTCATCTTGTCGACAACAACTTTTACATTGCCAAATGTGCGCGTGACATCGCCATCCTGGTTACGGTCATCGAAGTAGAGCTGATAGCGAAGACCAGAGCAGCCTCCTGGCTGAACAGCGACGCGGAGATAGAGATCATCACGGCCTTCTTGCGCCAAGAGGGCTTCAACCTTTGCCGCTGCGACATCGGTAAGAAGAATTCCAGTAGAAATGTCAACTGATTGTGTGGTTGCCTCTGTAGTCATGACCGCAACAATACTCGCGTCAGGTTGCCGGCGCTAACCGAAACACTGGAGAATGGGGTCATGAGTAGCTCAAGCCTTAATACTTCCTTCAAGGATCTGCTGATTCTTGGCCAAGGAAAGGACCTCGCCTCAGAGCGTGGCGTCTCCTGCGCAGGAGAACTACCTGAGGCCAGTGACCCATCTCTAGTCGCTCGTGCAACAGCGGCTCGAGCAGCGCTCGGCGATAGAGCTCTCATCTTGGGCCATCATTATCAGCGCGATGAAGTTATTCAATTCGCTGACATAACTGGCGATTCATTTAAATTAGCTCAATATGCCGCATCTGCGCCAAGTGCAGAATTCATCTTCTTCTGCGGAGTTCATTTCATGGCAGAGAGTGCGGATATCCTCACAAGCTCTCACCAACGTGTCATCCTTCCCGATCTTGCAGCTGGATGTTCAATGGCAGATATGGCCACGGCTCAACAGGTAAATGAATGCTGGAAAGAACTTGAACGATTAGGCGTTGCATCACAAACAATCCCAGTTACTTATATGAATTCATCTGCTGCTATTAAGAGTTTTACCGGCGAGCACGGTGGAACAATATGTACATCTTCCAATGCTGCAAAGAGTCTCTCCTGGGCACTTGAAAAGGGCGAGAAAGTTCTATTCCTACCGGATCAGCACTTAGGACGTAACACTGCAGTTCTAGATCTCGGACTCACCCTCGACGATTGCGTTCTATGGAATCCCTGGAAGCCAATGGGTGGATTAACTGAAGATCAAATCAAAGGTGCGACGATGATTTTGTGGCGTGGTCACTGCTCAGTCCATGGCCGGTTTACACGTGAATCGATTGATGAAGTTCGACTTCGTCTACCGGATGTGAAGGTCATCGTTCATCCAGAATGTCAGCATGAAGTTGTTGCCCACGCCGATGTCGTTGGAAGTACTGAGAGAATTATTAGGGAAGTTGAGAACTCCCCTGCCGGAAGTACATGGGCCGTTGGCACTGAACTCAATCTCGTTTCTCGCTTAGCTGCGAATAATCCAGATAAGAAGATTGTCTTTCTCGATAAGACGGTGTGTTACTGCTCAACGATGAATCGCATCGACCTCCCCCACCTCGTGTGGGCGATGGAATCGGTCCTTGCTGGGCATATTGTCAATGAAATAAAGGTCGATCCCACTGTGGCGAAGTATTCAAAGATGGCACTTGAGCAGATGCTCGCCCTATAGTTGCGCCCATGACTGAATCATCTGCAAAAAAGGGTCGTCCAACACCAAAGCGAAAAGATGCGCAGGCTGCTGTCAAGGTTTCTTCACTTGCGCCTGCTTCAACAAAGGCTGAGAAGGCTCGCAATAAGGAAGCAACGAAGGCTGCGCGCATAGCTGCACGGGCTGCGTATATGCGCGGGGATGAGAACGCACTTCCACTTCGCGACAAAGGACCTGCCCGTAGATTTGTTCGCAATTATGTTGATTCGCGTCGCTCCATAGGCGAGTATTTCTTGCCCGTCATCTTTATTGTTCTCGGTCTCACACTTGTACAAAACCCGATATTTCAGATCGCCAGCATTGCAATTATGTATCTGGTACTACTTATCTCCGTGCTCGATGGTTTCTTCCTCAGCAGAAAAATCAAACGACTCGTTGCCGAGAAGTTCCCAGAAACTAGCCTGAAGGGTCTGGGCATGTACGGATGGCTACGCTCAACACAGATGCGCCGTATGCGCACTCCCAAGCCAAGTACTAAACATGGAGAGAGCTTCTAACAAAAGTTAGGCGCGAGGGTTAGGGCTCTGATTCAACTTTGGATTGCGCTCTGGCAATCTTCCTAAAGCGTTATCAATCGCCTTCATGACATCAGCGCCCAGCTTTACTCCTGAGGCTTTTACATTCTCTTTAATCTGAGAAGGTTTTGTCGCTCCCATAATTGCGCTGGAGACATTCTGATTTTGAAGCACCCATGCGATTGATAATTGAGATGTGGTGAGGCCAACTTCGTCAGCAATAGGCTTCAAACGCTGAACTGCTGTTAAGACTTCATCATTCATCCACTTTGATATGAATTCTGCACCGCTCTTCTTATCCGTAGCGCGTGAACCAGCGGGAGCTTTCTTGCCCGGCAAATATTTGCCTGTAAGCACGCCTTGGGCAAGAGGAGACCAGACAATCTGACCAATTCCCTCTTTGATCGACAGCGGAACAACTTCTGATTCAATCACTCGCCAGAGCGCTGAATATTGCGGTTGGCTTGAAACAAAACGGTTGTAATTATGCAATTTCTGAATCTTCAGAGCCTGAGAAATTTGATCTGCATCCCACTCTGAGAAGCCGATATAGCTCACCTTCCCTTGTCGAATGAGATCATCAAATGCGCTCAACGTCTCTTCGAGTGGTGTTTGGAAGTCAAAACGATGCGCTTGATAGAGATCAATATGATCGGTCTTCAGGCGCTTCAGAGAAGCATCGCAGGATTCCATGATGTGCTTTCGCGATAGACCGCGGTCATTCTTTCCCGTTCCCGTTGGGAAATACACCTTGGTGAAGAGTTCATAGGATTCGCGACGAATTCCTTTGAGAGCCTTACCCAATACTGACTCAGCCTTTGTACCTGCATAAACATCGGCTGTATCAAAAGTTGTGATGCCCTCATCGAATGCAGCGCGCACACATTTGATAGCAGCTTCAGATTCGACCTGCGAACCATGGGTTATCCAATTGCCGTAAGCAATCTCTGAAACGTACACTCCACTACTACCAAGGCGTCTATATTCCATGCCCGTCACCCTATCCCCCGCGTGGTGAGTTGCCAATACATGAGGGCTATGGTTTTCTACCCACACAACTTAATACGCGCCCTTGTGGGGGAAGTTCGGTGAGATTCCGAGGCTGACCCGCAACCGTAATCGTGAATGGTGATCCTCAACTTCGTTGTTGGTCTTTTATTCACGCAAGTCGGATTACCCACCTGGATGCTTTTCGACAAACACCCGCCGAGGTTTGCGGGGCGTAGTCTTCATATGTGCAGTGATATCACTGAATCTTTGAGCTACCCCTGTGAGACTCTTTAACACAGGAGACTCCAGAAGATGAAATCATTTTCTAAAGCAACAATTGCTTTTACAGTAATCGCAACACTTCTCTCATCCCAACTCTTAGCCATCTCTTCAGCAAGTGCTGCAGATAAAGGTTGGCGTTATTGGGGCTATTTCCAAGCAGCGCCAGATTCGACACAGTGGACTGCTGCCATGACAGGTCCAACAGTTGATATCAAAGATGGTGCAGTTGAAGGCTGGTCATTTGTATTTAGTAGCGATGATCTGCCATCTAAGGCACCCTCTGCTAAAACCAACTTTGCATCCATCTGTGGCAAGACCAAAGCAAAGGCTGGAATGAAGCGCATCGGTCTGGTGATTGACTTTGGAGGCGCAAGTTATGCACCCAAGGGCGAGAAGCCGAAGAAGCTAATCTCCACCTGCGTTACAACTGCACTCGATTCACAGGGGATTGATGTTCTCGGGCAAGCGCTCAAAGTTAGATCTGATGGATCCGGTCTCATCTGCGGACTCAATGGTTACCCAAAGAAAGAGTGCGGAGTTGAACTTAAGACGCCCGCAGCCTTGCTAAAGAAGTAGCCAGACCACAATGGCTAAACCACTGCACCCACTTACTCTCTGGATTGGAGCTTTGATCACTGCTGTCGCGGTGGTGATCAATAGCAATTACCTCTTCAATCTGAGTGTCGTGGGTGCTCTGATCTTTCTCGTACTTGCACGACGAGATGGGTCGCCCTGGAATGCCGCCTTCTGGTGGTCTCTCAAGATAGGAACTTTCATCCTTGTTATTCGGGCAATCTTTGGCGCACTCATCGGAGTTCCGATTCCGGGCCGTGTTCTTTTCACCGTCCCGCGCTTATCTCTACCTAGCTGGATGCCTGGTATTCGTATTGGTGGAGATGTAACGGCCGAGAGGCTTACCTCATCAATTGCCGAGGGCCTGACTATCGTCACCCTCATTGCACTTTTTGGAGCAGCGTCGGCGCTCACTAGTCCACATAAATTGTTACGCGTACTTCCTGTCTTTATCTATGAGGTAGGCATAACTCTCGTCATCGCAACAACTGTATTTCCTCAGCTCGCCGCTAATGTGAAGCGAATACGTGTAGCGCAGAAGATGCGGGGAATCGAAAGGCTTTCCATAAAGACACTAGCAACTCCCCTATTGGAGCAATCTCTCATTCGATCGCTGCAGCTTGCCGAATCCATGGATGCGCGCGGCTTTGGGGTAAGCAGAAAGCGTTCTCGATACAGGCCAGCCCGTTGGCTTATGAGAGATTCACTCTTTATTGCAACTGCAAGCGCAATTACGATTGTGTCGATCGCATCATGATTAAATTTTCAAACGTTTCTCTCATCTATCCACATTCAACAAGAACGATTATTGAAAATCTCACTTTAGAAGTTCAAGAAGGCGAAATGATTCTGGTAATGGGCCAGACGGGAGCTGGAAAATCCTCCCTATTGAGGCTTATCAACGGACTCGTTCCGCACCACACAGGTGGCATCCTCGCTGGAGACATTAGCGTTGACGGAATATCTACGCGCGAAGTAAAACCTGGGGGCCTTGCGCACCTAGTTGGCATCGTTGGACAGAATCCAATCAATGGCTTTGTTACCGATATTGTTGAAGAAGAACTCGCATTCGGTATGGAGGCGCTGAACTATGCGCCAGATGTGATGCGAAAGAGAGTTGAGGAAATTCTCGACTTATTGGGACTCAATTCAATCCGCACCAGGAATATTGCGACTTTAAGCGGTGGCGAGCAACAGAGGCTAGCTATCGGCGCAGCACTTGTAATGCATCCAAAGGTTCTAGTGCTTGATGAACCGACAAGTGCCCTTGACCCGATTGCTGCCGAAGAAGTTCTCTCCTTGCTCCACAGGCTCGTCCATGATTTGAGCATCACAGTGGTGTTAGCCGAACATAGGCTTGAGCGCGTTATTCAATTTGTAGATCGCATTATCTACATCGAAGGAAATGGTGAGACATCTATCGGATCTGCCGATGAAATTTTGCGGACAACTGATCTAGTTCCCCCAATCGTGAGATTGGCTAGGGCGCTTAATTTGAGCGAGATCGGAACCAGTGTCCGTGAAGTGCGACGACAAACGGCGCATATTCGGGACTCGGTTAGCTTTTCAACTACACCTTCTCACGGTAGAGGTACACATAGCCCATCCTCAAGCGTGGTAGACGTACGAGATCTCTATATCTCATATGGCGAGAATGATGCAGTGAAAGGTATTTCAACAACCTTCATTCCAGGAGAAATCGTTGCCATTATGGGGCGCAATGGTGCGGGAAAGAGTTCGCTTCTTGAATCAATCGTGGGAGTTATTAAACCGACCTCAGGAAATGTTTCTGTATCTGGTTGGAATCCATTTTCCATGAAGGCCTCTGACCGTAGAAGGGTCATTGGCTACGTTCCTCAAGAGCCAAGCGACCTGCTCTTTGCGCACAGCGTTGAGGCAGAATGTTCGCAAGCAGATTCCAGCAATGACTTACCTGCAGGAACCACCTACTCATTTCTTGCCCGCTTAACTCCTACCGTTGCCCTCCATGCCCACCCACATGACCTTTCAGAAGGTCAACGCCTAGCTCTTGTGCTTAGCATCGTTCTCTCTGCCCATCCAGAGGTCCTTATTCTCGATGAACCCACTCGAGGTTTAGATTATCAAGCTAAGAATTTATTGGCACTGGCGCTCAAAGAGTTCTCGCTGAACTTTAACCGCCCCGTCATCTTGGCAACCCACGATGTAGAGCTCGTTGCAGAACTTGCTGATCGAGTTATCTTCATTGCAGAAGGTGACATTGTCGCCGATGGAACAACACTTGATGTATTGCTCTCCTCCCCAGCATTTGCACCTCAAGTTGCAAAGATCATGGCTCCAGCGCCTTGGTTAACTGTCTCTGATGTCATCAGCGCAATCGATGTGAAGCAATGAGAACTCAATCTGCTACAAGGACTACATCTCGGGTATTTACATTCTCATCACTTTCGCTCTATGCACTTATTGCGACAAGTTTCGTGGGCCTACTCGGATTCACATGGCCTTTCTACGGACCATCAGAGAGTTCAACTACGCAATGGATATTTCTAGCCGCCGTTCCCTTGGCGTTATTTCTTCTCTTCATAAGCGTTAGCAATGAAAACTTAGACACAAAATCGATCGCCTTGCTTGCAGTTCTTTCGGCGCTAATTGCAGCACTTCGTCCCTTGGGTACTGGGGCAGTTGGTATCGAACCTATGTGGTTTATTCTCATTCTTGCTTCAAGGGTCTTTGGCGCTTCATTCGGTTTCTTGCTCGGTGCCATCTCCATGCTCTTATCAGCTCTCATTACTGGCGGAGTTGGCCCGTGGCTTGCATATCAATGTTTTGCTGCTGGATGGATAGGTATGGGCGCTGGGCTCTTACCCAAGAAAGTTGGATCACGATTAGAAATTGCAATGTTAATTCTCTACGGAATTTTCGCGGCGGAATTCTTCGGAATAGCAATGGATCTTCAATTCTGGCCATGGACGCTCGGCAGCGATACACAACTCTCGTATATCCCTGGTGGAGCCATATCCGAGAATCTCGACAGATTCTTTTCTTACCATTTTCTATCTGCATTGGCTTGGGACATCCCTCGTGCAATTACTACATCAATCTTGATAGCTATTGCAGGGGTCCCAGTACTACGTGCTTTGAGGCGTGCGTACTCAAAGGCTGCGTTCTTGACTCCCGTTGAATTTATCGAACGTGAGAAGGCGAAAGAGGCAGAGCAGAGATAAGCGCAGTTGATTGGCGACCACGCACATCGATGACTACTTCATCACCGATAGCTAGATGAGGCTCAAGGAGAGCTAAGGCAATTCCCTTTTTTAGCGATGGCGAGAAGGTGCCGCTGGTAACCATCCCAACTTCATCTCCCTGTGCGTTGAGAATGCTCATTCCGGCGCGTGGAATACCGCGGTCCTGCGAGATGAGCGCCTTAAGAGTTCGCACTGTGCCTTCTTCACGCTGTGCTCTCAAGACAGGTGCACCCTTAAATGTTTCTTTCTTCCATCCAATGGCCCATGAAGCACTTGCCTGAACAGGTGATATCTCAAGAGTGAGTTCATGTCCGTGAAGCGGATAGCCCATCTCTGTTCGTAGCGTGTCTCGTGCGCCCAACCCACAAACAACTCCGTCAAACTCTGACATTGCAGCAACGAGTGCATCCCATACGGCACCTGCATCACTCCAAGAAGGAACCAATTCATACCCATGCTCACCGGTATAGCCAGTTCTGCACAAGATCACATCAATACCGGCGATGGTGACATGAGAGAAGGCCATGTAATCCATCGATGGATTTACTCCGAGTTTTTCAATAACGTCACGCGCACGAGGTCCCTGAAGAGCGAGAACGGCATACTTTTCGTGGAGGTTTTCGATTGAAAGCCCAGAGAACTTTGGATTCGCTTGAGCGTTTTCAACGAGAACTTTGACAACATCTGTTGTGTTGGATGCATTGGGAATCAAGAAAAAATCAGTATCAGAATTTCGGTAAACAATGAGGTCATCAATGACTCCCCCTTGATCGTTACAGAAGAGGGTGTACTGAGCCTTGCTGTTCTCTATTCTGTTGAGATCATTGGTGAACATCGAGTTGAGAAACTCAAGAGCGCCCTCACCCTTAACGTGGGCCTTTCCCAGGTGGGAGACGTCAAATAGCCCTACTCGCTCACGAACAGCTGCGTGTTCGGCAAGGACTCCAGCTCCCGGGTACTCGATAGGCATTAACCAACCGCCGAAATCGGCCATCTTCGCCTGGAGATCGATGTGCTTCTGATGCAAAGGTGAGTTTTTCACAGCAACAACTTACACTTACGACCTCGCTAGACCAAGAAACTCATCCAAGACACTCAACCAAGACACTCAACCAAGAATCTCGACTGGAGTCCTACATGACAACGATCCGCATCTCTGACGGAATTGTGAAAGATGACATTTTAGTAGTTGGTCTAGCAGCTAAGTCAGCTAAGGGCGCTCTACAGATTGAGTCAGGTGACCTCGCGGTAGATAGCAAAGTGCTCCTACAAATGCTCAGCGATCTAGGAGCAACTGGTAAGGCAGATGAAGTAGTTAAGGTTGCAGGTACATCAACTCGACTCATCGTCTTTACCGGTCTCGGCAAAGCTGGCTCCCATTACGACCATGAAACCCTTCGTCGCGCAGCAGGGGCTGCAGCTCGTTCACTTGCAGGAAACACTTCAGCGACTTTCTCTCTTCCAGCAAAAGATGCAACCTCCCTTCGCGCTATCGCAGAAGGAGCAGCTCTAGGAAGCTACCTCTTTGATCAATTCCGCGGATCTACCAAGTCTGCGCAGAAGGCACCCCTGAAGACAATTACCGTTCACTCCAAGAAGGAGGCAACAAAGAGCGATAATCAGGGCTCAGTTAAAGAAATTGCTGCGCATGCTCAAATTATTGGTGACTACACAAACCTTGTCCGTGATCTGATCAATACTCCCCCAAGTCACTTAACTCCAGAGACATTTACCAAAGCGCTGAGCGATGCGGTGAAGAAGGCAGGGGGTGCTTCAGCCGGACTTAAAGTCTCAATCACATCCGATGCCCAACTTAAATCGAAGGGGTTCGGAGGAATAATCGGTGTGGGACAAGGCTCTGCAAATCCTCCACGTTTATTGCACATCTCGTATGCGCCAAAGGGAGTTAAGGCGAAGAAGAAGTATGCCTTTGTAGGAAAGGGAATCACTTTCGATACAGGTGGTCTTGCTCTAAAGCCCGCACTGGGCATGGAGGCGATGAAGTCAGATATGAGCGGTGCCGCGGCAGTCTGTGCGGCAACTATTGCAATTGCTCTACTGAAGCTGCCTATTGCAATCGAAACGTGGGCTCCTCTTGCTGAGAACATGGTCAGCGATACTGCAACGCGCCCGAGCGATGTCATCACTATCTATGGTGGAAAAACCGTTGAAGTTCTCAACCCAGATGCAGAGGGCCGATTGATTCTCGCCGATGCGCTAGTGAAAGCCCAAGAGAGTAAAGACCTTGATGGAATCATTGATGTAGCAACTCTCACAGGTGCTCAAGTAGTCGCACTTGGAACTCGCACCAGTGCGGTGATGACTAATAACTCAGAATTTTCTGCACACTTTATTGAAGTAGCGAAAGAATCCGGCGAACTCTTCTGGCCGATGCCTCTACCTACCGAACTTCGCGCCTCATTCGATTCCCCTGTTGCCGATATGGCAAATATTGGAGATCGCATGGGTGGCATGCTCGTTGCAGGTCTATTCCTCAAGGAGTTTGTCTCCGATGAACTGCCTTGGCTCCACCTAGATATTGCAGGGCCAGCCTTCAATGAGGCAGCGCCTCACGGGTATACCCCGGTTGGTGGAACAGGCGTGGCTATGCGCTCCCTGGTACAGCTAGCAATAACGGCCAGCCGCTAGCTGGCCTACCCCTTCCTTGCCACCGATTCCCGCGTTAGGCAACTCAGGTGAGGGGCTGGCAAGATAGGGCTCTGCAGGATTGATAGAGATTCTTTATACGAGTTCTTTATAAGAGGGAGTTCACACCGTGTCGAATTTTGATCTAGTCATTCTCGGCGGAGGCAGCGGCGGTTACGCAGCGGCTCTTCGCGGCGCACAACTTGGTTTATCAGTTGCGCTGATTGAAAAGGACAAGGTCGGCGGAACATGCCTTCACCGCGGATGTATCCCAACCAAGGCGCTCCTTCATGCTGGCGAAGTTGCCGATAGCGCTCGCGAGTCTGCCCAATTTGGAGTCAACGCAACCTTTAATTCAATAGATATGGCTGGCGTAAATTCATATAAAGATGGCGTTATAGCGGGGCTCTACAAAGGTCTCCAGGGTTTAGTTAAGTCACGAGGAATAACATTTATTGAAGGTGCCGGTCGCCTAGTTTCTGCCAATACTGTTGAAGTAAACGGAACCGCATACACAGGTAAAAATATTGTTCTTGCAACGGGATCATACGCTCGCACACTTCCGGGCCTTGAAATTGATGGCAACAGAGTCATCACCTCTGATCATGGAACAAGCCTCGGATATGTTCCAAAGAGCGCGATCGTTCTCGGTGGCGGCGTCATCGGATGTGAGTTTGCATCAGTATGGAAGTCATTTGGAGCAGATGTAACGATTATTGAAGGCTTGCCACATTTAATTGCACTAGAAGATGAATCTTCAAGTAAGTTGCTCGAGCGCGCCTACCGTAAGCGTGGAATCAATTTTGAACTCGGTGTTCGCTTTAAATCTCATCGCGTCGATGCAAACGGTGTAACTGTGACCTTAGAAGATGGCCGGGAGTTCACCGCCGACGTACTACTTGTTTCTGTCGGACGCGGACCTGTTACCGACGGACTTGGTTACGAGGAAGCCGGTGTTGTCATGGATCGTGGTTACATCACTGTCGATGATCATTGCCGCACCAGCGTTCCAGGAATCTGGGCAGTTGGTGACATTATTCCAACGCTTCAATTGGCACATGTCGGTTTCCAAGAAGGAATTCTGGTTGCAGAGACCATCGCAGGACTCAATCCCCGTCCAATTAATTACGACGGAGTCCCTCGCGTCACATACTCAGAACCTGAGGTCGCATCTGTAGGTCTCTCAACGAAGATTGCTAAAGAACGCGGTTACGATGTCGTTGAACTTGATTACAACCTAGCTGGAAACGGTAAGGCTCAGATTCTCAAGACAGCGGGTTCTATCAAGTTGGTCGCTGAGAAGAATGGCCCTGTACTTGGAATTCATATGGTCGGTGCTCGCGTTGGTGAACTTCTTGCCGAAGCACAACTGATCTTTAACTGGGAAGCAACTGCAGATGATGTTGCTCCACTTGTTCATGCACATCCAACACTGTCAGAAGCCATGGGCGAAGCTCACATGGCACTTGCAGGCAAACCACTTCACGCGCACGGTTAAGTCAGAGGAGAAAAAATAATGTCATTCTCAGTAACAATGCCAGCTCTCGGCGAGAGCGTCAGTGAAGGAACAGTTACACGTTGGCTCAAGAATGAGGGCGATGTTGTAGCGATGGATGAACCGCTCCTTGAAGTTTCAACAGATAAGGTCGATACAGAGATTCCTTCTCCTGTTGCCGGAGTTCTTTCGAAGATTGTTGTTGGCGTAGATCAGACTGTTGCAGTCGGTGCAGAACTTGCAATCATCTCTGAAAGTGGATCATCTGCAGCGCCTGCTGCTGCTCCAGTGGCTGCTGCTCCAGTAGCCGCAGCTCCAACACCACCACCTGCAGCTCCAACACCACCACCAACAGCTCCAGTTGTTGCCACTCCGACACCAGCTGCAGCAACACCTACAACACCACCTGCAGCACCGGGCGCTGGAACGGTTATCACAATGCCAGCACTCGGTGAGAGCGTCAGCGAAGGTACAGTCACACGTTGGCTGAAGAACGTCGGAGACTCAGTTGCAGTTGATGAAGCGCTCCTAGAAGTTTCTACAGATAAGGTCGACACAGAGATTCCATCGCCTGTCGCTGGAACTCTCCTTGCAATCGATGTAGCAGTCGACACCACAGTTCCTGTTGGTGCTCGTCTTGGTTTGATCGGTACATCAGGAGCTCAAGTAAGCGCGCCTGCACCTGTCGCACCAGCTCCAGTTGTTGCGGCTCCAGTTGTTGCGGCTCCAGTTGTTGCAGCTCCAACTCCCCCACCAGTTGTTTCAGCGCCAGTTGCACAGCCACAAGATGCATATGTGACTCCAATTGTTCGCAAACTTGCCAATAATCTTGGAGTAAACCTCTCAACTGTTCGCGGTACAGGTATCGGCGGGCGTATTCGCAAGGAAGATGTCGAAGCAGCAGCACCAAAGGGTTCTTCTTCTCCAGTTGCTGCCTCTATTCCATCAGCGCCTTCAGCGCCATCAACCCCACGCCCAGCTGTCGTTGCAACATCTCCTCTTCGTGGAACGACAGTGACAATGTCACGTCTACGCAAAGTAATTGCAGCGCGAATGGTCGAATCTCTTCAGGTATCGGCTCAATTGACTACTGTCATTGAAGTAGATGTAACGAAGATTGCTCGCCTACGCGATCGTTCAAAGGGAACTTTCGAGGCGCGTGAAGGAGTAAAGCTTTCATTCCTTCCATTCTTTGCAGTCGCAGTTTGTGAGGCACTTAAGCAGCATCCAGTTCTCAACTCATCGGTTGAGGGCGATCAAATTATTTATCATGGCGCAGAGCACCTAGGTGTTGCTGTTGATACAGAACGTGGACTACTGGTTCCAGTCATCCATAATGCAGGAGATCTCAATATGGGTGGCGTGGCACGAAAGATTGCAGACCTCGCTGCTCGCACACGTGATAACAAGGTAACTCCAGATGAACTTGGTGGAGGAACATTCACTCTCACCAATACAGGTTCCCGTGGAGCTCTCTTTGACACTCCAATCATTAACCAACCACAAGTTGCAATCTTGGGTCTAGGCGCGGTCGTCAAGCGTCCAATGGTTGTCAAAGGTGAAGATGGCGGCGAAACAATTGCGATTCGCTCAATGGTCTACCTTGGACTCTCCTACGATCACCGCGTAGTCGATGGCGCAGATGCCGCACGATTCTTGGTGACGTTAAAAGAGCGCCTCGAAGGTGGAGCATTCGAAGCTGATCTAGGGCTCTAATGTCGCTACCACAACGTATCGCCATTACTGGTGCATCTGGACTTATCGGAAGCGCACTTGTCGGTCACCTCAAAAGCGAAGGACATACTGTTCAACGCTTAGTGCGCCGAACACCTATTGCTTCAGATGAAATTCAATGGGATCCAAAGACTGGATATGTAGATCTCGAGGCTCTTCGCGGAGTCGATGCAGTTATTCACTTAGCAGGTGCCGGAGTCGGTGATAAGCGTTGGAGCAAGAAGTACAAGGCTGAGATTCTTAACTCTCGCCTTCTCGGTACGACTGCAATTGCACAGGCTGTTAATGAGGTAAAGCCTCAAGTATTTATCTCCGCTAGTGCAATCGGTTGGTATGGAGAATCTGGCAATCGAGCTGTTGTAGAGACTGATCGCGCAGGCGAAGATTTTCTTGCAGCAGTGTGTCGTGAATGGGAAGGTGCCGCTGACGCCGTTCAAGATGTGCGTGTCGTCAAGATTCGTACTGGCCTGGTTCTTGATCCGACAGGTGGGGCGCTAGGAAGAATGCTTCCGCTCTTTAAATTTGGCTTAGGCGGAAAACTTGGATCGGGTAAGCAATGGTGGTCCTGGATCACTCTCCATGACCAGATTAGAGCAATCACCTTCTTGCTCGAGCGCGATATTTCGGGTCCGGTCAATATCACCTCCCCTAATCCTGTGACCAACCAAGAGTTCACATCTGCTCTTGCTCGAGCAGTTCATAGACCCGCACTCTTTCCAGCTCCTGCAATCGCACTGAAGATTGCCCTCGGTGGGTTCTCATCAGAGATCCTTGGCAGCAAGAAGGTTATGCCGAGCGTCTTAACTGAGGCAGGCTTTACATGGGATTACCCGCACATTACCAACGCACTCACTGCGCTCGTTGAGTAGATAACTTAGCCCTGCAGAAGCTCCAAAGCTGCGAGTCTTCCCGAAAGAAGTGCACCATTTTGCGACGGCGCAGTTCTGTAATCTCCTGCTAGATAAATATTCTCCGCAACCTTTGCTGATCGAGCCATCTGCGCACCTGGTCCAAAGATCGGAAGTGACTTGGGAATCTCATACTTTGCAATCAGCTCTAGCGAGGTAGAACTACTTCCCCAGATCTGCGATAGGTGTCTACGAACTTCAGATTCGGATGTGGTCACCAGGGTTGTGCTTGAAAGCAGATGCCTTCCTTGGGGAGCATAACTTCGAGCGATATTAGAGATTACTACGCTATTAATAATGGGCCCGCGCTCTGCTCCATCGATTCGCAAGCGATTGGTCTGTGCAAACTCTTCAGTGATTTCGTGATACCAAGTGGTACTGCTTGCCAATTTTTCTATCGAATTATTTCCAAATAGCTGGGCTGCGGTTGTGAGATCAGTTGCCACAATAACTTTTCGGTTACGCAGTGACGAGAGCGAATCTATCCGCTCCCCTAGTCGCAGGTTCTCTACGCGTTCAGCCAGGGCTAGTGATAGAGCGCCAACTCCGCGAGAGGGCAGGCCAGGTTTTCCAGAGATGAAAGAGCGAATGATCTCTTTACCGACTAAAGCACTGACAGTCGATGGAGGAGTAAGAAAAACTCCCGAGAGAAATGGTTTGAGCACTCTGGAATAGAGCGTTCCCAAAAATTTCAATTCATCTTCAACGCTCTCTTCAGAACTTGAGGCAGAGAGGAGATAGGAGATGAAGGCGATTTTCTCTCGAAGAGTTCCACTACCGTGCGAGATCGCAGAGAGTGGGAATTTTCTAGGATCACCCAGGGTCGAAACAGATCCTTCGAGGCAGATATCAATTGCGGCAGATGCGTAGATGAAATCAAGGTTCTTGATGACATCAAGGCGCACTAGCTCCGGATATCGAGCGTTGATCAATTGGAATCCTCTATCGAGGGTAAAGCCATCGATGTGATCTGTTGCAACTCGTCCACCAGCACGATCAGAGGCATCTATAAGTTCAACACTTACACCAGCCTCCTGGAGAGTAAGGGTTGCGCTCAGTCCAGCAAGACCTGCGCCAACCACTACTACTTCAGAGGAACTCATAGCCCAAGATTCGACTTACTTATTCTGGAGTTTAGAGGGCCACCAAATTTTTGGACCGATGTCGAGAACGAGGGCCGGCACCAAAATTGAACGAACAATAATGGTGTCAAGAAGCACGCCAAAGGCAACAGCGAACCCGAGTTCTGCCAGAGGAACTAGTGGAAGTAAACCGAGTACTGCAAAGGTTGCCGCCAGAACGATTCCAGCAGATGTAATCACAGCACCTGTAACGGTTACACCCTTGATAACTCCTGCACGCGTACCGATCTTTGCAGACTCTTCACGTACACGTGTCATTAAGAAGATGTTGTAATCAATACCTAGGGCTACAAGGAATATGAATGTGAAGAGCGGGAAAGAGTTATCTCCACCGGCAAATCCGAAGACGTGATTGAAGACCAGCGCTGAAGCGCCCAGAGTTGCAAAGTATGACAAGACGACAGTTCCAAGCAAGACAACTGCGCTCAGGATACTTCGAAGCAATACGCCAAGAATGAGCGTAATGACCAGAAGAATGATTGGAATAATCGTGCGATTGTCCTGCTTATTGGCTTCTCGAACATCGTAATAAACCGCGCTTGTTCCGCCAACGAGTGATGTCGGATCGATTGCATGTGCTATCTCGCGAATCTTTGGAACATCATTTCCTGCCTCAACGCTATCTGGCGCTTTATCAAGAGTGAGGTTAAGTATCGCCTTGCCTGCAACAATCTTTACAGGAGGAAGTGGCTGACCTTCAAGAGGTTGTGAGACGTAGAGCGGTGCAATCTCGCTTACGCCAGGCGCGTTACGAAGAGCAGCTGTCGCTTCTTCAATTCTGTCAGCGCTGATAACAACTTGAGTTGGATCTCCTTCTCCGCCTGGGAAGTGCTTAAGGAGAAGTTTCTGACCCACAACAGATTCAGGCTTTCCGGTAAATGTATCGACAGTGCCGATTCCATCTGCCTTAAGCGTTGTGGAGGTTGCAGCGAGAGCTAGGAGTGCAACACCAGAAATAATCCAAGCCCTACGAGGGTTGCGGCCAATTGAATTGGCAACCTTCGACCAAGAGCCTGACATCACATGATCATCGCCATCATTTTCTGGAACACGTGGCCAGAAGATCCAACGACCGAAGAGTAGAAGAAGGGCTGGCAGCAAGGTGAGAATAGTCAGCATTGCACAGACAATTCCAATAGCACCAACAGGGCCAAGTCCCGCTGTATTTGTTAGCTGGCTCATTAAGAGAATAAGAAGTGCAATTGAAACCGTTGAGCCGGATGCAAGGATTGGTTCCCATACACCCTTATATGTTGCGCGCATCGCATCAAAACGGTTCTCATGTACATGCAGTTCCTCGCGATAGCGAGCAATTAACAGCAGTGCGTAATCTGTAGCTGCACCGATGACGAGCACCGAGAGGATTCCTTGTGACTGTCCATCCACATCGATAATGTCACTCTTGGCAAGTAGATAAACAATTCCTCCAGCCATGGTGAGTGCGAACAATGCAGAAAGCAAAGGAATGATCCAGAGAATTGGCGAACGATAGACAACAATCAGAATCACTGCGACAACAGCAAGTGTTGTGAGAAGAAGCGTCGAATCGATAGTTCCAAAGGCTCCAAAGAGGTCGCCCAACAAGCCACCTGGTCCTGTTACATACGATTGAACACCGAGAGATTTTGCAAGTGGTGCCACATCTTCTCTAAGGGCTTCTACAACTGCAGGCAATACTGGTTCATCGTTAGGTAAGAGTTCGGCGATTGCATTTCCATCGAGTGGAACATTTGCCAGAACTGCCTTGCCATCCTGTGAAGGAAAGATTGTGATGCGCTGACCTGGCGCTAAATAATCTGAGATTCGCGCATCTGTGCCTGCCAAGGTGAGGCTGCCAACGTTTGAAATTTCAGCATTGAGCTTTGCAAAAGTCTCGGGATCGCCCTTACCTTCGAAGAGAATCAAGGTAGGAAAATTAAAGGAGTCCTTACCTGAAAATGTTTGGATGACTTCTGAAGCCTGTGTGGCCTCTGCGCCCTTAGGCAAGAAAGAAGAGTTGTTGTTCTCTTGAACAGAGGTCAATTTTCCGAAGAGTGGACCGAATACGCCGGTGATGATGAACCAGGCGATGACAACGAGCATCGCGATGGCATAGGGCTTACGGTTCTGGGAATTTCTCTTTTTCAACACAGTATCTACAGCCTTTCGGGCGGTTCCATGAAGCGGTTTCGCAACTGCCCAAGCCTACCTTTAGGCTGTCCTTCTCATGAGTGAAGCAATCGCCCTAACGCGAGCCGGCCTAGTCCCCTATCTAGAGGCGCTAGAACTTCAGCGCGCACTCCACGGCGAGATTGTTAGCGGCGCTAGAACGAATACCTTGATTCTGCTCGAGCACCCCTCTGTCTTCACTGCAGGTAAGAGAACATCAGATGGAGAACGCCCTGTTGATGGAACTCCTGTCATTGATGTGGATCGTGGCGGAAAGATAACCTGGCACGGACCCGGCCAACTTGTTGGGTACCCAATTGTTCGCTTGGCTAAACCCACAGAACTAGTTGGCTTTGTCCGCGAGATTGAGTCTGGGCTGATCAAGGTCTGTAGCGATTTTGGTATTTCAACAGAACGCATTGCGGGTCGTTCAGGGGTTTGGGTTAACGATGCACGAGGTGCTCGCAAAATCGCAGCGATTGGCATTCGCGTAGCCGGTGGAGTCACGATGCACGGCTTTGCCCTCAATGTGAATCCTGACCTATCAGCCTTTGCGCAGATCATCCCCTGCGGCATCAGTGACGCTGATGTGACCTCTATGGCGCTTGAACTTGGGCGAAATATCACAGTCGATGAGGTCATGGAATCGATAGAAAAGCATATTTTCGAATCCCTCGCTAAGGTGAGCATATGACAATCGCTCCCGAGGGTCGCAAGCTCCTTCGTATCGAGGCTCGCAATACCGAGACTCCTATCGAACGTAAACCAGAGTGGATTAAGACTCGCGCAAATATGGGTCCCGAATACACGCGTCTACGTTCGCTGGTAAAGAGCGAGGGTCTTCACACCGTATGCCAAGAAGCGGCATGTCCCAATATCTTTGAATGTTGGGAGGATAAGGAAGCAACATTCCTCATCGGAGGAGAACGCTGTACTCGTCGTTGCGATTTTTGCAATATCGATACGGGTAAACCAGAACCACTTGATCGTGATGAACCTCGACGCGTTGCAGAATCAGTTCAAGCCATGGGACTTAAGTACGCAACCATCACCGGTGTTACTCGTGATGATCTGGAAGATGAAGGCGCGTGGCTCTACGCAGAGACAATTCGCAAGGTTCATGAGCTCAATCCAGGAACTGGAGTTGAAATGCTCGCTCCGGACTTCAGCGGAAATCCTGTCTACCTCAATGAGGTTTTTGAAACTCGACCAGAAGTCTTTGCACACAACCTCGAAACTGTTCCACGAATCTTTAAGCGCATTCGCCCAGCCTTTACCTATGAGCGCTCACTCAATGTGATTACCCAAGCACGCGAGTACGGCTTGATCACTAAATCAAATTTGATTCTCGGACTTGGTGAAACTCGTGAAGAAATTTCACAGGCGCTTGTTGATCTTCATGCAGCTGGATGTGACTTGATCACAATTACTCAATATCTACGACCTACCAATAAGCATCACCCGGTAGAGCGTTGGGTCAAACCAGATGAATTTGTCGAATTAGCTGCAGAGGCTGAAGCTCTTGGATTTAGTGGCGTAATGAGCGGTCCACTTGTTCGCAGTTCTTATAGAGCGGGCAGACTGTACAAGCAGGCCCAAGATAAGCGCGCAGCTTCACATGGCTGATCTTGTCTATCCCCCAGTAATCGGCACAGTAAAACTCTTCTGGAAGTATCTTGGGCTTCGTTTTAATTTCCAAGGAGAAGAGAACGTTCCACGTGAAGGCGGAGCGATCCTTGCCATCAATCACATTGGTTATCTCGACTTTGCTATCACAGGGACTGCGGCTCTCCCGGCTAAGCGCTACGTGCGTTTTATGGCGAAGAAGGAGATTTTTGATAACAAATTAGCAGGTCCACTCATGCGCGGGATGCATCACATCTGCGTTGATAGAAGTAACGGTTCATCCTCCTTTGTTGCAGCACTTCGCGCGCTGCGCAAAGGCGAAATAATCGGCATATTTCCAGAAGGCACCATCTCTGTGAGCTTTGAAATTAAAGAGCTAAAGTCAGGCGCAGTTCGACTCGCAATGGGTTCTGGCGTTCCAGTGATCCCAACTATTGTCTGGGGTTCGCAGAGGATTTGGACCAAGAAAGTTAAACGCAATCTTCGACGTAATAACTTCCCTGTCACTGTCGCCTTTGGCAACCCACTCTTCTTCGACAAATCAACCGATGTCGAAGCGGGTGAGAAGTTACTACGCCAGACAATGCTTGAGATGTTGCATAAGGTGCAGGCGGATTATCCAGATTCCCACGAGGGCCAGCGGTGGGCACCGGCTCGTCTTGGTGGAAGCGCCCCTGCTCCCCTAAACTAACGCTCATGTTTAAGAGAAAAAAGAAAGAACCAAAGATCAAGACTCCACGTTTCCAGACATTTCGCGATGCCTATAACGTCACCAAATCTGTGAAGCCATGGATTGGCGTCCTCCTTGTTTCCATCTTTTTTGTAGTCATCATCGCCGGTGTTGTACTGGGCACAACTCTTAACCGACCTATCTATGCAGGCTTCATTGCAATGCCACTTGCAGCGCTCGTTGTCATGCTGGTCTTTACTCGAATTGCAGGATCTGCTGCGTATACCTCGATTGAAGGACAGCTCGGTGCTGGCGCTTCTGTCTTGATGGCAATCCGTAAAGGGTGGACTACAACGCCAGCTGTTGCGGTAAATCGTTCACAAGATATGGTCCATCGCAGCGTGGGTCGCGCAGGAATCGTTCTGACAGCAGAAGGTGGACATGCTGTTCGACAGATGCTCAGCGAAGAGAAGCGAAAGTCTGAACGTTTTGCTCCAGGAGTCCCAATCACTGAAGTATTTGTTGGCGAAGGAGAAGGACAAGTCCCTCTTCGCAAGTTGCAGAAACACCTCAATAAACTTCCAAAGAAGCTCACAGCTCATCAGATGCGTGAAGTTCGTGCACGTCTTAAGGCGGTCGGTGGCATGTCACTTCCTATGCCAAAGGGTCCGCTTCCCAAGGGAACAAAGATTCGCTAAATCTCTCCCTCTTGCGTGTTGAGATTACGAGTTGAGATTACGAGTTGAGATTACGAGTTTGAATCAGAACGGTATTTGATAGACGTTCGTTGATACCTCTGCCATCGTCATCAAATGTGATTGCGGTGACTATTGGAATCAGTAGCGCAGTTCTGATCAGAGCCTGAACTGGGGTCGCAGATTGACCATCAGAGAATCGAACAACCTTAAGTCCCACTAATCGGTGCCCAAAAGATGCACCGCCAAAGGCGACAAAGAAGGCGTATTGGGCAAAGAAGATAACGAGGACTGGGATACGAGCCTCTGGCACGCGTTCTGTAAATGACCCTGACCCAGCGAAGAAGCCAAGAGCAATGAGGTAGCTAGCCAACCAATCAAAGGTGATGCCAAACATCCTCCTACCCTGACTCACGCGTGGAAACATGTGCAAAAGCCTACCTTCGCCTTGAGATGTAACACGGATGTAACACATTTATTATGACATTTTTACTCGGGAGAACTAGCCTTCACTCCATCAGCAGCGCTCAATGATGAGGCAGCTGGGCGATACAGCAGCCTTTCATTGGAGTCACTATGTTTAAGAATTCTTCAGAGATTTTTGCTTACATCAAGAAAGAAGATGTAAAGCTCATCGATGTGCGCTTTACCGATCTTCCAGGTATTCAGCATCACTTCAACGTTCCAGTCGAATCATTTGACGAAGCGGTCTTTACCGACGGTCTCATGTTCGACGGTTCCTCGATTCGTGGATTCCAATCAATCCACGAGTCAGATATGAAGCTGCTCCCTGTTCCAAGCTCTGCATTCATTGATCCATTCCGCCTTGAGAAGACTCTCGTCATAATCTTTTCTGTGCATAACCCTTCAGATGACACTCCTTACTCACGTGATCCGCGCGGAGTGGTTGCAAAGGCTGTCGATTACTTAAAGTCGACAGGAATCGCAGATCAGGCCTACTTCGCACCAGAGGCTGAATTTTATGTCTTTGATTCAATCCGGTTTAAAACTGGCATTAACGAGGCCTATCACCACATTGATTCATATGAAGGTGCATGGAATACAGGAATCATCGCCGACCCAGATGGAACTCCAAACCGTGGATATCGCACACGTGTAAAGGGTGGCTATTTCCCAGTTTCTCCTACAGATCAATTTGCAGATCTCCGTGATGAAATGGTGATGGAGCTAGGTCGTGCTGGTCTACTGGTCGAACGTTCTCACCACGAAGTTGGAACTGCAGGTCAGATGGAGATCAACTACCGCTTCACAGACATTCTTACAGCAGGCGATGAGTTGATGAAGTTTAAGTACATCATCCGCAACGTCGCATGGGAGGGTGGAAAGACAGCAACCTTTATGCCAAAGCCACTCTTTGGTGATAACGGTTCAGGAATGCACGTCCACCAATCACTCTGGAAAGATGGCAAGCCACTCTTCTTCGAAGCAGGAACATATGGCGATCTTTCAGATATGGCTCGCTGGTATATCGGTGGACTTCTTAAGCATGCGCCATCACTTCTCGCATTTACCAACCCAACGGTGAACTCATATCGTCGCTTGGTTCCAGGGTATGAAGCTCCCGTAAACCTTGTCTACTCAGCACGCAACCGTTCAGCGTGTATCCGTATTCCAATTACAGGATCATCACCTAAGGCAAAGCGCGTTGAATTCCGTTGCCCAGATCCATCATCCAATCCATACCTCGCATTTGCTGCGATGCTCATGGCGGGTATTGATGGAATCGTTAACAAGATCGAACCACCTGCTCCAGTTGATAAGGATCTCTACGAACTCGAAGGTGCAGAAGCTGCAGCAATTCCTCAGGTTCCAGGATCTCTCGATGCGGTGCTCAACAGCCTTGAAAAGGATCACGAATTCCTTACAAAGGGTGGCGTCTTCACAGAAGATCTCATCTCAACATGGATTGAATGGAAGCGAAAGAATGAAGTTGATTACGTTCGCTTGCGTCCACACCCAGCTGAGTTCGAGCTCTATTACGACATTTAAGTCACTCACAGAAGTAAGAGATAAGGCCTCGTCAGCAATGACGGGGCCTTATCTGTTACTCACATCTCATCTACTAAATGCGCTTCAACAGGCGCACTCAATCCAAAAAAGCTAGGCTCACAATCCTCATGACACCGAAGATTGATGCTGCAACTATTCAAGAGCATCGCGCCCTCAGACAGCAGCAGATAATCGATGCGGCAATGTCATTGGCGCTAGAAGATGGAGCGCATGCAGTCACCATTTCTGCCGTTGCATCTAGGGCCAAACTCTCTCGATCATTAATCTATGAGTATTTCTCGAGTTCATCCGATCTGATTGCAGATCTTGTTGTCGAGGAGATGAATCTCTATACGGCAAAATTGCGGAGCGCCACAAGGAATTTAGATGATCCTTACGAGGTACTAGCAGCATGGATATCTGAATCCCTTAAGTATGTTGCCGACGGGAGACATCTACTTGTAAAGAGCCTCAACTCGATTGCGACTCCAGAATTTAGACGCGATGACATTATTCAGGGACATAGGAAGTTAATGTCCACGATTATGCCCACACTCATTCGCCTGAAGGCACATGAGCCCGACCTAGCGCTGCGCTACCTGCAATCCACTATTGATGCTGCTTCGGTCCGTATTGATTCCGGCGCCGATGCAGCTCAAGAGATCACGGCAGCACAGCACTACGCTCTTGCTGGGTTACGTGCGCTCGAAGATGTTGCTAGAACGGAAGCAATCCACCGAATTTGAATGGAATCTGTTGATCAGCAGATTTATCTCCCCCACCATTGTGATCGCTTGTCACATAGATGACACATGTCGTGTGTACGCAATCTCCCTTTGAGAAGTACTTATCAACACGTAAGGTGAGTTTGCCTTTTGATGACTTTGCGCCCATCTTGATATCTGCTGGCAGAGATGAGACCCATAACTTCGACTTCATAGATGGGTTACACGCTGTGGGTGTTTCCCCTTCATTCTTTGGGGCCATGCACTGAGAAAGATAGATCCCATGCTCGGTTGGAAGGCCAGAAACCTTCACGGTGATAATTGGGGTCTTCTTGGAAACCTTGTACTGCGGTGAAATGCTCACCTTGGTAACTGCAGTTGAACTTTGCATTCCAGAGACAGATAGGGCAAGCACAAGAAGGGCGATAGTTCTTTTCATTAGTTCTCCGATATTCGACGTTGAAGCGATATGTGGAAACTATAAAACTGAACGCTCAAACTCTTATCGGACAACCTGAGAATAAATGTCTGGTAAAGCTGTGGTCCGCATTACCTCTTTCTAGCGAATTTCTTGAAGTGAAATCGATTTTCTTGAGAGTAAAAAATGCCCTGCAGAACCAATGAAAAGAGCGAAGATAACTCCTAGGTTGGCTCCTGCCCATTGACCTTCTTTTCCTCCAATGAGATCAAGGAAATAGCCCTGCCATGACAACCATGAGGCGAACGGATTGGTCACAAAACCCCAACCGACAATCGCACCACACACCATTACAAAGAGAGATTTGCGATTCCACCTGCCATAGCGACCATCGGGGCGATAGAGATCGCGTTCGTCATAATCTGATTTTCGAAGGAGAACGTCAGTAACAAAGATTGCAGACCATGCTGCAACCGGAACTCCTAAAGTGATGAGGAAGCCCTGGAATGGATAGAAGAAGTCATCTGCAATCCAGACTAGATAAATTGTTCCAGCGACCATAATTGCTGAGTCGATACCTGCCGCGATAAAGCGCTTCACAGGTAAACCAATCGAGATCAAAGTGAGCCCCGATGAGTAAAGATCAAGTATCGCGCCTCCGACTAGCCCCAAGATTGCAACGAGTGCAAATGGAATCAAGAACCACGTGGGCAGAATTGCAGTGAGAGCGCCTATCGGATCGTTGGCAACTGCGCCATAAAGTTCTTCGCTACTTCCAGCAAGGGCTGCCCCGTAAATGACCATTGCAATAGGAACTATTGATGCGCCAAGTACCGTCCAACCCACAACTGCTTTGCTGGAGGTGTTACGCGGTAGATAGCGAGAGTAATCAGCTGCTGAGTTGACCCAACCCAAGCCGATACCGGTGACTCCAAAGATCAGCGCACCGACAAAGCCTGACCAGCTGCCACTGGGAATATCCCGAACAATGCTCCAATTAACTTCATCAAGTGTGAGAGCGAAGTAGATCACTGTGGCTGTTACGGTAACGAGTGTGAGAACTTTTTGAAGCCGCATGATGATTGCGTGCCCTAGGACTCCGCCGAAGACCGTGAGAGCTACCGCGATAGAAAAACCTAGAACCATTGAAATATTTCGATCTATCTCCCACACTCTTGATAGAACAGTTCCAGTTGCAAGCGTTGCAAGCGAGACGAGAACAGTCTCCCAACCAACGAGAATCAAATATGAGAGCAGCCCAGGAACGATATTTCCTCGTACTCCAAAGGTCGCACGAGAGAGAACCATTGTGGGCGCATTCGATCGCTTCCCCGCAAGTGAACTGAAGCCGACCAGAAGGAATGAGAGAACTGTGCCAACGAGAGCCGCCATCGTGGCTTGCCAGAATGAGATGCCAAATCCGAGAAAGAAGGCTCCGTAGGAGAGGGCAAGGAGCGAGACATTTGCGCCACACCAGGGCCAGAAGAGCGAACTGGCTCTGCCTGCCCGCTCTGACTCGTGGATGACATTGGTTCCGTTGGCTTCTAATTGCATCTGCAAAGGCTACGCGATTTCACAGAGACTTTCGCACTTGATAGTGTTCCTCCCGGTCACGAGTTACAAACAATGCACCGGCAGTTTGTACGGCAACCCTCCAAGGCGGCGGGGTGCCCCCGGATGAAGAAGACCAGGTTCTGAAGTAATTCATTCAGATCAAGCGCATGACGAAAGGCGTTACATGTTCAACTCAAAAATCAAAATCGCTCTAGTTGCACTCGTTGCAGTAGTGGCAATCGCTATCCCAGTAATCAACGCTCAGAACAGCTCAGGCTGTGGCCAGATTAAAGATGGCGTTCTAACTATCGGAACTGATGACCCTGCATACGGTCCATGGTTTGATAACAATGAACCATCAAACGGTAAGGGTTATGAAGCAGCTGTTGCATATGCAGTTGCAGAAGAACTCGGATACTCAGCAGATAAGGTCGAGTGGGTAGTTGTTCCTTTCAACAAGGTAATTCAGCCAGGTTGCAAGAACTTTGACTTCGATATCAACCAAGTTTCCATTACAGAAGAGCGCAAGAATGCGGTCGACTTCTCAAGTGGTTACTACGACGTGTCTCAGACTGTCATCACAGTCAAGGGCTCAAAGATCGCTGGAGCTAAGTCAATTGCAGACCTCAAGGGTGCAAAGCTTGGCGCTCAGGTAGGAACAACTTCTTATGCAACTATCACTGACGTCATCGCGCCTACACAGGCACCTGCAGTCTTTGATACCAACGATGTTGCTAAGCAAGCACTTGCAAACGGCCAAATCGATGGACTTGTTGTCGATCTACCAACTGCTTTCTACATCACAGCTGTTGACCTAGAAGATGGCCTCATCGTTGGGCAGTTCCCAGCGAAGGCAGGCGGAGAACAATTCGGTCTTGTTCTCTCTAAGGACAGCAAGCTGACTAAAGATGTAACAGCTGCGGTAGATGCTCTACGTGCAAACGGAACACTTGCGAAAATCGCAGATCAGTGGCTCGCAAGCACCGTTGGCGCACCGGTTCTTAAGTAATTCCGGTCAAACTGAATACCAAGAGTAGATAGAGCGAGAGGTCCGATGTCGTATCAGCCTTCAGAGTTGCAGATGCAACGACTGGCTGCACGACGTCGGGCCTCTCGCCGTTCTACCTTTATCGCACTTGCAAGCACCCTTGCATTTGGTTTTGTCATCACTCTCGTCGTAACCGGTGCGCAGGGGTACGAGAAGGTAAAAGCCTCCTTCTTCGATTGGGAATATGCCAAGCAGGCACTTCCATCAGTTGCAGAAGGGCTTCTTCTCAATCTTCGCGTTCTGGTTATGGCCGAATTCTTCGTTCTGGTCCTTGGATTACTCATCGCAATAGCTCGCACAAGCACATCGCCAGTGCTCTATCCAGTTCGACTAGTAGCAACTATCTACACCGATCTCTTTCGCGGCCTTCCTTTACTTCTTGTTCTCCTCTTAGTCGGCCTAGGTATTCCAGGGTTACGAATAAGTTGGATTCCGAATTCCGCCGTAGTTCTAGGAACCGTTGCACTTGTACTCACCTACTCGGCCTACGTCGCAGAAGTTATTCGCGCGGGCATCGAGGGCGTTAATCCAACTCAACGACAAGCAGCGCGCGCACTGGGTCTATCTCAATCACAAACCCTAGAACATGTCGTACTTCCCCAGGCAATGCGCAACGTAACTCCCCCGCTGCTTAACGACTTAGTTTCTCTGCAGAAAGATTCAGGACTCATCTCAGTACTGGGTGCAGTAGATGCAATCCGCGCCGCGGGAATACAGACAGCTCAGACTTTTAACTTCACGCCATACCTTGTAGCTGGAGCGCTCTTTGTTCTCCTGACGATTCCGCTTACTCGCTTCACCGACTGGCTTACACGCAAACAAGATGCCCGTCAGCGCGCACAAGGACAGTGGTAGCTATGACTAAGAATCTTCTTGAAATCAATGGCTTGCGAAAGTCCTTCGGTAGCAATCTCGTCCTAGATGATGTTTCAATCGATTTTGCTCCACGATCTGCAACCGTCATTATCGGAGCAAGTGGCTCAGGAAAAAGTACCTTGATGCGCTGCATGAATCTTCTTGAGGAGATCGATGATGGCCAAATTCTCCTAGACGCGCGAGATATCAGCGCATACGGAATCGATCTCGATGAAGTCCGTTCTCAAATCGGTTCAGTCTTTCAAGCCTTTAATCTATTCCCACATCTAACTGTGGTTCAAAACATTACCTTGGCACCGCGTTTGGTGCATGGTGTTTCTAAAGAAAGTGCAGACACACTTGCCCGAGATCTGCTGGCACGTTTTGGCTTAGCGGAAAAGGCTGATGAGTATCCAAATTTATTGAGTGGTGGACAGCAGCAGCGAGTAGCAATAATTCGTGCTGTAGCGACAAACCCTAAGTTGCTCATGCTCGATGAAGTCACGAGTGCTCTAGACCCTGTCTTGATTGCCGAAGTTCTCTCCCTCATCGCAGAGCTAAAGCGAGATGGAATGACGATGGTGATTTCAACACACGAGATGGGCTTTGCGAAGAAGATTGCTGACAAAGTCATCTTTCTGTATAAAGGGCGCGTACATGAAGAAGGTACCCCGGCAGAGATTTTCGAATCACCGAAGAGCGCAGAGCTAAAGGCATTCTTAGGCGCATTACATGATGCAGGGCGCCTCTAACGCATTCAATATCTTTAGTCAGATATCTTTAGTCAGATATCTTTAGTCAGATATCTTTAGTCAGATATCTTTAGTCAGATATCTTTAGTCAAGGAAGAAGTCGAGCAAGAAATCTTTAGTTCCAGGAACCACTGCGTACTTATCGAGATCTGTAATTCCTTCGCTAGCTAGTAGCTCATCGTCTACAAAGAAGTTGCCTGTGCACTCCTTGGCAGGACGGTTGAGGATGATGTATGCAGCATCGGCGAGAATCTCTGGAGTTCTGCATGCTGCAGTATCAACTCCAGGAATCATGGCAAGAGCTGCAGTATCAATGGCAGTACGTGGCCAGAGCGCATTAACCCCGATGCCATCACGCTTGAATTCATCTGCCATTCCCAGCACACACATGCTCATTCCATACTTTGCCATTGTGTAGGCGACGTGGTTCTTAAACCACTTCGACTTCATTGAAAGTGGCGGTGAGAGATTAAGAATATGAGGATTGCGGCCCGCTTCAGCAGAATCGCGGAGGTAAGGAATAACGGCTTGCGAGGTCAAGAAGGTGCCGCGAACATTGACATCAAACATGAGATCAAAGCGCTTGGCAGGAGTGTCCTCGGTACGTGTCAGATTGATGGCGCTGGCGTTATTGATCAAGATATCAATTCCGCCGAATTCATCGGCCGCCTGCTTTACCGCTGCTGCAATCTGATTTTCATCACGGAGATCACATTGGATTGGAAGCGCGGTTCCGCCCGCAGCGCGAATCTCGTCGGCTGCTGTAAAGATTGTTCCGGGAAGCTTGGGATTTACCTCAGCGGTCTTGGCAGCGATTGCCACTGATGCCCCATCACGAGCAGCTCGAAGAGCGATAGCTAGGCCGATTCCGCGGGAACCGCCTGTTACAAAGATGCGCTTTCCTTGAAGTGACATTTTCTTCTCCAGTATCTTTATCCCTAATTGATTCTAGCTAATTACTTCTTCTTAGACATAAATTTCATAAAAGCTTCAGCCGCTTCCTCAGATTGAAGAGCTAGAGCGAAAATCTGAAACTCTGCCTTCATCACGGCAGCTACTGCATCATGTTTGCCAGCTTTCATCAACGCTTTGGTATTGATAATCGCATTGGGAGGTTGATGACCAATCTGAGTAGCAATAGCCAGGGCGCGTGATTCTGCATCATCTGCAATTTCAGCGATGAGTCCCATCTCCAAAGCCTCTTGAGGAGAGAAGGCCTCCCCCGTGAGAAATACCTTTGCTGCTCGCTGATACCCAACTAGCTCAGGAAAGAGCTTTGTTGCACCCGCTTCTGGAACGAGACCGAGTGAGGTAAATGGCATTGATAACTTTGCGCTCTTGGAAGCTACAACAACATCACAGTGCAACAACATGGTGGTACCTACTCCAACAGCATTCCCTTTGACTGCAGCAATGAGCGGCTTAGGAAATTCATGAATCGCTGCTAAGAATTTTGCAACATCTGAATCCTGATCAGATGGTGGATTGGCCATGAAGTCACCAATGTCATTGCCAGCGGTGAAATGGTCGCCTTCGCTCGTTAATAGAACGGTGCGAATACCAAAATCTCCAGCTGCCTCATTGAGCGCCTTAGTGAGACCTGCATACATGTCACGGGTGAGAGCATTCATCTTGGCTGGACGATTAAATCGAACAACGAGTGTCTGACCCTCGCGAGAAGTGGTGATTTCTGTCATCCGCGCATCCTAAGTGGCTTAAGGGGTAAAAGAAACCCCGACCCAATGGAATCAGGGCCGGGGTTTCTTTATCTAATTACTGTTAGCGATCAAGCTTTCCTGAGATGAAATCCTCAGTCTTGTTATGAGCTTGCTCATCTGTGTACTGAACTGGTGGTGTCTTCATGAAGTATGAAGATGGTGAGAGCAGCGCTCCACCAACCTTGCGGTCTAGACCAATCTTTGCGCAACGAAGTGCATCGATGATTACACCCGCTGAGTTTGGTGAATCCCATACTTCAAGCTTGTACTCAAGGTTAAGAGGAACGTCACCGAATGCACGGCCTTCAAGGCGCACATAGGCCCACTTACGGTCATCGAGCCATGGAATGTAGTCAGAAGGTCCGATGTGAACGTTCTTTGCACCCATGTCGTGATCGAGCTGTGACGTTACAGAGTTTGTCTTCGAGATCTTCTTTGACTCAAGGCGATCACGCTCGAGCATGTTCTTGAAGTCCATGTTTCCACCAACGTTGAGCTGGTAGGTGCGATCAAGGTGAACGCCACGATCCTGGAATAACTTAGCCATGATGCGGTGAGTGATTGTTGCACCGACCTGGCTCTTGATGTCATCTCCAACGATTGGAAGACCTGCATCTTCGAACTTCTTCGCCCAGACAGGATCTGATGCGATAAATACTGGAAGGGCGTTAACGAATGCGCAACCTGCATCAAGTGCACATTGTGCATAGAACTTAGCTGCCTCTTCTGAACCAACTGGGAGGTAGCAGATGAGAACATCTACTTGCTCTTCCTTAAGTACTGCAACAACGTCTACAGCTGCATCAGTTGATTCTTTGATTGTCTCCTTGTAGTACTTTCCAAGACCATCAAGTGTGACACCGCGCTGTACTGGAACGCCTGTCTTTGCCACGTCTGAGAACTTGATTGTGTTGTTCTCGCTTGCCCAGATAGCTTCAGCTAGATCGAGACCGACCTTCTTAGCATCAACATCGAAAGCTGCAACGAACTTAACGTTGCTGATGTGATATCCACCAACAACAGCGTGCATAAGACCTGGAATCTCCTGATCAACAGCAGCATCCTTGTAGTAAGTCACGCCTTGTACCAATGAGTTAGCGCAGTTTCCTACTCCAACGATTGCAACACGAATGTCGCCTTTTCCGGTAGTGATATTCACTTTGTCTTCCTTTCGGTTTTGATCATGCTTTCTAGCCAAGCGATTTCTCGCTCTAATGAATCGAGTGAGTAGCGGCGCCACTCCTCGAGATACTTATCGATTCCTACCGGCGATCCCTCGAGGTCGCTGCGCAGGAGTTCTGCCTTCTCTTGAAGTCGACGTAAACGTCCTTCAAGAATTCTTACTCGGTTCTTCTTTGGAGTTGGGCTAAAGAATGCGAAGTGAACTTCGAATCCTTCATCTTCCCAAGAATCTGGAGTGACCGTCTCGGTCAGCTGCCCAAAGTGGCGAGCGCCTTTCTCGGTAATCGAATACACGATTCGAGTGCGGCGCGAGGTGACATCAACTTCATCGGCCTGGATCCATCCAGCGAGCACCATCCGGCGAAGCTGTGGATACAAGACCGAAAATGAGAGCGCACGAAATGGGCCAAAGATTGCGATCATGCGCTTACGTAGCTCATAGCCATGTAACGGTGATTGCGAGAGCAGGCCAAGGAGGGCGAATTCGAGTGAATCTGCACGTGAGCGCATCTCTCCCCTCCCCTTATCTGCCGCTAGAGCTTGTATCCGGTTATATATCTATTCGATATATCGAGTGCATAGTTAAGCGCGCATATCGCCGCCCTGCAAATCGACGCGCCCAGATATCGCCACGCTCAGGGGCTACCCTTGCCCTGTGATTCCAACGCGCCTGCCTGAGTACCTCATAGCGGCGATGATCATCATCCTCGCGCCAGGCCCGAGCGTTCTCTTCGTCATTGCTCGAGCGATCGCCTGGGGGCGCTCTATCGCCGTTCTGACCGTCCTTGGCAACACAATCGGGGCGCTCATTCTCTCCTCGCTCGTTGCTCTCGGGCTAGGGCCAATTCTCTCCCGATACGAGCTGGCCTATATCGCCGTTCAATGGGGCGGGGGCCTCTATCTCATCTATCTAGGAATCGATGCCCTACGCCATCGAGCAGCGCATGCAGCGGATATGACAAACCAAGGGCCCGTTGCTCCTACAGCTCTTCGCTCTATACGAGATGGTTTCTGGGTTGGAGTGTTGAACCCCAAAGCTGTTGTCTTCTTTGCCGCCGTGCTCCCCCAATTCGTTGATATCGATGGAGGGCATGTAACTGGGCAGCTTCTCTTCCTTGGCTTGGTCTTTGCGATTCTTGCATTTCTCTCTGACGGATCATGGGGGCTGCTTGCGGGAACTGCTCGCGCCTGGCTTGCCACCGATGAACGACGACTTGTGGCCCTTCGTACAACCGGTGGAATTGTCATGGTGGTTTTAGGTCTTGCAGTCCTCTATAGCGCCCTAGTGTCTAAGTAGCCCTAGTGTCGAGATAATGGTCCTATGAATAAGCCAGCTGTACCAGCCAGAGACACTATCGCTCCATCTGATCTCACCTTCGGTCTATCTACCTGCAAGAGATGTTTATGGCTTAAGTACTGGTTTAAATTCGATCTTAAGAAAGAGTTTCCTTTAGTAAAGCCCCTAGCCGATTCCCAAGAAGAGTTTTTCCGCAGAGCGCCACTACCTGAGATTGATTCAAGTCTTGCACCGGGCGTAGTCAAGCAATGGGGACAATGGGTCAAGAGTGCGCCAATCGTTATCAATGGCACCCAAACTCGGTGGAAGATTCTCGGCATCTATGACTTATTAGGTCACTATGACGATGGAAGCGTCGCCATCATCGATTGCAAAGTCTCTGATTCAGATCGCGATAACGGTCCCTTCTACGCACCGCAGCTTGAAGCCTATGCCTACGCTCTTGAAAACCCTGAGAAAGGTAAGCCCTTCCCGGTTTCTACGATGGGGCTTCTTATATGGAAGCTGGCTGGCGTTGCCGAAACAAGGCCCAATGAAATAGCGAGCAATAACCGCGGCTTCGGCGTCAACCAAAGATATGTTCCTGTTGAGCGAGATAGAGAGAAGTTCATGGCGCTCTTAGAAGAGCTCATATCAACTATTGATGGAGATATGCCTGATGCTGGTCCTGAATGCAATCTTTGTAGCTACCTTGCGAAACGACTCGAGCTGGAGATAGATCAGTAGTTCTTATTCGTTCTCGTCAGCTGCACTCTTCTTCGATTTCACTGCATACTCATCTACGTACTCTTGACCTGATAGCTGTTGGATACGTTTCATAATGAGATCTGTGCAATCACGAAGATGTTGATTATCTGTTGAGTCACCTTCAAAGTACATCGGTTCGCCAAAGGTAATTCCGACTCGCTTGACTTTGGGAACGACCGTTCCTGTTGGCTGAATCTTGTCGGTATTAAACATTGCGATTGGAATGACTGGTGCTCCGGATTCAATTGCTAAACGTGCAATTCCAGTGCGCCCTTTGTAGAGGCGGCCATCAGGCGAACGTGTTCCTTCAGGATAAATTCCAAGCGAATCTCCCGCGCTTAATCGCTCGAGACCTGTCAGGAGTGCAGCCTCGCTGCGACGACCACCAGATCGATCGACGGGAACTTGTCCGAGAGCGATAAAGGTGAGCTTCTTGATGAAACCTTTTGGACCAGGGGATGTGAAGTATTCGCTCTTTGCTAAGAAAGTTACTTTGCGAGGAACAACTAAAGGCATGAAGATTGAATCGCTAAAGGAGAGATGGTTTGACGCCAAGATGACTGGGCCTGAGACGGGAACATTGCGAAGACCTTTTACCTTTGGGCGGAACAAAATCATTAAGAAAGGTGTTAGGATTGCGCGAAGCGTGCCGTACGGCAAGTTGTTCATGCCTCTAATTTACCGCCTTTGTTGGCATGATTACCACCACTTATGCGAATATAAACCATGACTACCGCCCCTGATGGCCCAATCGGTGAATCACATGATGAGGAAGAGCTCATTAGAGCAGAATTTGAATCGATGGTTGCTGGCCTCTCTCTCGATGAATCTGCGCCAACAACATTTCTCGATGAATTGGATGCGATTGATACATCTGAACAATTTAAAGAACCACGAATTCCAAAGCGCGGATTGAGAAATCAGATTAACGATGCTATCAATGGCTTTAAACGGTGGAGAGATAATCCACATGGTAGATCGACCGATGATGGTTCAGCTTTATAAGAATCACTTTGATTTATTGTGGCTGCATTAATGACGAGCTAAATCAGCAACACCGACAAGTCCTGCCTCATTACCAAGTTGTGCTGCAAGAATTTCAGGTGATGGGCGCTTTCCGGCAAATGGCATATGGCGTTCGAGTGATTCGCGCATCGGGCGAAGGAGTATTTCACCGGCATCAATGACACCTCCGCCGATAATCACACATTGAGGATCTAGAACCGCGGCGAGAGATGCAATACCTGCGCCCAACCATTGCGCAGTTGTATTAAATGCCGCGAGAGCCACGGCATCGCCTTCACGTGCTGCTTCGGTAATTGCGTGGCCTGTCAGGCCATCAAGAGTTCCATCGCCTCGCGCAAGAAGATTACGTGCAATATCTGGGCTCGCAGCGATTGCTTCGCGCGCATGTCTGAGGAGCGCATTTCCTGAACCGTATTGTTCAAAGCATCCTCGTGCTCCACATCCGCAGAGATGTCCTTCGGGAACGACGCGCATATGACCAACCTCTGCTGCGATACCAAAACCACCTCGCAGAAGTTCGCCATTGATGACAATTCCGCCACCAATGCCAGTTCCCACGGTGATCATCAACATATGTTTCTTGCCTCGACCTGCGCCAAACTTCGCCTCTCCCCACGCTGCAGAGTTGGCATCATTTTCAATCACGACTGGAATTCCAATCAAGGCGGTGAGCTCTGCATCGAGATCAACGCCATTCCATCCTGCGATATTCGGAGTAGCCAGAATTGTCTTTCGGTCCGAAGAGACGAATCCTGCGGCAGATACTCCAACAGATGTTGCTGGATGTTGGGTCAATAACTCCTGAGCAACATCGGCAATCGCTTGAGTAAGCGCTCTTCCACCTTCACGAGGCGTATCTCGACGCGCAGTGAGAAGAACTTTTCCAGATTCATCAACTACCCCACCCAGCACCTTGGTTCCACCAACATCAATTCCGATGGTCAGATTCATTGCTGGTGTAGGGCTCATTTATGCAAGATGCTCTGCGAGTTCTTTCAACGCAGCATCGATTGTTTGCTGCTGCGCTTTTGTAATCATCATCGCTGGAACGGGGAGCGAGACGGCTACAGTCAGTTCGTAGGTCACTTGAGTTGAATCGGCGTCGATCGCCTTAAGGGTGTAAACGCCATCCATCTGTGTCAGAAGATCTGCTTCATCGAGTGAAAATGAGAGTGAGCTGGGAGCCGCACTCCAGTCGTAATCGAGTATTGCGCGATCCTTCATCATTCCAGCATCGATGCTGACCTTCGCCTTAGTGACGTGGTCGCCATCGCGCTCGACGACATCAACTTTCTTAATAGAGGTGAGCCAATCTGGGTATGCCTCGATTGTGAAGAGGGCTGCCTCGACCTCAGCCAAGGGTGCATCAATAATTACTGTGGAAACGCTGGTATCTGCCATGGGCGAAAGGCTACCAACTCTTCCATTTTTGGGGAGTTGGCATATAGCGTTGCGCCTATGAACGAAATCACTACACCGGCAATTATCCCAACCGCTACAGCGGGAAACCTCACCAACCTCATCGCTGAACGCGCCTGGTTTGAACCTGAGCGCATCACTATGTCTCGCCCATTGGGCGATGGCTGGCAACCTATGACGGCAAGCCAAGTGGAAGAAGAGATTCGCGCTACTGCGAAAGGTCTTATCGCTGCAGGTATTGAGATTGGTGATCGTGTAGCAATCATGGCTCGCACTCGATACGAGTGGACGATTCTTGATTTTGCGATTTGGTATGCAGGTGGCTGTGTTGTTCCTATCTATGAGACATCTTCAGCAGAGCAAGTTGATTGGATTCTTAACGACTCTGGAAGCGTTGGGTTGATTGTTGAGACACCAACACATCGCGAACTCGTTAATACCGTACTTCCATCACATACAAAATATGTATGGACAATGACCGAAGACGTTCTTGATGTATTGCGTACAGCAGGTGCCGGAGTCTCTGACGATGAGATTGAGCGTCGTCGCACAGCGCTGGTTCCAACCAGCCTTGCAACACTTATCTACACATCAGGAACAACTGGCCGTCCAAAGGGCGTACAGCTCACACATGCGAACTTCCTCTCTGAGTGCGGAAATGTTGTTCAAGCTGCAGCAGATCTCTTCCTCAAGCCAGGTGGATCAACACTTCTCTTCCTTCATGTTGCCCACGTATTTGGTCGCATGGTTGAAATTGGTTCGATTCAAGCAGGTCTACACCTTGCGCATTGCAGCGATCCTGTTGGTCGTCTCCAAGCAGATCTTGCAACATTTAAACCAACATTCGTTCTCGCTGTTCCGCGCATCTTCGAAAAGATTTTTAATGGTGCAGAAGCAAAGGCAGAGGCTGCAGGTAAGGGGAAGATCTTCCGCAAGGCTGCAGATGTAGCAATTGCATACAGCCAAGCACAAGATAAAGGTGGATTTAATCCACTTCTCTCACTGAAGCACGCATTATTCGACAAGCTGGTCTTCTCAAAGATTCGCGCTGCTATGGGCGGACAGGTTGAAGCGGCAATCTCAGGAGGTGCTCCCCTAGGTGCGCGCCTTGGTCACTTCTACAGAGGCGCTGGCGTCACAATTCTTGAAGGGTATGGCCTGACTGAAACCACCGCAGGTGCAACCCTTAACCTCACTAAGAAGATTCGCGTTGGATCAGTTGGGCAACCAATTCCTGGAAACTCAATCCGTATCGCAGCAGATGGTGAAGTACTCATCAAGGGGCCAATCGTGATGCGCGGTTATTGGCAGAACGATGAAGCCAATAAGGAAGTCTTCGATAATGAATGGTTTAAGACGGGCGACCTTGGTCGCCTAGATGATGATGGTTACCTCTTCATTACAGGGCGCAAGAAGGAATTGATTGTCACAGCTGGCGGAAAGAACGTTGCACCTGCTGTTCTTGAAGATCGTTTACGTGCCCATCCATTGGTGAGCCAATGTATGGTTGTTGGAGATAACCAACCATTCATCGCATCATTGATCACAATCGATCAAGACATGCTCAAGGGCTGGATTGCGGCAAATAACAAGGGTGGCGCAACTCTTCAAACTCTCGTTAATGATCCTGACCTTATCGCCGTGATTCAGACCGCGGTAGATGAAGCGAACAAGGCGGTATCAAAGGCTGAGTCGATCCGTAAATTCACTATTCTGCCTACCGACTTCACCATCGCCGGTGGTCATCTGACTGCAAAACTCTCTCTGAAGCGACATGTCATCGCACAGGAGTTTGCGGCAGAGATCTCGGCCCTCTTCGCAAAGTAAGTTCATCGCAACTCTCCCCACTCCTGAGCGAGTACGCATCGCTCAGGAGTTACACGATGGAATAGCTCAAGATTTGGTTGCCCTCGGTTATCAGGTGGATCTCCTGCTTGCCCACGAAGGTCTATCGAATCAAGCGAGGGCAGATATTCGCACAACGCGCTTTGGCGTCTCCTCATTAATTGAAAAGGTGCGAAGTGAAATATTGGAGCTTCGTTCAGGCGAAGATCGAGAATTAGCTCAAGAGATTAGAGAATTCGTTCAATCATTGAAGGTGGTTGATGTCGAAATCTCGCTCAATCTCGAAAGTTTCCGAGTCACCTCGCTCGTGCACCACGAACTGCTTCTCATCGTGTGCGAAATCCTACGAAACAGCATCGCTCACTCTAGGGCTACCCGCATTGCGCTCACTCTCTCCCGCGTTAACAATCGGGTACACCTGGGGATTAGCGATGATGGAGTGGGAGGTGTTGAAGTGAGAGAGAACCACTGGGGAATCGTCGGGATTCAAGAACGCATCGAAAACATGGGCGGATCTATAACGCTGAAATCAGAGCCAGGAATGGGGACCTCCTTTCACATTGTTGTGTGAAGAAGGAGCCACTTATTCTTCTGGTTGATGACCATGCATCTGTACGGGCAGGTTTGAAAGCAGCTCTTCTCGCCAAGAATTATCGTTCCATAGTCGAGTCGAACTCATACACGCAGGCGCTGGCGCAGATAGCTGCGCTCAAACCAGATGCTCTTGTGATTGATATCCACCTCGGCGATGGTGATGGGCTTTCATTGGTGAAGTGGGTGAGATCAATCTCAGCAGAGACAGCAATTGTTGTACTTTCACTTGCAGATTCTGATGAATACCTTCTCGCCGCAATGAAATCAGGAGCTAGTTCATTTGTCAGCAAATCTGCGCCTTTGGATGAGTTTGTGGCAGCCTTTGAACATGCACTCGCATCACCAGTCTCTTTCTCATCACGAGGCTTGCCTGTCGCTGCCATTCGGGCAAAGATGCAGCAGCAACTCACACCGCGCGAACTATCAATTGTGGTTTCGTTGAGTAACGGATTAAGCAATCGCGAACTTGCGCAATCAATGTTCATCTCAGAAGCTACGGTCAAGTCACACCTGGCTTCGATCTTTCGAAAACTGCAGGTGAAGAATCGAGTACAGGTAGTCGCAGCAGCTAAGAAGGCTGGTTTACTTCAAGAAGATCGTTGAATTTTTTTGACCAAATTTGCCAACGCCATTGATCGACTATCCACGCTCTGCCTCGCACACCCATCTCACGAGATTCTTCAAGGTTGCTCAACAGCGAGATCGCCGCTGTGGCTATTGCAGATTGTGAAGTTCCATCCACTGAGTAACCGGTGACACCTTCGAGAACTGCATCTGGTGCTCCCCCGGAGATGCCTCCAATAACTGGCAATCCACAGGCGCTTGCCTCTAAATACACGATTCCAAGTCCTTCTACTTCTAGACCTGCAAGGCGAGAACGAGATGGCATTGCAAAGATATCTCCAGCGCATATGTATCGCGGTAGATCTGAATAGTGAACGCGGCCGATAAAGGTGATGTTCTCCAGTACGCCACATTGCTTTGCAATCTTTACAAGCTCGCCCTTATATGGACCTTCTCCTACAAAGAGAATGTGCGCATTTGGAATAACCTGCAGGATTTGTGGAAGTGATCGAATAAGAAAGTCTTGACCTTTACGATGGACCAACCTTCCCACAGAGACAATTACCGATTTATTCTCAAGATGTAACTCGCGGCGCAGTTCCTTGGCTTCAGGTCTTGGAGCGAAGTGATCAGTATCAATTCCGGGGGCGATATGGACCATCGCGCTGGCACTTTTCGTGCTGAGCGCACGTGCAATTTCTCCCTGGGTGTAGCCGCCAAGATAGGTAAGGTGATCAACGCCGTTACCGATGCGGCGCATCGCGTGAGAGAAGGGCCAGACCTTCGCCCACCACACTTCATGCCCATGAGTCAGGGCGGCGATGCGTTTTGCACCGGCTCTGCGTAATCCGTGTGCAAGGAGACCGAGAGGAGCTGCTGCACCAAAAAATACTGTTGAAATACCGCGAGCCTTTATGAGTGAACGTGCAGCACGTCCAACGCGAAATGATGGAAGGAGAACTTTTGATTGGTCTCTGATGACTTCGACGCCGAAGTTTTCGAGCCAATTGCGATCAAATTCTTCTGAATTATTCTGTGATGATGTGTAGACCACGACAGATCCACGTGGCATACGTTCGATGAGTCCGATTACAAAAGTTTCGATTCCACCGGCACGTGGACCAAAATCATTGGTAATGCAGAGAACTTTTTTCATGCGGTGCTATCCGTTAGAAACGGCGGACTGCAACAAGTGGCTTACGTCCCAAGGATGCTTCGGCAACTTTAACTCGTTGACCAGAACGTGGCGCATGCACCATACGTCCGCCGCCAAGGTAGATAGAGACGTGCGAGACAGGACGACCAAAGAAGAGCAAGTCTCCGGGTTTCTTCTGGTTGAAGGGTACGGACTTACCCATTCGTGATTGCGCACGAGATGAGTGAGGCAGATTTACTCCTGCCTTTTGGAAGGCTCGCATCGTTAAACCAGAGCAATCCCACGTAACTGTGCCATCAGCACCGAAGACATAGCGGTCACCAATTTGTGCAAGTGCAAACTTAAGGGCAATACCTCCGCGACCTGAAACAGATTGCGCACTTTTCGCCGCCGCTAGAGACGAGGCTTGATCTGCATTCTCTTTATCTTCAGCTAACTTAGCCAGGCGCTCTCGGTCCTCTTTCTTCAATTTAGCTAGAACTGCCTCTGCCTCGGCAAGCTTTGACATCGCAAGTGCGCTTCGCTGTGCCAGAACCTTCTGCAGAGACTTCACCTGTGCGAGTCGATCACTAACGGTAAGAGATGTTGCAGTGAGTTGCTGCGCAGCTGATTGATATTTACGAAGTTGAATCGACTTTTGACGCGTGATTGCTTCAAGTGATCCGGCAGCCGACAGGTATGCAGATGGATCGCTAGAAAAGAGAAGTTCAAGGCTCTGGCTTAAGGTTCCAGATTTATATTGGTTTACCGCGATTGCGCCGAGGGTCTTTGAAATGGCATCTACCGATTTACCTTGCACAGCAGCTTGGGCTTGGATACCGGCCAAACTTCTCGTCAACGTTGCAAGCTTTACCTTCGCTTCCTGGGCGCCTTCAGCTGCCTCCGTTGCATCTTCTGCTAAGCGATCAACCTTGGCCTGGACTTGGGCGAGGGTCTGAGCAGCTAGCGCTGGTGAGCTGACAAGAATGGAGAATAGGAAGATAGAGGCTGAGAGCGATGCGCCTACCTTGATCTTCATGTTTTAAGGCTAACGCCCACTAGAGGGCCTTTTCAATTTCAAAGTGAGTTTTACGCTGATAAAAAGGTGAGAAATTCAATACCCTGAGCGTATGACGGTGACGCTGAGCCTTGTTGCAGGTCTTGATGGGTCGACATCCAAAGGTGGCAGCTCTCGTGGAATTTCTAGCCCTGCCGATACCGCAAGATTCTTGGAACGAAGGCGAGGAGCTGATTGCATCATCATCGGAGGCAACACTGCGCGTAATGAGCCTTACCAGCGGACTCCTGCTCCCCTTGTAGTCCTCTCGAGATCATTGGTAAATCCAATTCCAGGCAATCACATGGCACATATGTGGAACCTCTCGGCACGTGAAGCGATAGAGAGAGCAACGCGAATCTTTGGTCCTGAAATTCATATCGAGGCCGGTCTATCAATAATTCAAGAGCTACTTGATGAGAACCTCATCGATCGTCTAGAGCTCAGTGAGACAGATATTTCTGGTGGGGAAAATGTCATTGATCTGCAATCGCTCTTAGCCAAATTTGATGTTGTAGATGTAACCGAAGTCGATGGAACGAAATTTACTAGCGCGAGAAAGAAAATCTAAAAAGCGGAGATGAGAGCCACGCCAAAGACTGCAAAGGCTATTCCCACATACTGCACACGATGCAACCGTTCGTGCAATAGCTTGTAAGCAAGGAGCGCTGTGGCGATTGGATAGAGCGAGCCCAAGACCATCGCTAAGGAAACTAGTCCCTTGGTGGTTGCAACACCTAGAAGCAAGTTCGCCGCAAAATCAGCGATGCCGATAAAGATAAGTAGCGGGATCTCTTTCTTGCCTATTCCGCCGAAAGCTCTTCCGCCTTTCTTTATGTTGTAGAGAAAGATTCCAACTCCAATGATCAAAGTTGCCGTACGCATTGTTGTCATCGTCATAAGAGCACTGCTCTCTGATCCAATCGACATAAAGATCAACGCAGAACCGAAGAAGACGGCTGCACCTAGCGCTAGCGCAATTGGTTTGAGTGGGAGCCCTTGAGAAACTTCAGGTCCGCTTGCAAGAAATCCACCAAGAGTTGCCGCAACCACGCCGATGGTAAGTAGAAGGGAGAGTTGATCGCCTTTATAAAAGAGCGCGTAGCCAAGTGGAATCAGCGCACTGAGTGAACTGATGGGAGATACAACTCCCATACGACCTGTAGATAATCCGGCGTAGAGACAGATCAGCCCTGCATATCCACTGAAGCCGGCGAGGATTCCAGGTATGAGATACCCGCCCATTCCAAAGAGCCCCTCACCCAGAGCTTGGGCTCCCCAATCTCCAGTGATCAGAACAAGGGTTACTCCTGTAAATAAACCAAAGGCTTGATTGATACCCAGCACCGCAATGGCGGGAAATTTCTTACTTAACTTTCCTGCGAAGAAATCGGCGGTTCCCCAGAGAGCGCTTGAAAGTAGAGCAAGGAGGCTAGCCATAGGCGCAACAGTAGCCCAATTGTGCGACAGCCCTTATGAGAGCCTCCCACCGATTACAGGGCATCAACTTTAGAATCGAGCAGTGAAATCGTCATTTGCCTTCTCAGAGATGATCGATCTCCTTAGAACATTTACCCCGCGTGCAGAAATTATTCTTGAAGAAGTGCCTGCTCCGCAGAAATTGGCAACTTACTCTTTTGCATTTACCGCTGATGTCTCAAATGGACTATCTGGTGATGCCGAAGATGAGATTGCATCTGGTCGCTTCGTTATTCTCCACGAGCCAGGTGGCCAAGAGACGTGGGAGGGTGAATTCCGCTGCGTAACGTTCCTGCGCGCCGATGTTGAAAGTGAGATGCAAGAAGATCCATTACTTCCTGAAGTTGGCTGGAATTGGCTACTTGATTCATTGACTCATACTGGAGCTGAGTTCATAGCTCCTTCTGGAACTGTTACTCGTGTATCAAGTGCATCTTTTGGAAAGCTTTCACCGCGCAGCGATGATTCAGAGATTGAAATCCGCGCATCATGGACACCTATCATTGAGAAGCAAGAAGATATTTTCAGTCATGTCGGCGCATGGTGCAATCTCCTCACTGAGGTTGCAGGCCTTCCTCCACTTCCCGATGGCGTCGCATCGATCGCTTCATCACGTCGTCGTTAGATTCGATCTCCAGTGGAAAATCAACCCGAACAGCCAGAGGAAGTTGCACCCACACCACTTCTGCGTCCCGAACGTGGCGTACCTCCAATCATCGATACCGAGCAAGCCTTTGACGCTGCCCTTGCAGAATTAGCTAAAGGGACAGGACCATTTGCCTTCGACGCCGAACGAGCATCTGGCTTTAAATACAGCGCACGCGCCTATCTCATTCAGATTAAGAGACGTGGAGGCGGCCTACATCTCATCGACCCAATACCTTTTGGGCCTGGCCATAGGTGTTTTATCGCTCTCAATAATCTCATTGCACACGAAGAAGTTATCTTGCATGCAAGTACTCAGGACCTTCCATGTCTTCGCGAGCTAGGGATTCATCCCCAAATTCTCTTTGACACAGAGCTGGGAGGCAGAATTGCAGGATTGCCGCGAGTGGGACTTGGCCCACTTCTAGAATCTTTGATGGGTGTCTCACTCGCAAAAGAGCATTCAGCTGCAGATTGGTCGAAGCGACCTCTTCCTGAAGATTGGCTTAACTATGCAGCACTTGATGTAGAACTCCTTATTGAACTACGAGATAAAGTGCATCAACTTCTTGTCGATGCAAAGAAGTTGAAGTGGGCAGAGCAAGATTTCAATTCGATTGTTCATGCGCCCCCTCCTGCCCCTCGTGTTGATCCGTGGCGGCGAACCTCCGGCATGCATAAGGTGAAGAAGCGAAACCATTTAGCTGTGATTAGAGGGCTATGGGAAGTGCGAAACGAATTGGCAGAAGAAGCAGATATCTCTCCTAGCCGACTCTTATCTGATGCTGCTATCTGTGAAATAGCGCTTGCATCAGATAAGTCACCGATTACAAATCGCAAACACCTCGAGAAGATATTGAAGCCACTGGGTCTTCGCGCACGGTGGCTAGATAACGCCGCTTCATGGATTAGCGCAATTTCAGATGCAATTTCCTTGCCTGAAGATAAATGGCCTGAGACAAAATCAAAGAGCGACTCGATGCCGCCCATCAAGATCTGGCGCGAGCGCTTTCCAGATCGCTACGCACCGCTTTCGCACGCCCGCCACAATTTGGCAGTTGTCGCTGAAGGTCTATCAATACCCCTTGAGAATCTCATCTCCCCCGAGCTCGTTAGGCGGATCTGCTGGAAGCCACCGATCGAATCTGGAGTTGAAGAAGCCCTGGTTGCTATGGGCGCACGCCCCTGGCAGGCTGAAATCTGCGCTCCCGTGCTTGAGCAGGCACTTACTGAGACTGAACCCCTGGAGATTGAGCCACCGGCTGAAGGCGAGTCTGAAGCCCCTCAGGAGTGATGAATTACGCAACATAAGAGTTGCGTAAATAAAAGGCTCGGGCTAGTCTTTCGCTCATGCTAAGTACATTCGTGATTGCCCTTCGTGAAGGCCTAGAAGCCTCACTCATCGTCGGAATTCTTGTTGCCTACCTTGTTAAGACCGATCGCAGACATCATCTGCGCCCGCTCTGGACTGGTGTCAGCGTGGCGATCGTAGCTAGCTTGGCCTTTGGCGCCTTCCTCTCCTACACCTCTGCTGAACTTTCAGAGAAGGGTGAAGAGCTCTTCGCCGGTACAACTTCATTTGTTGCAGTAGGCCTCGTTACATGGATGGTCTTCTGGATGAAGCGCACAGCACGTACTTTGCGCGATGAACTCCATGGCAAGGCCGAGGTCGCTGTCTCAACAGGTGCGCTATCTCTTGCCGTTCTTGCCTTCTTCGCCGTTGCTCGCGAAGGACTTGAAACATCACTCTTCCTCTACACAAATTTCAAGACAGTTGGCGCGTACTCAACTGCGACCTTGGGTCTCATTCTTGGCCTCGCTCTTGCCGTCGCTCTTGGTTATGGAATCTATAACCGCGCGATCAAGATCAACCTCTCAAAGTTCTTCAAGTATTCAGGTATCGCTCTCATCGTTGTAGCGGCCGGAGTGCTCTCCTACGGTATTCACGAGTTCCAAGAATTTGGAATCCTTCCTGGACCAGATGCCTTCGCATGGGATATCACTTCATGGATGCCGAAGGAGTCATTTATCGCAGCCCTCTTGGGTGGAACTTTCGGCTTTGATACGACAACCTCATGGCTTCAATTGGCTCTCTGGCTCGCCTACCTTGGCCTCACCCTCAGCGCCTATCTCTCAGAGCCAAAGAAGTCCAAGGTCTCAGTCACGGCCTAAATTTCGGCCTCCATGGTGGCCTAGTTTCTTCAAGCCCCTGGCGCCTATAGCGCGAGAGGCCTACTGGCGGGTAGCCTAGAAGCATATCCACCAGAGAGGCTTCTCATGTCACATACATCCGGCTCTATCCGCTCCGTTGTTCTTGTCGATGCTGTCCGCACTCCCTTTGGTAAGGCAGGCAGCATGTACGCAGGTACACGTGCAGATGATTTGATGGTTCGCGCAATGCGCGGTCTCCTTGAACGCAATCCGAAGGTTGCACCTGATGCAATCGAAGATGTCGCAATAGCTGCAGCGACTCAAACAGGTGATCAAGGTATGAATATTGGTCGTAGCGCAACCTTGCTAGCGGGCCTTCCTAAGAGCGTTCCTGGATACTCAGTCGATCGTTGGTGCGCAGGTGCAATGACTGCAACAACAACGATTGCCGGAGCAATCGCAATGGGTGCGATTGATATTGGAATTGCCGGTGGCGTTGAACATATGGGTAACCACCCAATGGGCGAATTGATGGATCCAAATCCTCGTTATCTAGCAGAGCGACTTGTTGAACAAGATGCGCTCGCGATGGGTGCAACTGCAGAACGACTCCATGATCGCTTTCCGCAATTAACTAAAGAACGGGCAGATCGTTATGCGCTTAATTCACAGATGAAGACTGTGAAGGCATATGAAGAAGGAAAGATTCAACGTGACCTCATTCCTACAGCTGCGCGTAGCCCAGAACTTGGATGGACAATTGCAACAGCAGATGAAGCGCCACGTCCCACAACAACTATGGAAGGTCTTGCAGGGTTAAAGACTCCCTTTAGACCTGCAGGTCGTGTGACAGCTGGTAACTCTTCAGGACTTAATGATGGTGCAACAGCGGCGCTCCTTGCTAGCGAAGATAAGGCAAAGGAGCTAGGACTCACAATCAAAGCGCGTCTAGTCTCCTATGCATTCGCTGGAGTCGAGCCAGAGGTAATGGGCTACGGTCCGATTCCATCGACAATTAAGGCTCTCGATAAGGCTGGGTTAACAATTGCCGATATCGGCGCCTTTGAAATCAATGAAGCCTTTGCTGTACAAGTTCTAGCATTCCTTGATCACTTCGGAATTGCAGATGATGATGCTCGCGTCAATCCGTATGGAGGCGCAATCGCAGTTGGCCATCCCCTAGCTTCATCAGGTGTTCGCCTGATGCTCAACTTAGGTCGCACCTTCGAAGCACATCCTGAAATTCACTACGGAATCACCACTATGTGTATCGGACTTGGTATGGGTGGAACAGTTATTTGGGAGAACCCACACTATGTAGGAGGAAAGAAATAATGACTACTGCAAATAAACTCCCACAGATCACGCTTCCAGAAGGCGCCCCTGAAGAGGTTGTCACCAATGCACTCGTACGAGATGTCGATCTGAGCGCATTTGGCAGTAAGGGAACACTTGCTCTCATTACTCTCGATAATGGTTTCGACCATACTCGTCCAAATACATTTGGACCTCAGTCACTTGTTGCTCTAGATGCTGCAATTACAGAGGCTGCTTCACGTAAACCAGCGGCGATTGCAATTACTGGAAAGCCATTTATCTTCGCAGCAGGTGCAGATCTATCGGCTCTCGCATTTCTCAATAAGCGCGATCAAGCTCTAGCTATCGGCAAGCTTGGCCACGATGTCTTTAGACGACTTGATGAAATCGGAATTCCTACATTCGCCTTTATCAATGGTTTGGCACTTGGTGGCGGCCTTGAGGTAGGACTTCACTGCAAATACCGCACCCTTGCAAGTACTGCGCTCACTGGACTTCCAGAAGTATTCCTTGGACTTGTTCCAGGATGGGGCGGCGCAACAATCTTGCCAAAGCTCATCGGACCAGAGCGCGCAGTTCAGGTAATCATGCTCAACGCGCTCAATAACAACACGATGCTCAAGGCGAAAGATGCACTTTCACTTGGTGTTGTTGATGCAGTCTACGAGCCAGCAGATTTCCTTGAGCGATCTATCGCCTTTGCAGCATCTGTTCTATCAGGTGCAACAAAGATCGAGAGAAAAGATTACTCATCTGATCCTGCATGGGAATCAGCCCTTGCAACGGGCAAGGCAGCAGCTCTTAAGAAATATGGCGGAGCTGAAATCGCTTCCCCTATCAAGGCGCTCGAATTAATTTCGGCTGCAAAAAGCAATACTCGAGGTGCAGGATTTGATGCAGAAGATGCAACTCTTGCAGACCTGACAATGTCTGATCCGCTTCGCGCCTCCCTCTATGCATTTAATCTCATTCAGAAGAAGAGAAAGAAAGTTGAAGGAGCTCCAAAGCCAGCACTAGGTCGCAAGGTTGCACGCGTCGGAGTTGTAGGCGCAGGACTTATGGCTTCACAGCTTGCCCTTCTCCTCCTTCGAAACCTGAAGTGTCCAGTCGTGATGACTGATATCGATCAAGAGCGCGCTGATAAGGGCGTTGCATGGGTTAAGAATGAGCTCGCAAAGCTTGTAGAGAAGAAGCGCATGAGCAAAGAGTCGGCAGATCGCCTCGCTCTCCTCATCAGCGGTTCATCTGATCAGAACGTCTTTGCCGGCTGTGACTTTGTTATTGAAGCTATCTTTGAAGAGCTCTCGCTCAAGCAAGAGCTCTTTAAGAAGCTAGAGAAGATCGTCGGACCAGATTGCGTATTGGCTACAAATACTTCATCGCTCTCAGTCGAACGAATGAGCGAAGGGCTAGAACACCCAGAGCGCGTTATTGGATTCCACTTCTTCAATCCAGTTGCGATCATGCCACTACTTGAAGTAGCGCGTACATCGAAGACCGATGACGCAACGACTGCAACAGCGGTATCAGTAGGCAAGGAACTCAAGAAGACAATGATCATCTGTAAAGATGCACCGGGCTTCGTAGTAAACCGTCTCTTGACTCGCTTTATGGGTGAAATTACAGATGCTGTCGATGAAGGAACAGATCCGGCCGTCGCTGATAACGCGATGCGCAGTATCGGCTTCCCAATGTCGCCATTTGAACTTCTTGGCTTAGTTGGACCAGGTGTTGCACTGCACGTATCTGAGACGCTCAATGCCAACCTCGGCCCACGCTACAGAATTTCACCAACGATGCAGGCAATGGTGAAAGAGGGTGTTCGTACCTTCTATACCAAGAATGAAGATGGCTCAGTTGGTGTCAATCCAGCAGCTCTTGCACTCGTTCACAAAGGAACTAAGGCTTCGACATCAGAGCAGGTACGCGATCGCGCGCTAAAGGCGTTAGCGGAAGAAGCGCGGATGATGCTCGATGAAGGTGTTGTATCAACTGCTGCGGAGATTGATCTCTGTATGTTGATGGGCGCTGGTTGGCCGATGCACCTTGGTGGAATCTTGCCGTACTTAGATCGTGAAGGCGTTAGCGAGTCTGTGTGCGGTCAACGTTTTCACGCACCGGGAGTTGCATCTCTTCCACAGTAGAGCTCCACTCGACAATATCGCGTGAAATCTTCTGAACGGTAATTCCAAGATCTTCCAGGATTTCTGCGCGCTTTGAGTGTTCAATAAATTCGAGTGGAACACCGATGCTGTGAATTGCAACGTTGAGCCCTGCTTCCCTAAACATCTCCGAGATAGAGCTTGCAATTCCGCCATGTCGAATTCCATCTTCTAGAACTACAACGCTCTTGTAGCGTTGCGCCATCGTGATCAGCGATGCTGGCAGTGGCTTTACCCAACGAGGATCGATGACTGTTACGCCGACTCCCTCGCGGTATGCCTGTGAGGCTGCCTCAACGGCGATTGCAGCCATAGAACCGATACTGACAAGCAGAACATCAGCGCTCTCGCCACGGTAGAGAACATCTACACCATCACGTCTTTCGAAGGCTGGAATATCTTTAGGAACGGCGCCCTTTGGAAAACGCACGAGCGATGGAGCATCAGATATCTCGAGTGACTCGCGGAACGTTTCACGAAGACGTGCGCCATCTCGAGGAGCTGCAACATGAAGTGTTGGAACGATTCCTGTTAGCGCTAAATCCCAGACACCGTTGTGAGAAGGTCCATCATCACCTGTAATTCCTGCACGATCGAGAACAAAGGTGACTCCCGCCTTATGCAGTGCAACATCCATTAAGACCTGATCAAAGGCTCGATTGAGAAAAGTGGAGTAAACAGCAACGACTGGATGGATTCCTGTAAATGCAAGACCTGCAGCGCTTGTCACTGCATGTTGTTCGGCGATGCCGACGTCGATGGTGCGATCAGGGAATTCCTTTTCAAATTTATCTAAGCCCGTTGGTCCAAGCATCGCTGCAGTGATGGCGACGATATCTTTTCGTTCTCGTCCTGCGTTGACGAGCTCTTCAGAGAAGATATTTGTCCAGCTCGTTACCGACTTACCTAGAGGCGCTCCGGTCTCTGGATCGACAACACCAACAGCGTGGAACTTCTCTGCGGTATCTGCAACAGCAGGTTGATGGCCACGTCCTTTTTCGGTGATGCAGTGGATAAGAACTGGCGCACCAAATTCTCGTGCATGGGCAAGAGCATTCTCCATCGCAGCGATATCGTGTCCGTCGATTGGACCTAGGTATTTAAGGCCGAGATCTTCGAACATTCCTTGTGGCGCAACAATATCTTTGATTCCCTTTTTAACTCCATGGAGAGTTTCGAATATTGGCGCTCCAACGACAGGAGTCTTTGAAAGTACCTCTTTGCCCCAGTCTAAGAATCGTTCATACCCTTGTGTGACGCGAAGTGTTGATAGGTACGTTGCAAGTCCACCGATAGTTGGTGAATATGAACGCTCATTGTCGTTAACTACGATAATCAAATTTCTATCTTGCGCCGCTGCAATGTTATTGAGCGCTTCCCAGGACATTCCACCGGTGAGTGCTCCATCTCCAACAACTACGACAACGTGTCGATCATCTTGGCCGGTAAGGCCAAAGCCACGAGAAATTCCATCGCCCCATGACAAGGCTGTTGATGCGTGAGAGTTTTCAATGACATCGTGATCGCTCTCGCGACGGTTGGGATAGCCGGCGATTCCGCCTCTTTGGCGAAGACCATCGAATTGATCTGCACGACCTGTCAGAATTTTGTGAACGTAGGATTGATGACCTGTATCGAAGAGAATGACATCGCGCGGTGAATCAAAGGTGCGATGAATCGCAATAGTAAGTTCGACGACGCCAAGATTGGGACCAAGGTGACCCCCGGTCTTTGAAACCTTGGTAATCAGAAACTGTCGAATCTCTTCAGAGAGCTCGCTCAAGGCAGATGGGGACAACGCCTTGAGGTCAGATGGCCCCTTGATTGAATCGAGCATCCTCTAAGTCTAGATTAGCCGCGGAGCGAACGCAGCACGTACTGCATGATTCCACCGTGGCGATAGTAATCAGCCTCGCCAGGTGTATCGATTCTCACCTTTGCGGTGAAGCTCTTATCCCCTGCGGTGACGGTGACTTCCTTAGGAATTCCGCCGTCATTGAGGGCAGCCACACCTGTGATGGAGAAGGTCTCATCACCCTTGATACCAAGTGATTGCGCGCTCTGACCATCGGTAAATTGCAATGGAAGAACGCCCATGCCAATCAGATTAGATCGGTGAATGCGTTCAAAGCTCTCTGCAATCACGGCGCGGACTCCAAGGAGCGCTGTGCCCTTTGCAGCCCAGTCGCGAGAAGAACCCGATCCGTACTCCTTGCCAGCAAGGATTACGAGTCCGATTCCTGCTGCTTGATAGGCAACGGATGCATCGTAGATCGTTGATTGCGCCCCACCATCGAGGAAGTTGCGAGTGAATCCACCTTCAACGCCATCGAGCAACATATTCTTCAAACGAATATTTGCGAAAGTTCCGCGAATCATCACTTCATGGTTTCCGCGGCGTGAACCGTATGAGTTGAAGTCTTTGCGCTCTACGCCATGAGCCTCAAGGTAGGCACCGGCAGGAGAATCCGCCTTGATATTTCCTGCTGGAGAAATATGGTCAGTTGTCACTGAGTCACCAAGAATTGCAAGAACACGTGCACCATGGATATCTGTTACTGGCTTTGGTTCTGCGGGCATTCCATCAAAGTATGGAGGTTTTCTTACATAGGTTGATTGTGCATCCCACTCGAAAGTCTTTCCCTTAGGTGTATCGAGTGACTTCCAGCGATGATCGCCTTCGAAGACCGATGCGTAATCTTTCTTAAACATCTCAGATGAGATTGAGGAGTCGATGACATCCTGAATCTCACGGGCTGTTGGCCAGATATCTTTGAGCAATACTGGATTGCCTTCCTTGTCGTTGCCAAGGGAATCAGTCTCGAAATCGTGATTCATAGTTCCAGCTAGTGCGTAAGCGACGACGAGTGGAGGGGATGCGAGATAGTTCATCTTCACATCTGGGCTAATGCGACCTTCAAAGTTTCTATTTCCTGAAAGCACTGCCGTTACTGCCAAATCATTCTCATTGACTGATTTGCTTATCTCGACAGGAAGCGGTCCCGAGTTACCGATACAAGTAACGCAGCCATATCCAACGAGGTTAAAGCCAAGGGCATCCATATATTGAGTAAGGTCTGCGCGATCGTAATAGTCGGTAACAACCTTTGATCCTGGCGCAAGAGTGGTCTTAACCCACGGCTTAGACGTTAATCCCTTTTCCACGGCCTTCTTTGCGAGTAGAGCGGCACCGATCATCACAGATGGGTTTGATGTATTTGTACACGAGGTGATTGAGGCGATAACAACATCGCCATTTTTGATTGTGGTTGCCTTGCTTCCAACGTGAATTGGGTAAGCCTCTCTACCTGTCTTTTCTGAGAGGTAGGAAGGCAAAATTTTTTCAAATGAATCTTTGGAATCAGTCAGAGAGATTCGATCTTGTGGTCGCTTTGGACCTGCAATTGATGACACAACTGTTGAAAGATCAAGCTCGATATGTTCTGAGAATCGAGGCGATACTGATGGGTCATGCCACATTCCTTGCGCCTTCGCATACTGCTCAACAAGTGCAACCTGCTCTTCGCTACGGCCGGTGAGGCGAAGGTAACGAAGGGTCTCTTCATCGATTGGGAATATGGCACACGTGGATCCGTATTCAGGTGACATATTTCCGATAGTTGTGCGGTTTGCCATTGGAACAGAGACAACACCTGGCCCGTAGAACTCAACAAACTTGCCGACTACTCCATGCTTACGGAGCATTTCGGTAATTGTGAGCGCCATATCTGTCGCTGTTGTTCCAACTGGTAGCTGACCGGAAAGTTTGAATCCAACAACACGTGGAATCAACATAGAGACTGGCTGTCCGAGAAGTGCAGCCTCTGCCTCGATGCCACCGACTCCCCAGCCGAGGACTCCGAGACCATTGACCATTGTTGTGTGAGAATCTGTACCCACGACGGTATCTGGATAGGCGCGAAGTACGCCATTCACTGTTCGTGTCATGATGACGCGTGCCAGGTACTCAATATTTACCTGGTGAACGATTCCAGTTCCAGGGGGAACGACTTTGAATTCATCGAATGCACCCTGTCCCCATCGAAGGAAGCGATAGCGCTCACGGTTGCGCTCATATTCAATATCTGTGTTCTGTTCAAATGAATCCTTGGTGCCAAAGACATCAGCGATGACCGAGTGGTCAATCACGAGCTCGGCAGGTGCAAGCGGATTCACTTTGCTTGGGTCTCCCCCAAGATCAACAATTGCTTCACGCATTGTGGCCAGATCAACAATGCAAGGAACGCCGGTGAAGTCCTGCATGACTACTCGCGCTGGAGTGAATTGAATCTCGGTATCTGGTTCTACAGATGGGTCCCATTTCGCAAGAGCTTTAATGTGATCTGCGGTGATATTGGCGCCATCTTCAGTACGCAATAAATTTTCTAGAAGTACTTTAAGAGAGAAAGGAAGATCAGATGCGCCTTCAACTGATGAGATATCGAAAATTTCGAAATCGTTCTTCGAGCCATCACTTCCGACAACGGTGAGATTCTTCTTTGTGCCAAGTGAGTTCTTGCTCATGGTCATACTCTTTCTCGATGATTTATCTTGACGTCAAGATACCTTACGTGGAGAGAACTTTGCAATACATTCGATGTGGTGAGTCATTGGAAAGAGATCAAAGGCGCGTAAAGCTTCAAGCTCATATCCAGATTCACGTAGGTAGGCGGTATCGCGCGCTAAGGCCGCAGGATCGCAGGCTACATAGATAAGGGTACGTGCACCGAGATGAGCGATAGATTCGATAGCACTTTTACCCGCTCCTTCACGTGGAGGATCGAGAATCACAATATCGGCAGAATCAAAGCGAGTTATTAACCGTTCAACATCACCTGTATGAATATGGACCTGAGGGCGTTCCGCAAAGTTGCGGGCAGCATCTGCAGTTGCAGATTTGCTTCCTTCGACAATATCGATGCGACCTTCACTTCCAACAACGTCAACGAAGTGGGCGGCAAAGAGACCGACTCCCCCATAGAGATCAAGGAGGTGGTCACCAGCTTGTGCGCCAGCAAATGCCAGAACCGCTTCGCTCAGAACTCGAGGCGCATCCTTATGGCTCTGCCAAAAAGACTTTTGACTTACTTCATAGCTTTGGTCCAGAACTGTGTAATGCGCAATATCTGGTCCATCTGAAATTCTTAATGGACTCTCTTCTTTTGTATTTGCACTTGAAATTGTCCGCTCACCCGTGTTGGAGATTGTTATCTCAATGCGTTGCTCTGGCTTTGCACCGCGTGATGCCAACTCGGCAAACTTTAATTCTGGAACAAGAATCCGGCAGTCATCTACTGGGACAATTTTGTGAGAGCGCGCCTGGTAGAAACCGAGCTTGCCAGATGATGTTGTGACAGATGCACATCTGGTGCGCCATCCCAAAGGTCCAGAAACTTCCTCAACATCTACAGAGATATCCATCTTTGCGATTCGAGAAAATTGCTCAGTGATGACATCGGCTTTTAGTAAGCGCTGGCGAGATGGAGAAATATGCTGGAAGTCGCATCCCCCGCATCCCAATCTATGTGCATATCGACATGGGGCCGTGACGCGATCGGGTGAAGGAGTTATAACGCTAACTACATCTCCTCGATTAAATGATGACCCAGTACCGGTAATTTCAATATCTACTTCTTCACCGGGAATCCCATGGCGAACGAAGATGACTGCCCCTTCATAGCGAGCGATGAAGTGCCCCCCATGTGCCACCTTCTCGAGAGTGGCGCGAACCACCTGTCCGACCGCGAGGGTTATGCGTTTATGTGAGGCCATATGGCTAGCCTAGTTCGAAATCAGGAGTAAGTTATCCCTGTGCATGTAGTCATCATGGGTTGCGGACGAGTTGGTTCTTCTTTGGCGCTAGAACTTGAAGGCGCTGGCCACTCCGTTGCGATTATCGATCAATCTAAGGATGCGTTCAGGCGCCTAGGTTCAGACTTTAAAGGTCGCACAATTACTGGCGTTGGCTTTGATCGCGACACACTTCTTGAGGCTGGAATTGAAGGCGCTCAGGCATTTGCGGCGGTCAGCAATGGCGATAACTCAAATATTCTCGCAGCTCGAGTCGCCCGTGAAAGTTACGGCGTGACCAATGTTGTAGCGCGAATCTACGATCCAGGCCGTGCCGAGATTTATCAGCGCTTAGGTATTCCAACTGTGGCAACGGTTCTGTGGGCAACCGATCAGATTATGCGCCGCATTGCACCAGATGTATCTCGCTCTGAATGGCGCGATGCCAGTGGAACAATTCAACTTACCGAAGTCCATCCTCACCTTGATTGGTATGGACGCTCGATTGCAGAACTTGAGAGCGCATCAGGGGCTCGCGTGGCTTTCCTCACTCGCCTCGGTGAAGGTTTAATTCCAGATGCTCACACCGTCCTGCAAGATGGAGATCTGGTGCATATGACGATTCGTAACGACATGCAGGCAGTGACCGAATTAGTCCTATCCAAGAGTCCAGAGGCGTAACCGATGAGAATTGCAATCGCAGGAGCCGGAAATGTTGGACGCGCTATCGCGCGCGAACTTCTTGATAATGGCCATCAGGTACTTCTGATTGACCGTGATCCAAAGGCTCTCAAAATTAATTCAGTCCCTGATGCCGAGTGGTTGATGGCTGATGCTTGTGAAATCGCCTCACTTGATAACGCTGAACTCAATAAGTGCGCGGTACTTGTCGCAGCTACAGGCGATGACAAGGTGAATCTCGTTGCTTCCCTGCTAGGAAAGACTGAGTACGGAGTGCCCCGCGTTGTTGCACGTATCAACCACCCGAAGAATGAGTGGCTCTTTGATCAATCTTGGGGCGTTGATGTTGCCGTATCTACCCCTCGCATCATTGCCGCCCTTGTTGAAGAAGCGGTGAGTGTCGGAGATGTTGTTCGGCTCTTCTCTTTCCGTCGTGGACAAGCAAACCTTGTAGAACTTACTCTGCCCGATTCATCTAGCTGCATCGGCAAGACAGTTGAGGAAGTTGAACTTCCACAAGATGCATCTCTTGCTGCAATTGTTCGCGATGGACGAGTTATTTCACCAGCTGCAAGCGATGTATTTACTGCAGGCGATGAACTTCTATTCGTTGCCTCTGCGCTGGCTGAAGATCAGATCAAAGATTGCTTCATAACAAAGCCCTAATTACCCAGCTTTGATTACTCAGCTTTAATCTTTGGCGCACCCTTGAGTATCAACCACGAACCGTAGGCTGTAGCGATAAAGAGTGGATATCCCATAGCAAGATTGACCGTTCCTAGAAGATTGACATTTCCTGAACGATAAATTGGGTATTGAACTGCGATACGAAGAAAGAACATCGCCACCCATAGCCAGCTGGCACGCATATAAGCTTTCTTGCGTTCAGGATGATGGCGCCAAGCAAAGTTTTCACCAAGGATCGGTCCAAGCATGACTCCGAGAACCGGCCAACCAGCAAGATTTGCCAGCAGGTAAACAGTTCCATATCCGAGGTTGGTCAGAAGCTTTGGAATATAGAGATCTGCTGCATTGCCACTTCTGTTTGCAAACCAAGCACATATCAATACACCTATTAAACCGCTGAGTGCATGTTGCAGCGTATCTCTCATTGCAAGGCGGATGATTGTCAGGATTACGGAGACAGATATCGATGCGAAGAGAGCCTGTTGCAAGTCATCGGTGACATTAAAAATTACAAGAAAAATTACCGAAGGAATACCAGAATCGATCAGCCCTTTCTTGCCACCAAAGGCGCTGAGGACGGCGGCTTTATCATCGTGTGGTGTCGGAGAAGTACTCATCATTGACGTCCCGTAGATCCAAAGCCATCAGAACCGCGACCTGAACCTGGAAGGGTTTCTACTTCAACGAAATCTGCGCGTTCCACTTTTTGAATCACCAACTGTGCAATCCGATCTCCTCGCTTAAAGGTGATGCTCTCGTGAGGATCGTGGTTAATCATGATGCACTGAAGTTCACCGCGAAAACCTGCATCAACCGTTCCTGGCGCATTCACCATCGTTACGCCATGTTTAATTGCCAGTCCTGAACGTGGATGCACAAGAGCGACATAGCCATCAGGAAGGGCAATCGAAATCCCCGTTGGTACAAGTGCTCTTTCGCCGGGTTTCAAGGTGATATCGACACGGCTACAAATATCTGCACCGGCATCTCCCCCTTTTGAATAGCGAGGAAGCGGGATATCAGGATCCAGGCGAGTAATCAGAACTTTAAGATTACTCATGGGTTGATATTAAACTCTGGATCAACGAATGCGAATAGTTCTGGGTTTTTGCGCATCTCTTGTAAGTAATCTGCTGGTGCGTTCTCTAGGAAATGTTTCATCGGCACAATGACAAAGAGTGATGCTGCGCGAACAGCGATCTCTCCATCTGGGCCACCTATACGCCCTTCAGCCTCTGAATAAACCTTGCGATTGACTTGTCCTGTGATGCGGGCAGTGATGTAGAGAACCGTTCCAATCGGAACTGGCCTAAGAAAATCTGTCTCTAGTCGAGCAGTGACAGCCGGTGCACGTAGCAACCACATCAACTTTCCAAGTGCCTCATCGAAGGCAAGAGAGAGTAATCCCCCGTGTGCAAGACCAGGTGCGCCCTGATGATTTTCCGTCACCGTGAACTCGGCTGTGATATCTGCAGCTTTACCTACATGTGCCACGAGATGCAATCCAGTTGGATGGAGTTCGCCGCAACCAAAACAATGTTTGAAGTGAGATGGGATCTGTGCCCCAGTTGGTGGTGAGAGTGGATGGCGCTCTGGGATAACTGCACCCTCTGGCGGAGTTGTACTCGCAACGCGACTCATGTGCACAGGTTACTTGATGAATATGGCGATAACCTAGGACCTATGCGCTTTCGTGAAGTGATACGCCCCCCACTCTGGCTCTTAGCCTTTATCTACTTCATGTTTCTCTCACTCGTCATCGCGGTGTGGGCGGCTTTAGGAAATCGTCCCGCTGCTCTCGCCTTCATCGCAGCGACAATGGGAATTATCACCCTAGCCTTAGCGATGAAATCAGAGATTGTGGTCGACGCTCATGAGCTTCGCATTGGAAAGGCTCATATCGAACTGCGGTTTATTAAGAGCGCAGTCGCGTTAGATAAGAATGAGTTACGTCGCGCTCGGACTCGAGATGCCGATCCAGCCGCATTCTTAGCATTTAACTTCTGGGTTTCAACGGGTGTAAAGATCACCCTTGATGATCCGAGAGATCCAACGCCTTATTGGCTAGTAACTACTAGAAGAGCAAAGGAACTTACGAACACTCTTTACAGATAGCTTTGGCGCCTTCGCCCTTAGCCAGCTGGGTAATGTGATGGATAAGGAAACAACGCGAGCAGGTAAATTCATCGACCTGTACGGGTACAACTCGAACTGCAAGTTGTTCACCCGAGAGATCAGCACCTGGAAGTTCTAGGTTCTCTGCAGCTTCTGCTTCATCAACATCGATCTGACCTGATTGCGCATCTACGCGCTTAGCCTTGAGTTCTTCTAGAGACTCCTCATGAAGTTCCTCATCGGTCTTTCGTGGTGTGTCGTAATCTGTTGCCACTGCTCTCACCTCGCCTTCACTTCTTAGTAACGCTTAACGCCCAGTTGATTCCGGATTGATTCCGGGTTGATATCGTGTAGATCTCTCTACCTGCGCGAATATTGGCGCAAGAAGCGCCCTTCAGTGTGTAGAACGCCCGGCGTGTCGGATTTATTCCCTCACAGTTGAGGGGCGTTTATCGCTTCATTAATTGAAGCGGCCAATCCGCCATCTACATAGCCATGAATGGCTGTCCCCTGCTCAAGATGCTCCTCAGAGAGAATCTCGCCTTGCTCGTGGATAGCAGAGACCAGATCGCCGCGATGATAAGGAATAACTACATTGATCTCAACGTTGGGGTGTGGAAGAGATTTTTCAATGGCATGTATTAATCCGTCCAATCCGAATCCTGATCGAACTGAGAAGGCATAACTATGCGGTTCTTTCCGTAAAATTTCCATTACAACATCAGGGGATGCAATATCGACTTTATTGATTGCAATTATTTCAGGGATATCCCCTCCACCAATTTCTGCAATCACCTGCCTTACTGCACGAATTTGTTCGAATGGATCAGCGTGAGAACCATCAACCACATGGACAATTAAGTCAGCGCCCGAGACTTCTTCAAGAGTCGACTTAAATGCATCGACTAATTGGTGCGGGAGATGGCGTACAAATCCCACTGTGTCTGAGAGCGTGTAAACGCGGCCATCAGCGGTTTGGCACTTGCGCACAGTTGGATCAAGGGTTGCAAAGAGTGCATTTTCTACTAGAACACCGGCGCCGGTAAGCGCATTGAGCAGAGATGACTTTCCTGCATTGGTATACCCAGCAATCGCGACCGATGGGATATTAAATCTCTTTCTTTCTTGGCGTTTTGTATCGCGTGATGTCTTCATCTCGGCGATCTCTTTGCGAAGTTTTGCCATCTTGTCGCGGATACGTCTGCGATCTGTTTCGATCTTTGTCTCACCGGGTCCGCGACCACCGATACCGGCTCCTCCTGCTGCGCGACCACCGACCTGTCGTGAGAGAGAATCTCCCCAACCGCGAAGACGTGGGAGCAGGTAAGCAATTTGCGCAAGCTCTACCTGAGCCTTGCCTTCTTTACTCTTTGCGTGCTGTGCGAAGATGTCGAGAATCAAGGCGGTGCGATCTACAACTTTAACCTTTAACTTATCTTCCAAGGTGCGCAGTTGTGAGGGAGATAGCTCGCCATCACATACGACGGTATCTGCTCCAGTTGAGACAACAAGTTGGCGAAGTTCGATCAACTTTCCAGAACCAATATAGGTCGCCGGATCTGGTTTATCTCGTCGCTGAATAAGACCTTCTAAGACTTCAGAGCCCGCAGTCTCTGCAAGAGCCTTCAGCTCTGCAAGTGAATTCTCTGCCATCTCCGCAGTTCCTTCGGTCCAAATCCCAACAAGAACTACTCGCTCTAATTGAAGTTGGCGGTACTCAGCTTCTGAAATGTCCTGGAGTTCTGTAGAGAAACCCTTAACGCGTCGGAGCGCATGACGATCACTGAGATCTTGCTGGCTTGAAACTTCATGGGCAGATTCATATGCAGATTCATCTGCGTCAAAATCCGCAGCTGCTCGTGCGCTTTCACGCAGAAGCTCATCAAATAACTTGTCGTAACTATCTTCCGGTGTCGTCATAATCCTTATTTCGCCTGCACGGAATTGAGATATCCAGAAATGTCATGATCGGCAAGAAGGATTGCCGGACCAATAAGAGTCGCATTTGAATGTCCATCAATATCAACAATCAGCGTGCCCCCTGGCGGATAGATGGTCCACTGGGCCGGAAGTCGCTGACCACTCTTGAGGGTTGCAGCAAGTGCTACAGCACAGGTGCCAGTGCCGCAGGATTTAGTTTCTCCACTCCCACGTTCATGCACACGCATCTTCGCAACCGATGGCCCAGTGATCTCAACAAATTCAACATTGACGCCTTCGGGATAAGAAGAGGTAGGTGTTACCGTGGGTGCGATATCTAGAGAGCCAACTTGGTCTACGGAATCAACAAAAACAACTGCGTGAGGGTTACCAACGCTGATGTTGTAGCCAGTTAGTGAAAGTCCATTGTGAGAAACATGTACTTCTTCCATCTCATCGGTGACCTGGCCCATATTCACTGAGATATCGCCTTCGCGAGGTACACGTAAATGTTTAATTCCAGCCCGAGTGTTGATAGCGAATATTCCCTCTGGCTGGTGATTGTGAGTCACTAAATATCTAGCCATCACACGAATCCCATTACCGCACATCTCAGCAACAGAACCATCTGCATTGCTGTAATCCATGAACCATTTGCCATCGCGTTTAACGATTCTGATAAATCCATCTGCTCCGATTCCAGAATTTCGGTCACACATGGCAGCAATCTGGGCCGGTGAAATTGAGTATGCATCGTTCTCATCAAAGAGAATCAAGAAGTCGTTCTGAGTACCGTGGCCATATGTTGCTACCACCTGGATCGCGGATTCTTGTGAGTTACTCATCGCGATGAGTTTATCTTCTCCAGGATAACTTCGCGTCGTGACTGATGCGGTGCAACCCACTGAATTCGAGCATCACGTGAGAACCAGGTCTCTTGTCTGCGCGCATATTGACGGGTAGCGCGCTTGGTCTCTTCTCGAGCCTCATCTTCACTCATGAGCCCATCCATAACCCCAAGAATCTGCGCATATCCAAGTGCCTTCTTTGCAGTTGCACCCTCACGCAAACCCTCTGCTTCCAAACGCTTCACTTCATCAACAAGTCCCGCACTCCACATTCGATCAACACGAGCATCAATGCGCTCCTGGAGTGACGGCCTATCCATGACGAGTCCAAATTGGAGAGCGTCTGGGTATCGCGAAGAGTCTTCGCGCGGAAGGTTGGCGGTAAATGGTTTCCCAGTAATTTCAATAACTTCTAGCGCCCGTATTACTCGGCGAGTATTGGCTTGATCGATTGCAAGAGCCGCAGCCGGATCAAGCTCCCTCAACCTGTTGAAGAGGTGCGCAACTCCTAGCTCTGCGGCTTCGAGTTCTAGTTTTGCTCTTACAACTGGGTCGGTATCGGGAAAGTTAAGTTCATCCAAAATAGATTTAATGTAAAGGCCGGTACCGCCGACTATTACCGCATGTCTGCCTCGAGAGTGGATATCAGAGATTTTCGTACGTGCGACATCCTGGTACCAAGCAACCGTTGACTCTTGCTTCACTGTGAGGATATCCATCAAGTGGTGTGGAATTGATTGACGCTCTTCGATTCCAATTTTTGCCGTGCCGATATCCATACCTTTATAGACTTGCATGGAATCTGCATTGATAATTTCAGCATCTATCTCAGTTGCAATTTCTATGGCAATCTCACTCTTGCCCGTTGCTGTAGCACCACAGATAACAATTACTTTGGGTTGCATTACACGCGGACCTGAGGCATTCCTAAATTTGTCGCACGCGTGGCTTCTACCTCTTCAACTCGCGCCTGATGGGCATCTCCCCCACGTGTCCGCGTGACAGTGCGGCTCTCTCCAATTAAATAGTGTGCTGAGCTTTCCGTGATTTCAACATCGACAAAATCTCCAGGCCGAGCATCTGTTGTATCTGCAAAATGGACGAGTCTAAAATCTTCGGAGCGTCCTGTCATACGCGATTGAGCGCTATCTCGCCTTCCTTCAATCTCAGAGACCATCACGCGATGAGTGGAACCCATCGCCTCTTGATTAACCGAAAGTGAAATCGCCTGCTGATGTTCGTGAAGACGCGTATAGCGTTCACCAACGATCTCATCTGGAACTTGATTGGGCATAACACCCGCCGGAGTACCCGGGCGAATTGAGTACTTGTATGTATACGCTGCCGAGAAACGAGCCTTGGTTGCCAGATCCATAGTTGCCTGGAAATCTTCTTCGGTTTCACCAGGAAAACCAACGATGATGTCTGTTGTAATCATCGCCTCGGGCATAGCAGCGCGCACTCGATCCAGAATGCCTAGGTACTTTTCGGTTCTATAGGAGCGACGCATCGTCTGCAAAATCGAATCCGAACCTGACTGCAGTGGCATGTGTAGATGTGGCATCACATTTGGGGTTTGCGCCATCGCTTCAATGACATCATCGGTGAAGTCGCGTGGGTGAGGTGACATAAAGCGAACTCGTTCTAAACCGTCGATCTTCCCAGCCTCTCGAAGGAGTTTGGCGAATGCGCCCTTATCTCCGAATTCGACTCCGTATGCATTTACATTCTGACCGAGCAAGGTGATTTCAATGACCCCTTGATCAACTAGAGCGCGCATTTCGGTGAGGACATCATGCGCCGGGCGATCCTTTTCGACTCCACGTAGGGTTGGGACGATGCAGAAGGTGCACGTGTTATTACACCCCACTGAGATTGAAACCCAGGAAGTAAATGCTGAGAATCTTCGCGCGGGTAAAGTTGAAGGGAAATGCTCGAGCGCTTCAAGAATCTCGATTTGGGACTCTTCTTCAATCCGCGCACGTTCGAGCAGAACGGGTAGCGAACCAACGTTGTGAGTACCAAAAACAACAACGACATAAGGAGCCTTCTTAAGAATCGTATCCTGATCCTTTTGGGCAAGACATCCGCCTACTGCAATCTGCATCTGAGGATTGAGCTTCTTAATTGGCGCCAAAAAACTTAAGTTTCCATAGAGTTTGTTATCTGCATTTTCGCGCACTGCACAGGTGTTGAAGACCACGATATCTGCCTGGTTATCGCCTTCGACGGGAATATAGCCCGCTTGATCAAGAAGGCCTGCGATTCTTTCGGAATCGTGCACATTCATCTGACAACCGTAGGTCTCAACCAGATAAGTGCGCGTCATGGCGCCTATGTTATTGCAGGGTTACGAAGTGATGCGAATTGGTGCAATTCCACGTGCTATCTGACGCTCGAAGTGAACTTCGCGCTTATCGTTAAAGATAGCCGCCGCTTTATATGTCGTATCCATAAAGGCTTTGAGCTCATCTCTGGCCTTAAGCCCATCACCAGTGAAATCTGTTCTTTCGAAGATCTTCCACGCACGAAGCACTGGGGCAATCACATCATCGAGGTGCTGCTGCAAATCATAAATTCCAGCCAGTGCAATCTGTACCGCCTTGCGACCAAAGCCCGGCATATTGGCACCTGGCATATCGAAGTTGGTGACAACATCTGTGATTGCTCGCATTGCTGCGTTAGGTTCCATTTCAAGTGCTGCAGCTAAGGTATTGCGATAGAAGAGCATGTGGAGATTTTCATCGAGCGAAACTCGCTGCATCATCGCTTCTGCAATTGGATCATCAGAGAGCTTGCCGGTATTTCTATGTGAAATACGAGTAGCAAGTTCTTGGAATGAAACGTACGCAATGGTGTGCAACATATCGTTCTCGTAGGGCGTTGCATATCCAAGTGACATATGTGCCATGCGCAGATCTTCTAGTTCATAGGGATCAACACCACGTGTAGCCATGAGGTAGTCGCGAATAACAATAGAGTGTCGAGCTTCCTCGGCTGTCCACCGTTCTATCCACGTTCCCCAAGCTCCGTCACGACCCATAGAGATTGCAATCTCAGTGTGATAGCTCGGCAAGTTATCTTCTGTCAGCAGATTGAGTACGAGTGAGTCCTGAGCGACGGGTGTAAGGCGTGAATCTTTCGCTTCCCATGCATCCCCATTAAGAGGACCTGCAAAATCGCGGCCTTCTGACCATGGGACATATTCATGGGGGTACCAATTCTTCTGAACTGATAAGTGGCGTTCGAGCTCAACTGCCACGACAGGCTCAAGATCACGAATCAGTCGTGACTGTATCTCTGCAGACTCTTCGCTCATGTCTACACAGTAGAGCAGTCCTCGTATTACTCACGAGTTAGCGATTTTTGTCAGCGCGCTTACGAGCCTCTTCAGCTCTCCATTCTTCAATCTTCTTATGGTTACCACTAAGTAAGATCTCCGGAACATCAATTCCGCGCCATTGTTGAGGCTTGGTGTAGTTGGGATATTCAAGATATCCCTCTTCGTTATGCGACTCTTCAGCCAGTGATTCAGGATTTCCGAGAACGCCCGGAATCAATCGAGTGACCGCTTCGATGATGACCATCGATGCCACTTCTCCTCCACCAAGTACATAATCACCAATCGAGATTTCACGCACTCGGATACCGCGCGCAGCAAATTCAGGTTGCGAGTAATACTGGCGCACTCGATCATCAATTCCTTCATAGCGACCACAGGCGAAAATAAGATGTGAGGCCGATGAAAGTTCTTGCGCCATAGGTTGGCTAAATTGACGTCCGGCAGGAGTCAGGATAATTAGCTCGGAATTGTCGGTGATCAGCTCATCGATCGATTCTCCCCACACTTCAGGGAGCATCACCATTCCAGCGCCACCGCCATACGGGGTGTCATCAACGGTATTGTGATTATCGTTTGTGAAACTACGCAGATCATGAACCTGGATATCTACAAGGCCAGCGCTCTGTGCCTTACCTAGTAGCGAAAGCTTGAGCGGAGTTAAATACTCAGGGAAGATGCTTATGACATCAATCTTCATGAGATGCTCCAATCAACTTCTGGCGGAATAACAGTCATTCGCCTCGCTTTAATATCCACAACAGGGACCAGTTGGTGCACGAATGGAATAAGTACTTCCCCATCGGCTGTGTTTATAGCTAGAACATCTTGTCCCGGAAGATTGAGTACATCTTTAATAGTTCCGAATTCATCGCCATCGACAAGATAGGCGGTGCATCCGATGAGCTGCAGCACGTGATAATCATCTTCATCTATTCCTGGTGCATCGATATCAACCTCTGCATACAAGAGTTCATTGCGCAGAGCTTCAATTGCATTTCTATCATGAATGCCCTCAAAGCCCAGAAGAAGAATTCCATTGTGTACACGTGCAGAAGCCACGGTCAGAAGACCATGGCTATCTGTCATTAATACTGAACCTAGTGCGAAACGATCTTCGGCTTCATCAGTTCGCACTTCGATTGTTGCTTCACCGAGAATTCCATGAGCCTTGCCTATTCGGCCAACATTGAGCTTCATGGATTTATCTGTGATGTTGAGATGAGTTAGCGAACCTCGTCGGTATCGATGAGGTCAACACGTACGGTGCGTCCTGCAATTGCGCTTACGACTGTGCGAAGCGCCTTTGCTGTACGACCATTGCGACCAATAACCTTGCCGATATCTTCAGGATTCACACGCACCTCGAGAGTTGTTCCTCGACGGTGAGTCTTCTCCTTCACATTGACATCATCAGGATTATCAACGATTCCCTTTACGAGATGCTCGAGAGCTTCATCAATCATATTTATTCAGCTGCTGCTTCCGTTGTCGCTTCTGCTTCTGGTGCAGCTTCTTCAACTACAGCTACCTCTTCAACTACCGCTACCGCTTCAGCTGGTGCATCTGCAGGTGCAGCTTCTTGAACTGGTGCAGCTTCTTGAACTGGTGCAGCCTCAGGTGCAGGTGCTGCCTTTGCAGCCAACTTATCCTGTGCCTTCTTCTTAAGAGTTGTTGCACCCTCTGCAGGTTCTGCCGCTGCTGCCTTAACAGCTGCTTCATATGCAATGCTCTTAGCTGGCTTTGGTGCAGCAAAGCGAAGTGTTCCTTCAGTTCCAGGAAGACCCTTGTGCTTCTGCCAATCTCCGGTCACCTTCAGAAGAGCCTCTACAGCCTCTGATGGTTGTGCACCAACACCGAGCCAATAGAGAGCGCGCTCTGAATTAACTTCGATGATTGATGGTTCTTGTCCTGGAACGTAGCGACCAATCTCTTCAATTGAGAGACCGTTACGCGCCTTGCGAGAATCTGTAACGACGATGCGGAAATATGGTGTGCGGATCTTTCCCATGCGCATTAAACGAATTTTTGTAGCCAAAGAAGTTGTGCTCCTAATAAGTGTGTCGTGCTCATGCGCTACAGCGGGGTGCGTAACACGGTCGAGCCTGACTGTGGATTGGATTGTTACCGGGGTAGAGGGCCCTGTAACAGGAGGCTAATCTTGCCAGTTACGCCCAAAATCGTGAAATCAGCCGTTCTCCTGCGCTCGCTTTGCGGGGTTTCCTGACTTTGACTTCTTCTTAGGAGGCGGCTGCCCCTTCTTGGGAGATTGGCCACCAAGGGCTGCCATACCTGGCGCTCCAAGACCTGGCATACCGGGCATTCCCATACCGGGGACTCCCCCGCCGTTTCGCATCTGCTTCATCATCTTCTGCGCTGCAGTGAATTTATCTACGAGAGCGTTAACGTCAGAGACTTTGCGCCCTGAGCCAAGTGCAATTCGCGCACGGCGTGATCCATTGAGAACTTTGAGATCAGTACGCTCGCGCGGAGTCATCGATTGCACAATCGCTTTAGTGCGTGTGATTTCAGATTCATCAAAATTTTCAATCTGCTTCTTCATCGATGCAGCTCCCGGCAACATCCCAAGAAGTTTGCCCATAGAGCCCATCTTGGACATCGCCTCTAACTGCTCTAAGAAATCATCAAGAGTGAAATCCTCACCAGAGACAAATTTATCTTCAAAGCGCTTTGCCGAATCGCCATCAAAGGCTTTCTTCGCTTGCTCGGCAAGGGTTGCCACATCGCCCATACCAAGTATGCGTGAAGCCATTCTCTCTGGATAGAAGATATCGAAATCGGCGAATTTCTCACCTGTCGATGCAAACATAATTGGGCGCCCGGTGAGGGCTGCGATGGAGAGGGCTGCTCCGCCTCGAGCATCGCCATCTAACTTGGTAAGTACAACCCCATCAAAGCCAACACCATCGGCGAAAGCCTTTGCTGTGCGAACTGCATCTTGTCCGATCATGGCATCTACAACAAAGAGAATTTCATCTGGTGAAATAGCATCGCGGATAGATATCGCTTCTTGCATCAACTCTTGGTCGACACCGAGGCGTCCGGCGGTATCAACGATGACAATGCTATGAAGCTTTGATTGCGCGAAAGAAATTGCATCTCGCGCAACTGTTACAGGATTGCCGACTCCATTACCGGGTTCGGGGGCAAAGACGGGAACGCCAACGCTTTCACCGACAACTTGAAGCTGATTGACCGCATTGGGACGTTGCAGATCTGAGGCGACCAAGAGAGGGGTCTCACCTTGGTTCTTAAAATAGAGGGCTAGTTTTGCGGCAAGAGTTGTTTTACCAGCGCCTTGCAAACCCGCCAACATAATTATTGTCGGCGGGTTCTTTGCAAAGCGAACTCGACGGGCTCCCCCACCCAAGATGGTGGTGAGTTCAGTACTGACGACATCAAAGATTGCCTGAGCTTGATTCGCACCTGACTGCAACGTTGGAAGGAGTGCGAGAGATTGTGAAGAGATTTCTCCGACAAACTTCTCGACTACTTCTAGCGCAACGTCTGCCTCTAAGAGTGCAGATCTGATGTCAGCAAATGCTGCATCTAGATCTTTCTCAGAGATCTTTCCGCGGGAGCGAAGTCCGCTGAAAGCGCCCTGAAACTTCGAGGTTAGCGATTCAAACATAGTGCCCGAACTCTACTTGAGAGCGCGGCGCAATCGCGCAGTGATCTCCTCAGCTCGTGCAGGGGTGAGCGGTCCGCCACCCATTTCGGTGACGTACATCGTGTCCACTGCCTCGTCACCTTGCGTGGTGACGATGGCGGAGCGAATATCGATATTGCTTCTTGTTAAGGTATCTGAAATACCTGATAAGAGAGCTGGTCTATCTCCGCTTCGTACGGTGATCATCGTTGAATTACTTTCGGCATCATATGTTGTTTCAATAATCGCCTCAGGTAGCCCCGAACGAGAGATGTGAGCATATGCATGTTCTGCATGCTCAGTCAGATCGATACCCTCAAGTTCCACCTCTGCTGAAACACGGAACCCGATTGTCTTTTCAATTGCATATCCGATTATCAGCGTTGCAATGAAGGAATATGCAAAGACAACACCAACACCAAGCGCCTGCTTTACAAACAAGTCGAATCCTCCACCATAGAAGAATCCATCTACGCCGACGCTATTGACTGCACTTGCGCCGAAGAGTCCGATAGCGAGAGAGCCCCAGACACCTCCGACAAGGTGGACACCGACAACGTCGAGTGAATCATCGAAGCCAAACTTGTACTTCAAGCTGATTGCAAGTGAGCAGAGAATTCCTGCGATGAGGCCAATGATGACGGCTGCCCAAGGAGCGACAAAGGCACATGCTGGGGTAATTGCGACGAGTCCTGCAACAGCGCCTGATGCTGCGCCGAGAGAAGTTGCGTGTCCGTTTCGGATCTTCTCAACCAGAATCCACCCAAAGAGCGCTCCAGCTGTTGCAACTTGAGTGTTGAGGAATGCAAGTCCTGCGATTCCATTTGCTGCTAGAGCAGAGCCAGCGTTAAATCCAAACCAACCAAACCACAATAAGCCTGAGCCAAGCATCACCAATGGCAATGAGTGAGGGCGCATGGAATCTGTATTCCATCCAATTCTCTTACCCAAAACAATCGCCAGAGCTAATCCAGCTGCACCAGCATTAATGTGCACTGCTGTTCCGCCAGCAAAATCTTCGAGGCCCTTACCTGCCAAGAATCCAACACCAGTAACGGTGTCGCCAACTTTATGTCCAAAGGCAAATACCCAGTGAGCAACTGGGAAGTAGACAATGGTTGACCAAATTGCGACGAAGACAGCCCATGAGACAAACTTTGCACGGTCTGCGATTGCGCCAGAAATAAGCGCTGGAGTAATGATGGCAAACATCAATTGAAAGGCGGCAAATACAAGGACTGGAACGGGATAAATTCCACCGTTATTGGTGAGTTCATCGACCTGACTGCCGAGTCCGCTGAGTCCGAACCCTCCATACCAAGGTGAATCAGCGCTGTTGCCAAATGCGATTTCAAAGCCATAGATCACCCAAAGAACGCTGACTATGCCGATAGTTACCATCGACATCATCATCATATTGAGAACGCTCTTAGTACGAACCATTCCGCCGTAAAAGAATGCAAGCCCTGGCGTCATAAGAAAGACAAGGGCTGTGCTTACTAAAACCCATGCGGTATCACCGCTGCTGATTGCTACTTCGCTCACTGTAATTTCTCCATCATCGTGTCTGAAATTCAACTCAAGGTCTCGTCGCTGAGATGGAGAAATACTCAATGAAGGGGGTTACGAGAGCCCACGCGCATCGTTAATGTCTGATGACAAATCCGGCCCCTTTGTTACATCTGGGTTACGGCAACAACAGACGAAGATCGAGCTCCCAGAAGAGCCGAACTACCTCAGAAGGGAGAGAAGATACTTATCTGGATCAAAGGGTGCAAAATCTTCAGCAGCCTCTCCGGTGCCGATGAATTTAATCGGAATATCTAAGGCGCTTTCAATTGCTAGCGCTACTCCCCCACGAGCGCTACCGTCGAGCTTTGTAACAATCAGGCCGGTAACATCTACCGCTTCGCTGAAAATCTTCGCTTGAGCCAAGCCGTTCTGTCCCGTTGTCGCATCAATGACCAAGAGAACTTCGCTTACTGGTACAACCTTCTCAATGACTCGCTTCACTTTACCTAGTTCTGCCATGAGATCACTCTTGTTATGTAAACGCCCTGCGGTATCAAGAAGAAGGTAATCAACCTGTTCGGCAACGGCACGTTGTGCGCTATCAAAGGCAACTGATGCCGGCTCTGCCTCGTTCTTGCCGCTCACAGTTTCAACTCCGATGCGCGTGCCCCATGTCGTCAATTGATCGACAGCTGCTGCTCGAAAGGTATCTCCCGCTCCGAGTAGCACTCTCTTCCCAGAGGAATGAAGGAGCGTTGCAAGTTTTGCTACCGACGTAGTTTTTCCTGCGCCATTAACACCGACAATCATCACAATATTGACTGCACCGGAGGAGGCAAGAGAGCGATTTTTTTGCGAGAGCTTGGAACTTAGAATCTCTGTTATCGATGCCTCTGCATCATCTCCGCTCATCTTCTTCGATGCGGAGATAAGTTCAGTAACGAGTGCGGGACCAAGATCTGCACCCAATAGCTCTGATTCGATCTCTGACCACTCGAGCTCTGAAGCTGTGGAGGTACCTCGAACTTTTGCAACAAAGCGTGAGAAGAGACCCATTTCTAAATGAGGTTAAGCGGTTTCAGATTCACGCAGACGCTGTGAAATAACTTCAGTTACTCCATCGCCACGCATAGTGACGCCATAGAGCGCATCTGCAATCTCCATAGTGCGCTTTTGGTGGGTAATGACGATGAGCTGAGAACTTTCACGTAGTTCTTCAAGAATGCCAAGAAGTCTTCCAAGGTTCACATCATCGAGAGCAGCTTCAACTTCATCGAGCACATAGAAGGGGCTTGGACGTGACTTAAAGATCGCAACGAGCATTGCGACAGCGGTCAATGACTTTTCTCCACCTGATAGGAGCGAGAGGCGCTTGACGCGCTTTCCTGGTGGTCGAGCCTCAACATCTACACCGGTATTGAGAGGATCACTTGGATCTGTGAGGAATAGTTTTCCTTCGCCACCTGGGAAGAGTCTTCCAAAGATATCTTTAAAGTGTTCGGCGACTTCTTCATAGGCCTCCATAAAGATTTGCTGCACCTTGTCGTCAACTTCTTTGATGATATCGAGCAAATCTTTCTTGGTGTTCTTCAAATCCTCTAGCTGTTCAGCAAGGAACTTCAAGCGCTCTTCAAGTGCGTTGTACTCTTCCAGTGCGAGTGGATTGATCTTGCCCAGCAAAGTAAGCGAGCGTTCTGTGGCGGCAAGTCGCTTCTCTTGTTGATCGCGACGGTAAGGAATGAGCTCAGTTGCGACAATCTCGCCATCTTCTGTCTCGATAAATGTTGGTACATCTTTATCTGGGCCGTACTCGCTAATCAAGGTAGGAATATCAATTCCTAGTTCTTCAACTGCCTTAGTTTGAAGGGCTTCAACACGCATACGTTGTTCTGCGCGAGCTATCTCATCTCTATGAACGCTCGAAGTCAGCTGGTCAAGTTCTTGTGTTAGCTCACGATTACGTGCGCGAACCGTCAAAGTTTCGCCTTCACGGTCAGCTCGATTGTTTTCAAGGCGAGTGCGCTCTGTAGATGCCTTAGCGATAGAGCGCTCGATATGGATGAGCGCTTCGTAGGCTGCTTCTGCAATCGCCTGAGAAATAATCGCACCTCGTGCACGAGCACCTCTGCGAGATACCGCGCGTGCTGATGCTTCACGTTCTGCTTGTGCTGAGTCTTCAAGTGCCTTGGCTCTTGCTGCGATTGATTCAACCCGTTCTTCTGAGGTACGTACTGCAAGGCGCGCTTCAACTTCTGCAGTGCGCGCATCCGAAACTTGGTTACGTAAAGCCTCAGACCTTGAACGATCTGGCTCTGCAATTTCACCGTGATGTTCCATCTGATTTGATGCGATAGAAAGTTCATTCTCATCACGTGACTTTGCCGCTGTCGCTTCAGAGATGGATTGAGTCAATCGATCAACTTCTGCAGTTGCTGACTTCATATTCTGACCTGAGACTGCTAATTGTTCAGTGAGGGCTGCGATGCGGGCATCGGATTCATTGAGTTTAGCTAAGGCAGCATCGAATGTGCCTTGCTTCTCTTGCACGAGTGTCTCAGCAGATGCAATCTCAAATTTAAGGCGATCGCATTTGTGATTGAGATCTTCCAACTTGGCTGCAAGATCATCGACTAGCGCCTTGATTTCAATAAGTGAGGTCGAAGAAGCTGAACCACCACGCGCGCGTTGAGCTGTGATGACATCACCATCGCGAGTTACAACGGTAACAGCCGGGTGGTTACGAAGAATCGATTCAGCTTCGCGCGCGTTGTCGGCCACAACAGTTGTAGCAAGTAGAGATGAAAGAAGCTCTGAAATTTCCGATGATCGCACGTGGGTAAGGAGGGATACCAGTCCTGCCGGTTGAGATTGAGATGAGATTCCTGGTTGATAGACAAGAACATCTGCCTGTCCAAGATTTTCACTACGTAATGTGGTGAGTGCGCTGACCGCTGAAGAGAGATCCTTTACGACAATTGCATCGGCGAGAGAACCGAGCGCTGCTGCCGTTGCTGCTTCCCACCCATTATCGATCGTGATGAGGGAGGCGATGCTTCCAAGAATCTGTACGCCGCGAGAATCGCGAAGGAGTGCCGCTGCGCCATCGCGTGAATCTGAAGTCAGGCGCATCGCTTCTAACTTAGATTCGGTGGCATTTCGTTCACGGTCTGCGGCGCGCTCTGCATCAACGAGATCTGCGTGAGCCTTCTTAGCTTGATCTAGCGCCGATTTGGCCACTTCAAATTGTGAATCAAGTCCGAGCTCACCGGCATCGGCGTTGCCGATCTCCATTTCAAACTTTGCATAGTCGCCCTTTGCAAGATTGACCCGGCTCTGTGCCTCATCGCGTGCTGCTGTAAGTCGAGAAATTTCCTCGGTGATTGCCTCAAGTCGCGCAGCGAGGGATTTAATGTGGCCTTCTTGGCGCGCAGTTCCTTCACGCTGATCTGCAATTGCGCGAAGCGCTGCGGCAATGGTGTCTTCTTCTGCTTTGAGCGATGCCTCAGATGAAGCGAGAGATTGTGTTGCCGCACTTAGTGCGCTCTGCGCAGTTGCGACATCGCTTCGAAGTTGTGCCTCTTCTTGTCGAAGCGAAGCGGCCTCTTGATCTAGGGCTACCGGATCTCGTCCTGCACTTCTTGCTTCTTCAGCCTCTTCTGCCAAGAAGCGAGAGCGTTCTTGAGAAAGTGATTGCGTTCCGCGAAATTTCTCACGAAGCGCATTGAGTGAGTAGAAATTTTCCTGTGCCTTAATAAGCAGTGGACTTTCGAAGGCAGATTGAGCATCGAGCTCTTCTTCTCTGCGTCGAACTTTATCGAGTTCACCTTCTACCTGTGCACGACGTTCGCGTAGTGCGTTCTCGTCGGCAACTTCAGCATCGAGAGTTTTTGATAATGAGATGTAATCATCGGCAAGAAGACGTAACTTTGCATCACGGAGATCTGCCTGAATCGTGGCAGCTTTCTTCGCAACTTCCGCCTGCTTGCCGAGCGGGCGAAGTTGACGGCGGAGTTCGACGGTCAGGTCATTGACTCTCGCAAGATTGGCCTGCATCGAATCGAGCTTGCGAATTGCCTTCTCTTTACGCTTACGGTGCTTGAGAACACCGGCAGCTTCTTCAATAAATCCTCGGCGTTCTTCAGGTGTTGCCATCAAGATTGCATCGAGCTGACCCTGGCCAACGATGACGTGCATTTCGCGGCCGATTCCAGAGTCGCTTAAGAGTTCCTGAATATCGAGCAGTCTGGAGGCTTCACCATTGATCTGATATTCACTCTGTCCATTACGGAAGAGAATGCGAGAAATTGTTACTTCTGTGTAATCGATGGGAAGGGCGCCATCGGAGTTATCGATGGTGAGTGCAACTTCTGCGCGACCGAGCGGTGCGCGCCCTGAAGTTCCAGCGAAGATGACATCTTCCATCTTTCCGCCGCGAAGAGATTTTGCGCCTTGCTCTCCCATAACCCAGGTGAGAGCATCGACAACATTAGATTTTCCAGAACCGTTAGGACCGACCACGCAGGTGATTCCCGGTTCGAGTCTGAGAGTGGTCGCCGAAGCAAAGGACTTAAATCCTTTGAGGGTCATGCTCTTCAAATACACGCGGTAAACCTACCGTTTGGCTTCACATTGGCATAAATGCGACTCATGAAAAAAATGGTGAGAATTGCGATGGCATCAAGTAGAACTTGAGGGTTTATGCAGGTGTTGCAGAAAGTATTTCATATGCGCTTCGTGCAGCAGATTGTTCTGCTTCTCGTTTGCTCTTTCCAACTCCTTCGGAGATTCGCTCTCCTGAAACCATTGCTACAGCTGTGAAACTCTTATCGTGATCTGGACCTTCTTCAGTGACAAGATATTCGGGGGCGCCCTTACCTAGTGATGCGGTGAGTTCTTGGAGCGCCGTCTTTCCATCAAGACCGGCGCCCTTTGCCATCGCGTTTTCAAGGGTCTCTTTAATAAGAGCACTGACGACGCGTGTAGTGGTTTCGAATCCGGCGTCGAGATAAATGGCGCCGATAAGCGCCTCTAAAGCATCGGCAAGGAGTGAATTCTTTTCGCGACCATTTGTATTCTCTTCACCTTTTCCAAGGCGGATATAACTTCCAAGATCAAGAGTTCGCGCAATGTCAGCAAGGGCGCGCATATTGACGATGCCAGAACGAAGTGGAGATAGGCGGCTTTCATCGAGATCGGGATATTTGAGATAGAGCTCTTCGGTAACAATGAGCCCTAGAACAGAATCCCCGAGAAATTCAAGGCGTTCATTTGTTGTAGAAATTCCAGTCTCATATGCAAATGAGCGATGGGTGAACGCTAACTCAAGCAGTTCGGGTTTAACATCAACACCTAATTGCTCAAGAAGTTTTGAGAACAGATCAGACCTCGAGAACCTGACGGCGGTTGTATGTACCGCAAGTTGGGCATGCTACGTGGTTGAGCTTTGGTTGCTGGCACTGTGGGCAGGTTGAGAGAGCAGCTGCAGTTGTCTTCCACATGCTTCGGCGTGAACGAGTCTTCGAACGAGACATCTTTCGCTTTGGTACTGGCACGGTAATCGTCCTTAATCTCAAACGGCCGATTGGGTTCAACCAGCCTGGGTCCTTCGATGGGCGTAAGTATCGCCTATTTCTCTTTATTGCCCAAATTGCTCAGATCCGAGAGGCCTGCCCAACGGGCATCGATGACCTCATGTGCGTGATCCTCGGGCAGGGACTCCCATTTTTCACCACAATCAGGGCATAGCCCCAAGCACTCCTCGTCGCAGAGCGGGTTGACCGGTAGCGACAAGATGATGGCATCAATGATGGGAGCTTCAAGGTTCATGACTTCAGCTTCCATCTGCAGTTCATCGTCGATATCTAGATCGACATCTTCATCGTCGCGCTTTTTCTTGCGACCTTTTTCGTTGGTAGGTTCATATCGATAGAGCTCTTGAATCTTTCGGTCGATGATTACTTCGACTGGATCGAGGCAGCGAATGCACTCACCAAGTGCCACTGCATAGATGTCTGCGCTGAGCAGTACGCCTTCAGTAACTGATTCAAGGCGTGCATCTACTTCGATAATGTCCCCTTCGGGAACTGCAATCAGCGGGACTCCGATTCTGGCAGGTGCTGGAATATCTAGTTCGTACTCCTTCATCTCCCCTGCACGACGAGGTAACTCGTGCGTGTTGAGGGAAAAACCAATCTGAGTTGTCATCTCGTGCTCCGTGGTGCGCTAATTAGTTATCAGCGTTGAGCTGAGAAAGGACATCTTTGTCGTCAGCGCCCTCTAGGCGTTCACGACCGCGTGAGACAGCTTCCATAGTCTTATTGAGAATTACCTCAAGTGTTGCAAGGCGACCATCTATGTATGCCTCTACCTCTTGTCGCTCTTGTTCCGCTAAATCGCGAGCATCATCGAGAATTCTCTGCGCTTCATCACGTGCAGATTGAACGATTGCAGTCTGTTCAACCATTCGAGCTACATCCTCGCGCGCTGTTGCAATCATAGTTTCTGCGCTATTGCGACCGTCTTCTATCAGGCGATCGCGATCTGCAATAATCTTTTCTGCCTTGGTTAGATCTACAGGCATAGCCTCACGAGCGCCTTCAAGAATCTCCAGAAGTTCACCTCGGTGAACAACACATGACGCAGATAATGGAACGCCGCGAGCCTCTTCAACGATTGTCAGAGCGGTATTGATCTTCTCGATTGAATCCATGGTCATCTTTTCTCTCCTGCTCGTGCTTTTAGCGCTTCATTGACATTTGCCGGAACCATTGAAGAGACATCTCCCCCGTAATGTGAGAGCTCCTTAACAATTGAAGACGATAGGAATGAATGGGTTGGCGAGGTGGCCATAAACATAGTTTCTACCCCCGAAGCTTGGATATGTACCTGTGCCATTTGGAGCTCGTAATCGAAGTCGGTTACTGCTCGCAGACCTTTAACAATCGCCGTAATTCCATTCTTCTTGCAATACTCAACCAGAAGCCCGCTCCCTGAATCGACTCGGACATTGGCAAATTTCTTAACATTCTCGGTAATCATTTCCATGCGCTCTTCGATTGAGAAGAGGCCTGACTTATTCCTGTTAACGAAGACAGCCACCGTTACTTCATCAAATTGAGAGCTTGCGCGCTCAATGATGTCTAAGTGTCCATATGTGATGGGATCAAAGGATCCCGGGCAGACTGCGCGCTTCATGTGGCAAACGCTAGCAACGAATGGAGTTGTAATCCATTTTAAGCGTTATTCGGCGCTATTCGAGGTCGGAATTCCATAGAAAATTGTTGCTTGACCATAATTCTTTTCGCGTAGCGCTTCATAGCCATCTGGCCAAGAAATCTCACGCACCCGACTGTTCCGCTCTACTGCAATGAGCGCTTGCGGGTGAAGATAACCCCCATCTTTCAAGAGTATGAGAGTCTCAATGACATCAATATCTTCCACATCATACGGTGGGTCGATATAGATAAAGTGGTACTGCTTCTGCGCTTTATCTTGCAAGAAGCGGTGTACTGACATTGGATAGATGTGAAACAAACCTGGGCAGTGTGCTGATTTCAATTTCTCATGATTATTTGCAATCGCCTTAACTGCCATCTCATTATTTTCGACCGCATCAACAAGGGCTGCTCCCCGCGAAAGCGCTTCAAGGGCAATTGCACCCGTGCCTGCATAGAGATCAAGGACGTTGAGATCTTCAAAGGTTCCGAATTCAGATGTAAGAGTTGAGAAGAGAGCTTCCCGAGCGCGATCAGATGTGGGGCGAGTCGATGAAGCAACGGCGTCAATCGCTCTGCCCTTTGCCAATCCGGCGATAATTCTCATCCTCGCCTCATCCCTTATCTATATATTCAGCGGCTTCATCTTCAGCAATTGCTGCTAGTTCTGATGATAGCTGTGGGTAATTTTCAATTCCACTTTCTAGGATCAGCGCCGCTTCTGTGCGTGCTTCTTCAATCATAGATTCATCTCTGAGTACCCGAAGCAGTCGCAGATGAGAACGTGCACCCGATTGATTTGCTCCGAGGACATCGCCTTCGCGTCTCTGCTCTAAATCAATGCGAGAAAGTTCAAAGCCATCGAGAGTTCCCGCAACTGCTTCAAGACGCTCCCGCGCCGGTGCTTCAGCGTTGGTCTGCGTAACGAGCAGACATAACCCGGGAGATGTTCCTCGCCCTACGCGACCGCGGAGCTGGTGAAGTTGAGAAACACCAAAACGATCGGCATCCATGATCACCATGACTGTTGCATTTGGTACGTCAACGCCTACTTCAATCACAGTCGTCGATACGAGAACATCTATCTCTTTATTAGCAAATGCCTGCATCGTTGAATCTTTTACATCTGCACTCTGTCGCCCGTGCAAAGGGGCCACGCGAAGACCGTTAAGAGCTCCACTCTGTAGATAGGGGCCAAGTTCCTCAACCGATGCAATTTCCGATCCTGTCTCTCCCATCAGAAAATCCATATCTGCATCCTCTGATGTGCCGGCGGAAATTCTTGGAGCAACGATGTAAGCCTGATGACCTGCTGCAACCTCTTCACGAATTCTCTGCCAAGCCCGTTCTAGGTGAGCGGGTTTCTCCTGCGCAGGGATGACATGGGTAGTAATTGGTTGTCGACCCAGAGGAAGTTCGCGAAGCGTAGAGATATCGAGATCTCCAAAGACTGTCATCGCAACAGTTCGTGGAATCGGAGTCGCTGTCATCACCAGAAGGTGCGGTGGATTTTCAGCCTTACTCTTGAGAGCATCTCGCTGCTCGACACCAAATCGATGTTGTTCATCGACGATTACTAAACCAAGATCTTTAAACTCAACGCTCTCGCCCAAGAGCGCGTGAGTGCCGATGACTATTCCTGCCGATCCCGAAGCTGCTAGCGATAAAGCTTCTTTGCGCGCAGCAGCGGTTTGAGAACCGGTGATAAGGGTTACTTGTGTTGCATTTTCATCTCCACCGAGCATTCCACCTTGTGCCAAAGGCCCTAATAATTTTTGAATTGTTCGTAGATGTTGTGCGGCCAGAACCTCCGTTGGCGCAAGGAGCGCTGCTTGTCCTTCACTAGCAACTACGGAAAGGGCTGCACGCAGTGCAACAATCGTCTTTCCAGAACCAACTTCACCTTGCAGAAGGCGATTCATGGGATGTTCCTGCGCCATGTCATCTGCAATTTCCTTTGCTACATGCACTTGGCCAGGTGTTAACTCGAAGGGAAGGGATGCATCGAAGGCTGCAAGTATTCCGCTCTGCTTCTGCGCACGTGCTTTAGTGTGAAGTTTTCGTAGCTCAGCTCTGCGTGATAAGAGAAGCAACTGAAGCAGAAAGGCTTCATCGAAGGTCAATCGCTCTCGTGCTTTTGCCGCGCTCTCGAGATCAACTGGTTTATGTAGTTGCACAAGTGCTTGTTGCAGAGACGGATATCCATATTTAGCGCGGATTGCCTCGGGTAGAAAGTCATCAACTTCATCAAGGCCAGCAATTGCTAACTCTATGCTCTGTGCGATCTTCCACGACGGCATCTTGGCACTGGCTGGATACATGGGAAGATATTTTCCGGCGAAACCTTCAACTGCTGCATCGACATCGTTACCGTCGGCAATCATTTCGTAATCTGGATGGGCAAGCTGTTTCTTATTGTTAAAGAAACCCACCTTTCCGGCAAAGAGACCCTGGCTTCCCACTTTTAACTCTTTCTCACGCCAGGCTTGATTAAAGAAGGTCAGTGAGAGTTTTGCCGTTCCATCGGTGACGATGACTTCTAGGATATTTCCCTTGCGTGCCTGAAGTCGCCTACTAGATGCGCTAAAAACCTCGGCAAGGATCGTTACCTCATCACCTTCGTTGAGTTCTGAGATATTGGAGAGCTCACCGCGAACGAGATAACGTCGTGGGTAGTGGTGCAGCAGATCACCGATTGTTTGATAGCCATACAAATCTCTCAGGACCTTTGTTGTGCGATCCCCCAAGACTCCAACTAATTTAGAGTCGAGAGTGGCCATGTCGCTATTCTCTCGCGCCCTTCGTGAATTTGCCTCGCATCAAGGCCTCTGGAGCGGGCGATTAGCCCAATCCGACCCGCTCTTGCTACCCTTACGCCCTGCTCAGCCTCGCGGCTTGGCGACTACCGGCTTAGCAATTAGCGCTGAGTTTTACATCTAGAAGGAGTACTTCAATGGCATCAACATGTGACGTCTGTGGCAAGGGACCAAGCTTCGGCAATAACGTTTCTCACTCACAGGTAAAGACTCGTCGCCGTTGGAATCCAAATATCCAGCGTGTAAAGACAATCGTTGCAGGTGCAACAAAGCGCCAGAATGTCTGTACTTCATGCCTCAAGGCTGGAAAAGTAACTCGTTAATATTTTCAGTTAACTAATGAAAGTGGCTCCAGGAAACTGGGGCCTTTTTCATTTCCAAACCGATAACTCCCGAACCGCTGTGAACAGTGCCAATACGCACTCCAGGTAAATTGTGTCCTGTAGCCAGAAGAACATGATCTTCTCCTCCACCAAGAACCCACTGCCAAATATCTGCATTCACTTCATTGGCAAGAAGTTGTAACTCCATAAATTCCTGATCACCTTCAAAGAGCGCTGGGGAAATTTCAAATGCGACTCCTGAGGCAGTAGCCATCTGGGTTGCCTGCGTTAGGAAGGAATCACTTACATCACTCATCGATGTAGCAGCAGTGAAATCAAGGTCGTAATCCAGGGTAGGCGCTGCAAATTCAGAGAGTGCGCGATCTGCCGACCCAGAGTTAAGAGAAATCTCTTCTGTAAGTAGGTGTAGGCCGGCAGCTGACCAACCCGTCATTGAAGAAATGTAGATTCCTTCACCAATGGATGCGCCGCTGCGCAAAATTGCTTTCTCTGTGTGGCCGAGTGCAGACATCGAGATAACGATCTGCTCCCCTCGTGAAATATCTCCGCCGACAATATGCGCTCCTGCCTTATCGCACTCCGCCTTCATGCCACGTGCGAGGTTTTCAATCCACGACAGCGATTCATCTCCGGTTAAGGCAAGCGCTGCGGTGAGATAGTCACAGTGCGCTCCCATCGCCAGAATGTCAGCGATATTTGCTGCAGCAATCTTTCTTCCGATATCAAAGGCGGAGCTCCACTCGGAAGTAAAGTGAACCCCTTCCACCGCCATATCGGAGGCGAAGACTTGCTTGGAAAATCCTCGCACAACGGCTGCATCATCACCGATACCGTGCAGGATTCGAGAATCACCAGTCGCAAATATCTGTGAGATGGCGGCAATTACTTCACCTTCAGTGAATTGTGCGTGAGCACCTTCGCCCATCTCTCTACCCATAGCGCTAAGCCTATGTCATGAGATAGCGTTGGGCTTATTACGAGAAAGGAATCCTCTTATGTCAGTTCATGCCTACATTCTGATTCAAACTGAAGTTGGTAAAGCCAACTCCGTTGCATCTGCGATTAGATCAATCCCTGGAGTGACCTTGGCTGAAGGAGTGACTGGTCCTTACGATGTCATCATGCGCGCAGAATCTGCATCCATGGAAGATTTTGGCCGCGCCATCTTGAGCAAAGTCCAAGCAGTACCTGGAATTACTCGTACTCTGACTTGCCCAGTAACAAACTAAAGCTAGTACTAATTTGTATAGCCAGGCAGGGCTAGTTCAAAACTCCATTGGAGCGCGTTTCTGCGCTCTTGAGAAGATGTGTAATCACTTCTGAGTAAGAGACGCCTGTTGCTTGCCACATCTTTGGGAAGACCGAAGTAGCAGTAAACCCTGGCATTGTGTTGAGTTCATTGATAACAATCTGCCCTGATGACGTTAAGAAGAAATCCACACGGGCAAGACCTGAGCACCCCAGCGCCTTAAAGGCCTTAATGGCATTTATTCGGATTGCATCAGCTATTGCGGGCTCGATCGGCGCTGGAAGCTCGATTGTGGTGGCACCGTCAAGATATTTTGCCTCAAAATCATAGAACTCAAATTTAGAATCGATCACAATTTTTCCAACAGTAGATGCCTTGGCATGACCATCTATTTCTAAGACCGCACATTCAATCTCAGAGCCAACGATCGCTACTTCAACCATCACCTTTGAATCAAAAGTCAGCGCTTCTAAAATTGCAGCAGAAAGATCTTGTGAAGACTTTACCTTTGTAGTTCCGCGGCTAGAACCGCCACGAGCTGGCTTTACGAAGACGGGATACCCCAGGCGTTCGATTTCGGTGATGACAGCAGAGTGATCTGCTCGCCATTCTTCTCCCCTAACAACTACCCCTGCTGCTGTAGCTATGCCGTGTGATTCAAAGATTGGCTTTGCGAAGGATTTATCCATTGCAACTGCAGATGGGAGAACACCTGAACCCACATATGCGAGATCTGCAATCTCAAAGAACCCTTGAATGGTTCCATCCTCTCCATATGGGCCATGCAGAAGTGGGAAGGCAATATCGATCGCTAAATCTTTTCCACCTGAAGAGAACCCAGCAACATCTGCAACAACTGCTGGCGCATTCTCTGGAACCGTGGGCAGCTTTCCGTCGACGATGACCATCGGATGTTCTGAGGGAATAAGTACCCAAGAACCGTTCTTTGTAATTCCAATCAAAACTGGCTCATAAAGGCTTCGGTCAATAGCTGCAAGGACTCCCCCGGCAGAGACGCAGGAAATCTCATGTTCGCTGCTGCGACCACCACAGATTATTGCTACACGTTTTTTCATCGGATGAAATTCTCTGCCTTCGTTGTAATCTCCATCAATTTCTTGAGGGCGTTTTCTGGGCTCAGCACACCGGTAACTATTTCAGCAACTGCCTCAATTACCGGTACCTCCACACCGACGCGATGTGCAATTTCTACAACTGCCGCTGATGAAGCGACTCCCTCAACGGTCTTTGCTACTTCACGGCGCGCTGTATCCATAGATCCGGTCCGTCCCAGTACTTCTCCAAATGTTCGGTTACGTGAGAGTGGAGAACCGCAACTTGCAACCAAGTCACCCATTCCGGCAAGGCCTGCAGCAGATAAAGGATCGGCGCCATGTGCTGCACATAAGCGAGCAACTTCATTGAGTCCACGAGTAATCAACATCGCTTGAGTGTTCTCGCCATACCCCATGCCGATCGATATTCCGACGGCGAGAGCGATAACGCTTTTCAGCGCACCGGCTAATTCGCACCCCAAGAGATCGACAGATGCGTAAACGCGATAATACGGAGTGCTAAAGAAATCTTGAATCTGTTCAGCAAGTGCGAGATCGGTAGCGGCGGCAACTGCACCTGCAGGTTGTCGTAGGACAAGTTCATCAGCGAGGTTGGGGCCGGTAATGATGGCAACCTTCCGGGGGCCAAGAACGTCATGAATTACTTCAGTCATTCTCATCTGCGAGCTGATTTCAATTCCCTTAAGTGTGCTGACGATGATGGAGTCATTCGAGAAACGCGGCTTCCACTCTTGCAAGGTTTGACGTAGCTGCTGGGCGGGAATTGCGAGTACGTAGATGCTTGAAAATTCGAATGCTTCATCGAGATTGGTGGTTGCCTTTATCGCACTCGGCAATACATGTGCATCGAGATATGTGCGATTTGTATGTGATGAGTTAATTTCATCAATCACTTCATGGCTACGACCCCAGAGCAGAACTTCATTACCGGCATCACTTAAGACTTGGGCCATCGTTGAACCCCACGCGCCAGCTCCAAAGACAGTTAGCTTTGCCATGGATAAATTATCTATCCTTTTTTCTTCTTGAAGTTACCTGTTCGAGGAAGAGCGGATGTATGAGGGTCAAAGATGACTGGAGTGCGCTTCTCTCCACGGATCTCTTCAAGGAGATTGGTGATTGCCTTCATGATGGCAGCCGTTGCCTCAATCAGCGCTTGCTGATCATCTGCCTTGCCGCGCCACTGAGATAAGTCGACGGGATCTCCAACGCGAATGATGATCTTCTTTCGTGGAAAGAGAGAGACCTTGGAAGAGTAATTGGGAAGCACCAACTGAGAACCCCATTGTGCGATTGGGATTACGGGAGTATCGGTAGAGAGCGCAAGGCGAGCACAGCCCGTCTTTGCAATCATCGGCCACAAATCAGGATCGCGCGTAAGTGTGCCTTCCGGATAGACCCCCAACATGTGGCCCTTCTCGAGAAGAATCTTTGCGTGATCGACAGCCTTCTTAGCATCGGCGCCTTCTCGTTCTACTGGGATCTGTCCGGCTGCTAGAAGTACCTTGCCGACAACGGGGACTCTGAAGACGCCAGATTTTCCAAGGTATCTAGGAGCTCGGCCGTTGCGGTAGAGAAAGTGGGTAAAGACCAAGACATCTAGATATGACATGTGATTGCTGGCAACGATCACGCGGCCAGTTTTAGGAATCTTTTCGCCGCCCTTCCAATCAGGCTTTGTGAAGAGGCGAAGAATTGGGATAAGAACATTGGCCCAGAATCTAAAGGTTGGATTTACTCCATATGGTCGCCCCTTTGGTGGAGCGTAGGAAATCTTAAATTCAGCCATGTCTTACATACTAGCGAGAAAAGAAATCGGGGCCAGCTTTCGCTGACCCCGATTTGATAAAAAGATGAAGATTACTTCTTCTTCTTTGCTGCCTTCTTAGCTGTCTTCTTAACAACCTTCTTAGCAGTCTTCTTCACTGCCTTCTTAGCTGTCTTCTTAACAACCTTCTTCGCTGCCTTCTTTGCAGCTGGCTTTGCAGCCTTCTTTGCAGCTGGCTTAACAACAGCCTTTACCTCTGGCTTTGGTGCTGGACCGAGCTTACGGTCGCCTGAGATAACTTCCTTGAGAGCTTTTGCAGGAAGGAAGCGAGCCTTCTTTGAAGCCTTGATCTTGATTGTTTCGCCTGTGAATGGGTTACGTCCCATACGAGCCTTGCGATCAACCTTCTTGAACTTTCCGAAATCATTGATCATGACATCGTTTCCAGCTGACATGTTGCGAACAATTGTGTCAAAAACGATATCTACAGCGTGAGCTGCTTCCTTCTTGCTGCCGTTGAAGTGTGGGGCCAACGCAGCGATGAACTGGGCCTTATTCATTCAATTCCCCTTAGTTTTACGCGTAAAAATTAAGCATTTGCTTAACTGAGTAAAACTTAAACCTAATGATGGGGTGAGCGCGTTATTCGCGTGCGCGTGTCGCATTTTTATATTCATCGAAAAATTCACTTTTTATGCGTAAAAAACTCTCATTCTCGCCTTGAGAGTTTTCTCAAAACTACTCACCCCATAGCTTAAGTGAGCGTGAAATAAGGGTTTTAGATGCGAATTGGAAGTGTTGTTGGTTTATATGGTGGGCGCTTAGCCTCAAATGCATCGATGGCATCGGTGTGCTTAAGTGTTAAGCCAATGTCATCAAGGCCCTCCATCAAACGCCAACGTGTGTAATCATCAAGTTCGAAGGGAACGGTTCTTCCTGCATAGGAAACGGTGCGAGACTCAAGATCTACAGTTATTGAGGTACTCGGTTCTGCCTCAATCTTCTTCCACAAAGCTTCAACTTCATCCTGGGGCAAGATCACGGTGAGCAAGCCACCCTTAAGTGAGTTTCCGCGGAAGATATCTGCAAAGCGGCTCGAGATAACAACCTTAAAACCATAGTTTTGAAGAGCCCAAACAGCGTGTTCGCGTGAAGAGCCAGTTCCGAACTCGGGACCGGCAACGAGAACCGTTCCGTTCTTGAATTCATCCTTATTGAGAACAAAGTCAGGGTCGCTGCGCCAGGCAGAGAAGAGGCCATCTTCAAAACCGCTACGAGTAACTCGCTTGAGGTAGACGGCAGGGATGATCTGATCGGTATCTACATTGCTTCGGCGAAGTGGAACTCCGGTGCCTGTATGAGTGATGAATTTCTCCATAGCCATTACCTTCTCCCCTACAAATCTGCCGGTGATGAGAGCGTTCCACGAATTGCAGTAGCTGCTGCTACTAGTGGACTTACTAAGTGTGTGCGACCGCCTTTTCCTTGACGGCCTTCAAAGTTGCGGTTCGATGTAGAAGCAGAGCGCTCTCCAACTGCAAGTTGATCTGGATTCATTCCAAGACACATAGAGCATCCTGCATTACGCCACTCTGCACCGAAATCGAGGAAGACCTTATCGAGACCTTCTTGCATCGCTTGCTGACGTACGCGTTCTGAACCGGGAACTACCAACATACGTAGCTTTGGAGCAATCTTCTTTCCTTCAATGACAGATGCCGCTGCACGAAGATCTTCGATACGACCATTGGTACAAGAGCCAAGAAATACAGTGTCGATAGCAATCTCTTTAAGCGGGGTTCCCGCAGTAAGTCCCATATAGGTAAGTGCGCGCTCTGCCGCTCCTCGCTCCTCTGAATCAGCGATATCTGAAGGATTTGGAACTGAGGCATTGAGCGGTAAGCCCTGACCTGGGTTGGTTCCCCATGTGACAAATGGTTCAAGCTCATCTGCGTTGAGGGTAATTTCACGATCGAACTGTGCATCGCTATCGGTGAAGAGGGTCTTCCAGTAGGCAAGCGCTCCTTCAAAATCTTCTGGGGCATGTGGCTTCCCCTTGATGTAGTCAAAGGTCTTCTGATCTGGCGCAATGAGGCCTGCGCGCGCGCCGGCTTCAATGGACATGTTGCAGATAGTCATGCGGCCTTCCATCGAGAGATCACGGATAGCTGAACCGCGATATTCAATGATGTATCCCTGTCCCCCGCCGGTACCAATCTGAGCAATGATGGCAAGGATGATGTCTTTGGCTGTAACTCCTTTTTTCAGAGTTCCTTCAACGTTAATCGCCATCGTCTTTGGGCGACTTGATGGAAGTGTCTGTGTAGCAAGGACATGTTCAACTTCAGATGTGCCGATGCCGAATGCGATAGCCCCAAAAGCACCGTGTGTAGATGTATGCGAATCTCCGCAGACAATAGTCATGCCGGGTTGTGTGATGCCAAGCTGTGGTCCAACGACGTGAACGACTCCTTGATCAGCATCCCCAAGTGAGTGGATTCGGATTCCAAACTCTTTTGCATTGTTGCGCAGAGTATCGATTTGAAGCCTTGAGACTGGATCTGCAATCGGCTTTAAAATATCGAGAGTTGGTGTGTTGTGATCTTCGGTTGCAATTGTTAAATCTGGACGGCGCACAGGGCGTCCTGCTAAACGAAGTCCATCAAATGCCTGCGCACTTGTTACTTCGTGGCAGAGCTGCAAGTCGATATAGAGAAGATCTGGCTCACCCGGAGCAGAACGAACAATGTGATCTTCCCAAATCTTTTCTGCAAGTGTCTTACCCATCAACATCTCTTTCTCATCGCAAAAGCGCTAACCACTTTTGAGGACTTCTATTTGCATCTCACCTATTGGGATGTTAATATCAATCCGTGGATAAGAAGAATAGCGGAGTTGGCGTATTAGATAAAGCCGTGGGAATTCTAGCGACCTTAGAATCTGGCCCTCACTCACTTGCCGAGCTCGTAGCCGTGACTGGGATTGCCCGCCCCACCGCTCACCGTTTAGCCGTCGCTCTTGAACATCACCGCCTTGTGGCTCGCGATCTCAATGGCCGTTTTATCCTCGGGCCCCGCTCTGCAGAACTTGCAGCTGCCGCCGGTGAAGACCGCTTGATTGCAGCAGCAGCCCCTGCCCTAGCCGCCCTTCGCGATGCAACGGGTGAGTCTGCTCAGCTCTATCGTCGCCAAGGCGATATCCGAATCTGTGTTGCAGTTGCCGAAAGACTTTCCGGTCTTCGTGATTCAGTTCCAGTCGGTGCTTCGCTGACTATGCAGGCAGGATCTGCCGCACAAATTTTGATGGCCTGGGAAGATTCCGAAAAGATTCACCGCGGGCTAAAGAACGCTCGCTTTACCGCAGCTCATCTCTCTGCTGATCGCCGTCGCGGTTGGGCGCAATCGGTCGGAGAACGTGAGGCGGGCGTTGCATCTGTATCTGCACCCGTCCGCGGACCCAATGGAAAAGTTGTTGCAGCGGTCTCGATTAGTGGACCGATTGAGCGCCTTGGTCGCCAACCTGGTCGCATCCACGCCGCTGCTGTTGTGGCAACTGCAGAGCGCCTAACTGAACATCTAGCCTCAGTTAAGTAACGCCTTAACTTCCTAGGAGATCGAGCTCGCGCAATACGCGCGAGATAATTGAGAAACCAAATCCCTTGCGAGCTAAGAGGGATTGAATTCGTCTGATCTGAACATCTGGCTCTAGTCGAGACATGGTGTTGAATTTCTTAAAGGCGAGATCAAAGGCTGCTCGGTACTCCGACTCATCATCGATTCCATCGAGAGCTTCATCTATCTGCTCCTGGAGAACTCCCTTAGAGCGAAGTTCTCCGGCGATGATGCGCTTGGAGATCTTCTTATATCCATGGCGCGATGTTGCCCAGGATTTTGCGAACTCAAGATCGTTAACTAACCCCGCCTCTGAGAGACGGAAGAGAACAGCGTGGGCGATATCTTCCTCAACTCCACGGGTCTTCAGGTGAGCGAGAAGCTCGCCCTTACTTTTCGCTCGGGTCACAAGTGCATTGAGTGCAATTGTGTGAGCTACTTCGTAAGGGTCAGAGCCCTCGCCACGTGAAACCTTTGCAAATTGGAGAGAAATTAGAAGTCAACCTCTGCAGCTGCTTCATCGATCTCTGCGATAAGCGCTGCATCGACCTCTACAGGTACAAAGCTTGCGCGAATCTTAGATTCGATCTCATTGGCAAGATCTGGGTTATCGATAAGGAATGCTCGTGAGTTCTCCTTACCCTGGCCAAGCTGATCTGCCTCGTAGGTGTACCAAGCGCCTGACTTCTTAACGATGCCAAGCTCCACACCCATATCGAGGAGTGATCCTTCGCGTGAGATTCCAACGCCGTAGATGATGTCGAACTCTGCCTGCTTAAAGGGTGGAGCCATCTTGTTCTTGACGACCTTCACGCGGGTACGGTTACCGACAGACTCTGTTCCATCCTTGAGAGTTTCGATACGACGGATATCAAGGCGAACAGATGCGTAGAACTTGAGCGCCTTTCCACCAGTTGTTGTCTCAGGGGAACCAAAGAAGACGCCGATCTTTTCGCGGAGCTGGTTGATAAAGATTGCGGTTGTCTTTGATTGGTGGAGAGCGCCTGTAATTTTACGAAGCGCTTGTGACATAAGACGTGCCTGGAGACCCATGTGAGAATCGCCCATCTCGCCTTCGATTTCAGCGCGAGGAACGAGAGCGGCAACTGAGTCGACAACGACGAGATCGAGAGCGCCTGAACGAATCAACATATCCATAATCTCGAGAGCTTGTTCACCAGTATCTGGCTGTGAGACGAGAAGAGCATCGATATCAACGCCGAGCTTCTTTGCATACTCTGCATCGAATGCATGCTCTGCATCGATAAATGCGCAGATACCGCCGGCCTTCTGTGCATTGGCGATTGCATGCAAGGTAAGTGTTGTCTTACCTGAAGATTCTGGTCCATAAATTTCAATGATGCGGCCACGTGGAAGGCCACCGATTCCGAGTGCGACATCGAGCGCAACAGAACCTGTTGGGATTACCTCGATAACCTGTGCTTGCTTATCGGACATCTTGATGACTGAGCCCTTACCAAACTGACGTTCGATCTGAGCAAGGGCGGTGTCTAGCGCTTTTTGGCGATCTGACGATATTTTTTCTTCAGGCTTTGAATCTTTTGCAGCCATTGTGCTTCTCCTTAAGTTATCGAACGGTGGCGAGCGCCAACGTTGGTAATCGGCCCAGAAGGTACGGATATTCCCTGCGACGGCCCGTGGCGTTATAGAGACGCTGTGGGCGGAGACTGGGCACCGCTCTGGTTGTGCAAGGATTACTATATCCGAACATCTGTTCGAAAGGTATCAGGGGCCACTGACAAGTAGGGTGTGTCGCGTGTTGATCCTCCTGCCGCCCTCTGAGAAGAAGAACCCCACGGCAAAGCCCACGGCAGCGATCTCGGTCTATACAGGGGTCCTCTACCAGGCACTTGGCTGGCAGAGCCTTACCCCTGCTGCAAAGAAGCGGGCGGAAGGTTCGCTCATCATCATCTCGGCTAAGTACGGGGCGCTCCGCCCTGGCGATCGCATCGAGAGCTATAAAGAGAAGATCGATAACGCAGCTATGCGCCCGGTTGTGGCGCAGATCCTGGACCCATTGGTGGCTGGCACTTCACGGAAGAAGCTGATCGTCGACTGTCGCTCATCAACCTATAAGGGCGTCTGGAACTCCCCTATAGACATCACCGTGGAGATTCGCATCTCCACCGTCGTCGACGGCGTTCGCACAGTCATTACTCATATGTCTAAGAAGACCCGCGGTGAAATCACTCGTTGGCTCTTACAGTCACGGTCGGTTCCGAAGACCCCTGAAGACCTCTATGCCATTGTCTCTGAGAAATATCCTTGTGCGCTAACGCCATCTGATGGCAGCAATCCCTGGGTACTTGAAGTGATAGCGGTCTAATTAAGTAGAGACGCAGAAACTGAGAAATTACAGATCAGCGGGCGAAGGCGGTCTGCTTAATAAATTCCACAGTCTCTTTGGGATAGTTCCACATAATCACGTGGGCACAGTTTTCGACCTCAATCCATCGTGCGTGCTGGGGTGCAACATCGCGATCTTGCGCAACTGGATGTGGCAAGGTGAGGTCGTAATCACCGAAGACAATCGATACAGGCACCTCTTTCGAGATATCAGAATCGAACTTCTGAAAGCGAAGCGATCTCCACATCGGAAAATATCCACGTGATCGAGCCATTGCGATTACCGAGTCTTTACACGATTCAAAGCTGAGTTCTCGCCAGAGATGGGTGATTTTCTTGTAGCCCAGCGCCTTCAAGGGAGGCAGATGATAAGCAAGGCGAAGAAAGTACTGTGAGATTGTTGCAAGGATGCGCGCCAATAAACTTGGTGGCAGAAGCTGAGTTGGCCCTACCTTCCATAAACCAGCTGGAGCCAGAGCTGTGACGCTCTTTACCTTATCTGGGTGGCGCGCTGCTACCTCTAGCGCAATCCATCCGCCGAGTGAATTACCTGCAACATGAAAATTTTCAACTCCGAATTTCGATTTCATCGTATGGGCAATCGAATCTGCTAGAGAACGTGGATCTAGCTGTTCATCATGCAGTTCTGCAACACCGTGTCCTGGAAGATCTATCGGATAGATCATGAAGTGCTCTTTCAGACCTGCATGCAGCGTTTTCCAAATACTTCCAGCTGAACCTAAACCATGGATAAGAACAAGAGCTGGAAGGTCTGAGCCTTTGCCGATTACTTCTGATTCGATTGGCATTGCTCTACCTGTATTTCGCGGTCTCGGTTGGACATTGTTTGCAGACCGCTTTCCAGATCACATCAACTTCATGGCCTGCAGCTAAGGCATCATCGACCGAGAGAGATCCAAGTTCACTAATAGCGATATCTTTTGAAAAGGATGGAGCCCACTGTTCTCCGAAGGAGAGCACGAGACGTTCACGAAGATCAGAGATACGCATTCTTATGAAATTTTAGTAGAGCGTGCGCTCTACCAAGAGCTCTGCCTGTTGGCGAGATTGTGTAGCCGATAGCGGTTGGAGGACTTGGCCCAAGAGCCATCGCATAGCAAGACCAGTTCCTGCCTCTGACTTCGTTGCCTCATAGACAGTGGTTGCAAGAAGAATGTAGAGAGGATTTTCAGCATGGACCATCGCTGTCACAAGCGCTTGATGATCATGGATTCGCATTGCAGCAAGTGCTGTATCTGTCGAAATCTCCCGTGAGAGTTTTTCAAGGGCTTCAGCTGGTGTTCCTGACATTGATGCGAGATCGACCAATCGGTGCGCCTCTGCCGTCACAAGCGCCTCTATGACAGCTCTCTTGTCGCTGTAATGGTTATATAACGTTGCGCGAGAAACTTCAGATTCATCTGCAATATCGATCATCGACACATGAGATAAACCAGAGCGAGCGATGAGTCGCTTCGTTGCTTCGAGTATTGCGCTCTCGGTACGGCGATGAATCCCGCCTTGCAGAACGTACTTAGGCTGCGTCGACAACGGAGAGCTTTGCACTTTCACGAGATTTTAGATCGTGTGCAACATCTGTCATTACGCCCGAAAGGCTTAGGCCTAGCGCTTCGCATATTGCATTGAGAAGTTCAGATGAAGCTTCCTTATGGCCACGTTCTACCTCAGAGAGATAGCCCAGTGATACACGAGCAGAGCGGGCAACATCGCGAAGAGTGCGAGATTGTGAAATGCGCGCAGCGCGAAGGCTCTGGCCTACAGCTTCACGTAATAGCGTCACTTTCTCTCCCTTCGGCTTAGTGCGTAGTAGAGCTAAGGATACGGGCAAATGTGCCAATCGCGCTGGATATAGCGCCCTGTCGTACTCCCTCACGCCCGCTATCGAGTTGAAGATGCAGGCTCTGCTGGACTGGGCCAGCGATTGCGATCCAGACTGTGCCCTCGCGAATCCCTTTGTAATCACCCGGACCAGCTATTCCCGTTGTAGCAATCGCCCACGTTGTGCCAAACTTTTCTCGCACACCTGCAGCCATGGCAATTGCAACTTCCTCACTTACCACTGAAAAGGTGTCGATGAGATCTTTGGGGACATCAAGGAGATTGATTTTTACCTCAGATGTGTATGCAATTACTCCCCCGAAGAAAACTTCAGAGGCCCCAGGTATTTGGGTAAGTGCATGTCCTAATCCACCTGCGGTAAGTGATTCCGCAACAGAAACAGTTTCTGCACGTGCTCTCAGCGCTTCAACGATGGAACGTGCGTGGGCGTTAGTTGGCATCAGGCCAATCTACTCTTTCGCCACGACTGAATGTAACTAAAAGCAGATGTCACGGTGAGCAGAACTGCAATTGCAATAAAACCGTTCTTGAACCAATCAAGTGATTCCGGCAAGGGAAGAATAAAGAAACCGACGCCGAAATTCTGCATCAAAGTCTTAATTTTTCCACCTCTACTTGCAGGGATTACCCCGTCTTTAATTACTGCCAAGCGAAAAATTGTTATACCGATTTCACGTACCAAGATGAGAACCGTAATCCACCAAGGAAAACGATCCAGTATTGATAAGGAGATCATCGCCGATCCAATTAACGCCTTATCTGCAACTGGGTCCAGGAAAGTTCCTAGTGGTGTGATTCGATTTGAGTCACGTGCCCATTTACCATCGAGAACATCAGTCATTCCAAGGATGAAGAAGATGAGCCAACTCAAGTTTTGGTAGGTCGGATTATCTCCACCCTCGTAGAAGAGGGTAAAAACACCAACGGGAATCAAGAGGATGCGAGCGACAGTCAGATAGTTGGGGGTGATAAAAGAAGGAATTTTCATATCGCTTCTGCCACCAAATCTGCACCCATGGAATCCACGATCACTGCATCAATATAGTCTCCGACTTTAAAATTGGTGCTGATAAATGAGGTGGTTCCATCAACTTCAGGCCCTTGATGCGCCGCACGTCCCTCTTGTAGCTCTTCATCTTCAATTAATACGCGAACTGTTTCGCCAATTCGCGCTTGAGCGCGCAGTGAGACCATCTCATCAGCTAAAGATGAAAGTGCTTCAACACGTTCGCGAATTACTTCTTCAGATACCTTATCTTCAAGGTCTAGAGCCTCGGTGTTATCTTCATCTGAATAGCCAAAGATTCCAACGGCATCTAACTTTGCATCGGTAATAAAGTTTGCAAGATTGTCGTAGTCATCCTGAGTTTCACCAGGAAAGCCCACGATAAAATTGGATCTAATTCCCGCCTCTGGAGACAGCGCACGGATTTGAGAGATGAGATGGAGGAACTTTTCTGCATCGCCAAATCTGCGCATTCGGCGGAGAACGGTTGGACTGGTGTGCTGGAATGAGAGATCGAAGTATGGAGCTACTTTCTCGGTCTCGATCATTGCCTGCAATAAAGTCGGGCGCATCTCAGCAGGTTGTAGGTAAGAAAGTCGAACTCTTTCGACCCCTGGAATCTCAGTGAATTCATGGAGAATCTTCTCCATCAACTTAAGGTCACCAAGATCTTTGCCGTATGAGGTTGTGTTCTCGCTGACTAAGAAGAGCTCACTTACTCCGTTTTCGCCCAACCACTTGGCTTCTTGCAAGATATCTAGGGGGCGGCGAGAGATAAATGAACCGCGGAAATATGGAATCGCGCAGAAGGAGCAACGTCGATCGCAGCCTGATGCAATCTTCAGCGGTGCCCAAGGCGCATTTCCTAAACGCTTTCTAAAGAGAGATCCCCCAGCACCAACAGCTGATGCGTGTTCTACATCCCGTGCCGCCGCTCTTTCAGCTGGAGCAATCGGCAATAGGGCGCGGCGATCTCGCGGTACATGTGGCGTGTGTGACTTGCCGCTGATGATTGATTGCAGGCGCTCAGAAATATCTTGATAGTCATCGAAACCGAGAATCGCATCTGCCTCTGGCAAAGCCTCTGCTAAATCTTTACCGTAACGCTCAGCCATGCAGCCAACAGCTACTACTGCGCGAGTTACGCCATGGCCTTTAAGTGAATTTGCCTCAAGGAGAGCATCAACAGAATCCTTCTTCGCTGATTCGATAAAGCCACATGTATTTACCACTGCAACTTCTGCAGATTCGACATCCTCTACCAAGGTCCAGCCATCGGCTGCTAATCGGCCTGCAAGCTCTTCGGAATCTACCTCGTTGCGCGCACAGCCCATCGTGACAATTGCAACTGTGCGAGACATGGGAGTGATGTTACAGGGTTAGCGGAAAGTTCGACGGACTTCCTGGTTCTCAGCGCCCAATGGGGCCAATTTTTTACCATTATGAGTTATATCTAACCCTGCAGGATTGCTTAAGTAGATGCTAATGACCGAATTTCCAGAATACTGTTTGGTATCTCCTTGGAATATTGAACCCTTTTCAATTTTCTTTCCGTCGACAATGATGTCGATATAAGAATTTCCGCGGACAGCGCTAATAACAAGCGTGACCGGTCCCGGCGATTTCTCTGAACTTGCGACTGAAGTTGAAGATGCGCTGGCTGCTGGAGATGCACTAGCAGAAGGGGAAGCACTTACTGTGGGAGAGGCTGAAGGTTTTGCCGATACTGCAACAGAAGATGGTGTTTCAGAATTTATATTCGTAATGACTATCTGCGCAACTGAGACGACAACCAATATAGCGATAGAAAATGCAGCTGGGACCTTCCAGGAAATCTTTCTTCCTTCTTTCGGCATCCGCGAAACATTGTTTTCAACTAAGAGATCATGAATCGCGCGATGTTCCGCAGAATGTTCTTCGTTGTACATTCGAATCATTTCCTGTGCATCAGCGCCAATCTTTGCCGCAATGCTACGGAGGTGGCCACGAGCATATGTATCTCCACCGCAATGCTTAAAGTTATCTGACTCCATTTCAGCAAGCAGGCCAGCGCGAATGCTTGTGGCAGCAGAGAGTGCATCGAGTGAGAGTCCTGAAGACTCTCGCGCATCTCTCAAAAAACTACCAAGTGACATTACAAACCTCGATTAAAGCTAGCGCTCAGTACTACTGCGTATCACCCAAGGGTAGGGCAGGGGTGATAGCTAGCGGAAGTCAGAAGGAGTACTTCATCGGGTGAGATTTGAAATCACCCCTAAATTGGGGTCGCGGTCTAATTCTTCTACGCTTAGTAATCGCGAAGCGTCGCGAGAACTGAATCGAGTTCATCAGGCTTAACCATCACAGTGCGCGCCTTTGAACCTTCCGAAGGTCCAACGATTCCTCGTGACTCCATTAAATCCATCAAGCGTCCTGCCTTGGCAAAGCCAACTCGTAACTTACGCTGCAACATCGATGTCGAACCAAACTGAGTACCAACAACAAGTTCGACAGCTTGGATCAAAAGCTCTAGATCATCGCCAATCTCTTTATCGATACTCTTATTTGATTGTGGTGCAACTGTGACATCATCACGATAACGTGGAGATAGCTGCTTCTTTACATGATTGGTAACCGCTTCAATCTCGCGCTCTGAAACATAAGCGCCTTGAATACGAATTGCTCGGCTTGCACCCATAGGAATAAAGAGGCCATCGCCTTGACCGATCAATTTTTCGGCGCCAGGGCTATCGAGGATGACTCGACTATCAGCGAGAGAAGATGTTGCGAAGGAGAGACGTGATGGCACATTCGCCTTAATCAAACCCGTAACAACATCAACGCTTGGACGTTGCGTTGCAAGAACTAAGTGAATACCGGCAGAACGCGCTAACTGGGTGATGCGGACAACGGACTCTTCTACTTCGCGCGCTGCAACCATCATCAAATCTGCAAGCTCATCAATAATCACAAGAAGGTATGGATATGGCTCAATGATTCGGTCAGATCCTGGAGGCGCTACAACTTTTCCTGCACGAACAGCCTTATTGAAATCGTCGATATGTCTAAAGCCAAAGGTTGCGAGGTCCTCGTAGCGAAGGTCCATCTCACGAACAACCCACGTCAGTGCATCTGCCGCCTTCTTTGGGTTGGTGATAATCGGTGTAATGAGGTGAGGAATACCTTCATAGGCGGTCAGCTCTACTCGTTTTGGATCGATAAGAATGAGGCGAACATCATCAGGAGTTGCGCGCATTAAAATTGAGACAATCATTGAGTTGATCATCGATGATTTACCTGCTCCTGTGGCACCTGCGACAAGGAGATGGGGCATCTTGGCAAGGTTTGCACAGACAAAATTTCCTTCTACATCCTTACCCAGGGCAACCAGCATTGGATGGTGATCCTGGCCGGCAACACTTGATCGCATGACATCGCCAAGGGCTACGATCTCGCGATCAGCGTTAGGGATTTCAATACCCACTGCAGATTTGCCTGGAATCGGAGACAAAATTCGTACTTCGCTGCTGGCTACCGCATAGGAAATATTCTTAGATAGTGCAGTTATTCGCTCTACCTTGACTGCATTTCCAAGCTCAACTTCGTAGCGAGTAACCGTTGGCCCGCGCATAAATCCTGTCACTTCTGCATCTATCTCAAACTGCTTAAAGACTTCGGTAAGTGAGGCAACGACAGCCTCATTCGCCTTGCTCTTAGCCTTTGCAGCTGGGCCAACCTTCAAGAGATCTTGCGATGGAAGCTCATACTTTGAATCACCGGTAAGCAATAATTGCTCTGGCCTCGAGTTTGCCTTAGGAGCCTCTTTGAGCTGAGCCTCGAGAGGAACTCGTGGAACTTCTACCGTAAATTCTTGATCAAACTCTTCTTCGTCGATATCTACTTCTTCATCTGGTTCTTGATTCCAGCCAACCACTGGAGATTCAAATGGAGGGGTATCGCTAATTTCAAAACCTTCTTCTGATTTCTGTGGCTTCTTAGACCAGAGCCAGAGGGCAATCACCTTGAGTCTAATTCCGACCTTCGATAGTGGTGTAGCTGTGATGATTAATAATGAGAAGAAGAGAAGAGCGAGAAGTACTGGGTATGCAAGCATTGATGTCATCAGTGCAACCAATGGCTTGGAAACCCAATAGCCCAATAGCCCTCCCCCGTGGCGAATTGCCGTTGCTCCTTGAGGATTAACCGCGCCAAGAGATCCGTTGAGAAGATGAACAAGTCCCGTAGCGCTCAATAAGAGCAGAATGGTTCCAACGGTAATTCGACCCGTAGTCTGAGAATCTTCAGGCTTCCGAAAGAGGCGTATCGCAAAATAGAGAAGAACGAGTGGGGCTAATACACCTACGCGACCAAAGGCGCCGTAGAAGAGTGAGTAAAGATTTCTTCCCACAAAGTTATCGGCGTGAAACCACGTGCCGGCAAAGGCTGAGAGAGAGAAGAGCAAGAGGATGAGCGCTGCACCATCGCGATGATGTTCAGGATCTAGATCTCGGGCGCCACGCGCAACAAAGCGAATTGATGAACCAAGAGATTTTGCGAGAAATCGCCAGAGAGTTACAAGGCCACCGGTAACGCTTGAGAAAACTCTGCGTTGTGCCGATGATTTTTTCGCTGATGTGCGTCTCTTCTTTGCCACACCTTCAATCTTAGGTGGAGTGTTTTTTAACGCCGGTAAGGCGCGCCGGGTCTAGACCTCGATGACAACAGGGACGATCATCGGACGGCGGCGATGTTTCTGACCCACCCAACTACCGATAGTTCTACGTACAACTTGAGAAAGTTGAGCTGTCCCATTGATGCCTTCAGAGACAGCACTGGTCAGCGCTCTTTCAATCTGACCTTTTACCTCATCGAAGAGCGCTTCATCTTCATTAAATCCACGGGCATGAATATCTGGTCCAGCAATGATCTTGCCGGTTTGGGATTCGATAACGACGATGACAGAGATGAATCCCTCTTCACCTAATATACGTCGATCTTTAAGAGATGATTCTGTAATGTCTCCAATGCTCTGTCCATCAACGTAGACAAAGCCACATGGGACAGCGCCCGAGACTTCTGCAACGTGATTGACCAAGTCAATAACAATTCCATTTTCAATAATGAATGCGTTCTCACGTGGAACACCAGCAGAAATTGCAATCTCAGCGTTTGCCTTGAGATGTCGCCATTCGCCGTGAACCGGCAAGGCGTACTTTGGCTTAACGATGTTGTAACAGTAGAGAAGCTCCCCTGCTGCTGCATGGCCAGAGACGTGAACCATGGCATTGGCCTTGTGAACAACCTTTGCTCCGAACCGCGTGAGTTCGTTGATCACTCTAAAGACCGAATTTTCGTTTCCTGGAATTAATGAGGAAGCAAGAATGACTGTGTCACCTTCGCCGACACGAATTTGATGATCGCCAGTAGCCATTCGAGAGAGAGCTGCCATCGGCTCACCTTGAGAACCTGTACAGATGAGAACGACGCGATCATCGTAATTATCTAATTCACGGGCATCGAAGAGAATTCCCGAAGGAACAGTTAGGTAACCCATATCTTCTGCGATCTTCATATTGCGAATCATCGAACGCCCAATAAATGCAACGCGACGGCCGTGCAGGGCTGCAGTATCTATAACCTGTTGCACACGATGAACGTGGGAAGAGAACGAGGCGACAATGACGCGCTTCTTTGTTGAAGCAATGACCCGATTAAGTGCAGGCATGATTTCACGTTCTGCAGGGGTAAATCCTGGAACATCTGCATTTGTAGAATCGACCAAGAAGAGGTCCACTCCCTCGTCACCCAATCGTGCGAAAGTACGGAGATCTGTAATTCGGCCATCGAGCGGAAGCTGATCCATTTTAAAGTCACCAGTGTGAAGGACGGTTCCGGCAGATGTTCGGATAGCAACAGCGAGGGCATCTGGAATCGAGTGATTGACGGCGACGAATTCAAGCTCGAAGGGACCGATATCTTCAATTCCACCTTCACGAACTTCGTGTGTAAGTGGTGAAATGCGATGCTCTTTACATTTAGCTGATATGAGCGCAATGGTAAGAGGTGATCCATAGACAGGAATATCACCACGTTCACGTAAGAGATACGGAACCGCTCCGATATGGTCTTCATGTCCATGTGTAAGAAATATGCCAACGACATCATCAAGACGATCTCGGATGTATGAGAAGTCGGGAAGGATTAAATCGATTCCGGGTTGGTTATCTTCTGGAAAGAGTACGCCGCAATCGATGATGAGAAGCTTGCCCTTGTATTCATAGACGGTCATATTGCGACCAATCTCTGAGATTCCACCGAGTGCGACAATCCGCAAACCGCCATCTGCGAGTTTGGTTGGGGTGCCTAGATTTGGATGAGGGTGTTGGGTCATAGAGTTTTCGAGTTACTTCTTCAACGTGACGCCACCGGCGATGAGATCAGCGCGAAGCTGTTCAATCTGCGCAGGAGTTGCATCAACGAGTGGCAGACGAGTAGTTCCTCCGGGTAGACCCATGAGGGACATAGCTGCCTTGGTCAAAATTGCGCCTTGAGTGCGGAAGGTGCCGGTGAAGACCGGTAGTAATTGCTGATGAATTTCCAAAGCTCGCGCACTGTCGCCAGAGAACCAGGCCTCGAGCATCTCCTTAAGTTGACGACCAACTGTGTGGCCACAGACTGAAACAAAGCCAACTGCGCCAACAGATAAGAATGGAAGATTGAGGATGTCATCACCTGAGTAGACAGGGATTCCACATCGCTTGATTACCCATGAGGTAGCGGCAATATTTCCTTTGGCATCTTTGAGGGCAACAATATTGTCTACGCTCTCAAAGAGTTTAACAATCGTATCTGATTCAATTTCAACACCAGTGCGACCTGGAATGTCATACATCATGATGGGAAGATCGGTTGCAGCAGCTACTGCACGGAAGTGCGCTTCGATTCCGGCTTGCGGCGGCTTGTTGTAATAAGGAGTAACCACCAAGAGCCCGTCAGCGCCGGCATCTTGTGAACGCTTTGCTTGCTCGACTGTATAAGAGGTTTCGTTATCGCCTGCACCTGAAAGAATCGTAATCTTCGAACCAACTACGGCCTTAACGACCTTAATAATTTCAAGCTTCTCTGAAGACTTTGTAGTAGGAGCTTCACCTGTTGTGCCATTGACTGCAATTCCATCGTGACCAGTATCAACAAGGTGCTGGGCGAGTTTCTCAACTCCATCCCAATCGATTGCGCCATCTGCCTTAAATGGGGTCACCATTGCGGTGATAAGGCGTCCGAATGGAGCTTGCGTACTCATTTGGCAATCCTATCGCTTAAGGCGCGATACGACCAGATTTTTCAAATGCCGCATAGGTAAGAGGCATTAATTTCGCGAATTCGGCTTCCATTTTTTCAGCGACCATCTCAATTTCACGCTGAGGATAGCTTGGGAAGTGGGAACCTTCACGAGCTGTACGAAGTGATAGGAAGTTCATGAGTGCTCGCGCATTCATTGATACATACATTGAAGAGTATGTAGCAACTGGCAATACTGCTCGAGCAACTTCTCGTGCAACTCCTGCATCCAACATCTTCTGATAGGAATCGTAGGCAAGTACATATGCATCCTTCATCGCCTTGACAGTGATTTCATACTGCTCGGCAGTTCCATCTTCAAATGTGTACGCGCCGGTCTTTCCTACCTGCACCAACTTGCGATCCTTTGAAGGAACGTAGAAGACTGGCTTGAGTTCGCGGTAACGGCCAGATTCCTCGTTATAGGAAGCGATGCGATGGCGCATAAATTCGCGGAAGACAAAGATGGGCGCTGAAACAAAGAACGTCATCGAAGTGTGCTCGAAGGGTGAGCCGTGACGTTCGCGAGCAAGGTAATTAATCAAACCTGCAGAACGCGCTGGATCCTCTCCGATCTCATCCATGGATTGCTCACCAGCTGTTGATACGCGCGCGGCCCAGATGACATCAGCGTCGCTGGCGCTGGCTTTGATGAGTTCTACAGTGACATCATCTCTAAAAATTATGGTTTCAGACATGGTCGCACCTTATCGAGGCTCACCCGTGAACTTCCTGCATTCCTAGGGCAGAATGGCCGCGTGTCCAGAGTGAACCGCGCCACCGCTACCCAGAGCCTGAGCGTCTCCTTCACCGTTGGTCTCTATGGAACAGCATTTGGAGCTGCCGGAGTAGCAGCTGGATTCTCTGTCTGGCAGAGCTGTCTCTTATCCCTTCTAACATTTTCGGGGGCTTCTCAATTTGCAGTCGTAGGTGTTCTTGGTGCGGGAGGAAGTGCAATATCGGGAATTGCAACTGCATCGTTACTAGGAATTAGAAATGCGCTCTATGGATTACGTATGGCACCGATTCTGCAGGTGCGAGGGCTGCGTCGAATTGCGGCAGCTCATATAACTATTGATGAATCTACGGGAGTATCAATCGGTCAAGAAGAACGCGGCATTGAATCGATGCGCCATGGATTTTGGCTAACAGGTCTCGGCGTGTATCTCTTCTGGAATATCTTTACCTTGCTTGGCGCACTGGGTGCTCAAGCGATGGGCGATCCAGCTGCTTGGGGACTTGATGCTGCAGTGCCAGCTGCATTCTTGGGACTTGTCTGGCCTCGACTTCTTAGTCGATTCGAAAAGGCGTTGGCGTTAACAGCAATCGTTGTTGCTCTCGCTCTCACACCGCTCTTAGCTGCCGGAATTCCAATTATTGCAACAGCGCTACTTGCCGTCGTATTTGGCTGGAAGGAGCGCTCTGCATGAATACTTCAATGAGCGCAATCTGGATTGCTGTACTTGGGACCAGCGCCATTGCCTTTGCTCTCAAATACTTTGGCCACAGCGTCCCTGAGAAGTTTCTTACAAATCCAAGGATGCTTCGAATAAATACCTTGATTCCGATTGCGCTCTTGAGCGCATTAGTTGGAGTACAGACCTTAGCAGATAAATCAAAGCTGGTCATTGATCAGCGATTGGCAGGGGTTGCAGTTGCAGCGTTAGCCCTAGCGCTGAAGGCGCCCTACTTTGTCGTAGTGATTTCTGCGGCTGTTACTTCTGCACTCCTCTTTCGCCTTCAGTAATTCAAGACTGCAATTAAGGTACGAACTAGATAATTGAGAGCTCTTTGAGCTTTGCAGTGAGCTCCATATCTGAAGGCTCTGTGAGGTGGGTGCCATCAGAGAAGACAATGACAGGAATAGATTTCGCTCCCCCATTGATTTCAATGACCTTAACGGCTGCAGATTCATCGGCTTCAACATCGATGTGATTAACCTGTACATCGAGCTCTTCTAGAAGGCGCTTGGAACGGCGGCAATCCCCACACCAGTCTGCTCCGTACATAGTGATATCTGCTTTAGCCATTATTGATACTCCTTACATGAAATTCTCAAGGCCAAATGTTAGCCCTGGATGTGTAGAAACTTTTCTGATACCAAGAAGGACTCCTGGCATAAACCCTGCGCGATCGAGCGAATCGTGGCGGATAGTAAGGGTCTCTCCTAGCCCGCCAAGAATTACTTCTTGATGAGCGACTAAACCACGAAGTCGTACTGAGTGCACTGGAACATCTCCGACTGTTGCACCACGTGCGCCCTCAAGAGATGTTGTAGTTGCATCTGGCATCGAAGCAAGACCTGCATCTTTGCGCGCCTTAGACATGAGCTCAGCAGTTCGAGCTGCTGTACCTGAAGGAGCATCCACCTTATTTGGGTGATGAAGCTCAATAATTTCTGCAGACTCAAAGTAGCGAGCCGCCTTTGTTGCAAACTCCATCATGAGAACTGCGCCGATTGCAAAGTTAGGGGCGATAAGAACCCCTGACTTAGAGACTCTGAGTAGCGAGTTGAGAGCGATGATTCGAGCGTCATCAAAACCTGTTGTGCCAACCACTGCATGAATATTGTTCTTAGTTAAGAATTCAAGGTTACCCATCACTGAATCCGGTGTTGTGAAGTCAACGACGACTTCGACTCCGCTAGCCACTAAGACTTCGAGTGAATCACCAAGATCAAGGGCTGCAACTAATTCCAGATCACTAGCAGCCTCAACGGCTTTAACGACCTCTGAACCCATGCGCCCTTTGGCGCCGAGGACTGCTACTTTGATCATGAGTTCAACACCTTCTCAAATTTTGATTCATTCTTAAATGGTCCGACAAGTGCAAGGGTAGGTGTTTTAACCAAGAACTCGCTAGCAATTTCGCGAATGTCTTCCGCGCTTACGCGTGAAATCGCCTTGAGAATGTCATCAAAATCCATTACGGCGCCATAAACAATTTCGTTCTTGCCGATTCGACTCATCCGTGAACCTGAGTCTTCTTGGCTTAATACCAGCGAACCTCGGACTGCGCCCTTGGCTCGTTCAATCTCTTCATGTGTCATTCCATTATCGGCAACATCGCTAAGGATGCTACGGATAATTTCAACTACTTCAATGGCCTTTGTTGGATTGCAACCTGCGTAGAAACCCAGAACTCCAGAGCCTGCAAATTGCTGTGCATAGGCATAGACCGAGTATGCAAGGCCTCGCTTCTCACGGATTTCCTGGAAGAGTCGCGATGACATACCGCCACCGAGCGCTGCAGAGAGAACGCCCATGGCAAAGCGACGTTCATCAGCGCGAGCTACGCCCTGCATTCCGTAGAACATGTGGGCTTGCTCGCTCTTCTTATAGAGAAGGCCAACGGATTGTTGCTTCGTATTTTTAATAACAGTATTAGGGCGAATAACGGGAGCTGCCATAACATCGAGGAAGTTATCTCGTGAGAGTGCCCGTTCGACCATCTCTACCACGCGCTTATGTTTGATATTTCCTGCTACAGCAACGACGAGATCTTGTGGGAGGTACTTCTTCTTATAATAATTAAATACTGTATTGCGAGACATGTTATTTATTGAATCGATAGAGCCCAAGATTGGACGCCCGATAGGAGTGTCACCGTAATACGTATCGCTAAAGAGATCATGGACAAGGTCGCTGGGATCGTCATCGCGCATCGCAATTTCTTCCAGAACAACCTTACGTTCTGCATCAACATCGAGGGCTGTCACAATCGAGCTAGTGATGAGATCAGAGACAACCTCAATAGCCATAGGTAGATCGGTATCGATTACCCGTGCATAGAAGCAGGTGTACTCCTTTGAGGTAAAGGCATTCATCTCTCCGCCGACTGATTCGATGGAAGATGAAATCTCAAGGGCTGTGCGACTCGTTGTACCTTTGAAGAGAAGGTGCTCTAGAAAGTGAGAAGCACCAGCAGTTGCCGGTGCTTCATCACGTGAACCTACATTGACCCAAATTCCCACTGCAGCGCTGCGCACTGACGGAACTTCTTCCGTAACAATGCGCAGCCCGCTTGCGTGAACTGATCTCTTTACTGACATGCGCGAATCAGTGCTTATTCAGCAGCTGGTGTTGTGCCGTCTTCGAGAACTGGAACCAGAGAGAGCTTGCCCTTTGGATCGATCTCACCGATTTCTACCTGAATCTTGTCGCCAACCTTCATGACATCTTCAAGGTTTTCAATGCGCTTTCCACCATGCATCTTGCGAATCTGAGATACGTGGAGCAAGCCATCTTTACCTGGCATCAATGAGACGAATGCGCCGAATGTTGCAAGCTTTACGACTGTACCGAGGTAACGCTCTCCCACTTCTGGCATTTGTGGATTGGCAATTGCATTGATCTGCGCGCGAGCTGCCTCGGCAGATGGACCATCAGTTGCACCAATGTAGATAGTTCCATCATCTTCGATAGAGATATCTGCGCCGGTTTCATCCTGAATCTGGTTGATGATCTTGCCCTTAGGCCCGATAACTGCACCAATCTGGTCTACTGGAATCTTTACAGAGATGATTCGTGGAGCGTACTTGCTCATCTCATCCGGTGTATCGATCGCTTCATTCATGACATCAAGAATCGCAAGACGCGCTTCCTTTGCCTGGTGAAGTGCGCCAGCTAGAACTGATGCAGGAATTCCATCGAGCTTTGTATCGAGCTGTAGCGCTGTAACAAAGTCCTTAGTTCCGGCAACCTTGAAGTCCATATCTCCAAATGCATCTTCTGCACCGAGAATATCTGTGAGAGCAACGTACTCAACCTTGCCATCAACATCATCTGAGATGAGACCCATTGCAATACCTGCAACTGGGAACTTCAGTGGAACGCCTGCCTGGAGCATCGACAGAGTCGATGCACAGACTGAACCCATAGAAGTTGATCCATTTGAACCAAGTGCTTCTGAGACCTGACGAATTGCGTAAGGGAACTCTTCACGTGTTGGCAATACTGGAATAAGTGCGCGCTCAGCTAGTGCACCGTGGCCGATTTCGCGGCGCTTTGGTGTACCCACACGACCTGTTTCACCAGTTGAATATGGTGGGAAGTTGTAGTTGTGCATATAACGCTTGTGGTTCTCTGGGTTAAGAGTGTCGAGCTGCTGCTCCATCTTAAGCATGTTGAGAGTTGTGATTCCAAGAATCTGTGTCTCTCCACGCTCGAAGATTGCTGAACCGTGAACACGAGGAATAACTTCAACTTCTGCAGAAAGCGCACGAATGTCACGTAGACCGCGACCATCGATACGGATCTTGTCACGCAGTACGCGCTGACGAACAAGCTTCTTAGTCAAAGAGCGGAACGCTGCTGGAACTTCCTTCTCGCGACCTTCGAATGCAGCAGATACTGATTCCTTAGTCGAAGCTGAGATTTCATCAATCTTGTTCTCGCGCTCTTGCTTTCCTGCGATTGTAAGAGCCTTAGAGAGCTCATCCTTTGCAGCTTTTTCAACTGCTGCAAAAACATCATCCTGGTACTCAAGGAATACTGGGAATTCAGCTGTTGGCTTTGCAGCAACAGCTGCAAGCTTTGACTGTGCTTCACAGAGAATGCGAATGAATGGCTTCGCTGCATCAAGACCCTGCGCAACGATTTCTTCAGTTGGCGTTGGCTGTCCGCTATTGATGAGCTCAATTGTCTTAGATGTTGCTTCAGCTTCAACCATCATGATTGCAACATCGTCAGCTGTTACGCGACCTGCGACAACCATATCGAAGACTGCATTCTCAACCTGTGAGTGGTTAGGGAAGGCAACCCACTGTCCATCAATCAAAGCGACGCGAACGCCACCGATTGGACCAGAGAATGGGAGTCCTGCGAGCTGTGTTGACATTGAAGCTGCGTTGATTGCGATGACGTCATACATGTGATCTGGATCTAGAGCCATGACTGTTACGACAATCTGAACTTCATTACGAAGTCCCTTAACGAATGATGGACGCAATGGGCGGTCAATCAAACGACATGTGAGGATTGCATCCTCTGATGGACGTCCTTCGCGACGGAAGAATGAACCAGGAATCTTTCCTACTGAGTACATCTTCTCTTCGACATCTACTGTCAATGGGAAGAAGTCGAACTGATCTTTAGGTGTCTTTGAAGCAGTTGTTGCCGAGAAGATCATTGTTTCGTCATCTAGGAATACTGCTGCTGCACCTGCTGCCTGCTTTGCAAGGCGACCTGTCTCGAAGCGAATTTCGCGCTTTCCGAACTTACCGTTATCGATTACTGCTACTGCTGTCTTTACGTCTTGACCCTCCATTGGGTCCTCCTTTTATGCTATTTGTTTCATTTTCCACAGCGCTACATGCGCAGAGTGGAGCGGTAACTACCCACAGGCGAAACAAATGAATCTTCGATCGAAGTTCACAGCTATGCACATCTAGTGCACACATCTGGAAACCACTACCGAGGACCATTAGTCCCCCGGTGGGTAATTAATTCTTAATTAACGACGGATACCGAGCTTCTCAATGATTGCGCGGTAGCGGTTGATATCTGTCTTTGCGAGGTACTGCAAAATACGACGACGCTGACCTACGAGCAACAAGAGACCACGACGGTTGTGGTGGTCATGTGGGTTGGTCTTAAGGTGAGTTGTAATGTCTTCGATTCGGCGTGAGAGCAGAGCGACCTGAGCTTCAGGGCTTCCTGTGTCAGTAGCTGATGATCCGTACTTCGCAATGATTTCTTTCTTTACTTCTGGTGTTAGTGCCATTTTTCGTATTTCCTTTTCATGTTAAGTACGCAGGTACTGTTCAAGAGGCTTCCCGGTTTGATTCACGGGAAATCACTTTCTCGTTGGACGGGGCAAACTTTACCGTCCCGCCTATCCAAGTGAGAAATCGGGGCAAAATGAACGGGATTATCGCCCTATTTCTCGGTGAGTTCGCGGGCTCTGTCGCAATCGTGCTTCATCTGAGCAAGGAGCGCATCAAGACCATCAAATTTTTCAGTGGGACGTAAGAACCAACCAAATTCAATTGACGCGCTCTTGTCATATAGATCAAGGCCTTCCTGATCGAGTGCATATGCCTCTACTTGCCGACCACGTTCGCCCTCAAAGGTTGGATTCGTTCCAATGGAGATTGCTGCTGGCCAAAAATTGATTCCGACTGTTAACCATCCTGCATAGACGCCATCGGCAGGAATTGTCTGTCCTTCAATCTTTCCTAAATTAGCTGTCGGATATCCAATTTCGCGACCGCGCTTTTCACCATGGACCACGACGCCATCCAAACGATGCGGACGAGATAGCAATTCACGAGCCTCTTCGACCTTTCCTTCTACGACCAATTTTCTAATGCGCGTTGAAGAGATTGGCTCTGAATCTCCCTTGAGTTCCTGAACATCCACGGTGAAGTTGTGCTTCACGCCGTCTTGAATCAAAGAATCAACATTTCCACTGGCTTTATGGCCATAGGTAAAGTTCTTCCCGACAATGACGGTGCCAGCGTGTAATTGGCCAACCAATACATTTGATACAAAATCCTCTGGTGACATCGCTGCGAACTTTTCATTGAATTTCATTACAGCTACCTGATCAGCGTTATGTATCTTCAGAAGCTCTACGCGATCAGAGAGCGTTGTTAACATCGTCGGTGCGCGATCTGGGGCAAAGACCGTTGTTGGATGTGGGTCAAATGTCAGGGCAACGATGGGGCGTCCATCTGCAATCTCTTTCGCACGGTTGAGCAGAAGTTGGTGGCCTTTGTGCACGCCATCGAAGACTCCGATAACTACAACGCTCGCCTGGCTCATATGAGAATCTTGCCTTACCTAGTTCGCAGCTGCAAAAACTGCGATCGGCTTGGCCTTATCCCCTTCATCTTTCAAGAGCGCAATCAGACGATTATCTGGCGACAAAGCTGCATTGATACTTGTATTCCCATTGGCAGTAAGTGGGCGCCCAAAGGAGAGCTCGGCAACTTCTTCAAGAGAGAGTTCACGCACCATAAAAGTTGTGCGAGCTACATCAGCAAGATTGAGTGGAGTAAATTTCTGCGCCTTGAGGTCTTCAAATGAGACCGCATCCTTCTCGGTGAACCCTGCGACGCGTGTGCGGCGTAAGGCGCTGAGGTGTCCTCCGACCTTGAGCGCATCTCCTAAATCACGAGCAATGGCGCGAATGAATGTTCCAGCCGAACATGTCACTTCAATATCAACTTCAGTTGTTTTCTCAGAGTGACGAATTGCCACGATATCTAGTTGAGTAATAGTTACTTGGCGTGCAGCGAGTTCAAATTCTTCTCCAGCTCGGACGCGATCATAAGCTCGTTCTCCCCCGACTTTGACGGCAGATACCGAGGATGGACGTTGGGCGATTGTTCCGACCATTGTCGCTAAGACTTGTCTGATTTCATCATCGGCTACACCTGAGGCATCTACAGATGAAATGACTTCACCTTCTTTATCGTCAGTGACAGTTGCTGCACCTAAAACAATTGTTGCGATATAAGACTTATCTCCATCGGTGATGTATTGCAGAAGTCGAGTGCCATTTCCAAAGCCCAGAACCAATACTCCGGTGGCCATTGGATCTAACGTGCCTGCATGTCCCACTTTGCGAGTACCGAGCGCTTTACGACCAACTGCAACCACATCGTGGCTGGTCATGCCCCCAGCCTTATCTACGACAAGAAAACCTTCAGTGACGGTCATGCTTTGATAACGATTATTCTTCGATTACGCGCGGTTGCTTATAGGCATCTTCAACAACTGGCTTTGCACCGAGTCGAGCCTTTGCAACTTCTGCATCGAGAGCGTGGACACGGTCTAGCAATGAATCCATCGCTTGAGCTGACTCAGGCAATCCATCAAGAATGAATTCAAGAGATGGCGTAATGCGTGTACCTAGATCTTTTCCTACTGCGCTACGAATGACGCCTTTTGCTGATTCAAGGGCCGCAGCCGTTGCAGATCTCTCATCTTCGCCACCGAGAACGGTGTAGAAGATAGATGCGCTCTGAAGATCTCCAGACACGCGTGCATCTGTAACAGTGACAAAGCCGAGACGAGGATCTTTAATCTTTGTCTCAAGCAGCTGTGCCACTACTACCTTGATGCGATCTGCAACCTTCTGGCTGCGGTGTGAATGTGCCATGGTTATGCGCGCTTCTTCTCACGCATCTCGAAGACCTGAATGATGTCTCCAACCTGGAGATCGGCTCCCTTACCTACGCCGATACCGCACTCAAAGCCCTCACGGACTTCAGTTGCATCATCCTTAAATCGCTTGAGAGATTCGATAGTGACTTCCTCTGCGATGACTGCGCCGTCACGCATGACGCGCGCCTTTGCATTACGTCGAATGATTCCGTCGGTGACGATGGATCCAGCGATCGTTCCAACCTTTGAAGATTTGAAGAGGTCGCGCACTTCAGCGTTACCAAGGACAACTTCTTCAAACTCTGGCTTAAGGAGACCCTTAAGTGAGAGCTCGATTTCTTCGATTGCTTGGTAGATAACTGAGTAGAAGCGAACTTCAACGCCTTCTTGATCAGCGTAGACGGCAGTCTGAGGTTCCGGCTTAACGTTGAAGCCAATTACGACTGCTGTAGATGCTGATGCGAGAGTGATATCGCTCTTGGTAATAGCTCCTACACCGCGGTGAATAACTCGAAGATCAACTTCTGCTCCAACATCGAGCTGCATGAGTGCATCTTCGAGGGCTTCAACAGAACCCGAAACGTCACCCTTGAGGATGAGGTTAAGAGTTGAGACCTTTGACTGTTCCATAAAGTCTTCCAGCGATACCTTCTTGCGAGCCTTAGCTAGCTGGGCATTTCGCTCTGCAGCCTGACGCTTTTCAGCAATCTGACGTGCGGTGCGATCATCTTCTGCAACGAGGAATGTATCTCCTGCGCTTGGTACAGATGTAAAGCCGAGAACCTGCACTGGACGTGATGGACCTGCCTCTTCAACGTTTGCACCATGCTCATCGAGCATCGCGCGAACACGTCCGAAGGAACCACCGGCAACAATTGCATCTCCAACTTTGAGAGTTCCTCGCTGGACAAGCACTGTTGCAACTGGACCACGACCGCGATCGAGATGAGCTTCAATTGCTACACCACGAGCATCATCTGCGGCGATTGCTCGGAGATCGATTGCAGCATCTGCTGTAAGCAAGATGGATTCAATCAGAGCATCAACGCCGATTCCCTGCTTAGCAGAAACGTTTACGAAGATTGTGTCTCCACCGTACTCTTCTGCGATCAAGTTGTACTCAGTCAACTGCTGGCGGACCTTATCTGGATTTGCGCCTTCCTTATCAACCTTATTCACTGCAACCACAATCGGCACATCTGCTGCCTGGGCGTGGTTGAGAGCTTCAATGGTCTGAGGCATGATGCCGTCATCTGCTGCAACTACGAGGACTGCAATATCTGTGACCTTTGCACCACGTGCACGCATAGCGGTAAATGCTTCGTGGCCTGGTGTATCGATAAAGGTGATTGCGCGATTAACTCCATCGTGCTCATGGTGAATTTGATAGGCACCAATGTGCTGAGTGATTCCGCCTGCTTCGCCCTTGATTACCTCAGTCTTACGGATGGCATCAAGGAGCGATGTCTTACCGTGGTCAACGTGACCCATGACAGTGACAACTGGTGGACGGGCTACGAGATCTTCAGGATCGAGATCTTCGATTTCTTGAGCTAGATCGATATCGAAGTCTTGTAGAAGTTCGCGATCTTCATCTTCTGGAGAAACAATCTCGATGACGTATCCGAGTTGGGTTCCGAGAATTTCGAATGTATCTGCATCGACTGACTGTGTTGCAGTAACCATTTCACCGAGGTGGAATAGCGCTGATACCAACGCTGCTGGATCTGCATTGATCTTCTCTGCAAAGTCAGCAAGAGATGAACCGCGACGCATACGAATCTTTGTATTTCCATCACCGTGTGGAATAACTGCTCCACCAAGTTTTGGTGCCTGCATATTGTCAAACTCTTCGCGCAGCGCCTTACGTGACTTCTGCTTACGCTTAGAAGATTTACTTGCATTCTTTCCAAATGCACCAGCTGTTCCGCCGCGACCTGGTGGACGGTTAGGACCTCCACCTGGACGTTGTGGACCGCCTGCTGCTCCACCAGTTGATGGACCTCCGGTCGATGAACCATTGGAACGATATGGTCCTGACGATGTTGGTGCGCCTGTACGTGGTGGATAGTTTCCACTTCCTGTTCCAGCAGGACGTGGTGCACCTGGACGTGCTGCAAAACCTGGACGAACAGATCCGGGACGTGCGCCGGCCATACCTGGACGTGGCGCTCCACCTTGTGGGCGTTGTGGCGGACGTGGAACTACACCGCCAGTTGAAAATGGATTATTTCCTGGACGTGGCGGGCGTGGAACAGCGCTACCTGAAGAGAAGGGATTATTTCCTGGACGTGGCGCTGCAGGAGTTGCCGGTGTTGACGGCGTTGCTGCATCGGGCTGTGTAACTTCTTCCACTGCTGCAGCTGCGCGATTTTCTAGCGCAACCTTCTCAGCATCTCGTGAAGCTTTGAGCGCTGCGAGATCGACACCGAGCTCTGCTGCAAGTTCTGCGGCCAACTCAGGATTAACTTCTGCAGTCTTCTTTGCGGCAGTCTTTTTAACCGCTGCCTTCTTGACTGGCTTCTTCTCTTCAGCTGGCTTGGCATCTGGATAGAGTGCAACTAACTTGCGGACTACCGGTGCTTCAACTGTTGATGATGCTGAGCGAACGAATTCACCCATCTCTTGGAGTTTTGCAAGAACTTCCTTGCTCTCCATACCGAGCTGCTTTGCTAGCTCATGTACGCGGACCTTTGACACATTTCTCCTGTCTTGGCCCGCATTAAAAATTGTGGGATGCGAGCCCTAGTTGTTAAACCTCATGATGTAAACGAGCTCATTTGAGTTTCATATCTTTCGCATCCATTTCGACTGACTGGTTCGACTGTTTTGGTTGAACCGAACTGATGGGGAAAGTCTAGCGAAGGTCGGGGATTTTCCCTATTTCGCGCAGAAATTAGCGGGCAGAAGGGGCTGGATTATCGGGATGGATATCGATACGCCATCCGGTCAATCGTGCAGCAAGGCGGGCATTCTGCCCATCTTTTCCGATTGCAAGAGAGAGTTGATAGTCGGGAACCACAACTTTGGCAGAACGAGTTGATTCATCCACGATTTCAACACTTGTCACTTTTGCTGGAGCTAGCGCATGCGCAACAAACTTCGCAGGATCTTCATCCCAATCGACGATATCAATCTTCTCTCCATGCAGTTCTGTCATCACTGCCTGTGAACGTGCACCCATCGGTCCAATGAGTGAACCCTTTGGTGAAACGCCTGCACGATGGCTACGTACTGCGATCTTGGTGCGGTGGCCAGCTTCACGTGCTACGCCCATAATTTCAACGATTCCATCTTTAATTTCTGGAACTTCAAGTGCAAAGAGTTGTTTCACAAGTGCTGGATGGCTTCGAGAGAGCATAATTTCAGGCCCCTTGAGTCCTTGCTTAACCTCTACAACGAAACACTTAATACGATCACCGTGGGTATAGACCTCACCCGGAACCTGCTCTTGCGGAGGAATTCTTCCCTCGATGCGGCCAAGATTGACGTTAATCATCTTTGGGTCGCGACCTTGTTGAACGATTCCTGAAATAACATCGCCCACCGAGCCGGTAAATTCACCAACAATCTCTGCATCATTTGTTGCACGCATCTGATGCTTAATCACTTGGCGTGCAGTCGATGTTGCAATTCGTGCAAAGCCCTCTATTTCAAGTGGGCCTTCTGAAATGCGCTCCCCCAGCTCATTAAATGTAGGAACGAGAATTGAGATTTCACCAGTCTCACGATTGAGTTCTGCTCTCGCATATCTATTTGGTTCAGGCAGCTCCGCGTATGCGGTCAGGACACCAGCTTCAATCGCCTGAATAAGCGGTTCGAGCGGCATCTCTTTTGCAGCAACTAATTGGGCAAGTGCATCCATATCTACATGCATTACTTGTCACCGTCTTTGCGGTTAAACTCAATTTCAACTGTGGCGCGTTTGATATCAGCGTAGGCCACGACAATTTCGCTCGACTCTTTCTTGGTCTCAACTAGAAGTGTCACGTCTAGCTCTGAGCTAGTCGTAATTCTTCCCGTGATGACGTCGCCGTCGTTCTTAACAACCTTTAATAGTCGATCATGATTCTTTACAAAGTGACGTGGCTTGGTAAGTGGGCGATCTACTCCAGGGGATGTCACTTCGAGGGTAAATGGTGTTTCGCCCATAAATGGAGCTTCATCGAGGAGCTCTGAAATTACGCGTGATACCGATGTCACTTGGTCAAGATTGAGTGCGCTCTCGCCGTCAACAATACAAGTGACGATGCGGTGTTTGCCTGGAGAAACGAGGTGAACATCCTCGAGAAAGAATCCTTGTGCCTGCACTGCTGGTGTAACCAGTGCTGCGATTTGATCTGTAATAGCCATCTCTAGCCCTCATATTCGGTTGTTATTCGGTTGTCGTCATTCGTTAGTACTAGATAAGTTTAACAGCAGCTATGGGCTAATTTAAAATCAAGTCAGCAGCTACTCGCACAATCAATATAAAGGTCACAATGAGATAGAAGATTCGAACGAAGTCAGAGCCCTTCTTAATTGCCACATGAGAACCTATAAATCCACCGGCCAAATTGGCAGCCCCAAGGGCCAACCCCACTCTCCACATAATCGATGCGTTAAATCCGATGACGAGGATGGATGCAAAGTTAGTCGCAACATTAACGACCTTTGCTATGGCAGAAGCTCCAACGAATGCAAAGCCAAGGGCTGCAACCAGAACAATCATCAGAAGAGTGCCTGTTCCGGGACCGATGAGGCCATCATAGAAACCGATAACAAAGCCGGCGCAGATAGCAATTGTCGTTCTCTTGCGAGGTGAGTGCTTGGCAACTTCTAACTTACCGAGATCAGGATGGATAAGGGTGTAGATAAATACAGCAACCAACATCACGACAATTCCAGATTTGAGCTGAACCGTTGATATCTGTGTTGCAATCAAAGAGCCGAGCCCTGAACCAAGAAAGGCAGGAATAACCATACTGAGCAAGAACTTCGGTTCTGTCTTGATATTGCGACGATAGTTCAGTGCAGCTGCAGACGTTCCAAAGATTGCACCTGTCTTACTTGTACCCACCACCTCTACAACATCTTTTGATGGAAAGGTCAGCAACATTGCTGGTAATTGAATAAGGCCACCACCACCTGCAATTGCATCGACAAACCCAGCGAAGAAGCCAGCGCTGAGGATAAAGAGAAGCGTGAGGGCGGTTAGTTCTTCAAACAATTTAAGGGAGGGTGGCCAGTGTCGCTGCGATGGAATCTACTGCACCTGCAACTGCTACCTCTGTCTTATCGCCGCTCTTACGAACACGAACTTCAACATTTCCTTGTTCGAGAGCCTTGCCTACAACCACGATGACAGGAATTCCGATGAGTTCAGCATCTTTGAACTTAACGCCAGGGCTTGTTCCACGACGATCATCGATCATCACAGAGATACCTCGGGCTTCAAGGTCTGCTGAAATCTTCTCGGCAGTTTCGAAAACGATATCTTCTTTGCCAGTTGCAACAACATGCACCTTGGCAGGTGCAACTTCCACTGGCCACGAAAGGCCAATCTCGTCATAGCTCTGTTCGGCAATAGCTGCTACTGAGCGAGAAACTCCGATTCCATAAGAACCCATTGTTACGACCTGTGATTTTCCATTCTGATCAAGAACGGTCAGGTTGAGAGCCTCTGCATATTTACGGCCAAGTTGGAAGATATGGCCAATTTCAATTGCGCGATCGATAACAACCGGGGTATCGCATGAAGGACATGCATCACCCTGACGAATCTGAACCGCTTCAATGTAGTGATCGATAGTGAAATCGCGACCGGTAACAACGTTGCGCGCATGCTTATCTTTCGCATTTGCCCCGGTAACCCATGAAGTTCCCTGCGCAATTCGTGGATCGGCGTAGACAGTAACGCCGCTCTTCTTCGCATCCTGTGGACCGATATACCCCTTGACCAGTCCTGGGAATTTTGCGAAGTCAGCTTCTTCAAATACTCGAAGGTCGGCAACTCCTGGCATATTCGCCTGGAGTCTCTTGAGATCTACTTCGCGATCACCAGGAACGAGAACACTGATAGCTGTCTCATCAGCCATCAACATGACGTTCTTGAGAGTCATTGATCCTTCATATCCCCCGCCGAACTTTGCATTGAGTAGTTCTACGAGTGAATCAATTGTTGGAGTATTGGGTGAATCAAATACTTCGAGCGCTGCAACCTGCGAAGCATCAGCTGATGCAACTTTCGTAGTCATCGCTTCAACATTTGCTGCATACCCGCACTTAGGGCAGAGGACATAAGTATCTTCACCAGTTGCACAAGGAGCCAAGAATTCTTCAGACGCTGAACCACCCATGGCGCCAGAGACCGCGCTCACAATGTTGTACTTCAAGCGAAGACGGTCGAAAGTCTTTATATAGGCCTCGCGGTGGCGGTCGTAGGACTCTTGCAAACCCTCATCAGTGACATCAAATGAGTAAGAATCTTTCATCACAAATTCGCGTCCGCGGATAATGCCCGAACGTGGACGTGCTTCATCGCGGTACTTAGTTTGGATTTGATAGAGAGCAAGGGGAAGATCCTTGTAGGACGAATACTCGCCCTTGACCATCAAGGTAAACATTTCTTCGTGGGTTGGTCCGAGAAGATAATCAGTGCCTTTACGATCTTGAAGACGGAATAGATCAGGACCGTAATCAGCCCATCGACCTGTCTCTTCATATGCATCACGTGGAAGTAGCGCTGGGAAGTGAACTTCTTGGAAGCCAGCCTTATCCATTTCACTGCGAACAATGTTCTCAATATTGCGAAGAGTGATTACACCTAGTGGTAACCATGAGTAGATACCGGCTGCGATTCGACGAATGTATCCAGCGCGCACCAAGAGGCGGTGGCTCGGAACTTCTGCATCCGCTGGATCATCACGGAGTGTTCGCAGGAAGAGGGTAGACATTCGCAACATAGCGCCAACCCTACCTGAAGACTACTTAATCGTGACTGAAGGTTCTCCTGAGGCAACTCCTGCTGCTTCCATCTCTTCAGCAAGGCGCATCGCTTCTTCGATGAGAGTTTCAACAATCTGAGCTTCAGGTACCGTCTTAATGACTTCTCCCTTAACAAAGATCTGGCCCTTACCGTTTCCTGATGCAACTCCGAGATCTGCCTCGCGCGCTTCACCCGGTCCGTTAACAACACAGCCCATTACCGCAACGCGAAGTGGCACTGTCATTCCCTGAAGTCCAGCCTGAACTTTCTCGGCCAAGGTATAGACATCAACTTGAGCACGACCACATGATGGGCAAGAGACGATTTCGAGTTTACGTTGGCGAAGATTGAGTGATTCAAGGATTGAGATTCCCACCTTTACCTCTTCAACAGGAGGTGCCGATAGTGAGACACGAATAGTGTCTCCGATTCCTTCTGCAAGGAGGATTCCAAATGCTGTTGCAGATTTGATTGTTCCTTGGAAAATTGGTCCCGCCTCTGTTACTCCAAGGTGCAACGGGTAGTCACACTTTGCAGCGAGGATTCGATATGCATTGACCATCGTGACGGGATCATGGTGCTTCACCGAAATCTTGATATCTCCGAATCCATGCTCTTCAAAGAGGGATGCTTCCCAGAGCGCAGATTCTGCTAAAGCTTCAGGTGTTGCCTTGCCGTACTTGGCAAGCAAACGTGGATCGAGTGAACCTGCATTGACGCCGATACGGATAGGAATACCAGCATCTCCAGCAGCCTTTGCCACTTCCTTAACCTTGTCATCGAATTGCTTAATATTTCCTGGGTTAACGCGTACCGCAGCGCACCCTGCATCAATGGCAGCGAAGATGTACTTTGGTTGAAAGTGAATATCTGCAATAACGGGAATCTGTGATTTTTTGGCAATCTGCGCAAGTGCATCTGCATCATCTTGTGAAGGAACTGCAACGCGCACAATTTGGCAACCAGCAGCTGTAAGTTCTGCAATCTGCTGCAAGGTTGCATTGACATCAGATGTCAGGGTTGTGCACATCGATTGAACGCTGACCTGTGATTCTGAACCGACGCCTACTGAACCGACTCTTAGCTGACGTGTCTTACGACGAGGATGGAGAGTTGGAGGTGGGGCGCTTGGAATTCCTAGATCAACCATGAACCGTATTCTGCCCTATCTCTATAAATTGAGCGAGATGGGGTTGATGATGTCGGCCAGCAGAAGAATCACAGTGAGAACGGCGAGCACAGCGAAGACTCCCAATGTGATTGGTGTTAGAACATTCACATCTATTGGAGCAGGACGCGGACGGCGGCGGATTCGAGCAAAGAACGCTCGTACTTCATCAGCGATTGCAACTGCCATATGACCACCATCGAGCGGCAGAAGAGGGAGCAAGTTAAAGAGTCCAATAAAGATATTCAAGCTGGCGACTAGGAGCAAGAAGGTGCCGAGGCGCTCTGTTCCATTGAGCTTATCGCTGCCGACTGCTTCACCTGATACTCGCGCTGCACCTACAACACCGACAAGTCCATTAGGGTCACGCTCTTCTCCCCCAAAAGTTTGGCGAAGTAGTTGTGGAACTTTCGTTGGTAAGGAAACCAATGATTTTGCAGATTCGCGAATCAAGACAGTTGTAGCCCGAGTTGTATCTTTCGTTGCATCGATAAAGTTTTCACGCTGAGTTCCAAGGGCGCTTACGATTCCAAGCATGTAGCGCTTCTCGGACTCGACATATCTCGGAGCTGCCTTGATGGTGATTTCTTCAGATCCGCGCTTGACCACAAATGTAAGGGTTGCTCCTTCAGATGATGAGATTTTTCCTAAATCTTCCGACCAGTTATCAACTGTGACGCCATCGATCGAGATGACTTCATCACCGGCTCTAAATCCTGCAGCGCTAGCCGCGGTGTTTGGTGCGACCTGAGTAATTGTTGGCATGAGTGCGGTAAATCCAACGCCGATAAAGATGGAGAAGATGAGCAGATATCCCAAGAGGAAGTGCATGAAGGAACCCGCACCTAAGACAATAAGTTTGCGCCCTGAAGACGCGATCACAAAAGCACGCTTCTCTTCGCCCGCCGGCATCTCATCTCGTGGAGTCATGCCTTCGATACGACAATACCCACCGGCTGGAATAGCCTTCAGACCAAATTCTGTCTCACCGCGGGTAAATGACCAGATACGTTTACCGAAACCAAGGAAGAACTCGGTAACTTTCATTCCAAATTTGCGCGCTGTTATGTAATGGCCAAATTCGTGGACCATTACTGAGAAGAGAAGTGCGATAGCAAAAGCTAATATGCCGAGAAGATTCATTACTTAACCTTTTTCAATAGCTCGCGGGCAGTACGGCGAGCATTCTCTTCGACCTCACTGACATCGGCGAGATCTCGCAGAGCGCTCTTAGCCGATGGCTCGAGAGTAGATACCGCCGAGGCGACGAGCTCAATGATTGAGGTGAACTTGATGGCGCCATCGATAAATGCTTGCACAGCAACTTCATTGGCAGCATTAAAAATTGCTGGGAGTTCTCCCCCAATTTCACCGCAATGTCGAGCAAGTGCCACAGCTGGGAACTTTGCAGAATCGATTGGTGAGAAGTTCCAAGTATGAGATGTTCTCCAATTAATTGGCGCAGTTGCTCCAAGGGTGCGCGCTGGAAAATTAATTGCCAGAGCAATTGGCCCCTTCATATTGGGCGGTGAAGCTTGGGCAATTGTTGAGCCATCTATAAATTCGACCATCGAGTGGACAATAGATTGAGGATGAATGACGGCATCAATCTGCGCGTAGGCGATGTTAAAGAGATGGTGGGCTTCAATGATTTCAAGGCCCTTATTCATCAGTGTTGCAGAGTTAATTGTTACTACTGGACCCATCGCCCATGTTGGGTGAGCAAGTGCTTGCTCCAACGTGACATCTGATAAATCTGCGCGATCACGAAATGGCCCACCACTAGCAGTTAACACAAGGCGAGAAATATCGTTTCTGTTCTCACCCATAAGACATTGCCAGATTGCCGAGTGCTCTGAATCAACAGGCAGAAGTTGATTCTCTGCAGCAGTCGACGTGACTAAATCTCCCCCGGCAACAAGAGATTCTTTATTGGCAAGGGCTACTTGAGTGCCAGCTTTAAGAGCTGCAAGTGTTGGTCCTAACCCAATAGAGCCGGTGATTGCGTTTAGAACTACATCGCAGGAGAGAGCAGCAATTTCAGTAGAAGCGTTCGGTCCGTCAATCACATTTACGCCAGGAAGGGCTGCACGAATCTGATCTCCACCATGTGTAACGCCAACGTAGGCAACCTTGTGCTTCTTCGCCTGCGCAATGAGAACTTCAGGGTTGCTACCGGCGGCTGTAATTGCAATGACCGCAAATGCTTCAGGATTGGCATCAACGATTTCTAGAGCCTGGAGACCGATTGATCCTGTCGAACCCAGAATAACGAGTTCGCGCGTCATGAAACTTTGCGCTTGCGCCCTACAAATTGTCCGATGATGACAATTGCTAGAGCAAGGAAGAACATCGCAGATCCAATGACATTGGCTTGAGCTGGAATTCCACGAGCTGCAGATGTATAAACAAACTTAGGGAATGTTGTCATTGTGCCTGAGTTGAAGTTGGTGATGATGAAGTCATCAAATGAGAGACTGAAAGCCAGGAGCGCAGCGGCTGCGATGCCAGGTGCAACAAGTGGAAGTGTTACGCGACGGAATGTCTCGCGTTCGTTTGCATAGAGATCCATGGCAGCTTGTTCAAGTCGCGGATCAAGGCTTGCAATGCGCGCCTTTACCGTAACCACTACAAATGAGATACAGAAGAGCACGTGTGCAATAACTGTCGGCCAGAAGCCTGGATTGATTTGGAAGACCAAGAAGAGTGAGAGGAGGGATGCTCCAAGAACAATCTCAGGGGTTGCCATCGGCAAGAAGATAAGAAGGTTTGTCGTTGAGCGACCTTTGAAGTGATAGCGACCCAAAGCAAAGGCAATCATCGTTCCCAAGATTGTTGAGAAGAGAGTTGCTAGAAAGCCAATCTTGATTGAGTTGCCGAGCGCTGTACACACTTCTGGAGCGCCACACGGATTCTGCCAATTGGAGAGTGTGAAGCCCTTCCAAATGAGATTGCTCTTACCAGAATCATTAAAAGAGAAGACGAATGTGTAGGCAACAGGTATGAAGAGATAGGTGAATGCAAAGACTGCGTAAATGCGGATGAGGTTGCGCTGGAACCAGCGAGATAACTGCTTCATACGAGCTCCTCGGTTCCGGCTTTGCGAACATAGACAGTAACAAGGATAAGAATTGCCGCCATCAAGGTAAATGAGAGAGCTGCAGCAGTTGGGTAGTCAACGATCTTGAAGTAACGGGACTCGATGACATTTCCGATCATCTTTGTCGTTGGGCTTCCGAGAATTGCCGCATTGACGTAATCACCAGCTGCAGGAATAAATGTGAGAAGAGTTCCAGCCACAACGCCAGGCATTGATAGAGGCAGAGTGACTTTGCGGAATGTTGTGAAACCGTTTGCATAGAGATCGCCAGATGCCTCGAGGGTACGAGGATCGATGCGATCGATTGACGCATAGAGCGGCAGAGTCATAAATGGTAGGAAGTTATATGTCATACCGGCAACAACTGCGAATGCGCTAGATGTCAGGGTCGTGCTTTCGGCAATAATGTTGAGTGTTCGAAGAGTCGGAACAACGAAACCTTCTTCACCCAGGATCTGCTTCCATGCAACTGTACGAAGGAGAAATGAGGTGAAGAACGGAGCAACGACAAGAACGAGCATGACGTTCTTATACTTGCCACCCTTAAATGCAATTGCGTATGCAAGTGGGTATGCAATCAAAAGAGCTAGAACAGTTGCAATTGACGCATAGAGAAATGAGCGACCGAACTGCTCCTTATTTTCTACAAAAGCATCGATGTAATTCTGAAAGCGAAGAGTCTGCTCATAGAGCCCAGTATCGCCAGCGGCAGTCTGAGTAGATGTCTGTGCGAGGTTAAAGATTGGAATGAGGAAGAATGTAAAGAGAAAGCCCATTCCTGGAATTAACAGGAGGTAGGGCGTACTGATCTTTCTCATTCTTCGTCGAGATCCTCTTCAGGATTTACTTCAGTTCCTGCCTCGGCATCTTCATCACCGCGAAGACCGAAGGTAAAGATTGGTTCCCAAGAAATATTGACATCTTCTCCGACGCTAAATGGAGCAACTCCATCATCATTCTGCTCAAAGACCATGAGTTCTTGTCCCCATGGCATGAGAACTTGGTACTGAGTCGATACGCCGATGTAAGAAACATCTTCAACTTTTCCGCCAGTAAGTACGTTTCCGGATGTCGCTGTTTCAAGGCGAGAGATGCGGAACTTCTCTGGTCGGATACCGGCGTAGATTGAGTTATCGACGGCGTGTGAACGATTCTTCTGAAGTGAGATCTTCTGGCCAAAGACATCAACAACTTGGTTGTTGCCATCGTTGCCAGTGACGGTTCCCTTGATCAAGTTTGACTGGCCCAGGAAGTTAGCAACGAATGCTGTCTCTGGATTGTCATAGAGATCTGCAGGAGATCCCATCTGCTCGATCTGACCCTCATTCATTACCGCGATTGTGTCGGCCATTGTCATGGCTTCTTCTTGATCGTGAGTAACGTGAACGAATGTAATTCCAACTTCTTTTTGAATCCACTTGAGTTCGATCTGCATCTGGCGTCGAAGCTTGAGATCGAGTGCACCGAGTGGCTCATCGAGGAGGAGCAACGCAGGACGATTGACGATCGCGCGAGCAAGGGCAATACGTTGTTGCTGGCCACCAGAGAGTTGAGTTGGTTTGCGTTGCGCAAGGTGCGCGAGCTCTACGAGATCGAGCGCCTTGATAACTGCATCTTCAACATCCTTGATACCACGACGACGTAGACCGAAGGCGATATTTTCAAAGATAGTCAGGTGCGGAAATAACGCGTAGTTCTGAAAAACGGTATTGATTGGTCGCTGATACGGCTTGGTATCAGTGATGTCGGTAGCTCCGAGCGAGATAGTTCCCTGTGTGGGTTCCTCAAGTCCGGCAATCATGCGAAGCGTTGTGGTCTTACCGCAACCTGAAGGTCCAAGAAGTGCAAAGAATGAACCCTTAGGAATAGTCAGTGATAAATCATTGACTGCAGTGAAATCACCGTATGACTTCGTGAGATGGCTGAGCTTGAGATCTCCTCGCGCGGAGCTAGCGACGTCTGACACTTAGTTGCCGGCAGCCTTCTGGAAGGCTTCAGTCCATGTTGTCTCTTCTGTTGGTGTGAGCGAACGGAAGACGCTGAGGTTTGCCATTGTCTTAGCAGTTGGGAAGATGAATTCGCTTGCAGCAAGCGCGGGATCAATCTTCTCCATCTCAGCCTGTGCACCCTTAACTGGGCAGACATAGTTAACGTAGGCAGCTACTTCAGCAGCAACAGCTGGCTCGTAGTAGTAATTGATGAGCTTCTCAGCGTTGACCTTCGCTTCCGCTGAAGCAGTTGAAGGAATCATCATGTTATCGCCAGAAATAGTTCCGCCTGACTCTGGAATTGCGAAGTCAAACTTTCCTTCATTCTCTGACTTAAGGATGAACATATCGCCAGACCAACCGATAACAGCAGATGCATCACCAGATGTGAGGTCTTCTGCATACTCGTTGCCCTTAACTCCACGGATCCAGCCATCAGCAATCTTCTTCTCAAGGAAGTCGATTGCATTCATGAACTGATCTTCTGTAACTGTCTGAAGGTTTACGCCTTGTGAGCGAAGAATAATTCCGACTGTGTCGCGCATTTCTGAGAGAACAACAATCTTGCCCTTATTTGCTGGAGCGAAGAGATCATCGAGTGTGCGGATTCCCTTTGGATTCTTTTCTGTGTTCCAACCGAAACCACCCATGATGCCCTGCCATGTCAAAGTGCTCTCGCGCTTTGGATCAAATGAAGGCGATGCAAGTGTGTCGAGAATGTTTACCTTATTTGGAATATTTGCAGCATCGTACTTCTGTGCATATCCGAGACGGATCCAGCGTGAAGCCATCCAGTCTGTCGGTGTAACTAGGTCATAGCCAATATCTTCACCAAGCTTGAGTTGTGCTTGAACTTTTCCGAAGAACTCATCGTTATCGTTGTAATCTTCAAAGTATTCAACATTAATTCCGGTCTGCTTTGTAAATGCTTCGAGCGTTGGGTACTTCTTACCTGAGTCATCAACATCGAGGTAGAGAGGCCAGTTGCCCCAACGGACTGTATCTGCGGCTGAACTGTCAGAACCTGATCCACATGCAGCGAGCGCTGTAGCGCCTGCAACTGCACCTGCACCTGCTAGAACTGCACGTCGTGAAACGCGGGTGTTAAGAATTGAACGTGCTTCTGGTGATAGTGATTTAGCCATGTAGAAGGCTCCTTTTTAGTAATTGGTAAACAGAGGGATTCTCTCTGGATACCGTGCCGGAATAAGGGACGGTTTTGCTGGGCTCATTATGGACTTTCAGGTGGCATTCGGCCAACTTATCCGCCAAGGTGTTTTAGGCGTTGATATTGCTCATGACGTGCTTGATACGGGTGTAATCCTCAAATCCATAGCCTGAGAGATCCTTACCGTAGCCGCTGCGCTTATATCCACCGTGAGGCATCTCAGCCACCAGAGGAATATGGGTATTAATCCAGACTGTTCCGAAGTCAAAGGCCTTAGACATTCTCATTGCTCGGCCATGGTCCTTGGTCCAGATAGATGATGCCAAGCCGTAATCGACGCCATTGGCCATCTCGACAGCTTGAGCCTCATCTTTGAACTTCTGGATGGTGATAACTGGGCCGAAGATTTCAGACTGAATCAGCTCGTCGTTCTGCTTGAGATCTGCAATCACTGTTGGTGCGATGAAGTATCCGGGGCGATTTGTTGGCGCTCCCCCAGCGACGATTCGTGCATGTGATGGAACGCGCGCGATGAAGCCAGATACTCGCTCAAATTGGTTGGCGTTATTGACTGGACCGACCAAGACATCCTCATGTGGCATACCCATCGCAATCTGGTTACTTGCCTGATCTGCCAAGAGCTTAACCATCTCGTCATAGACGCCCTCTTGGACCAAGACGCGAGTTGCTGCTGTGCAATCTTGACCAGAGTTGAAGAATCCAGCGATAGCAATTCCCTCGGCAGCAGCGGCTAAATCTGCATCGTTAAAGACAACGACAGGTGCCTTGCCACCGAGTTCAAGGTGAACGCGCTTGAGCGACTTTGCTGCAGCTCCCGCAACTTCCATACCGGCGCGAACAGAACCAGTGATGGAGACCATTGCAGGTGTTGCATGTTCTACAAGCATTGCACCTGTCTCGCGCTCACCAGTGATGACGTTGATGACCCCATCAGGCAGGAACTCTGACATGACCTGTGCCATAAATACTGTTGATGCAGGTGTTGTATCACTTGGCTTTAAGACAACTGTATTTCCTGCAGCGATGGCTGGCGCCCACTTCCACACTGCCATCATCATTGGATAGTTCCATGGAGTTACTTGTGCGCAGACTCCGACAGGTTCGCGGCGAATAAATGAGGTCATCCCCTTCATATATTCACCAGCAGATTTACCCTCTAGGTTGCGAGCAGCCCCTGCAAAGAAGCGAATCTGATCGACCATCGGTGGGACTTCCTCAGAGGCTGTAAGCCCCATTGGCTTTCCGCAGTTCTCTGACTCAATTGCTACAAATTCATCGGCTCGAGATTCGATTGCATCAGCAATCTTAAGAAGTGCGCGTTGGCGCTCTGAAGGAGTTGAATCACGCCAGTCAGAGAAAGCTGCACTTGCCGCCTTCATCGCCTTATCAACATCAGCTGTATTAGATTTTGGAGCAGTTGCGAATGCTTCACCTGTGGCTGGATTGATGAGGGTTGTTACTTCACCCGATGAACCATCGACGAGCTTGCCGTTAATGAAATTCTGTAACTTCTTCATCTTCTACTCCAGGCCTTTCGTTGCGCGAACCATCTGATCACCGTGATCGTATGGGTGTTTTTTATACGTCTCAATCCAGCGAGCAACTGTGTACTTGCCAGCTTCTGTGTGAATGCCAAACTTCTCAAAATCAGATTCTTCTAGGCGCTTGATGAGATCAAGTGAACTAGCGCGAACAGCTGCAAAGACTGCGATGGAATTTTCTACCGGGGCATCGACATAACCAAGCTTTGATTCATTTGCCCATGCTGATTCGTCATACCCCTGAATAACAGAGCCTTCAGGTTCTGCAATGAGGCGGCGAAGTCGTGCATAAGACTGCGCCTCTGAATCTGCCATGTGGTGAATACATTGACGCGCGCTCCACTGTTCCGGTGCGTGTACATCAAGTAGATCGGGAGTTACACCGCGAGCAAGGTTGAGAAAATATTGTGTTGCTGATTCGTACGCTGCTGCTATCTCACGGATATCCATGAGGCAGATACTAGTTAGATTTTCTCTTTTTCTGAAGCAGCAAGTTGGCCGCAAGCGCCATCGATTTCACGGCCTCGGGTATCACGGACTGTGACTGGGACTCCGTATGACTCGAGGATTCGAACAAATTCAGCTTCATCTTCACGACGTGATGCCGTCCACTTTGACCCAGGTGTTGGATTCAGTGGAATCAGATTTACATGCGCGTTACGGTTCTTAAGCTGTCGCCCCAAGAGATCTGAACGCCACGATTGATCGTTGATGTCGCGGATGAGCGCGTACTCGATTGAATAGCGTCGCCCTGTCTTATTCGCATAAGCATCAGCTGCCGCCAAAACCTCGCGAATCTTAAAACGATTATTGATTGGAACCAATGTGTCACGGAGTTCGTCATCAGGAGTGTGGAGTGAGACCGCAAGAGTGCAGTTGATTCCTTCTTCCATCAGCTTTTCGATTCCGTTGACAAGACCAACAGTTGAAACTGTGACTGAACGAGCCGAAATTCCAAGACCATCTGGATTGGGATCTGTGATGTTATGTAGGGTGCGGATCACTGCGTTGTAGTTGGCCAGTGGTTCTCCCATACCCATAAAGACAATGTTGGATAGTCGCGTTGGTCCGCCCGGGAGTTCGCCGTTGGCACATGCGCGCGCTGCAGCAACAATCTGTTCTGTGATTTCGCCAGAGGTGAGGTTGCGAGTCAGACCTGCTTGCCCCGTTGCACAGAAGGGGCAGTTCATTCCGCATCCAGCTTGGGATGAAATACAGACCGTTGTGCGATCTGAATAACGCATCAATACTGATTCGACGAGAACGCCATCGTGGAGCTTCCACAAATCTTTACGAGTCATTCCGCCATCTGTTGTTCTCGTTGTCACGAGTTCGATGAGCTTTGGAATTAAAGCATCTGCAATTGCCTGACGTTCTGCTGCTGGAATATCTGTCCACTCTTCTGGATCTGTAGATAAGTGCGAGAAGTAATGGGTTGCTACCTGTGCTGCACGAAAGGGTTGGAAGCCAAGCTCTTTCGCGAACGCTTTACGTTCAGCAGGAGAAAAATCTGCGAGGTGCTTAGGTGCCTTCTTTCTCTGAACTGGTTCATCAAAGACGAGGTTGAGCTCTGTTGGACGCTCGTTACTCATAGTAAGCCAGAGTCCTGTGCGCGGCGCACGACTTCAAGTGCAAGCCAGAGTGCAGGAGCTGCAAAGAGAACTGAATCAAGGCGATCAAGAATTCCACCATGGCCCGGAAGTAAGTCGCCCATATCTTTAATCGCCATATCGCGCTTCAACGCTGATTCGATGAGATCGCCAGATGTTGCAGTAAAGACTGTGAGCAAACCGGCAAGGGCTCCGAGCCACCACTGCGAATCCATAATCGCAACGAATGCAATTGCTCCACCAATAGTTGTGAAGACGAGAGAACCAATGAGTCCTTCCCATGTCTTCTTAGGGCTGATCTTTGGAGCAAGTGGGTGCTTTCCAAAGAGAACACCTGTCAAATATGCAAAAGTGTCATTGCACCCGACGAGAACAACAAGAGTCATCACACGCTCTAGCCCGTTATAGGGGCGAGCAAGAAGGATGAGGAATCCTGCAAGAAATGGCAGATAGATCAGTGCGAGCGTTGATGCTGATGCGTTCTTTACAAAATTCTCAGGACCGCGCGGTAGTAGAAGAACAAGCAAACATGGGACTGCAATCGCTGTCGCTACTGCAAGACCCGAGACTCCCCCGAACCATGTTGCACCTGATAGACCAACACCTGCTGCAGCAAGGGATAGAAAAGAGAGATTAATTCCAACCTGTCGATAAGCGTTATTGAGTTCGCGCAATCCGATGACAACGGCTACAGCAACGATAGAAGCAAAGATCACACGATAGGTTGCAAGTGAGAACCACACAAGAAGAATCAAGAAGATGCTGACGCCAATAGATGGCAGGAGCTTTCGCCCAGCGCGCTTATTAATTGCTTCGTTGATCGAGTGTAAATCTGACACAGTGAGTTGAGCCTCGCAGAAGTCTTTAGACTTCGAGAAGTTCAGCCTCCTTATGCTTTAAGAGTTCATCGATCTTTGCAACATGGTCAGATGTAATCTTCTCGAGCTCTTTCTCGCCACGGCTTAAATCATCTTTACCGATTTCGCCATCTTTCTCGAGCTTCTCCATGAGTTCCTTCGCAGCGCGACGAATGTTGCGCATAGAAACCTTCGAATCTTCAGCCTTAGTCTTTGCAACCTTGATGTAATCCTTGCGACGCTCTTCTGTGAGCTGCGGGAAGTTCACACGAATTACTGCGCCATCAGATGCTGGGTTAACACCGAGATCTGATTCGCGAATCGCCTTCTCGATTGAGGTCATCGCACCCTTGTCGAAGGGGGAGACAATCGCCATGCGAGATTCAGGAACCTGAATCGTTGCTAGCTGTGAGAGAGATGTAAATGTGCCGTAGTAATCGACCATGATCTTGTTAAACATCGCTGGGTGGGCACGGCCTGTGCGGATTGCACCGAAATCATCTTTAGCAACTTCGACAGCCTTAGCCATCTTCTCTGACGCTTCCGCCAGTGCGCTCGTTACATCTGCCATCTGATTTGCTCCCTTAGCCCTGAATTATCTAACGCTGCACTCGTTTAAGAAACGAGCGTTCCGATCTTTTCGCCACGTACAGCGCGACCAATGTTGCCGTTGGTCATTAAATCAAAGACCACGATCGGTAACTTATTTTCACGACAGAGGCTAAAGGCTGCAGCATCTGCAACAGCTAGTGACTTCTGAAGAACTTCGTCATAAGAAATGATGTCGAATTTGGTGGCAGATGGATCCTTGCGAGGATCTGCGTTATAAACCCCATCAACACCTGACTTAGCTAGAAGAAGTGCGCCGGCTCCGATTTCAAGAGCGCGCTGAGCTGCAACGGTATCTGTTGTGAAGAACGGCATTCCAGCACCTGCACCGAAGATAACTACGCGACCTTTTTCAAGGTGGCGGATTGCGCGGCGTGGAACATATGGCTCTGCAACCTGTCCCATAGTGATTGCTGTTTGGACGCGGGTATCAACGCCCTCTTTTTCGAGAAAATCTTGAAGCGCTAGACAGTTCATCACTGTTCCGAGCATTCCCATGTAGTCAGCGCGTGATCGTTCCATTCCACGCTCTGAGAGTTCTGCGCCTCGGAAGAAGTTACCTCCACCGACGACGATTGCGATTTGAATACCGCTGCGAACTACATCTGCAATTTGTTTGGCAACATCTGCCAAGACATCAGGATCAACACCGATGCCCTTCTTGCCTCCGAAAACTTCTCCGGAAAGCTTAAGGAGCACCCGCTGATACGTTCCTCTTGTACCTGGCATTGGTGCTCCCCTCGCTCTACGAATTCTTACTTTTCTTAGAGTCTATTACCCTCGGTTGAAAAGCTTATTGACCCACGCGGAAGCGATGGAAGGCCTTAACGGCTGTTCCTGCCTCATCGAGAATCTGCTTAACAGTCTTCTTTGCATCCTTTGCGAATGCCTGCTCGATCAATGAAACTTCCTTGACGAAACCAGTAACGCGACCTTCGATGATCTTCGAAAGTGATGCTTCTGGCTTGCCTTCGGCGCGAGCTGTCTCTTCTGCAAGGCGACGCTCTGTTTCGATGAGATCTGCTGGAACGTCTTCGCGGTTTACGAAGCGTGGAGCAAATGCTGCGATGTGCTGTGCAACATCCTTTCCAACTTCTGCTGCCTCTTTAGCAAGTGAGACGAGAACACCAACCTGTGGTGGCAAGTCTGGGCTTGTCTTATGGAGGTACAGACCAACTGGTCCTTCGATTACTGCAACGTTGCGAATTTCAATCTTCTCGCCGAGAGTTGCATTGCCCTCATCGATAACAGACTGAACGGTCTTGCCGTTACCCATTGTCGATGCGAGGAATGTTGCAACATCTGCTGACTTTGATGAAACAAGGTGCTTTACGAGTTCGTCGCCAAGTGCGATAAATCGCTCACCCTTTGCAACGAAGTCTGTCTCGCAGTTAAGTTCGAGCATTACTCCGAGGTTTCCCTCGACCTTTGCTACAACCAAACCGTTAGATGTCAGACGGCCTTCGCGCTTTGTTACGCCCTTAAGGCCCTTAACGCGAATGATTTCGACAGCCTTGTCGTAATCACCATCTGCTTCATCTAGCGCCTTCTTGCAATCGAGCATTCCTGCTGCAGTTGCTTCGCGAAGACGCTTTACATCATCTGCTGAATAGTTAGCCAATTTACTTATGCCTCCGGAGTTGTCTCTGCAGCTGGTGCAGCTGATGCCAAAATTTCCTTCTCAAGCGCGGCAGCTGCTGCAGCTTCTGCTGATGCAACTGGTGCTGGAGCTGCTGCTGTACGAGCCTTAAGACCCTCAGCGATTGCATCTGTGATGACGCGTGTCAGCAATTCGATTGAACGGATTGCATCATCGTTACCAGGAATCTTGTAATCAACTTCATCTGGATCGCAGTTTGTATCCAAGATTGCAATAACAGGAATTCCAAGCTTCTTTGCTTCCTGAACTGCGAGGTGTTCCTTCTTTGTATCGACAACCCAGATTGCTGAAGGCAACTTGGTCATGTGACGGATACCGTCAAGGTTTTTAAATAGCTTCTCGCGTTCGCGGCGAAGAACAAGGAGTTCCTTCTTTGTAAGGAGGAGATCGTTTGCTGTCTCAAGTGCTTCAAGCTCCTTGAGGCGCTGAATGCGCTTATAAACTGTTGGGAAGTTTGTAAGCATTCCACCCAACCAGCGCTCTGTAACTGTTGGCATTCCAACGCGAGCTGCTTGGTCGATGATTGGCTTGTGAGCCTGCTTCTTTGTTCCAACGAAAAGTACGTGGCCGCCCTTAGCGACAGTGTCCTTTACGAATGCATATGCCTGATCGATCAAAGCAAGTGACTGCTGGATATCGATGATGTAGATGCCATTGCGCTCTGTGAAAATAAAACGCTTCATCTTTGGGTTCCAACGACGAGTCTGGTGTCCGAAGTGGACTCCGCTGTCGAGGAGTTCACGCATTGTTACTCCTGCCATGACGGCACGCTCCTTCTTAGGTTTTCATCGCACAGCGATGCAACCTGATCGGTTAATGTCTTAACAATTTGATAAGACCGTCGCACTTACAACGCCGACCACTTAAGTGAATAAGTGGACCGAAGTGGCTTCTATCTCGTGAAGTGAATCAGTCGATAAATAAGTGCTGAGATGTCACAGACCTTGCGATCTGTGCGTGGGCAGTCTATCTGCCGCCCCGTCCCCCGCCAAAATCGATGAATTCGCCCCTAAAAATTAGGCGCGAGGGTGGGCCTGCTTAAAGACTTTCTGCAGGCGTTCAGCCGATACGTGGGTATAAATCTGGGTCGTGGCAAGGGATGCATGGCCGAGAATTTCCTGCACAGTTCGAAGGTCTGCGCCACCTTCCAGCAAATGTGTCGCCGCTGAATGGCGCAGGGCATGTGGCCCCATTCGTTCGACTCCTTCAAGTGCCGACAACGCGTCATAGACAATTGTTCGAACGGTCCGCTGGTCAATGCGCTTTCCTCGCGCCCCTAGAAAGAGAGCTCTCCCTGACTTGTCGTTAACAAAAGTTTCTCGCACCCCATCGATATAGATATGAAGAGTATTAACGGCCTTAGCGCCCATCGGAATCGTGCGCTCTTTGGAGCCTTTTCCCATCACGCGGATTGTGTTTCGATTGAAATCCAAACTATCGAGATCCAGGCCGCAGAGTTCTGAAACACGAGCTCCTGTTGCATATAGCAACTCAAGAATCGCAACATCTCGATAGCCAAGTGGAGTTAAATCTTCATCTGCTCGCAGAGCCATTGAATCCATCACAGTAGAGGCATCAGAAACCGATAGAACTTCAGGAAGCGTTCTATGCGACTTAGGAGTTGCAAGAGTTGCACCCACATCCTTAGCTAAATAGCCCTTCTTCGTTGCCCACTTGGTAAACAAACGCACAGAGACCGCTCTTCGCGACAGCGTTGTTCGCGCTCCGCCCTTTACCTGCTGATTGGCAAGCCACGATCTGATGTGCGAAATTTGAAGATCTGTAATGTCATCAATCTTCTGCTGTTCAAGGCTAGATAAAAAAGATTCGAGATCGCCAAGGTATGCACGGACCGAATGATCTGCAAGGTTTCGCTCTTTTTCGAGGTGGTAGGTGTACTCCCCCACTACCTTCTCGAAAGATGACATATATAAAGAATATATGTAGGTGGAGCAATTTACTCGGGCTTGCGACCCTGTCGGAGTAAGCCAAATGTCAGAGCATCTTCAAGAGCCATTGCAGATGCGGCAATAACGTTCTCGTGAACGCCCACTGTGTTCCACTCGCCTTTACCGTCTGATGTTTCGACAAGTACGCGAGTGACCGCACCGGTTCCTAGGCGACCTTCAAGGATTCGAACCTTGTAGTCGGTAAGTTCAAGAACTTGAAGTTCTGGATAGAGCTGATTGAGACCATCGCGAAGCGCCTTATCGAATGCGTTGACTGGACCGTTTCCGGCGCCGCTACATGTAATAACTTTTCCTTGGGCAGTTACCGTTACTTCTGCCTTTGTGATGATGGAGTTATCTTCGCTTCGTTCCGTTGTAGTAAGCCAGTGGTCGATGGTGAAGAAGCTTGGGCGTACTCCAGTTGCTTCTTCGCGGAGCAAAAGTTCAAATGAGGCATCTGCTGCTTCGAAGGTAAAGCCACGTGATTCCATTTCCTTCACACGTTCGACTACGCGACCGATTAGCTCGCGGTCTCCCCCGAGATCTACGCCAAGTTCCATTGATTTAAGTTCGATAGATGCACGACCTGCCATGTCAGAGACGAGCATGCGCATATCGTTTCCGACAGATTCTGGATCTTCATGTTGATAGAGAGCAGGATCTACCTTGATGGCAGATGCATGCAGACCAGCTTTATGTGCAAATGCAGATACGCCTGTGTATGGCTGACGAGGAGAAGGTGCAATATTTGTCACTTCTGCAACTGCATGTGAAATTCTAAATGCTTCGCGTAGTGCGTTATGAGGAAGAACTTCCTTCTTCTTCTTAAGCTCTAAGTTTGCAATGATTGTTACAAGGTCAGCATTACCGGTGCGTTCACCATATCCATTCAGAGTTCCTTGTACGTGGGTAACGCCAGCTGCAACTGCGGCCATTGAGTTAGCGACTGCACACCCAGTGTCGTTGTGGCAGTGAATACCAAGACGCGCAGAAGATGCACCAAGAATGTCATGGACGATATCTGCAATCTCATCAGGCAGCATTCCACCGTTGGTGTCACAGAGTGCAACAACATCTGCCCCAGCTTCTGCGGCAACACGGATTACTTCAAGTGCATAGGCGCGATTTGCGCGATATCCATCAAAGAAGTGTTCTGCATCAACAAATACGCGTTGCCCTTCTTCGCGAAGGTGGGTAACAGAATCGCGAATCATCGCGAGGTTTTCATCGAGAGTGGTCTTCAGTGCAAGATCAACATGGCGATCGTGCGCCTTTGCAACGAGAGTTACTGCAGCAGCTCCTGAATCGCGAAGAGCGCCAAGGAGCGCATCATCTGCTGCCTTCACGTTGGGGCGACGAGTTGCACCGAAGGCTGTAAAGACAGCGTTCTTAAGTTTGAGCTCTTTCTTAGCTAGTGCGAAGAATTCAGTATCTTTTGGATTAGCTCCAGGCCATCCGCCTTCGATAAAGCCAACACCTAGATCATCGAGATGACGAGCAATCGTGAGCTTGTCATGCACAGAGAGATTAAGGCCTTCTTGCTGTGCGCCATCGCGCAAGGTGGTGTCATAGATATGGAAGGCATCGCGATCAAAGGTTGATGACATTAGAGAACCTTCTTAACCCAACCATGGGTATCTGCGATTGTGCCGTGCTGGATTCCAAGAAGGTGGTTACGAATCTGCATTGTGATGGTGCCAGGCTGTCCGTCGCCAGTTACCCAAGTACCCATCGCAGATTTTGCTTGTCCTACAGGAGAAACGACTGCTGCTGTTCCGCAGGCAAAGATTTCTGTGATTTCACCCGATGTAACGCCTTCGCGCCAATCATCGACAGAGAACATAACTTCCTCAGTCTTGTATCCAAGATCTTTCGCAACAGAGAGAATCGAGTCGCGAGTAATTCCAGGAAGAAGTGTTCCTGTCAGCTTTGGCGTCATGACAGTTGCATCAGCGCCCTTGCTCTTTACGAAGTAAAGGTTCATGCCGCCCATCTCCTCAACCCACTTACGCTCTTTTGCATCGATCCATACAACTTGATCGCAACCTTCTTGAGCTGCAGCCTTCTGAGCAACAAGTGATGCTGCGTAGTTTCCGCCGCACTTTGCTTCACCTGTTCCGCCTTGTGCAGCGCGAACATATTCAGTTGAAATCCAGACAGAGACTGCCTTTGTTGGATCAAAGTAAGCGCCAGCAGGTGTAGCAATAAGAATGTAGGTCGCCTTATTTGTTGGGCGAACTCCAAGGCCAACTTCAGTCGCAATCATGAAGGGGCGGATATAGAGCGCTTCACCAATCTTTCCTGGCGTCCATCCAGCATCTTGGCGAACCAAAGCTTCTACCGTTTCGATAAAGAGAGCCTCTGGCATTTCAGGAAGAGCTAAGCGATGAGCAGAGCGTGCAAAGCGTTGTGCATTTGCTTCAGGGCGAAAGAGAGCAATGCCACCGTCTGGTTGGCGATATGCCTTCATGCCTTCGAAGATTTCTTGTCCGTAATGGAAAACTGCAGTTGCAGGATCGAGAGTGAGTGGTCCGTATGGCTTTAACTCAGGTTCTTGCCATCCTCCTGCTTCAGTCCACTCGCAGATGACCATATGGTCGGTGTAATACTTTCCAAAACCACAGTTTGCGACCTTCTCTTCGCGTTCTGCTGCTGGAACTGCATGTGGATTGAGTGAGATCTTCATTTACTTAACCAACTCTGCTAACGCTGAACCGATTTCTGTTGTGCCACGCTTTGAATCGCCTCGTGTCACCAAATCTGCTGCAACTGCGCGCTCGACATCTCGCGCTGCATCGCTAAGTCCTAGATGATCGAGCATCATCGCAACTGACATGACAGTTGCAGTTGGGTCAGCTAAGTTCTTTCCAGCAATATCTGGAGCTGAACCATGAACCGGCTCGAACATTGATGGGAATTTTCCTGTTGGGTTGATATTGCCTGATGCAGCAAGACCAATGCCGCCACAGATAGCTGCTGCAATATCGGTAAGGATGTCTCCAAAGAGGTTATCTGTCACTACGACATCGAAACGCTCTGGATTGGTCACGAAGAACATTGATGCTGCATCGACGTGGAGATAATCAGTAGAAACCGTTGGGAACTCTTTTGCGACCTCGTTAAATGTGCGAGTCCAGAGTCCACCTGCGCGGGTAAGTACATTGTTCTTATGTACAAGAGTGAGCTTCTTACGTTCACGAGCAGCAGCGCGAGCAAATGCATCGCGGATAACGCGCTCTGCTCCGCGACGAGTATTGAGTGATTCTTCCGTTGCAATCTCTGCATCGGTGCCTTCAGCTAAGACTCCCCCGGCGCCAACGTATGGCCCTTCAGTTCCTTCGCGAACAACAACGAAGTCGATTGGCGCCTTTGTTGCAAGCGGGCCAGTGACTCCAGGCATCAACTTTGCTGGTCGAAGATTGATGTAGTGATCGAAGGCAAAACGAAGCTTAAGAAGAAGACCGCGTTCAAGTACTCCACTTGGAACTGTCGGATCTCCCACTGCGCCTAAGAGAATGACATCGGCCTTAGCTAGTTCTGCGAGGACTGAGTCGGGAAGAACTTCACCTGTACGGTGCCAATATCCAGCGCCAAGGTCGTAGTTGGTCTTGACGAAGTTGACGCCATATTTAGCTGCAACGACGTCAAGAACTTTGAGACCTTCGCCAACAACTTCCTTGCCAATTCCATCACCTGGAATTACAGCTAAATTGATTGTGCGTGCCATTAATTCACCAAAGTCACAGAGCGAACAAGCTCTGCTCCGGTCTCTTTCTTTACTGAATCAGCGACAGCATCAGTTACTGGTGAATCTACGGTAAGAGCCATAAGAGCAGATCCGCCGGCTGATTGGCGAGCAACCTGCATGCCAGCGATATTGATCTTCGCTGTACCGAGTGCATTACCAACTGTGCCCACTACGCCAGGCTTATCTGAATAGCGCAAGAAGAGCATGTTATCTGTCGGTGCAAGGTCTAAATCAAAGCCATCGATTGCAATGATCTTCTCTACCTTGCGGATACCCATCAGGGTTCCATCTACCGATATGGATTTTCCGTTAGCGAGAGATGCATGAAGAGAGATGGCACTGCGATATGCAGCGCTATCGGGAGAGGTCACAACAGTTGCTGTCATTCCTCGCTCTGTGGCAAGGCCTGGAGCATTGACATATGAAACATCGACACAACCTGCAGCAGTTAGTGCTCCACGCAGTGCGCTAATAGCCAGAACTGAAGAATCATGAGATGAGATTTCACCCTTAACGGTGACCTCGATTGAAACTGGAGTCTCTCCTGCAATTGCTGTTGCAATCTGTGCCATCTTCTCAACCAATGGAAGTGATGGACGAATCTCATCGTGGATTGCTCCACCCTTAACATTAACTGCATCAGGTACGAGTTCTCCTGCAAGTGCCTTACGCACAGATACTGCTACCGCAATTCCTGCTCGCTCTTGCGCTTCATCAGTTGAAGCTCCGAGGTGAGGAGTTGCAACAACTTGATCTAGGGCAAAGAGTGGTGAATCAGTGCATGGCTCTGTCACGTAGACATCGAGACCTGCACCGGCAACGCGACCTTCTGTGATTGCGTCATAGAGGGCAGCTTCATCAAGAACGCCACCACGTGCTGCATTGATAATGCGAACAGAAGGCTTTACCTTCTTAAGAGCTTCTACGCCGATGAGGTTCGCTGTCTCTTTCGTCTTTGGCAAATGAATAGTGATGAAGTCACTTCGCTTAAGAAGTTCATCGAGTTCCACAAGTTCTACGCCGAGCTGTGCAGCTTTTGCAGGTTGTAGATATGGGTCATATGCAATGACGTTCATTCCGAATGCCTGCATGCGATGAGCTACGAGCTGTCCGATACGACCAAAGCCAACAACGCCAAGTGTCTTCTCGAAGAGTTCAGCGCCTGTGTACTTAGAGCGTGCCCACTTGCCAGCCTTGAGGGCTGCGTGAGCTGGAGAAACGAAGCGAGCAGATGCAAGCAATAAAGCGATTGCAAGTTCTGCAGCTGAAACGATATTTGAGGTTGGAGCGTTAACAACCATGACACCTGCTGCGGTTGCTGCAGGGATATCAACGTTATCTAAGCCAACTCCTGCACGAGCAATAACCTTTAGACCCTTTGCAGCACCAATCGCCTCTGCATCCATCTTTGTTGCAGAGCGAATAAGTACTGCATCAACTCCTGCACCTAGGGCCGCAAGAAGTTCTGCACGGTTTGCACCATCGCAGTTACGAACCTCAAAGTCAGGACCTAGGGCATCAAGAGTTGCATCGCTGAGTTCTTCAGCAATAAGAACAACAGGTTTAGCCACGCGCGGCACTTCCCTCTTTGTAATCATCTTTGTTGGTGTTCTTCATCCAGCTAAACATCTTGCGGAGTTCGCGGCCTACGGTTTCAATTGGGTGTGACTCTCCCTTTTGACGGAGAGCTGTGAATTCCTTTGCACCGTTCTCGAGATCATCGACGAAGCGCTTTGCAAATGCACCAGATTGGATATCTGCAAGAACTGCCTTCATATTTTCTTTTACGTGTGGGTCGATAACGCGAGGACCTGAAACGTAGTCACCGAATTCAGCTGTGTCAGAGACTGACCAGCGCTGCTTTGCGATTCCACCTTCGTACATCAAATCTACGATCAACTTGAGTTCGTGAAGGCACTCGAAGTATGCAACCTCTGGCTGATATCCAGCTTCAACCAAAGTTTCAAAGCCGTACATGACGAGCTGTGATGCTCCTCCGCAGAGAACTGCTTGCTCACCAAATAGATCAGTCTCGGTCTCTTCAGTAAATGTTGTGAGAATTCCACCTGCGCGAAGTCCGCCGATTGCTTTTGCATAGGAAAGAGTCAAGGGCCATGCATTTCCTGTTGCATCTTGTTCAACTGCAACGATGTCGGGAACTCCGCGACCTGCTGCGTATTCACGACGAACCAAGTGTCCTGGACCCTTTGGAGCAACCATGCAGACATCAACATCTGCAGTTGGCTTGATGTAACCGAAACGAATATTGAATCCGTGGCCGAAGAAGAGCGCATCGCCCTTTTCAAGGTTAGGCAAGATTGACTCTGCATAGATGTGACGCTGCAAGTGATCAGGAGCCAAGATCATGATGACGCTTGCTTCCTTAACTGCTTCTGCAACGCTAACAACGCGAAGGCCTTCTGCCTCTGCCTTTGCACGTGAAGGAGATCCGTCCTTAAGTCCTACGCGAACATCAACACCTGAATCACGCAGGTTGAGTGCATGTGCGTGGCCTTGTGAGCCGTAACCGATGATCGCGACCTTGCGACCCTGGATGATTGAGAGATCTGCATCCTCTTCGTGATACATCGTTGCCACGGTATTTCTCCTTTTAGTAGTTTCTTGCTCTTGTAGTCTAAATGGTTAGTTCTGATAGTCCGGTTGGGTATCAGTTGCTGGCTTGGTCTTGCCGGTGGAAACCTCTTTAATTGAGATGACGCTCACAAGTTTGTCGAGCTGAGCGATAACTTGCTCGAGCGAATGGCCCTCTACCGCTACCCCAATAATCATCTTGGATATCGATGAATCTTCAGTTGGACCCACGTTGAGGGTCTCGATATTGAATGCGCGACGAGAGAAGAGTCCTGCAACGCGAGCAAGAACACCTGGCTCATTTTCTACGAGAACTTCGAGAGTGTGCTGACGGCGATTGGTTGTCATTAGAGCTCCTGTGAATCCCAGTCGGGCGCAGTTGCGCGAGCAATCATGATTTCATCATTTGAAGTTCCGGCTGCAACCATCGGCCAGACCATTGCATCGCGATGAACGCGGAAATCGACAACAACAGGTTGATCGTTGATCGACATAGCCTTTTCAATAGTTTTATCGAGATCCTCAGGGCGTTCGCAAGATAGACCTACGCATCCCATAGATTCAGCGAGCATAGGGAAGTTCGGAACTCGCTTAGATTCAAGGGAAGTATTTGAATAGCGACCTTCATAGAACAAGGTCTGCCATTGGCGAACCATGCCAAGTGATTCATTATTAATGATTGCCACCTTGATCGGAATATTGTTAAGTGCGCATGTAACGAGCTCTTGATTGGTCATTTGGAAACATCCATCGCCATCAATTGCCCAGACAGTTGTATCTGGAGCAGCCACCTTGGCACCCATTGCAGCAGGTACGCCATAACCCATAGTTCCGGCTCCACCTGAGTTAAGCCAAGTACGCGGATGTTCATAGGAAATGAATTGTGAAGCCCACATCTGATGTTGACCAACTCCAGAAGTAAAGATTGTGTCTGTGCCAGAAATCTTTCCGATGCGCTCGATGACATGTTGCGGAGATAGCGAACCATCATCAGGCATGTCATAACCAAGTGGGTATGTAGATTTCAAAGAATTCATCTGGCGAAGCCACGTTGATAGATCTGGCTGGCTCTTTGCTAACGCCGCCTTCAGAGCTGGAATCAAAGCAATGATTGTTTCGCGAACATCGCCGATAACAGCAACATCTGCATGACGATTCTTGCCGATTTCTGCAGGGTCGATATCAGCATGAAGGATCTTCGCATGTGGCGCGAATGTAGAGAGCTTGCCGGTAACGCGATCGTCGAAACGTGCTCCTAAAGTAATGAGCAGATCTGCCTTTTGAAGTGCAGTAACAGCAGCAACTGTTCCATGCATACCTGGCATACCCATATGAAGAGGATGAGAGTCAGGGAAAGCACCGCGTGCCATCAGAGTTGTAACTACAGGTGCGCCAAGAAGTTCAACAAGTTGCTTGAGTTCAGCTGATGCATTGGCCTTGATTACTCCACCACCAACATAGAAGACAGGCTTAGATGATTGAGCGATAAGCGCAGCAGCATCTGTGATTGCTCGGCTGTTCGGAGTTGTCTGTGGTTTATATCCAGCAAGATTGATTGAAGTTGGCCAATTGAATGTTGTCATCTTCTGGAGCGCATCTTTTGCTACGTCAACAAGAACTGGGCCAGGACGTCCTGTAGTTGCGATGTGGAAAGCTTCCGCAATTGCGCCTGGGATTTCTGCAGGATCTGTAATCAAATAATTGTGCTTAGTAAATGGCATTGTGATGCCGCGGATATCAGCCTCTTGGAAAGCATCTGTTCCGATTGCTGCAGATGGAACCTGACCTGTAATTGCAACAAGTGGAACCGAATCCATCGCAGCATCCATTAATGGAGTTACAAGATTTGTAGCCCCTGGACCAGAAGTTGCAATACAGACACCTGCACGGCCAGTAACTTGTGCATAACCAGTTGCTGCGTGCCCAGCGCCTTGTTCGTGACGAACCAAGATGTGACGAATTGTTGAATCAAAGATTGGATCGTAAGCAGGAAGAATGGCGCCACCAGGCAGACCAAACATCACTTCTACGCCAGCTGCTTCAAGGCTTTTGACCAGTGAAGTAGCTCCTGTCATTTCTGTGCCGTTCGGGGTGTGTACGTGCTGTGCCATCTTCTTGCTCCTTTCTCTCTATCTTCCTTGTTTAGATTCTTCTTTGTTTACATTCTTAAATGAAAAAACCCTCAGATATCTGAGGGCGCGCGTGACATGAAGGCACGCGCTATCGAATCACCACCACTGAAACTGCTGAGCGAGTTGATTGCATATCCCTATTCTCCACGAGGCAGGGTGAGTGAGTCAAGAGTTGAGATGAAGGTCTCAATGTATGAGACACCAGTCTCATCGTTTGTGGCTAGTCGCAGACCGCGCCCTTTGAGGCAGAACCTACGAGCTTTGAATACTTAGCCAGAACTCCACGGGCGTACTTGTGAGGAAGTGGCTTCCATCCAACCTTGCGAGCTTCAAGCTCGGCAGGGTCTACCAAGAGATCGAGAGTGCGATTCGGAATATCGATTCGTACTAAATCGCCATCTTTAATAAATGCGATCGGTCCCCCATCGACAGCCTCGGGAGCAACATGGCCAACACATAGACCAGTAGATCCACCAGAGAATCGACCATCAGTCAGAAGCAGAGTTGATTTACCAAGTCCCGCGCCTTTGATTGCGCCGGTGATCATCAACATCTCGCGCATTCCGGGTCCGCCCTTAGGGCCTTCATAGCGGATGACAACTACATCACCTGCTTGAATTGTTCCGTTTTCAAGAGCTGTCATGGCAGCTTGTTCGCGTTCAAAGACTCGAGCTGGGCCTTCAAAAGTTTCGATACCGATTCCGGCTGTCTTACAGACAGCACCTTCTGTTGCCAAGCTTCCACCCAAGATTGTGATTCCAATATCGGTCGACATCGGTCTATCTACCGGGAAGAGAACGCTGCCATCGGCAAGAGGAGGATTGATATCTGCCAAATTTTCGGCCATCGTCTTACCTGTCACGGTAAGAGTATCGCCGTGAAGATAACCTGCATCAAGCAGGATACGTAGTACGACTGGAATTCCACCAACACGATCTATATCGGTCATGACATATTTTCCAAATGGCTTGAGGTCACCGAGTAGCGGAACCTTTGAACCAATGCGATGGAAATCTTCGAGAGTCAGATCTACATCTGCCTCGTGAGCTATAGCGAGCAAGTGCAGAACTGCATTCGTTGAACCACCGAGGGCCATCAAAATTGTGATCGCATTTTCAAAGGCCTTCTTGGTCAAGATATCGCGGGTGGTAATTCCCTTTGCAATGAGATTTACAACAGCGGCTCCTGCTTGTTCAGCATACGCATCGCGACGGCGATCAACTGCAGGAGGCGCAGCAGATCCGGGAAGTGAAAGTCCAATAGCCTCAGCGATACTTGCCATTGTATTTGCGGTGTACATACCTCCACATGCGCCTTCGCCCGGACAAATGGCGCGTTCAATCTGGTCGACCCGCTCTTTAGTAATCAAACCTCGTGCACATGCACCGACAGCTTCAAATGCATCGATGATTGTGACATCTTTGCCGTCGACTTGGCCAGGCAAGGTAGAACCTGCATAGACAAAGACTGATGCAACATCGATACGTGCGGCAGCCATCATCATTCCGGGAAGTGATTTATCACAACCTGCAAATGTCACCATTCCATCGAGGCGCTCGGCCTGCATTACTGTTTCGACTGAATCTGCAATGACTTCGCGAGAAACCAATGAGAAGTGCATTCCTTCGTGACCCATTGAAATTCCATCAGATACGGAGATTGTTCCGAATTGCATCGGGAATCCACCGGCATCGATGACGCCCTTCTTAGAAGCCTTTGCTAAACGATCGAGCGAAAGATTGCAGGGAGTGATCTCATTCCATGACGATGCGATGCCAATTTGAGGCTTAACCCAATCTTCATCTCCCATTCCGACTGCTCGGAGCATTCCACGAGCAGGAGAGCGCTCGAGCCCATCAGTTACGAGTCCAGAGCGAGGTTTCATAGTCGACATGAGAGAATTGTAACCTCGGTCGCTCTTATTGCGATATATCAATATCTACTTAAAAGGAGACACCTCTGTGTCAAAGCAAGCCCAAGATCAAGCGCTAGACCCAACCCGCTGGCGAACCCTATTCGTTGTTGCAATCGCTCAGTTGATGATTGTTCTCGATAGTTCAATTATGAATATCGCAATTCCAAGCGCCAAGATTGAGCTAGGAATCACAGATGCAAATCAGCAGTGGGTAATCACCGCATACACCCTTGCATTTGGTTCCCTCTTATTGCTCGGTGGCCGCATTGGTGACTACATGGGGCGTAAGAAGATCTTTCTCATCGGGCTCACAGGCTTTGCAGCAGCTTCAGCTCTCGGCGGAATCGCTTCCACTCAAGGTTTGCTCTTTGCATCTCGTGCACTACAGGGTGTATTTGCTGCACTACTTGCTCCGGCAGCTCTCGCAATCATCTCAGTAACCTTTACAGTTCCAGCAGAGCGCGCAAAAGCCTTCGGCGTGATTGGTGCAATCTCTGGCGGCGGAGCTGCCATCGGTTTAATTCTCGGTGGAACGCTTACAGAATACGCATCATGGCGTTGGTGCCTTGGAGTAAATACTCCTATCGCAATAGTCGCTGGAATCTTGGCTCTTAAATTTGTTCGTGAATCTAAGGCTGCAGGAGATAACACGTACGACATCCCAGGCGTACTTACCGCGACTGCAGGTCTCTTTGCTCTCACGTACGGATTCAATGAGGCTGCTACAAAGGGTTGGTCTGACTCAATCACAATCTCATTCTTTATTGCAGCAGTAGTTCTTCTAGTAGCTTTTGTCACAATCGAAGCGAAAGTATCAAATCCATTAATGCCGCTACGTGTCATCACTGAACGCAACCGCGGTGGTTCATACCTTGGATCCCTTGTTGTCGGTGCTGGCCTCTTTTCAATGTTCTTATTCCTTGGTCTCTATCTTCAGGTAATCCTTGGATTTAGCCCGCTGAAATCTGGTTTTGCATTCCTTCCATTTACAGCAGGAATCATCATCTTCGCAGGCGTTGCTTCACAGCTTCTACCAAAGGTTGGTCCTAAGCCACTCATGGTTCCAGGTTTAATCTTTGCGGGAATTGGACTACTACTTCTCACTCGCATCACACCTGAAACCGGATACTTCAGCCACGTAGTTCCATCGCTTTTGATTATGTCTAGCGGAATGGCTCTGGTCTTTATCCCACTGACATCAACTTCTCTCCACGCGGTTTCAAGTCATGACACAGGTGTTGCCAGTGCGATGCTCAATACTTCACAGCAGATCGGTGGATCACTTGGTACTGCTCTTCTCAACACTGTGGCTGCAACTGCCGCAACGTCATATGCAGTAACAAATAAGGCGATGGGCGATATGGTCCAGCCATTTGCTATGACGCACGGCTTCACTGTTGCGTTTAAGTTCAGTGCAGCGCTGCTCTTTGTTGGAGCAGTAGTTCTCTACTTCTTCATTAACATCGGCAAGGAATCTCTTGTTGAGACAGAAGGCGCAGGAATGCACTAACGCAAAAAGAAGTAACTTCTTAAGCTTGACCAAGGTGGCCAAGTAGAAGCTCGCGAACTCGCGCAGCATCTGCTTGGCCCTTTGTCTCTTTCATGACAGCGCCAATGAGTGCGCCAGCCGCAGGCACGTGTCCCCCGCGAACTTTCTCTGCAGTCTCCGCTTGTTCAGCACAGACTTTCTCAATAGCAGCCATTAGTGCACCATCATCGTTTACAACTTTGATTCCACGCTTTGCAACAACATCAGAAGGTTTTCCTTCTCCCGCGATAACTCCCTCTACAACTTGACGTGCAAGTTTGTCGGTGAGCTCGCCTTTCGCAACAAGAGCAACCAGCTCTGCAACATCTGCTGGAGTGATTGCAAGATCTGCCAATGCAACGTTTGAATCATTTGCAATTCGTGAAATTTCACCGAGCCACCACGTACGCGCCTTTGTAGGATCTGCGCCAAGGAGAACTGTCGCTTCAACGATATCCAGAACGTCGGCGTTAATCATCGCCTCCATCTCTTTATCAGGAACGTTCCACTCTTCCTTGATGCGCTTTCTGCGAAGTGAAGGGCGCTCAGGCAGAGTTGCACGTAGCTCTTCAATCCAGGCAGCAGATGGTGTTACAGGAACCAAATCTGGATCTGGGAAGTAACGGTAATCCTCTGCCTGCTCTTTAGAGCGACCTGAGCGAGTAAGACCAGTATCTTCTTGGAAGTGACGGGTCTCTTGCTTTACCTTCTTGCCATCATTTAATAGTTCAGCATGGCGAATCATTTCGCCGCGGATAGCGCGTTCGACAGAGCGAAGAGAGTTAACGTTCTTTGTCTCTGATCGAGTTCCTAGTACATCGGAACCGATTGGCTTGAGTGAAACGTTTGCATCACAACGAAGTGAGCCTTGCTCCATCTTTACATCAGAGACCTTGAGACCTCGCAAGATATCGCGCAGTTCTGCTACATATGCCTTCGCTACCTCTGGTGCATATTTGCCTGTGCCAGGAACAATCTTTGTGACGATTTCAACCAAAGGAATTCCAGCACGGTTGTAATCAAGCAACGAGTAATCCGCTCCATGGATACGACCAGTTGCACCGCCTACGTGAAGTGACTTTCCTGTGTCTTCTTCCATGTGTACGCGTTCAACTTCGATGCGGAATTGCTTAAGACCCTCATCAGTGTCGATCTCGACATCAACATAACCATCGAAACAGATTGGCTCGTCATATTGTGAAATCTGGAAGTTCTTCGGCATATCTGGATAGAAGTAATTCTTGCGAGCAAAACGACTATATGGGGCGATCTTGCAGTTGAGTGCAAGTCCGATAAGAATCGTGGATTCGATCGCCTTCTCGTTAACAACAGGAAGAGCGCCAGGAAGTGCCAGACAGACAGGACATGTCTGAGTATTTGGTTCTGCACCGAACTCCGTTGCGCATCCGCAGAACATCTTGCTTGCAGTGTTTAACTCGACGTGAACTTCGAGGCCAAGTACAGGATCCCACTTAGCAACAACTTCGTCATAGGTAGGAGTACTCATTACTTGGCCCCCTTCAGCTCAGGGGCGTTGGAAAGAATCGGTGCGCCCCACTTTGAGAGAAGAGCAGCTTCAAGTGCTGCACCTGTTTGATAGAGACGCTGATCTTGCATTGCAGGAGCCATAATCTGGAAACCAACTGGCAAGTTATCTTCTTCAGCGAGACCTGCAGGAAGTGACATACCGCAGATGCCTGCAAGGTTTACTGGAATAGTTGCAACATCGCCCAAGTACATAGCCATTGGGTCATCAACCTTTTCACCAATTTTATATGCAGTTGTAGGCGCTGTTGGTGAGACAAGAACATCTGCTTGAGCAAACGCCTTTGCATAATCTTGGATGATAAGAGTACGAATCTTCTGAGCGCTTCCGTAATAGGCATCGTAATATCCTGAAGAAAGTGCGTAAGTACCGAGAATGATGCGGCGTTTAACTTCGCGACCAAAACCAGCATCACGAGTAGCGCTCATAACTGCCTCTGCAGATGCACCATCTTTATCGCCAACACGTAGGCCGTAACGCATTGCATCAAAGCGTGCCAAGTTGGAAGAACATTCAGATGGAGCAATTAAATAGTACGCAGCGAGTGCGTATTCAAAACTTGGGCAATCTACTTCAACTATCTCTGCGCCAAGGCTAGCAAGGATGTCTAGCGATTCGCTAAAACGTGTCTGCACGCCCTTTTGATATCCCTCACCCTGTAATTGCTTGATGACGCCAATCTTCATTCCCTTAACATCGCCAGATTTTGCAGCAGCAACAACTGCAGGGACTGGTGCATTAATACTTGTTGCATCATGACCATCGTGCCCTGCAATTACTTCATGCAAGAGTGCGGTATCTAAAACTGTGCGACCAAATGGACCTGCCTGATCAAGTGATGATGAATATGCAATAAGACCAAAGCGAGAGACTGCGCCGTATGTTGGACGTACTCCAACAATTCCTGTAAGAGCCGCTGGCTGACGGATAGAGCCACCTGTATCAGAACCAATTGCAAGAGGTGCTTCAAATGCCGAAACAGCGGCAGCCGATCCACCTGAAGAGCCACCCGGAGTGCGGGCTAGATCCCAAGGATTAAATGTCGGACCGTAGCCAGAATTCTCAGTTGATGAACCCATAGCGAACTCATCCATATTGGTTTTACCCAAGATGACAACGCCTGCATCCTTTAACTTACTGACAACTGTTGAGTCATATGGCGGGCGCCATCCTTCAAGAATCTTTGATCCAGCAGTTGTTGGAATACCCTTTTGCGCAAGAACATCCTTGAGGGCAAGAGGCACGCCAGCAAGAGGCGATAGCTTCTCCCCCTTCTTGCGCTTTTCGTCAACTTCTCTTGCCTGTTGTAGTGCACCTTCGGCATCAACGTGAAGAAAAGCTTTTACTTGACCATCAACAGATGCAATTCGATCCAGATGTGCTTGGGTAAGTTCTTGAGAAGTGGTTTCGCCGTTAGCAAGTGATTGCGCCATCTCGGCAGCTGTAGATGTAATCACTCTGCTTCACCCAAAATCTGTGGAACGCGGAAACGTTGTTCTTCTTGTGCGGGAGCGCCAGAGAGAGCATCGGCGGGCGAAAGGCTTGGTACTACTACATCGATGCGTGCAACATTTTCTAGTGGCTGAGGGTGTGATGTTGCTTTTACCCCAGAAAGATCTACTTCTTGTACGCGAGCAACAGCATCCAAGATCATTCCAAATTGTGATGCTAGGCCAACTAGCTCTTCCTCGGTCATCTCGATTCGGGCTAGCCCTGCCAACTTTGCGACATCATCGCGGGAGAGGCTGCTCATGAGGTGAGTCTATAAAAAGATGAGATGAGATGCGAATCTGCCCTCATTACACAAGGAAATGAGCAAGTGGGGCTACGCTTTTTATGTGAATACATTAGTCAAGGCAATCAGAAATACAGTCATCGTCATCATAGTCTTCTACTTGGCTCTCTTTGGCTTTACCAAGGCGATTAGATATCCAGAACCCATCGCGGCGATAAAGCTCGGCCTCGCACCTGCGTCCAAGACTCCTGACCTCATGCCGTTTCACACAATCGTTGCTGCTCCTTCATCCTTTGCTCCGTGGGTAAATGGAAACTCAGAGACCGTTCAATCAGTTAAATACGATGGCAAGCGCATCTCTTTTGATGAATTTTTAGATGTCACTGAGACGAATGCATTTCTGATCATCCGCGATGGCAAGATCACATACGAGTCCTATCTCAACGGTAAGACAGCAGACACAATTCTTCCTTCGTACTCAGTTGCAAAGACGATGACATCGCTACTGATTGGTCAGCTCATCGATGAAGGAAAGATCAAGGAGTCCGATACCTTTGTCAGCATTTTGCCTGAATACAAAGCTGGGACAGCTTTTGACAAGGTAACAATTAAGAATCTACTTGATATGAATTCAGGTATCGGTGTGTCAGATAACTATCCGACTGGTCCATCAGGATGGGGCGTTGCCATAGCCCAGATGTATGCAACAACAGATGTTCCATGGTTTATGAAGAACAACAGAAATATGTGGGAGGAGCCAGGGGCAAAGGCTGAGTACCGAAGCGTAAATACTCAAATGCTTGGACTTGTTATTCAAGAAATTACTGGCAAGAGCCTCTCTGAAGAGTTTTCGACCCGTGTCTGGCAATCAATCGGTGCTGATAACGATGCAACATGGAATGTGGATCGCGTTGGCGGACATGAGAAAGCATTCTGTTGTTTTAACGCGACAGCCCGAGATTATGCACGTGTAGGTCAGGCACTGATGACAGGTACTCCGAGAATAGCAAGTGCTGCTTGGACAGCCAGACTTTCAACCCCTGCAGTTACCTTGGATTACGGTTGGGGTTATAGCGCGCAGATGTGGCACCCATACCCAGGAGTGAATCTGATGCTTGGACTTCATGGGCAATTTATCTATCAAGATAAAGTGAATAAAACTGTGATTGTGAAGCTCAGTGATCTTCCAACTAGCGCTGATGGAATTTCACCGAAGATTGCATCAGTGTTGCGACAGATCGCAGAGAAGAACTACTGATCCTCTGAATCCGGGGTCTTCTCGATCTCATCAAGGGTAAGAACAATCTCTGGGTTATGCGGCTCTGAGACGTTGTATTCCCATTGGCGTGCAACTTCTTCATCGGTGAGTTTATTGTCTTCACGCTCAGGTGCGTTCCAGTTTCCTTCAAGACGTGAATCTTCACCGCGGCGGTGCAAGAAGCCTGCGAGTTGCTCAGCTCCCGCTTCAATAGTTGGTTCCCACTCGAAGACAACTTCATTATCTCCAGACCCGATGCGAACTTCAGAGCCTGCAACTGCGCCTTTTTTGAATAGTTCTTTCTCAACACCGAGTTGAGCTAGACGGTCTGCAAGATATCCAATTGCTTCTGCATTCTTAAAGTTAGTTTGACGTACCCAGCGAACAACTTTCTGTCCACGAACGCTAAATGATCCATCGCCATTCTTCTGAACAGCAAATCCTGAATCATCTACGGCAACTGGGCGAAGGATGATGCGAGTGCGCTCATCTTTTGCAGCCTCAAGACGTTCGCGTTGAACAAGGCGACCCATTGCATACATAAGTTCTTGAAGGCCCTCACGACTAGCAGCAGAGACTTTATAAACCTCGTAGCCTCTTTCTTTGAGTTGCTCTTCAACCATATCTGCCATGGCGCGGCCATCTGGAAGGTCAATTTTATTTAAGGCGACAATTCGCGTGCGCTCTTCAAGTCCGCCATAGAGAGCAAGTTCATTTTCAATCGCATCTAGATCATCGATTGGATTTCGATCTGTTTCGAGGGTTCCGCAATCAAGTACGTGAACAAGTGCAACACAACGTTCTACGTGGCGCAGGAATTGGAGCCCGAGACCTTTTCCTTGCGATGCACCCGGAATAAGTCCTGGAACATCTGCAACGGTAAATCGTGTATCGCCCGCTTGAACAACTCCAAGATTGGGAACAAGGGTGGTGAAGGGATAGTCAGCAATCTTTGGTCGCGCCGCAGAGATAGCAGCAATCAGTGATGACTTACCTGCACTTGGAAAACCAACGAGTGCGATATCTGCTACTGATTTAAGTTCAAGTGTGAGCTTACGTTCTTCACCGGGTTCGCCAAGGAGTGCAAAACCTGGAGCGCGACGTTTTGATGATGAGAGAGCAAGGTTGCCAAGGCCACCATGTCCCCCGCGCGCAGCTAAGAATGTCGTTCCGATTCCAATGAGATCTGCAATCTGTTCGCCATCTTCATCGTAGATAACGGTTCCATTCGGAACTGCAAGGATCAGATCTTCACCAGATACGCCATCTTTGCGATCGCCATAACCCTGATGACCTGATGTTGCCTTGCGATGAGGTGAATGGTGAAAATCAAGAAGAGTTGTCACAGAAGAATCTACGACAAGGATGATGTCCCCGCCGCGACCACCATTGCCACCATCGGGCCCACCAAGTGGCTTAAATTTCTCACGCTTTACAGAGACACAGCCATCTCCACCTTTGCCGGCGGAGGCGAAGAGGGAGACGCGATCGATAAATGTTGTCATTTCCCCACTCTCCTTCTACTTCTCATCTTGTTGTGTATCGCTGGAATTAAAAAAGCGGACCGCTATAAATGCGGCCCGCTCCTTTAAGAGAAACCTTAATTAAACTGCTGGAACTACATTCACTACGCGACGACCGCGAGCGCGACCAAATTCAACTGCTCCTGCAGCGAGTGCAAAGAGTGTGTCGTCCTTACCGCGTCCAACGTTCTTTCCTGGGTGGAAGTGTGTGCCGCGCTGACGAACGAGAATTTCACCTGCATTTACTTCTTGGCCACCGAAGCGCTTAATACCGAGGTATTGCGGATTTGAATCGCGACCGTTACGTGTTGAGGAAACACCCTTCTTACTTGCCATTTATCTGCTCCCTTAACCGATTACTTAGCGCCGCTGATTGCGGTGATCTTGACTCGAGTGTGCTGTGCACGAAAACCTTGACGACGGCGATGGCCTGTCTTGTTCTTGTAACGAAGGATGTCGATCTTTGGACCCTTTACTTCGTCGATAACTTCGCCAGTTACCTTGACTGTTGAGAGAACCTTTGGATCAGTTGTGACGTTAGCGCCATCAACTACGAGAAGAGCTGGGAATGAAACTGATGCACCAGCAGCAGCGTCGATACGATCAACGGTGATGGTCTCGCCAACAGTTACCTTCTCCTGGCGTCCGCCAGCTTTAACGATTGCGTACATGCTCTTGTTTCCTCAGTTCTTCTAGTCTTCACGCTCGGGCCACGCTTGTGAGCGGCCTCGGGCAGACGCTAAGGGTACGGATTTCGCACCCTTGGGGTCAAATTGGTCCAATTGTGGGGCGAACTACGCGGTGATAACCCCGGTGCTGGCAGCCCTGCGGCGGCGCTTTCCCTTGGGTGTGGTCACAGCTTCAGATTCCTCTGGAACCTCGGAGTTCAAGGTCTCATGGAGCTCTGTATCTGCTGGAAGATCGGTATCGATATCGTCTTCATCAACATCAGGATGGTGAGCAGATTGTGAATTGATCTGTGGCATTGGAGCTTTCATCTTCACTGGATCCATGTGAACGTGGATACCACGCCCATTACAAGAATCACATGTAGTTGAGAAGGCTTCAATAAGTCCCTGTCCCACGCGCTTGCGTGTCATCTGTACGAGGCCAAGAGAGGTTACTTCAGCAACCTGGTGCTTGGTGCGATCGCGACCTAAGCACTCAACGAGGCGTCGCAATACGGCATCACGATTAGATTCAAGAACCATATCGATAAAGTCGATAACAACAATTCCACCTAAGTCACGAAGACGAAGTTGGCGAGCGATTTCTTCCGCTGCCTCAAGGTTGTTCTTAGTAACAGTCTCTTCGAGGTTTCCACCCTTACCGATGAACTTACCGGTGTTAACGTCGATAACAACCATCGCTTCAGTGCGATCGATAACAAGTGATCCACCTGATGGTAGATATACCTTGCGGTCAAATGCTTTAGCGAGCTGTTCCTCTACGCGGTAATCAGCAAAGAGATCTCCCTTGCCGGCATACTTTTCAATCTTTGTAACAAGCTCTGGAGCAATGGAGCCAAGATATGAGCTGATCTCATCCCATGCCTCATTACCTTGAATGATGAGCTTGCGGAAATCTTCATTGAAGATCTCGCGGATAACTCGGACAGCAAGATCTGGCTCTGAAAGTAGAAGCGCTGGTGCATGGAAATTTGGATTAACTGACTTCTGGTAAATATCTTCCCATTGAGCCTTGAGGCGTTCTACATCTGCGGTGAGTTCAACTTCTGAAACTCCTTCAGCAGCGGTACGAACAATGACGCCGGCTTCTTCTGGGATGAGATTCTTAAGGATTGCCTTAAGGCGTGAGCGCTCTGACTCTGGAAGGCGCTTTGAGATACCGCTCATTCCACCACCAGGGATATACACAACATAACGACCTGGAAGCGAAATCTGACTTGTGAGTCGAGCACCCTTCTGACCGATTGGATCCTTGGTTACCTGAACCAATACTGGCTGGCCAGTTTTAAGAACCATTTCAATTTTGCGTGGTTGTGATTCCGAAATGCCTGCTGCATCCCAATTCACTTCACCTGCATAGAGAACTGCGTTACGACCCTTGCCGATATCAACGAATGCAGCTTCCATTGAAGGAAGAACGTTTTGAACACGACCGAGATAAACGTTTCCAACGTATGAAACATTGGCGTTACGGTTTACATAGTGCTCAACCATCACATTATCTTCGAGCACAGCAATCTGGATACGGTCACCAATCTGGCGAACAACCATCTCGCGATCGACATTCTCGCGACGGGCTAGGAATTCTCCATCGGTAATAACTGTTCCGCGACGGCGATACGGCTCGCGGTATTCGCGAGAATCATTGCGTCCACGATCGCGATCGCGACGGTTGCGAGTTCCACGCTCTGATCGATCACGTGCTGGACGTTCGGTCTTTTCACGCGCTTCACGAACCTTAACTACTGTGACTACGCCATCTTCATCGATGACCTCGCCTGGAGTTACGCCTTCGCCAGTTGCGCGACGGCGACGGCGACGGCGATGGGTTGTGCCATCGGCTGACTCTTCGGACGAGTCATCTGACCCTTCAGGTGAATCTGAATCCTCTTGTGTATCGACTCCATCTGCAGATGGCTTGCGGCGACCGCGTCCACCCCGACGGCGACGGCGATTGCGGTTATTACGACCCTCTGAATCTGATTCTTCAGATGAATCATCTGATGCAGCTGATTTTGCAGAAGGCGCTTTATCTTCGGCATCATCACTCTTTGTAGATGCAGCCTTCTTGCGAGTCTTAGGGGCAGCCTTCTCTACAGGTGCTGCTTGAAAGACAGGAACAGGAATTGCTGCTGCCTTCTTACGAGTCTTTGGAGCGGTTTCATCTGCAGAAACTTCAATTGTTTCTGCAGGAGCGCTCTCTTTGCTCTTACTTTTCTTGAGTGCACGCTTGCGCGGTAATTTTGGCTCTATAGCCATGGTGTTAAATCCTTTAACGCGTATTCGAAAATACGCTTATCTCGAGGTTCTAAGTCTTAAGTAAAACTTGGAACAAAACTTGTCTGTGTAGTTTCGCCGCAGGCGCGATAGTGATCGCTGGCCGCGCTGAACTGTTGGTGTAAGTATGGCAGAAGGCGGCTCTGAAAACCTATTTTGAGCGTGATTTACTTCCGTTGGCTGGCATGAACGTTCTGTAAAAGGCCAAAGCCAATCAGATTGGCGAACATGCTTGAACCACCATAGGACAAGAATGGAAGTGGCACGCCGGTCATCGGCATCAAGCCAAGGGTCATTCCAATATTTTCAAATATTTGGAATGCAAACCATGCAATCACTCCAGTACAAACAAGGGTTCCGTAAGGGTCCGTCGATCGTCGCGCGATACCGAAGGCACGCATCAAAATTGTTAGTAGAAGCAGAATAATTGCACCGCTTCCCAGGAAGCCAAGCTCTTCACCTGCAACGGTGAAGATAAAGTCTGTCTGCTGTTCAGGTACGAATCGCCCATTTGTCTGCGGTCCATCGAAGAGACCTGTTCCGATGAGTCCGCCAGAACCCACCGTGATACGCGCCTGTCGCAACTGGTAGCCAGCGCCCTGCGAATCGGCATTGGGGTCAACAAATGATTGCAGGCGCTTTACTTGGTATTCGCTGATGACGCCGGCCTTAGTTGCAACAAAACCGCCAATGACTGCAAGAAGAATCAGGCCAACAACCCATCGAGTAGGTGCGCCAGAGACTGCCAAGATAGTTACGACGGAGGCGCTGATAATAAAAACAGTTCCCATATCTGGTTGGGCGAGGATCAAAAGTATCGGTAGCGCTGCAACACCAAGTGCCTTTAGGACATCCGATGTTGAAGGTTCATCGCTGTTATGAGTTCGCTCAGATAAGAGCATCGAGATTCCGATGATGATGGAAATCTTTGCAATCTCAGCAGGTTGAATCTGGAATCCTCCAGGAAGCGGAATCCAGGCCTTGGCGCCATTTACTTCGCTACCAACACCTGGAATCAAAACGAAGATTAAGCCAAGAACACCGGCAGCCCAGATAAAGGGTGTGTACGCGCGGAGTAATCGGTAATCAATAACAGTCGTACCCCATGCTAAGAGAACGCCGATTGCAATATTGATGACATGGCGCTTCAAGTAGTACTCGGGATCAAGGCCATTGGTTGCATACCAATCGCGAGTAGCTGCATAAACCAAGAGCGTTCCAATTACCAAGAGCGCAGCAACGGCGCCGGTAAGTATGGGATCAAAACCTGCAAAGATAGATTTGCGCGCTCCCCTACGGTAAGGACGTGGGTTTAAGAAAGTGCTCATTTCTTCTGACCCGCCTTTCCTGCATTGGGATTAAGAATCGATGCCTTTGGTTTTGTGATTGGTGAGATTCTAGGCAAGTTCATCGGTGGAATGTCATTCTCAAAGAGCGCGAGCTCTGGATTTACCGTTCCACCACGTACACCAAAGATTGCCTCATAAATCTTTCTCACTGAGACTGCAGCGGTTCCTCCACCAAAGCCACCTTGGCTCACCATCAAGACAACGGCATATCGAGGATTCTTATAGGGAGCAAAAGATGCGTACCACGCTGTATCTGCCTTAAGCGTGCCATTGGCATTTCTACCGAAGACTTGTGCAGTTCCAGTCTTGCCTGCAGTAGCAATAGGGAAGCCCGCAAATGCAGATGCAGCAGTGCCGTATGTCGTTACTTCATGGAGAGAATCGTGGAGAAGTTCGATGACAGATGGCTTTACTCCAATATCGCCCAACTTCTTTGGTTCTATCGACTTGATTAAAGAACCGTTGTTTTGGACTACGGCGCGAGCAACGGTTGGTTGCCAGATTGTTCCGCCGTTGGCAATTGCCGCATACATCTGCGTAAGTTTGATGGGAGAAATGACGGTATCTCCCTGGCCGATCGAGAAGTTAACGGCGTCACCTGCGCGGATCTTGTCGCCGTCAAGGCAGTTCTCTTTGGCGAGAAGCAATAAGAATGGAGTTTGCTGCGCCTTCGTTGTGCGCTCTTTATAGTTGCAGTAGTAATCCTTGTTTTGTGCATACCAAGCTGTACGCCATCTGCGATCTGCTAATCGTCCCTTTGATTCAGATGGAAGATCTACCCCAGTCTTTTCTCCCATATCAAATCTAGCTGCCGCTTTGAAGAAATAATCATTTGGATTCGATTTAGGTTTCAGCCCACCATCGCGCACCCATTCGTCATAAGCGATTTTGTACCAGATGGTGTCACAGGAGACTGCCATCGCTTGTTTAACAGTCAGCACGCCTTGTCCGACGCTTCCGAAGTTTTGGAAAGCACGTGTACCCACTTGAAATTCAGAAGGACAGTTGTACTTTGCCGATAAGTCATAACCAGCATCACTTGCAGCAATCACTGAAACAGCCTTAAATGTTGAGGCGGGTGCATAGAGACCTTGCAAGGCACGATTGAGCGCTGGAACATTTGATGCTTCGCTAAATAAAGCTGTCGCTTCTTTAGTGCTCAAGCCACGTTCAAATGCGTTGAGATCAAAAGTTGGATGCGAGGCAAGAGCCAAGATGCGACCGGTCTTCACATCCATCACAACTGCAGCGCCACCATCTGCCTTGCGGCCAGCGCCCTTAGCGCGACGAACAGCATCGGCAAGGGCTTCCTCCGTTGCTGCCTGTAAGCGAACATCAATACTTGTTACAAGTGAGTTGCCAGCGATTGGTTTTGTATTCTGGCTGGTACTTGTAATCGCTTCCTTGCGATCGACAATAACAGTTTTGATACCAGGGTTACCGCGTAGGTAATTGTCATACTGAATTTCTAGACCTGATTTACCAATTGATTCTGATCGGAAGTATGAGCGACCATTGGCGCCAGAAAGGTCGACATCGGTTAGCGGTCCGATATATCCAAGTAAGTGCGCAGCGTTGACTCCAAGTATTCCTGGATAGCTACGGATTGCGATAGGGGTTGCGGTCACACCGGGATAGCGATCAGATCGTTCTACGATTTTTAGCGCCAATTGAGGATCAGCAGACTTTGTTATTGGTATCGGCTGAAATCGAGATCCTGTCCAGCACCCAGCGCGTTTACCTACTTCGAGTTCGCCACATAGACGAGTGCGTTGCCAGATTTCAGCAAAATCTAATCCGAGTAAGCCAACAACATCTGTAAGTACAGCTACACCTTTATCGGCCTGCTTATCAATCTTTGTACGATCTACCGTAATGGCAAGACCAACTCGGTTGAGAGCAAGAGGTACTCCAGAGCTATCAACAATGAAACCTCTATTTGCCGGCGTTACGACGTCACGGCTTTGAATGCTCAGGGCTGCATCTCTATACGTTGGACCTGCTGCAATTTGAAGATAGAAGAGACGCCCTAGCAGTGCCAACATTAAGGAAGCGATAAAGATCTGGATTACAACCAGGCTAAGACGCGCGCGTTGGTTCATATCCGGTTCTTCGTTCCATAGATTTCGGAATGAATCCCAGATACAACGGGAAGAATAAGTGGAGTAATGATGGCGCTCCAGAATGCGGTACCGGCAAAGATTAAGAGAACTTGTTGGATACTGCCGATCGCTTGACCAAGTAAGAGTCCTAGAAGCAGGAAGAGGAACTGAGATGCAACTACGCCACCTGCTACGAGAAAGACCAAGCTAAAAGGATTGGCTCGCAGGTTGTCATCGCCATATCCTAAGAAAGCAGTGGCATAACAGACTGCAATCATCACTAGGGTCCACTGCCCCATTGGTCCGGGAGCAGTTTGAGAAAGATCCATTAAGAGACCTGCGCCAAAGCCAGTGAGCGCACCAATTTCAGGTGTACTTAGCGCCGCCCACATAAGCGTAAAGATAAGAATGATCGAGAATCCCCCGGCAGGAAAACGCATCTGCACCACGAACGCCTCTTGAAGAATGTAGATAAAGAGAAAGATTGGAAGTGCGACGAGAACGCGGCGGGAAATCATTTACTTAGTAGTTGCCGTCGGAGAAGGTGAAACCGCCTCTGGTGTGGCGTAGATAGTCACGGTTGGATATGGAGTTGGAGCAGGCTTTGCTGGCACAAGTGCATCACGTGGATCATTCTTAGGATTCGACACAACAACTGCTACGACGCCCAAAGTAGAAAAGTTTGTATAGAACTTCACATCTGCAGTTGGCGTAACCGCGCCCGGTGAATTATCAACAGATGTCACATAACCGATAGGAACTCCCGGTACGAATGGACGACCTTTCTCGCTACCTCTAGCTAGAAGAACATCGCCCTTCTTAATTCGAGAGGAGTTATCCAGAAGCTGTAGCACTCCCTTACGAGTTCCTTGGCCTCCTAGAATTCCAATTTGTTGGGATCGTGCAATACGCGCACCGATTTTAAATTCTGGATCTGATGCGAGCTGGATCAGAGCGCTATCGCTATAAGTTTTCTTTACGATGCCAACAAGACCAAAACCTGAGATGACGGTCATATTTGATTGAATGCCAGAAGTTGATCCAGCATCAATAGTTATTGTCTGCGAGAACGAGGTACTTGACCCTTGAGAAATTACCTTTGCATTGACGACCTTATATCCGCCGGTTCCAGCTAAATCCAAAATACTCTTGAGCTGATTGAGTTCAGCATCTGCTGTCTTGCGGTTCTGTAGAGTCAATCGAAGCTTGTCGTTCTCATCTTTTAACTTATTGATCTGGCTTCTTGTACGACCGAGGTGAGTTACGTCAGAGAGAAAGTCTCTAAAGGGAGAAACTGTCCAAGAACCAAACTTCTGTACTGGAGTCAGGGCAGTCTGTGTACCTGTGCGCAGGCCATCTATTAACTTCACGCCACGTAGATCTAAGGTAATAAGAAATAGAGACGTGACAATCAGAACGATGATGAGAAGGCGACCGCGGTTGTCGCCGCCGTAGCGCATTGGTTAATTACCTATCGACGAGGCTCAGAGATCAAAACCTTTTCAAGGGCTTCAAACTCTTCGATGCACTTTCCGGAACCTTCAACGACTGCATCCAATGGACGATCAGCTACGTGGATAGGCATACCGGTCTCTTTGCGAAGTCTTTCATCAAGACCCTTAAGGAGCGCTCCACCACCTGTAAGAACAATTCCACGATCCATGAGATCTGAAGCGAGTTCTGGTGGGCACTTATCGAGAGTTCCCTTTACTGCATTGATAATCGCATTTACTGGCTCTTCAAGAGCTTTGCGAATCTCAGCTGCAGTAACAACGATTGTCTTTGGAAGACCTGTTGCAAGATCGCGTCCACGAATTTCTGCATCATTCTCACCCTGGAGTGGGAATGCAGATCCGATTGCCATCTTGATTTCTTCCGCTGTGCGCTCTCCGAGAAGAAGTGAGTACTCGCGCTTTGCCCAGCTAATAATTGATTGATCGAGCTCATCTCCACCTACGCGGATTGAGAGAGCTGTAACGATTCCTCCGAGTGAGATAACAGCAACTTCAGTTGTACCGCCACCGATATCAACAACCATGTTTCCTGTTGGCTCGTGAATTGGAAGACCGGCACCAATCGCAGCAGCCATTGGCTCTTCGATGATGTAAACCTTGCGCGCACCGGCTGCATAACCTGCATCCTTAACAGCGCGCTGTTCTACACCTGTGATACCTGATGGAACACAAACTACGATACGTGGCTTAGCAAGGAAGCTACGGCGGTGAACTTTCTGAATAAAGTAACGAAGCATGCGCTCTGTTGTATCGAAGTCAGCGATCACACCATCCTTGAGTGGACGAATTGCAACGATGTTTCCTGGTGTACGACCAATCATCTTCTTCGCTTCAAGTCCAACAGCGAGAATTCCACCAGTGTCTTGGTTGATTGCCACAACAGATGGCTCATTGAGAACGATGCCGCGACCGCGTACATATACGAGAGTGTTAGCAGTTCCTAGATCGACAGCCATATCGCGGCCGATGAATGACATTCTGTTAGACATTTATTTCCCCTCAAAGAAAATCGAGATTTCACGAGCTGCAGATTCGGGTGAATCTGAACCGTGGACAATATTTTGGACAACCTTTGTTCCTTGATCGCGTGCTAGATCGCCACGAATTGTTCCTGGAGCGGCAACAGTTGGATCGGTAACCCCTGCGAGTGAACGGAATCCTTCAATGACGCGATTTCCTTCGGCGACGAGAGCGACGATTGGACCAGACAACATGAACTCAACGAGTGGTTCAAAGAATGGCTTGCCTTGGTGTTCTGCATAGTGCTTCTCGAGTAGCGCGCGATCTGCCTGCAACATACGAAGGGCTGTGACTTTATATCCCTTTGCTTCGATGCGACCGATTACTTCACCGACGAGACCACGTGCAACGCCATCAGGCTTTACAAGGACGAGTGTCTTTTCTGTGCTCACCTGGTCAGTCTATTAGGCGTTGGGGGTGCGCGTCGCCATCAGCTTGGCGCGGGCAGCCTCACCCTTGCGTCCCACCACTATGGCTGCAATCCAAAGAGCTCCAAAAATCAGCCCAACGATGGCCATAGAGGGGACCACAACCGCATAGCCGATCAGGAAAAATTGAAGGGCCGACCCCAGAATCCAACCTGAACGCTTCTTAAGAAGGCCAGGGGTGAGCAGGAGGAGGATTGCAATAATCCCACCAGCAATAATTGTTGAAGGTTCGTGATTATCTTTAGCAAGCAACATTGCAAAGCACATTACTAAGAATTCCATCACTAGTACTGAAGATCCAAGAACTCTCATTGATTCTCCTCTTTCGTGAACTTCTTACGCAAGTATGTTCTCGATTCACCAACAGTGACAACAGATCCTGTAACCAGGATTCCAATTGTGTCTTCGCTGAGAGGCCGAACAGAATCCTTGATTGCTTTTTCAAGCGCTTCTGGAAGCGTCGGGGTGCTGAAGGTGCGATCACTTCCGAATATCTGTGCAGTGAGTGCCTCAAGTGCTGAGATATCCATCGCACGATCACTTGAATTACGAGTGACGATAATGGAGTCCATTACCTTTTCGAGGTTCTCGAGGATTCCTCGGACATCCTTATCCCCCATAGGAGCAAAAATTCCGATTACTTCATCAAATGTGAATTCGCTCTGAATAGTTTCTGCAATCGCTGCTGCTCCATGAGGATTATGCGCTGCATCAAGGATGATTGTTGGATCGCGGTGAACTACCTCGCAACGTCCGGGTGAAGTGACGTTGGCAAATCCTGCTCGCACTGCATCGATATCGAGCGCTTGGTCGCCGAAGAATGCTTCTACGGCGATTACTGCAGCTGCTGCATTTGATGCTTGGTGTTTTCCATGAAGAGGAATGAATAAATCTTCATACACTTCTTTACTACCTGCGACGGTGATGAGTTGCCCGCCTACTGCCAGTGAGCGCGAAGCCACGGCGTACTCAACGCCTTCACGTGCAACTTCTGCACCAACCTCGGCAGCCCGTTTCATGAGTTCCACCGCAGCCTCGGTCTCTTGCTGTGCAAGGACTACGAACCCACCTTCTTTAATGATTCCAGCCTTTGTCTTGGCAATTTCAGTGAGAGTTTCGCCCAAGTATTCGGTGTGATCAAGGCCAATCGGCATGATTACCGAAACATCTGCATTGATGACATTGGTTGCATCCCATTCTCCGCCCATACCAACTTCAATAACACCAACATCAATTGGATGCTCTGCAAATGCCGCAAATGCCAATGCAGTAATTGCTTCGAAGAAAGAGATCGGGTTATCAAACTTGGTATCCATGAGATCTAGATAGGCAGAGATGTCGTTGAAGGAGAAGATCAATTCTTTAGGATCTATAGGTTGTCCATTGATAGCGATTCTCTCGCGGTAAGACTCTAGGTGTGGGCTAGTAAAACGTCCTGTTCGAAGACCCATTTCAAAGAGAAGTGAATCAATCATTCGAGCAGTTGTGGTCTTGCCGTTTGTGCCACCAACGTGAATTGTTGGATAGGTAAGTTGAGGAGAACCCAAAATATCTACCAGGGCTGCAATTCGCTCTAGCGTTGGTGCGATTCTGTTCTCTGGCCAACGTGCAAGTAACGCTTGCTCGATAGCATCGATGCGGGCCTGATCTTCAGGGGTAACGTTTGTCATTTACTTGAGCGCTGCAAGTTGCGCAGTAATTCGTTCGATATCGCTTGTGGTTACTGCTAGACGTTCTTTGATTTCTGTTACGACATTGGCTGGTGCCTTTGCCATAAATCCTTCATTGCCAAGCTTTACTTCAGCTGTCTTCAAATCCTTCTGAGCTGTTGCGAGATCTTTCTCAAGGCGAGCACGTTCTGCCACAACATCTACAGCCCCTGACATATCTAGTTCAACTTTGATAGACCCAATCTCAACTGAGGCGCTCGGAGTGAAATCTGTAAGTTCGAGCTTTAAGAGAAAGGCCATTGCACCTGCATACTCAGTGACATCGGCAGGTGCAATGAAACGAGCAGGAATCTTCTGACTTGGCTTTACGCCTTGATCATTTCGGAAGCGGCGTACTTCTGTAATGACCTTCTGTAATTCTGTAACTATTTTCTCTGACTTCTTATCGACATGAGAGGCATCTGCTGTTGGCCATTGCGCTGTAACGAGGGTTTCTCCCCCAGTTAACGTTACCCAGAGCTCTTCGGTGATAAATGGCATCACTGGGTGAAGCAAGCGGAAAAGTGAATCAAGTACATGGCCAAGAACTCGCTGTGAGGCTACTGCGTTGCCTGAGGCAAAAGTTTGCTTAGAAAGTTCGAGGTACCAATCGCAGAGGTCATCCCACGCAAAGTGATAAATGACTTCGCTTGCACGAGCAAATTCGTAAGACTCGATGAGGTTAGTAAATTCAGAAGTTGTCTCGCTCAATCGAGAGAGAATCCACTTATCGATAGCCGAGAGTGAATCAACGTCTGGAAGTGGGCCCTCGACGGTTGCGCCATTCATCATGGCAAAGCGCGTTGCATTCCAGAGCTTGGTAGCAAAGTTACGTGAACCCGCAATCCAATCTTCTGCAAGCGCCTGATCTTTTCCTGGATTTGATCCACGAGCCAGGGTGAAGCGAAGAGCGTCTGCTCCGTACTTATCGATAAATTCAAGAGGATCGACAACATTGCCGCGAGATTTTGACATCTTCTTGCCGAATTGATCTCGCACCAAGCCATGCAAAACTATTGTGTGGAATGGAGCAACGCCATCCATAGCAAAGAGTCCAAACATCATCATGCGCGCTACCCAGAAGAACAAGATGTCATAACCGGTTACGAGAACGCTTGTTGGATAGAACTTCTTGACATCAGCTGTCTCATTTGGCCAACCAAGTGTTGAGAACGGCCAAAGAGCAGATGAGAACCATGTATCGAGAACATCAGGATCTTGTGTATATCCAGATGGTGCGCTTTCTCCTGGACCAACGACAACAACTTCACCGTTAGGTCCATACCAAACAGGAATTCGATGTCCCCACCACAACTGGCGCGAAATACACCAGTCGTTGAGATTATCGACCCAATCAAAATAACGCGGTGCTAGTTCTGCTGGTTCAACCTTTACACGTCCATCACGAACTGCATCTCCTGCAGCCTTGGCTAGAGTTTCAACTTTCACAAACCACTGCTTAGAAAGTCGTGGCTCTACCGTTGTATCGCAACGTGAACAATGGCCAACTGCGTGAATGTATGGGCGCTTTTCTTCAACAACGCGACCCATCTCTTTCAGCTTTGCAACTACTGCAACACGTGCATCGAAACGATCCATGCCATCAAACTCTGTTCCGGTGCCATCCATGACTCCGTGCTCGTTCATAATGACTACAAATGGAACGTTATGGCGCATCCCCATTTCAAAGTCATTTGGATCGTGTGCCGCAGTGACCTTTACGGCGCCAGTTCCGAAATCTGGATCTACTAATTCATCGGCAATGATTGGAATCATGCGATTAACTAGAGGTAGAAGTACTTCTGTGCCAATCATGTGCTTGTAGCGCGGATCATCTGGGTGAACCGCAACAGCGCCATCGCCCATCATCGTTTCTGGACGAGTTGTAGCAACAACGATGCTCTGTTCGCCTTCGCCGTATCGCACAGAGACAAATTCGCCTGCATCATCATGATGCTCTACTTCAATATCTGAAAGAGCTGTCAGGCATCGAGGGCACCAATTGATAATGCGCTCTGCACGATAGATCAGGCCCTGATCGAAAAGCTTCTTAAAGATAGTTAGTACAGCTTGAGAAAGATTCTCATCCATTGTGAACGCTTCGCGCGACCAGTCGACAGAATCTCCAAGACGTTTCATCTGTCCAAGAATCTGGCCACCTGACTCGGCCTTCCACTCCCAGACCTTCTTTACAAACTCTTCACGACCTAAGTCATGGCGAGTTAATCCTTTTGCTGCCAACTGCTTCTCGACAACGTTCTGTGTCGCAATTCCTGCATGGTCCATTCCTGGAAGCCAGAGCGCTTCAAAGCCCTGCATGCGCTTCATGCGCGTTAAGCAATCCTGGAGTGTTTGATCAAGTGCGTGACCAATATGAAGGTTGCCAGTTACATTCGGCGGTGGAATAACGATTGTGAATGGTGGCTTCTGTGATGAAGAATCGGCTGTGAAGTAACTGGCATCTAACCACTTCTTATAGAGAGGACCTTCGATATCGGCAGGCGTAAATGAAGCAGCCAGCTCGCCCTTATTCGAAGTCATGAACGCAGTCTAGTTGAAGGATTAAGCGCTTTTTTCCTCAGTCGCCTTTGGGGCGCGTGAACGCTTTGGAATATCTCCCGTGCGTGGAATCAGGGTTGGAGCAGCGTTTGATTCGATGCATGCCTTTTCAATGATGACCTTGGCAACATCTGTACGGCTTGGAACGTCGTACATGACTCCAAGAAGTGCTGACTCCATGATTGCGCGAAGTCCGCGAGCACCTGTTCCGCGAGCAAGAGCGAGATCTGCAATTGCATCGAGTGCATCATCTGCAAATTCAAGTTCTACATCATCGAGGTTGAAGAGCTTCTGATACTGCTTAACAAGTGCGTTCTTCGGCTCGGTAAGGATCTGCATCAATGCAGGCTTATCAAGATTTTCAACGCTTGTAAGTACTGGAAGGCGGCCGATGAACTCTGGAATCATTCCAAACTTCAAGAGATCTTCAGGCATGACATCTGCGAATATGTCGCGACGGTTCTTATCTTCTGCCGTCTGAAGTTCTGCACCAAAACCAACTCCTGCTGAACCACTGCGTGATTCGATGATCTTATCGAGGCCAGCAAAGGCTCCGCCTACGATAAAGAGAACGTTGGTTGTATCAATCTGAATAAATTCTTGATGAGGGTGCTTACGGCCACCTTGTGGTGGAACTGATGCAACTGTTCCTTCGAGAATCTTGAGAAGTGCTTGCTGCACGCCCTCACCAGATACATCGCGAGTAATTGATGGATTCTCAGACTTACGAGCAACCTTATCAATTTCATCAATATAGATAATTCCAGTTTCAGCTTTTTTGACATCGTAATCTGCAGCCTGCAAAAGCTTAAGAAGAATGTTCTCAACATCTTCTCCTACATAGCCTGCTTCGGTAAGCGCAGTTGCATCGGCAATTGCAAAAGGAACATTGAGCATGCGAGCAAGAGTCTGCGCCATCAGAGTTTTACCGCAACCTGTTGGGCCTAGAAGGAGAATATTTGACTTGGCTAATTCGATTCCATCTTCGCTACGGGAGTCACCAGACTGCACTCGCTTGTAATGGTTGTAGACCGCAACTGAGAGTGACTTCTTTGCGCGGTCTTGTCCGATTACATATTGATCAAGAAATTCAAAGATTGCCTGTGGCTTTGGTAGTTCTGAAAGTCCAAGTGAAGTAGCTTCCGAGAGTTCTTCAACGATGATCTCGTTACAGAGCTCGATGCACTCATCGCAGATATAAACGCCAGGTCCTGCAATAAGTTTCTTGACCTGCTTCTGAGTCTTTCCGCAGAAAGAACATTTGAGAAGGTCGTTAGCTTCGCCAATACGTGTGGACATGATGCAAATAATAGTTTTTAACGCTCGATTTAGAGGGCTGAATCAGGCTTTCTGTTGTTCGCCGTCAGAGGAATCCTTTTTCTGTGGAGCCTTCATCTCGATTGCACCTGGAACCAACAAGGTAACTGCGCAGATAGCTAAGTGGAAGATGGAAACACCAATCAGGAATGGACGCTCCCCCACCCATGATGTCATTGGGCCGGCTAGAGCCATTCCTAGTGGAAGTAATCCGACTGATCCCATGTAATCGATGCTGAATACGCGCCCCTGATATTCCGTTGGAACTTCGCGCTGCACCTGTGTAGTCCAGAAAGCTTCCCATGGTCCAACTGAGAATCCCGCAATGAAGTAGGCGAGGAAAATCATCTCCTTGGTCGCAGGGAAGGCAAGCACGAGTGGCGCAAATACAAAGAGCCCCCACACCGTTACAGAGACAAGTCCTGGTCTTTTTGTCTTAGATCGAATTGAAAGGATTGCAGAAATTGCACCGCCCAAACTAAAGAGAGCGGCAGCAGTTGCAAAGACAGAGGCTGTTCCGAATTCTCGCTTTGTAATAACGGGCAGCATCACATTCTCTGTTGCCACAACCATCATCAACTGGAATGAGGCCATGATGATCATTGCAGCAATCCACTTGTACATCCAGACTATTCGAAGTCCATCCTTAAGATCATGGAAGAACTTATTTGGTTCGCCTTCAGCGACCTTAATCGGTCCCTCATTGATGCTAAAGAGAACCACAGTTCCGATTAAGAAGAATACTGATGTTGCTATATACGTGGCGTGAGTACCTAGCGAAACAACGATGACACCAGCAATTCCAGGGCCTGCAATAGTTGCCGTTCTAACGGCAATTCCGCGAGCAACATTGCCTGCCGGCAATAAGTGATCAGGAATCAAACTAGGAACGATCGCTTGAGCAGCTGGTGACCCAAATGCATCTGAAACGCCCATCATGACAACGATGAAGCCGAGTATCCAAAGCGAAATTGTCGATGGGTTGAAGAAGACAACCACAGATCCCATAATCGCTCTAAAGCCATCGGCAATGATGAGAACAGTCTTGCGTGGAAGTCGATCTGCCCACACTCCTCCAATTGGAGAAAGAAGTACACCAGAGAGGACGCGCACGCCCATGATGAGACCGAGAGTTGTCGCACTTCCACCAGCGTCAAGCACAGTTACCGCGACAGCGATGGGAAAGGCAGACATTGCAATCACAGTGATGAAGGAAGATATCCAGAGATTGCGATAAGCCTTATATGAAAAAAGAGCGCCGGGTTCGAAATATTTCTTCAACATTTCGTAACCGACGCTCCTTTAGTAAAGATGACTTACGCGGAAGGCTTTGCCTTTCGTGAAGACATAACCTTATCGATAATTCCGTATTCAACTGCTTCTGCAGCTGTAAGAATCTTGTCGCGCTCGATATCTTTCTCAATCTCTTCAACGCTCTTATTTGAGTGCTTTGCAAGCATTGTTTCGAGAAGGCCACGCATACGCATGATTTCGCGTGCTTGGATTTCAATATCGGATGCTTGTCCGCCACCTTCAGAGGAAGGCTGGTGGATGAGGATGCGTGAATGCTCGAGGCCGTAACGCTTGCCCTTTGTTCCACCCGCAAGAATGATCGCAGCCGCTGATGCAGCCTGACCAAGACAGATAGTTGTGATGTCTGGGCGAACGAATTGCATCGTGTCATAAATTGCTGTGAGGGCAGTAAATGATCCACCCGGTGAGTTGATGTAGATCGAGATATCGCGATCTGGATCCATCGACTCAAGAGTCAGAAGCTGAGCCATAACATCGTTTGCAACGGTGTCATCAATTGGCTGGCCAAGGAAGATGATGCGCTCTTCAAATAACTTTGTATATGGATCAAGGCGCTTGTATCCGTATGCTGTCTTCTCTTCGATTGTTGGAAGAACGTAGCGGTTTGTAATTTCCTGAATGTGCTTCATTACCTCTTACCTCCCGCGATTTGGCCATCATTTGTTGCGATGTGATCGATAAATCCGTAGTCGAGCGCATCCTTGGCGTTGAACCAGTTGTCGCGATCTGAATCAGCAATAATCTTTTCAAGCGGCTGACCTGTGTGCTTTGCATTGAGCTCTGACATAGTCTGCTTTGTGATTGCCATCTGCTCTGCCTGGATACGAATATCTGTAGCAGTACCGCCGATGCCACCAAGTGGTTGGTGCATCAAGATACGAGCATGTGGTGTTGCATAACGCTTACCTGGAGCACCAGCTGTAAGCAGGAACTGACCCATTGATGCAGCCATACCCATTGCAACAGTTGCAACATCGTTCTTGATGTAATGCATAGTGTCGTAGATAGCCATACCTGCAGTTACAGAACCGCCAGGTGAGTTGATGTAAAGATAAATATCCTTCTCTGGATCTTCAGCAGAGAGCAGAAGCATCTGCGCGCAGATTGCATTAGCCATCTCGTCGCGTACTTCACCTGCTAGAAAGATGATGCGTTCGCGGAGCAAACGGCTGTAAATCTGATCACCAAGCCCCATAAGTTCTGAGCCAGCTGAACGGGAAACAATCTCGCTTCCCTGTGGGTTACTAAAATCCACGTTTCATCCTTCCGATAGATCCATTAAAGAACCGGCAAGTGATTTGCCCTGTATTGACCTTAACAATCTGGGGCGCAAAATGCTTCCCAAATTGGTCGGAAAAGGTGGCAAAAGGCAGATGTTCGCTTACGGCTAAAGACGAACCCAGCTATTTAACGGTCAGACTCACTCGATAAGTCTTGCCAGCATAGGTAAAGACAAGGTTTGTCTTTCCTTTGCGGAGAAGTTGAAGTCCTGGATTGGCTTCATAGCTGCCCTTCGATCCGCCCACGATAAATCTCGAGATGGATGTATTAGAAACTTTGACTGATAGTTGTGAAGGCTTTGGGACTTGAAGGACCACGCTTTGACCGAGTGAGACGGAGATGTTCTTCGCCTTCAATGGATTGACCATTACAGGCGGCAGAGCACTCGATTTGGAAGCTTCTTGAGAAAGCTTGATCTTGAGAGTTGGAGCCGAGTAGGTGTATCCATTCACTGACAAGTAAAGCCATCCATCTTTCTCAGTTATTGTCGAAGTAGAAACTTGCGAAGTTCCATCTGAGTTAACGATAGATACCGAAGCTTGGATTGGGGCGTTCGAGAACTTGTATAGACATCGCGCGACCTTCGAGTCAATCACGAGGTTGTATCGACCAATGTTCTCATTGCCGTTTCGGTCATAGTGAGGTGCAGCTACCTGGTAATCCAAGGTTTGTGTCGCTGTATTAAATTTTGGTGGCGTCGCCATAAACATCGTGGAGTTGGTTGAGACAAACCCAGAAATGCCGGTTTGGTAGAGACTGCATGCATTTAGATTTTGATCTCCCTCTTGGAAGTAGAGTCGATTAGATTCAAAGTGCCAAAGATTCTTGGTCGCAATTGATTTATCGTCGGAGTACTTCAGATAGGTAAGGAATTCATTAAAATCGGTTGAGTCATAATTATTCAGCCAATGATTTGCTGAAATCTTATCGAAGGGTTCCGGGCCAGAACCTGAATAAACCGTTCTAAAGTTTTGTGGAAAAGTGATAGAGCCCGCCTTTCCACCCTGTGCCGTAATCTGATCTTGAAATTCTTTAGGGAATTCAGAGAATTTCTTCCACATTGCAAATACCGGGACGGACATCGGGCCCGCTTCGATAGAAAATGCCTGTCCATTTCCATTTGGTGTCACGCTGATATTTGGATTTGAAAGACGTCCATTGACCCAGCCGCTCACCTTTGTCCGTGTCTTTAGTTCCACTTTGAATCGAACATCTGATGGAAGAGTCCAAGGAATCGCACACTCGCGGATAAACAGGTACCAACATTCTTTTCCACCATGGCTTGCACCACCTGCTCCCATAATTCCTGTTGTTGGGTCTACAAAATTCGTTTCTTTAGACCATTGCCCATCGAACCTGCTGGGAGAAAATGAAACAGCATTTACTACAACACGAAGTTGTGGCGTAATGAAACCCTGCGAGCGACGATTCTGAAAAGAGAAAATAGATGCTCTAAGCAAGAAGTCTTCCCCGCCTTTGTGCTTGATTCCATCAAAGGCCCATCTTGTTGGGAACCAACCATCCGGCATATTGAAATTTGGATCTCCCTTAAAGGCGGGAGTCGCAAGATCGGGCTTAGATCCTTTCAAGGTACCGGGAATAACTGTTCCATCGGCCTTAATTGCAGTGATAGAAGAAATGCAATCATCGAGAATAGTTAAGGAACATGGTGGTAGAAATGCGTTATATGTGAAGCGGGGATATTTAGCGCATTCCGCTGATGAAAATTCATAGCAAGGGTATCCGGCGCCATTCTTAATTCCAGCATCGTCGTTTGCTATGAGAAAAGAACTAAATCTAAATGTGTTGGCATCATCTACGTAGGCACCCAGATATCCGGCCTCTTGTGATGGCATCGGAAGTTCATAAACTTGCTCATCTATGAAGTCTGCCGCTGTCGCCCCGAAAGAGAATTGAGAAAAGGCAAGAGCTAGGACAGTCATGACTGCGATTAACTTGGTGCGCATATCGGCCTCGGTTTCGTATCTAGAGTGAAGCTACATCTCTATATAGACCGAAGGGAGGGGCTGCATTTATGCAGCTGGTTTAAGAATATTTAAGCGTCAGCAGATGGAACGGCAGGTGCTTCTGGACGAAGCGCCTCGAGGTCAACTGTGTTGCCAGACTTATCGACAACAGTGATTCGACCTAGGACTGAAGCAAGGGCCTTTGCGCGAGTTACTTCGGCAACTACCTGGCTAATCTGTCCAGCCTTCTGAAGTTCCTGAGCGAATTGCTCTGGTCCCATTCCGTAACGCTGTGACATACGGATGAGGTATTCAGTGAGTTCAATCTCTGAAACCTGAACATCTTCTGTCTTAACGATTGCATCGAGAAGGAAATCTGACTTAATTGAAGAACGAACTTGTGCATCAACTTCTGCACGATGTTCTGCATCTTCCATACGACCTTCACCTTCGAGGTGGTCGTTAACTTCATCGAGAACGATGTCATCTGGAACTGGAATGTCGAGATCTGCAAGGAGCTTCTCCAGGAGAAGATCGCGTGCCTGTGCACCTTGTTCCATCTTCTTAAGACGTGTGAGGCGCTCTGACATATCGGCGCGAAGTTCTGCAACGGTATCGAATTCAGAAGCAAGCTTTGCAAAAGCATCATCAACCGGTGGGAGCTCGCGCTCTTTAACAGCCTTAACAACAATCTCTACATCGCCTGTCTCGCCATCCTTCTGGCCTACAAGCTGAGTAGTAAATGTCTTTGTCTCGCCAACGTTCATGCCAACGAGTGCGTCGTCGAGTCCTTCGATCATGCGATCTGAACCGACTTCGTAAGAAATCTCATTTGCCTTGCCGCCATCCACTTCAGCACCATCAATGCGTGCTGTGAGATCGATAGTGACGAAGTCGCCATCCTTTGCCGCACGCTCTACTGGGTTAAGTGTTCCAAAGCGAGTGCGGAGTTCATCTACCTGCTCATCAAGATCTTTATCGGTGACGGTAACGTCATCAACTGTGACTGAGAGCTTTGAGAAATCTGGGAGGTTAACTTCTGGACGAACATTTACTTCAACTGTAAATGCGAGCTTCTCGTTATCAACGAATTCTTTGACTTCAACAGTTGGGCGACCTACTACGAGGATGCTGTGTTCGCGAGCTGCTGCGACGTAGTTCTCTTGGATCGCTCCGTTGATTGCCTCGTCCAAAACAGTTCCGCGTCCAACGCGCTGATCGATCATTGCATTAGGAACTTTGCCCTTACGGAAACCTGGGATGTTTACTTGCGATGCAACCTTCTTATATGCAGCATCGATAAATGATCCGAGCTCTGCAAATGGAACATCGATTGTTAGACGAACGCGAGTTGGGGAAAGTGTCTCGACGGTGCTCTTCACGAATTGCTCCTAATTGGTTGGTGCAGCTTGAAAATACTGAAGTGAATCTGGTCGGGGCGGGGAGATTCGAACTCCCGATCTCCTGCTCCCAAAGCAGGCGCGCTAGCCACTACGCTACGCCCCGAGGCGCAATCACGGAGTCTAGAGTAATTTTTTACTCTCGGTTACACACCCTGTACGCTCAGCCTCCGCACCACTCGCGGGTGTAGCTCAATGGTAGAGCCCCAGCCTTCCAAGCTGGCCATGCCGGTTCGATCCCGGTCACCCGCTCCAGTATTAGAACGTTGAAGAAACCGAACCGACTTCCATCGCCATGAATGTTGCGGTGAGCCGAACTGCTCCCGCAGTCTCCCCCGCTGTCACAGTGAACGAGGCTCCGTAGTCTGTATTTACACCTAATCCGTTCAAAGAGATGTCTGCATCAATTGCTTGCTCAAACGCCAATCTACTATCACGGTAAACCAGGCCTCTCGTTATCGAATACTGAGTGATCACTTCTGGTACTCCTGATATTCCAGAAACGGTTAATGAAATTGCAGATGGTTCTGGGTCTTGCAAGCTTGAAGGCTTTGTAGCAATTATCTTTACTCGAAGCACATAAGACTTTCCGGCTTTGAAACCATTTATGGATGCGACTTGTGCTGAGTTAATTGATCCCGCTATATCGCCTGGGAATGTCATAGAACCGTTTATTAATTTGATTACTCCGGATGGACCTCGCGCACCAACAGTTCCAGTTTCACCTTGCATTCCAACTGTTCCTGTTTCACCTTTTGCACCTTGAATACCTTGCGGACCTTGTGCGCCTGTCGCGCCAGCAGGACCTGTACTCCCGCCTCCTGATCCGGAAGGACCCGCAGGACCAACTGCACCTGCAGGACCAGCTGGGCCGGCAGGACCCGCGGGACCTGCAGGGCCAACTGAGTTCGATGCATTTGCAATACTTTTTCCGTCGCTTCCATTTACTCCATCGACTCCGTTAATTCCTGTTGCACCAGTTGGGCCCTGCAAATTTTGAGGCGCTGGCCACTTCCCATTTGCCTTTGGGCCGAAAATTAGAAGGCTTCGAATATCAATGTAGAAATCTCCGTTGATGCCAAGTGAACTCTTTGGCGAACCTTTTCCGTTCAGTATTGTGTTCGGTATTGATCCAGCTGATCTTCCCGCCGCTTCTGATGGAATCATGGAAGACGACGTCGCAAAAAGTGCAATAGCTAAAAGGATAGATAAACGGTTGGTGCGCACTGGTTACCTCCAAAGGGTTGATATGTAACCGAGTTTGAGGCCACAGCTCGGCTAGGGAAATCGGGCAATCCCCCATCTTTTTCTCACTCTGGACGGGGTTGGTGCGTGGGCTGTCCTATAGAAACTACAGATATTCACAAACTGCCCACAGACTTTAGAGATACCTTTCTGAGTATTCGCTGGTTTATTTACCTCATCGATGACAAGGGTTATTGATTCACGGCAATCGACAGGAGACATATATATGTCAACAAAGAAGAAGGTGGCTGCGATCGTTATTACAACGGTTGCGCTCTCAGCCCTCACGACAGGTGTAGCTACAGCTTCATCAAAGTCATCAAAGAGCACTCGAGTTTCAGTATCTAAGTCCGCAAACGTTGGCAACTTCGCCAAAGGCGCACAGTCAGAAGTAGCTTCGATTCTTGCAGGGCTAGTTGCAAAGGGAACAATTACGCAGTCACAAGCTGATGCAATCTCTGCCGCTCTTGCAGCAGCACGTGTTGCAAAGCCAGCCATGGGCCCTGATCGTGAAGCGCATCTTGCACTCATTGCTTCCACTCTAGGAATTGATGCAGAAACTATTAAGACTCGCTTAGCTGCTGGAGAAACTCTTGCAGCAATCGCAGGTGCAAAGAAGGATGCTCTTATCGCAGCTCTTGTAGCTGATGAAACTAAGCGCCTCGATGCTGCGGTTACTGCTGGAAAGCTAACTGCTGCTCAAGCAACTGATCTCAAGGCAAAACTTACAGAGCGCGTTACAACACAAGTGAATTCATCTCGTCCAGCCATGGGTCCAAAAGGTCCGATGGGTGGAAAGGGTGACAAAGGTCGCGGGCATGGACCTATGGGTACAAAGCCAGGAAAGTCAGGAGCTCCAACTCTGACAATTCCAGGTGCATCAGCAGCATAAAGAAGTACACGTTACAAAAGCCTCCTCGAGAAAGCCCGTCACATTCGAAAGAGTGTGGCGGGCTTTTCGCTACCATTAACCATGCGCATTCACATCGGCAGCGATCATGCAGGGCTTGATTTCAAGAACGAGCTCATTACTCACTTGGTGATGAATGGCCACGATGTAACAGATCACGGGCCTTATGAATATGACGCAGTAGATGATTACCCCGACTTTTGTATTCCATGTGCCCAAGCAGTTTCAAAGGATCCAACTGCACTTGGAATCGTCCTAGGCGGCTCTGGAAATGGCGAACAAATGGCGGCAAATAAGGTCAAAGGTATTCGCGCCGCACTCGTCTGGAGTATCGAAACAGCAAAACTTGCTCGTGAACATAACAATGCAAATGTCATTGCCGTTGGTGGACGCATGCACGAAGCTGATTTTGTTAAACAGTTAATTGACACCTTCATCGCAACCCCATTTTCAAACGATGAGCGCCACATGCGACGTATAGACAAAGTCTCTCGCTTTGAAGTTACTGGCGAAATTTAACTAACGCTTTATATATCTCATATCTGTTACCTGGTGTTCCTTACTAATTCCCTGCCCCTCAAAACGAGTAACTGGTCGCCATTCAGGGCGCTCAACGACTCCCCCAGAAAACAGCGTGCTTGGAGCGAATACTTCTTGGATGTATTCGGCATACGGCAACCAATCTGTCGCAATGTGAAAGAACCCACCTGGCTTTAACTTGCTGGAGATGAGTTCCAAGAATGGGTTATTAATAATCCTGCGCTTGTTATGAGATTTCTTCGGCCAAGGATCTGGGAAGAATAGATGTACGCCGTCTACTGATTCATCTTCGATCATCGTCCGCAATATTGGATGGGCATCGCCAGAGATGATGCGAATATTTGTTAGCTCTAACTCTTCGATACGAGCCATCAGTTTTCCGATTCCAGGTTTGTGAACTTCGATTGCCAAAAAGTTGGTCTCTGGAAAATCGCGACCGATGAGGGCTGTTGCCTCGCCCATTCCGAAGCCAATTTCAAGAATAATGGGATTTGGATTGGGAAAGACTTTTGCCAAGTCGAGGGGTGAGCCCTGATATTCAAAGCCATATCGCCCCCAGTACTTGTCCAGGGCCGATTGCTGTGGCTTGGTGATTCGAGATCCACGCAGGCGATAGCTTCGGATTGAGTCTTGCTCCATGCGCTAATCCTAACTTGGTGGTTGGATATCCCAATCAAGCCCAAACTAATACGGCCCAATTCAGTGATGATCTATAAGGAGTAATCGTGCCAGGTACAAATATCAAGCAAGTTGAAGCAGCGGAACGTTCTGAAATTCTGAAGGTTTCTAGCTATTCAATCGATCTCGATCTGACAACAGGCGCAGAGACATTCCGAGTAAAGACAACTGTGAAGTTTGCAGGGCTCAAGCCTGGGGCGACTACATACATCGACTGTGTCGGTAAGCAGGTACTTAGTGCAAAACTCAATGGTCAGGATTTCGACCCAAAGTTTGATGGCGAGACTATCTTCTTGCCAGCAATAGCTGCAGATAACGTTCTTGAGATCCAACATGATGGCGTCTACTCAAATTCAGGTGAAGGGCTTCACCGATTTGTAGATCCAGCTGATAACGAGGTCTACCTCTATACACAGTTCGAAACTGGCGATGCGCGTCGTATGTACGCATGCTTCGATCAACCAGATCAGAAGGCAACATTCACAATTAGCACCATTACTCCAAAGCACTGGGAAGTTATCTCTAACTACGCAATCGAATCTCAGAAGGAGCTCGATGGAGATCGTAAATTCCTTCAGTTTGCTGAGTCGCAGGTAATTGCCACCTATGTAACCGCAATCGTGGCTGGACCGTACACATCTGTTCATGATGAATACAAGGGCGAGAAGACAATTCCACTAGGAATCTACGCCCGTAAATCCTTCTTCAAGCATGTTGATGCTGAAAATATCTTTGAGGTAACAAAGCAAGGTTTTGCCTACTTTGAGAAGACTTTCGGTCTTGCCTATCCATTTGGAAAGTACGACCAGATCGCAGTTGCTGAATACAACTGGGGCGCCATGGAGAACGTTGGCTGCGTAACTTTCCACGAAGATGTTCTCATATTCCGAAGCAAGGTAACTGAGAAGAATTACGTCGGTCGTGCAACAACAATCCACCACGAGATGGCGCATATGTGGTTTGGTGATTTGGTAACAATGAAGTGGTGGGAAGACCTCTGGCTCAATGAATCATTTGCTGAATGGGCTTCTTATCAATCCGTAAGTGAATCAACTAAGTACAAGCATGCGTGGACCGAATTCAACTCACTACGTAAGAACTGGGCATACCGTGTCGATCAGATGACTACTACCCACCCAATTGCTGTAGCGATGGAAGATCTTGATGCAGTCCGTACCAACTTCGATGGAATCTCTTATGCAAAGGGTGCATCTGTTCTACAGCAGCTCGTTGCACACGTTGGTCGCGATAACTTCATCAAGGGTCTTCGCCTCTACTTTGCAAAGCATGCATTTGGAAACACAACGCTGAAGGACCTCATCGATCAGCTCGAAGCTGCATCAGGTCGCGACCTGACACCATGGGTTTCAACATGGCTTCGTACAGCCGGTGTAAATACGCTCACACCAGTTATCGAGCTCGATGGCGATAAGTACAAGTCAATCTCAGTAAAGCAGAGCGTTCCAACGATGCCAGTGGGCTCAAAAGAACTTCGTCCACACCGACTCTTTGTTGGTTTGTTCGATATCAAGGGCAGCACACTTACACGTCGCAAGAGCGTTGAGCTCGATGTTGCAGGCGAACTCACCGCTGTCACTGAACTTGCAGGTGAGGCCATTGCTGATCTAGTTCTTGTTAACGATAAGGATCAGACCTACGCAAAGCTTCGCTTTGATGAGCGTTCCATCGAAACAATGAAGAACCACCTCGGAAATCTCGATGATTCCTTGGCTCGTGGCTTGATCTACGCATCTCTTTGGGATTCAACTCGTGATGGCGAACTATCTACAACTGACTATGTAGCAATCGCACTCAATGCACTCAAGACAGAATCAGATATCTCAATCGTCTCAGCAACATTTTTACAACTTGATACAGCAATTTGGGCATATGCGGATCCTGCAAAGCGTGATGCGCTTCGCCTCTCTGTTGCTAATGCAGCGGAAGCTCTCCTCGATGCGTCAGCGGCAGGCAGTGATCATCAGATGCAATTCGCTCGTGCTTTTGCAAACAATGCAGTAACACCTGCACAATTTGATCGCATCAAGGCGATGCTCGATGGTTCTGTTAAGGGACTGGACGTCGATGCAGAACTTCGTTGGTACCTCTTTATCTCTGGCGTGAAGCGCGGAGTATTTGGAGCTGCTGAAATCGAGGCTGAGTCAGCTCGCGATAACACAGCACACGGCAAGCAGTACACAGCTCATGCATACGCTGCGATGCCAACTGCTGAAGCTAAGAAGACAGCATTTGCTTCAATCACAACAGAGAACTTGAGTAACACAATCCACGCCTACAAGTGCCAAGGCTTCAACCAGCCAATACATGGCGATTTGTTGGCGGGATTTGTTGACCAGTACTTCGATGTACTTCTTAAGGTCTGGGAGACTAAGGGATTTGAAGTTGCAGAAACTACTGCGAATCTATTGTTCCCAAGCTGGGTCATTAGCGATGAGACTGTAAAGAAGGCTCAACACTGGCTAGATGTAACCGGTAAGGATGCATCCCATGCTCTTCGCCGCGCAGTTCTAGAAGGTCGCGACGCGATGACACGTGCAGTGAAAGCGCGCGCTAAGGATGCTGCTAAGTAATTAGTCGATAGAGGTGATTGAAGAAGAGTGTGAGCTCTTCTTCTTTTCACCTGTAAGCGCCCAGACAATCACGCTAATCAGAAGGAATATTCCAACTGGTGCTGCAACAAAATATGTAAACGTTTGAAGAGCTGTAAGCCCCTGACCCGGCAAAGCACCATCTTCCTGATCGACCATAGGAAAAAGTTGTGCTGCCTGAGATAAGTGCTTGATCATGGGTGGAATTCTATGCAGTTGCAGCGGTTGCGCCAAATGGTTCTAGGTATGGAAGCCAGCGTGTTTCTGTCTTTCCATTTCCCAGGATTCTCCATGCTGCTCCAACCGGTTCGCGCGGAAGTGCACGTAACTTCCACCCAAGTTCCTTTAAACCTTTATCGGCTTTCAGGTGGTTGCACTTGTGACAAGCGCTAACAACATTCTCCCAATTGTGACCTCCCCCACGTGAACGTGGAATCACATGGTCAATCGAAGCTGCGGGAGCAGAGCAGTAAACACAACGACCTCCATCGCGCGCGAAGATTGCACGTCGTGAAAGTGGAACTGCATGGCGATATGGAATCTTCACAAATTTATTGAGCCGGATTACTGAAGGAAGTTCTAGCTGGCCAGATGAAAAATGCAGAACAGTTCCGGAAGATTCAACCATCGTTGCACGATTGTTGAGAACCAAAATAAGGGCACGACGATCAGTGACAACACCTAACGGTTCGTAGGTGGCATTGAGTACCAGCGTGCGGTCCATCATTACCTCGGTTCCAGCGCGTGGCTCGCGCTGACTGGTTTATATTGCACCAAAATCCGCTGGCGCAGGGGTATTTCATGGTGAAATTTTGATAAAAATTTCACTACCCTTAAGGCCTATGAGCACACACGCGCAAGAGTTCTGGAATTGGTTCAATGGAGCCCCACTTCGAATCCTGGTCATCTCCATTGTCGCTATGGTCAGCCACCGTGTTGGAAACCGCGCTATCAATCGAGCGGTTGCGCGGCTAGCAAGCGCCGACCTCAAGCCAGGTCCGGGAACTGCCAAGCGCCAGGCCGAGCGCGCTCGTACTACAGGAACAGTATTTAGCTCAACCTTTAACGCAGTAGTTGGCATCATTGCCTTTGGAATGATCCTTGGTGAGTTTGGTTTTAATCTCGGCCCAGTAATTGCATCTGCCGGTGTCATCGGAGTTGCTATCGGTTTAGGTGCACAGACACTTGTGCGCGACATACTTTCTGGAATCTTTATGTTGATTGAAGATCAGTACGGCGTCGGCGATGATATTCACATTCAAGAAGTCGATGGCAAGGTTGAACGTGTGGGTCTACGTATCACCCAAGTACGCGATCACAATGGCGTTCTCTGGTATTTCCGTAACGGCGAAATCTTGGTCGTCGGAAACAAATCTCAGAAGTAGTTAATCCATCTGATTTAAGAGATGGTTTGCTGCGCCTTCTAAATAGCGCCATAACTTCTCTTGCGCTTCTTGCTCAATATTCATGCCATCAACAGCTTCCTTCATGCAAGAAAGCCAAGCGTCGCGAGCTGCGCCATTGATATGAAAGCCTGCATGACGCATACGCAAGCGAGGGTGTCCGCGCTCTTCTTGGTAGGTAGTTGGTCCGCCCCAGTACTGTTCTAGAAACATCTGTAATCTGCGAGCTGCGCCCTTCATATCTGATTCGGGGTACATCGGGCGAAGAATTTCATTGGTAGCAACCCGCGCATAGAACTGAGATGTTAAATCAGAGAAGAAAGCTTCTCCCCCGAATAGTTCGTAATAATTTGTTGTATCGCGTTCCATGCCGAGGGATCTACTTACGCTTTGAGATACTGATTGAGAAATTCGCGTTCTGGATCGGTAAGTGGGCGCGACTTCTTGGTCTCCATAGAGACCGCCACCTGAACAGTCTTCACCTTGGCGTGGACTGTGCCATTGTCACCAACTACGTCGTAACCCATGACAAATGAAGAATTTCCAATTGATTCAACCCAGAGGTTTACATCGTAGAAACGTCCGCCTTCATAGATTGGAATTAAATAATCTACTTCAGCCTTTGCAACAACCATCTCTACGAGAGTTGGCTTCTGATCCTTTGATGCGTACTGGTAGTAGGACCACTGAAAGCGAGCCTCTTGGATATATGTCAGATACTTGGCGTTATTAACGTGGCCAAAAGCATCGATGTCATCCCAGCGAACAAATTGTGGATTTGTATAGATCATGAGCGAGTGAGCTTTCTATAGGTCGCGCGATGAGGGCGTGCAGCTTCTGCCCCAAGGCGCTCGATCTTGTTTGCTTCATACGATTCGAAGTTTCCTTCGAACCAGAACCACTTTGATTCACCTTCATAAGCCAGGATGTGTGTGGCTACACGGTCAAGGAACCAACGATCGTGAGAGATCACAACGGCGCAGCCAGGAAATTCGAGGAGCGCATTTTCAAGTGAGCCAAGAGTTTCAACATCAAGGTCGTTTGTTGGCTCATCGAGAAGCAATAGGTTTCCACCTTGCTTAAGCGTCAAAGCCAAGTTCAAACGGTTTCTTTCACCACCAGATAGAACTCCAGCTGGCTTCTGTTGATCTGGGCCTTTAAATCCAAATGCTGCAACGTAAGCACGCGATGGCATTTCAACCTGTCCGACCTTCATGAAATCTAGGCCATCAGAAACCACTTCGAAAAGTGTCTTCTTTGGATCAATGCCTCCACGAGACTGATCTACATAGGAAATCTTTACAGTCTCACCAATCTTCACATTTCCTGAATCAGGAGTCTCCATACCAAGAATGGTGCGGAAGAGTGTTGTCTTACCGGCACCGTTAGGTCCGATTACTCCAACGATTCCGTTACGTGGCAAGGTAAATGAGAGATCATCGATAAGAACGCGATCTCCGAAGCCCTTCACGAGATGTTCTACTTCAACAACTACATTTCCAAGACGTGGGCCAGGTGGAATTTGAATCTCTTCGAAGTCCAACTTACGCATCTTGTCTGCTTCTGCCGCCATCTCTTCATAGCGTGCAAGACGTGCCTTTGACTTAGCTTGGCGACCCTTTGCATTCTGGCGAACCCAATCAAGTTCTTCTGCAAGGCGCTTAGCGCGCTTTGCATCCTTCTGACCTTCAACCTTGAGACGTGCTGCCTTAGTTTCAAGATAGGTCGAGTAGTTACCTTCATATGGATATGCGCGACCTCGGTCGAGTTCGAGAATCCACTCTGCAACATTGTCCAAGAAGTATCGATCGTGCGTGATCGCAACGACGGTACCTGGATACTTGCTGAGGTGTTGTTCGAGCCAGAGAACTGATTCTGCATCAAGGTGGTTTGTAGGCTCATCAAGGAGAAGAAGATCTGGCGCTTCAAGAAGTAACTTACAGAGCGCGACTCGACGCTTTTCTCCACCAGAGAGAACCTTTACATCGGCATCAGGTGGTGGACAGCGAAGTGCATCCATCGCTTGTTCAAGTTGTGAATCAAGTTCCCACGCATTGCGGTGGTCGAGCTGCTCTTGGAGTTCGCCCATCTCGGCAAGTAACTTGTCGTAGTCGGCATCAGGATTTGCCATCTCTTCAGAAATTTCATTGAAGCGACGAACCATCTCCATTGTCTCTGCAACGCCCTCTTGGACATTTTCAAGAACTGTCTTCTCCTCATTCAGATGAGGCTCTTGGAGCAAGATTCCAACTGTGTATCCAGGTGAGAGATATGCCTCGCCATTAGATGGTTGTTGGATGCCAGCCATGATCTGTAGGACCGTGGACTTTCCTGCTCCATTGGGACCAACGACACCGATTTTCGCTCCAGGGAGGAACATCAAGGTGACATCATCGAGAATGACTTTCTCGCCATGCGCTTTACGCGCCTTCTTCATCGTGTAAATGAACTCAGCCATGGAGGCAACCTTACTAAGGAGAATTGCATACTGGGTACAATTGCCGGACACGACCCTGCAGGCGCCTGTAGCTCAGTCGGATAGAGCACCCGCCTTCTAAGCGGGTTGTCGCAGGTTCGATTCCTGCCAGGCGCACATGACAACACAACTGCCCCACCTGATTTGGATTGATTGCGAGATGACAGGCCTCTCACTCGAGACCGATGCGCTCGTTGAAATCGCTGTCCTAGTAACCGACTCAGAGTTAAATGTTATTGGTGATGGCGTTGACGTTGTTATCCACGCAACACAAGGGCAACTTGATTCTATGAATGACTTTGTACGTGAAATGCACACTGCCTCAGGGTTGATCACAGAAATTCCAGAAGGAATTTCAATGGCAGAGGCGGAAGAAAAGATCCTCGCTTATCTCCAATCGGCAGGAACCGAACTTGGAAAATCTCCCTTGGCAGGAAATTCAGTCAGCGTTGATCGCGGATTTATCGCCAGAGATATGGCCAAGCTGAACGAGTATCTGCACTACCGAACCATCGATGTCTCATCTATCAAGGAGCTAGCTCGCCGTTGGTACCCAAAGGTCTACTTTGCGGCCCCGGCCAAGACGGGCAACCACCGCGCACTTGGCGATATTCGAGACTCGATAGCCGAGCTTGCCTACTATCGCCAGGCTGTATTTATCGATTCCGCCCCGGGAACGGTAAAGTAAGCACTGCACAGCACATGGTGGGCGTAGCTCAGCTGGTAGAGCACTCGGTTGTGGTCCGAGATGTCGCGGGTTCGAGCCCCGTCGTTCACCCCAAGTTTTTCCTTACTCTCGTATCAAGAAAGAAGTTGCCATGATCTTCGACGTTGTTGTTGAAATTCCTGCAGGTTCACGTAACAAGTACGAGATCAACCACGAGACCCATGAAGTCCGCCTCGATCGCATGCTCTTTACTGCGACTCGTTTTCCCCACGATTATGGCTTTGTAAAGAACACACTTTCAAACGATGGCGATCCGCTTGATGCACTAATCATGTTGGATGAGCCAACTTTTCCAGGGTGCGTCGTTTCTTGTCGCGTTATCGGAATGTTCCGTATGACGGATGAGAAAGGTGGAGATGACAAGCTTCTCTGCGTAGCTGCCGGAGATATCCGCAAAAACAATCTCAAAGATTTGCAAGATGTTCCTATCTACGAACTTGAAGAAATCAAGCACTTCTTCGAGGTCTACAAAACTCTCGAGCCAGGGAAAGAAGTTCACGGTGGCGATTGGGTAGGTCACGATGCTGCAGAGGCTGAAATTCAAGCCTCGTACGATCGCTACAAAGCAACTAAATAGGAGTTAATTAATTACTTAATTCTCTAGTACTTATTTGATTTTTGTACTTTAATAATCTGTATGACTCAATCACTCAAGACACAAAGCTGGGCTACACCAGCATCCCAAGCACTAATTGAGAGAATTGCGTCTCAGGTAGATTCAAAATCTGGAAGCGATGTGCAGGCGTGGATTGAATCCCTTGCAGTTGAGAACCATCGCCTTCACGATGTAGAAGGAATCAATCTCAATCCAGCGACGAATATCCTCAATCCTCGTGCAGAGAAACTGCTTTCATCAGGAATGGGTTCTCGAGCATCCCTCGGTCATCCAGGCGATAAGTACGAAACCGGCTTGGGGGCAATTGAGCAGATCGAAATCATTACCCAAGAATTAGCCTGCGAAGTATTTGGTTCAACATATGCGGAGTTCAGAGTTCCATCAGGAGCAATTGCAAACCTTTATGCATTTCTTGCAACAACTGAACCGCATGACACCATCATCGCGCCTCCTCCAAGTATTGGCGGCCACGTGACTCACCACAAAGGTGGTTCTGCTGGTCTTTACAGACTAAAGACTATTTCTGCGCCAGTGGATGAATCTGGATACACGATTGACATTGATGCCCTTCGCTTATTGGCTCACGAAGTAAAGCCAAAGTTAATTACTGTTGGAGGTTCACTTAATCTTTTCCACCACCCAATTGCTGCAGTACGTGCAATTGCTGATGAGGTCGGCGCAAAGGTTCTCTTCGATGCGGCACATTTATGCGGAATGATTGCTGGAAAGCAATGGCCGCAACCCCTTGAGGAGGGCGCACATTTGATGACCTTCTCTACATACAAGTCTCTGGGCGGTCCTGCTGGCGGCTTGGTAGTTACCAACGATGATGAGATAGCGCAGAAGCTTGATGCAATTGCTTACCCTGGACTAACGGCAAATTTTGATGCCGCTAAGACTGCAGCTCTTGGGATTACTCTGCAAGATTGGAAGAGTGTCGGTGTTGCATATGCAGAGATGATGGTTAAAACCGCAAAAGCACTTGCTGAGAATCTTTCAACCCAAGGAGTACAGATTTTTGCCGCAGATAAAGGATTTACAACATCTCATCAATTCGCAATTCTTGCCGCCCCTTATGGCGGTGGCCAAAGTGCAGCAAAGCGGATGGGAGATGCCAACCTGCTCGCCTGTGGAATTGGTCTGCCTATTGCAACTGTGGACGGAGATCTCAATGGTTTACGAATCGGAACACCAGAAATTGTCCGACTCGGCATGAAGGTTAAAGATATGCCGGCTCTTGCCACATTTATCGCGCGCTCGATTTCGGCTGATGTGGATTCGACTGTGCTGGGCCGTGAAGTCGCAGAGTGGCGAAAGCAATTCTCGGGTGTGCACTACACAGTTGATACACCGGAGTAATTCTCACGTAATTTAGGACATTGGTACTTTTTGCTGCGGGCATGTAGCAAGAATTGCCACCATTGCCGCCTTTTCTGGAGCAACAACCCACAGTGAATACTTTGCCTTCACGGCTATCTGTTGAGCAACGTAGGTGCATCTAAAGCTCTTTTGTGGCGGCAACCATGTAGCGGCATCCCCATCGCCCTTCTGAGAATTCAAGCGCCCCTTCACTGCAAAGAGATTAAGTGGATCGTTCGCGAGCGCCTTACGTTTTTCAGATGAGAGTTTGAAGGCACCCGTCTGCCACGCATTTGAAAGGGCAACGACATGATCTATCTGAACGTCCATGCTCGTGACCACTCCTCTAACAAAATTGATTGTCTCCCCCGAATAGCGATCGATGAGAACGCCACTGGCAACGACACAGTCTCTAGTTGATGGCTTGTAAACAATCTCAATCAGGTCTCGGCGCAGAATGTCATTACGGGTGTCACATCCATTGCGATCAACATCTGCCCATGCGCTACCGAATTGGGCGCGGGTATAACCCGTCTTTGGAGCCCGACCTTTAACTGGAAGGGTCTCAAGGACGGCCGTAGCGATTCCCGGCTCATTGGCCGCTTCAGCGCCGGCAACAGGTGTCATCCCCAGGGCTAGTACGCCAATGAGTAGAGCTATCCGTATTTCCCAGCGAGACATCTCACTATCTTTGCGTCAGGGTGGTGGTTAGACAAGGCCCACCGCGCTGGTAATGTCTGCCCTGCATTCGAGGGGCAACCTTTGAATGGGCTGTTAGCTCAGTTGGTAGAGCAAGCGACTCTTAATCGCTGGGTCGTAGGTTCGAATCCTACACAGCCCACATATAGCAAGAAAAAAGGCTTGACCGTTTACTCGGTTAGGCCTTTTTCTCTTCTAGGCGCAGATTCATCGCCTCAATAGCCGATATAAAATCTGGAGTATCAATCTCGCTCTTCCATCGGCCAGAAGATGCATTCTCTGCAGTCATCTTTGATCGATGGAATTCGCGCATTCCTGGCTCATCTGCAATCTCTAGGAAGGCAAGTAGTTTTGCATAACTAACCTCAAAGTTTTCTGAGACTAAGTCTTCAAGGTGCAGTGTCAGAACTTGGTTACTTGGAATAAACGCTAGCGCTTCTTGATCGGCGCGAAGGCGAGCCTCAATCCATTCAACTCCTTCAAGCGGGGTTTTAGGCCCCCAGTCCTTCTTGAGAAGAGAGGCAATAACATCTCGTGGATCTCGCTTCATGACAATGAATTTTGCTTCAGGGTATATCTGCAGAAGTCGGCGAGCATAGGAAATATTCATCGGGGTCGTTTCAGCCCAATATCGCTCGCCTTTTCGCCCGCTTTGCAAAGTAATAAATGAATCCAAGAATTTTCTGGCTGCTTTTGCAGTATTTCCATTCATCCGCTTGTAGAAGTTGTTGAGTAGGGCTTCAAAGACATCGCGAGATATTCCGGCTTGAAGTCCAGGACCGTGTGGTGGTGGGGCATCTATCTGCCACCATTTCTCCCAAAGTTTGGAGGTGAACTCCAGATAGCGCTTTTCACGGGCAGCTCTATCTCTTGCCTTGCGTTCTCGGTAGGTGCGCCAATGAATCAGTGAAACTTTTTCACGATTTTCAACATTGGAAGTCATTGAACCAAAAACCACATCGAGAAAGCCGCCTCGGTTGGCAAGAAATTTAATCTCTGTTGGATTACTTGTGCGAATCTGTGAATGCTCATTGAGCAGATCGCCCAAGACTGTTGTTCCACTTCGACCTGTTCCACCGATAAAGATTGGAGTTAATCTGTGAATACTCGGTGGATTAGCCATAACACTAGGGTAAAGCCACGCCATTAACTTTTCATCCTCTATGGTCGGGGCGTGGCGAAGAATTTGATTCCAGTATTTATCGGCGGTACAGGCCGAAGCGGTACAACTATCGCCTTGAACTTGCTGAAAGATCACTCAGAATTCCACGCAAGTTTGCCCCGTGAAATCAAACTTCTGACAGCGCGCTCTGGGGCGTTAGATTTAATTTATGGTCGTCCATTTGCGCTGGAAGAGAGCATCGAAGGAATACGAAATAATCTAGCCATTCGTCTTCTTCCTCTCACAGGTAGACACGAGAGCGCACTATTTGCTCGCAAGCTCATGGGGCCCTGGTGGAGCGAGATGGGTAAGGCAGGCAAGCCGCGTGGGTTGGTGCAGGCCATCGACCACGTGACTCTCGTCAATGCACATTCAAATTTTAAGAGGGATTTTTCCACTGATCCGGTATTGGCAACTCGAGATCTTTTCTATGCGTTAGCAAATGCACAAATTAAGAAGCCTAAGGTTCGACTCTTTGGTGATTCAACTCCGGTAAATATGATGCACGCAGAAAGGCTTTACAAGGTCTTTCCAGAGGCGAAGTTTGTTCAGATGGTTCGAGATGGTCGCGATGTTGCCTTATCTGTATCGAAAGAGAAGTGGGGTCCAAACAATCCCTATAAGTGCCTCACCTGGTGGGCCAACCGCATGTCTAAAGCTGCAGCCGCCCTGGCTCACGTTCCAGCATCTAGACAAATAACTATCCGCCTTGAAGATTTGGCAGAGAATTCAAGGCAAGAAACTTATTCGCGGTATCTATCATTTCTTGGCATCTCAGATGAACCAAAAATGCGCGAATACTTTGACACACAGTTATCTTCAGAGAAGCTTCATGAAGGTCGTTGGAAGAGCGAAGTTTCCAACCCGAAAAAATTTGATGCTCAGTACAAGAAGATTTTAGAGAAGTTGGAAGAACGGGGAGTTACCGTAAAGCAGCTGGCTTAGCCTGCCAAGATTCGATAACCGTTAATCACGATTACGGCGATTCCAACAAGAATTCCAATCTGTTTGCGTGGCAGTGCAACAACAATTCTTGCTGCAATCGGAGCCATTAAAGAGCCTCCGAGTGCCAAGCCCCCAACAACTGCCCAATTGATATCAATGTGAGAAATGTTTATTAGGAAACCAACACTTGCCGAAACTGCAACGATAAATTCTGCTGCGCTAACAGTGCCGATGATTTTTCTTGGTTCGACTTGAGTCGTAGACATCATCGTTGGAGTCACAATAGGGCCCCAGCCACCACCACCAGATGCGTCAACAAAACCGCCCGTAAAGCCTAGATAAGTCAGGTAGCGCGGATTGGAGATTTCATAGGAAGCTTTTGTCGAAGTATCTTGGAAGATATTCCGATAGAGAAGTAAGAAACCAAGCATCAGGAGCAGGGTTGAGATAAAGATTTTTGAACTAGATAAATCGATCCACGACAAGAACGTTGCTCCAAGGAATGCCCCAATTCCACCAGGGATGGCTAGCTTCTTCAGAATCTTTGTATCAACATTCTCGGCATGCCAGTGGGACGCGCCAGAAACCAGTGTTGTACCGATTTCTGCTGCATGTACCGCTGCAGAGGCAACCGCTGCAGAAGTTCCAAGTGTGAGCAGAAGTGTTGAACTTGTTAGACCAAAACCCATACCGAGAGTTCCATCAATAAGCTGTGCGACAGAACCTGCTAAGGCGAAGAAGATCCAGTTCATAACAACTTCTCAAGAATTGCGTTTGTAATCTCGTTCAAATCTGCCGTTCCATCAATGAGTAAGTCTGGATTAGATGGGCGTTCATAATCCTGACCTACTCCTGTGAAATTTGGAATCTCGCCCTTGGCGGCCTTCTTGTAGAGCCCCTTTGGATCTCGAGAGATGCAGATATCTACAGGAGTATCAACAAAGACTTCGATGAAATCGCCTTCGTTGAAGATTGAACGGGCTCTCTGACGATCTGTTTCAAATGGGCTTACTAGAGCCGTAATGACAATTAACCCTGCATCGACCATTAACTTTGCTACTTCTGAGACTCGGCGCACGTTTTCAGCACGATCTTCAGGGGTAAAACCTAAATCGTTATTCAAGCCCATGCGAAGATTGTCACCATCTAGGACATAAGCATGCATACCGAGCGCATGGAGACGTTTTTCGAGCATGTTAGCGATTGTTGACTTTCCTGATCCCGATAGACCGGTCAGCCAAATCGCCTTAGCTTTCTGACTCTTTGCAACTTCACGCGCTGAGCGGTCAATTTCATAATCTTGGTGAACAATGTTTTCACCTCGACGAAGGCTGTGGCGAATCATTCCAGCGCCCACAGTTCTAAAAGTCAATCGATCAACAAGGATGAAATTTCCAAATTCACGAGATTGTGAATATGGAAGAAGATTCATTGGGGCATCAACTGCAATCTCAATAGCGCCGATTTCATTCATCGCGAGATTTGATGCAGGTAACAGATTGCCTGAATTAACATCAATTTTATCTTTAATCTTAGAAACGGTGGCAGGGATTTGCTGACTACCTGAGATAAGTAAGTAAGAACGACTCTGGATCATTGGATCTTCACCGAGCCAGACCAAATCTGCAGCGAATTTATCAGAAGGGTGAAGATCCTCATCTGCCTTAACAATTAAATCACCACGAGTTGCATCAACTTCAGGCTCAAGCAAGAAGGTCACCGCATCACCATCATGGGCATTATCTAGACCCTCTGTGAAGAGATTAATCTTAGAAATCTTCGCACTCTGGTTGCTCGGGAAGATCTTCACCTGATCGCCAACTGAGAAAGTACCGTGATGCACTGTTCCAGATACGCCTCGGAAGTTTTCCGCGCGAGAGATAAATTGAATCCGCATACGTGGTGAGAGATTCTCAGTCTGGGCAGGCTTCCACTGCTGTACCGCTTCAAGCAACGTTGGGCCGCTATACCAATTCATATGTGTACTTCGTTGGACAACGTTATCTCCAGCAAGGGCGCTCAAAGGGATGAAGAGCACGTCACTGAGGTGCAAACGGGTAAGTGCGGTTTGAACTTCTGCCTGCAGAGAAACAAAGAGGGATTGGCTGTAATCCATCGCATCTAACTTATTCACGGCAACGATCACGCGGCTGACACCCATGAGCGAACAAATGGTCAGATGCCGCAACGTCTGAGTACGCACGCCCTTAGTTGCATCGAGGAGAACAAGGGCGATATCAGCACGAGATGCAGCAACTGCCATATTTCGCGTGTACTGCTCGTGACCTGGAGCATCGGAGATGATCAAGCGCTTTCCATCGAGAAGAGTCATCGAACGGTATGCGACATCGATGGTGATTCCTTGTTCGCGTTCAGCCTCAAGGCCATCGGTTAATAAGCTGAAATCGATTTCACCTGCGGCAATAGTGGAACCGCTACGACGAACATTTCTGGTGGCAGCTACTGTGTCATGAGGAATGCTATCTGTCTCAACTAGGAGTCTTCCGATGAGCGTGCTCTTACCATCATCAACGCTGCCACAGGTAAGCAAACGAATCACTGATCTCGACATTAGAAGTAACCCTCGGTCTTCTTCTTCTCCATCGAATCTTCGTTGGCTCCATCGATGAGTCGGGTAGCGCGTTCGCTTAATTTCACCGAGAAGACCTCATCGACTACTTCTTCAATTGTTGTCGCAGTCGACTCAACTGCGGCGGTCAGTGGGTAGCAACCTAGAGTTCTAAATCTGACTACCCGATCGACTGGCTTCTCACCATCTAGAAGTGGGTATCTCTCATCGTCAACCATAATTAATTGATCGCCACGTTGAACAGTTGGACGAGGTTTGGCAAAGTACAAAGGATTGACTTCGATTCCTTCGCTCATGATGTAACGCCAGATGTCTACTTCAGTCCAATCCGATATTGGAAAGACTCGCATAGTTTGCCCTGGTGCAAGGCGGGTGTTGTAAGAACGCCACAGTTCTGGGCGTTGATTACGAGGATTCCATCGATGGCCTTCGTCGCGCACGCTAAAGATGCGCTCTTTGGCGCGTGACTTCTCCTCATCACGACGAGAACCCCCGATTGCTGCATCTACCTGATGCAGGTCAAGAGCCTGACGCAGTGCAACAGTCTTCATAATGCGGGTGTACTCAGAGATTCCAGAGTTGAAGGGCGTGATTCCTGAATCTGTCCCCTCTTTATTTGTGTGCACTATTAGTGATAGTGAATTCTCAGCGACAATCTGATCTCGAAAAGAAATCATCTCTTTGAATTTCCACGTTGTATCTATATGGAGTAACTGAAATGGAATTGGCGCTGGATAGAAAGCTTTCTTTGCCAAATGCAGGAGTACTGAAGAATCTTTTCCGATCGAGTACATCATCACGGGTTTGCGGAAAGATGCCGCTGTTTCGCGCAAAATTTCAATCGACTCAGCCTCTAGGGCTTTGAGGATCTGCATATCTGTGGACACGCGCTAAAGGTAGCCAAGATTCTTGAGAATTCTCATAGAGACGCGAAAAAGGCGGAGTTACTTATTAAATTTTGGCAGGTGTAAATCGAATTGAATCGAGATGACGCGAGTAAGGACAACTATCGCTCCCCCGATCAGGGCGGCGAGGCTCTGATCTATCCCTAATTGGGTGGCACTCACAAATCCAATCGCGCCCATTAGGGATGAAGTACCAATCGTCTCGCGATGAAGCAAGACTGGCTCAACCTGACAGAGAACATCTCTTAGCAACCCGCCGGTCACGGCGGTAATGACTCCAAGGATGATGGCTGCAAACCATGGAGCACTTTCTTCAAGTGCCAACTGCGTTCCAGACATTGTTGCTACAGCCAATCCAATAGTGTCCATGATAAGAAGAGTCTTGCCGATATGAGTAACTCTTCGAAGCACAACGGTGATGAGAGCTGCAGCAATAATGCTCGCGCTAATCCATGGATCCTCAATCCAAATAGGGCGTAACCCAAGGAAGAGATTTCGAAGCGTTCCTCCCGAGACCGAAGCAACTGCTGCGATAAATGCAATGCCACCATAGTCGAGCCCTTTATCAGCGGCTATGCGTGCTCCAACGAGTGCGAAGACGAAGGTGGAGAGCAAGTCCAAGCTATGGAGCAAAGTCATGACCCCAGTGTAGAGAAACCACGGTCTGAGAAACCATCAATAGAACTGCATAATCCTGCAAAAGATTTCGATTACATCACATTATGCGTGTTTGGCTTCTCTATGAGCGCAAGTAATCCGTAGAGTTGCGCGCATGCCAACGAGCCAGAATTCAATCGTCACAAGAACATCTAACGGGCTTAGCGCTGATAAGAATTGGTGGCGCCAAGCTGCCATCTATCAGATCTACCCACGATCATTTGCTGATTCAAATGGCGATGGAATCGGCGATCTCAAAGGAATCACTTCACGCATTCCATATCTGAAGTCGCTTCATCTTGATGCGGTCTGGCTTAGCCCTTTCTATCCATCCGCACTGGCCGATGGCGGTTATGACGTTGATGATTATCGAAATGTCGATCCTAAACTTGGCACTCTTGCAGATTTTGATGAGATGCTCGAAGGCCTTCATCAGGCAGGTATCCGCGTCTTTGTAGATATCGTTCCTAATCACTCTTCTAACCGTCATGAATGGTTTAAGGAAGCTATTGCATCTGAACCAGGTTCGGCAGCTCGTAATCGATATATCTTCCGCGATGGCCGCGGTGTAAATGGTGAAGAGCCACCAACTGATTGGGTTTCACACTTTGCTCCTAATGCGTGGACCCATGAATCAAAGATGGGTGGCAAGCATAATCAGTGGTACATGCACTACTTTGCTCCAGAACAACCAGATTGGAACTGGGATAACCGCGAGATTGAAGATGATTTCCTCAAGACACTTAAGTTCTGGGCAGATCGTGGCGTAGACGGATTCCGTATCGATGTTGCTCATGCGCTAAAGAAGGATCTCTCAGAACCACTCCGCATGAGAAATACTCTCGAGCATGAAATAGATCGACCAGGAGATGGCAAGGGAATTCTTACTGACCGTAATGAAGTATTTGCGATCTATAAAGAATGGCGCAAGCTCTTCAACCAATACGACCCTCCGCGAGTAGCTGTAGCTGAAGCAAATGTTCTGCCTCATCGCCTGCCTCTCTATGCGAGTGAAAAGACTCTAGGTCAATGCTTTGATTTCCGATTCTTAGATACACCTTTTGATGCCGGTGCGTTCAAAGAGAATGTTCAAGATGCGTTGGCGCTTGCAAAGAAGAATAAATCAACCTGCACATGGACCTTGTCCAACCACGATCAGATTCGCCATGCGACGAAGATGGGTCTCAATCAAATAGTTGATCGCCGGTCATGGATGCTGACAGATGGTCAATCACATCCACTAGATATGAAATCAGGAACTGCTTCTGCACTTGCTGCTTCACTCTTTATTCTGGCTCTTCCCGGTTCTACCTACATGTATCAAGGAGAAGAACTTGGTCTACATGAAGTAACCGATATTCCTGAAGATCAGATTCAGGATCCTCAATACTTGCGAAACCATAAGGTCGATAAGGGCCGCGATGGTTGTCGAGTTCCATTGCCTTGGAAGAAGTCAGGGCCATCATTTGGCTTTGGTACAGGTGGAGCACACCTCCCACAGCCAGCCTGGTTTAGTGATTACTCTGTTGAAGCAGAAGAAGGAGTGGCCTCCTCACCTTTAGAGATTTACAGAAGGGCACTAGCTCTTCGCAAGACACTAGTTACAGATGAGAAGTTAAAGTGGCATGAGACAACACACTCTGAAGTTCTTCACTTCTCGCGCCCTAATGGCTGGAATTGCATCACCAACTTCAAGGCTGCGAAATATCCGATGCCTAAGGGTGAAGTGCTAATTTCAACTCAACCAATCGTTGCAGGAAATATCCCTGCTGGAAAAACTGTCTGGTTTCGCGCTTAGTACTGCAGATTTATCTCTGTAAGAGTTCTTACGCGACGCCGATAATGTCGACGACGAAGATAAGAGTTTCATTTGGTCCGATAGGTCCTGCACCCATCTCGCCGTAGCCCATTGATGGTGGAAGAACGAGCAAACGTCGTCCTCCTTCCTTTGATCCAGGAAGACCCTTCTGCCAACCCTCAACTACCTGTGCCAATGGGAAGGTAGCTGGCTGACCGCTCCAAGAAGATTCAATAACTGCTCCAGTTGACCACGCCATGAGTGTGTAATGAACTGTCAGCGTTGATGTCGGAAGAACTTCCTTACCTGTTCCGACGATGATGTCTTCAGTGGTGAGTTCAGTCGGTGCAGCCCCTTGTGGTGCTGAAATAGTAGGAACTTCTCCTGCAACTGCTGAAACTGTTGGCAATACCGTTGCGCCCATGGTCTCTCCTTCTGATTGGTTTCCGCCGATGACATTAGTTCCTAATACTGTGACCGCAAGCAAGGCAATCACGAAAACTGAAGCTAAAACCTTACGCATAGAACTCATTAGTTATCCAATTCCTTGATTAAGTTGAAATCCCCGCCGCCGAGTTGGCCTTGGTCGCGATACATCTCGAGTTTGGCTCGTGTATCTGCAATATCTAAGTTACGCATAGTGAGTTGTCCTATGCGATCTGTTGGGCCGAATGCAGCATCGCTAGTGCGCTCCATCGACAATTTATCTGGGTGATAACTCAAGGCCGGTCCTGTCGTATTGATGACTGAGTAGTCATCCCCACGTCGAAGTCTCAAGGTAACTTCGCCTGTAATGGCAGATGCAACCCAGCGAGTCAGAGATTCGCGGAGCATCAGTGATTGTGGATCAAGCCATCGACCTTCATAAAGAAGTCTTCCCAGTCTGCGACCTTCAGCGTGATAGTTGGCAATGGTGTCCTCATTATGGATTGCGCTTAGTAAACGCTCGTACGCAATGAAGAGCAAGGCCATTCCAGGTGCTTCATAGATTCCGCGGCTCTTAGCTTCGATAATTCGGTTTTCAATCTGGTCAGCCATTCCCAAACCATGGCGACCTCCAATTTTGTTGGCCTCATCCATCAGCGCGACGACATCAGAGAAATCCTTGCCGTTGATTGCGACGGGACGACCTTGTACAAATTGGATCTTCACATCTTCTGAAGGAATCGAAACAGTTGAATCCCAGAATTTAACGCCCATGATTGGGTTGACTAATTCAATGGATGCATCGAGATTCTCAAGGTCCTTAGCTTCGTGAGTTGCTCCTAAAATATTTGCATCTGTTGAGTAAGCCTTTTCGACGCTATCTCTATATGGGAGCTTATGTGCAACAAGCCACTCAGACATCTCTTTTCTTCCACCAAGCTCGCGGACGAAGTCTGCATCTAGCCATGGTTTATAAATACGAAGGTTTGGATTTGCAAGAAGTCCATAACGGTAGAAACGTTCAATATCGTTACCTTTATAGGTAGAACCATCTCCCCAGATTTCTACCTTATCGTGCAGCATCGCACGTACCAATAAAGTTCCAGTTACTGCGCGTCCTAGCGGAGTGGTGTTGAAATATTGTTTTCCACCCGAGCGAATATGAAATGCTCCGCAGGCAATCGCAGCTAAGCCCTCTTCAACCAGCGGTGTTTTACAATCAACAAGTCTGGAAATTTCAGCCCCGTACTCCTTTGCACGACCGGGTACTGAATCGATATCAGGCTCGTCGTACTGGCCAAGGTCTGCCGTATATGTGCAAGGAACTGCACCCTTTGCGCGCATCCACGCCACTGCAACCGATGTATCGAGACCACCTGAAAAGGCGATACCGACTTTTTCTCCGATTGGGAGGGAAGCAAGGACTTTAGACATGCTCGAAGTCTAACGGTTGATAAGCGATGCTAGGGCAGGCTTAATCTTCCAGAGCCCAACAAGATCTTCATACTTTTTCTCTTCAAGAGCATCTGCCTTGGCGCCTGTTTTGACTGCGCGAATCATCAAATTTCGAGGGGTGTGCTCACCGCCGATAAATTCAATAGCCTCAACTCGGTATCCGCGTAGTTTCATAATCTGCATGCGAAGAGCATCGGTCAAAAGATCTCCGAGTCGCTCTTTCATGATGCCGTGCTTTGTAATCAGAGACCATGGCTCAGGGATTTCTTTCATCTGTGCCTGAATATCGTGATGGCAGCATGGCGCCAATAGGGCAAGCTTTGCATCTGAATTTATCGCCCATGCAATCGCATCATCCGTTGCCGTATCACATGCATGAAGCGCTATCGCGACATCTGCAGATTTCACACTAGTCTCAGATATCTCCTCGGCAAGAAATTGAATCGTTGGATGGATTCCTAACTGCTTGGCAATCTCATTATTTCGATCTCGCGATGAGGTCCTTACATCGATTCCGATGACTTTCACTGCCATACCTTGTGAAGCTAAGTACTGATGGGCTGCAAAAGTGAGGTAAGCATGGCCACATCCCAAATCAACAATTGTTAGCGGCTCAGAATCTGTTGGTGCGTGAATATGTCCAGCTGAAATAGCGGAGTTTAGAGATGGAACTAATATTCGGAGGAACTCTTCGACCTGTTTGTATTTGTCGCTCATGCTCGGCTTGAGTTTTCCGCTTGGATCAGAGATTCCAATCGCAATGAAGAAAGGATCTGAAGCATCCAGTAGGCGCGACTTATTGCGATCATGTGAAAGGTCTTGTTGGTGAGTGGCGCTATCACGATGGACGAGCGGTTCGCCTTTCTTGGTGATTCGCACACTGATTGAACCTGATGTGAATTCGAGAAGCACATTGGCATAACCAGATCTCAACAGCGCAGCGAATGGTGCCTGAGATGGCGAGTAGTTCTTGGAAGTTACTTGCCTTCCATCGCTCTGACTCACCTGTAGTTGTAACGCACCTTTGATTTCGATTGGGCGAATATCAACTCTCTCTGCTGGTGTCTGCATATTTCTGCGGCGACCAGAGAGAACCACTCGGACCAAGGCATCGGTCTCTAAAAATTGGCTTTCTAGCACGGCGAATACTTCATCCAACGTCGTATCGCTCACAGTTGGAAATATTAGTCTTTAATCAGCGGAAGTTCGACCAAGATTGCCAAACCTCCAAGGTCGCTCTTGCGAAGAGACATCTTTCCATCGAGCTTTGAGACAACGGCCGACATGATGCTCATGCCAAGACCTGAGCCTCCACTATCGCGCGAACGAGACTTATCAAAACGATTGAGAGATCTGACGTCTTCACGATAAGCCTGTATCGGCAACCCTGGACCTCCATCCTCTATGGAAAGAGTTGCGACTCTAGAAGTCTTGGTGAGTGTGATTTTTACAGGAGCATCACTTGGAGTGTGTTTAGAGATATTGGTGAGTGCATTTTGCATCAAGCGAGCCAAGTAATCTCTTGAAGCCATGACGTTGAGTCCAGATTCAATTTCTACAGTGCAGTTTCGCCCCGTATTCAGTGTTGTGAAATCAGTCGCATGGGCCTGAACAAGTTCGCTGAAATCAATCTTCTCGATATCTCGATTCTCACTTTCGCCTAGTTCGGCGAGAAGAAGAAGATCCTGGACGAGGTTCTCCATGCGTTTGATTTCACTGCCCACTCGGTCGAAAGCTCGCGCCTTATCTGTCTCGGCAACCAACTGGTTCTTGCTCAGCATCTCGATGTAGCCCTTGATGACAGTGAGCGGGGTTCGGAGTTCGTGAGAGGCATCTCCCAAGAATTCTTGCATTCTCGCAAGGGAGTTGCGTTCGTCTCTTCTTGCTAATCTTCTGAAGTAAAAGAAGAGAATAATAAATGCAGCAGAATCAAAAACTACAATGAATGTGGCAAGAGCTTGCATGTTTGAAGAGAAATGTTCGCGAACCATCTTGGTAGAGATTGCAATGATGATGAAATCTCCACCCTCGATGGCGACGCTTCCCATACGAAAAGAATCAGCACCTTTGACGGTCACTGGACCAATCGCGGCGGCTTCGATTTGATCTAGCGGTGGAGTTTCAAGATAGAGAAGTGATGATTCGTTGATGACAGTTTCATTACCATCTCGAGATAAGAGCGTGAGAGTTACATCAGCGCTGATCTCCTCGACGGCAAAGAGAGCAGCGCCAATTGGTTGAGAGGGATTCTGTACAGCTGTCTTAATGACTGTTGCAATCGTGTCATCGATAGCGCGAATCTCTGAATCTCGTGACTGAACCGCAGCAAAGCCACCTATGCCACCTGATAGGAGAGTCACAATAAGCACTGTGACAATGCTAATTCGTGTTGAAGTTTTTACCTTCACTTCTTCTCCGCTTGAAGCTGGAAGCCGACTCCTCTAACAGTGCGGATTCCCTCGAAGCCATCTCGATGCAATTTCTTGCGGAGGTAAGAAATGTATGTATCGACAACTGTGCTTTCAGATTCGAAGGTAATTCCCCATACCTCGTCGAGCAGATGACTCTTAGTCAAAACACGTCCATTGCTCTCGAGAAGTACATGGAGCAATCTGAATTCAGTTGGCGAAAGATCAACAACTTCATCATTGAAAGTAACTTGATGTGAATCCGAATTGAGAGTAATCGGACCACAGCTCAGTGCAACAGGAGTTTGAATGGTGAATTGAGAACGGCGAAGGATTGCCTTAATACGAAGCACAAGCTCCTCGAGGCCGAAGGGTTTAGTTACGTAATCGTCAGCACCCAATGAGAGTCCGCGAGTGATATCGGCTCGATCGCCACGTGCACTCAACATGAGTGCAGGAGTGTTATCGCCATTGCTTCGTATCCGCTCGATAAATTCAAATCCATCCATCAATGGCATATTGATATCGACAATGAGCAGATCTGGCTTTGTTGTCCTCAACAGTGTTTGTGCGACCATCGCATCTGATGCTGCGACAGTTTCGAACCCGGCTAGCTTTAAGGCATCACTCAGGAGTTCGCGTACACCAGCCTCATCATCGATCACCATAATCAGTTGACTCATGGGTCAACCTTGCCATGCATAACCCTTCATTTCTACCAATATTCGGCCTTACACATGCTCTCGCTAGAAGATTCACAGAGTTTTCTCACGACTGACGATTTAGAATATCGACATGACTTCACGGGCACGAGGCATCACAACGGCGCTAGTTCTTGCCCTGTCCGCACTCACAATTGCACCGTCCTATGGAGATAATTCTTCATCTCAGCAACCTGGTGTAGAAGGCGGCAAGCAGAGTAAAGAACAGCTCAAGAGAGATCGCGACGCATATATGCAAGCGCTTCGGGACCGTGATTTCGAATTTAGAGTCATCAATATGGCCTTTAAGAATGCGATAGATCGTATCTATTTCGACTTTAAGAATTCATATGCTGCAGCTGTTACTCCAGAACAAAAGAGCGCAGCTCGTGCTGCATATATCAATGCACGTGCCGCTGCAATTACTGCACGTGATCAAGCGATAGTTGCTTTGGGGCCACTTCCGACTCCACCAGCTGAAGCTATGAAAACTTCTAAGGCCGAGAGTCGCAATAGCTCAAATAAATCTAAGAGCTAATTCAGCGGTAGTAGATAAATAATCAGAGTAAGTACAAGCGCTAAAGATGTAGCTTGAACCAGAATTGTTAGCGCTGTTTTTCGATCTGCAGCCAGCGATTCTTTATCTGCAACCTTTGAAAGTTGGCCAAGTTTTCCGAAGTTAAAGGTTCCCATGAATCCATATGCGAGGCAGAACTTCTTCCGTGATTGAATCCACCCGATACTCATGACCATTAATGGGAGAAAGATTCCTAGGCGTTGACCTGGTGTAGCTCCTTGCGAAACAAAGCCTGCAAGGGCAATACTAGAAAGAATCAGACCGACTAGGGCAACAAGCTGTCTACGTTTAATTTCTCCAGCACCAATATTGCAGGTACCTGGAATGTAGCTATCGGCGCTCACTTACGCGTCTTCGAATTCGTCTTCATCGATCCAAGCATCTGTCTGCGTATCTTCCTGCTTCTCGATCCATGATAGAAACGTTCCGACAGCTCTGAATGCCAATAGCGCAACGGTGATTGCTGCAAGGATTCTACGAAGGGCTTTCATAAGGCTAAAAATACTCCTCTTTCGTAGCTAGCGCCTCTTTTAGAGAGATTTTAGTGCGGTGTCGATATCTTCCCAGAGATCATCTGGGTGTTCGCATCCAACGGATAAGCGGATGAGATTCTCTGGAACGCTATGGCTCTCGAGCTCCCATCGCCGGCGGCGCTCCCATGTACTTTCTACTCCCCCAAGACTGGTTGCATTGGTAACCAAGGTGGAACCATCGCAGACACGTTCGGCAGCTGCCGCATCACCAAGAATTTCAAAAGAGATAATCGCGCTAAAGCCTGGGTAACGAACTGCGCTCACCTTGGGATGGGCTTGGAGCTTCTTAACAAGATGAGCAGCGTTTGATTCTGCCTTGCGGAATCGAAGCGGGAATGTACGCAAGCCACGTAGAGCCAGCCATACTTCGAATGGTCCCGGGATCGCTCCAAAAGAGACACGTGCATCCTTTAGACGAGAATGGAGCGCAGGATCTTTCACCGAGAGAGATCCCAAAATAACATCGCTGTGACCGGCCAAATATTTTGTTACTGAGTGCATCACGATATCTGCACCAAAGGTGAGTGGCTTCTGGCATAACGGTGTTGCAAAAGTATTATCGAAGCCAACGCCCATCGTGCGTTTCTTCGCTTCTCCGATGATCGCTGCAACGTCTGCAACGCCAAGGCCGGGATTGGTAGGAGATTCGACCCATAGGAAGAGGGCTCCTTGTAGGGCTTCGAAGACCGCTGGTGTATCAGTGATATCTACAAAGCGAACTTCGAGTCGACCTTCTTGGTGATATCTCTTAAGCAAAGCCATTGTTCCGCTATATCCCTGGTCAGATGCAACGACAGGTGCACCGTGCGGAAGTAGCGAGAAGACGGCAGTGATTGCCGCCATTCCAGATGAGAAGAGAAGTGTCGCATCTGCTTCTTCAAGAGCAGAGATTGCATCTTCTAGCTGGCTCCATGTTTCATTTCCTGAACGACCGTAGTTGATTGGCCCGCCAGAGCTATACGTTGAATTGAGATGTATCGGTGCATTAAGACCCATTCCAGGTTCTGCTGCAGGACGACCTGCTGAAATAGCGATCGTCTCTGGGTGTAGGTCTTTGTGCGCCATGAGATAAGGGTAATCGCTTTAGCGCAGGACAGGAGCCAGGCGATTAAAAGCTTCTTCGATAATCTCTGGGCTTGTCGCAAAGTTTAAGCGTACGAACTGAGTTGAATCGGGCCCGAACTTCACTCCTGGGACAAGTGCGACCTTCGCCTTTTCGACAAGAGTTGCAGCTGGATTCTCACCTAAGTTAAAGGCAGAAAGGTCTAGCCATGCAAGGTAAGAACAATGTGGGATGTCATATCCAATTTTCGGTGCATGCTCTGCGATGAGGTCTGCAACTAACTTTCTATTCTGATCTAGTGAAATCATCAAATCTTTGAGCCAAGGAGTTCCCTTCTCAAAGGCTGCAACTGTGGCAAACGCCCCTAGTAGTGAGGCTCTGTAATGTGTAGCCGGAGCAATGGCGTTCATCTTCTCGTACATCGCTTCATTCTCGGTCACAATAATTGCGCACTTGAGACCAGCAATATTCCACCCTTTGCTGGCTGCCGTAATTGTGATGCCAACTTCTCGAGCGCTCTCTGAAATTGTCAGAAATGGTGTGAATTTTTGCTCTGAATACATCAGAGGGGCATGAATTTCATCGCTAATAATGATGACGTTATTTTTCTTTGCCAAATCAATCAATCGGCTGAGCTCATCCTTTGTGTACACGCGTCCCAAGGGGTTATGAGGATTACAGATGAGGTGGGCTTTGATTCCAGATGCGTAGGCCTTTTCAATGGCGGCCCAGTCGATAATCCAGTGGCTGCCATTTTCTTCGACGTCAGAATGTGTAAATGGAACATCAACTTGCTCGAGATGAGTTTCAACGCACCACGTCCAAAAATTGTTATAGACGGGAGAGTTGATGAGGATTTTATCTCCAGGCTCACTGATCACACGTAAGACTTCTACAACACCAACACCGACATCAGCGGCGATTCGAACTTGAGATGGATCAACGTTCCATCCCCATGTGTTCATCGCAAAACTCTTAAATGCCAGACCCATTTCAGGAATGGGGCCAAGATAGCCAAGATCAGATGTATTGATTAACTCGCGGAGTGCATCTCGAATTGGCTCTGCAACGGGAAAATCCATCTCCGCAACTGGCAGAGGAAGCACATCGCTAGGAAAAGAACGCCATTTTTCACTCTTATGTGCACGAAGGTCAGAGAGTTCTAGTGCGCGCAAAGGTGAGATGTTGTGATCGCTCATAGACGCAGTATGTCACCACGTTTAAACTAAATCCATGACCTCCGAGGCGCAGATGAAAAAGATCGTAAGCGAACTTTCTGCACGAGATAAGAGATTTGCAAAGGTGATTGCACATCACCCTCTCTGCACAATCGGTCGAAATCCCAAACCCGTAACGCACTTTGAAGCCCTAGTTGAATCGGTAATCTCTCAGCAGCTCGCTGTTAAGGCGGCCGAAACTATCTTTCTTCGAGTGAAATCCTTAGCTGGCGGCCGCATTACACCTGGACGAGTGGCAGCAATTACAGAGACTGCAATGCGTGAGGCCGGTGTGTCAGGTGCAAAGACTCGCACCATTGCTGGCCTTGCCGATGCCGCTATCACTAAAGAGATCAACATTAATAAGCTCCATGAAATTGAGGATGACCAGGAAATCTTTGAGCAGCTGACAGGGCTCTGGGGTATTGGTCCATGGACTGTGGATATGTTTATGATGTTTCAATTAGGTCGGCTCGATATCTGGCCAACTGGAGATCTCGGGGTGCGACGCGGCTGGGAGAAGATTCATCGCCTAGAAGACGAGATCACTCCTGCCGAACTTGAAAAGAAGGGTAAGAAGTTTCAGCCCTATCGCAGCGTCGTCGCCTGGTATTGCTGGCGAGCGCTCAACTAGATTGAAGGAAATAGAACTCCCGTACTTGAGTGACAGTCGTATCCATTCGGGTTCTTCTCAAGATATCTCTGGTGATACTCCTCTGCAGCGAAATATGGAACGCCATCTGCGCTGAGAATCTCGGTGACAATAGGACCAATCCCCTGGCGGGTAAGGGCTGCCTGATATACATCGCGAGTAATTTCGGCTTGGAGTTGCTGAGACTCTGATGTTGTATAGATCGCGCTGCGATATTGGCTTCCAATATCTCCGCCTTGCCTATTGAGTGAGGTTGGATCGTGCATCACCCAAAACTCTTCCAATAATCGACGGTAAGAAACCTTCTCTGGATCAAATCTGACTTCCACCATTTCTGCATGACCGGTAACACCGGTGCAGACCTGTTCATAGGAAGGATTTGGTCGTGTTCCGCCCATATATCCAACGCTTGTTGTAATTACGCCATCAATATTCCAAAATCTACGTTCAGCGCCCCAGAAACAACCAGTAGCAAAGTATGCGATCTCCATAGTCATATAACCTACCCTTATACCTGCGCCCCCGTAGCTCAGGGGATAGAGCACTGCCCTCCGGAGGCAGGTGCACAGGTTCGATTCCTGTCGGGGGCACTTGAGATAAATCACCTTGATATGGGAAATCTTTCTCCCTACCTTCTTGTGCATCTCGCGTACACGCGAGAGAATTACCTCTTGCTTATCGCGCGATAACTGCGTTGAGAGCGTAATCGACACGATGCGAAGGGGGTAGAGCCATGGACTGGAGACATCAATCTGCATGTCGAGATGAAGACCCAGAGCTCTTCTTCCCAGTAGGCAATACAGGCCCTGCAATTACTCAGATCGAAGAAGCCAAGAAGGTCTGTAACCGCTGTAGCGTCAAAGATGCATGCCTTGCATGGGCTCTGGAATCTGGACAAGATGCAGGCGTTTGGGGCGGACTCTCTGAAGATGAACGTCGTGCGCTGAAGCGTCGCGCTGCTCGTAACCGCGCACGTTTAATGGAGAATAACAACGCTTAATCGCTTGTTGTACCGTCTTGCAATCAAGCCAGCGGAAATATCAGCTCAGCTCTTGTCTGGCCATCTTCTGATCTAAGGGTCAGCGTTCCCTGTAACTCATTCTCTGTCAGAGTTCGGACAATTTGTAAGCCAAGATTTGGCGATGTGGCGATATCGAATCCGGCAGGCAGTCCAACTCCATTGTCAGAGATTGAGACTCGCATACTTTCCTGAAGGTTCTCCGTCTCGATTCGCAGAAGCGAACCCTTCTCGGCAAGTCCGTGCTCAAGCGCGTTATGAATCAACTCTGTTATCACCAGCGCAAGAGGGGTTGCAATACGAGGCTCTAGTGAACCGGCTCTGCCCGATTTTTCAATCGTCAGTTCGCCCATTCGCGGGCTGAGATCTAAGGCATGAGTTACTAAATTATCGAGGACGTCATCAAATGCAACAGATGCATCAGGGCTATTAGAGAGAGTTTCATGTACGAGTGCAATGGAGGCGATTCTTCGTACGGCTTCGTCAAGGGCGGCGCTTGCGCCAGGATCGTGAATTCGGCGTGCCTGAAGTCGCAACAAGGCTGAGACTGTCTGAAGGTTATTTTTCACGCGGTGGTGAATCTCGCGAATGGTGGCATCTTTGGTAACAAGCTCACGTTCTCTTCTGCGAAGCTCCGTAACGTTATTGAGCAGAACGATGGCACCTGTCCTATCGCCGCTCTTCCATAATGGAAGGACGGTGAAATCAATTGTTCCGCCAAGATTATCAATTTCAACTCGGTTAATTGTTTTTCCGCTGAGCCCACCAGCGATGCTCTCTTCTTGTGCATCTGGACGTACTTTTGAGATTGATTCAGCTATCGTCCCTAAGTTATGCCCCTCAAGTTCGTTCACCCAACCTAGACGGCTAAATGCAGAACGAGCGTTAGGACTTGCATACGAGACCGTTCCGTTGACATCCATTCTGATCAGACCATCACCGACGCGGGGCGAAGAGTCAAAGAATGATTGCGCATCTGGATCTGGAAATGTTCCTTCTGCAATCATTGCATAGAGCTTGTGGGCAATTTCGCGGTAGTTAAGTTCTAAGCGGCTCGGCTGTCGCATAAGGTCTGCATCTCTATGGCGAGAAATTACTGCGATGACATGCCCATCAGCGATGACAGGAATAGTTTCTTCTTTAACGAGATGGCCATCTCTATGTTCTGGCTCTGTATCACGAATAATCTCAGCGCCAGATAAAGCCTGATCAATGTATGGTCTAGATCCCCATTCGATTTCTTCGCCGATAACATCATTGGCAAAGAGCGTTGCTGCAGTAGTCGGACGAATATGAGCAACAGCAACATATCCCGTTGGCCAGGTCTTAAAGTCTTTACGTAGAGGCACCCAGAGAATCAGGTCAGCGAAAGAGAGATCTGAGAGAAGCTGCCAATCAGCGATGAGCTCACGCAATCTATGTATATTGAGATCGGTAAGCGGACTTCTCCCTTTTACATAATCCTCAATAGATGCCATGTGTGAAGTCTCCCTAAATTACTTCGCCAGCAAATCAGGAAGAATCGCTTCAATCTCTTGGGTTGCAAACCATGTGAGATCTTGGCCATCTGGTGAAACTTCAAAGAGCGCTTCTAGGAATTCCCACTTCAATGGAGATTTTAGAGTAATAGAAATTTCGAGTTCTTCTGCAATGAGAGCCTCCGGTATTTCAAAGGCGAGAACACATGCAGCTCCAGGCTCGGTGCCTTTGACATCGAGCGCCTCTTCAGCGGCTAACAGGGTCAGAGTAAATTCGACTTCTTCCTCATCTAGATCTGAGTTACTCGCAAGAAATAGAGAGGATGCGGCATAAATCTCTGCAACATCGATCTCTTGTGCAGAAAATAGCTCCTGCACTTCATGAGCGGTAACACCTAGATAGCCTCGCATGATCTGAGTCTATAAGAGATTATCCAATGAGCCGAGCTGCAAGGTTTGCTATCGACTTGCGAAGCGGACTCCTCTCATTTACTTCAAAGAGAGGCAGCTGTGCTGTGCTCGAAGCCTTGGCACTTCGCTGGTCGAATAGATACTCCTCGATTATGGCTAGCTTTCTTCCTTGAGATTGTGAGGTGATAACTTCATGGAATTCAGAGCGAGACTGAGAGCCATTTCTGCCGCTCGGTCTCTCTGCTTGAAAATATGTGAGCGCGGGGCGAATTGCTGTACGAGAAATTTCTGCCGTGAAGGTGCGAAGTCTTTCGAGCCCTATTGCATCCGATTTTGCAAGTATCCATAAATCATCACCGTGTGTGCAGACCCAGACAAGAGCTTCCGCTGTCCAACGCTTACCGCTGAGGTTGGCGGAGAGATCTCGAATAGCTCCTAGATCTACGACTATGAAGTCACGATCTCTCATCGCTTTTTCTAGTGTTTGAATTGAAGAATAAACATTCTCGTGCGATATCTCTGCGATTTCAAGCCATTGGTTTATCGCTCGCGGCTTTGTGTCAGTGTGCAGTCCTCGTGAACCCAGCAACGTTGCAATTGCAGGAGAATCCGAATTGCCATCAATGAGAAGAACTGACTTCTCGAGAAGAGAAAGTTCAGCAGCGATGTTGAGAGCGAGAGTAGAACATCCAGTTGCATTTCCTGCAGAACCAATGGCGATAACTCGAGCACGACGCGGTGGGTCACTCTTGCTTAAGGAGTGAGTCATTGGGGCTCTCAGCGATCCACGCAAAAGACCTACCAGGTCAAGGGCGTTCTCTGGAAGCGCTATCGCGTCAGAAAAATCCTCACTTCCTGAGGCAGCGAAGAGAAAGACTTTTGAAAAGTGCGGAGAGATTGCCTCAAGTCTTCCGGGTTCAATTCCTAGGAGGTCGGTAGATATAACCAACACGGAACCTTGACACTCTTTACTCTGACTGTAGCTGTGCAGTGAATCAAAATCTAGGGCTCTGAAGGTAACGCTCCACCCTTGAGTAAAGAGAGTGCTTGCCACAAAGTTTTCAGATTCGCTATCTGCTATCGCTGTTACAAGATTGAGAGGGGAAGGCTCAACCACGAGAACGCACAATCACTATTCGGCCGCTCGTTGTTGCACTGAGAACTTCCTCAATGTATTCACGGTTTATTGAGACTGTCAGAGCGATATCACTTCCAAAATTGGCACTTTTTCTATCAATCGATGTGACGAAGACTCCCCCAAGAATTCTTTGAAGCGGCTCTTGTTCTCCATTCTCTGCATCATGCAGGTGATACATAGTGACCAGTTCGCCAACGCTCACATCTGAAGGAATATCTACAGCTCTCACACTGAGAGAAAGTTCTGAATGCGTCAGAGCAATTGGACTCTGCGTAATTGCCGACCTATGGACAAGTTCGCCAGCCGGAATTCTTCGTAGCGCAATGGATCCAGTTGGGTTAATCGATCCTGAGATATACCCAGATTGTGCAGCGCCAAGTGAGGCGGAGGCATATCCGATATCTGCGGCGCGAAGTTCTGAACCAGCAGAGATTGGATTCAAGGTTATCCAGTAGCGCTCTCTTTGATTAGCAGCCAGTGACATTGCAAATGATGCCGCTAAGGCTGCCGAGACAAGTATTGCAGTGAGTACAACGCGATTCTGAGGGCTCTTTTTCGATGACATGGCGGCAGGGTAGGTAGTTCCAACATCCTCTACGTGAGATTTATCCACACTCATACTTTTGGATGGCAAGAAGTCATCCTTTCCGACGATTCGTCACAGGGAACCGAAGAAAAAGATATGCGCATGACTACCCAAACTAGTGATCACCTTCGAACTCAAGAACGTCCATTTCTCCGCCTCATTTCAAGTACGGAAGATCCCGCACTGTGGAGCCATCCCGTACTCGATCTCTTCTCTCCTAAACAGAGACCGATTCCCGCACAGAGCGCAAAGTTGTATCTCGTACCATCAACTTTTGGCGAAGACCTCGAGCCAGATGAAATGCCGATTCCGACTTCGGCTGCAGAACTTCCAGAGCTCCATGCATGGACGATGAAATTTGCTGTAAGCGTGATTGAGATTTGGGCAGGACGTAGGCAACCTGCTCAACTGATTTCACTATGCCATCGAGTTATTTACATGGAACTCTTAAAGAAGATGGGCAGTCAGAAAGAGATTGGCCGTATTCGAACTATTCATCAAAGCCAACCGCTTGACGGAATCTGCGAATCAACTGTCACCGTGAGATTCGGTGATCGCCTTCGCGCGATGATAATTAGATTTGAAGGCCAGAATGGAAGATGGCTTTGTACTGCCCTTACTCTTCTGTAACCTGTAGTTAGTCGGGTCGGAAAATTAAGCGGCGCCGTGGCAACGCTTATATTTCTTACCTGAACCACATGGGCAGGGACTATTGCGCGATACATCACCACTGACGGTGGCACCGTTCTCATCTGGGCCTCTATATTGAAGAGGTACAGCTTGAACAGGTTTTTCTGTAACGCCCTTTGCGGTGATTGAAGGAGCAGAGCCAGAGTTGTTTCCTTCGACGCTCACTTCTACGTTGAAGACAAGGCTTGCGAGCTCTTCCTTAATTGCATCCATCATCGCAGAGAAGAGTTCGTACCCTTCGCGTTGGTACTCAACAAGTGGGTCACGTTGAGCCATTGCACGTAGCCCAATACCCTCCTGCAGATAATCCATTTCATAGAGATGCTCGCGCCATTTACGATCGAGAACAGAGAGAAGAACTTTGCGCTCAAGTTCTCGTAATACTTCGGCGCCGAGTTCTTCTTCGCGCTTCTTATAGGCCTTTACCGCATCATCCAAAATGCGATCCTCAAGGAAATCGGCATCGAGAGCACTTGCTGATCCAACCTCTGCAAGGAGATCTTCGGGGGTGAAGGAGATTGGGTAAACGAGCTTAAGAGCGCTCCACAATTGTGGGAGATCCCAATCTTCTGCAAAACCTTCAGCTGTTGCTGCGCGAACGTAAGCGCTCACAGTATCGGAGACGAAAGTTCCAACCTGAACGCCGATATCTTCACCTTCAAGAACTAAGCGACGTTCGCCGTAGATGACTTCACGTTGACGGTTCATTACATCGTCATACTTCAAAACATTCTTACGGATTTCAAAATTCTGAGCCTCAACTTGAGTCTGCGCAGAACGAATCGCATTAGAGACCATCTTTGATTCGATTGGCTCATCCTCTGGGAGTCCAGCTGCAGAAAGTACACGCTCAACAATTCCTGAGTTAAAGCGGCGCATCAAATCATCTTGGAGAGATAGGTAGAAGCGAGATTCTCCTGGATCGCCCTGGCGGCCTGAACGACCACGTAGCTGGTTATCGATACGACGTGATTCATGGCGCTCTGTGCCGAGCACATAGAGACCGCCTAGAGAAATTACCTCTTCGTGATCCTTTGCAATCGCAGTCTTCTGCTTTGCAATCTCTGCTGGCCAGGCCTCTTCGTACTCTTTTGGATTATCTACTGGAGATATTCCGCGACGCTGGAGTTCAAAGTCAGCCATGAACTCTGGGTTTCCACCGAGCATGATGTCAGTTCCGCGTCCTGCCATATTGGTAGCGACAGTTACTGCACCTTTAACACCTGCTCGAGCAACGATTGATGCTTCACGTTCGTGGTGCTTAGCGTTGAGCACCTCGTGAGGCACTCCAGCCTTCTTTAAAAATGAAGAGAGTTCTTCTGATTTTTCAACGCTGACTGTTCCAACCAATACTGGCTGTCCTTTACGGTGACGCTCAACAATATCTCTGGTGACAGCAGCAAACTTTCCTACCTCAGATTTGTAGACAAGATCTGGCTGGTCGATACGTTGCATCGAGCGGTTTGTAGGAATAGGAACAACGCCTAGTTTGTAGATTTGGTGAAATTCAGATGCTTCCGTCATCGCAGTTCCGGTCATACCCGAAATAGTTTCGTAGAGACGGAAGTAGTTCTGCAAGGTGATGGTCGCTAGCGTCTGGTTCTCATCTTTGATTTCAATTCGTTCTTTTGCTTCAAGCGCCTGGTGGAGGCCTTCGCTATAGCGACGTCCAGCGAGCATACGACCAGTGTGTTCATCGACAATCAAAAGTTCGCCATTCATTACTACATAATCTTTATCGCGCTTGAAGAGCTCCTTGGCGCGAACGGAGTTATTGAGATAGCCAATCAATGTTGTATTTGCTGCTTCATAAAGGTTCTCGATCTTAAGAAGCTCTTCAACCTTAGTGACGCCATCTTCGAGAATGCCGACCGTCTTTTTCTTCTCATCTACCTCGTAGTGAACATCGCGAATAAGTTTTGCTGAAATATTGGCAAATTCGACATACCACTTAGTGGCTTTGTCAGCTGGACCACTAATAATCAATGGTGTACGTGCTTCATCGATAAGAATTGAGTCAACTTCGTCAACGACAGCGAAGAAGTGATCGCGCTGCACGCACTCTTCAAGCGACCAAGCCATATTGTCGCGAAGGTAATCAAAGCCAAATTCATTGTTTGTGCCGTAGGTGATGTCGCAGGCATATGCTTCGCGACGTTCTGCTGGCGTCATGTTATTGATGATTACGCCAACTTTAAGACCGAGGAAACGGTGGATTCTTCCCATCCACTCACTGTCACGTTCTGCAAGATAATCATTGACGGTAACTACGTGAACGCCACGGCCTGCGAGAGCATTGAGATAAGAAGGCAGCGTTGCTACAAGTGTCTTTCCTTCACCGGTACGCATTTCAGCGATATTGCCCTTGTGCAGCGCTGCTCCACCCATGAGTTGAACGTCATAGTGACGTTGACCAAGAGTTCTCTTTGCAGCTTCGCGAACAACAGCGAAAGCTTCTGGCATCAGGTCATCGAGTGATTCACCTTGAGCAAAACGATTCTTAAACTCATCTGTCTTTGCGCGCAATTGCTCGTCAGAGAGCGGTGAAATGCTCCCCTCGAAACCGTTGACCAAATCGACGACCTTGCCGAGTTCGCGAAGAATCTTTCCTTCGCCAGCTCGCATGATTCGATCGAGAATTGAAGCCATCGGTCTACCTCTCACACATATGCGCATTGGTACGCACATTCGACGTTGGCACCTGGGCCAACCCTCCTATCTTAGAGGCTGCGCGACACAGGCTGTGACGGCAGCTGCCACCTCAATACCCGCCTGCCGTAGTGCTCGCGCGGCTTCATTGAGAGTTGCCCTTGTAGTAACGAGGTCATCGACCAATATCGCCCTTCCACTGAGATATCCCTGAGATTTGAGGGCGCCCTCTAAATTTTCCCGCCTTCCACGAAGATCTAGAGTTGATTGATCTCGGACCTTCCTTGTGTGTTCAAGATTGTTAAAGGTAGGAGCTCCTGAGTAAAGAGAAAGTCGTTCAGATAAATCAAGAATGAACTGACGTCCTCGCAATCGTGAGACAGACTTTCTTGAGGGAATTGGAAGAAGAAACGCTGTTCCAATTTCATCTATACATTTTTCTAAAGAGTGTGAGAGTGCTTTAAAAATTAGATCATCGGCGACTTTCAGATTGCTCTCTTTTGCGGCGAGTAAGACTCTTCCTGCTATCGGAGAATATTTAATTGCAGAGAAAATTGGAAAGGATGGAGAAAGATCTGACCACCTCTTATAAAGATGTGGGTGCCACTGCCTTCTACAGTTAGAACAAATCTCAAGACCGAGAGCGCCACATCCAAGACATCGACTGGGAAATACAAGTTCCGAGAGAGAGGAGAAAAGATTCACTCTTTAGTATTGCGAAAGCGATGAAGCTACAGGGTCTTAGTACCTGTTACTTGTGGAAATCTAGTGGAACAACTTTGATAGGGCGCCCCTCTATCTGCTCTCCTGCAATACGTGGCAAGGTAAGAACAAAGTGAGCTCCCGCACCGGGTCTACCCCAAGCATCAAGTTCTCCATTGTGAAGACGCGCATCTTCCATGGCGATAGATAGGCCGAGTCCTGTTCCACCTCGCACACGAGCACGTGATGGGTCAGCTCTCCAGAAGCGATCGAAGACACGAATCAACGATGCCTCATCGAGACCGATTCCGTGATCTCGTACTCCAATTCCTACCTCTGTCGGAGTAGCGGTGATTGTGACAGTCACATCTTTTCCTTCAGCGTGATCAAGTGCGTTCGAGAGTAAATTTCTCATGATTCTTTCTACACGCCTTGCATCCGCCTTAACAGCAACAGTTGGTACTTCAGAGGAGACGATGATCTGTGAATCAACACCATTTTCAGATACCTTCAAATCATTCACAGCGCGCTGAATGAGAGCAATCAAATCGAAATCAACGGCCTCCAGGACAGCCACCTCCGCATCGAAGCGGCTTACTTCGAGTAAATCCTCCAAAAGACGCTCAAAGCGTTCAATCTGAGCGCTTAGAAGCTCTGCGCTTCTGGCTACGAGAGGATCAAAAGAATCTCTTCGATTGTAGATAACCTCTGACGCCATCCGCAGAGTTGTTAATGGAGTGCGAAGCTCATGAGAAACATCAGAAACAAAGCGTTGCTGAACGCGTGACAAATTCTCCAGGCGCGAAATCTGCTTTTCGATAGATAAGGCCATTTCATTGTAAGAAGTTGCCAAAGTAGACAGTTCATCACTGCTTGTGACTTTCATGCGTTGGCTGTAATCGCCTTCGGTAAATCGCGTCGCGATTCTTGCCGCCTCGCGTACTGGCTTCACTACTTGTCGCACTACAAGCCAAGTAATGAGCCCAATCAAGAAGAGCAGCGCAAATCCTGTGAGGAAAAGTGAGTTAAGAATGAGAGAAATTGTGGCAGCCTGTGATGTGAGCTGAAAGGCGATATACATCTCGTAACGGCCGGCTCCAGGAACATTGATTCTCTGACCTACAAAGAGAATCTCTGAAGATTTTCCGCTTGTGTAATAGGCCGTTCCGTACCGATAATGAAGATCGTTATTCTTTTCAACGGCAGACCTCAATTCACGCGGAATAGATTGCTGTCGCAGTATCGGTGAATCCACTTCATAGAGCTGATTGGTGTTGAGATTAGAGTCTGCTTTGAGGAAGAGAATTTCTCGACGAGACTCTTTAACACCTTGAGTTGATGCATCTAAAATAACTTCAGCCAAGACCTTTCGGCGCTCAGCAGGTGTTTTTCCATCTGATAGGGCTAACTGATACTGGGCGTTAAAGAAGGCAAATCGAGACTCTGCAAGTGAAGAGCTCAAGTTGGTAGAGCGAATTCCATCTGCAAGACGTGAATAGAGCGCAGATCCTGTAAGCCAAACAACGCCAAGAGAGAGTAAGACTGTTGAAAGGATAACTTTCGTTGCAAGTGACCGCGCAAGCGCTCTGCGAATGCGATTCATATCAAAATGTACCCAGCTCTTTAGGCTGGTCCGCCTGCCTTGTAGCCAACACCACGCACAGTCATGACAATCTCTGGATGCTCGGGATCATGTTCAATCTTGGAGCGGAGTCGCTGCACATGAACATTTACTAGACGAGTATCTGTGCTGTGACGATATCCCCACACTTCACTGAGCAGGGCATCACGAGTAAAGACTCGGCCAGGTTCTTTTGCAAGCGCGACAAGGAGATCAAATTCGAGGCGAGTAAGGGGGATCAAACCAGATCCACGTTGAACTTCATGTGCTGTGACATCAATAGTTAAGTCGCCAATTGTCAGTTGGCCTGTGACATCTGAATTGGTGCGGCGCAAACGTGTTCGGATGCGCGCAATCAATTCTGCTTTATCGCGGAATGGCTTTTGCATGTAATCATCTGCGCCGGCCTCAAGCCCACGAACGATGTCCTGGGTTTCACCTTTTGCGCTGAGCATCACGATGGGAACCATCGATTCTTGACGAATTAAACGACAGACCTCTATGCCATCAATTCCTGGCAACATAACGTCGAGCAAGACGAGGTCTGGAGGATTATTTCTAAATACCTCCAGAGCCTCATCTCCGCGACCTACAAGGTCAACATCAAAGCCTGAACTGGTGAGAACAATCCCAAGCATTTCTGCAAGGTCTTGATCATCATCGACAACCAAAATTAATGGCATTTATGAATCACCTTTATTCAGGAGACCAAACTCATTTAGGAACCGTGCTCCCATGAGTTGAGGTACATATCTTGTGCAGGTGTAAGTACATCGATTTTTCCACCCATTGACTTGAGTTTGAGGGCAGCAACTTCCTTGTCGATATATGAAGGAACTTCATGAACACCTGCAGGAAGGTTCTTCGCTTCCTTAACAAGGTATTCAGCTGTGAGCGCCTGATCAGAGAATGACATATCCATTACTGATGCTGGGTGACCTTCAGCAGCACCTAGGTTTACGAGGCGACCTTCTGCAAGAAGAAGTAGGCGGCGACCATCCTTCATGACGTATTCGTCAGTCTGGTGACGCATCTTTACATTCTTCTTTACTGAATTCTGCTCGAGGTATGCAACATCGATTTCGATATCGAAGTGACCTGAGTTAGCCATAATGGCTCCATCCTTCATCACTGCAAAGTGCTCGTCGCGAAGTACATCGCGGTTACCAGTCACGGTAATGAAGACATCGCCAAGCTTTGCAGCGTCGACCATAGGCATGACGCGGAATCCCTGCATCATTGCATCGAGAGCCTTTGTAGGGTCGATTTCCGTGACAATGACATCTGAGCCCATGCCCTTTGCGCGCTCTGCTACACCCTTGCCGCAGTAACCGAATCCTGCAACAACGACTACACGACCTGCGAGTAGGAAGTTAGTTGCGCGGAATACAGCATCGAGAGTTGATTGACCCGTTCCATAACGGTTATCAAACATGTGCTTAGTATCAGTATCGTTCACAGCGATCATTGGGAATGTGAGAGCGCCATCTTTTGCCATCTGGTTGAGGCGGATAACGCCTGTGGTTGTTTCTTCGCAACCGCCAGCGATATTTGGAAGAAGTTCCTTGCGAGTTGTGTGGAGAGTGTTAACCAGGTCGCAACCATCATCGAATACTTGGTGAGGCTGGATATCTAGCGCAGCATTGATATGTGAATAGTAACCATCACGATCAACTGCGTTACGGGCAAATACAGAGATTCCGTATTCGTGAACTAGCGCAGCAGCTGTGTCATCTTGAGTAGAAAGAGGGTTGGATGCACAGAGTGCGATCTCTGCTCCACCTGCTTTAAGAACACGCATCAAGTTAGCGGTCTCTGTTGTCACGTGCATACACGCAGCGATACGAACGCCAGCGAATGGTTGTGACTTTTCAAATCGCTCGCGAATCTGTGCGAGTACGGGCATATTACGTTCTGCCCATTCGATGCGCTTGCGACCTTCTGCAGCAAGTGAGGCATCTTTAATGTCGTGCTTTGGAATTGTTGTAACGGTTGTCATGAAAATATATCTCCCTAGTGTAAAAACGGCTGTTTTTTTCGCTTGACCTTCGGCGTAGGGCTCTACTGTGCTAGTCGGCTATAGGAATAGCCTACTAGTTAAGGGATTAAAACGAGAATGTCGAGGTCGCCTCGGATCGTGTTAAGTACATCATCTCGAACCTTTTTCATACGGGCCTCCGTTGAAGCCTCAACGTTGAGTCGAAGGAGGGGCTCAGTATTGGATGCCCGAAGATTGAACCACCAGTTATCCCCGTTAATAGTCAGACCATCGAGATGATCGACTTCGACGCCATCCTTCTTCCCGTACATCTTTTCAATGAGATTCATGGCCGCATTTGCATCGGCGACCTCTGAATTGATTTCTCCACTTGAGTGGTAACGATTAAATGATGAGAGCAGTTTTGAAAGTGTTGCTTTGCTTTCACCCAACGCAGCTATTGCGTGGAGAGCCGCCAGCATTCCTGAATCTGCTCGCCAAAAATCTCTGAAATAGAAGTGCCCTGAATGCTCTCCCCCAAATACAGCATTGGTTTCAGCCATTAACTTCTTAATATATGAATGGCCAACACGGGATCGAACAGCAGTTCCACCGCACTCTGCGACTACTTCGCGCACAGCACGGGATGAAATCAAGTTATAAATAATCGATGATCCAGGGTGCTTAGCCAATTCTCGAGTAGCGATGAGCGCTGTGAGAGCAGAAGGATTTACAAGATCTCCTTTTTCATCCACAAGGAAGCAGCGATCTGCATCGCCATCAAAGGCGAGACCAATATCAGCCCCGTGCTTCTTGACTGCCTTCTGCAGGTCGCGAAGATTGGCCGGCTCTATCGGATTGGCTTCATGGTTGGGGAAAGTTCCATCGAGTTCGAAGTACATCTCGATTACTTCTGCATTCAATCTCTTAAACACAGCTGGTGCGGTATGGCCTGCCATTCCATTGCCGGCATCGATAACTATTTTGAGAGGACGAATTGCGGAGAGGTCTACCAGCGACAGGAGATGATCGACGTACTCATCGAGCATTTCTCTATGTTTTTCGACGCCAATGTTGCGAAGAGCCATTGGCGCACCATCAGTTACATACTTTTCAATCGTTAGAAGACCAGACTCTTTGCCGATTGGTCTTGCTCCGCTTAAGCAGAGTTTGATTCCGTTATAGGCAGCTGGATTATGACTTGCTGTAAACATAGCTCCTGGAAGATTAAGTTTGCCTGCTGCAAAGTAGAGCATGTCGGTAGAAGCTAATCCGATTCGAATGACATCAAGGCCTTGTGATGTCACCCCTGCTGAAAATGCATCTGCCAGGGTTGGTGAGGACGGGCGCATATCTTCACCGATGACAACTGTCCCTGGTTCACGCACTTGTTCTAAGAAGCGCGCATAGGCAACACCGGTTGAAAAGGCGAAATCTGCGGTGAGTTCTTTATCAACTAAACCACGAATGTCATACGCCTTAAATATTGAAGTGCTCATATGGCTATCGTAAAGAACTTTGCTGTAAAGGTCATTGTTTAGGAAGGGACAGCGCGCAGGTGTCCTCTGCGGCCAACGTTCTGCGAAGAGGTAGATGTGACCTGGCTCTTATCTTGTGCTTGAGCGCTCTCTTCCTGGTGAAACGCGGCAACTTCTCGGACTGCATCAGCGATTGCCATTAAGTCATCGTCGCTTGGACCTACTTCGTGTGAGTCGGTGCTCTGGCGAATTACATTCCAACCGTTGGGAACTGTCATTCGTGCAGAATGTTGCGCACAGAGATCATAAGAGTGCGGTTCAGAGAAAGTAGCTAGTGGGCCAAGTACTGCTGTGGAATCTGAATAGATATATGTAAGAGTCATTGTCGCCATTGCGCGACAGGTTACTCGCGAACAGCCACGCCCTACACGCGCTCCAGAATTCATACCTGTAAGGCTAGTGGAGAGCGGTAATGAAATTATGGATTGAGGACGCGAATGTTGGATGCAGGGATCGAAGATTTTGTTAGTTCGCTCCCTGGTGTCAGTGGGATGTATCCATAGCCACTCTTTGAGGTAATGAGTGCTGCGCCTGACGTCTCTTGTGAAACTTTCTTAAAAGTCACGGATCGGGTGCTATCCGGGACTTGATAGGTGGCGAAATCGCTAGCTTGAATTGTTACCTTCTTGCTCTTTCCTGCCATGGAAGTAATCTCAAGTTCTATCTTGATTTGCTTACCCGTAAAGACCAACTGCGGAGATAAGCCAGTAGTGGCAAGAGTGAAAGGTTTCAGCATCTGCGCTGATGTACTCCAAATGAAATCGCGCTTTCCTTGCGAAAGGGTCTTCGAGAATACGGAACCAAGTATTGGTTGATCGGAGGCGATGACAAGTGCAAAAAGTGGTGCATTTGTATTGATATCCAATGGAATTTCAATAACTCTTCCATGGGCTATGACCTTGCCATCGATGCCTACTGGGGAGAATGTTCCATCGGTAGATCTAATTTCAGCTGTAATACGGGCGTCCACTTCGCCAGGGACTAAGAGTCGCAAAATGTGGGAGGCAGAATCTCGCGAAGCTGTCAGTTGCGGAATCGCTGGAATCTGCACTTGTCGAGTTGGTTCGGCGGTGGAATTTACTAAATCTCCTCCGAGCGCTTGCAGGCCACGACCTCTCTCATCGAGAAGAAAGGCATTGATTCGACCTGAGCGTGGAACAACTTTGATAGCAATTGCACGTGAACCGGGCGCAAGGAGTGAGAGCGCGATATTGGTATATGCATTTGCTCGAATTGCGATTGTTCGTGGAGCTTGCTCACCGGTTTCGTTATAGACAATGACATCTACAAGCGCTTTACCCAATCCACTGTTGACGATACTGAGCGAACCCTTAGAGGTGACATCTGCGGCTGCACCAACGAACCACTGACTTGTGATCGGTCCACTGCACGGTACAGCTCCAGCCCAGGTACCTGTGCGAACTTGCCACACAACGGGAGTGACAACACCTGAACCGATAATTGCAGATTCAGATGCGACAGAGAATCTTCTGATTCCAATCTCTCGTGCCTGAATAGAGGACGATCCCGTCTTTCGAACAGTCGTCTTTGGTGAAGAGAGAGAAATAGCGGTGCTCAGCCCAGAAAGGCTAGGTGGACAGACCACTGCTGGATAGGACTCATTAAATCGACTTGTGGAGACCGTAGCGTTGAGAACATTTCCTAAGAAGAGAGCGGCAGCTACAAAGAGTGAGAGGCGAAGTGTGCGTTGTATTTTCATGCAAGCTCCTCCGCAGATATTTCACTCTTTCTACGACCGCCAGGAAGAGATAGAACGATGAGCGTTACCAGGATGATGGTGAAGAATGAAATCCAGGCGCGACGAATAGTTCCATCGTGAATTACCGATATCTCACCTGCAGTTCCCACGGCGAAGGATGGAAGTCCATTGGGATCTTTAAGTTTCGGAAGGCGAACTCCGTCGGCGAAAATCTGCCATTGCCGACTGTAGCTTTCAGTCAATGTCAGGGTTCCAGGACGATCGACGTAGGCACGTACTCCTTGTGCTGAAAGTATTGTGAGATTCGAATCGTAATCCTCGAAGCGCAGGCGGCCTGTGTTCTGCAGTACTTTCCAGACGATACCGGCATCTGTTGCCGATGTTCTATTAAATCCGCCGAGTCCATCAATACTTCGCACGACTGCATCACTATATGGCTTCTTAAGGAAGACGTACTTGATTCCAAAACTTGAGAAGATTTTGCTACTAGCGACACCAGTGTTATCAACAAGACCTTCAACTGCACGACTAATTACTTGTGTATCCGTTGGTGCCACATCTGGTTCTCCGAGAATCACATCATTACCGTGCGATAGGTAATACGAGAGTGTGGTTTCACCTTCATGTGTGTATGGACGAATGACCAAGGTTCGGCCATCTTCCTCTACTGCGATAAAGGCTGGCAGAACATCTTCTTGCGATGTGCTTACGGGAGATTGTGAACCTTTCGTTACCATCCAGAATGATGACGTTGCTGTATAGAACACGGTAATAATCAATACAAGAGCTACTGAGACGTGGCGATAGTTGATGTGGGATTGTTCGAGACGTGCGCGAATCTTGTCGAACATAACGACTGCTGCTGCAATAGATGACAATGTAGAAGCTGTTATAAAAGTTCCAGCAAAGACGCGAGTTGATGCAGCAGATCCGTGGCCGCTCACCGCAAAGGCGCTCAGGAGAGTTCCGGCAAGCAAGAAGGCCAGTCCAGTAGCGGCAAAGCGACGAGCTGCAGTAGTTGAGAAAAATGCAACGAAGAGGATGAAGGTCAATGGGCTAATTACCCACCACGGCAGAGACCCAGGCCCCCCAGGATTTGCAAGGAATGCAAGGTTTGGACCTCCCCCAGGCATATACATGCCAATTTCACCTAAGAGCCGTGACGGGTGGATAAGGAACGCAAATGAACCTGGAGCAGATAAGAAGAATGGAGCCAGAAGGATCGTTACACGACGAAGCGTTCGGTTGATGAAGAGCGGATCACGATAATTTTGAGATGCTTTGACTAAATCTTTGTAGATTCCATAGGCAACAGCGACGAAGACAACCAGAATTACAGATGGGTTAAAGGCAAATAGAACCCAGATAAATAAGCTGATTGCAAATATTGAACGCCATGTGCGATTTTCAATGAGATTCCAGCTATACATCTGCATTGCAAAGAATGGCAAGAGGGCCATAAAGACAATTACTCCGACGCGACCAGAATTCACAGCGGCAATTGATACTGGAGAAATTGCATAGAGAAGTGATGCGCCGGCAACTAGCCAAGCATTTTCGGTAAAGCGCTTGAGATATCTGTGGGCTGACACGAGAAGGATAAATGGCGCAGCGATAAAGAATAAGGTGATGAAGAGAGAAACATTTCCCAGCGTTACGATCGAACCAAGTGCGATGAAGAGAAGCCAAGGTGGGGTTGAAAGCCCACTTCCCATTCCGACTTCATGCCAACTGGCAACATAGAACTTAACGAGATCCCATCCGCTCTCTGGTGACTCTGCCAATGCGCCACCGGAGATGCTTCCAATACGGTTACGTGTCCATGCCAGAGAAATAAAGAAGAGCAAGGTTGCAGCGGCAACCATAGGGCGCATGAAGACAGTCTTCCAAGGTCTCGTACCAGATGGAGTAAGAAGATCCTCATCCTCATTGATCTCTAAATCACTTATGACAATTGAGTCATCTGTTGATTCAGGGAGTACTTTCTCGCGAATCGCTTCAATTGTATGAGTCGCAGCACTCCGTAGTTGCTGGAAACGAGAGGGAATAAATTTCTTAACTACGCGAGATGAAATGAATCGATGAGCTTTGCGATCTTTTCGTGCCCGTAGTAATTCACCCGGCTTGATGATGAGGGAGGCAACAGCAAGGAGTTCATCTGAAGCGTATCCAGGAAGTTTTGCAAAGAGGTAACCAATGGAGCGAAGGATCGCTCCCCCAAGTAGCTGCACTGAAAGCCACGGCAAGGTCCACCAGCTGGAGTTAGCGAGAATGACATAGGCAGCGTTTTGGCGATCGAGTAAGAGCGGGCGATCTAAGAGCGCTCCCTTGACATCAACGCTTCGTCGTTCCGTCGCGGATGCTTGCGCGTGATATCCAATTGCATCAGTGACGGCAAGTACTGAATGGCCTGCGACATGAACTCGCCAACCAAAATCAACATCATCTCTGAAGAGCTCTAGATTTGTATCGAAGCCACCAAGCTCCTCAAATATATCTCTGCGAATAAGAGCCCCGGCAGTACTGACCGAGAGAACTTCTTGAATACCGTCGTGTTGTCCTTGATCATATTCATGTGGTTCTAACCCGCTCCAGCGAGCGCCATTCGTTGCGATGCTAATGCCCACTTCAAGTAAATGAGTGCGGTCATACCAACCGAGGAGTTTCGGCCCAACCATAACTACATTGGGGCGATCAACGACTGCAGCCAATAACGCTTCCAGTGCATGAGGATCAAATACACAATCGTCGTGGAGAATCCAAAGCCACTCTTGTGCACCATCAATCGCTGGTGGCAGTTGTGAAACTCCGTATGCAATGGCTGCGCCGAATCCAATTTCACGATCTAGGGTCGTAACGGGAATGCGTGCACCCTTAAGGAGTTTTGGCGAGCTATCGAGTGAGCCTGTATCGAGAGCCAAGATTTGATCGGCGCTATGTTTTTGGGATGCAATTGAGGCGACAACTTCTGGTAACCAGGTTGCACCGTCGTGAACGACAAGAAGTGCGGTTACACGTTGCGTACTCATAATGGAAAGGTACCTAACAGCTGCGTGCTGGTGAAAGCTCGCGCAGAAAGATTACGCAGGACGTCGCTTAAGGCGGCGGCGCTCACGCTCTGAGAGTCCGCCCCAGATGCCAAATCGCTCATCATGTGCGAGGGCATATTCAAGGCACTCTTGGCGAACATCGCATGCCATGCATACGCGCTTGGCCTCACGGGTTGAGCCGCCCTTTTCAGGGAAGAAAGCTTCAGGGTCTGTCTGAGCGCAGAGTGAGCGCTCCTGCCAGGAGAGCTCCATATTCTCTCCGCTAGCGAGTTGAATAGTTGGTCCAGCAGTGGGGGCTGATGGCTTGCCAGTAGATGTTCCTTCTGGGCGGATTGGCATTCGCAAATCTCCTCAAGTCATTAGGGCGCATTTCTCTGTGAAAAGCTGCTCTAGGAGTGAATTACACCCATGTAATCCCTAGAAGTCAATCTCGGGAGGGCGAAAAAGGGCCCTTTTAGGAAGTTTTTTAGAGGGAAATAGGCAATTCTGAAGTTTTTGAGAGATAAATCGCCCTCTTCACAACCCCTGCTGGCACCACTGCACCATGTGCGATGAAGGAGTGCGAGAGCTGAGCACCACTGCCAATCGTGCAGTTATCGCCGATGATGCAATCATCGATAATCGCACCTTCACCGATCGAGCAATTGTTACCAATCGAAGTTCCGCCGGTAATCACCGCGGTATCTGCAATGACTGTCCCTGGCATCGCCTTAAAAGCGGCGCCTACCAAATCTCGAGATCCTTTGAAGAGCGCGGCAGGAGTGCCTACATCGAGCCAGTAAGCCTGTTCTTTATATCCAAAGACTGGGCGACCGCTTTCTACGAGTGCCGGGAATGTTTCGCGTTCGATGCTAACCACTTTTCCACGCGGAATACGTTCAATCACGCTCGGTGAAAATACATAACACCCTGCATTGATGGAGTTGGTAACAGGGTTATCCATCTTCTCAAGAAATGCAGTGACACGGCCATCACTATCGGTTGGAACACATCCGAATGCGCGGGCATCTTCAACCTCAATTAAGTGCAAGGTTGCATCTGCGCCTTTCTCTTTATGAAATGCAATCTGTTGGGCGATCGAATGGCGACTTAGGACATCACCGTTAAAGATAACAATGGGTTCATCTCCATCAAGCATCTGGGCAGCGTTGCTAATTGCGCCTCCGGTCCCAAGTGGCTCTTTCTCGACTGCATAGAGAATCTTGATTCCCCATTGAGAGCCATCACCAAAGTAGGGAGTAAAGACTTCTGAAAGGTACGAGGTTGCTAAAACAAGTGTGTGAATGCCAGCCTTCTTCGCAGCAAGAATTTGATGTTCAGTGACAGGTATGCCAGCAACGGGAAGCATCGGCTTAGGCGATTCATTAGTTAACGGTTGAAGTCGAGTCCCCATTCCACCAACAAGAAGAATTCCAACTGCCATTATTTACTTGCTGCACTTTCGGAAATTACTTTGGCTGAAATTCTCTGAGCTGCAGTTGCAATCTGTTGGTCTGTTGCGGTCATTGCAATGCGGATATGTGATGCGCCGCCTTGGCCGTAGAAGACACCAGGAGTTGCTAATACGCCAAGGTCTGCAAGCCATGCCACAGAATCCCAGGCGCTCTCATTGCGGGTGGCCCAGATATAGAGCCCTGCCTTTGAATGTTCGATAGTGAATCCAGCAGCCTTCAGCGCCGGAATCAGCGCTGCGCGACGAGCGTTATAGCGAGCTCTCTGTTCTGCAACATGTGTTGAATCAGAGAGCGCTGCAATCATCGCTTTCTGCACTGGAAGAGAGACCATCATGCCGGCATGTTTACGCACTTCTAAAATTCGAGCGATGAGCGCTGGATCTCCGACGATAAATGCGGCGCGGTAACCTGCCAGCGATGAACGCTTTGATAGCGAGTGAACTGCCAAAATGTTTGTGTTATCGCCATCTGTATATTTCAAGATCGATGTTGGCATGGTTGAATCACCAAACTCTAGGTAACACTCATCTGAAACAAGAACAGCCTTATTTGTCCTCGACCAGGTGATAGCGCTTCGTAACTCTGCCTCTGAATGCACACGGCCGGTTGGATTCGATGGCGAGTTAACCCAGGCAAGCTCGGCTCTTGGCCACTGTGTTGCATCTACGCCAACAGCTGTAGACGAAGATTGAGCCAACATCGCTCCCACTAGATACGTTGGATATGCAACATCGGGATAGAGAACGCTCTGCGACTCTAAGAACGTTGGAAGCCAAGCGACAAATTCTTTCGATCCGATTACAGGAAGCACTGCGAATTCTCCGGTTACCCCGAGATTTTCAACAGCCCATCTGGAAATTGCCTCGCGGAGTTCAGGTGTTCCTGCCGTCAATGGATAACTTGGAGAGTTTGACGCCGCACGAAACGCTTCTTGAATAAATTCTGGTGTTGCATCAACCGGAGTTCCTACCGAGAGATCGATAATTCCTTCAGGATGTTTGCGCGCTTGATCACCATATGGTGCGAGCGCATCCCACGGAAAATCAGGAAGTTTTTGGCGCAAGAGCAGTTACATCAGCGTGATCGGTTCCAGTTTCTCCGACCTTAGATGCTCCCCCAGGTGAACCGAGTTCGATGAAGAATTCTGTATTGATCTTCTTGTACTCCTGCCACTGCCCTGGAACATCATCTTCGTAATAGATTGCTTCAACAGGACAGACCGGCTCGCAGGCTCCGCAATCAACGCACTCATCTGGCTGGATATAGAGCATGCGTGTGCCGTCATAGATGCAATCAACTGGACATTCCTCGCGGCATGACTTGTCCTTCACATCTACGCACGGTTCGGCAATTACATATGTCACGAGAGCTCCTCCAAAGTGATCAAGCGGGGCCACCGAAGTGGGCTGGCGGTAATTCTAACCCTGCATCTCCACTTATGCCCGATTATGGTTACGACATGGGCTCATCACAGCAAGCTGACTTCCGGCGCGATTATCGGGACCAACTCAAGGCCGCCCTAGGTAAGCGAGTGACTCTGCGTTTGCGAGAGCCAGCTGGTGGTTTCCGTGATGTCGTCGGCGTTCTACAGAGTGAGACAAGTGCGATAAATAAGCGTGGCGAGATTGAGAATTTTTCACCAGATGAGATTGCTGTGATGCGAGTTATCCCTGTCTTTAACCGACGCAATATCAATACCGGCCGGTTGGCTCTCTACGACACCTTAACCCGCACAGTTGATGAAATACCCGATAGAGATGGGGTCGTCTCTATCTACTGCTGTGGACCTACTGTCTATCGCAGTGCACATGTGGGAAATCTTCGAACTTTTCTCCTCTCCGATCTGATTACACGAACCCTTGAACTATCTGGGCTAGAAGTTCATCTGGTACAGAACATCACTGATGTTGGACATATGAGTGATGACTTTGAATCTGAAGATAAAATGTTATCTGAATCAGCGAAACGAAAGATTGATCCATTCTTAATAGCACGAGAATTTGAGGCGGAGTTTCATAGAGATCTAGCACTTCTCAATATTGCTGGGGCTGATCTATATCCACGTGCATCCGACAACATGGATTCAATGATCCAAGCAATCCAAGAGTTAATTCTTCGCGATCATGCTTATGTGGGTACCGATGGATCTGTCTACTTTGATGCTCGCTCCGTTTCAGATTACGGAGCGTTAAGCGGAAACAAGATTGAGCAACTCAAACCTGGCCATCGATACGAGTTTGTTGATCTTGGCGGTAAGAGATTCCATGCCGATTGGGCGCTATGGAAGTTGGCAGGCGGGCGCACTCAAATGGTCTGGGATTCACCATGGGGCAATGGCTTTCCGGGGTGGCATATCGAGTGCAGTGCAATGTCTGTCAATTTTCTCAAAGCACATGTAGATCTCCACATTGGTGGAATAGATCTACGTTTTCCTCATCACGAAAATGAGAGAGCCCAATCAAACGCCCTCACCGGAAGTAACGTTGTCAGCAATTGGGTTCATGGCGAACATCTCCTCTTTGAAGGTAGAAAGATGTCAAAGAGCGCAGAGAATGTCGTGCTTGTCTCAGATGTCATTGCACGTGGATTTGATCCTCTCGCTCTGCGACTGGTTTTCTTAGAAAATCGATACAGGTCTCAGATGGATCTAACCTGGCAATCCATCGAGGCGGCGCACTCCACTCTCAAGCGATGGCGCAAGGAAGTCAGTGCATGGGGCACATCAGATGAATTGAAATTTGATGAGGAATTTACCGCAGCACTTATGAGCGATCTTGATACTCCTCGTGCAGTGCAGCGCATCAGAAGTATCGAGAAAGAGACCACTATTGGTGCACTTGATAAGCGAGCACTATTTCTCTATGCAGACCAGGTATTAGGCTTAGACCTCACAAGAAAGGCAGAGGAGAGAGAGCTCCCACCAGAAGTGAGCGAATTACTTACACAGAGAGAAAGTGCACGCTCTGCAAAGGATTGGGTTTCAAGTGATTCCTTACGTGATGCAATTGAGAAATTTGGTATCGAGATTAGCGATGGTCCAACTGGTCAGCAATGGAGCTGGAAGTAAGAATTACACTCGAGCAAATACTGCTGCGAGCGTTGCAAAGAATCCGATCAGAATTAAGGCAGAACCTGGCGAGTCACCTTGTACGAGTAATTCTTGGCCAACACCGAAAGTACCCGCACGGAAAATCAACGCCGTCCACGTTGCAAAGGCGAGTACTTTAAATCGTCTTCCACCGGTGTAGCGACCAACCCACCAGATAGCTAAAACACTTCCAAGAATCGAAAAGGCAACACCAAATGGAGGAAGTGTCTGATGTAGAAGTATTGAACCGATAGCAGCGCCGCCGCCGAGAATGACCGAGAAGAGAATTCTCATCTACAGAGAAATTCCGCTGAAGAGATCACTTTCATAACCTGCTTCCGTCAATGGTGCTGCCTTCTCGCCCTTTACGCGTGTGTAGTACTCATATCCCCACACTTGAAGTCCGAGATTGTTAGAGAGTGCAAAGAAAGGGCCATCGAGGGCAATTTGAGTTCCATGTGCTCTCATCGCCTCCATCTTCTTATCTACATAGAGGTTCCCGTCGACAAGTGCATGAACAAATGAATCATCCTTAGCAAAAGGAAGATCATCGGCGCTATCGGCTCCAAGAAAATCTGAGCCGATCTCTTTCATCTTATCTATTCCCTCTTGCAGGACAGATTTGGGGGTGACATTCCAATAGATTTTCTGAATGTTCCACTCTGACTTATCTGCTGCAGCCATTGCGACTCTGTGCGCTTGAATGTGGTCTGGATGTCCATACCCACCAAACTCATCGTATGTAATCAGCACATGAGGCTTCACTTCTTCAATTATTTTCACTAATTGATTGGTTGCCTTTGCAAAATCTGCCTGCCAGAAAGAATCAGGGCGCTCATTAGGAGGAGTTCCCATCATTCCGCTATCGCGATACTTAACCGTAGCTACACCAGATTTATCTTCGCCAAGAAAACGATGGTCACTTACTCCGAGCGCCTTCATCGCTTCCGCGAGTTCAGTGACTCGATGGTCTCCAAGTTTGTCTGTTGCGGAAGCGGCAAGGTGTTCTAAATCCGGAATCAAAACTTCACCTTCCTCGCCGCGCGTGCACGTTACAAGGGTTACCTGTGCACCAAGAGCTGCATACAAGGCCATCGTGCTTCCATTGTTAATGGTTTCATCATCGGGATGGGCATGCACCAAGAGCATGCGGTATCCCGCATAGGAAGTACGCATCAATAAACCGGAAGTGATGTATCAATCTGCTTCGCCCAAGCGATTACTCCGCCTGAAACGTGTGTTGCATCAGCAAATCCTGCATTCTTAAGAATTGCCAAGCACTCTGCAGATCTGACACCACTCTTACAGTGCAAGATGATTGGCTTATCTTGCGGAAGTGTTGCGAGGACAGAACCATCGATGAAACCTTGCTTTGGAATCAAATGGGACCCAGGAATTCGAACGATTTCGTATTCACTCGGTTCGCGAACATCGACAAGATAGAAATCTTCATTCTTATCTTGCTTAGCCTTGAGCTCTGCAACTGTAATTGTGGAGCCTGTACTTGCTTCCTGCGCAGCATCTGAGAGAACTCCGCAGAATGCTTCGTAGTCAGGAAGTAGCGCAGTCTGCTTAGGGTTTGCACTGCAAATTGGGCAGTTTGGGTCTTTGCGAATCTTGACCTTACGGAATGACATCTCAAGTGCGTCATAGACCATGAGTGAACCAATGAGAGATTCACCAATTCCGGTAAGTACCTTGATTGCCTCAGTTGTTTGGATTGAACCAATCGTTGCGCAGAGAACTCCGAGCACTCCACCTTCGGCGCAGCTTGGAACCATTCCGGGAGGTGGTGGTTCTGGATATAGACAGCGATAGCACGGACCATACTCGGCCCAGAAAACACTTGCCTGTCCATCGAAGCGATAAATCGAACCCCATACATAAGGCTTCTTCAAAAGTACACATGCGTCATTGACTAGATATCGCGTTGCGAAATTATCAGTTCCGTCCACGATGATGTCGTATTGAGAGAAAATCTCCATAACGTTTGAATTATCGAGTCGAGTCTCATGAGTGATTACTTCTGTGTACGGATTGATTTCAAGAATCTTCTCTTTGGCGCTCTGAGCTTTGCTCTTACCAATATCTGATTGACCGTGAATAATCTGACGCTGCAAATTCGATTCATCTACGGTATCGAATTCAACAATTCCGATAGTTCCGATTCCAGCAGCTGCGAGATACATCAAGGCTGGCGATCCGAGACCACCTGCTCCAACGCAGAGAACTTTTGCATTCATCATGCGCTGCTGGCCCGCCATTGCAACATCAGGGATGATCAAATGGCGGCTGTATCGACGCACTTCATCAACGGTCAGTGCAGGGCCAGGAGTAACAAGGGGCGGGGTTTTCATGCGGTAATTCTGCCGTACTGTGCCAATGCCCGCCAATTCAGTACGATAGGTGCAATGACACAAGAAACAGTTTCTGCAAACAGTTCGCGAACAGATAAGTCACGCCTTCCTCGCGATGAGCGCCGAGCAATTTTGCTCGCTGCCGCCCTCGAAGTATTCACAGCTGCGGGGTATCACTCTGCTGCGATGGATGAGATTGCTGACCGGGCAGGGGTTTCAAAGCCAGTTCTCTATCAACACTTCCCTTCAAAGCTGGATTTGTACCTTGCTGTTCTTGATCTCCACATCGATTCTTTAGTCTATGAAATTCAAAAAGCGATCTCTTCTACGCCCGACAATGCAGTGCGAGTTCACGCAACAATCGTCGCGTACTTCACCTTTATCGAAAATGAGGGTGAAGCATTTAGATTGCTCTTTGAAAGCGATATGAGCGTTGAGCCTCAAGTACGTGAACGTCTCAATAGAATGACGTACGACTGCGCTGCTGCAGTCAGTGGTGTAATTTCAAATGACACAGGGCTTCCAAAAGAGGCAGCGATGCTCCTTGGTGTTGGCTTGATTGGCTACGCACAAGTGACTGCTCGCCACTGGCTAGAACGCGATAGCAAGCTCACTCGTCAGCAGGCGATGGATCTTGTTGAGAACCTGATGTGGCGAGGAATTTCTGGATTTCCCCGTACTGAACTCTGAGCATAAGATAAGCACATGAGTTCAAAGAAGACTGAAAAGGCATCACAAGTTCGTATCTCCGTTACCCATGTTGGAAGCGAACTTAACTTCGAATGTCCTTCTACTCCCGCTGAGATTAAGAGCGCCGTTGCTGCAGCACTCTCAAGCCAATCCCCACTTGTTCTCAGTGATATCCGCGGACACGAGATCATCGTGCCAGCCGATAAAATTGGGTATGTAGAAATCGGCGAACCGGCAGAACGCCGCGTTGGCTTCGGCGCTCTCTAAGTGAGTATTACCTTCGCAGATCTTCCTCTTCGCAAGGAAACAATCGCAGCGCTTACGGAACATGGCTTCTCCTCACCTTTTCCTATCCAAGAACAAGTCATGCCAATCGCTCTTGCAGATGGCGATGTCATTGGCCAAGCCAAGACGGGCACAGGAAAGACTCTTGCATTCGGTATTCCTGTCATTGAACGAGTAATTGCTCCCAATGATTCAGATTGGGCATCTCTAGAACATCAAGGCGATCCTCAGGTCTTGATCGTAGTTCCGACTCGCGAACTGTGTGTCCAAGTTACAAAAGATATTGAGGAGCTCTCCTTTAACCGAGGCATCCGAACGCTAGCTGTTTACGGTGGACGAGCATTTGAACCACAAATCGAAGCTCTTGATAATGGAGTCGAAATCGTTGTAGGAACTCCAGGTCGTTTGCTCGATCTCTATCGCCAGGGGCAGCTTCGCCTGAAGCATGTTTCGCGCGTCGTACTTGATGAAGCAGATGAAATGCTCGATCTTGGCTTCTTACCCGATGTCGAGAAGATCTTTACAAGTACTCCCGCGCGTCAACAGACCATGTTGTTCTCGGCAACTATGCCTGGAGACATCATTGCTCTCGCTCGACGGTTCATGAATCAGCCAGTGCATATTCGCACCCAGGATGGCGAAGATGAAGGCGCAGTAGTTTCTCGTATTGAACAACATGTGGTGCGTGCACACGCGATGGATAAGATCGAAATGCTTGCCCGTATTTTGCAGGCTGAGGGACGGGGACCAACGATTGTCTTCTGTCGCACAAAGCGCACTGCACAGAAAACATCTGACGAACTAGTTGAGCGCGGTTATAAAGCAGCAACTATCCATGGCGATCTAGGCCAATCTGCTCGCGAGAAGGCGCTCAATGACTTTAAAGCAGGTAAATCAGATGTACTCATTGCAACAGATGTTGCAGCCCGCGGTATCGATATCGATGGAATTACACATGTGATTAACTATCAATGCCCTGAGGATGAGAAGACATACGTTCACCGCATTGGACGTACTGCCCGTGCGGGTGCACATGGAATTGCAGTCACATTCGTTGACTGGGATGAGCTTGCGCGCTGGAAGATGATTGATACAGCTCTTTCACTTGGACTTCCAGAACCTGTTGAAACCTATTCTTCTTCCGAGCACCTATACGAACTTTTGAATATTCCCGCCGGTTCCACTGGTCGCATGAACGCGGTGAAGAAAGAGAAGCCGGCTCCACGCAGCGACTCTCGTGCAAGCAAGGAATCTGCGCCTCGTAAAGATGCGACACCACGTAAAGAGGCAGGCCCTAAGCGCGAACGTGTTCGCACAAAACGTATCGGTCAGTAGCGATTAACTAGCAGCAAGTGCTTTGATTGCATTTGCAAGCATCTGAACTGCAATCGCTGCCAATAAAAGACCTGCGATACTTGCCAGAAGCGAAACGCCAGATTCTTTAATAATAGAGAGAATCTTTGTTGATGCCGATAAAACCCCACCAATAATCAAGTGCACAAGAACGATTGCTGCAATGAGTGCGAGAACTCTGCCTGTTGTATTTGCTTGCTGAACGAAGATCATCGTCGCAACAATTGCTCCCGGGCCCGCCAGTAGCGGTGTACCTAGTGGAACCATGCCAATGTTGGTATTAGGTTTTGTATCTTCCTTGCCGGTCGCCCCTGTGAGCAACTGGAGAGAAACATAGAGAAGCAGAAGTCCGCCTGCAGCCTGGAGAGCTTCCATCGATACATGCATGTAATCCAAGATGAAGCGGCCAAAGAGAGCGAAGGATGCAATCACGAAGAGTGATACTCCGGCTGCTTGCCAGGCTAGATAGCGTCGCTCACGTGGAGATCGATTACCAACCAGGCTAAGGAAGATGGGGGTGGCACCTGGTGGATCGAGAATCACGAAGAGGGTAACGAAGATCTGGATTCCAAATGTAAGTGTTCCGATATCAGTCACTTGCGTACGACCCTTCGTGCATTAGCCATTGATTCAAGACGTTCCCATTCTGCCGGATGAGTTGTGTTTTCCGCCATTGCATTGAGTTTGCCCGTTCCGTGATAATCACTGGAGCCAGTAACTACCAATGAAAGCTCTGTGGCGATATCTCGAAGTTGGGCTCTTTCTGCAGCGCTCTGATCACGGTGATCAACTTCTATTCCATGTAGACCTGCTGCAACAAGGTCAGCAAAAGTTGCAGAAGTAATTACTTCACCGCGACGGGATGCAAAAGGATGGGCAATTACTGCTACCCCACCGGCAGCTCGGATTGTGGTGATTGCCTCAACAGGAGTGGGCGCTGCATGGGTAACGTAATACTTTGAATCGTTATGCAAGAGATCGGTAAAGGCCTCATCGCGAGATGCAACGACGCCATTGGCGACGAGCGCATCGGCTAGATGTGGACGACCTACCGTTGCGCCCGTTGGAGCAGCTGCATAGACATCTTCAAGGGTTATTGAGATGCCGTCGGCTTGCAAAAGTTCGACCATCTTCCTCATCCTAGGGATTCGTGTATCTCTAGAGTCTCGTAACATATTTTGCATTTGTACATCTTCACCATCAAAGAGAAGACCGAGCATATGGACGCTGACGCCATCTATCGTTAAGCAAGAGATTTCAGCACCTAGAACCAATTCAATCTGTGGCTGGGTAGCTGTAACGGCTTCGGCCCACCCAGAAGTTGTGTCGTGATCGGTAATGCCGAGTGTTGTGACTCCAACTGAGAGCGCCTTCTTAACGAGAGCGAATGGCGAATCTGTTCCGTCGCTACTTGTTGTGTGTGTATGGAGATCAATCATTCTTCTGTCATAACCTTCTTTGGCTTCGCACGTAATACAACCATAAAACATCCTGCAATAATCAGAAGAACTCCAGGAATGATAGTAAGTGAAGGTTGCTTGCCAATTTTAAAAATCATCGCCACTACAGCTGCGACGGGAACTTCAAAAAACACAATCATCGAGACTACAGCTGGTGAGACACGCTTAAGCGCGATGTTAAACATGGTATGTCCGAGAATCTGTGCTCCAAGAATCAAGGCACCAAGAATGAGCCACTCATCTTGTGAATACTGGAAGAAGTCATATCCATAGAAGAGAATCATTGGAAAGACAGTAAGAGCGGTGAAGAGGTAGGCGATTGTTGTATATGTCATCGTCTCTAAGCTCTTCTGTGCCTTAGAACCAATCAACATATAGGCAGCTGCAAGAGCTCCGGATACAAGAGCTGCCATATCTCCTATGAAGCTCCTTGAATCCAACTGCAGATCTATACCTGTTACAACGAGAACGCCCAGAAAGCTAATGAACATGCCTAGCCAGACTTTGGGATGAATTACTCCCCCGGTGAGCTTGACGAAGATTGCTGCAAAGATTGGTTGTGTTGCAACGATTGCAGTGCCAGCAGTAACACTTGTCATCCGCATCGCCGCAAAGAAACAGATGAAGTGGAGCGCAAGGAGGACTCCGGCTAGGGCTGCCCATCGCGCGCCGATTCGATCGATTTTATGTTTCAGAGCAAATGGCAGGGTGATGAGAGAGCCAGCCAGATTTCGCCAGAAAATTAATATCGGCACCGGCATAGTGCTCAGAGCGATAAGTGGACCTGAAGATCCGATTCCAAAGATGCCGATTATGAGGCGTATGAGGTCGGGGCGAGCAGGCATTTGCATCTCATCTGCTTGAGCTGAAGCTAAAGGCTGCGTCATGGAGCAAACCTAGCCGATACCCTTAGCCTATGAGCGGAAATAGCAGCAATCGCATATTTCTCGCACGTCTTGCTGGAACTGCAGTTTTTGACCCGAATGGTGATCCTGTTGGCAAGGTGCGAGATGCTGTCGCGACCCTGCGATCTAACAATCAATCACCTCGAATCCTTGGATTAGTTGTAGAGGTACCACTACGCCGACGTGTCTTTGTTCCCATTACTCGAGTGACATCAATTGAATCTGGTGCAGTTGTCATCACTGGACTTCTCAATATGCGCAGATTTGAAACTCGTACTGGTGAACTCTTGGTTTTAGGTGATCTCCTTGATAGAACAGTCACGCATATTGAAGGCAATGAAGATGTTGTTGTTGAAGATATGGCTATGGAACAGAATCGCACTGGTGATTGGCTCATCACGCGAGTTCACATCATGCGCAAAGGACGAGGATTCCGTCGCAAAGGTGCTACTTCGACTGTCGCATGGGAAGAAGTAACTGGTTTTGCTCATACTGAGAATAACCAAGGTGTTACCAATCTTCTTGCTACGTTAAGCAACTTACGTGCAGCAGATTTAGCAGCGGTGATGCAGGATTTAGCGCCAAAAAGACGCGTTGAAATTGCACGAGCCCTCAATGATGAACGACTTGCAGATGTCCTCGAAGAGATGGATGAAGCAGAGCGTGTTGCACTTCTCGCTGAACTCGAAGGCGAACGTGCTGCGGGTGTTCTCGAAGAGATGGACCCAGATGATGCAGCCGACCTTCTCCGCGAAATCGGTGAAGAGCGTGCGCAAGAGTTAATTGAGTTGATGGATCCAGAAGATGCAGAAGATGTTCTTCGCTTGATGACATATGAGGATTACTCAGCCGGCGGAATGATGACGACAGAGCCGATTGTCATGTCCGCCGATTACACCGTCGCAGATGCCCTTGCCGCTGTGCGACAGAGCGAGATTTCACCTGCCCTTGCTTCACAAGTATTTATCTGTCGCCAGCCACTTGAGACTCCAACTGGTCGCTTCATCGGCATGGTTCACTACCAACGCCTTCTGCGCGAACGCCCATCGACCTTGCTTGGAACAATCGTTGATACCAATACTCAGGGCGTTAATCCCGATGCATCGCTGACCTCTGTTTCGTCATACTTGGCTTCTTATAACTTGCTCTCGTTACCTGTCATTGATGCCAATGACCGCTTACTTGGCGCCGTGACCGTTGATGACGTACTCGACCACTTGCTCCCAGAGAATTGGCGCCACGATCATCGTGATTCGGCTGCGACAACGGCAGCACTTGAAAATATTGATACAAGTTTTACTGAGGAGGTCTAAAGATGGTACGTAACAATGGATTGGACACTCCACGCGAAACAAGACGCTCTCTTCGAGGAAATTATGACCCTGAAGTAATTGGGCGTCTCTCAGAACGTTTCGCACGTTTCTTAGGAACTGCACGCTTCTTGGTCTATATGACGGCCTTTGTATTGAGTTGGGTCCTGTGGAACACCTTGGCGCCTTCGGATATGCGCTTCGATACATATCCATTTATCTTTCTTACTTTGATTCTTTCATTACAGGCTTCATATGCGGCGCCCCTAATTCTTCTTGCTCAGAATCGACAGGCAGACCGCGACCGCATCGCACTGAATGAAGATCGTGCTCAAAACGCTCGCAGCATTGCAGATACTGAGTATCTAACTCGCGAATTAGCTAGCCTTCGAATTGCACTTGGAGATGTAGCTACTCGTGATTACCTTCGTAATGAACTAGGTGAACTTGCTAAAGATCTTGGTCGTGAAGTTGCGGCTGAAGTTGCTAATGAATTACGCAAGCCCGAGTCTGACGCCAAGTAAAGATTTTTCTCGCACAATTAACTTGGCAACAATCTCTTGAATTGCTTGTGCGCTAGGGCTCTCCGGTGCAGAGATCACAACTGGCGCTCCTGAATCTCCACCTTCGCGAAGATCTGGGCTAAATGGAACCTTTCCAAGAAGTGGCACATCAGAACCTACGAGCTGCGTAAGGCGTTGTGAGGTTTCTTCTCCCCCGCCTTCGCCAAAGAGGGAGGTGAGTTCACCACAAGAACTGCATGGATAGGCAGACATATTTTCAATAACACCAATAACGCGTTGGTGAATCTGATGTGCAATTCGTCCTGCTCGTTCTGCAACTTCGGCTGCCGCAATTTGTGGAGTTGTCACAACCAGAATTTCTGACGTTGGCACCAACTGTCCAAGGGAAATTGCAAGATCGCCTGTACCAGGTGGAAGATCGATAAAGAGAAGATCGAGATCGCCCCAATATGCATCGGAGAGGAGTTGCTCAAGAACTCGGTGCAGGAGCGGGCCTCGATAAGCGATGGCATCAGATCGCTCTGGCTTAAACATCTCCATAGATACTGTCTTTACTCCGTAGGACTCAAGTGGAATAAACATCTGATCAATGGCCGTTGGGCGCTGACCAATCAAACCCATCAAACGCGGAATTGAGTGGCCATATACATCGGCATCAAGAATTCCAACTCGCAGACCTTTCATCGCTGATGCAACTGCAAGATTGGCTGTGAGGGATGACTTTCCTACGCCGCCTTTTCCTGAGGCAACGCCGATAACTCGTGTTAGGGAATCTGCTTGTGCGAATGAGATAAAGCTTTCGCGCCCATTGCGAAGAAGTTTCTTGATATTTGCACGCTGTTCTTCATCCATAACACCAAAGGTGATATTTACAGAGTTGATTCCTTCGACTGCTAGGACAGCTTTTTCAATATCTTTAGTTAGACGATCTTTCATTGGGCAGCCAGAGATCGTCAAGAGAATTTCAAGCTCTGCGACATCTCCGCGAGTATCGACAGCCTTAACCATGCCAAGTTCAGGAAGCGCCCGATGAAGTTCTGGATCCTGAACTGTTGCTAAAGCTGCGTGAATATCTTCAATGAGATTCATGAAAGTCGATTCATAGTAAATCTGGATCTAGCTTGACTGCAGGAAGTGTCGCTGCTGCAGGCTTGTCATCGAGCAAGTCCGAGACTTGCTTCTTCAAGAATGTCTTTGGATTGAGATCGGTGGGTTGAAGATTTTCAAATCCCGGACCTAGATTTCCCTTAAGTTCGGTTGTGGCATTGGTTGCCATGACTCGAACTTTCTTAACAAATTTTGCGGCATCGACGGCGAAGTTTGGGAGCCTATCTGGTCCTACGAGAATCATCGCAAGAACAGCAAGGCCGATGATTTCACCGGCGCCAAAGTCGAAGAACATAGTGCGACAACCTTATCTCGATAGGGCCGAGCTGTGCTACTTGCTTGCTTCGAGCACGAGTGACGTTGTTACGACCTCACCCTTGCGAGTGTAGACAATTTCCACTCTCTCGCCAACGTTGTGTGATCTCACGGCAACGATTAACTCTTCAGCAGATGTAATTGTGCGGTCCTCTATTCGCGTAATGATATCTCCCGCCTTAAGGCCAGCCTTGGCTGCAGGCCCTCCAGCAACGATCGCTTTATCATTTTTGGCGATAAGTGCGCCCTCGCCCCGATATGTCATATCAACAGATATTCCCATCACCGGATAGGTGGCTTTACCGTTCTTAATGAGTTGTTCAGCTGTTTTACGCGCTTGGTTGATTGGAATCGCAAAACCTAATCCAATAGAACCCGATTGAGAGCCCAATGAATATCCAAGGGATGCGATTGCCGAATTCACTCCGATGACTGAACCGGTTGAATCAACGAGAGGCCCTCCCGAGTTTCCTGGATTGATTGCTGCATCTGTTTGTAGAGCATTGATAAAAGAATTCTCTGAATTAGATTCGCCAGCAGTCACAGGACGATCTTTGGCGCTAATGATTCCAAGCGTCACCGTGCCTACGAGTCCAAGTGGTGAACCGATGGCAATTACTGAATCTCCAACTGCAACTTTGTCACTATCTCCAAATTGAAGAGCCTTCAAAGATGTGTTGGATATCTTCAGAACAGCTAAATCATATGAACTATCTCGTCCTACAACAGTTGCCGGATAGTCCCTTCCATCACTTAGGCGAACAGAGATTTTGCCGCCACTGGAAGCACTTGATGCAATGACATGGTTATTCGTAAGAATGTATCCCTTGCTATCGATGACGAATCCCGATCCAGTAGCCCCACCGTCGGATGATTCAGCTTCAATGGAAACTACAGATGGCAATACTCGTTGAGATATCTCTGCAACCGATCCGACTGGACGTTCAACGGCGGCAGAGGAGCGCACGAGATTAACCGAGTGGCCGAAGAGAGATCCCGTCGATGATGCTCCTAGGGTGCCTGCAACGACGCCGGTAATCAGTGAGAGTGCAATAGCTCCACGAAGTGAGATAGAACGTCCCCGAGTGGTGCCAGGTGCATCCCACCATGGTTGAAAATTCTGGTTGCTCATATATGAATATTCCTACAACTTAGTTGCTAGAAGCAAACCGTCGCCTACCGGAATCAGGGATGTAACCCATGAATCGGTATCTGCTTTAATTGATTTTCCCGCTTCACGCAGCGCAATTGTCTTAGGATCACGTTGAGCTGGATCGTGAACCTTTGCTCCGCCAAAGAAGTTATCAATAGCAAAAACTCCACCACTTCTCAGGATTCTATGTGCTTCAGAAATTGCGAAGGAGAGATCTTCTGGGTTATGTCTAAAGACCACCAAGTCATATGCGCGGTCTGCAAGCTTGGTCATTACATCCATTACAGAGTTGGTGATGAGACGGAAGCGCGCTTGAGCGATTTCAGCATCTGCAAGTGCCATCTTTGCAATAGTCGTGTGTTCCATTTCATCATCGATAGATGTCAATGTTCCGCTCTGCATCATGCCTTCAAGTAACCAGAGCGCACCCACGCCAGAGCCTGTTCCGATTTCAACAACAGATTGGGCAGAGAGTATGTGTGCAAGATGGCGAAGGTATGCACCAGTTCCCTGTGTGAGATCTTTAGTGCCAATCTCTTGACCTCTTGCACGTGCAGCGGATTTCACCGCATCTTCTGCAATAAAGGTCTCTGCATAAGAGTGCGGGTCACCGGTCATGAGAGAGACAATATCCAATCGATGAAGAATCGCACGCCGAAACCGGTACCGCCCTTGGCATTTTCTCCAGAATCAGTCTCGCTCCGCCCTGTCCCCGCGATATCGAGGTGAATCCAGCGACGATCTCCCACAAATTTCTCGAGATAGAGCGCAGCGGTGACAGAACCTGCAGAGTAATTTCCTTTATCGGCGGTGTGATTGATATCTGCAATCTCACTTTCGAGAGAATCAAGATAATCATCTACGAGTGGCATGTGCCAGACACGTTCACCAGATTCTTCACCAATCTCTACCAATTCCTTGGCGAGTGAGAAGTCACGTGTGTAGAGCGCTGCATATTGGCGACCGAGGCCAAGGGTTGCCGCCCCTGTGAGGGTTGCAATATCCACCAAATAATCTGGATCGAGATGTTCGTCTGCATAAGCAAGACCATCGGCTAAGACAAGTCGTCCTTCGGCATCGGTATTAATAATCTCAACAGTTGTTCCGCCATATTGGGTAATGACATCGGATGGACGTTGAGATGTTCCAGAGAGCGCATTCTCTGCGCACATCATCAAGACTGTTACTCGAACTTGTGGTTGCAGCGCAGGAAGAGCGCTTATTGTTGCAAGGGCAGCGGCGGCTCCGGCCATATCGCTCTTCATTGCAGTCATAAACTCGTAAGGTCGCTTGAGTGAAACTCCCCCAGTATCAAAGGTGATTCCTTTGCCGACGATGACGACATGTGGAAGAAGAGATGCTGTACGAGATTTTCCTTTAGGAACGTACGACAGTTCAATAAATCGTGGTCCAGGATTGGGAGAAGAATTTCCCACTGCGCGTAGCCCGCCAAACTTCGCAAGATCGCGGCCTGATAAAACCTTGATGCCAAGGCCTTGCTCTTTCGCAATCTTGGTGGCTTCCGATGCCATCCATGCTGGATTCTTGATATTTGAAGGCGTATGAATTAAATCGCGTGCTGTAAATAGAGCTGATGCGATTACATCTGCTTGATTTACAGTCGCCTTATCTTTCGTTGCAAGTGCAATCGAAGGTATCTCCGCAGCTTTTCCTGTCTTGAGATTCCAGCTGTAGGTACCGAGTAGGGCTGAAACTCCATGTGCGCGAAGTTCAGAAGCGCTACTTGCGCACAGTGAGATTAATTCGATTGCCTTGCCGCGGACCTTGCGACCAAGGGCTGCCCCTGCAGCACGTTGTGATGGCAGAGTTCCATCACCGATTCCTACAAGATAGAGGCGATCAATATCTGTACCTTCATGAAGTACAGGAATTTCAAAGAGTTCGCCAGCTTTACCTGTAGGCGAAAAGAAATTAATTTCATCGACGAGATTTACTTCAAAGTATTTCTCGACCTTAGCGACTAATGTGGACTCACCTGCGAGAAGAATCTCTCCAGCATCATTTTTTGAGAATCCGATTGCGATGACATCTGCGCCAAGGAGTGAATCCAGGTCTGGCGATACTGAACGTAGAATTTTTTCGCCGATCTACTTCTTAATAAGTGCGACAGCGGCTTCAAGGGCGGCGCTGAGGTTATTTGCTTCCTGAGGATTGAGCTCTACAACAAGACGTCCGCCACCTTCGAGAGGAATACGCATCACGAGTGAGCGCGCTTCTTTAGTAACTTCCATAGGACCATCACCGGTACGAGGTTTCATAGCTGCCATGATGGGGAACTCCTTCAAAGATAAGGTGCAGGTTCAAGCGTGGAATTGCAGGCCTAAGTATCTCGCAGAAAGAGCAATGCGGGAAATCGGGCAGAAGCCCCGCAGGAAAAGGGCAGATATTCGGGGCGGGAGATGGTTACTGGTTGAAGATCGCAGTAAGTCGCTTCTTGCCAGAATCTATGACGGTGAGGACAGACTTTTCCGGAACAGATAAGAGGGCAGCTATCTCGACGCTGGATTTAGAGCGCAGGTAGTGAAGAGTCAGAATGATTCGCTCTTCGTCAGGCAGGGATGCGAGCAACTCCGCAAGTGTTTGTGGATTGCTCATAGGAATACAGATTACTCGCTCGAAGCGCGCTCACATAGCCTTTTAAAGCGACGCAAGGAGATTAGAACACCAATGTAGAGAAAGGGTGCGCTTAGCCAGAAGAGGAGCGTCGGTGCGAGAATCGTTTCAGACCAGTCAAAGCGAGTGGTTTTTTCAGAAGGTGACGTGAGCACAAATGCTCCATCACCCTTAAGAATTTTTCCGTAGTGAATTACTTCGCAGCGATGTGGAGGTTCCCACTTAGTCACTCTCATGAGATCGAGTAACCCTGGAGATTTTATCCTCGGATAGAACTTGTAGAGAGGGCCGGTGAATGCAGCAATCGAGGTTCCGACTCCCTCATCACTATCAGATGTAACCCAGACCTTGGTTTGAAGCATCCAATCGCCTTGGGATTTCCAATCTGCGATAGCGCTCCAAACATTCTCTCTAGGTGCATTGATATTGATAGAAATTTTCAGAGTGTTACTTGCCATGTGAAACCGCGACTGCTTCCTCTACTGTTGTAGTCCAGTGCAAGAGATCACGCATTCCAGGCTTAACAAAATTTTCGTTCTCTAGATGCTTCACAAGATGGTGCAACGGGTCATAGATACCGAATGGATCAAGAATCGTTACTGGCTTATTGTGGAATTGAAGATATCTACCGACCCATATCTCAAAGAGTTCTTCGAGTGTTCCGAGCCCTCCAGGTAAGGTGATAAAGGCATCAGAGAGTTCCTCAATCTTCGCCTTCCTCGTGCGCATAGACTCAACAACGAACAATTCATCGCTATCGTGGTCGGCGAATTCAATATCTACCAACTTCTGGGGAATCACCCCAACCGTTCTGCCCCCTTTACTTCGAGCTCCACGCGAGATGGCGCCCATAGCCGATATATGTCCGCCTCCTGAGACCAACTCTGCGCCACTATCTGCAATAGCTGCACCAAGTTCATATGCGAGGTCGATAAATTTGGAATCGATAGTCGGCGAAGATGAACAGAAGACGGCGATACGCATGTTGCACAGGATAGGGGTTAGGCTTAGAACATGTCTTCTTTAGCTCATGGCCATGGAATTGCTACAAAATCTGGGGAAACCATTCTCGATGTGTGGTTTCCCGCACCGATGTTAGGCGCACTTTCTGGATCACCTGATGCTTCCTTGGCATCTATGGCTGGAAAAGATGAAGTGCGCGGCGTCATTCGTGAAGTTATCTCAGTGCAGATTGATCTCACAGAAGCGCCAAAGGATGCCGCTGATGCTTATCTGCGACTACATCTTCTCTCTCACCGATTGGTAAAACCTCACGGTCAATCACTCGATGGAATATTCGGATTGCTGGCAAATGTTGTGTGGACTTCTGCAGGCCCATGCGCTGTAGACGGATTTGAAATTACTCGCGCAAAGCTCATTGCACAGTATGGGAATGTAACCGTTCATGGAGTCGATAAATTTCCACGAATGGTCGATTACGTCATTCCTTCAGGAGTGCGCATTGCTGATGCATCACGAGTTCGATTGGGAGCACACCTTGCAAGCGGAACCACAGTGATGCATGAAGGTTTCGTTAACTTCAACGCAGGAACTCTTGGCACATCTATGGTTGAAGGTCGAATCTCGGCAGGTGTTGTAGTCGGTGATGGAAGCGATGTCGGTGGCGGAGCTTCGATTATGGGAACCTTAAGTGGCGGCGGCAAAGAAGTTATTTCAGTCGGAGAAAAGTGTCTCCTTGGAGCAAACTCTGGCTTAGGCATTTCACTAGGTGATAACTGTGTCGTAGAAGCTGGCACGTACGTCACCGCCGCGGCAAAGGTCTTATTGCCAGATGGTCAGGTTGTTAAGTGCGCATCGCTCAACGGCGCAAATAATCTCTTATTCCGACGAAACTCTCAGACCGGAGCGCTTGAAGCTGTAATTCGTACCGGAACGTGGGGCGGACTTAATTCAATACTGCACGCTAATTAAATTTATTGCGTTAGATTGAAGTACGGTGAAGGAATCTTCACACGACTTCTAAATGTATCTCCGCGAAGTAACTTCGTTGAACCATCGCTAGAAGTTCCCTTGATGTACGTCACCGCACCCGCTGAATTTCTCGAGATAATTTCGAGTGAAACAACATCTTTGAGCAAGAAGGCTTTGGCAGCCAATTCTTGAGATGTTGTTGCGCTCCATGTGACAAACCGTGGGTTGAGTTTGAGATCTAAACTTCCAGCATCTGGCACTGAATGGGTATAGCTCGTAGCGGTTCCCCATGCATCGAGAGTGCTTTGAGTTGCACCACCAGATGATGAGAAGAAATAGGCCTGAATAGGCTTTCCTTTTGCGATTGCCGCAAGGCTCGTCGATGTATCGATGATCGTTCTATTGACCGCTGCTTTCCAGAGAGCTCCAACTTTCGCTTCGCTCTCTTTAGAGAATCCTGCAAAGTTTTGATCGGTGATGTGGTCATAGACATGGCAATCACATGAAGCTTTTATCGTCGAAATTTTCGATAAGGCATATGAACGTGATGCGATTGCTTGCGCCTCTAGAACGGCAGGAGGCCAACCCGATGGAACTTCACTTATCCCCCACAAGTACTGATCGCGAAGAGCAAGAGAGTTTGTAATCTCCATTGCGCCTTTCACGACTTTGATTGCCATCTGCCCGTGGCGGTAACGAACCGATTTTCCAGTATGAGACAGGGAGATCACTGAATCTTGGCCAGTCCATCGCACGGTAAAGATTGAGCCTGCCACAGGTGAAGTAATGAGTCCTGTAGGGCCAACTCTAAAATTTAATCGCTTCTTATCTATGTGAGTAAGCATTGGCGTTGCGGTTGTCGATTCACCGATATCTCCTTCAAAGATTTGGATTGAGGAGTTGGTTCCAGTCACAGAAAATGAAGCGCTCTTAAGAAGATGGCCAACATTTACTCGAATAGTGTGGGTATCAACTACCGGAATTACTGATACCCCTTTGTAGTAATAGGTAAGGATTGCCGTTGCGCTTTCGCCAGAGATTGCACGAGCTCGTGCACCGATCTGGCTCATGCCTACTCCATGGCCATACCCAGAGCCGGAAAATCCAAAGGTGAGCGGAACTTCTGCATGTGCCGGCGTGAGAGTCGAAACCACGACGGCAAGTGAGAGGAGAAAGGGCTTAAACATCCTCATCAGATGATGCGCTCTTTCTTGCATCCACAAATTTCCGATAGGCCTCAATAACTTCGGAGGGATTTCCGCGCATCATCAACGTTCCCTTATTCAGCCAAATTACCTCATTGCACATCTCTTCAATTGTCTTGAGGGCGTGGCTTACGAGAATAAGTGCACGATCTGCAGAGCGCAGCTCCTTAATGCGGTTCAGGCTCTTCTCCTTAAACTTCGCATCTCCTGTGCTGAGAGCTTCATCGATGATCAAGATATCTGGCTCTACTACTGCTGCAACTGAAAAGGCTAGGCGTGCATACATTCCTGATGAATAGGTGCGCATTGGAGCATCGATAGATTCACCCAGTTCAGAGAACTCTGCAATTGCATCAAAATTGGTATCGATTTCTTCGCGTGACATTCCTGCAGCTAAGCCACCTAGGTAGACATTTTCGCGACCTGTCATCGAAGGGTTGAATCCCACACCGAGAGCGAGCAGGGTGCTGACGGTTCCATAGACTTCAACTCGCCCTTGAGTTGGTGGAATGATTCCTGTGATTGTTCGCATGAGTGAAGATTTGCCTGCACCATTTGATCCGATTACGCCTAGCACCGTGCCGTATGTGACATCAAATGTCACATCATCAAGTGCACGCACAATGCGCGTGTGCTTTCTTCCGCGGCCAAGAGTCTTGATGCGTGCCTTAAGTGTTGGCTTCTTATCGATAGATGTTTTATATGTAAGACCTAAGCCTTGGACAGAAATCGCAAGGCCATGTTCTGAATGAGTGTGGCTATAGGCGGACAGCGAAATCACGCTCCCTCGACAGGAAGAAGTATGTGCCGATAAAGAATATTGAAAAAGCCCAAATACTTGATTGAATCAGCGCTGCGCCGGTGGGAGCTTCTCCCTGCACAACAACACGCGCCCATGAATCGAGAATAAAGAAAATTGGGTTGGCATTTTCAAAGAGGAGCATGCGATCAGATAGTGATGAAGCCTCGTAAAGAACTGGCGATAGATAAAGCAAGCTGCGAGTCATGTACGGGAGCATGCTGGCAATATCTCTGAAATATACATTGATGCTTGAGATAAGAATCGAAAGACCTAGTGCAAGTACAAGTGCGATGAAAAGAACTGGGAAGGCCCACAGAAGTTGCCAGGTGTATGGAAGACCTAAAATTACGTGGATTGCACCAAATACTATGAGGGTCGGAATAAATTTAAAGAGAGCAATAACTGTTGCAGAGATAGGCAACATGATCCGAGGAAACGATGTATTCAAAATCAAGCGCTGACCCGATGTAATTGCCTTAACTCCACCGGTCAAGCTATTGGCGATGAGGTAAAAGAGAAAGAGTGAAGCGGTGAGGTGGCCAAATCGTTCGGCATCACTTGAACCACCGATGACGTAGATAAGTAAGAAGTAGACGCCGGAGAGAAGAAGTGGGTTGAGAACTAACCAGAGCTGGCCTAGAACTGAACCGTAATTTTGGTTGCGAAGTTCGGAGCGAGAAAATTCAGAGATAAATGTTCTACGTGCCCAGAGCGAGCGCATGTATTCACGCATTGGCGGAAGGCCAGCATGAAAGGGCTCGTATATAGAGACTGGTTTATCCACGAGCGAAAGGCTACCTCAGCAGAGTGAGAGTTATTCCTCTGAGGGTGCGAGAGTCTTGGGTGAAGTGATAAATCCAATACCCCATGCAAAGTGCATCGTCGGAATTACCGCAAGAAGGTAGAGATACTCGAGCGGCTTGGCAGATATTGCAATGGAAGCAAGCCCAACAAATGCGAGATAGATAGCAGCTGGAATAAAGAGAAGTTGTGAAATAAAGGCACCGAGCAAGAGTGAGGCGGTGAAGGCAACTACAGCAAATGGAGGTGCGAGATAGCGAAGATTGATTGTTCCTGAATGTCGACGTGAAACAACTCTGCGCCATCTGCCATATTCAAAATATTGTTTTGCTAGCGCTCTCAGTGTTGGACGCGGGCGATAGGTGACGTGAAGGCGAGGATCAAAATAAATTAACCCACCGTTCTTGCGTAAACGAAAATTGAGTTCCCAATCTTGTGCACGAGTGAAGCGTTCATCGAAACCACCAATAGCAACTAGGGCTTCACGACGAAATGCTCCTAAGTAGACGGTATCTACCGGACCAGCCTCGCCACCGGTGTGAAAACGAGATGCGCCAACGCCAAGAGGACTCCGCATTGCTCCCGCAACTGCACGCTCAAATGAAGTCGTGCCAACTGCAGCCATGACACCGCCTACATTGACTGCACCTGTTGCGCTGAGAATTTCAACGACAAGAGAGATGTAATCATCTGGAATTTGAGCATGCCCATCAACTCGAACGACGACTGGGTTCTTGGATTGCGAGAGAGCGAGATTGAGACCGGCCGCAGTGCGACCGGTTGGATTATCAACGAGAACAATTCGTGAATCACGGGCCGAGAGTGCATTCGCAATTTCATGAGTTCTATCGTGAGATGGTCCTAGGGCGAGAAGTATCTCAATTGGACCGAGATACTTCTGAGAAAGAATAGAAGTGACTGCCTGCTCTAAGTGCAGTTCTTCATTGAGGACAGGCAGAATCACACTCACCGCAGGTGTTGGTGAGCCAAGTAACTCATGGGTTTGTGTCGCCATAACCCCTCCACGCTATCGTCCAAGTACCCTACAGATGTGAAATCAACTCGAGGTATTCGGATAATTACATCACTCTCAGTGGGTGTTGTCCTCATCGCTTCGATTTCGTGGCTCGGATTGGGTCAAATTAGCGGGCAAATTTCTCGCATCGATGTCTTTAGCTCACTTGGCGATCGCCCAGAGAAAGCATCTAGCGCTCTCAACTATCTCGTCGTTGGGTCTGACACGCGCGAAGGTTTAACTAAAGCGCAGATGAAAGAGTTGCGGGTAGGTAGTACCAAGACTGCCGCTGGTGGACGTTCAGACACAATGTTGCTTGTACATATAAGTAAGAATCGTGGCTCAGCTTATGTTGTCTCAATTCCGCGAGATACCTTGGCGACTATTCCGGCCCATAAGAGCCAAGATGGCACAACCGATATTCCAGCACGTCCCGGAAAAATCAATGCAGCATATGCATTTGGCGGAGCGCCTCTCCTGATTCAAACAATGGAGGCGATGACCAATCTCAAGATTGATCATTATGTAGAAGTGAGCTTTGCTGGTTTTGCTGGGCTTGTCGATTCACTAGGTGGAGTTGAAGTTTGTACAAAGGTTGATATCGATGACCCAAAGAGTCACTTAGTGCTCAGCGCGGGCACTCACACACTTAATGGAGTTGAGGCTCTTAAGTTTGTACGTACTCGTGATTTTGATGGACGTGGCGATATCGGGCGTATGGAGCGACAACAGCAATTCATAAGTGCTGTCATGCGCAAAGCAACTAGCACTGGTGTTCTACTGAATCCAATAAAGTTGGCAAAGTTTTACAACTCTGCAATTTCAACTGTGAAGATGGATGCATCGGTTACCAAGAATGATTTGTTGACCCTCGCTAAGCAATTGCGCAATCTTTCATCGGGCAATTTGCGAACACTGACAGTGCCTCTATCAAATCCAAATGGGCGCCATCCGACTGTTGGATCTGTTGTAATTTGGGATTCGGTTCTCGCAGCAGAGCTCTGGTCGCGCATCGATAACGATGAACCTCTCGTTGACACAATTAAGCCCACTAAAAAGGCGACTACTTCGTCACAATCTGCCTCAACGGCTAAGCCTGACACAGTAGATAAGTTCAAAAGTCGCACGGGGGCAGATAACCCTTGCGCGCCAAAAGCGTAATATTTAAATAACCCTGCAATAGACTCACCGCATGACTTTAAAGCTCTCTGTAATTGGCTGCGGCTATCTCGGCGCAACTCATGCTGCGTGCATGTCCTCACTTGGTTTCGAAGTTGTCGGTATCGATACCGATCAAAGCAAGGTAGATCTCCTTTCCAGCGGTGAGCTTCCTTTCTACGAACCAGGACTCGACACTCTTCTTGCTTCTGAAATGAAGACAGGTCGCCTTTCATTTACAACAGATTTCTCTGCAGTTGCAGATGCCGATGTTCATTTTATTTGCGTTGGAACACCTCAGAGCAAGGATGGTCTAGCGGCCGACCTTACATATGTGAAGGCTTCTGTCGCAGCGATTGCTCCTTACCTCAAAGAGGGTGCGCTTGTTGTCGGTAAGTCAACGGTCCCAGTTGGAACAGCGCAAGGACTTCGCGACCAGTTGGCTCAGATTGCCCCTCAAGCAGATCTTGCATGGAATCCTGAATTTCTTCGTGAAGGATTTGCGGTTGAAGACACACTAACTCCAAACCGTTTAGTTGTTGGAGTTGCCAATGATCGCGCTGAAGAAATTCTTAAAGAGGTTTACAAGCCGGTTATTGACCTAGGCACTCCTTGGATACGCGCAGACCTTCCTACCGCAGAGCTCGTTAAAGTTGCAGCTAACTCATTTCTCGCCACAAAGATTTCATTTATTAATGCGATGGCTGAGGTGTGTGAAGCCGCTGGCGGCGATGTCACCGTGCTTGCAAAGGCGATTGGTTACGACCCACGTATCGGCAGTCGCTTCCTTCAGGCTGGAATTGGTTTCGGTGGTGGATGTCTGCCGAAAGATATTCGTGCATTTATGGCACGAGCTCAAGAACTTGGAGCAGATCAAGCCCTTGAGTTCCTTCGCGAAATTGACGCCATCAATCTCCGTGCACGTCAACGTGTCATTGATGTAGTGCGTGCAGATTTATCTGAAGATCTCACTCAATACAAGATCGCAGTTCTTGGAGCAACCTTTAAGCCCGATAGTGATGATGTGCGCGACTCCCCGGCTCTCGATATCGCTGCACAGTTGCAGGCAGCGGGGGCGCAAGTTGTAGTTCATGACCCTAAGGGAATTGAACCTGCACGTAAGCGCTTTCCTAACCTTGATTACCAAGAGAAGGTCACTGATGCAGTTAAGGGCGCAGATGCAATCCTGCACCTGACTGAATGGAAGGAGTATCGAGAGCTCGATCCTTCTGTCATTGGACAACTAGTGAAGTCAAAGTTCCTTATCGACGGTCGCAATATGCTCGATCGCAATAAGTGGCGAGCAGCTGGGTGGCGTGTACACGCTCTCGGCCGTACTGACTAGATAACAACCCTGGCTAAACTACAGGACTGTTTTATTCGTCGATAACTGCGCTCATATAGTCGCGAGCATGCTCGCACTCTTCAATGAGTTCGATTGGGTTGTTCCCACCAATGCAGAGATGGCCAGCGACATCCTGACTGGCAATGTCGTGAGTTGATGTGTACTGGTGAAATTTCATCTTCGGTGAGCGCGCCATGAGATGTAGATAAGGCCTATACATATCGCGCTTTTCACCGAATGTATATGTACTCATTACTGTAAAGGCATCGGTTGTGCCGGGATCACCCAATGGAAGATCGAGAATCGCTCTGAGGTGTTGTTCAAATTGATCTGTTCGAGACCCATCAAGAGTCCACATTCCAGTTATATCTGGCCCAGTGCGAACCTCTGCAATCTCGAGTTGTTCATTCATCACAACGGCTGCAACACCGATAAGGGAAATCTCTTGTGCAAGGTGCAGCACCTGCTCCTGCGCCTTCACAGAAATAGCGAGGGCTAGCTCTGTAGCCGGAGAAATGGTCATTACGCAATCGCCAGCGATCTGATGCAAGCGAGTAGCTACCCATGTTGTTGCCTGCCCATGAGCCGAGCGTGCAATAAGGACAGAGAGACCTGCCTTCGCTTTCGAATCTTGCGAGAACCGTCCGGTTTGTTCATATGTTTGCGAAGAGGGATAAACCTTATGCACCTGAGATTCCAGACTCTTAATTGTCGAAAGAGGGATTGAAAGACCTGCGAATGTAATGAGATCGCACTGACTTGCAAATGCGCTCAAACTTTCGAGCTCCATAGTGTCATTGGTGTGGGTACGCAGGTTGATGCCTAGATTGAGGGCTGCGCTCTGAAACAAGTCGGCGATATGGGATGGAGCAATAACTCCTACTGTTGGAAAATACGTATCTTCTCTCTTCATCGCAGGTGAATAATATCCCCGACGCTCACGCGTGCATCCCCATCAAGAATCAGCTCACCGTTCTCCGAAATAGCAATCGCTCTACCCGAAAGTGATCTGCCATCTGGCATTTCTGCGCGAACTTCTTTACCAAGCGTTGCAGATACCTGTGAATATTCAGCGGTAAAAGAGCTTCCTGTATTCCACTTTAGAAATAGCTTTTCAAAGGTATTAAGGATTGAACTCAGCAGTTGATTACGATTTAACTGCAAGAAATCATTGAGTTGAAGCGATGTCGCAGTTTCAATGGGAAGTTCACTTTCATTCATCCCAACGTTGATACCAATTCCAATAACCACACCCTCACCGGATGCTTGCGCGATGATTCCGCCTGCCTTCTTCTCGCCAATCATCACATCATTAGGCCACTTCAAGGAAACTTTCTCTGAACCGGCCCATTGATTAAGTGATTCTGCTACTGCAACGCCGGCAAGAAGTGGCAAGAAACTCCACTCTGATTTATCTCTTGCAGGAGTAAGGTAGAGAGAGAAAGTAAGCGCAGTTGATTCAGGTGCGATAAAAGTTCGCTGCAATCTTCCGCGACCTGCTCTTTGGTAATTGGCAACAACTACTTCTCCAGATGTTGCGCTGCCTGCAAGAATTTTTTCTGTAATGTCATCTTGCGTCGAGTCGGTGACTTCAACCACGCTTACTCGCCAGTACTGCGAGATTTCTCTGGTGATCTCATCTTTATTAAGTGCCGCTCTTGGCGTATCGGTGCCCACGCCTAGTACCTTATGGACATGAGCCCTGATCTGCACACTACTGCGGGAAAAATCGAAGACTTACGCGAGCGAATTGATGAAGCCGTTAACGCCGGATCTGCGCGCGCTGTCGAAAAGCAGCATGCAAAGGGCAAGGGAACAGCTCGTGAGCGCATTGAGATGCTCGTGGACGCTGATTCCTTCACTGAGATCGATGAGTTCGCCCGCCACCATGCTCAGAACTTCGGCATGGAGAAGAACCGTCCCTACGGTGATGGAGTTGTCATCGGAACAGCAACCGTTGATGGCCGTCCAATTGCGCTCTACTCGCAAGACTTCACCGTCTTCGGTGGGTCACTCGGTGAAGTTCACGCAGATAAAATTGTAAAGATTGCAGAGTTCGCTCTTAAATCTGGAATTCCACTCATTGGTATTAATGACTCTGGTGGTGCGCGCATTCAAGAAGGCGTTGCTTCACTGAATGGTTACGGAAAGATTTTCAGATTAAACACTCGCTCATCAGGTGTCATCCCCCAGATCTCGCTCATCCTCGGACCTTGCGCTGGTGGTTCTGCTTATTCGCCAGCACTCACCGACTTCACAGTTATGGTGAAGGAAACCTCCAACATGTTTATCACTGGACCTGATGTCATCAAAACTGTCACCGGTGAAGATGTTGGAATGGAAGAACTTGGTGGCGCGTTAACCCACAATACGAAGTCGGGCAATGCTCACTACATGGCTGACTCTGAAGCGGATGCAATCGACTATGTAAAAGCTCTTCTCTCATACTTGCCATCAAATAATATGGATGGATCTCCTGTTCTTCCGGCTACAGAGCCACTAGAGAAGAACACTGCAGATGTGGCCCTCAATACTCTTATCCCAGATAGTCCCAACCAACCGTACGATATGAAGAAGTTGATTCAGACTCTCGTTGATGAAGGTGAATTTCTCGAAGTTCACTCACTCTACGCGCCTAATATTGTTGTTGGATTTGCCCGAATCGAAGGGCAATCAGTGGGAATCATCGCCAATCAGCCTTCGCAATTAGCTGGAACTCTCGATATTAATTCAAGCGAGAAGGCCGCTCGATTCCTACGTTTCTGCGATGCCTTTAATATTCCAATTCTTACATTGGTAGATGTCCCTGGATTTATGCCAGGAACAGAACAAGAGTGGAATGGAATTATTCGCCGTGGGGCCAAGTTGCTCTATGCATATGCTGAAGCATCCGTTCCACTCGTTACCCTCATCACCCGCAAGGCATATGGCGGAGCATTTATTGTTATGGGATCTAAGTACCTCGGAAGTGATATCAACTTTGCTTGGCCAAGTGCAGAAATTGCCGTGATGGGCGCTCAAGGTGCAGTCAATATTCTCTACCGCAAGGAATTAGCCGAGGCGAAAGATCTCGATGGCAAGCGCACTGAGCTCATCAATGAATACACAGAGAAGTTCTCTAATCCCTACCTTGCTGCAGAACGGGGAACGATCGATAGCGTGATTGAACCGGAAGATTCACGCCAATACATCACCAAGGCATTTAGAACGCTAAAAACCAAGCGAGATGTACTGCCTGCACGCAAACACGGAAACATCCCTCTGTAGTTATGAAATTTACCGTCACAAGCGGCAATCCCACGCCTGAGGAGCTTGCTGTACTTAAAGAAGTTCTTTCAGAGCGCAAACCTGTAGAGCTTAAGGCTGTCATCAAGCGCAGCATCTTCGGATTGCCTCATCTGCGTCAACCACTTCCCCATCAGATTACCTTTGGCGCAAGGAAGTTTGATTAATGCCACGTATAGTCCTAGCTTCTCAATCAACTTCACGACGTAGACTCCTTGAGGACGCCGGCTTAAAGCCAACCATTATCGTCAGCAATGTAGATGAAGAAACTGATTTCTTTAACGCAATGACACCTGAAGATATGGTCATTGCTCTTGCTATCTCAAAAGCACATACGGTGCGCGAAATGGTGGATTACCCAGCGATCATCATCGGGTGTGATTCAACTTTTGATGTAGATGGCGTTTCTTTTGGAAAGCCCGGAACGCCTGAAATTGCCATTGAACGAGCGAGAAAGATCAGCGGTCGTACAGGACTTCTGCACACCGGCCATTGCATCATCGATACCGAACGTGGAATCGAAATTGCAGATCGAGTGACTACAAAGGTGACATTCTCTGTGATGAGCGAGGAAGAAATTGCTAATTACGTTGCATCGGGTGAACCGCTCCATGTTGCCGGAGGATTCACACTCGATGGCCACGGATCTCCATTTATTCCAGTCATTGAAGGCGATTACACAAATGTCGTAGGAATTTCGATGCCATTTCTTCGAAGCGCAATGAAACAGCTGGGTTATTCCTGGCCAGAAGTGAAGGAGTTTTCATGAAGCGCGTTCTCATTGCCAATAGAGGTGAAATTGCTGTGCGCGTTATTCGTGCATGTAAGGATCACGGGCTAGAAAGCGTTGCTATTTACTCTGAGGAAGATCGCGATGCCCTGCATACTCAAAGCGCAGATTTCGCTTACTCACTCGATGGGGTTATTGCTAAAGATACCTATTTGAATATTCCTAAGATCATCGCTCTTGCAAAGAAGTCCGAAGCCGATGCCGTTCACCCAGGCTATGGATTCCTTTCAGAGAATGCAGATTTTGCACAAGCGGTGATTGATGCAGGGTTGATCTGGATTGGCCCTTCACCGAAGGCGATAAGCGCACTTGGAGATAAGGTCTCAGCTCGTCGCATTGCAGCAACAGCTGGTGCGCCGCTCGTTGCAGGTACTAAAGACCCTGTAACGGGGCATGAAGAAGTTATCGCCTTTGCCAAAGAACATGGATTGCCAGTTGCTATCAAGGCAGCATTCGGTGGAGGTGGACGAGGCCTCAAAGTTGCACGAACCATGGATGAGATTCCAGAGTTGTACGCATCTGCGGTTCGAGAAGCAATTGCAGGCTTTGGCCGCGGAGAATGCTTTGTTGAGAAGTATCTCGATAGACCACGCCACGTAGAAACACAGGTATTGGTCGATCAACATGGCCATGCCGTAGTTGTCTCTACTCGTGACTGCTCTTTGCAGCGACGACATCAAAAATTGGTCGAAGAAGCACCTGCTCCATTCCTGTCTCAAGAACAGAATGACGAGCTCTATCGTGCAAGTAAGGCGATTATGAAAGAGGCGGGCTACGTCGGCGCCGGCACCTGCGAATTCCTCGTTGGATTAGATGGAACCATTTCATTCCTCGAAGTAAATACTCGCTTGCAAGTGGAACACCCAGTATCAGAAGAAGTAACTGGCATCGATCTTGTGCGCGAACAATTCCGCATCGCTATGGGTGAGCCTTTAGGTTTTGATGATCCCGTTATCCGCGGCCATTCCATTGAATTCCGTATCAATGGAGAAGACCCAGGGCGTTCGTTCCTTCCTGCGCCAGGTCGAATAACTTCGTGGAATATCCCAACAGGTCCGGGAGTCAGAGTCGATGCTGGTTTCAGAGCGGGCGATCTCATCGGAGGAAATTTCGATTCACTGCTTGCAAAGATTATCATCACAGGTGCTACACGAACTCAAGCTATTGAACGTGCACGTAGAGCTCTCGCTGAATTTGAGGTAGGCGGACTGGCAACAGCGCTCCCCTTCTTTAGAGCGATTCTTAAAGATTCCGCATTCACCGAAAACTTCACCGTATATACAAGTTATATTGAAAATGAATTTGCCAACGAAATACCTGCATTCACATCACAGAAGCCTGAAGTGCAGACTCGTGCTGCCGCAGAAAAGATTGTCGCTGAGGTAAATGGAAAGCGATTTGAAATCAATATCCATACTCCAGAACCAGTCGTTAAGCGCCATCGTGCCAAGGAAGCATCCGGTGGCCGTGCATCTGGTACGGCGCTTGTAAGCCCTATGCAAGGAACTGTTGTTAAAGTCGCTGTTAATGATGGACAGGCTGTTGAAGAAGGCGAATTAATCATCGTTCTAGAAGCGATGAAGATGGAGCAGCCGCTTAACGCCCATAAGAGTGGTGTGATTAAGAACCTAAAGGCGATTATCGGCGAGACGGTGGCCAGCGGCACAGCTCTCTGTGACATTATTGAGGCATGACCTCAACAGATATTCTCTATTCAGATCCACTCGCAGCAGCCACCCAAGCAGCTAAAGAGATTGCAGATCGCACAGGCGTTGCTTCACACGATGTGGCCCTGGTGATGGGTTCAGGCTGGGTAGGAGCTGCAGAGGCGTTAGGAACACCTGTCTACGAGTGTGATGCCCATGAGATCACCGGCTTCTTCGCACCTGCTGTTGAAGGCCATTCAGGAAAGGTCCGCTCTTATGAAATTACTGAAGGTGGAAAGACGATTCGCGCCCTTGTCTTCTTAGGTCGCACACATCTTTACGAAGGTAAAGGCATGGAGCCTGTCGTACATGGAGTTCGTACCGCTGTAAAGGCTGGCTGCAAAGTTGTCATCCTCACAAATGCGTGCGGCGGAATTAATACTGCATACAAAGTTGGTCAACCTGTAATCATCCGCGATCACATTTCCTTGACAGCAGCGTCACCGCTCTCAGGTGCAACATTTATCGACCTCACCGATCTCTACAGCAAACGAATTCGAGAGATTGTTAAGGCCGAAGATTCATCTTTGGAGGAAGGTGTCTATGTCCATTGGCGTGGACCGACATATGAAACTCCAGCTGAAATTTTAATGATGCGCACAATGGGTGCAGATCTTGTTGGCATGTCTACAGTTCCTGAAGCAATCGCAGCTCATGCACTAGGTGCAGAAGTTCTAGGAATCTCTCTAGTTACCAATGCCGCAGCTGGCGTTACTGGCGAAAAGCTCAACCATGAAGAAGTAATCGCCGCCGGTAAGGCTGCCGCAAGCCGTATGGGAGCGCTCCTCAAGAACACGATTCCAAAGCTCGTATAGGAAAAGCTTCCCAAAATATGTCTATCGAGAAAGCACTTCGCACAGAAGTAGAGACCTGGATCGCAGATGATCCCGATCCTGTGACTGCTGCGCAGTTACAGGTGATGCTCGATAGCGATGATGCTCAAACATTACAGAAGCACTTCAACGGATTCCTGCAATTTGGAACAGCTGGCCTTCGTGGGCCGGTAGCTCCTGGACCTTCATCTATGAATCGCGCTGTGATTGGACGAACAGCCGCGGGAATTGCTACCTATATGAAGGAACGCGGAATGAAGAAGGTCGTTATTGGTCGCGATGCGCGTCACGGTTCCGAAGATTTCACACAAGAGAGTGCAGAGATATTTAGTGGCGCAGGTATGGATGTTTACATCTTGCCAAGACCACTTCCGACACCTGTCTTAGCTTTTGCAACGGCACATTTGAAGTGCGATGTAGGTGTGATGGTGACTGCAAGCCACAACCCACCGCAAGATAATGGATACAAGGTCTACATAGGTCCTACCGCTGATGGAATCGAATACGCAGCTTCACAAATTATCAATCCAACGGATGAATTTATCGCCACAGCGATAGCTGGTATCGACTCTCTCGCTGCTCAGCCACGAAGCAGTAAGTGGACAGTATTGGGAGAAGAAATCCTTCACGAGTACGTAGCGCGCACTGGTGCGCTTGCACCACGACCTGGAGATCTCAGAATTGTCTATACGGCGATGCACGGAGTTGGTACAGAGACTGCGCAATTAGTCTTTGCAAAGGCTGGGTTTCCTGCCTTGATTACCGTAGATGAACAGTGCATCCCGAACCCTGACTTTCCCACCGTCGCCTTTCCCAATCCAGAAGAACCTGGTGCCATTGATTTAGCTCTTGCTAAGGCGAGGGATTTCAACGCAGATTTAGTGATTGCCAATGACCCTGATGCTGATCGTTGTGCTGCTGCAATAAAAGATCCACACGTTGGATGGCGAATGCTCCGAGGTGATGAACTTGGAGTCATTCTCGGTGAATGGATTGCTCGTAGCGCACCGACTGGAAGTTTCGGAAACTCGATTGTGTCATCCTCTGCGCTTCAGAAAATCAGCGCGCACTATGGAATTGAATTTCACGAAGTTCTCACCGGCTTTAAGTGGCTAGCTAAGATTAAAAACCTTGCATTTGGATATGAAGAAGCAATTGGCTATGCCGTTGATTCAAAAACAGTAAACGATAAAGATGGAATTTCAGCTGCTCTCTTCTTGGCGCAGGTAGCAACCGACCTTCACCGCGATGGTCTAACACTCTCTGATCTCTTAGATGAGATTTGGCAGCGCCATGGTTTTCATGGAACAGAACAAATCTCCATCAGAGTCTCAGATATGAACGTTATCGCCACTCTTCTCTCTGGTCTGCGTGCCAATCCCCCAGCGACCCTTGCCGGCCGAACCGTTGAATCCATTGATGACCTCGCAGCACCAACAAGCGGTCTACCACCCACTGATGGGGTGCGCCTGTGGCTCTCAGGTGGAGTGCGAGTAATTATTCGCCCTAGCGGCACGGAGGCGAAGATGAAGTGTTATATCGAAGTAATTACCAAGACTGCGGAAGAAGGCGCTGCTCTTCTAGCTGAATTACGAGCGCCGCTTACCGCTTTCCTTGCCGGTTAAGCGCCGAAGCGCTCTTTAAACTCTTCTAGCATCGCAGCAGTACCGCTTGCGCCACTTCGCTTTACTCCTGCATCCATAAATGAGAGCAACATATCGAGAGTCTTCACGCCGCCTGCGCTCTTGACTTCAACCTTTGGAGAAACAGATGCACGCATTAATTGAACATCTTCAAGAATGGCACCAGTTGGAGCAAATCCAGTTGATGTCTTAACGTAATCAGCTCCTGCAGCTTCTGCTAACTGGCAGGCTTTAACAATCTCTTCCTTTGTTAAGTAGGCATTCTCAAGAATTACCTTCACCTGGTTGCCTGCTGCTGCGGCAACCACTGCTGCAATCTCGGCCTGCACTTCCTCATACATGCCAGATTTCATCCAGCCAATATTGATAACAACATCGATTTCGATTGCACCATCGGCAACAACTTGCTTGGTTTCAAAGACCTTTGTTGATGTAGCGGAGTTTCCGTGGGGAAATCCAACAACGGTTCCAACATGCACATCGCTTCCGCGCAGGATTTCAGCGCAGAATGCGACATCTGCTGGCTTGCAGCACACTGATGCAACATTGTATTTCAGAGCAACTTCGCAGCCTTCACGAACCTCATCACGTGACATATCTGGGCGCAAAAGCGCATGATCGATTGTCTTGGCAACCTGGGCAAGGGTGTACTTACTTGTTGAAGCTGATGACATTACTTACTCCTCTGAGATAGCTGCATATGCTGGCTTGACGATACTTTCAATGATTGCCAGACGTTCTTCAAAGGGGATAAAGGCGCTCTTGAGCGCATTAATTGTTACCCGCTGTAAATCCTGAAATGTCCAATCGCATTGATTGACCATCTCGGTCATTTCATGAGACATAGATGTCGCTGACATCAGACGGTTATCTGTATTGATGGTGACTCGAAAACGTAGCTTTGCAAGCTTTGCTAGTGGGTGGTGAGCAAATGAATCTGCGACACCTGTTTGAATATTTGACGATGGGCACATCTCAAGTGGGACTCTGCGATCTCGGACATAGGAAGCTAAACGACCAAGGCGCGCAGGTGTGTGATTAAAGTCGATGTCATCGGTAATGCGTACGCCATGGCCTAGACGTTCAGCGCCACACAGTTGGATTGCTTCCCAGATAGAAGGTGCGCCGTAAGCCTCACCTGCATGGATGGTGAAGTGTGCATTTTCGCGACGCAGGTATTCAAATGTATCGAGCTGGTCACTTGGTGGGAATCCATCTTCAGGACCTGCAATATCAAAACCTACAACTCCACGGTCGCGGTACTTCACTGCGAGTTCGGCCACTTCTTGTGAGCGAGCATTCTGGCGCATTCCACAGAGCAAGGATGTGACGCGAATCGAATTACCTTCGTTCTTCGCCTCTGCTTCACCGAGGCGGAAACCTTCAAGAATCGCTTCTACGATTTCGGGGAGAGTTAGACCTTTTTCGGTTAGTAGTTCTGGAGCCATTCGTACTTCGGCATAGACAACACCATCACGTGCAAGATCAACGGCGCACTCACGGGCAACGCGGACAATATCTTCGCGTCGCTGCATTACCGCAACGGTGTGAGCAAATGTTTCGAGGTAGAGAACAAGGGAACCTGAATCGCACGAAGTTCTAAACCATTCAGCTAACTCTGCTGGATCAGTCGTTGGAAGCGCATGGCCGATCTCTTGCGCAATCTCGATGATCGTCTGGGGGCGAAGCCCACCATCTAAGTGATCATGAAGTAAAGCCTTTGGAAGGCGTTTAACCTGTTCTGCTGTTGGCTTCTTGGTGAGCTGACTCATTTAATTAATTCTTTCTACGATGAGAGGCAGTCTATCGACGATTCCGCCCTCAACAATCGAGACTGCTCCATCAAGAATCTCAATGGCGCGAGCAAAACGCGCTGGTTCATCGGTGTGAAGTGTCATTAACGGTGCGCCTTGAGCGATGTAGTCGCCAGGTTTTGCATGGAGTTCGATTCCAGCCCCGGCCTGCACCTTCTCGCCCTGCTTGGAACGCCCTGCACCGAGTCGCCAAGCACTGACGCCAACCTTCATCGCATCCATCGTTGTGATGGTTCCGCTATTAGCAGCTGTAATGATGTGCTGTTCGCGCGCTACTGGAAGTGCTGCATCTGGATCGCCACCCTGAGCGCTAATCATGCGGCGCCAATGATCCATCGCACTGCCATCTTTGAGTGCAACTTCTGGATCCTTGCCAACAATTCCTGCGGCATCGATCATCTCGCGTGCAAGGATGATTGTCAGCTCGACAACATCAGATGGTCCGCCACCTGCAAGTACTTCTACCGATTCTCGAACTTCTAGTGCGTTACCTGCCGTAAGTCCAAGTGGAACATCCATCGCAGTGACAAGTGCGCGCGTTGTTACCCCGGCATCTTTTCCAAGTTGGACCATGGTGCGAGCAAGCTCGGCAGCCTTGGCAGGATCGGACATAAATGCTCCGCTTCCCGTTTTTACATCGAGCACAAGCGCTGATGTACCTTCTGCAATCTTCTTGCTCATAATCGATGATGCAATCAATGGAATTGCTTCAACTGTCGCAGTGACATCGCGCAGCGCATAGAGCTTCTTATCTGCAGGAGCAAGACCAGCACCTGCAGCACAAATGACTGCGCCTGTATCTTGCAAGACTTTGAGCATCTCATCATTGGTAAGTGAAGCGCGCCAGCCTGGAATTGATTCAAGTTTGTCGAGGGTTCCACCGGTATGCCCAAGTCCTCGCCCAGAAAGTTGAGGTACCGCTCCCCCACATGCAGCAACCAGTGGTGCTAGTGGCAAAGTAATTTTATCGCCAACGCCACCAGTGGAGTGTTTATCGGCAGTTTTGCGATCGAGGGCTGACCAATCCATTCGCTCACCGCTATTGATCATCGCATTGGTCCAACGAGAAATCTCTCGGGAATTCATTCCATTAAGAAGAATTGCCATAAGGAGCGCTGACATTTGTTCATCTGCTACTGCTCCACGTGTATATGCATCAATGACCCAATCAATCTGGGCATCAGTGAGTTCGTTGTGATCTCGCTTTGCGGCGATGATCTCAACAGCTGCAAATGGTTCAATCATGAAAGACGCGTTTCGATCTCTTCGGGCCCAAATGCCCATGGAAGAAGATCTGCAAGAGTCTTAACACCTTCATTCGTCATCATCAGTAAAGATGAACCGCCATGCTCTTGAAGTAATTGGCGGCAACGGCCACATGGCATGAGTGCATTTCCTGCAATATCTACACATGCAAAGGCTTTAAGGCGACCGCCGCCGGATGCGATCAGGGTTGAGACGAGGCCACATTCAGCACAGAGAGTGAGACCGTAGCTAGCATTTTCGACATTACACCCGGTGATGATGCGCCCATCGTCAACGAGGGCGGCAACACCTACTGGAAACTTTGAATAAGGAACATAGGCCTTCTTCATCGCCTCTAGTGCGCTGGTATGCAGAAGATCCCAATCAATGGCGAGGTTGGATGAACTCATCAGTGCGAACCGCCTCCACGCTTATATGCGATTCCTCCAGCTGCAGGAGCGCGTACTTTTCCAACAAAACCTGAAACGGCGATGATTGTTGCAATGTAAGGAACCATCAACATAAATTCAGATGGAATTGGTGTTCCTGAAATGGAAAGTACAGAGCGAAGCTGGTCAGCAAAGCCAAATACGAGGGCGGCTGAGAGTGCGCCCAGAGGGGTCCAGCGACCGAAGATAAGTGCAGCAAGTGCGATGAAGCCCATGCCTGCTGTCATCTGGCGGCTAAATGCGCCAGCAGAACCGATGGTAAAGAATGCGCCACCTAGTCCCGCTACAGCTCCCGCAAGTATCACGTTCCAGAAACGAACACGATTGACGTCAATTCCAACAGATTCAGAAGCTGTTGGGTGTTCTCCTACAGAGCGAAGGCGAAGACCCCACTTGCTCTTAAAGAGCGAGATCTGAACGACTGCAACAATCACATAAAGCATGTAGACGATCAGCGTCTGAGTAAAGAGAATAGGACCTATCAGCGGAAGTTGAGAAAGAACTGGGATTGCAATCGCTTTAAAGATCGGTGGCGTATTCCATGTTTCTGAATTCGTTGTGAGTACTCGTTGTGAAGCAAAGCTTGTTAAACCAATAACCAATACGTTGAGGACGAAGCCTAGAATTACTTGATCGATTGCATAACGAATCGCAAAGACTGCAAGAAGGAGTGAGATTAGGGCTCCAGCAATAGGGGCGATTGCAAGACCTACCCAGAGATTCTGAGACAAGCTTGCAGTAACTCCCGCTGCAAATGCTCCAGCTAGAAGCTGTCCTTCGATTGCAATATTGATAACGCCAGAGCGCTCACAGATCAATCCGCCGAGAGCACCAAAGACCAATGGGATTGCAAGGAAGAGGCCGCCTTGAAGTAGGCCTGTAAATGGAATGAAGTCACCTGCTGCTGCCCAGCAGAGAAATGCCATGAAGAGTGAGATGGAGAAACCCGCTCCTGCAAGTGTGAACTTCTTATCTCGGCGAAGGCGGATAAAGGCAAGTGCTGCAAAGGCAAGTGCTGCACAAGAGAATCCATATGAGCCAGTCTTCGGATCGAGAACCCACTTTTCGATAAGTACCCACTCATCCCCTAATACAAAACCAAATGTGACTTTGTCTCGAACTTTTGGAAGATAGGCAAAGACCACGAATGAGAAGGCTGAGAGAGCAAACATCAAACGGACATAGCTCTGCTTGCGCTTACGAAGAGCGGAGAGATCGCTGGAGTTAGCCATTAACCATTCCATCCCTTCGAAACAACTTCAGTTCCTGTATCAAGGCTTCGCACACGGAAGATCTGCTTAATGAGTCCAGGGGCAGCCACAAAGAGAACGACGAGCGCCTGAATGACGAGAACAATTTCGATTGGAACTTGAACGTTCGATTGCATCGTTACTCCACCGACTCGAAGAGCTGCAAATAGAAGTGCTGCAAGGATGACACCGACTGGATTTCCTCGACCTAAGAGCGCAACGGTGATTGCATCGAATCCGAAGCTACCTGCCACATCTGAGGTGAGTTCGAATTGGAAACCGAGAACGTGAATCGCTCCTGCCAAACCTGAAAGGCCACCTGCCATGAGCATCACAACAATCGTGCTTTTTTGTACCGAAATACCCGCTGTCTTTGCCGCTGCTGAATTGGCACCGACTGCGCGCATCTTAAAACCGGGAGTGCTTCGATTGATGAACCACCAATATCCGAGAGCAACAAGGAGGGCTATAAAGATGCCAATGTTGATTGGGTAGTTACTGCCAAAGAGTCGGTGCAGCATCGCGCTATCGGCTACAGGTGGTGCGATGGGATCTAATCGACCAGGGCGCAAGAAGGTAGATGTTCCTAGTAACCAGAGAAGGAAGTTAGCTGCAATGTAATTGAGCATGATGGTGACAATTACTTCGTGAGCACCTGTTCGTGCCTTTAAGACACCAACTATGCCTCCCCATAGCGCAGCAAGGAAGACTCCAAAAACTATTGCGACGATTGCATGTAGTACGAATGGCATCGAGAAATGGAATCCAATATAAGAAGCGCCAATTGCACCGAAGATAAACTGTCCCTGTGCTCCGATATTAAAGAGCCCGGCCTTAAAGGCGATTGCGACAGAGAGTCCGCAGAGAATAAGAGGTGCTGCAACTGCAAGAGTTTCAGTCAGTGGATAGAAACCAGCAAGGAAGTAGCTTTCTTCGGCGAGATTAGGATCGTAGATAGATCCTTGGAAGAGAGCGAGATAGGCATTTCCAACGGTAGATGAAAAAATCTTTATGAACTCAAGGGGTTGTGAGAACTTAGCAAGGACTTTGGAATCTGTGAGGCCGATAACGAGGCCACCAGCAAAGAGCGCAAGTATGAAAGCTAAGAATGGAAGAAGAGCCTTCTTCGCAGTTGCAAGAATTCTCATCGCACGCCCTCCGGCTTACTTCCAGCCATATAAAGACCAATATCTTCACGGGATGTTGTTGCGGGAACAATGGCCACAATCTCTCCTTGATACATCACGGCGATGCGATCTGAGAGTGCGAAAATTTCATCAAGTTCTGTGCTGACGACAAGGACTGCGCGGCCACTATCGCGTTCAGCAACGAGACGTTGGTGGACGAATTCGATAGAGCCAACATCAAGGCCTCGCGTAGGTTGAGATGCCACAACAAGTTTTACTGGACGAGAGAGTTCGCGGGCAAGAACGACTTTCTGCTTATTTCCACCAGAGAGGGATGATGCTGTATCTGAGACCGCTTGTGCACGGATATCAAATTCAGTAACTCGCTCTGCTGCGATTTCTTCAACCTTTGATGGGCGGTAGATCAATCCTTGGGCATATGGCGCCATGTCATGAACATCGAGAACAAGATTTTCTGCGATGGAGAAGGAAGATATGAGACCGTCGTATTCGCGCGATTCAGGTACATAGGCGATGCCTGCATGGAGTCGCTGTGAAACGCTCTCCTTTGAGAGATCGTGGCCATCAAGTTCGATTGACCCTGTCATATGTTCACTCAGACCGATAATTGATTGTGCAAGCTCTGACTGGCCGTTGCCTTGTACGCCAGCAACACCGAGGATTTCACCTGCAGCTACATCGAGAGAGAAATTTTTAACCAATGCTCGACCTGTAGGGTCATAGACGTTGAGGCTCTTAATAGATAGAACATTCTTTCCAGGCTTTGATGCCGCCTTATCAACAGTCAAATCAACTGGGCGCCCTACCATCAATGATGCAAGCTCTTCTTGTGAAGCCGACGGTGAGGCTGTTCCTACAACTTTACCGCGACGAATAATTGTGATCTTATCTGCAATCTCTTTTACTTCGCGAAGCTTGTGCGTAATAAAGACAATCGCCTTACCTGAAGCGCGGAGCTTCTTAAGGTTGCGAAGTAGTTCATCGGTCTCTTGTGGGGTCAGAACAGCTGTTGGTTCGTCGAGAATCAAAACCTTCGCATCATAGATAAGGGCTCTAATAATCTCGACCCGTTGCTGAATTCCAACAGGGAGATCCTCAATCAGCGCATCAGGGTCGACATGGAAGTTGTACTCATCTGAGACTCTCTTAATCTCTTTGCGGGCGGTCTCTAAATCTAAGAGCCCAAACTTTCCTGATTTTTCGTGACCTAGAACGATATTTTCTGCAACGGTAAAAACGGGAATCAACATGAAGTGCTGATGAACCATTCCAATACCTGCAGCCAACGCATCAAGAGGACTGTGGATTGTAATAACTTTTCCGTCGACTGCAATTGTTCCGCGATCAGGTTGTAAGAGACCGTAGACGATATTCATCAACGTTGATTTGCCGGCACCATTTTCGCCGAGAATCGCATGTACTTCACCATCGGCAACTGCAAGATCAATTGAGTCATTTGCAACGAGTGCACCAAAGCTCTTGGTAATCGATCGAAGCTCGAGGGACATGTGCGTAAATCTACTCTATTTCTGGAAATTGAGAAAGATGGATATAAAAGAAAACGGTGGTTGCGAAATTAATCGCAACCACCGTTTTGGTAATACTTATATTTTAATTTCTTAAAATTAAGCTGTTACCTTGATCTTGCCAGCGATGATGTCCTTTGCAATTGCACGAACATCAACCTGAACCTTTGAAGGAACTGTCTTTGCTAGATCGTGGAATGGAGCAATCTTTGCGCCACCATTCTTAAGAGTTCCAACATAAGCAGCGTTTGTGAACTTGCCAGCATTTACTTCAGAGATAACAGACGCTACTGACTCTCCGAGGCCCTTCATTACTGATGTAAGAAGTACTGACTTGTACTTGGATGCTGAAATGTAACCATCTGTATCTACCCAGATTGTTGATGACTTCTTGCTATCCATTGAGTTCTGAGCAGTTGAAGCTCCGAGACCACCAGCAACAGGCATGATCACATCTGCACCAGCTTGTTCGAAGTTCTTTGAAGTCTGGAGAGCCTTAGCTGTGTTTGAGAAGTCTCCGATGAATTCACCGTTCTTACCATCCCAGCCGAGAACCTTTACTGACTTCTTATTCTTTGTGTTGTAGTAGTCAACGCCCTGCTTGTAACCGCTCATGAACGCAGTAACTGTTGGGTATGGAGCTCCACCGTATGTAGCAACGATGCCTGTCTTAGAAGTTCCAGCTGCAACGTAACCTGCGAGGAATGCTGCTTCCTGTGTAGCGAATGTAAGACCCTTAACGTTCTTAACTGGATTACAAACTGAGAAGTCTGCATTGCAATCAAGTGCTGCATCATCTACAACTGCGTAGCTGACCTTAGGGTTCTTCTTAGCTGAAGCTACGATCGCTGAGCTGATAGCGAAGCCAACGCCGATGATGACGGTGCACTTCTTATCTACAAACTTCTTGATGTTTCCTGCGTAGTCAGCAGATGAAGCTGCTGGCAAGTATTCAACTGAAATTGATGATGACTTGACGCTGTTAGCGCCTGCCCATGATGCTGCGTTAAATGACTTGTCATCTACGCCGCCTGTATCGAGAGCAAGGCATGCCTTTGTCTTTGGTGCAGCTGTAGCTGCTGTTGGAGCAGCTACGCCGAATGCGAGTGTTGCAGCAGCAAGTACTGCTACGAACTTAGTTGACTTCTTCAAGGTTCCTCCAAGGAATTGAAAGTGGGTGTGGCGCTGAGCCTAGTAGGGGGTGATGGAAATGGTGAATTGCCACGATGAATTTTCGCTTTTGTGATGTAACAATCTGGATAAGTCTCAAGTAGAACTTGAAAGCTAGGCGGGAATTTTCTCCGCTGTGGCAGCTGCAAGATTGATAGCGCTTCTATAGAGAGCTAGCTCACTTGTCAGGATAGAAAACTCAATCCCGCCGCCAGTGATGCCATATCGACGACCGTAGATATCCGCGCCATCTTCAATAAAGTCTAAGAATTGATCGCCCTTGAGAGTTGTAGAAATCAAGTCGTACATGACTTTATCTACGCGCTTGATGACAGATGCCACTAAGTATTTCTTCGTCGATGAGGTCACGCTCAGGTACTGATCTGGCTCTGTTGAAATCATCTTGATAATTGGTGCGCTCTTCTTGCGATTCTTAGCTGTATTCGCATCGACGATTACCTTAAACACCTCTGAGATCGATCCAGAAGTAGCCATATAGACAATATCTGCACGGGCTGCAATCACTTGCTTCATCGCAGAAGTTGATGAACCATCTAAATACTTAACAATTGGCACAACCTTCTTCTTGCTTGCTAATACTCCGGCACGGAAACCGTTGGCATAGATATCTGCCTGGTTCTTGGTGGCGATCATCGCCACTTTGCCAGTCTTAGAAATTTGAGCAGCGCTAAAGCCTGCAAGGTATGCCCCTTGTGTCTCAGCGAAGATCAAAGAGGTCACATTGAGCGCAGCCACAGATGCATCGTTGAGGATGGCAAATTGCCTCGTGGGAAATTCAAAGGCGAGCTCCTGAAGCGTGCTTGCATAGCCTGAACCGATAGCGATGATGAGGTCGCAATCTTTAGCGATAAGGCCGCGGATGCGACGGTCGCGATCGGCGGTCGAGCCATCAGTTACTACGGCGCTGACAGTGAAATCAAATTGCTTCTTCGCCTTCTCAAGGCCTGCAGCTGCAGCATCGTTGATCGAACGATCTCCGATTCCACCTATGTCGTAGGCCAAGCCGATAGAGAGCGAGGGAGCTGCTTGTGCAGTAGTTGGTAAGAAAACAGTGAGAAGAGCGGTTACTGCCAGCGCAATTCGAAGTTTCATTAGAGCACCACGCCAAGTTTTGTATAGGTCTCTTCAATTGTTTTTTGAGCGACCGAACGAGCCTTTTCAGATCCTTGGTGAAGAATCTGCAAGAGGTGCTTCTCATCCTCAAGTAGTTCAATCGCTTTTGCCCGGATCGGACGAAGGTATTCAACAACCACTTCAGCAACTGCGCCTTTAAAGTCTCCATAACCCTTGCCATCGAACTCTGCTTCAAGAGATGAGATGCTCTTACCTGAGAGGGCGGAGTGGATAGTTAGAAGGTTGCTTATGCCAGGTTTTTCAGCGAGATCAAACTTCACCTCACGTCCAGCATCAGTAGTTGCACTCTTAATCTTCTTTGCATTGACTTCAGGTGCATCGAGAATCTCAATAAGCCCGTTACCGGTATCGGCTGATTTGCTCATCTTTGCTGTTGGTTCGTGGAGATCAAAAATCTTTGCACCTTGCTTAAGGATGAAACCTTCTGGGACAACGAAGTTCTTACCGTAACGTGAGTTAAATCGTTCTGCGATATCGCGGGTTAGTTCGATGTGCTGACGTTGATCTTCACCGACCGGTACGAGGTCTGCTTGGTAGAGCAAAATGTCTGCAGCCATCAACATTGGATATGTGAAGAGTCCAACTCGGGCTGAATCAGCGCCAGCTTTAGATGATTTATCTTTAAATTGGGTCATACGGCTTGCCTCACCAAAACCTGTAAGACATTCCATAATCCAGCCAAGCTGATTATGTTGTGGGACTTGTGATTGAACAAAGAGAGTTGACTTCTCTGGAGAAATCCCGAGTGCGAGCAGTTGTGCTGCAGATGTCAGTGTGCGCTTACGTAGAAGCGCTGGATCTGTTTCGACTGTGAGCGCATGGAGATCTACGATGCAGTAGAAAGCATCGTGGCCATCTTGGAGTTCCACCCACTGCTTAACAGCCCCGAGATAGTTTCCGAGATGGAAAGAATCACTGGTTGGCTGGATGCCAGAGAGAACGCGCTTCATGGTCGTTATTCTCGCATGAATCAGTAGTTACGAGAGATCAATAACCTTCCAGCGCGCTTACCTTCCATGGAAACTACTGTGATTCGCACACCATTGACCCCAACGATGTCACCCGCAACTGGAATACGACCGAGGTAGTGCATAACAAATCCGCCAGCTGTTTCATAGGGGCCATCTGGAAGTTCAACGGATGTCTCTTCGAGTAAATCTTCTAGAGAGATTAGCGCATCGACTTCGAAGTCTCCTGTGTGGCTCTCTCGTGACACTTCTTCTTCATCGCCATCGTACTCGTCGCGGATATCGCCAATGAGGGTCTCAACGAGATCTTCCAAGGTGACAATTCCATCAGTTCCGCCGTACTCATCTAAAACAATTGCTAGATGCTGACGCTGGCTTCTCATCTCGGTGAGAGCAGGAAGAATCCCCTTGGTTCCTGGCAAGTACATGATATTTCGAGCAAGCTCTTGGATCTTCGCATTTGAAGTTGCAAGGCTAGTATCCAAAAGATCGCGAACGTGGATAAAGCCAACGACTTCATCAGATGAACCGCGCACAACTGGATAACGTGAGTGTGCCTTTTCGATTGCGAGCGCAATCGCTTTGCCAACTGTTAACGATGCATCCATGAAATCAACTTCAGTACGTGGAACCATCACTTCGTGTACCTGACGCTCTGATGCGTTAAAGACTTCTTCCACAATGTCGCGTTCTTCATCAGTTAGCGCTGCGTGACCTGCAACGAGATCGAGGAGCTCTTCTTCTGAAATCTGACTGCGCTGCTCTTTTGGATCGATACCAAAGAGTCGAGCAACAACGTTGGTTGAAATCGACAACAACCAGATGACTGGTCTAAATAACTTTGCCATGAGGTCAATTGGTCCGGCAGAAGCCATCGCAATCGCTTCGGTGCGAAAGAGAGCTAAACGCTTTGGAACTAGTTCACCGAGTACGAGTGAGACGTAGGCGATAATCAAAGTGACTGCGATGAGTGATGTTGTATTAGCGCTATCTTCAGAAAGTCCGAGCGTTTTCTCAAGCCACGGAATGACATAGACGCCAAGTTTTTCTGCGCCAAGGGCGGCAGAGAGAAAACCGCAGACCGTTACACCGACCTGTACGGCTGCAAGAAGTCGGTTGGGATTCTGAGAAAGATGGGAAACCTTCGCTCCACGTTTTCCGCGATTGGCCAATTGCTTGACTTGGCTCTCGCGAAGAGAGATGAGGGCGATTTCGGCCGCTACAAAGAATCCGCCTAGAACTATGAGGGCGAGAACGAGGCCTATAGCGTTATAGAGATGACCACCGGGGTGAGCTTCCATGATGTGAGAAGTCTAGCGAGTGTCCTTCCCAATAGCGCCACCCACCGCTAGCCTTTGGCGCGAGGGTCAACCGGCCTTCACCTCATCCTCGGAACGTCGGGCACGTACCTGCCCGGATAGGGAAAAGAAATGGCATCAGTCGTATTCGAAAATGCATCACGTATCTACCCAGGAACTACAGCTCCTGCAGTAGATAAGCTCAACCTCACCGTCAACGATGGCGAGTTCCTAGTTCTCGTTGGTCCATCAGGCTGCGGAAAGTCAACATCACTACGTATGTTGGCAGGCCTTGAAGAGATCGACGGCGGACGAATCCTTATTGGTGATCGCGATGTAACAAATGTCGCTCCAAAGGATCGCGATATCGCGATGGTCTTCCAGTCATATGCGCTCTACCCACACATGACAGTGGCAGAGAACATGGGCTTTGCGCTAAAGATCGCAGGTGTCGATAAGGCAGAGCGCGACAAGCGAGTTCGCGAAGCTGCAAAGTTGCTCGACCTCGAGCCATATCTAGAGCGTAAGCCAAAGGCTCTCTCAGGTGGACAACGTCAGCGCGTTGCAATGGGTCGTGCGATTGTTCGTGAACCACAGGTATTCCTTATGGATGAACCTCTCTCAAACCTTGATGCGAAGTTGCGTGTAGCAACTCGTACACAGATTGCAGCGCTTCAGCGCCGTCTCGGAATTACAACTGTTTACGTAACACACGACCAGGTTGAAGCTATGACCATGGGTGATCGCGTAGCAGTTCTTAAGGATGGTCTCCTCCAGCAGGTAGATACTCCTCGTAACCTTTACGACAATCCTGCAAATGCATTCGTTGCTGGATTTATCGGATCTCCTGCGATGAACCTTCTTAATGCACCTGTTTCAGGTGGAAAGGCTCACCTCGGAGATCTCGATATCGACGTTCCTGCATCAGCAGGCGCATCTGTCACAGTAGGTATCCGTCCAGAGGGATGGGTTCCAGCAGCTAAGGGCTTCCACGTCTTGGTCGAAGTTGTTGAAGAACTTGGTTCAGATGCATTCGTCTACGGAAAGCCTGCAGATTCAAATGTGAAGTTTGCAAACGCTGTGGATGAAGGCGCACAAGTAATTGTTCGCTGGGATCCAAAGAACCCACCAAAGGCAGGAGACACAGTTACTGTTGTCAACGTGCCAGGTGCAGTTCACCTCTTCGATGCATCAACAGGTGCTCGTATTAACTAAAAGTTAATTACAAGAAAACCCCGTCGATTATTCGGCGGGGTTTTCTATTTCTATAGAACCACGAAGTACATGTACTTTGCCGGCACCTATGACTCTCCACCCATCATCTAAAACGAGTGCAGTGTTCTCATCAATTCCAACTAGCGTTGTATCTGCGCCAGCACGAGCGATAAAGGATGTAACGCGATCTGGTAACCATCCAAGCATCTTGTCATAGTGTGGAATAACTTCGATATCTGGCAAAAGATTGAGTCCCATGCTGTGGCTTGATTTTCTAATACCCATAATTGTTCCGCCGAATGCCATGGCACCTGCAGAACATCCAGCAAGCGATGTCCCTGTCATCCATTGATCTGTGATCTCATTCCACAAAGGCGATTCGCGAAAAACATCTGCAATCCGGTGAGGGTCTCCCCCAGAGAAATAGATCAGCCCAGCATCTTTGATTGCATCGACATAATCAGGGTTGAAGGCATCGTCGCGCTCATGGATGGGTAGGTATAAACACTCTGAGCCAATGCGATCACTCTGTTCCTGCCCGCGCCTGCGCCAAAAATCTCGGCGATCTTCGCCTTCATGTGATGATCCGGTTGGAATTTGAACGAAAGTATTTTTCTTACCCTGCGCAGATGCAGAATGCAGGAGCTCACTTTCGAACTCCTGCATCTGCAATGAATATTCTCCAGACCCAACGAGAGCAAGCACTCCTGGGCGCTGGTTCATGAATTAGGCCATTGCCTTCTTTAGATTCTCATCAATTGAGGCAAGGAATTGCTGAGTGGTTTGGTACGGCGCATCGCTTGAAATCAAGAGCGCTAGATCTTTAGTCATCTTGCCCTCTTCGACAGTTTGGATACAGACCTGCTCAAGAGTCTTGCAGAACTTTGCTAGATCTGGATTGTTATCAAGCTTTGCACGGTGTGCAAGGCCTTGTGTCCACGCAAAGATAGATGCGATTGGATTTGTTGAAGTCTCCTTACCAGCCTGGTGATCACGGTAGTGACGTGTCACTGTTCCGTGAGCAGCCTCTGATTCGCAGACCTTTCCATCTGGAGTCATGAGAACAGATGTCATCAAACCGAGTGAGCCATACCCCTGTGCGACGGTATCTGACTGTACGTCTCCATCGTAGTTCTTACATGCCCAGACGTAACCACCTTCCATACGAAGTGACATGGCAACCATGTCATCGATGAGGCGGTGCTCATACCAAATACCTGCAGCATCAAATTGTGTCTTGAACTCTGCCTGGTAGACCTCTTCAAAGATATCTTTAAATCGGCCGTCATACGCTTTAAGAATCGTGTTCTTTGTTGATAGATAGACAGGGAACTTACGAAGCAATCCGTAATTCAATGAAGCGCGAGCGAAGTCGTAGATGGACTTATCTACGTTGTACATCGCCAATGCAACTCCTGATGAATCAAAGTCATAGACCTCATGAGTTGTTGGAGCTGAACCATCTTCTGGAACAAAAGAGATGGTGAGCTTTCCTGGTCCTGAAACCTTAAAATCTGTCGCCTTGTACTGATCGCCAAAAGCATGGCGGCCGATAACGATTGGCTTTGTCCAATGTGGAACTAGGCGTGGAACGTTAGAGATGATGATTGGCTCGCGGAAGATCACGCCACCAAGGATGTTACGGATTGTCCCGTTAGGAGACTTCCACATCTTCTTGAGGCCAAATTCCTTAACGCGCGCTTCATCTGGTGTGATTGTTGCGCACTTAATTCCAACGCCGTGCTTCTGGATTGCCTTCGCTGAGTCGATAGTGACTTGATCATCTGTTGCATCGCGATGCTCCATGCCGAGGTCATAGTACTCGAGATTGACATCGAGGTACGGCAAGATCAACTTATCCTTGATGAATTGCCACATGATGCGAGTCATTTCATCGCCATCAAGCTCTACAACAGTTCCTTCTACCTTGATCTTTGCCATTATGTTTCCTTTACGAATCTACCGATGAATTAAAGTGTCTGTACATCTGCCTGCTTAGCGCGAACGGCTTCAGCAGCTTCTTTAAGTGATGTGATTTCTGAATCTGTGAGCTTGCTTTCCACAACGGCGCGAACACCAGACTTACCAATTTCGGCTTCAACACCGAGATAGACGCCAGAGATTCCGTATTCGCCATCAACCCATGCACACACTGGCATGACATCGCCAGAATCTTCGATAACTGCCTTTGCCATACGCGCTGCAGCTGCAGATGGTGCGTAGTAAGCAGATCCAGTCTTGAGAAGAGCTACGACTTCTGCACCACCATTGCGGGTGCGATCAACAAGCTCATCTATTTCAGCTTGTGACAACTTATCTGAAAGAGCAACTCCATCGACTGTGCAACGGCTTGGGACAGGAACCATGGTGTCACCGTGTGAACCAAGTGTCAGAGTCTTCACTGATGCAACAGGTACGTTGAGCTTCTCAGCGACGAAGTTTGTAAAGCGCGCTGTATCGAGCATTCCCGCCTGACCCATGACGCGATTCTTTGGAAAGTTAGTTGCAATCTGTGCAAGTGCTGTCATTTCATCAAGTGGATTTGAGACCACGATGATGACGGCGTTTGGAGAATGCTTTGCAATATTTTCTGCAACGTTGCGAACGATTCCTGCATTGACGCCGATGAGATCCATTCGACTCATCCCTGGCTTGCGTGGAAGTCCAGCGGTAATCACTACAACATCTGAATTAGCTGTCTTCTCGTAACCAGCACCTTCAGGAGTAGTGGTCGCTCCTGTGATCTTTGTTTCGAAACCTTCGATAGAACGAGATTGGTTCATATCAAGAGCCAGACCTTCAGGCTTTCCTTCGAGAATATCGGTAAGAACAACTTCGTCGAAGATGTTGTACTCAGCTAAACGAAGAGCTGTAGTTGAACCGTAGAAACCTGCACCAACAACGGTGACTTTCTTAGCCATGGTGGCTCCTTTTTGAATCTCTTGACGTCGAGAGAACTCTACAACCCCTTAGGAAGTGCCAACGCCAGTGCGAAGAGGGCAACAGCAATTGCAAGTGGGAGGTAACGCTCAAATCTGCGCTTGCCTTGGGCTGCGATAGCAATGACCCCGGTACCCACTGCAATAAAGAGGGAACCTGTACGAACAATTCCGGCTATCCCCAGAACCACGCCCACAGTAATTGCTGCATAAGCAATGCGAAGTTGGAGAGTTGTTATCGCTGGCATATCTCAACCACATTCTTAAGCAACATGGCGCGAGTCATTGGACCGACTCCTCCTGGCATGGGAGCGATCCATGACGCCACTTCTTGCACAGATGGATCGACATCACCAACGAGTCCAGCTGGTGTGCGGGAGATGCCGACATCGAGAACCACAGCACCCGCTTTAATCATTGAGCGCTTGAGAAAATGGGGGCTTCCAATTGCAGCAACGACAATTTCTGCGCGTTGTGTGTGCTCTTGTAAATTCTTTGTTCCGGTATGAGTAAGAGTGACGGTTGAATTCTCGCTCTTTCGCGACAGAAGAAGTCCTAATGGACGACCCACTGTAAGTCCTCTCCCGATGACAACTACATCTGCTCCTTCAAGGGGAATTGAATAGTGGCGCAGAAGTTCGACAATCCCACGTGGAGTACATGGAAGTGGGCCATCAAGTCCGGCAACGAGTCGCCCTAAATTCATTGGATGGAGCCCATCTGCATCTTTACTTGGATCGATTGTTTCTAGAATGAGTTGAATATCGAAGGCTTGTGGAAGTGGAAGTTGAACTATGTATCCGCTGCACTCTGGAGCGTTATTGAGATCTTTGATTGCGGCGAGTACGTCAGCTTGAGAAGCGGTCGAAGGAAGATCGATTCGTAGTGAGTTGATTCCAACTTCCTGGCAGTCACGATGTTTTCCTGAAACGTATGAGACAGAACCAGGATCATCTCCAACGAGAATTGTTCCAAGTCCGGGGGTCTTTCCTTGGGCGGTGAGGGCTGCAGTACGACGAGCAATATCTGCTCTTACGGTGGCTGCTAAGGCGCTTCCATCAAGTATCTGTGCCGACATGGGTAAATCCTATTGGATATATCTAGCGCTTATCTCGACCACGCAGAATTAAGGTCATCGCAAGTACGCCGATTCCAACTTCTACAGCAAATGCAAGGGTAAATTTCCAGATAGAGACGCCCATAGAGCCCATCTCACTTGTCATGAGCGAACCACTAGAGAGATAACTAAGAAGTGCGACGGAGACAACCGAGAAGAGATAGCTCTGTAGCAAAGTTTCGATTCCATGTTGCAAGGCCCAGTATGCAAGAAGTGCACCAGCTGCAATGAAGAGAAGTATTCCGACGAGGGCGATGGGCGCTCGTGTAGTAGGGAGTATTCCAAGCAGAGGGAATGCAGGAATCTGTCCGAGTTCATACCAATATGGAGAAACATTGCTTGAATCTCCAACTGCAAATCCCGTGCCGGCAAAATATGAAAGTGTGGAAACTGCAGCACTTGGAATGTAAAGAATATTCAGGAGTAAGAGAAGTAACCCACCAAAGAAACCTGCCTGCAGGGTAATCGTGATCGCCTTGATATCTGAGATATGAGTTGCAATCAGGAATGCGATGACAAGCAGAGCTAATCCGAGCAGAAGAGAGAGTAGCTGTGTGGTGATTCTTAGAGACTTCGATGGAGAAACTCGATATCCGGCAGTCAATGTTGCAAAGAGTGAGAGGAAGAAGGCAAAGACAGGAGCTAAATACCACTGAGGTGTTACTGATGGTGATGCCGAGAAGTAAGCCAGCGCTGTAACTATCAGCGTGTAGAAGAGCGAGAAGATAACTCGCACCTGATTGAGGTTATGAAAATCTCCTTGAAGGCGATCTAGTGCGCGATTAAAACTTGAGCGAATGACAAAGAAGGGCAAGAGCATTGCGCCAAGAGGCAGGTATGAGAAGTAACCAGCGATAGCTGTCGGTGGAAGAGCGAGAGAGAACGGGATGTGATGGGCACCGAGCCACAACCATGCAGCTCCTCGCATTGGATCGGAGGTGCTACCTGTTGCACTACCTGCGGTCGCCCACGCAACTAGTGCGATAAATGAAAATGGGAGAAGGAGATATGCAGCGCTTCGTATCGCATGCGACAACGAGACCGAAAGGACGCGCTGCACCTGCAAGTTAGCGTCCTAAGATTTCGCGCATTAAGCGCGCAGTTTCAGATGGAGTTTGGCCGACCTTTACGCCAGCTGCTTCAAGAGCATCCTTCTTAGCCTGCGCCGTACCTGAAGAACCAGAGACGATCGCACCAGCATGGCCCATCGTCTTTCCTTCAGGTGCAGTAAATCCTGCAACGTAACCAACAACTGGCTTGGTGACATATTCAGAGATAAATGCTGCCGCACGTTCTTCAGCATCTCCACCGATTTCACCGATCATAACAATTGCCGTTGTCTCAGGATCGTCTTGAAATGCACGAAGGCAATCGATATGAGTTGTTCCAATTACTGGGTCTCCACCGATTCCAACTGCTGTTGAGAATCCGATATCGCGAAGTTCGTACATCATCTGATAGGTAAGTGTTCCGGACTTAGAGACAAGTCCGATTGGTCCGCGCTTAGTAATGTCTGCGGGAATGATTCCAACATTTGATTGCTCTGGGCTAATCAAACCTGGGCAGTTAGGGCCGATGATCTGTGTTGTGCCCTTTTGTAGCGAATATGCATAGAAGTAAGCAGAGTCGTGAACTGGAATACCTTCAGTGATAACAACTACAAGCGGCATCTTTGCATCGATGGCATCAATAACTGCTGCCTTTGCAAACTTAGGCGGAACGAAGACAACTGAAACGTTGGCACCTGTTGCAGCCATTGCTTCGGCGACTGTGTTAAAGACTGGAAGAGTTGTGCCATCGATATCGACTGATTGGCCACCCTTGCCTGGTGTAACTCCACCGACAACTTTTGTGCCTGATGCCAACATGCGACGTGTGTGCTTAGTACCTTCAGAGCCCGTCATGCCCTGAACGATTACCTTGCTTGATGAGTTGATAAAGATAGACATTACTTCGCCGCCAATTCTGCAGCGCGTGATGCTGCTCCATCCATTGTGTCTGCCTGCTCAACCAATGGGTGGTTTGCAGCGTTCAAGATTGCACGTCCTTCAAGAACGTTATTTCCATCAAGGCGAACAACGATTGGCTTTGTCGCCTTTGAACCCAAGAGTTCGAGGGCTTGAACGATTCCGTTGGCAACAGCATCACATGCTGTGATTCCACCGAATACGTTAACAAATACGCTCTTTACATCAGGGTCTCCAAGAATGATGGATAGTCCATCTGCCATTACCTGAGCAGATGCTCCGCCTCCGATATCGAGGAAGTTAGCTGGGCGCATACCGCCAAACTTTTCTCCAGCGTATGCAACGACATCTAGAGTAGACATCACAAGACCTGCACCGTTGCCGATGATTCCGACCTGTCCATTATCAAGCTTGACGTAGTTGAGGCCCTTCTCTTTTGCAGCAGCTTCGAGAGCATTTGCTGCTTCATGATCAACAAGTGCTTCATGATCAGGCTGACGGAAATCTGCGTTCTCATCGAGTGTGACCTTGCCATCAAGTGCCACAACGCGACCATCTTCAGTCTTAACAAGTGGGTTAACTTCTACAAGAGTTGCATCCTCTGATTGGAATGTCTCCCAGAGTTTTACAAGAACATCGGCAACCTGATCTGCAACATCTGCAGGGAACTGTGCTTGAGCAACAATTTCCTTCGCCTTTGCAAGTGAGATGCCAGTAACTGCATCAACGGGAACCTTGGCTAGTTTTTCAGGAGCCGTGTGTGCTACCTCTTCGATATCCATTCCACCGGCAACAGATGCCATAACAAGGAACGTGCGATTAGATCGGTCGAGCAAAATTGATACGTAGTATTCGGATGCAATAGGTGCAGCTTGAGCAATCATCACTTTATGAACTGTGTGGCCCTTGATATCCATTCCAAGGATCTGACCAGCCTTCTCTTTTGCATCAGCGGCATCAACTGCAAGCTTTACTCCGCCAGCTTTTCCGCGGCCACCAACTTTCACCTGAGCCTTAACGACAACCTTGCCGCCCATCTTTGTTGCTGCATCAAATGCTTGATCTGCTGTCATTGCAACAGCACCCGCAAGAACAGGGACTGTGTGCTTTTCGAAGAGATCGCGGGCTTGGTATTCGTAGAGATCCACTAAAGGCTCCTTCAAGAGGCAAGTTATGAGGCGTGATGTACAGCGGTAATCTTAAACCCGCAGTTAGAGAGCTGTGACCGGCGCGTAGCGGAGCAAGAGGCGTTTATCGCCATATTGGCCGAAATTAATGGTCGCCTCTGACTTATCTCCCTCACCTGCAAGGGCTATAACGGTGCCGAGACCGAATGTGTCATGTGACACACGCGCTCCGATTTCTAGAACCATGGCAGTTGATTTTTTACCTGTTGCTCGAGGGGGAGGTCCAGATGGAAGACGAGACTTTTTAATTCCAGAAGAAGACGAACCAAATGATGATCGAGTTTCATTCTTCCATTCGATGAGTTCGGTAGGAATTTCATCGAGGAAGCGAGAGCCAGGGTTGTATTTAGGTGTTCCAAAAGTTAGACGATATTCGGCGCGTGAAATGTAGAGACGCTTTTCGGCGCGAGTTAAACCAACGTAAGCAAGGCGACGTTCCTCTTCGATCTCTTTCGGGTCATCGAGAGTTCGCGCATGAGGAAAAATTCCATCTTCCATTCCGGTGAGAAAGACTGTGGGAAATTCAAGACCCTTAGCCGTATGCAGAGTCATAAGAGTGACGACTCCCCCGTGATCTTCCCCATCTGGAATCTCATCGGCATCAGCAACGAGTGAGACTTTCTCTAAGAAGCCCGCCAATGATATCTCTTCATCTTCACCCAGTTCTTCAAATGGTCGCTCTTCATACTCCATCGAAGCGGATACAAGTTCCTTCAAGTTCTCAACGCGTACCTCATCTTGCGGATCCTTACTCGCCTCTAGCTCAGTGAGCAGCCCTGATTGTTCTAGAACAGCTTCAATAATGACCGATGGCTTTGTCTTTGCTTCAACAAGAGTTGCTAGTGCAATCAGCATCGAGGTGAAATTAGCGATGGATTGCGCCGCCTTATTGGGAACAGCAGTTGCTTCAGATACTCGCTGGAGCGCCTGCCAGAAAGAGATGCCATTGGCTGATGCGAAGTTATCTACCTCTTCGAGTGCACGATCTCCAATGCCGCGTTTGGGAAAATTAATGATGCGTCTTATTGATACTTCATCATCAGGGTTTGCCAGTACGCGCAGATAAGCAAGTAAATCCTTTACCTCTTTACGTTCGTAGAATCGAAGGCCGCCTACGACTTTGTATGGGATTGCAGCACGCATAAAGATTTCTTCAAAGATACGAGATTGGGCATTGGTGCGGTAGAAGACAGCTGTATCTCCGGGTTGTGATTGCCCCATATCTTGCAGCGAGCGAATCTCTGACTTAATGAATTCCGCTTCGTCGTATTCAGATTCTGCAACGTAACCAATAAGTGGTGCTCCAGAGCCTGCATCAGACCAGAGGTTCTTCTCTTTACGAGATTCGTTCTTGGTGATGACTGCGTTGGCAGCGTTTAGGATGTTCTGCGTTGAACGGTAATTCTGTTCGAGAAGGACAGTCGTTGCATTGGGGTAATCGACCTCAAATTGCAGGATGTTGCGGATCGTTGCTCCGCGGAAACCATAGATTGATTGATCGGCATCGCCCACTACGCAGAGTTCTGCGATGGGAAAACCATCGCCCTCGACGCCGGTGAGCTCCTTTACCAATACATATTGCGCATGGTTTGTATCTTGATACTCATCGACCAAGATATGACGAAAACGTGATCGGAAGCGCGCCTTTGCTTCTGGGAACTTCTGCAATACCTGCACCGTCTTCATGATGAGGTCATCGAAATCCATTGCATTTGCCTGTTGAAGGCGCTTCTCGTACATCGTGTAAACGTCGGCAACAATTGTTTCAAATTGATTGCTCGCCTGACTTAAGTATTCATATGGTGTTTGAAGCTCGTTCTTTGCATTTGAAATCAAATTTTGGAATTGGCGAGCTGGATATCTCTTGGGATCAAGGTTGAGTGACTCCATAACCCGCGAGATAAGTTTCTGCGAATCTGCAGAGTCATAGATAGAGAAGGTGCTGCTGTATCCAAGGCGCTCCGCCTCTTGTCGAAGTAAGCGCACACAGGATGAGTGAAAGGTCGAGACCCACATCGACTTTGCAACAGGTCCAACAAGTTCGGTCACGCGCTCTTTCATCTCGCCAGCTGCCTTATTAGTAAAGGTGATTGCCAAGATTTCATAGGGGCGAACATCGCGGCGAGCCATGATGTAGGCGATCCGGCGTGTGAGTACGCGAGTCTTTCCGGAGCCCGCGCCAGCTACAACAAGAAGTGGCGTGCCTGCATGCGCAACAGCTTTCTGCTGTTGGGGGTTGAGCCCCTCGAGCAGTGGATCGTTTGCGGTCATGGCGCGGAGTCTATTAGTAGCCGCTGACTTGTAGGCTTCACCGCTATGGAACCAATTGCAGATTCAGAGATTAAGCGCGTCCTCGTCATTAATGCCCATCCCGATGATTCGGATTTTGGCGCTTCGGGAACAATCGCTGCCTGGATTAAGCAAGGCATCGAAGTTTCCTATGTCATGTGCACCAACGGTGACCAAGGCGGCGAAGAATCTCAATACACCAAAGAGGAAATGCCGATGGTTCGCCAACGTGAACAACGCGCAGCAGGTGCTGTCATCGGCGTTACCGACATTACCTTTCTCAACTATGTCGATGGCCATCTAGAACCAACAATTGCACTGCGCAAAGATTTGGTCCGTGAAATTCGTCGTGTAAAACCTGATCGCATGATCTGCCAATCTCCTGAAAGAAATTGGGATCGTATTGGTGCAAGCCACCCTGATCATTTAGCGGCAGGAGAAGCGGCTATTCAAGCTGTCTATCCCGATGCTCGTAATCCTTACGCCTTTACAGAGTTGCTAGAAGAAGGCTTTGAACCATGGAGAGTGAAGGAAGTCTGGATGAGCGGATTTCCTCAACCAGATCACTGGGTAGATATCACCGACACCTTTGATCTCAAGCTCAAGGTATTACGTGAACATGCATCGCAGACCAATCACATCGAAGATCTCGAAGGACTCTTGCGCGAATGGGGTCAACGTAACGCTGGAATTGGCGGACTACCTGAAGGCAGGATCGCTGAGAGCTTTAAGATTGTAAATACCAACTAGTTAACAACTACCTACATCAATAACTGTTTGGCGAACACCGATTACTTCACAATCGTAGATTCGATTGCGACTTTAATTTTTGGTGCTCCAATCCCTGTGGTACCAGTAACGCCTTTACTGGCAATGTATTTGAGCACATCAATCCCTTTTGTGATTTTTCCCCAAATTGTGTAATCGGGCGGCAAGGAACCAGAATCTGCATAGACCAAAAAGAATTGGCTGCCGTTAGTCGCAGGTCCAGAGTTAGCCATAGCAACAGTTCCTGCCGGATAAGTTATTGGAGCTCCGATGGGAAGGTTTTCATCAGGATAAGTAAATCCCGGCCCTCCAGAACCCGAAGCTGTTGGGTCTCCGCATTGGAGCATGTAAAAACCTGATACCGCCTCGCGGTGACAGAGCGACTTATCAAAGTATTTTGCCTTGGCAAGCGCAGTCATCTCAGTGACTGTCAAAGGAGCTCGTGGATCAAGCTTTATCACGATATCTCCACAATTAGTTTTTAAGGTGAGGGTCTTAGGTAAAACTTTTGCCGCGGTCAGTGGGGGATTGGTTTTTAGTGGAGTATGCGGCTTGGCTGTTGTTTTCTTGCATGAGATTGCAGCAGATGCCACGGGGGCAGAGATTGCAAATGTTGATGAAATCAATAGTGTTAAAACTATTGAGCATCTTGAAATTCTTGCCATGATCCGTTTCCTACTCCCATTCAATTGTTGCTGGCGGCTTGCTGGTGACATCTAGAACTACGCGATTTACTTCGCGCACTTCATTGGTGATACGTGTTGAAATTTTCTCGAGCACATCATAAGGAATGCGTGACCAATCTGCAGTCATTGCATCCTCACTTGACACTGGTCGAAGCACTATTGGATGCCCGTATGTACGTCCATCACCCTGTACGCCAACGCTTCGAACATCGGCGAGCAGAATTACTGGGCATTGCCAGATTGTGCGATCAAGGCCCGCAGCTTTAAGCTCTTCGCGAGCAATCAAGTCTGCGTGACGCAAGATATCTAACAGCTCTGCCGTTACTTCTCCGATGATGCGGATTCCAAGACCGGGACCTGGGAATGGCTGGCGCCAGATGATCTCTTCAGGCAATCCCAGTTCGAGTCCGACAAAGCGCACTTCATCCTTAAAGAGAGTACGAAGCGGTTCTACAAGTGTGAATTGAAGGTCATCCGGAAGTCCGCCGACATTGTGGTGAGACTTAATATTTGCAGTTCCTGTACCGCCACCTGATTCAACAACATCTGGATAGAGGGTTCCTTGGACTAAGAATTCAACATCTCCACCCGCTGCAATGTCGCGGGCAGCTTTCTCGAATGAACGGATGAATTCTCGGCCGATAATTTTGCGCTTCTCTTCTGGATCTGTAACTCCTGCAAGTGCTCCAAGGAATTGGTCCACGGCATCGACAACAACGAGATCGATGCCAGTGGCTGCAACAAAGTCGCGTTGAACTTGTTCAGATTCACCGCTACGGAGAAGGCCGTGATCTACAAAGACGCATGTCAATTGATTTCCTACAGCGCGCTGAATGATTGCAGCAGCAACTGCTGAATCCACGCCGCCAGAGAGACCGCAGATAACTCGCTTGTCACCAATTACTTCTTTAGCCTTTGCTATTTCTGTTTCGGCAATATTGCTTGTGGTCCATGTTGGCTTGCACTGGGCGATATTGATCAGCCAATTAGATAAAACTGCCTGACCGTATTCGGAGTGGAGTACCTCTGGGTGAAATTGAACGCCCGCAATTTTTCCCGATGCATCTTCAAATGCAGCTATTGGAGTATCGGAAGTAGATGCACTAATGCTAAATCCACATGGAACTTCAGAGACAGCATCGCCATGTGACATCCAGACAGATTGAGATTCTGGAAGGCCTGCAAAAATCTTTGAGCCAGGCTTCACAGAAAGTGCTGTTCGGCCGAATTCTGATGTCCCTGTCTTTGAGACAACGCCCGCAAGGGCTGCTGCCATTGTTTGAAATCCATAGCAAATTCCGAAGGTGGGAATGCCTAGTGCAAAAATTGCTGGATCAACCTTTGGTGAGTTATCTGCATAGACTGAAGATGGTCCGCCAGAGAGAATGATCGCCTCTGGGTTCTTTGCTCTTACTTCATCAGCGGTTATCGATGAAGGGACTACCTCTGAATAGACCTGTGCTTCACGAACACGACGTGCAATCAGTTGTGCATATTGCGCACCGAAATCAATGACCAATACGCCAGATTTGTCAGATGCCAAACTATCGACCATGGATAACAACGTCCACACGCTGGAAAGATTTCACATCTGAGAATCCGCATGTAGCCATTGCACGACGCAGCGCACCAAAGAGATTCATTGAACCATCTGATGTATGTGAAGGTCCGATAAGAACTTCTTCAAGAGTTCCCACCGTGCCAACATTGACGCGTTGTCCACGTGGAAGTTCTGGGTGGTACGCCTCTGATCCCCAGTGCCATCCAAGACCTGGAGACTCAACGGCCTTTGCAAGAGCGGATCCCATCATGACTGCATCGGCACCACATGCAATGGCCTTTGCTATATCTCCTGAGCGACCGATAGATCCATCGGCAATAACGTGAACATAACGTCCACCAGATTCATCGAGATATTCGCGACGCGCTGCAGCAACTTCTGACACAGCTGATGCCATCGGTACTTCAATTCCTAGAACAGTGCGGGTGGTGTGTGCTGCTCCCCCACCAAATCCAACGAGTACACCGGCTGCACCTGCACGCATGAGGTGGAGAGCACCAGAAGCTGTTGCAACTCCACCAACAATGACAGGAACATCGAGTTCATAGATAAATTTCTTGAGGTTTAACGCTTCATTTTCAGCTGCAACATGTTCTGCAGAAACAGTTGTGCCGCGAATAACGAAGATATCCACACCTGCATCGATAACTGCCTTATGGAGTTCTGCTGTGCGCTGAGGAGACAGTGATGCTGCAACAGTGACGCCGGCATCACGAATCTGCTTGATTCGCTCTTTGATGAGCTCTGGACGAATAGGAGCGTTATAAATTTCTTGCATACGACGTGTTGCATGCTTATCTGGCATTGATGCAATTTCACCTAGCGGAATACGTGGATCGTCGTAACGAGTCCAGAGACCTTCAAGGTTAAGAACGCCAAGCCCGCCTAGCTTTCCGATAGCAATCGCAGTCTCTGGAGAGACAACAGAGTCCATAGGAGCGGCAAGGAGCGGTAGATCAAATTTATAGGCATCTATCTGCCATGAAGTCGATACATCTTCAGGTGTACGTGTACGACGAGATGGCACGATTGCAATATCGTCGAATGAATATGCCTGACGTGCGCGCTTACCGGGTGCGATTTCGATATCCATAGCCTTACTTCTTTGTGCTGTAGTTAGGGGCATCTGCCACGTGGAGAACATCATGCGGATGGCTCTCTTGTAAGCCAGCTGCAGTAATTTGAATTAAGCGACCTTCGCGACGAAGCGTTTCGATATCAGGAGCTCCTGCATATCCCATTCCGCTGCGAAGTCCGCCGACAAGTTGGTGAACAACTTCGGCGACAGTTCCGCGATAGGCAACTTTTCCTTCGATGCCTTCTGGAACAAGTTTATCTTCAGAGAGAACGTCATCTTGCATGTAGCGATCCTTTGAATACGACTTCTTATCGCCACGTGATTGCATCGCGCCAAGAGAACCCATGCCGCGATATGCCTTGTATTTACGACCATCAATTTCGACAAGTTCGCCAGGTGATTCTTCACAGCCTGCAAGAAGTGAACCGAGCATCACAGAATTTGCACCAGCAACAATCGCTTTCACGATGTCACCTGAATATTGAAGTCCGCCATCTGCGATCAATGGGATGCCAGCTTTGTTACATGCCTTCGAAGCTTCGATAATCGCGGTTACCTGTGGGACACCGACTCCTGCAACAACGCGAGTTGTGCAGATAGAACCAGGACCAACGCCGATTTTTACTGCATCTGCGCCGGCGTTGATGAGAGCCTGAGCACCTGCACGAGTTGCAACATTGCCGCCGATGATTTCGACAGTTGAAGAGAAATTCTTAATGCGAGTAATCGCATCGAGCACTGCGCGGTGATGTCCATGGGCTGTATCGACAACCACAACATCTACGCCTGCTTCGATAAGTGCTTGTGCACGTGCAAATCCATCATCGCCAACACCGACAGCTGCTCCTGCAAGGCCAACGTTCTTTACAAGCTTGACGTGAGTTACCTGCTCTTCAATAGGCAAGTTACGGTGGATGATTCCAATACCGCCAGCCTTTGCCATAGCGATCGCCATCGTTGATTCAGTGACGGTATCCATAGCTGATGAAATCAGCGGAACAGCGAGAGTGATGTTTCGAGTTAAGCGTGTGGATGTATCAACTTCAGAGGGAACAACATCAGATGCATCTGGCAGAAGCAGCACATCGTCATATGTCAGGCCAAGGAGTGCGACCTTCTCGGAATCGATACTCATTTGGGGAGTCTACCGGCAAGCTTTCGAAGGGTAAAAATCAGGCTCCGATTGCTCGTAGAACCTCTTCGCAAGCATCTTCTAAGCCATGAACGCGTAGTTCTGGCTCGCATTCGATGGCCTGCCACCCTGGTCCTCCGAGAAGTATGCGAGGGGCTGGGCGGATAGCGGGAATATCTTCAAAGTACTTCACGTGAGCATTCTCTGACAATTGCGCCCATAGAAAAATTGCAGGAGGTGCGGATCGCGTAACCATTGCAGCGAGGGCTTCAATGGGAGTACGTGGCCCAAGTACATGTGCGGCGATATTGAGCTCGCAGAGAGCGGCCCCAAGAACATAGAGCGGAAGTGAGTGAAGCTCTTCGCCGATTGCAGCGACTAATACTGGTCGAGGATTACGAGGCTTCTTTAATTCAACAACTCTCTGCAATAAGGTCTGTTTTAAAATCTCAGAGAAGAGATGTTCGATCTCAATTCCCTTACCTGTACGTGCCCACTCATCGCCGATTGCAACAAGGGCCGGAACTATCGCTTCATTCCAAGCGCTGATGACTCCGTAGTTTTCAATCTCACTGCGAACAATGTCTGCGACAAATACGCCATCAAAGCCATGAAGGCCTTTAAGAATCGCGGCGGCAACTTCTTCACGAATTTCAATCTCAGCTCTGAGTTCAGAGAGTTCAACACTTCCCTGTGACTTCAAAGCTTGCTCTGCTGCCTGCGCAGGAGATACTCCGGCAACTATCAGGCGGCGCATAGTTATGAGCTTTGCTAGATCCTCGGCGCAGTAGCGACGATGCTCGCCCTCTTCGTGGCTTGAGGGCCCGATCCCATAGCGGCGGTCCCATGTACGTAAAGTGGCCGGCGCAACGCCTATACGGCGGGCTACAGCTGCCACGCTAAGCATCTCTTCCGCCGTCTCATTACCTGCCATGTGCCTATCCTCGCGCGGAGTGGCCCTAATCACCACTCCAAATTGCCCTGTGAACCACTTCTGGCGCGTTGGCACTTGAACAACCTATGAAACGGTTGTAGAGTCATGGCATCACCAGCTCGTTACGCAGGAAAGGGAGAACCTCATGGCAGAACTATCACGACTACCTCAACCAATCGTCGAAGAGTGGGAATGGCAGTACGAAGGCGCCTGCCGCGATAAAGAGCCAGAGATGTTCTTCCATCCTGATGGAGAGCGCGGCCCACGTCGTCGCAATCGCGAGAATGCAGCTAAGGCTGTCTGTGCTTCATGCCCAGTCATCGCAGCCTGCCGCGCACATGCGCTCGCAGTGCAAGAGCCTTATGGAATCTGGGGCGGTCTCTCAGAAGATGATCGCGAGAGCATCTTGGCCCGCCAAGGTCTTCCAACAGCGCTTCCACTGATTTCACACGCTTCATAATCTTCTATCAATATTTTCTTTAGAGGAAAATTCTAGAAAGAAAAATCCCCCGCTATCACCGATAGCGGGGGATTTTTTATGAACTTCTTTAGAAGCTAGTGGCTGTGACCACCAGGTCCATGTGAATGACCATGTCCTGATGCTGCAGGCTCTGCATCTGCAGGACGCTCGAATACAACAGCTTCTGTTGTAATGAACATGGCAGCAATTGATGCAGCGTTAGCGAGTGCCGAACGAGTTACCTTCACTGGATCGATGACGCCATCTTTTGCAAGATCGCCATAGACATCAGTTGCGGCGTTGAAGCCCTCGTTGTGCTTGAGTGCGCGAACCTTTGCGACTACTACGTAGCCCTCGAGCCCTGCATTCTCTGCAATCCAACGAAGTGGTTCATCGCAAGCCTTGCGAACTAGTGCAACGCCAACAGCCTTATCGCCTGTGAAGCCGAGGTTGTCGTTAAGTGCATCAGCTGCATGCACAAGTGCTGCACCTCCACCGATTACGATTCCTTCTTCTACAGCTGCGCGAGTTGCTGAGATTGCATCCTCAAGACGGTGCTTCTTCTCCTTCAACTCAACTTCAGTGTGAGCGCCGACCTTGATGACGCAGACGCCACCGGCAAGCTTTGCGATGCGCTCTTGGAGCTTCTCGCGATCCCAATCTGAATCAGATGATGCATGCTCTGCGCGAAGTTCGTTAACACGACCTGCAACGAGAGCCTTATCGCCTGCACCATCAACGATGGTTGTTGAATCCTTTGTAATCACGATGCGACGTGCGCGACCGAGATCTTCAAGAGTTGCTGCCTCTAGCTTCATTCCGATTTCAGCAGAGATAACTGCTCCACCTGTAAGGACTGCCATATCTTGAAGCATTGCCTTGCGGCGATCTCCAAAGCCTGGCGCCTTTACAGCTGCAGATGTAAATACTCCGCGCATACGGTTAACAACGAGGGTAGAGAGCGCTTCTCCATCAACATCTTCAGCGATGATAAGAAGTGGCTTTCCTGACTGTGAAACCTTCTCGAGGACTGGCAGAAGCTCTGCAAGGCTTGAGATCTTTCCACCTGTCATAAGTACGTAAGCATCTTCAAGTACGCACTCCATGCGATCTTGATCTGTTACGAAGTATGGAGAGATGTAGCCCTTATCGAACTGCATACCTTCTGCAAATTCGAGTTCGAGTGCAGTTGTTGATGCTTCTTCTACTGTGATTACGCCATCTTTGCCGACCTTATCCATCGCTTCTGCGATGAGGTCTCCGATTGCGCGATCTTGTGCAGAGATAGTTGCGACGTCAGCGATCTGTGCCTTGTCCTTTACAACTGTTGCATTTTCGCGAAGGCGAGCTGAGATTGCAGTAACTGCAGCCTCGATACCTGCCTTGAGATCCATTGGCTGAGCTCCGGCAGCAAGGTTACGAAGACCTTCCTTCACCATTGCCTGAGCAAGAACTGTTGCAGTTGTTGTTCCATCACCAGCGACATCGTTGGTTTTTGTAGCAACTTCCTTAACGAGCTGTGCGCCCATGTTTTCAACTGGATCTGAAAGTTCGATCTCTTTTGCAATTGTTACGCCGTCATTGGTGATTGTTGGTGCACCAAATGACTTTGCGATTACAACGTTACGTCCCTTAGGACCGAGAGTTACCTTGACGGTATCAGCGAGCTGATTAACGCCACGTTCCATTGCGCGACGAGCATGCTCGTCGAATTCCAACATCTTTCCCATGGATTACTTCTCAATGATCGCGAGGATGTCGCGAGCAGATAGGACGAGTAGCTCGTCGTTGTTGTACTTAACTTCAGTTCCGCCGTACTTGCTGTAGAGAACTACATCGCCGACCTTTACATCCATTGGTACACGTACGCCATCATCAAAGCGACCTGGGCCAACAGCGACGACGGTGCCTTCTTGTGGCTTCTCCTTCGCTGTATCAGGGATAACAAGACCTGATGCTGTTGTTGTCTCTGCCTCATTCGCCTTTACAACGATGCGATCTTCTAGCGGCTTAATAGCAACTGCCATGGTTCTAACTCCTTCTACGTAGCTGTGGGTTACTCCTCATCGTGGCCGGCTGCGTTAGCAGTGTCGACCCGAGAGTGCTAACGCCAAGCCTAGGCAGTGGCGCCGTGGCTCGCAAATCGGGGTCAGGCCAACCAAGAAGTTAGGGCAACCAAGAAGTTAGGCGATGCTCACCTGTTCGACCTGAAGGCTCGAATCGGCATCGAAAGCGCCTGGTGAGGCTGGGCGTCCAGCTGAGACCATCAGAGAACCAAGGGCTGCAACCATTGCGCCGTTATCGGTACAAAGGCCTGGGTGTGGAATTCGTAACCTGATGCCGGCTGCCTCGCAGCGTTCTGTGGCAACGGCGCGAAGTCGAGAGTTGGCCGCAACGCCACCTGCGATCACAAGTGAATCAATTCCTGATTCCTTGCAGGCAGCAAGCGCTTTGAGAAGAAGAACATCAACCACAGCTTCTTGGAAAGATGCAGCAACATCTGCGCGAATAAATGCCGGGGTGCTTTCGATGTAACGAGCTACCGCTGTCTTAAGACCTGAGAAAGAGAAATCAAAGGGACGAGTAGCCCAATCGTTTGTCGTTGTTAATCCGCGAGGGAATTCGATAGCACTAGACGATCCGTTTACTGCTTCACGATCTATTGCAGGGCCTCCAGGGAAACCGAGTTCTAAAATTCGTGCAATCTTGTCGAATGCTTCACCTGCTGCATCATCCATCGTTGCACCAAGTTTTGTAATGGATCGAGTGATGTCATCTACCTGCAAGAGCGATGAGTGGCCACCGCTGACCAAGAGTGCAATCGTTGGATCGGTCGGAAGATCATGAGTTAAGTAATCCACTGATACGTGTGCAGCTAAGTGATTAACTCCGTACAAGGGACGACCAAGACCTTGCGCAAGCCCACTGGCTGCAGCTGTTCCAACAAGCAGTGCACCAACAAGTCCAGGACCTGCGGTAACGGCAACGGCATCAACATCAGATAGCTTAATTCCGGCGGTCTTCACGGCGCGCTCGATACTTGGCAACATCGCTTCTAAGTGGGCACGAGAAGCAATTTCAGGAACTACTCCCCCAAAGCGCGCATGTTCTTCAACGCTTGAGGCAATCTCATTTGCTAGCAGAGTACGTCCACGAACGATGCCGATAGCGGTCTCATCGCATGATGTTTCAATTCCAAGGACTATGGGTTTCATTAGGCAAAGTTCTTTCGCATCACGAAGGCATCTTGACCTGGACCGTAGTAATCCATTCGCACCGAGATCTTCATATAGCCCAGTGATTCATAGAGCTTGATCGCAGATTCATTTCCTTGTTCAACCTCAAGCATCATCGCGCTTGCCCCACGATCGTGGCTCCACTGCTCTATCTGGCGCATGAACTCTTTAGCAATACCCTGTCTGCGAAATTCAGGAAGTACCGCGACGGTCAAGATATCTGCCTCAACGCCAGGTGCCGGAAGGAAGACACCGCAATATCCGATAATCGTGTTCCCGCTTTCGGCGACAGACATGTAACGAGTAGTTGGAATGCCAGCGAACTCTTCTTTAAATTGAGCAGTGCTCCACGGTGAATATGGAAAGAGTAGCTTCTCATATGTTGCAAGCACGGGAATATCGAGAGCGATTGGTTGGCGATAAGTAATCATGCGCGCTCCGCCGTTGGAACTGCATCCGGCCTGCGCAGATAGAAAGGTTCGCGCACATTCTGTGATGCAGCGAGTGAGACCATCTTTCTCATATCTGGATATAGATCGGCGATGAACCCGGAAACCTCACCAGGTTTATTGACAGATGGACCTTCGGTGCGCACGCCATCTTTATAGCGCGCCCAATAAATCTCTTTTCGGCGTGCATCTGTTGCAACGATGTATTCAGTTTGGTTAACCACAATCGCATCGAGTGAACAGATGCCAATGACGGGGATATTTCGAGCCAAGGCAAAGGTCTGTGCAAATGCGATACCAACGCGAAGACCGGTAAATGGACCAGGGCCCATACCAACGACCACCTGTTGCGGAAGTGGTCCGCTCTTAAGCGCTTTGGCGACTAGTTCAGAGAGTGCACGTCCATGATCTGTTGCTCCTTCATGAAATTCTTCAAAGAGAACCTTTTCCCCATCAAGGAGAGCAACTGTGGTCCGTGATGTTGATGTATCGAGAGCTAGTGAAATTGTCATAGCGCAAAACCCTGCCAGCGAGCCCCGATTGCTGTGATTGTTACCTTTCGGGTATCACTGGTGCGATCGATCTCAATTTCAAGACGCTCATCACTTAAACGTGCAGATTCCGCGCCTCCCCATTCGATTACTGTTGCAGCGCTTTCTCGAGGTGAATCTAAATCTAAATCATCGAGGTAGGCAGGTGCATTGCCTGCTTCAAGCAAACGATAGGCATCGACATGAATCAGTGGCAGATCTGCTTTATGAATGCGTGAGATAACAAAGGTTGGTGAAGTCACGTCATCAATGCCGAGCGCCTGCCCGATTCCTTGTACAAGGACAGTCTTGCCGGCGCCAAGTGGGCCGTTGAGAAGGATGAGATCTCCCGCACGAAGTTGGGCGCCAATAGCTCTACCGAGTGAGTGCATCTCAACCGGTGTAGAGATTTCTCTGGTTATTGGCTCTCTGGTTACTGCAGCTGCGGACACGGTCTAAGAGTAAGCGACAGGAAGCTCTAGGAGGAAAAGAAGAAGGGCCCCTCGCCTAAACGAGGAGCCCTTCTTCGTACTACTTGATTTCTAGATTATGAAAGAGCCTTAAACGTTGGAACGCTAAAGTCTTTATCAACTGAGAGACCAACCTTGCGAGCTGCAATCGATGCTGCAGCATTGCCTGGAAGCTTTCCTGTTGATGCAGCTGTTGCTGCCATCTTTGCAGCGGCTAGCCACTGTGCTGATGTGTAGAGGCAGTGACCAGTTCCTGCACCAGCTGCCGCTGTTAGATCTGGCTTACCTTCAGCAGTGAACTTGGAATACGCTGGAGATGTCTTCTCCCAAAGCATAATCAGGTTCTTTGCAGGTGCTGTGTAGTTGCCTGTACGTGCAGCCTTCTCAAAAGCTGCATCGAGTGCAGTTTCATAAGCAGTGCTGTAGTTATCGACATACCACTGAGCAACTGAAGCTGGTGTGTACTCATCGCTCTCAGCTGCCATGATGACAGTTGGCTTTGAGATTGCTCCACGGATACCGATCAGGCTTGGAATCTTTGCAACTGCCTTTGCATCTGCCTTGGCACGTGGTGTCGCCTTGAGAGCTGAAAGGATTGCATCGACTGCAGTGTTGCCGCTAAGTGCCATTGACCAGAGGTCACGACCTTCTTCTAGGCGTGCTGCGTAATCTGTTGTTGAGTTGTCATAGACCTGACCACCGGCGAGAAGTTCACCATCAGCCATGAGCAAGCTACCGGCTACGCCGATTGTTCCCATGTTCTGCAAGACAGCTACTGCTGGTGCGATAGCCAATGGATATCTCTGTTCTTCACCTGTTGGTCCTGTTGTTCCATCGACGTTCTTGCTTCGTGTTGGTACGCCAGCCATCAAGCCAACTGCAAGGAGCGCTGAACGTGAAGGAACCTTCGCCGCTTCTAGCGCCTTACCTGCAGGTGTTGATGTTGATGGCCATGCACCAGATGTAAGTCCGTTTGTGAGTTCGCCAAGTACCTGAAGTACGAGTGCGATATTTGTGAGCTGTTCTCTCTGGCGAACAACAGGGTCAGTTGAATATCCACCGACCTTGATATTTGCATTGAAGAGAGCCTTAAAGCCCCACAGCGCATCACCGAAGTAAGAAAGTAGTGCATCGCCTGGGTTAGCTGCTGGGCAACCAAGTACGAGTGCATCTACGAGCTCTGGATTTGATTCAGCGAGCTTCTGTGAGTGCAATGATCCAAGTGACTGTCCCCATGCAACAACTTTCTTTGTTGTTGGGAACTTCTTCTTAAATGCAGCAATGAGTTCAACGTTTGCCTTAAGAGCTTCAGGTGCATTCAGGCTCTGGCGTGAATAGCCAGCTCCTGCAACACCGTAACCCTGCGCAACAAGTGCGTTAACCACAGAGAGGTCACCAACGAGAGCCAATGGACCAGGCTCTGCTACATCAGTAATTGTGTAAGCAGCAACTGGACCGATAGCAGTAGGGATATTGATATTTGGGCGGATGCCGTGTGACCAGACAAAGACTGTGCCATTGAAGTTAGCAGCAGCAATCATCATGTACTTAGAACCGTCAGAACCAACGCCACCGCACTGTGTGATAAAGCTTGCTGTCTGACATTGTGGATCCGCTGCCTGAGCTGTTGTTGGAACTCCGACTACAACAGTTGCTACGAGAGCAGTTGTTGAGAGGAGCGCCGCAAGGCGTGCCTTAGTAGTTGAGATTTTCATTAGTTAGGTAATCCCTTCGCAGGCATTGCTGGGCGCTTGTATGTTGACTTAACAACCTTGCCCTTACCTGAATCAGTTGTGTAAACGACGTACTTGCCATCTACTGGCTTGAGGTCACCGGTTGGTGTGTACTTTCCGAACCAGTATCCGTTGTAACCAACGTGGCTAGCTTTTGAGTAGTTAAGAGGTGTAAGTCCTGCAGATGCCAGATCCTTACCCTTTGTTTGTAGAGCCGTTAGAAGACCACTGCGTGTGAGGTTTGTACCTGCTGCCTTGATCGCCTGCGCTGTAACGAACGCTGTGTTCATTCCAAGCAAAACGTTATTATCAAAAGCTGAACCAGGAACGGCCTTCGCATAGATATCAGAGAAGAGCTTTACGTATTCATCTGTCATATCTGTTGTTGCAGGCAAGAATGATGCGCTGATTGCGTTGTAAAGCACACCAACTGGGACGCCCTGTGCCTTGAGAGTATTTGCATCTCCACCGACAGATCCGAGGATCCACTGTGGTGCGTACTTAAGTGCTGCTGCTGTGCCGAGGCCAGCTGCTGTTGCACTTGATACTCCGTAGAGGATGACAACGTCAGCCTTAGCTGCTGAGAGCTTCTGCACCCAACCAGCTGCTGTTGCTGCACTTTGTGAGCCTGATGCATATGGAACTGATGCAACGAACTTGATTCCAGCTTGTGTGAATCCCTTAAGTGCATCTGAACCGAAGTCATCGTCCTGGTAGACAAGGCCGATATTCTTTCCAGCAAAATTATCCTTGATGTACTCAGACATGATCTTTGCTTCCATTACATAGGAAGGCAAGATTGTTGTGGTTGTTGGGTACTTCTTGTTGTCAGCGAATCCACTGAATCCTGTATTGACGAACATCACTGGGATACCGCGGCGAGCTGGGTTAACAGATGCTGCGACTGCCTTGTTGTTAGCAGTTCCTAGTGGTGACAAGAGTGCGAAGACCTTGTCACTGAGAACTAGTTCGTTAGTCTTTGCGACAGCTTTTGCAGGGACGTACTCATCATCCTTGACGATAAGAGTGATCTTGCGACCATTTACTCCGCCGTTTGTATTGAGGTAGTCGAAGTAAGCCTTCATTGCGCCTGGAACCTTGTTATATCCAGGGGATGCAATACCTGTCATTGGAATTGTGATTCCAAGCTTGATTTCTGTCTTAGATACACCAACTTCTGACTTTGGCGAGAATGCTTGAGCAGGAACAGCTGTTGCTGTAAGTGCTGTAACTGCAAGCATCGCGCCAGCTGCAATAAGCGTGCGACGATTCATGTGAATCATGTATTTCCTTCCATCGAGGGCTTTTAGGCGTTATACCTAAAAGAGTTTATTTACTTCTTCGCCCGATGGTCCCGACGTGCACGTAGCTGCTCAACAGGACCGTTTGGAACGAATATCACTGTCAAAATCAGCAACGAGCTCACCAGTAGACCGGGCAAGTTATTAGTTACCGACTCTGATGTACCGAGGCGATGTGCAACCGCCCCAGCGATATCAGGGATAGCAACTAAAGTCACTGCCCCGATCATGACACCTCCAAGGGTGGTTACGCCAGAGAGAACCGCGCCCGTAAGGAGAGAAAATGAGAGAGCCAAGGGGTAGGCGCTGGGTGATACAGAGCCGATTGTCATCGCCAATAACGCGCCTGCTAGCCCTGCAAGGCCTGCGCTGAGAGTAAAGGCGAGCGTTTTACTGCGTGTGAGATTAATACCGGCCAGTTCGGCAGCTACATCGTTGCCGCGGACAGCTTTCCAGCTTCTTCCATAGCGTGAACGCATAACATTTTGTAACCAAAAAATTGCGATCAACGTTGCAAGGGATGCAATCCAGAAGTACCACTTGTACTGAGTAAATTCTGCGCCCAGGCTGAGAGGCGGGAATCCAACATCAAAGAGAAGGCCTTGTTCTCCACCAAGAAGTGAGAATTGATTTGTAATTGATGGGAGCCCAACGGCCAGTGCAAGTGTTGACCCTGCAAGATATGGGCCACTGAGTTTTGTTGCAGCCAGCCCAAGCATTGCACCAGCAAGTGCTGCTGCAAGAATTGCAACTGCAAATGCAACCCAGACGGGAACTCCGTAATGAATTCGTACAAGCGCTGCTGCATATCCGCCAACTCCGAGCAGAGCACCTTGTCCAAGTGAGACTTGGCCTGAATAACCAGTAAGCAAAATGATTGATGCGATACCAACAACATAAACCGCAACTGATGCGCCTTGGTAGACACGGAGCTCATCGACTGCACCGCTGAGGAAGTAGATGGCTACTCCTAAAACGCTGAAGATGAATATTCGCGCCTTATTCGAGAGCTTATGCACGGCGACCTGCCTTCACGCCGATCAAACCTTGTGGTCTGATGTAGAGAACAAGCATCAAAATTAAGAAAGGTGCGATAAAGAAGAGTGAGCTGCTGATGTACATCAATACAAAAGCTGTGATCAGACCTAGTACGAGGCCGCCAATGACTGCACCGACCATGCTCTCTAGGCCACCGATAACGGCTGCGATAAATCCTGAGATAAGAAGAAGTGAGAATTCAAGAGATTCAGGATTGAAAGAGCCGCTTCCATTTGAGGTCAGAAGCATTCCAGCGACAGCACCTGCTGCCCCTGAGAGCGCCCACCCAAGTGTGCGGACAAAGTCAACGCGAACTCCTGCAAGGCGAGCAATCTCTGGTGAGTATGCAGATGCGCGAAGTGCCAATCCAATATTTGTCTTCTGGAAGATAAGTGAGAAGAGAGTTACGAGAACTGCAACTGAGAGAACAATGGCAAGTTTCATGGGAGAGAAGACAAGTGTGTTCTCGCCGATTGAAAAACCTGTATTAGATAGCGGAGGCTGAATGATGACATCTTGTCCGCCCCAGACCATGGTGATGACTGCCTTGATAATTCCGAGAAGACCGAGAGTCGCGATGATTGGAGCTACACCTGCAATAGGTCCAGAGCTTGTGTGCTTGAGAAGCACGCGCATAAATGCGAGTTCGATAAATGCTGCAACTAAAGCTCCCGCAACCATCGCAACAAGAAGTGCGACCCAGTAATTCGAGATAGAGAGCGTTACTTGGTAACCGATATAGGTGGAACCGAGAGCAAGACCTGCTTGTGCAAAGTTAATGACGCGAGTTGAACGCCAGATGAGAACAATTGCAAGGGCCATTAGGGCATAGATAGCACCAGATGTGAGGCCGATAAGAATCGTATTGATAAATTGGAACATAATTAGTACCCCAAATATGCAGCGCGCACTGCGGGATCGGCGATGAGTTCTTGCGCACTTCCGTTGATTGCAACGCGACCAAGGTTAAGAACAACTCCATAGTCAGCGATCTTGAGAGCGCTCATTGCATTCTGTTCAACTAATACAACTGTTAGGCCCAGAGAATCAACGATTCCGCGGATAGTCTGGAAAATCTGTTCAATAACAAGAGGAGCTAGTCCGAGTGATGGCTCATCAAGCAGAAGTAACTTAGGACGAGACATGAGTGCACGACCGATTGCGAGCATCTGACGTTCTCCACCAGATAACGTATCTGCTTGTTGTGAAAGTCTTTCTCCGAGTCGTGGAAAGAGTTCAATAATTTCTGCCTTGGTTGCAGCTGCTTCTTTACGGTTGCCACGCCATAGTGCACCAAGATCGAGATTCTCTTCGACCGTCAGTTCTGCAATGACAGATTTACCTTCTGATACATGTGAAACACCGCTACGTACATGTGACTCTGGCTTGCCATGCAAGAGGTTGTGATCGCTCCATGTTGCTGTGCCGTTAGTTGCTTTATTAAGACCAGAAAGGGTGCGAAGGAGGGTCGACTTTCCTGCACCATTTGCGCCAATAACTGCAGTGAGTTTTCCTGTTTCAACAGAGAAAGAGACTCCATCAATTGCACGGATTGCTCCGTGATCAACGGTGAGGTCGCGTACGTGAAGGCTCATTTATGCACCTGTCCCAAGGTAGGCAGCGATCACTGCTGGGTCACGGCGAACAACTTCTGCAGATCCACTTGAGATCACTTCACCGAAGTTCAAAACATAGAGACGATCGCAGACTGACATCACAACATCCATATGGTGTTCAACAATCAGAACAGACATTTGCGCTGTGAGGTTACGGATAAGTCCATTCATCCACTCGATATCTTGAGGACCAAGTCCACCTGCCGGTTCATCGAGCATCAAAATCTTTGGTTCTGAGACAAGCGCACGTGCAATAGCAACGCGCTTGGTATCTGGGTATGAAAGCGTGCTTGCACGGCGATCTGCGAGCGCACCTGCATAGACGCGCTCGAGCGCTGTCTTGGCACGCTCTGCGAGTTCGTTTTCGTCGCGAGTATTAAGACCAAGGCTTGCAGAAATCAACCCGGTCTTTGCAAACTTTTGTGCACCGATCATCACGTTCTCGAGAACTGTGAGATCGGGAAATAGACCAACGCCTTGCAAGGTGCGAGCAATTCCGAGCTCTGCCAATTGATCGGTTCGTGGCCAATTGCGCTCTGAACCTTCAAAGGTAAAAGTGCCCGCATCTGGTGCGACAAGGCCGCAGATTGCATTAAAGAGAGTTGTCTTGCCTGCGCCGTTTGGTCCGATAACTCCGACTACCTCGTTATGGCCGAGTTCGAGATGAACATCATGGAGTGCGCGCAGTCCACCAAAGGAGATACTGACGCCTTTGGCTTGCAGGAGGGATGAGTTAGTAGACATGGGCTTCGCAGATTCTAGGCACACGAGGGCCAATTCGTGTAACTATCTCGTAATTAATTGAGCCTGAGGCAGCTCCCCAATCATCGGCTGTGTACTCATTATGCGAGCCATTACCGAAAACAACGACCCAATCCCCCGAGTGTGCCTTTGAATCAGCACCTAGATCGACCACAAATTGATCCATCGAAACGCGACCGATAATCGGGGCGCGCCTTCCATTGATCCACACGCCAGCTGGGAATTGCCCGAGACCTTGGGCGATGCGAGGAATTCCATCTGCATATCCCATCGTGACAACACCTAACTTTGTATCTGATGTCGTAATTTGGCTTGCACCATAACCAACGGGAGTTCCTGCAGGAACGTCTTTAACAAGATAGAGAGCAGCCCGTAGTTGCATTGCTGGGCGTAGGCCAAGGGTTGCTGAAGTACCGAGTGTTTTTACATCCGGACTCAATCCATACATCGCAATACCTGTGCGAACCATGTCGAAAGAAGATGCAGGATTTACCAGCGTAGCTGCAGAGTTAGAGAGGTGCTTAATAACGTTGGTGTGACCGAGGGAGGCTAAGTGTTCAACCATTGCCGTGAAGCGTTTGAGTTGTTCTGCATTCTGCGCCTCTTCTGGCTCATCAGCACGGGCAAAGTGAGAGAAGATTCCAACTACGTCAACGCTTCTTAAGTTTTCTGCAGTCAGAGATGTCCACTCATCAAGAAAGCCTCCTCGAGTCATTCCTGTATCGACTTCCAGATGCACGCGCGCCTTCTTAGTTGTTGATGCGGAGGAGATTTCGGCAAGAGCTGCAAGGGAGGCAACAGCAAGGTCGATGTCGAGATCTATCGCCCGCGCAAAATCAGAACCAGGCTGCACAAGCCAAGCAAGGATTGGTGCCGTGATGCCAGCTTCGCGAAGTGTGATTGCTTCCTCGAGCAGGGCTACACCTAGGTAATCAGCGCCAGCTTTGACTGCAGTCTCTGCAACTCGCACGAGGCCATGACCATAAGCATCTGCCTTTACAACTGCCAATAAATTAGTTCCGCTATGAGCTTTCAGTTTTTGAATATTAAATGTTATTGCAGATAAATCGATGCGGGCTTCTGCTCTCACTTTTCAATCACCACCATCGCAGTTGCTACCCCACCATCATGAGATAACGAGAGATGAACTGTTGCGCTACCTACAAGCTCTGCAATCTGACCATGGAGGTGAAAATTGGGCTTGCCGTTTGCAGCGTTGAGAATCTCGGCATCATGCCAAGCAAGTGAATGCGCTGGGCTAAGCGCCTTATAAAGAGCTTCCTTAGCTGCAAAGCGAGCTGCAAGTGAATGAATCGGCTTATCTCGTTCGTTAGAGGTGAATAACTTCTCTGCTAGCGCGGGTGTGCGATCAAGGGATTGAGAAAATCTCTCGATATCAACGACATCGACTCCGATTCCAGCAATCATGGAAGCGAGTGTATTAGGCGTTAGTGGAGTTGGCTATCAGATGGAAAGAAGCGGTCAATCGCAATAATCAGAACGAGAAGACCTGATCCGAGCAGAAGTCCTCCGAACAAATCTGAGAACCAGTGAGTATTTCTAATGAGAGATACGGTGCAGACAGTCAGCGCCATCACCCCTACTCCAGCGCTAGCAAGACGTCCACGATAGCGATCGACATGTGCATAGCGATAGATGAGATATGCAATGACGCCCCAGATAAAGATTGCATTGGAAGCGTGGCCACTTGGATATGACATGCCGCCTGCATTCAAGATATCAAAACCTAGACGAGGCTTTGTTCTACCGAGTGCATACTTGAAAATACCAACGACAATATTGAGAGAGAGAAATGCAAGGATTCCAAGATTTATTGGGCGCCAGGTTTTAAATCTTCTGGAGATATATGTCGCAACAATAAGAAGTGCGACGCCTGAAACTCCGCGCAGACCAAGATCATCAAGGCGGCGAATGATGAAATATGTCAGGCCTGTAAGTTCTGGATGATCAAGACGGTAGAAGAAGCGGTCTATTTGAATAAGTGGACCATCGATCAAAACCTGCCATGTAACGATGAGATAGCCGGTGAAGAATCCTGCCGCCCACTTCAGCGCGCGACGCATCTGGCGCTGGCGAAGTTCTTGGACTCTCATAGGTCTGACTTTCTTATTCAGATGATTTATTCAACGGTTACTGATTTTGCTAAATTTCGAGGTTGATCGACATCGGTACCGCGTGCAACTGCAATCTCGTAGGCAAATACTTGAAGAGGCACAGTTGCAAGTACTGGCTGGAAGAGCGCTGACGTTACAGGGATGCGAATGACATGCTCTGCTCCGATGACTTCTGCTCCTTCAGGGGCGATCACTACTACGCGAGCACCACGCGCCTTTACTTCTTGAATATTGCTGAGCATCTTCTCATCCAGTGCATGTTCATCGGCTGTAGGAAGAATCGCAATGACCGCTGTTCCTTCTTCGATAAGTGCGATTGGTCCGTGCTTGAGTTCGCCACCAGGAAAACCTTCTGCATGGATATAGGCAAGCTCCTTGAGCTTGAGCGCACCTTCGAGAGCAACCGGATATTGAATACCGCGGCCTAAGAAGAGCACGGTGTTGTTCTTTACAAATTTACGAGTTAATTCGCGAAGTGGTTCAATCGTTTCAAGAATCTGTTCAACTTTCGCAGGAAGCTCGAGCATCTCAAAGTAGAGGTCACGAACTTGAGTATCAGTAAGAGTCTGGCGAACTTGTGCGAGCTTGAGGCTAATGAGGTAGACAGCAACAATCTGTGTGAGGAATGCCTTCGTTGATGCAACAGCAATCTCAGGGCCGGCATGTGTGTAGAGCACTGCATCTGATTCGCGCGGAATAGTTGATGAGTTTGTATTACATACCGCTAAGACACGTGCTCCGGCAGATTTTGCATGTCGTACAGCCATCAGTAGATCCATAGTTTCGCCAGATTGTGAGATGGCGATGACGAGGGAATCTTTATCGACGATTGGATCTCGATAGCGGTATTCAGATGCAATCTCTACATCTACAGGAATCTTTGCCCACTTTTCAATTGCATATTTTGCAACCATACCGGCGTGATAGGCGGTACCGCATGCAATGACTGAAATGCGCTTAATGGATCGCATCTCATCTACCGTCATATGAAGTTCATCGAGCTGTACTTGGTTGTGATCGCTGAGGCGACCGATGAGGGTATCTGCAATCGCCTTTGGTTGATCGAAGATCTCTTTGAGCATGAAGTGTTCGTACCCACCCTTTTGTGCAGCTGCTGCATCCCAAGTAATTTCATATTCCCGAAGTGGCAATGGATTGCCATCGAGATCTTGAATGGTGATGGCGCCAGGAGTAATCGTGACAACTTCATCTTGTCCGAGCTCAACAGCGCGCTTTGTGTAATCGATAAAGGCTGCAACATCTGATGCAAGGAAGTTCTCCCCATCACCAATTCCTGCCACCAAAGGAGAATTGCGTCGAACACCCACGATTGTCTGTGGGTCATCGGCATGGATTGCTAGCAAGGTAAATGATCCGCGCAAACGTCGTACAGTTGCTCGCATCGCAGCGGTGAGATCGCCCTTATGTTCCTTGCGAAGATCCGAGAGTAAGTGCGCTACCGATTCTGTATCAGTTTCGGATGTAAAGGTGTGACCGCTCTTTTCCAGCTCTGCCTTAAGTTCTGAATAATTCTCGATGATTCCGTTGTGAATGACTGCTAGCTTTCCCTCATTATCAACATGGGGATGTGCATTGCGATCTGTTGGGCCGCCATGGGTTGCCCATCGGGTGTGGCCAATTCCAGAGTGAACCGTCGGCATATTTGCAGGAAGTGAACCTTCAAGGTTTGCAAGTTTTCCTGCGCGCTTTTCAATAAAGAGAGTGTTCGGTGTGCCGAGTGCGATTCCAGCTGAGTCGTAGCCGCGGTATTCGAGGCGACGAAGTCCTTCAACTAAGGGAGTGATTGCAGATTGTGGCCCTGTGTAACCCACGATTCCGCACACGAATTAATTCCCCAGTTCTTTCCTGACAACGTTAGCGAGTCCTGTTGCAATCTCTTCGGCAAGGTTATCACTCGAGGCTTCAACCATCACTCTTACGAGGTTTTCAGTTCCTGAAGCCCGCAGAAGGACACGGCCTTCTGAACCTAGCTTTACCTCTGCAGCCTTTACCGCATCAGCAATGACGGAAGATTGAGGCAATTGATCTTTAGCTACATCTTTAACGTTTATTAAGACCTGAGGAAAGCGTTGCATCGTGGCTGCAAGATCTGCCAGAGACTTTCCAGTGCGAGTTACTTCTTGCGCGAGCTGGAGCGCTGTAAGAATTCCATCGCCTGTATTAGCGAATTCGCGCATGATGAGGTGGCCTGATTGTTCTCCGCCCAATGAGTAACCACCTTCGAGCATCTTCTCAAGGACATAGCGATCACCTACTGCGGTAGTGATGACCTCAATTTCAGCCTTCTTCATCGCCTGGATAAATCCGAGGTTACTCATAACAGTTCCAACGATTGTGTTTGAGGCAAGTGCGCCTCGAGCCTTAAAGCCAAGTGCCAAGATAGTCATAATTGCATCGCCATCAATGACGTTTCCTTGTGCATCAACTGCAAGGCAACGATCTGCATCTCCATCGTGAGCGATACCGAAATCAGCTTTATTCTTAACAACTGCTGCTTGGAGATCTTCTAGATGTGTGGATCCACATGCTTCATTGATATTCCAGCCATTAGGGGTGTTATGAATAGCGATGACCTTTGCGCCAGCCTTCTCATAGGTTTCTGGTGCAACAAATGAAGAAGCTCCATTTGCACAATCAACAACGATTGTTAGGCCTTTAAGTGAAGTAGAGACAGATGCAAGTAGGTGATCTTCATAGCGAGCGCGAGCACTTTCATCGAAGGTAATTCGCCCAACATCTTTGCCCGTTGGACGCGTCCATGGTTCTCCCATGCGCTTTTCAATCGCTGCTTCAATTGCATCATCGAGCTTGCCGCCGCCACGTGAGAACAACTTAATTCCGTTATCTGGCATTGCATTGTGAGATGCAGAGATCATGACTCCAAGGTCTGCCCCTGATTCGCCAACAAGATATGCGATTGCAGGTGTTGGAAGTACTCCGACACGATAGACATCAACGCCTGCACTTGCCAGCCCTGCAGCAACTGCCGATTCAAGGAATTCACCAGATGCGCGAGAGTCTGAACCAACAATTGCACGCGGACGCACGCCATCTGATGAATGAGATTCGACGAGAATGTGAGCAGCAGCAACGGCAACATCGAGTGCGGTTTCTGCAGTGAGTACGGATCCGTTAGCTAATCCGCGGATTCCATCCGTTCCAAAGAGAGCCATAAATAACTCCTCTGTGAATCGTTAGAGCGTTTGTAAAGAAAGAGTGAATTAACGCTTTGAGTATTGTGAACGCTTACGAGCCTTCTTTAGGCCGTACTTCTTACGTTCGATAACACGTGCATCGCGCTTGAGGAAGCCAGCCTTCTTAAGTGCTGGACGGTTTGCCTCTGTATCAATTTCATTAAGTGAACGTGCAACACCAAGACGAAGTGCGCCAGCCTGACCTGAAACTCCACCACCGTTGATGCGAGCAAATACATCGTATGAACCTTCAGCACCAACTGTGCGGAATGGCTCTGATACGAGCTGCTGGTGAACCTTGTTTGGGAAATACGCTTCGAGTGTCTTGCCGTTTACAACCCAACGACCTGTTCCTGGAACGAGGCGAACGCGAGCAACTGCTTCCTTACGGCGACCTGTACCTGCACCTGGTGCAGTGATTGCCTTGCGGTTAGTTGCTGCAGCTGGTGTTGATGAAGAGTAAGAAGTAAGAGCCTCGCCGTCGGCGTCGATCTCGTTGAAAGTTGTATCTGACATATCTTCTTATCCCTTACTTAACGATTTGAGAAACTTGGTTGAATACGTATGGAACTGGTGACTGTGCTGCATGTGGATGCTCTGGACCTGCGTAGACCTTGAGCTTTCCTGCCATCTCGCGACCTAGACGGTTCTTTGGAAGCATTCCCTTGATCGCCTTTTCAACAGCGCGTGTTGGGTGCTTTTCAAGAAGTTCGCCGTAAACGGTAGATGTAAGACCACCTGGGAAACCTGAGTGGTGATGTGCAAACTTTGTTGTTGCCTTGTTTCCTGAAAGTGCAATCTTCTCGGCGTTGATAACGACTACGAAGTCACCCATATCCATGTGTGGAGCAAATGTTGCCTTGTGCTTTCCACGAAGAAGTGTTGCTGCATGTGTTGCAAGACGACCGAGCACAACATCCTGTGCATCAATAACGTGCCACTTACGGACGACGTCGCCTGCCTTTGGGCTATATGTACGCATGCTTTATTACCTTCTTCTTTTCGTTTGAATCTTGGGGTCTAACTTCGCGCCCTCTGGCGCAGGGTGGGAACTTTACCTTTCATGCGGGGGGCGGGTCAAAATGGCCTCAATCCACGCGTGAGGTAGGGGGTTATAAATCCCAGTCTTAGAAATCAAAGACCGGCTCGGGGCTCTCATAGACCCGGCCATCGGCTCCGAAGACCAGGAATCTATTGAATCCGCGGGTGAACCATCGATCGTGGGTGACAGATAGGACCGTTCCTTCGTAGTGATCAAGGGCTACTTCTAGAGATTCAGCGCTAGCAAGATCGAGGTTATCTGTTGGTTCATCGAGCAAGAGAAGTGTGGAGCCAGAGAGTTCAAGGAGAAGGATTTGGAAGCGCGCTTGTTGCCCACCAGAGAGAGAGGTGAATTTCTGTTCTGCTTGCTTATCAATCTCATACTTTCGCAAGACGCCCTTAGCCGCGCCAAGTTGAAGTGAGTATGTCTCCCAGAGGATTTCGAGCAGGGTCTTGCCTTCAAATTCTGGGTGCGAATGAGTCTGTGCGAAGTAACCGATTTCAACGCGCGCGCCAACTTTAAAGTTTCCGGTGTAGTTCACCGTTGGATCCCCTGAGATAAGGCGGAAGAAGTGAGATTTACCGGTTCCATTCTTTCCAAGAACTGCGATGCGATCTCCGAAGAAAACTTCGAAGTCAAAGGGCTGCGTTAAGTTCTCACCTGATTCGGTATTAATTGATACGCCTTCAAATGTCAGTGCGCGAAGACCTGTACGTCCTCCACGTAAGCCAACCTTTACATCTTGCTCAAGAGGTGGGGCTTCCGGCGCTCCTGCTTCTTCAAACTTACGAAGACGAGTCTGCATCGCGTGATACTTACTTGCCATATCGGGTGAGCTCGCTGCCTGAACCTGCAGAGTACGTACCAAGTCGATGAGGCGCTGATGTTCTTGTTCCCACCGCAGAAGCAGTTCGGCAAAACGTGCATTACGCGCACGTCGTGCCTCATGCCAGGTATCAAACTTTGCTCCATGTACCCACGCTGTATTTCCATTAACGCCTTGTTCCAGTGCAACGATACGAGTGGCTGTGTTCTGCAGAAGTTCGCGATCGTGGCTGACAAAGAGAACAGATTTCTTCGTCTCAGAGACAACTTTCTCCAGCCAACGCTTTGATGGAACATCGAGATAGTTATCTGGCTCATCGAGCAAGAGGACTTCCTCGGGACCTTCTAGTAGTGCGCGAAGAACCAACTTCTTCTGCTCTCCCCCAGATAGCGTGCTGACCTTTCGATCTGTTACTTCATCAAAAGGCTTTCCCAACATCTCTGTGCAACATTTATCCCAGATAACTTCAAAGTCATATCCACCACAATCGCCCCAGTCGATAATCGCTTGGGCATAGGCCATCTGATTCTTCTCGTTATCTTCAAGTGCCATTGCTTTTTCAGAGTCAATAATCTTTGCTGCAGCATCGCGAATACGGGCAGGAGCTACAGAGATCAGCAGTTCGCGAACAGTTGTTTCATCGCGAACAGATCCGATGAACTGGCGCATGATTCCGAGACCACCAGTAATGGCAACGCTTCCTTCTTCAGGTGAAATATCTCCACAGATCATGCGGATAAGAGTTGTCTTTCCAGAACCATTTGGTCCGATGAGTGCAACCTTTGCTCCATCGCCTACGCGGAATGAGACATCGTTGAGAAGTACTCGACCATCAGAGAGCGAATACTCAACGCCTGAAACATCGATATGTCCCATTAGTTTTCCTCATGGGTTTCGTCAGATAACTCTTTTCGCTTGCCAACAGTTACTCGAGCGCGTTCTAGTAGCTGATCATCACTGGGATAATCGACCTGATAGAGAGTTAAGCCACGAGCAGGAAAGACTAGAGAGTCTGAGACGCGAGTTTTATTGGCGAGAAGCTCTGAAATCCATGACGGATCTTGTCTACCATCTGCAACGCAGACGACAGCGCCGACTAGGTTTCGCACCATCGAATAACAGAAGGCATCGGCGACAACATCTGCCACCAATAACCCTTCAGGGCTACGTACCCAATCGTATTTTTCAAGAGTACGGATTGTTGTAGAGCCTTCGCGGAACTTACAGAATGCAGCGAAATCATGGTGGCCCAGAACCAGCGCTGATGCCTCGTTCATACGGTCTACATCGAGCGGGCGATACCAAGGCGCCACATCAAAGCGAGAGTGAGGTGCGATGACATCGTTATTGTCGAGAATCTTGTATACATACTTGCGGCGCAGGGCAGAGAACCGGGCATGAAATCCTGGAGGCGCATCTGTAATTAGCATGATGCGTACATCTTCATCGAGGATTCGATTGAGCTTAAATCTAAAGTCGGTATAGGTAAGTCCTGAAGCAAACATCGCATCAGGCACATCAACGTGGATCACTTGGCCTGTGGCATGGACTCCGGCATCTGTGCGCCCTGCAACGATTGATGCAACATCGCTGCGAGATATGCGAGAGATTGCTTCTTCTACAAGGTCTTGAAGTGTGCGGCGATCAGGTTGTGCTCCCCAACCAGAGAAGTTGGTGCCGTCATAAGCAATATCTATCCTTAAACGACGAAACCCACTCTCAGGAAAGAGAGTGGGCATCGCCATAGTAAAGATCGTAGGTAACTACGTATTAAAGCTTCTCTGTTACGAGCTCGATCACTGCCATAGGAGCGTTATCGCCCTTACGTGGACCAATCTTTGTAATACGTGTGTAGCCACCTTCGCGGTTAGCGAATGTTGGTGCGATCACTGTAAAGAGGTTGTGAACAACTGTCTTGTTAGCGATACGTGCCATTACTTCGCGACGAGCTGATAGATCGCCCTTCTTACCGAAGGTGATCAACTTTTCGGCAAGTGGACGAAGTCGCTTCGCCTTTGCCTCTGTAGTTGTGATCTTTCCGTGCTCGAACAACTGCTCAGCAAGAGTACGAAGAATCAAGCGCTCGTGTGATGGGCCTGAACCCAAACGTGGGCCTTTAGTTGGCTTTGGCATTGTCTTCTCCCTTATGCCTGTTCTGTGTCAGCGAAGTCTTCATCTGACACGTTGTAGTTCTGGTGTTGTGAAGGATCAAATCCTGCTGGGCTGTCCTTGAGAGACATTCCCATTGATACAAGCTTTGCCTTAATCTCATCGATTGACTTTGATCCGAAGTTACGGATATCAAGTAGGTCAGCCTCTGAACGGTTAACGAGTTCTCCAACTGTGTGAATGCCTTCGCGCTTCAAGCAGTTGTATGAACGTACTGTGAGATCGAGATCTTCGATTGGAAGAGCAAGATCAGCAGCGAGAGCAGCATCCATAACAGATGGCCCCATCTCGATACCTTCAGCATCTACGTTAAGTTCGCGTGCAAGTCCGAAGAGTTCTACAAGTGTCTTTCCAGCTGATGCAACTGCATCGCGTGGCTTCATTGATGGCTTTGTTTCTACATCAACTACGAGACGATCGAAGTCTGTGCGCTGTTCTACACGAGTTGCTTCGACCTTGTATGTAACCTTCAAAACTGGTGAATAGATTGAGTCAACAGGAATGCGACCAATCTCTGCGCCAGCTTGCTTGTTCTGTACAGCAGTTACGTATCCGCGACCGCGCTCTACAGTAAGTTCGATTTCAAGGTTTGCCTTGCCATTAAGTGTTGCGATGTGAAGCTCAGGGTTGTGAACTTCTACTCCGCTTGGAACAGCAATGTCAGCACCTGTTACAGCGCCAGCACCGCTCTTGCGGATGTAGATGACTGAAGGCTCATCGTTGTCGCTTGAAAGAACAAGGTTCTTGATGTTCAAGACGATATCTGTGAGGTCTTCCTTAACACCCTCGAGTGTTGTGAACTCGTGGAGAGCTCCTGCAACGCGAATGCTTGTTACTGCTGCACCTGGAATAGATGAAAGCAGCGTACGACGCATTGAGTTGCCAAGTGTGTATCCGAAACCTGGCTCGAGCGGTTCGATGATGAAGCGTGAGCGGTTTTCAGCAATGACTTCTTCGCTAAGCGTTGGGCGTTGTGCAATTAGCACTGTTGCTCCTCTTTCTTTTCGCGGAAATCCACTATTTGATTTCCTTGGTTGGGGTTAAAGAAAACGATTACTTGCTGTAGAGCTCAACGATGAGCTGCTCTTGAACCTGTGTATCGATCACTGATCGAGCAGGTACACCGTGGACGATGATGCGCATCTGTGAAGGCACGATCTCCATCCAGGCTGGAACAGACTTCTCACCGAACTCGGCGCTAGCGACGATAAATGGTGTTAGGTCGTGTGACTTTGGAAGAACATCGATGATGTCCATCGGAGAAACACGGAATGAAGGAATGTTTACCTTCTTACCATTTACCAAGAAGTGACCGTGGCGAACCAACTGGCGTGCCATGTCACGGCTCTTTGCAAAGCCTGCGCGGAATACAACGTTGTCGAGACGTGTCTCAAGGATGACGAGAAGGTTTTCACCAGTCTTGCCTTGCTTGCGGTTTGCCTCTTCGTAGTAACCACGGAACTGCTTTTCGAGAACACCGTAGATACGTGCGCACTTCTGCTTTTCACGCATCTGCATGAGGTATTCAGATTCCTTTGAACGGCCGCGGCCGTGCTGCCCTGGTGGATAAGGACGTGATTCGATCGGACACTTTGGTCCATCGCACTTTGAGCCCTTGAGGAAGAGCTTTACTTTTTCGCGACGGCAACGCTTGCAGTCTGCTCCGGTATAACGAGCCATTTAGTCTCTTCCTTCCTTAAACTCGACGTGGTTTCGGTGGGCGGCAGCCATTGTGTGGAGCTGGAGTTGTATCTGAGATAGCTCCAACTTCTAGGCCTGCTGCTTGCAATGAACGGATTGCAGTTTCGCGACCGGAACCAGGTCCCTTTACGAAAACATCTACTTTCTTCAAGCCGTGCTCCTGTGCGCGACGAGCTGCTGCTTCTGCTGCAAGCTGTGCTGCGAATGGAGTCGACTTACGTGAGCCCTTGAAACCAACTTGGCCTGATGAAGCCCAAGAGATAACAGCGCCAGTTGGATCTGTGATTGAGATGATTGTGTTGTTGAAGGTCGACTTGATGAAAGCCTTACCTACTGCAACGTTCTTCTTCTCTTTCTTACGAAGCTTTACTTTGCCCTTGCCTGCGGCAGCGGTCTTTGATTTAGGAGCGGCCATTACTTAGTCACCTTCTTCTTACCGGCAATTGCCTTACGTGGACCCTTACGAGTACGAGCGTTTGTATGTGTGCGCTGACCACGTACAGGAAGTCCCTTGCGGTGACGAATACCTTGGTAGCTTTGAATTTCAACTTTACGACGGATATCGCCTGCGATTTCGCGGCGGAGATCACCCTCGATTTTGTAGTTAGCTTCGATGTATTCACGAAGCTGAGCGAGTTCTGCTTCTTGCAGATCCTTAACGCGTGTATCTGGAGAAATTCCAGTTGCAGCAAGCGTTGCGTGGGAACGGGTTAGACCCATTCCAAAAATATAGGTGAGTGCAATCTCTACACGCTTTTCACGTGGAAGATCGACACCGACTAGACGTGCCATGTATTCAACCGATCTGTATTCCGGAGGTCCTCCGCAATGCTCCTCGACATATGTATCGAGCCTCGGCCTACCGGTCCGGGGGTCTTGGTATCTCTACCAAGTCGCATCACGCGTACTTTTATTAAATTATCCTTGACGTTGCTTGTGACGAAGATTTTCGCAGATCACCATAACGCGACCCTTGCGACGAATGACTTTGCACTTGTCGCAGATCTTCTTCACGCTTGGATTAACCTTCACGCGATTTCTCCTTTGTAGTTAAGTCGCACTATTTACTTGTAACGGTAAATGATGCGACCTTTTGTCAGGTCATATGGACTTAGTTCTACGATTACACGGTCACCGGCCAAAATACGAATGTAGTTCTTTCGCATCTTTCCGCTGATGTGCGCCAAGACTTTATGTCCATTTGTTAGTTCAACACGAAACATTGCGTTAGGTAACGCCTCAGCAACAGTGCCTTCGATCTCGATTGCACCATCTTTACTAGCCAAGTAATCGCACCTTTTTCTTGCCTCATGTGAACGAACAGGGTCGAACCCCAGATAAATCCTGCGGATTTACGCGGAGCGCGAAGGGAGAGTCTAGGCGAGGCCCCCTTATAAAGGGAAATCGCCTAAGAAGGTGACATCCGGACCAGCGTGTCCCACGCCACTTCGGGCCCGCTTTCGGCCCAAAACCCGTCTTTAGCTCTGGAAGTCCTCGCGGCGAACCCAGGTGACGAGGACCCACAAGGAGCAGACCAAGGTCACGATTAGGGCCGGGAAGTAGAAGAGCTTGTCGACGAATATGCCGATTGGAGGGCTTCCTGGCATCAGACCGCGGAGTGAAATCAATGAATATGTCAGCGCTGCAGCCCACGTAAGAGAAGAAAGTGTTGGTGGGCGCTGCCCCGATACAACCATGTAGGTCAAGATCGTCACAGACATCATCGCTGTAATCATGAGAAGAAGAATGATTGTCACAAGAAGCTTCGTTGAGTTTGAGCGATCTGCTTCAAATACTGACGATGACTGCCCGTTATTGAACTCATCAATTGCCATCTTAAATGACTCATCATCTCCAAGAGTTACAGTCTTAAAGGCATCGTTCCACAGTCCATGAACCATCTTGATATCGAATGTATCGATATTCTTTGTGTAATCAAGCGGCAGGATATTAAGCGTTACTTGATCACCGCCCTCAAGGTTTGCAAGGGCAGCAATAGGAAGCTCGAAGTTGTACTTATCTAGTGGATACCAAGAGATATTGCTCTTTGGTCCAGCACCAGGCTGCTCATCCACCTGAACATTAAAGCCACCGGTTGGAACATCTTTCTCGAAGCTATATGTATTGCTTCCGCCATTACTAGCACCAATGACTGAATCCACAATCAAATCAACATCTTGCGTTGGAACCCAGCCACTCTTCAGGCGATATCCAACATCCTCAGAGTTCGGCCATGGCAATACGCGAGCCTCTGCTGTTCCTTCCAAGGGATTTACTCCAGTGATCTGCACAAGCAGTTCGAGACGATTATCAGAACTCATCTTCACTAACTTCTCATCAATGGCAGGCGCATCCCCCGATGGACTCTGGGAAATCACAAGCACAATTCCCAAGTACACAACAGCAATAGCCATGAAGGTCTGTACGAACTTTGTTCTGACGAGATGCATCTATCTACCTATTTCTTCTTATATCCGCTTGGGCACTTTGGATTAACGGCACTTACCTTCTTGCTTGTCTTTCCCTTAACGCAAGTAATCGTAGATTTTCCTTGTGAGAGTTTTACCTTGACTGTTGGAGATGAATACGTGAAGGCATTTGCCGAGAGCTGAAGCCAGCCATTCTTCTCATTCACAATAGTTGTTGCAACCTGGTTTTCACCGGATGAGCTTATGACAGAGATGGTTGCACTTACAGGAGCGCTTGAGAAACCGTAGAGGCAACGTGCTACATCTGAGCGAATCACGAGATTGTAAGTTCCCCTCAACTCAGTCTTTCCATCAGGTGCGTAGTGAGGAGACGCAACCCGATAATTTAGAAATCCTGAGGTGAAACTTGGCGGACCCTCGGAGTAAGTAGTTGCATTTGTACTGACAATTCCCTTAACCCCAGATCCCTTCTTGAAGCATTCCGATGCAATGGTCATCTGTTTTGCTGCTAGGGAATGGAAACTCCAGATACTTGGGTTTGCATTGGCTCTGTCACCAACTTCTTTCGCAACGGTATTAAGGGCACCGATTGCAAAGGTTCCATAGTTCAACATCGAAGAAGTCCATCGTGACTTTTCATGAGGCGCGTCATAGTTGATGCCATTCTCATCACCGGCTCCAACTTCGCCACAGTTCTGTCCTGCAGATTTGCAGTCTGTCCAGAATTGCTTCATTGCAGGTGAAAGGTCTTGCCATAGGCCACCTTGGTAAATGCTTGGAACATTTGTTCCCGCTGCCTCTACAACTACCGAGGTACTGCCATCACTCAACTTTTTGATTTCGATATTCGGTTCTGTCATACGACCATGGATCCACGCTGCTGGCTCCTTTGCCAAACGCGTAGCAACTTTAAATCGCACACCAGTCGGAATGGCTTTTCTCATCATGCAATCGCCATTCTCTTCTAACGATAAGAAACAGCGGATTCCATCATCTGTTACTGGGCTGATCCCGCAACTTGTATTTGGAATACCGTTAGTCGGCTTCGCCTGTTGCTCGCACTTTTCGTATCCCCATCTAGATGCGCCAGGGGCAACAGTTGCGGGTACCACGTAGCCAAAGAGAGTCTTATCTTCTCCGGAGCAATCAGTCTGAACGCATCTAAACCCGTTCACTCCGACATCAAGAACAAAGGTCTTTCCACCGTTATGTGTGAGCGTTGGAAATTCCCATAGGCCCGGCGATTCTGTAGCGGGAATCTCTAGCTGCGCATTCGAAGCAAATTTGTTTATATGGTTTGGAACAGCGTAACGCTTAAATACTGCTTCCTCTTCCGTTCCATTCGGTAGAACTGCCTTAAATGATGAGACACAATCAACCGACTTATCGGAGGCACATACAGGAAATATTGCTGTGTACACGAAGTGATCAGCCGAAAGGCAATTGGCATCACTTGTCGAAGTGCAGATGAATCGCCCATTTTTGCTCTCTGCCCACAGATGCGGAAAAACGTCTAGGCCCGAGATTTTCTCTTCAAAAACGACATCGTGGTGTGGGATAGCGTTAACGACAGGAGGCTTCCATTGCTCATCTTCAACATTAGCGACAGCCGTTGGAAGCAAGGAAGTTGCAATCAAAAAGGTTAGGGCAACTGAAAAAAATCTCCTCATCGCGCCTATTTCTTCCTATATCCGCTTGGGCACTTTGGATTAACTGCACTTACCTTCTTGCTTGTCTTTCCATTAACGCAGGTAATCGTCACTTTCTTAGCAGCTGGTGCAGCAGCCTGTGTGAGCTTCGCCTTAATCACAGGTGCAGAGAACTCGAAGTTTTTCGCCTGCAGATAAAGCCAACCATTGCGCTCACCAATTACAGTTGTGGCAATCTGTGGTGTTCCATCGGTACTAGTAATCGATAGAGTTGCATTAATTGGAGCCTTTGAGAAGCCATAAACACAACGTGCAACATCAGAGCGCATTACAAGGTCATATGAACCCTTAAATACATCACCGGTTGTACCGAAGTGAGGTGCAGCAACTTGATAATTCAACGTGCCTTCGCTCTTATCAAATGCTGGAGGACCAGCTGAATACTGCGTTGAGTTAGTTGTGACGATTCCAGTGATCTGAGATGAGTCGGCAAAGCAACGGCTTGCCCCTTGCATCTCGTTCTGTGAAAGTGTGCGTACGCTCCAGAATGAAGGAAGAGCAGTGGCTTTGTCATCTACATAAGGAAGCCACAACTTCAGTTGTGCCATTCCATCAGCTTCATACGGAGCTGGTGCTATCAGAACATTTCTATTTAATGGATCCTTCGATGGTCCACTTCTTCCGCCAGCGCATGTGTCACGACTCGCATCACAACTTGGAAGGTACCCACCTTTCTCCACACTGTAGAGCGCTTTTAAAGCTGCAGGCATCTCGGGATAGTTATACATCTTATAGACAGCTGGAACAGCTACCGGATTACCCTGAATCTCTAGTGAAGATCCAGCTGACTCTTGAGTGATTGAAATATCGGGTGCGCTAATTCTTCCGTGCATCCAACCCACTGGAAGTTGTGAAAGTCTTATCTTTGCAAAGAATCTAATATCTGCAGGGAATGCGTACTTCTGTGCGCATAGCTTTTCAGATGCTGAATTGGCGACGCAATATTGGGTTCCGCTAAAGCCAGCCCCTTGAATTCCCCAACGAGTGACACCAGTATTGCGATCAAGTATCGATGCATAGCCAGTATCGTGAGGATCGTTGGTCCTGGTGAAATAAAGTGAAGGTTCAAGCCCTACTGGAGAAATTCGTACTTCTAGCGTTGGCTTCTCGGCTTTTTGACCAGCACGAACACGTGCATTCATGAATACTGAGACGTAGTACTTGTCTCCACCGTCGTGAAGAGCAGAGGGGATGCTGACAATACTTCCACTACCGCCATCGGGTACATGGCGAGTGAGATCTCCCTTAAATTGATTGAGAGCTTTGGTCGGAAAATATCTATCAAACTTTGCGAGGGATTTTGTGCCAGACGCATCGATGCTTCCAATTTCAGCTACGCAATTCTGGTCTGTTTCAGTTACACAGTATGGAATTAGTGCCTGATATCGAAGATTCTGTCCGGCGCACTTAGTATCGCTCACACTTTCACATGTGGGATCTTTCGTGACATCGCCATCTAGGGCTTCGCTAACGAGATATGTAGGAGATTCAAATGGAGCGCTATCGATAAACTGTTGAATATGCTGCCCAAGCGCCGCATCATCGGGCTGAGCCCAAGACCTTCCTGGATCCCCCACCGAATTAATCGCCGCGCTTCCAGAGGCTGCGAAGCCAATCGTTAGCGTTGCACCGAGCAAAACAGATAACCGTTTCTTCATATTACTTAGCCTTCTTGTATCCAGTTGGGCACTTTGGGTTTACAGATGTTACTTTCTTCGAGAGTTTGCCTTTGGTGCAGGAAATAGTTGTCTTCTTTGCTGGGGAATTCGACGTTAGCTTTACTTTGATTGTTGGGGACGAGAAGGTAAACCCCTTGGCAGAGAAGTTAAGCCAGCCGTTACGTTCAGTAACGGTACTCACTGCATTAACGGAAATTCCATTGTCAGAGACAATCGAAACTGTGGCCTTAACTGCTGTTCCAGATATTCCATATAGACAGCGAGCAAAGTCAGCTCTCAAACTTAGATCGTATGTTCCTCGAGAAAGCTCTCCGTCTGGCAATAAGTGAGGACCCGCAACTTTGTACTCGAGTTCATCTGTAGTTGGATTAAAAGTTGGCGGGCCTGCCAGGTACTGGGTTGCATTTGTGGAAACCATTCCTGTGAGCTGTTGAGCATCCCCGACACAAGCACTTCCAAGAACACTCGAATTGAATCCAGTCATTAAATTCATAGTCCACACCGTTGGCAGTAGGTTTGCCTTATCTCCAATAAGTGGGATCCACGCAAGGAATTCATCCATCTGTGATTGGGTATAACCCTCATTGTTGAATCGCATGAGAGACCAACCCGATTGAGGTCCATCTTGCAGGACTTTATTTCCGGCTCCACTACCCGAACCTCCAAGGGGTTTTTGGGCTTTGGAAAAGAAATTGTTCAAATCCGAAGTAAGTTCTTCCTTCTTCTTCCAAATAGAGACACCTGGAACCTTTACCGGATATGCAGAGACTGCCAAAGTTTTTGAGTTAGCCGCACCACTTGTGTACTGAACTAGAGGTTCCCGTACTCGTCCATGGAACCAACCCTTGATTGGCGCACTGTTTCTAACTTTTAAGCCAAATCTAATGTCAGTTGGAATTGGGTGCGCTACTGCGCATTTAATACCATCGGTGTACTTACACCCTGAACCGCTGCTATTGCCGTTTCTCCATGAGGGAGTTAGGTATCTCGATGCGTCATCAGACATTTCTTCTAATCCGAAATTTCCGTTCTTTAGTTCTACAGCGTAAATCGCTAGAGCGGCATTTTCAACATTTGCTTTCTGTCCTGAAGCTTTATCCCAAGATCCAAAAGAAGAAACCGATGCCATATAAGTAGTGCCTTTTCCGTGAGGGGCATCTGCAACTGTGAAGAGGGTTGGGACCCCGCCAGAAGGTAGAAGATTTTCAGCAGATCCCAAATATTGATTACGAACAAGATCGCTAAATTTACTCAGATTAGAAACAACTAACTCCTTGCCATCAGAATTGGCTGCAGTGATTGCTTCGATGCAATCTAAATCTGTTCCTGACTCGCACAATGGATAGTGGGACAAGAATTGAAAGAAATCACGGTCAGAGCATGCAGAATCAGTCGTACTCTTACAGAAAGAAACCTTTTCCACTTTGCCCGATGATGTTTTCATCCCTAGCAATCCTGATTGGCCTGTAACTGCTGCCCCTACTGGATATGCCGTGTACCCCATGTACCCCAAACCTGGCTCTGGAGCTGCACTAAATGACTCATCTGGTGCATCAGCCGCATTGCCAACAAGGGACGATCCGGTAAGTACCGCAACTAAGAGAGCTACAAATATTTTCTTAAACATGATTCCTATTTCTTCTTATATCCGGTTGGGCACTTTGGGTTAACGGCTGAAACTTTCTTACTGGTCTTACCTTTAACGCAAGTAATGGAAACTTTCTTCGGAGCTACCTTCGCTTGAGTTAGCTTGACCTTGACGGTCGGGCTTGAGTACGTGAAGCCCTTGGCAGATAGACGGAGCCAGTTGTTCTTCTCGGAAATCAGAGTTGTAGCTGTCTTTGCTTCTCCATCGTCGTAAACAATGCTTAAGCTCGCCTGAATAGGAGCGTTGGTGAATCCGTATAGACAACGAGCAATATCGGATCTAATAGCTAAATCGTATGTGCCGATTTGAAGATCACCCTTGGAGTCAAAGTGTGGGGATGCCACGCGATAGGCAAGATCTCCGTCTTTAAATACAGGAGGGCCAGAAATGTACGCATTCGAATTAGTGGTAACGATTCCCGCAACACCAGTATCACCGATGCACTTCTTGTATTGGGCGTAGTCATTCATTGTTCTAAATGACCAAGCCGATGTATTTGCATAGGCTTTATCTTTTGCCACTTGAACCCATAAGACGTAACGATCAAAGTAATTGGCATTGAATGATGGATTGCGCTCATCGTTAACCGCTTGAAGAGCTCGATCATTTTTGTCGCCTCCAAAAAAGGCAACTCCTGCGAATTTGTTACCTCGCTCCTCAAATTCTTTCTGAATCATGGCATCTAGTTCGCGCGGTAGTTCTGAGTTCTTTGCCCATGTGGCCAATATTGGGACTGTCATTGCCTTACCTTCAATGGTCACAACAGTCTGGTTATCAGAGGTCTTGTTGCTATCAATCTCAGGAGTGCTGATGCGTCCATGGAACCAGCCAATAATCTTGGCTCCCGTTTTTACAGAGACCTTAAATGAAGCATCCTGTGGGAATGGCCAGCGAGTAAAGCAGGCGCTTGCTGCAAGGAAGAAACAATCATCGGCAGTTTTGCCTGTACTTGAACTTCGAGAAACAGGAAAAAGCCCGACATCAAGGTTGGCTGGTTTACTTCCCGCAACATCTTGAAATTCACCGTTGATCTTTGGGATCAGCAAGAATTCATCTCCACCGCTATGAGTTAATCCAGGAATCTTCCAGACTGAAACCTGGCCACTGTCAGGGATTCCTCTTGCAGGATCACCGGTGAATGGCGTTGCATACTTGGCAACATATTCCCGACCTAGAAAGCCAAAACTTGAACTTGTCTGCTCGACTAATTGGGCATCAATCCAGCTGCCATCCCCGATTCGCCCTCCAACGCCTACAACGCAATCGCGAAGTCGAGCAGGAGAGCACGGCGACATAGGTGTTTCATAGAAAACAAAGTTAGAACTCTTGCACGGTTCATCGAGCGCAGAATTGCAGGTGACAGGATCGTTGGTCGCATAATTAGTGCCTTTCCAGGCTTCTATATATGTGAATGCACGAAAAAGTGTTCTTTGATCATCGAAGTAAACGCCTGAGTATCCACCCACGCCTTCAACTGGTGGACGTGGCACTTTAAGTTGTTCATCAGGAATGTCTGCGGCATTTCCTACAAGGGCTGAACCCGCCAAGATAATTGCTAAAAAGGTAGTGAATAGTTTCTTAAACATTTTCCCTACTTCTTCTTATATCCACTTGGGCACTTTGGATTTACAGATGAAACTTTCTTGCTGGTCTTACCTTTAACGCAAGTAATTGAAATCTTCTTGAGAGCTGCAGATGCTTGAGAGAGTTTTACTCGTACCGTTGGATTAGAGAAAGTAAATCCAGCAGCTGAGAGTTGGAGCCATCCATTTCGCTCACCTAGAACGGTTGTCGCCACTTGGGATGTGCCATCTGCAGAGACGATAGAGACTGTTGCTGAAACTGGAGCAGCTGTAAATCCATAGAGGCAACGAGCCACCGAACTCTTGATTACGAGGTTATACGTTCCTTTAAAGACGTCGCCATTAGGCAAGAAGTGAGGGGATGCAACTTTGTAATCCAAAGAAGATTCTTTTGCATTAAAGACTGGCGGTCCCGATAGGAAGAAGTTTGAGTTCGTTGAAACGATTCCGTTGAGTTGAGAGTTATTCTTCAAGCATCCTTTTGGATCATTACCCATTCCTGTGCTTCTCACTGACCACTCTGTCGCAGCATATGGAGCCGTATCCTTAAGAGCGGTGTACCAAGCTAAAACTTCTTCAAGCTCTGATTCTGTGTAGTTATTAGGAGCCTTCAAGAGATACTTATTCACTTTTGTTACTGGGTCACGTTCGCCGGATCCATATCCAAATTGAGCAATCTCTGGGTGTGCGTCATAGAAATCTGAAACAGCTTTAGGAAGCTGAGAGCGCTGATATGAGGCGAAGACGATGGGCACGACGCTCGCTTTTCCAGAGATTAGAACGAGTTGATCTCCATCTGCCGCTTTTGAAATATCTGCAGTTGTCTCATAGGTGCGACCATGGAGCCAGCCGCTAATTTGCGTGTGAAGCTTCAGCGTGACTCCAAACTTAATATCTTGAGGCAGAGGCCATGCGATATAACACTCTGAAGCTGTCATCTGTACGCACGATGCACGCTTATCTGTAGTCAGATCCATCGCTTGATTACCGCCAGAAATACCACCGAGAGGAACGGTGTATTCCTTGATGCTCCCAGCTGGTCCCGTAATCAAATAATTCCCTGAAATCTTAGATACAGCGAAGATAGCTAAGCTGAAATTTTGCAGAGAGAATTGAGCCTCGTTAAACCACTTTCTACCTTGCATGTTTGCAACTACGAGATATTGAGTGCCTCCGCTGTGCGGTGCAGCTGGAATATCAACGAGAAAGTTTGAACCACCTGTAGGTAGGTTTACTGCGGGATTGCCTTGGAATGCAAAAGGCATACTGGTAGGAAAGGAGCCGATTGGATTAACGGTCAAGATCTTGCCTGACGCATCCGTGGCTTGTACCGACTGGACACAGTCAGTCGTTAATAGCGAACTGCACTGATCTAGATTGGCAAAGTAGTTAAAGAATTTTTCTTGCCCGCATCCCGAACTTCCATAGGTCGTGCAGCTTTCGACAGATGTGTAATTGCTCTTTCCTTCAATCGTGCCATCAGCTGTCAGCGCTTGAAGGGATGAATATGCGTTCTTAAGTTTCTGAGAATCTTCAATGACAACACCGAGGGTTGACTCACCCGTTGTGTCGTAGGAGATAACGAATTGCTCTCCCGGTACATCTGCCGCCTGTGTCAGCGCCGGAAATGCAAGAGAGACAATCAGAGTGAGAAGAGCTAGCTTCTTGAACTTCATAATTGCCTCCGTAGTTTGGTAAACCTATAAACCAAAGGGGACCACCCTCAACTGCTTATTGCGGAGCAGTTGAGGATGGTCTATTGCTATCCCTTGGATGGAACTCTCTGGTTACTTCTTCTTATAACCAGCTGGACAAGTTGGCTTAACGGCAGTGATCTTCTTTACTGCCTTGCCCTTGACGCATGAGATTGTTGTCTTGTTGAGGATTGCTTTTCCAGGCTTGTAGCCCTTCTTAAGTGTGATCTTCAACTTTGGACGTGAGTAGTCAAAGCCAGAAACATCGATGATGATTTTTCCGTTCTTGACGCTGACGCTCTTAATAGCAGCAGCTGTTCCGCCCTCTTCAGTTGTAAGAGAGATTTCAAGTGCTGTAACTGCATCGTTTGGATTTGTAAGACCCCAAAGAAGTGCAGCATCTGCTACAGGAATGATGGCCTTGTAGAAGCCCTTATTCACTGTGATTCCGTCTGGAGCAAAGTGAGGAGCTGCTGCACGCCATGTGAATGCCTTTTCATCTGCATTCCAGACTGGTGTTGAAAGTTCGCAGACACCGTTAGATCCGACGTACATTCCGCCTGATGTTCCTTCAACGCCGAAGCCTGAAGTGTCATCATTTGAAGCAAGTGCGATCATCTGGAACTGGCGAATGTTTGCCTTTGAAACACCTGTCTCACCGATGCAATCCTTGGTTGATTTCGCCAAAGGAACTGTTACTGGTGATCCTGAGATCAAGACTGAGTTGTACTCGCCACCTGGGACAGGTGTTACGACTACATCTGTACCAACTGCAACAGTTACGCCAGAGATCATGTCTCCAACGCGAACCTTTACAGAGATAACGATGTCTGAATCAAGGCTTGCTGCATATGCCTTGTTACCGACCTGGCCAGCGAGGAATGTCTTCTTATCTGAGCCAGTCAATGTAGGAAGAACATCCATGAACAACATGCTTGATACGAACTCGTTTGGAGTACGTGCTTCGACATAGAGACCGTCGTAGCCAAGTGCTCCGAGGTTAAGTCCCTGCCAATCTGGCGCTGTCCAGCGACCTGCAAGTGCGCGACCAACTTCTGTTGGTGTACCGACTGCAACACCTGGTTCTGGAGCAAGAGGAGCAGTTGCTGCAAGCTCTTTCGCTTCTGCTGTTGCGCTATCTGAAGTTCCTACTGCAGTTGTTGTAGCAGCTGCTGCATCTCCTGCTGGTGCTGCCGCAGGTGTACCAGCGACTGCCCAACCGTTGACGAGCGCATTCTGAGTAACCCAGATAGGAATGATGATTCCTTCTGTCTCCTTAAACATCTTTGTCGCTGCATCGTATGTTGTTCCCCATACTGGACGCTGCTGGAGAGCTGACATTTCAGCAAGATCGATAAATGTAACGCCAGTAAAGCGCTCAATCTGCTTCGCAGCTTCTTCAGCTGTTGGATAGAAGAAGAAGAACTTCACTACGTTATCTTGAAGGAAAGCAACTGACCCCTTGAAGCAATCCTTAAATAGCTTCTTAGATGATGAACGAGTTGCTTGGTTCCAGCAATCGATCTCGTAATCGTATGAATCAAGTGGCTTGTTAATGTCGTATGTCTTCTTGCCAGGTGCGTAGTTAGCGCCCTGTTCTGGGTGATTTGGTGTTCCCAAGAGCGCTGAAAGATTCTGCATCTGGAACTTGCCAGATGTAAATACATCGCGCTGGTATTGAGACATCCACCAGTTATTGTCGATGACCTTTCCAGCCTTGATCTGTGCGATTGGCGCATAGAAATCAACTGGAGTCTTCTTCGCAGGAACTTCTTGTCCTGAAGCAACGTAGGTCAATGGAACTTTCTGACCAGAAGCCGTTGTGAGTGTTACAGACTCGATACAGTAAATTCCGTTTTGGACTACGCATGGAGCCATTGGAGTTTTAGGAAGACGAATCGTCGCACCGTTTGCTGGCGCAAAACCTGCGGTCAGAATTCCTGCCATGAGCGCAAGGGATGAGACCCCAGCGATTATTTTGTTTTTCATTTTTCCCCCGTACTGGATTAGGGCCAGCATCTGACCTCACGATATGCACCGTTGCAGAAGGCAGGATTTATGCAGGCTTATCCCAGGAAATTTACGCCCGAAAGGCGCCTGTAGATAGGGGTTGGCTGAGAAAGTTAGCGGAGCTGAGCCAGGTACCAGTTCCACTGCCAGCTATCACGGGGTGATGTCTGCAGTGAGGACTTGAACTCAGGGAATGTGTAGACCAGTAGAGCTTTGCCGCCTGGAAGTACCGTCGTTGGACGTGAATCGCTCACGATCGGTGTGTGTCCGGTAAAGATACCTAGGGATGGCGCCGTCGAGATTAAATCTTGCGTGCGATTTTCAAGGCTGAGTACCCATGTAATTGGACACTGACCCTTGCCGCAGCGCTCCCACGAAATCTTGAGGCCAACAGCGGTGAGTCCGCCTAGGGTGTCACCGATTCCACCGGCTGCGCTAATTGCACCGACATCACCGACGCTCTGTTCCCACGTAACTGGGTAATCAGATTGCAATCCAATGATTTCTGGCTGAGTCAGCGCATTGGCACCGGTAGCACCTGAACCATCATCAATAATGGTTATCGGAGCCTCATTACTCTTAACGAATTCATAGATACCGATACTTGTTGCAGCGATGGCAAGAACTGAAATGACCGCAATAATGGCATTGCGGATACGTCGGCGACGAACCTTTGCAATAATAATTGGAGCTAAATCACGATTCTCAAGGACGCCGAGCGCCATCCATTGCATTTCGCGCTTGATTAGTGGATCTACATCACTCATTGTTATCCACCACTTCTGCGATTACGGTTTCAATCTCGGTTACATTATCTGGACTAGATGTAAGAGACTTTTTCGAACTTCGTTCCATCTCAGGAACAATTTCTACATATGCAGCAACTGCCGCCTTGCCTCGTGCAAGGTGTGAAGCTGCAGTCCCAATTGGAATCTCGAGAACTTCGGCTACTTCACGTAGAACCATCCCATGTTCGTAGATTAAAACCAAAACGGCACGTTGTGATGCGGTGAGTGACTTAAGTGCTGCCTGAACCATGAGGCGTTGAGTGACATCATCGGTCTGATCAACGATAGCGCGAACGCTTTCAACGAGTTCCCACGAAGTTTCTTTCTCTTGCTGTTTGCGCAACCACTTACGGCGCATATCAGCGTGCTTACTGACCATAACGCGCATCAAATATGCTTCAGGATTTTCATGGCCACGCAGCTTTGCCCAGCGCTTATAGACATCAGCCAACGCTTCCTGCAGGACATCTTCAGCATTTTGAGTATCGAAGCAGATCACCTTTGCGGCGCGAAGAAAGGCCTTCTGGTTCTCGCGGAGCCAGAGCGTGAATTCAATTTGATGATCGTGGCTCACAGGTGCATCTTAGATTGACCGGTCAAGTCTTAACCAGCCCACAGCTCAGAATAGTTAGCCTTTATTGAAGTAAATCAGAGATTTCGATGCCTAGGCGACCGAGATCCTTTGCCCCTCCATCAATTGAAGTTAAGACAAAAGGCTTGCCATCAGGACAGATGACGTAGGAATTTTCAAAGTGTGAACCGCGTGATTGGTCGGTTGATACGACTGTCCAATCATCGGCCAAGACCTTGGTCTTCGCCGTGCCACGGGTAATCATCGGTTCGATTGCTAGGGCTAACCCAGGAACAATCTCTGGGCCATTGCCTGGTTTTCCAAAGTTCAGAACATGTGGCTCTTGATGCATCTCTGTACCAATTCCGTGGCCACCGTACTCTTTCAAAATTCCATACTTACCTTGCGAATCAACATACTTCTCGATTGCATGGCCAATATCTGTAAGGCGTGCACCGTTAGAACCTGCTGCGATACCCCGCCACATAGATTCTTCACATACATCCATCATCTTCTGATCTGCAGGATCCACGTTTCCGATACCAATTGAGAACGCTGCATCTCCGTGCCATCCATCGATAATGGCACCGCAATCGATTGAGACAACATCTCCATCGTTGATGACGCGTGGACCTGGAATGCCGTGCACGATTTCATCATTGACCGAGACACAGATTGTCTTTGGATAGCCGTGATAGCCGAGGAAGTTTGATGTTCCTCCCCCACGCTTAATATTTGCTGAAGCGATTGCATCGAGGGCATCAGTTGTCATGCCCGCTTTGATATTTTCGCGAAGAACCTGGAGCGTCTGACCGACCAATAAGCCGGCGCGGCGCATGACCATAATTTGGTCAAGAGTCTTAATTTGAATTGCCATCTCAGTACTTATCCCTTGATGTTGCTAAGGGCTGAGATTGCGCGCTGTGTGATCTCTGAAACTTCACCGTCAGCGCTAATTGTGATGAGAAGGCCTTCAGTGCGATAGAAGTTAACGATGGGAGCTGTCTGCTCTTCATAAACAGAGAGACGCTTTGCAATAACTTCTTCCTTATCGTCTTCACGTTGATAGAGCTCGCCACCACACGTTGGACACTTGGCAGCATCAGGAGATGCGGGTGCTCCGCAGTCTTTACATGTGCGACGTGATGAGAGACGAGCAATGATCAATTCATTGGGAATTGCCAGTTCGAGAACGGCATCAAGTGGAGTGCCCTTTTCAGCAAGCATTGAACGCAATACTTCTGCTTGCACTGTATTGCGTGGGAATCCATCAAGGAGAAAGCCGTTTGCGAGATCGTCATGTGTAAGGCGATCTCTGACCATCTCATTTGTTACAGAATCTGGAACGAGTTCTCCACGATCCATAAATGCTTGAGCTTGCTTACCAAGATCGGTTGCTGCCTTGAGGTTTGCGCGGAAGATATCCCCTGTTGAGATATGAGGGATAGAGAAGTGCGCGCAGAGGAATTGAGCTTGTGTTCCCTTGCCGGCACCTGGTGGTCCGACCAGGACTAAACGCATTAGCGCAAGAAGCCTTCGTATGAACGCTGCTGTAGCTGGCTTTCGATCTGCTTTGCAGTATCAAGACCAACACCAACGACGATCAAGATTGCTGTTCCGCCGAATGGGAAGTTCTGTGATGCACCAAAGAGGATAAGAGCAACGATTGGAATAATCGCAACGAGAGCAAGGTAGAGAGCTCCAGGTGCTGTGATGCGTGAAAGTACATACTGAAGATACTCAGATGTAGGACGTCCAGCGCGAATTCCTGGGATAAATCCACCGTACTGCTTCATATTATCTGCAACCTCATCTGGATTAAATGTGATTGCTACATAGAAGTAGGTAAAGAAGATAATCAAAGTTGCGTAAGTAACGATATAAATTGGGTGATCACCACTTACCAAGTTACGTGAAATCCACACTGCCCACGCTGCTTGGCTATTGGTGAAGTTCACGATCAAAGATGGAATATAGAGAAGTGATGATGCAAAGATCACTGGAATAACGCCAGCCTGGTTTACCTTGATTGGAATGTATGTTGATGTTCCGCCATATGCCTGGCGACCAACCATGCGCTTTGCATATTGAACAGGGATACGTCGCTGAGCTTGCTCAACGAATACAACCGCTGCAACAACTAAAATTCCGACTGCACATACGAAGAGGAATGCGAACAAACCCTTCTGCAATCTGATTGACCAGAGCTGGCCAGGGAATCCTGCTGCGATAGATGTAAAGATCAAGATAGACATACCGTTACCAACACCGCGATCAGTAATGAGCTCACCGAGCCACATGATCACAGACGTTCCAGCTGTCATCACAACAATCATGGTCAATACACGCTGCCATGAAGTGTCAGGAATGATTGACAAGTTACAGCCTGAGATCAAACGACCAGGTGTACGAGCAACTGCAATGAGGCCTGTTGACTGCAAGACTGCAAGACCAATTGTTAGATAACGGGTGTACTGAGTAAGGGTTGCTGTTCCTGACTGTCCCTCTTTCTTAAGAGTTTCAAAGCGAGGAATAACAACTGTCAAAAGCTGAACAATAATTGAGGCGGTGATGTACGGCATGATGCCGAGAGCAAATACTGAGAGCTGAAGAAGCGCTCCGCCTGAGAACAAGTTAATGAGTCCGAACAATCCGCCTGTATCTGCTTGTGCAAGACACGCCTTTACAGCTGTGTATGAGACACCAGGTGTTGGTACAACTGAGCCGAAGCGGAAGAGCGCCATGATTGAGAGAGTGAAGAAGATTTTCTTACGAAGTTCAGGCGTCTTAAAGGCCATTCCAAATGCTGAAAGCATCAATCTTCTCCCTCTATCTCAATCTTGCGTTACTAGTGTTTTTTAAAGAGTTGCAGTCGATCCGCCAGCAGCTGAGATCTTCTCAATTGCTGATGCAGAGAATGCGTGTGCAGTAACTGAAACCTTAACTGCAATGTCACCGTTTCCGAGGACCTTTACAGGCAATGAATCACGAACTGCGCCCTTAGCGATGAGATCTGCAACTGTTACATCGCCACCCTTTGGAAAGAGTGCGTTGATTGTTGAGACATTCACTGCCTGGTACTCAATGCGAGCTGGGTTCTTAAAGCCACGAAGCTTTGGAAGGCGCATTACGAGTGGAAGCTGACCACCTTCGAAGCCCGGACGAACCGTGTTACGAGCGTGAGTTCCCTTGCCACCGCGACCTGCGGTCTTACCCTTTGATGCCTCACCGCGACCCTTACGAGTCTTAGCTTTCTTAGCACCTGGAGCTGGACGAAGGTGATGAAGTTTTAGCGTCATCTTTATTCGACCTCCTCTACCTTGATCAAGTGGCGAGCAGCTACTGCCATGCCACGAATTTCTGGACGATCTTCCTTAACGACAACATCGTTGATGCGCTTTAGGCCGAGTGAGCGAACAGTGTCGCGGATCTCTGGCTTATTGCCAACGGTTGACTTGATCTGTGTAATTTTCAAACGTGGCATTAGGCACCAACTGTCATTTGTGAGGCACGGATAATTGCTGCAGGTGCAACATCTTCCAGTGGACGTCCACGACGTGCTGCAATCTGCGCAGGTGACTCGAGCATCTTGAGCGCAGCAACAGTGGCGTGAACCATGTTGATTGCATTTGATGATCCGAGTGACTTTGTAAGTACATCGTTAACACCAGCGCACTCAAGTACGGCACGAACAGGACCACCAGCGATAACACCGGTACCTGGACTTGCTGGGCGAAGAAGAACTACGCCTGCTGCTGTTTCACCTTGTACTGCGTGAGGAATAGTCGCCTGAACGCGTGGGACTGTGAAGAATGACTTCTTTGCTTCTTCAATAGCCTTAGCGATCGCTTGTGGAACTTCCTTAGACTTTCCGTATCCGATTCCTACAGTTCCGTTCTGGTCACCGACCACTACGAGAGCTGTGAATGAGAAACGACGTCCGCCCTTAACAACCTTTGATACACGGTTGATGAAGACAACGCGCTCTGTGTAAGGAGACTTTTCCTTTTCGCGATCATCGCGACGTTCGCGGCGTTCGCCACGACCCTTGTTGCCAGAAGCGTTCTGACTTGAAGGTGCGCCTGTAGTTGACGCTGCATCGTTAGTTGGATTAACAGCCATTAGAACTCCAATCCGTTCTCTCGTGCAGAATCTGCTACTGCTGCAATGCGACCGTGGTACTTATATCCAGCGCGGTCAAAGACAACTGTCGAAACGCCAGCCTTCTTTGCACGCTCTGCAATAAGAGCTCCGACCTTCTTCGACTTATCTGTCTTATCGCCAGATGCCTTACGAAGATCTGCTTCCATTGTTGAAGCAAATGCGAGTGTCTTTGCCTGTGTGTCATCGATGACCTGAACGAACAGGTGACGTGATGAACGTGAAACGACGAGGCGTGGACGTGATGGTGTGCCTGAAATCTTCTTGCGAAGACGGAATGCACGACGAGCACGCGCGTTCTGCGCTGAGCCCTTGCGGACCTTAACTCCGATTGCCATTACTTCTTACCTGCCTTTCCAGCCTTGCGACGAACTGCTTCGCCTTCAAGACGCAAGCCCTTGCCCTTGTATGGATCAGCCTTGCGAAGCTTCTTAACTTTCGCTGCTGTCTCGCCAACAAGCTGCTTATCGATTCCGCTGATAATCAACTTTGTAGGAGATTCAACCTTGTAGGTGATTCCTTCTGGAGCTGGGAAAAGAATTGGGTGGCTGTAGCCGAGCTGGAATTCAAGATCCTTGCCCTTTTCAGCAACACGGTAACCAACACCAACGATGTTGATTGTGAGTGAGTAACCAGTTGTTACACCCTCGACCAAGTTCGCAACGAGTGTGCGAGATAGGCCGTGAAGTGAACGAGTTACGCGCTCTTCATTTGGACGAGCAACGGTGATAACACCATCTGCTTGTGAAACCTGGATAGGTGATGGAACAGCGAGAGTTAATGAACCCTTAGGTCCCTTAACTGCAACGGTCTGTCCGTTGATTGAAACTTCAACGCCGCTTGGAACGGCGATAGGCATGCGACCAATACGTGACATTTGATTACCACACGTAGGCGAGAACTTCTCCGCCTACACCCTTCTTATTGGCCTGCTTATCTGTAAGGAGTCCTGATGAAGTTGAAATGATTGCAACACCGAGTCCACCAAGTACTTTTGGAAGAGCTGTTGACTTTGCGTACACGCGAAGTCCTGGCTTGCTAACACGGCGAAGGCCAGCGATTGAACGCTCGCGATTTGTGCCGAACTTCAGGTCAAGAACAAGGTTCTTACCTACTCCTGATTCAGTGGCTTCAACACGGAAATCCGCGATGTAACCCTCCTGCTTAAGAATTTCTGCAATACGAACCTTGACCGATGAAGACGGCATTGAAACCGAATCATGGTAGGCAGAGTTCGCGTTGCGCAGACGAGACAACATGTCTGCGATCGGATCTGTCATTGTCATACGTGGCCTGTGGCCTTTCTCGAATCAGTTTCCTAGCAATCTGCTCGGACTTCTTTCGTTGTAGTTAGTTTTGAATTACCAAGATGCTTTCGTGATACCTGGAAGCTCGCCGCGGTGCGCCATTTCACGGAAACAGACGCGACAGATTCCAAACTTTTGGTAGACAGAGTGCGGACGGCCGCAACGGCTGCAACGTGTATAGCCACGTACCTTGAACTTTGGCTTGCGAGCAGCTTTAACCTTGAGTGATGTCTTAGCCATTCTTATGCCTCCTTGAAAGGAAAGCCGAGCGCCTTAAGTAGTGCGCGACCTTCGTCATCGTTCTTAGCTGTGGTAACAATTGTGATATCCATACCGCGTGGGCGATCTACCTTGTCCTGATCGATTTCAGGGAATACAACCTGCTCGGTAAGACCGAATGTGTAGTTGCCCTTGCCATCGAACTGCTTTGGTGAAAGACCACGGAAGTCACGGATACGTGGAAGAGAGATTGAAAGCAGACGATCTGCAAACTCCCACATACGGTCATTGCGAAGTGTTACGTGTGCACCAATTGGCATGCCTTCGCGAAGCTTGAACTGCGCGATTGACTTGCGTGACTTGGTGACCTGTGGCTTCTGACCTGTGATTACTGCGAGATCGCGGATTGCGCCTTCGATCAACTTTGAATCACGAGCAGCTTCACCAACACCCATGTTGACGACTATCTTGACGAGTGTAGGAATCTGCATTGGATTCTTATATCCAAATTCAGATTTCAACGTGCTCTGGATTTCGCTCTTGTAGCGAGCCTTTAGACGAACATCTGTAGCTGTGCTCATTAGATGTCCTTTCCTGTGCGACGTGAGATACGAACATTGTTGCCCTCATCGTTGCGACGGATACCAAGACGTGTTGCCTTGCCATCGCCATCAACGATCATGACGTTTGAAATGTGGATTGAGGCTTCTTGAGTAATGATTCCGCCAACCTTTACGCCACGCTCAGAGGTTGACTCTTTTGTGTGACGCTGAATGCGATTAACGCCTTCAACAGTGATACGTGAACCATCGACATGAAGCACCTTGCCTGTAACGCCCTTGTTCTTGCCAGCGATTACGAGCACTGAGTCATCTTTCTTAATCTTCGCCATGTTTAGAGCACCTCCGGAGCGAGCGAAATGATCTTCATGAACTTCTTGTCGCGAAGCTCGCGAGCAACTGGTCCGAAGATACGAGTTCCGCGTGGTTCGCCATCCGCTTTGAGGATAACTGCAGCGTTCTCGTCAAACTTGATGTAAGAACCGTCTGGACGACGACGTTCTTTAACTGTACGAACGATGACAGCCTTAACGACTTCACCCTTCTTAACCTGTCCGCCAGGAATTGCATCCTTGACTGAACAGACGATGATGTCACCGATACCGGCGTAACGGCGCTTGGATCCTCCGAGTACACGAATACAGAGAAGCTCTTTAGCTCCTGTGTTATCCGCGACGCGTAGGCGCGATTCTTGTTGAATCATTTATTCCACCCGTTCCCTTACTTAGCCTTCTCGATGATTTGAACTAAACGCCAGCGCTTAGATGCTGATATTGGTCGTGTTTCCATGATCAATACGCGGTCACCTGTACCTGCTGAGTTTGTCTCATCATGTGCTTTGAGCTTGTGTGTGCGGCTCATAACCTTTGAGTACATTCCGTGTGCAACACGAGATGAAACCTCAACGGTGATGGTTTTATCCATCTTGTCTGAGACAACGATGCCTTCACGAGTCTTACGATCTGCGCGATCTTGAGTATTAGAAGCCATTACGCAGCGCCTCCGATTCCTAGTTCGCGTTCACGAATAATTGTGTAGATACGAGCAATCTCCTTGCGAACTGCACCGAGACGACCGTGTGATTCGAGCTGACCTGTAGCTGCCTGGAAGCGAAGGTTGAAGAGTTCTTCCTTGCCTTCACGCAACTTTGCAGTTAGTTCTTCAGCTGACAACTGACGAAGTTCTTCATTAGTAATCGCCATGGTTATGCCTCCTCACGCTTTACAACGCGGCACTTCATTGGGAGCTTGTGAATCGCTAGACGCATTGCCTCTGTAGCTACTGCTTCAGTGACGCCTGAAATTTCAAACATGATGCGTCCTGGCTTTACGTTTGCAATCCACCATTCTGGTGAACCCTTACCGGAACCCATACGAGTTTCAGCAGGCTTCTTTGTCAGTGGACGGTCTGGATAGATATTGATCCATACCTTTCCACCACGCTTGATGTAACGAGTCATCGCGATACGCGCTGCTTCGATTTGGCGGTTAGTGACATATGCAGGAGCAAGTGCCTGGATACCGAAGTCTCCAAATGCAACTTGTGTTCCACCCTTTGATGCGCCTGAGCGTGATGGGTGGTGCTGCTTACGGTGCTTAACCTTGCGAGGGATCAACATTATTGGGCGCCTCCTTCTGGAGTTGAAGTTGTAGCTTCTTCAACAGCTGGAGCTGCAACAGATGACGTTACTTCTGCGCGAGGTGTACGTGGACCACGTGGTCCACGACGCTCAGGCTTTGGTGCGCGTGCTTCAGCAAGTGCCTTTTCAGCACGCTCTGCACGTGAACCAATAACTTCACCCTTGTAGATCCAAACCTTTACACCCAAGCGACCGAATGTTGTATGTGCTTCAAAGAAGCCATAGTCGATATCAGCGCGAAGTGTGTGTAGTGGTACTCGTCCTTCACGATAGAACTCAGAGCGTGACATTTCTGCACCACCGAGACGACCACCGCACTGAACACGAATGCCCTGTGCGCCAGCCTTCATCGCTGATTGCATTGACTTCTTCATTGCGCGACGGAATGAAACACGACCAGCAAGCTGCTCTGCGATTCCTTGTGCAACAAGTTGTGCATCAATCTCTGGGTTCTTCACTTCAAGAATGTTGAGCTGTACTTGCTTGCCTGTGAGCTTCTCAAGCTTCTGACGAAGAATGTCAGCTTCTTGTCCGCGGCGGCCGATAACGATTCCTGGACGTGCAGTGTGAAGGTCGATACGTACACGATCACGTGTGCGCTCGATTTCGATGCGTGAAACGCCTGCGCGCTCCATGCCCTTCTGCATGAGTCGACGGATTTCGACATCTTCCTTGACGTAATCCTTGTACAACTTATCTGCATACCAACGTGACTTAAATTCAGTTGTGATGCCGAGGCGGAAGCCGTGTGGGTTTACTTTTTGACCCATTAGTTGGACGCTCCCTTCGATGCTGATGTATTTGCTGCTAGTGGAGACTTCTCTGAACGCTTTGGATTGCGTGTCTGCGCCTTAGTTGATGTGCGAGAAAGTGACTTTGATGTCGACTTTGTATCGCTAACAGCAACTGAGATGTGGCTTGAACGCTTCAAGATACGGAAACCGCGACCCTGAGCACGTGGGCGGAAACGCTTCATTGTGCGTCCCTCGTCTACGAGTGCTTCTACAACCCAGAGCTCTGAAGCATCGCGGATTGCTGGGTTCTGCTGCTTCGCATTTGCGATTGCAGAGTTAAGTAGTGTGTAAACATCTGAACCTGCAGCCTGTGGCGCAAACTTCAAAACGTTTAGTGCTTCATCGGCACGCATTCCACGAACCAAGTCGACAACGCGACGAGCCTTCTGTGGTGTGTGTCGGATATCGCGCAATACTGCACGAGCTACGAGTGCTTGGTCGTTATTAGCCACGAGCTGCTCTCCGATCATCTTTTACGTGTCCGCGGAATGTACGTGTTGGTGCGAACTCACCAAGCTTGTGACCGATCATTGCGTCGGTAATAAATACTGGAACATGCTTGCGTCCGTCGTGAACAGCAATCGTGTGTCCGATCATTGAAGGCGAGATCATCGAGCGTCGTGACCATGTCTTAATGACATTCTTAGTATTGGCTTCATTTTGGGCATCCACCTTCTTGGTGAGATGTCCATCAATGAATGGACCCTTCTTGAGACTACGTGGCATAAGGGCTCCTACCGCTTCTTATTCGACTTACGACGACGGACGATCATTGAATCTGAGGCCTTCTTCTTGCGAGTACGGCCTTCAGGCTTACCCCAAGGTGTCACTGGGTGACGACCACCAGAGGTCTTACCTTCACCACCACCGTGTGGGTGGTCGACTGGGTTCATAACAACACCACGAACAGATGGACGAACGCCTAACCAGCGCTTACGTCCAGCCTTTCCGTAGTTAATGTTTGCTTGTTCTGCGTTTCCAACTTCACCGATAGTTGCGCGGCAACGAACATCAACGTTACGGATTTCTCCAGATGGCATACGAAGTTGTGCGTATGGACCATCTTTAGCAACGAGCTGAACTGATGCGCCAGCTGAACGAGCGATCTTCGCTCCGCCACCCGGGCGAAGTTCGATTGCGTGAACAGTTGTACCTACTGGGATGTTGCGAAGTGGCAAGTTGTTACCAGGCTTGATATCGGCCTTAGGACCGTTCTCAACTGTTGCACCTTGCTCAAGCTTATTTGGAGCGATGATGTAACGCTTTTCTCCATCTGCGTAGTGAAGAAGTGCGATACGCGCTGTGCGGTTTGGATCGTATTCAATGTGTGCAACCTTTGCTGGCACGCCATCTTTATCGTTACGTACGAAATCGATAAGACGGTATGCACGCTTGTGACCGCCACCTTGGTGACGAACGGTTACGCGACCTTGATTGTTACGTCCACCCTTTGAGTGAATTGGACGGACCAATGACTTCTCAGGTGTTGAGCGAGTGATTTCTGCGAAATCTGGAACAGATGCTCCACGCTGACCTGGGGTCGTTGGCTTGAGTTTGCGAAGTGCCATGAGGTTTCCTCTCTTTAAGGACCGATTAGTAAGGGCAGAGCCTTACGAAACCGGACCTCCGAAGATGTCGATACGGTCGCCAGCGGCCACATGAACGATTGCTCGCTTTGTGTCTTTGCGCTTTCCATCACCAAAACGTGTGCGCTTGTTCTTTCCTTCGCGGTTCATAGTGTTAACACTAAGAACCTTGACGCCGAATACCTTTTCAACAGCGATCTTGATCTCTGTCTTATTAGCATCTGGAGCAACAAGGAATGTGTACTTGTTCTCATCTAGCAATCCGTAGCTCTTTTCAGAAACTACTGGCGCTAGCAATACATCGCGGTAATCCTTCATTATGCAGATACCTCACTCTCGCGTGCGACTGACTTAACAGACTTACCTGAAGTCTTAGCTGTTGCCTTGAACTTCAAGAAGTCGTTGATCGCTGCTTCTGAGAAGACAACGTCATCGCTCTTCAAGATGTCGTAAGCATTGAGCTGATCTGGGACGAGAAGGTGGAGATCTTCAGCGTTACGAAGTGAGCGCCATGCAGCGTCCTCGTTACGTGAGATAACAACCAAGAGATTCTTGCGGCTCGAGAACTGACGAACTGCTGCAAGTGCTGCCTTTGTTGAAGGAGCTGCAGTTACTGAATCGAGTACGTGAATACGCTCGTTGCGCTGACGGTCAGAGAGAACGCCGCGAAGTGCTGCTGCGATCATCTTCTTAGGTGTGCGCTGGAAATATGAACGTGGACGAACAGCGTGTGCTGCACCGCCGCCGCGCTGAAGTGGAGCACGGACAGAGCCCTGACGAGCACGACCTGTTCCCTTCTGCTTAAAAGGCTTCTTACCTGAACCTGAAGTTTCTCCACGGTTCTTTGCCTTCTGTGTACCTTGACGTGCAGCTGCAAGTTGAGCTGTTACGACTTGGTGGATCAAAGGAATGTTTGTCTGCGCATCAAAGATTTCAGCTGGCAAATCAACTGAGCCAACTTTCTTTCCTTCTGCGTTCTTAACTTCGAGTGTAAGCGCCATGGTTACATACCAGCCTTTACAGTTTCAACAATTGCCTTCTTGGCAGCTGAGCGGATAAAGACGAGACCACCATCGGTGCCTGGAACAGCGCCCTTGATGAGCAAGAGGTTACGTTCTGTATCTACACCCTGAACTGTGAGGTTCTGTGTTGTGATCTTCTCGTTACCCATGCGACCCATCATGCGCATTCCCTTGAAAACGCGACCTGGTGTTGAACATGCTCCGATTGAACCTGGCATACGGTGCTTACGATCTACACCGTGTGAAGAACCAAGACCACCGAAACCGTGGCGCTTCATAACACCAGCAGTTCCCTTACCGGTTGAAGTTCCTGTTGCATCGACGATATCGCCGACAGCAAATGTTGATGCGCCAATCTCTTGTCCCACTGTGTAATCAGCAGCTGACAATGTGCGGAGTTCTGCAACAGAGCGACGAGGAGTGACGCCTGACTTTGCATACTGACCTGCGAGTGGCTTTGAAACCTTCTTTGGATCGATTGCACCAAAGCCGAGTTGAACAGCTGAGTAGCCATCCTTCTCAGGTGTGCGAATCGATGTAACAACGCATGATTCAACTGAAACAACAGTTACAGGAATCATCTTGTTATTTGCATCGAATACCTGGGTCATCCCAAGCTTCTTACCGAGTACGCCCTTGATGGACGAACCGTAAGACTGTGTAACAACTGTATATGCCATGAGTTTCGTCCTTTCCTTAGAGCTTAATCTCGATGTCGACGCCAGCTGGCAAGTCGAGACGCATCAATGAGTCAACAGTCTTAGGTGTTGGATCGATGATGTCGATGAGGCGCTTATGTGTGCGCATCTCGAAATGCTCGCGGCTGTCCTTGTACTTATGAGGAGAGCGAATCACGCAATACGTGTTCTTCTCTGTTGGTAGCGGCACTGGACCCGCGACGGTTGCACCAGTGCGCTCAACTGTCTCAACGATTTTCTTCGCTGATGAGTCGATTACCTCATGGTCATACGCCTTGAGTCGAATGCGGATCTTTTGTCCCGCCATGTCGTTCTCCTCTTACTTTAGTTAGTTCAAATTTAGTTTTACTGCTTTTACTGCTGTTCGTACTTCTGTCTTTAGTTGTCAAACTTTGTGTTGAGTGGCGGTGGTTTTAAGGCCACCGCCACTCTTACAAGGATTTACTTCTTGATCTTTGTAACGCGACCTGCACCTACTGTGCGGCCACCTTCGCGGATAGCGAAGCGAAGACCATCTTCCATAGCGATTGGCTGGATGAGAACAACTGACATTTCAGTGTTATCGCCAGGCATAACCATTTCTGTACCTTCTGGAAGTGTTACAACACCAGTTACGTCAGTTGTACGGAAGTAGAACTGTGGACGGTAGTTGTTGAAGAATGGAGTGTGACGACCGCCTTCATCCTTTGAAAGGATGTATGCAGATGCATCGAACTCTGTGTGAGGTGTGATTGAACCAGGCTTGCAAACAACCTGACCACGCTCTACATCTTCACGCTTTGTTCCACGGAGAAGAAGTCCGACGTTCTCGCCAGCCTGTCCTTCGTCGAGGAGCTTACGGAACATTTCAACGCCTGTAACAGTTGTCTTCTGTGCATCCGGACGGATACCAACGATTTCAACTTCTTCGTTAACCTTGACGATACCGCGCTCGATACGACCAGTGATAACTGTTCCACGACCTGTGATTGTGAAAACGTCTTCTACTGGCATAAGGAATGGCTTGTCGATGTCACGAGCTGGCTGTGGGATGAATGAATCCACTGCGTCCATGAGATCGATGATCTTCTCTGCCCACTTAGCATCTCCTTCGAGAGCCTTAAGTGCTGAGATGCGGACGATAGGTGTGTCATCGCCTGGGAACTCGTACTTAGATAGAAGTTCGCGAACTTCCATTTCAACGAGTTCAAGAATTTCTTCGTCATCAACCATGTCTGACTTGTTAAGAGCCACAACGATTGATGGAACGCCTACCTGACGTGCAAGGAGAACGTGCTCCTTAGTCTGTGGCATTGGACCGTCTGTAGCTGCAACAACGAGGATTGCTCCGTCCATCTGTGCAGCGCCAGTGATCATGTTCTTGATGTAGTCAGCGTGGCCTGGGCAGTCAACGTGTGCGTAGTGACGCTTCTCTGTCTGGTACTCAATGTGAGCGATAGAGATTGTGATACCGCGTTGGCGCTCTTCAGGAGCCTTATCGATCTGATCGAAAGGTGTGAATGGGTTTACATCTGGGTATTTATCGTGCAAGACCTTTGAGATCGCAGCTGTAAGCGTGGTCTTTCCATGGTCAATGTGACCGATGGTTCCGATGTTTACGTGCGGCTTGTTACGCTCGAACTTGGCTTTTGCCATTTTGGTTCCTCTTTCGTTTTCTAGTGCTTAGTTATTAGGGGTTGTGCTGGTTTGTTTATTAGGGATTATTCGCCGCGAACCTTCGCAATGATTTCCTTTGCGACGTTGCCTGGAACTTCGGCATAGCTGTCGAATTCCATGCTGTAGCTCGCGCGACCTTGTGTTCTGGAGCGGAGATCTCCGACATAGCCGAACATCTCTGACAACGGAACTAGCGCCCTAACAACGCGGGCACCTGACCGCTCGTCCATGGCCTGGATTTGACCACGACGACTGTTGATGTCGCCGATGACATCACCCATGAAGTCTTCAGGGGTAACAACTTCGACCTTCATCACTGGCTCGAGAATTGCAGGATCAGCAAGCTTTGCTGCTTCCTTAAATGCTGCGATACCAGCCACCTTGAATGCGAGCTCCGATGAGTCAACATCGTGATACGCGCCGTCAAGAAGAGTTACTCGTACATCTGTAAGTGGATATCCAGCAAGTGGACCTGCTGTCATCGCTTCCTTACAACCTGCATCAACTGATGGGATGTACTCGCGTGGAACGCGACCACCAGTGATCTTATTTACGAATTCGTATCCGCCTTCAACTTCACCTGTTGGAAGTGGCTCGATAGCGATCTGAATCTTTGCGAACTGACCTGAACCACCGGTCTGCTTCTTATGTGTGTAGTCGTGACGTGCAACTGGCTTACGAAGTGTTTCGCGGTATGCAACCTGTGGCTTACCGACGTTAGCTTCAACCTTAAATTCGCGACGCATACGGTCTACAAGAATTTCGAGGTGGAGTTCACCCATACCAGCGATGATTGTCTGGCCTGTCTCTTCATCAGTTTCAACGTGGAATGTTGGATCTTCTTCTGAGAGACGCTGAATTGCAACGCCAAGCTTTTCCTGGTCGCCCTTTGTTTTTGGCTCGATAGCAACAGAGATAACTGGTGCTGGGAAGTCCATTGACTCGAGAATTACTGGCTTAGCTGGATCGCAGAGAGTCTCACCTGTTGTTGTGTCCTTAAGACCCATAACAGCAACGATCATTCCTGCACCAACATTGTCACGCTCTTCGCGCTTATTTGCGTGCATCTGGTAAATCTTTCCGATGCGCTCCTTGCGGTTCTTTGAAGAGTTAAGGATTGTTGATCCTGTCTCTAGAACGCCTGAGTACACGCGGATAAATGTGAGCTTTCCAAGGTGTGGATCTGTCATGATCTTGAATGCAAGAGCTGAGAATGGTTCGTCGTTCTTAGGAAGACGCTTCATCTCTACTTCTGTGTCGTGCATATCTGTACCGACGATTGCTTCAACATCGAGTGGTGATGGAAGGTAGCGAACTACAGCATCGAGCATTGGCTGAACACCCTTGTTCTTAAATGCTGAGCCAGTAAGTACTGGTGAAAGCTTTGCAGCGATTGTCGCGCGACGGATACCGGCGATGATCTCTGTCTCTGAGAGTTCGATACCTTCAAGGAACTTCTCCATGATTGCATCGTCGTTCTCTGCAAGAGTTTCGAGCATTGCTGCACGAGCTTCCTTGCACTTGTCTGCCATATCTGCAGGAATCTCTTCGATTACGTAATCTTCACCCTTTTTGGTTTCGCCGCGCCATACAAGCGCCTTCATTGCGATGAGGTCGACAACTCCGATGAAGTCACCTTCATTACCGATTGGAAGCTGTAGAACGAGTGCAACTGCATTGAGGCGATCCTTGATCATGCCTACGCACTTATCAAATGATGCACCTGTGCGGTCAAGCTTGTTAACAAAACAAATACGTGGAACTGAGTAACGATCTGCCTGGCGCCATACTGTTTCAGACTGTGGCTCAACTCCGGCAACGCCGTCGAATACTGCAACTGCGCCATCGAGAACACGGAGTGAACGCTCTACTTCAACTGTGAAGTCAACGTGGCCAGGTGTATCGATGATGTTAATGAGATGGTCTTTCCACATACATGTTGTTGCAGCAGAGGTGATAGTGATACCGCGTTCTTGTTCCTGCTCCATCCAGTCCATGGTTGCTGCACCTTCGTGCACTTCACCAATCTTGTATGAGATACCTGTGTAGAAAAGGATGCGCTCAGTAGTCGTGGTTTTGCCCGCGTCGATGTGAGCCATGATTCCGATGTTACGAACCGTAGCTAGATCGATCTTCTCTACTGTTGACACTTATATTCCTCTTCTCGTTTTTCGAAAGTTCTTAATTACCAGCGGTAGTGAGCAAACGCCTTGTTTGCTTCAGCCATTTTGTGTGTATCTTCGCGACGCTTTACAGCTGCGCCAAGACCATTTGCTGCATCGATAAGTTCGTTCTGTAGACGCTCTGCCATTGACTTCTCACGGCGATCGCGTGAGTAATCAACTAACCAGCGAAGAGCGAGAGTTGAAGAGCGTGATGCCTTCACTTCGATTGGGACCTGGTAAGTAGCTCCACCAACGCGGCGTGAGCGAACTTCAACAGCAGGCTTGATGTTGTCGAGTGCGCGCTTTAGCGTGATGAGTGGATCAACTTCAGTCTTCTTACGTGTGCCTTCGAGTGCACCATAAACAATTGCTTCAGCAGTTGAACGCTTACCGTGAAGGAGTACACGGTTGATAAGTGCAGTTACAACTGGTGAGTTGTAAACAGGATCAGCAACTACTGGAGTCTTTACTACAGGACCTTTACGTGGCATTAGCTAGCCTTCTTCTCTCTCTTAGCACCGTAACGTGAGCGTGATTGCTTACGGTTCTTTACACCTTGTGTATCAAGTGATCCACGAATAATTTTGTAACGCACACCTGGAAGATCTTTTACACGACCTCCGCGAACAAGAACGATTGAGTGCTCTTGTATGTTGTGACCTTCACCTGGAATGTATGCAGTAACTTCCATGCCGCTAGTAAGACGAACACGTGCAACTTTACGAAGCGCAGAGTTAGGCTTCTTAGGTGTTGTTGTGTACACACGTGTGCAAACACCACGACGCTGAGGTGAACCCTTTAGCGCAGGTGTATTTGTCTTCGTAGTCTTTTCTGCACGACCACGACGCACTAACTGTTGAATAGTTGGCACTACATTCTCCTTTTTGTATCCGTACTTTTACGCTCACTGTCCGACCCACGCGGTCGGGTGTGTTGCCTGTAAAAGCGCAGAGGAGAAAGGTATCTGCAGGCAGCATGAAAGGTCAAAACGGCCCTTTTACTCCTGAGACCCCGGCCACACCCCCATTTTCAGGGAAAATCGAGGCTCGGGCGTGTCGCGAAAAGCCCTACCTCTTCTTGTACCCGGCAGGGCAGGCGGGCTTAGATCCAGTCACTTTTTTGGTGATTTTGCCCTTGATACAGGTAATCGTCGACTTCTTGGCCGCTTTGCTTCCCGCCTGCTTCAAGCTGACCTTTACGACAGGCGCAGAGAAGGTGAAGTTCTTAGCCGAAAGTGAGAGCCAGCCGTTCTTTTCTCGAACCAAGGTGGTTGCTACCTGGGCTGTGCCATCTGAAGAAATGACAGAGATGGTCGCTGAGATGGGAGCAGATGAGAATCCATAGATGCAGCGGGCAACATCGCTTCGGATCATCAGGTCATAGCTTCCCTTGAACTCTGTGCCATCTGGCAGATAGTGCGGAGACATGACTTTGTAATCAAGAGTCTGATCAGATGAGTTAAATGTCGGTGGGTTGCCAATATACATCGTTGAATTTGTAGAAACAATTCCGCTGAGGGTATCTGAGCCCTTCATACAGCTTTCGTAATCTTGCGATTCCATAGAACGTATCGACCAGACTGTTGGAGCATATGTTGCCTTATCCCCGAGTGAATCAATCCAAGCAGAGACTTCACGGAAACCACCGCTGTCGTAACCGAATCCTTCTTTAAGAATTGAGTACGGTAATCCATCAGGTCCATCTGATTTTCCTGAATTGCTCCCCCAACCACGTCCATTTGTATCTACCACCACCTGTGGGATGGTTGAATAGAATTTCTGTAGTGGTGCTGGATAAGCGCTCTTTTTATACCAAACGTGGATTCCCGGAACTATTGAAGGTTTACCCTGAATAGTTAAGAGTTGATCTCCATCGCTTGCTTTCGTGATTTCTGCTTGTGCATCGTAAAGACGACCATGAAACCATCCTTTAATTTTTTCACGCATCTTCAAGGTGTAACCGAAGCTCACATCTAGCGGCAACGGCCAAGCTAGCGCGCAAGCAGTTCTTGTAGTTTTTGCGCATGTAAGATCTCCAGCAGTGCTCTGTCTCCCCTGTAGTTTGTGATCGGGTCGAATATTAAATTCTGGGCCAGGTGCACCAAATGAACCAGCGACTTTAGTGACTGCAAAAATGGCACTGTTGTAGTTCTCGATCACAAATTGTTGTCTATTGAATCCGCGAGCACCTTGAAGAGCTGCAACAAGTAGATATTGAGTACCGCCTTGATGCGGGAAGTCAGGAAAATCAACGATAAATGAACTGGCACCAGCGGGAAGTCCAACGCTTGGATCTCCTGCAAATGTGTATTGCGTTGTCCCTGGAAAGTTTTCTACAAATTTGCCTACGACCCGCTTGCCTGAAGAATCCGTTGCAAATACCTCTGAAACACAGTTTGTTGTAATCGATGTATCGCATAAACCAAGTAGGGCGTCATAACGGAAGTATTTCTCTGACTCACAGCCCTTGTCGCCAATCTTCTGGCACTGAAACTTAGTCAAGATTGAACTATTGCCGGATGTGCCATCTGCTGTGAAGGCTTCAAGAAGAGACTGACTGCCAGGAGCAAACTTTGTATCCGCTAAATTGATACCGGTATAACGATCATCAGTTGGAGGATTACCCACGACGAATTGCTCATCAGGAACACCTGCGGCTAAGGATGTATTGCTTCCTATGAGAGCAAGTGGAAGCAGTAGTGCAGCAATTACCTTTTTATAGCTCTTCATGACATCCCCAATATTCGTGGCAAGAATCTATCTGGGATATCACCGCGATAGAAGGGGGAATTTATGCAGTTAGTGCTTCGATTTCTTCCCTTGGTTGACGAACGGTGAAGATCCAACGCTCAAAGTGCCCATCTTTGAAGGTGATGACAACCCCTTCTCCCCTGCCCTTCATGGCAACGAAGTCGCGGTACTTAAATCCTCGAAGAGTTCCGAGAAGGACGACATATGGAACGGCGGTTCCGGGGGCACGGATTCCTCGGAGAACTTCAGAGCGCCAGAGCTGTTCGACAAATTCAATATTCTCAATCGCACTCATTGGTGCACGAGGGCTTGAGTGGAGAGCGCCGAGTTTCTCCCAGAAAGAGAGCTCTAGTACTACTTCGTCACCGACTCTTTTGATTGTTGCCATATAAATATTCTAGTGAGAAAGCAAAAGGCCCGCCGCACAATTGTGCGACGGGCCTGTTGATTAATGAATTAGCGAGGAATCTCGACTTCATCCAAGCGAACTGCTTCGCCCGAACCACCTTGATCAAATGGTGTGAAGTCGTACTCATCGTAAGCTGCGTAAACCGCTGCCTTTGCTTCTTCAGTAGGTTCAACACGGATGTTGCGATAACGGGCAAGGCCTGTACCAGCAGGGATCAACTTACCGATGATGACGTTCTCCTTAAGACCGAGAAGTGGATCTGACTTCTCAGAGAGCGCAGCATCTGTAAGTACGCGAGTTGTTTCCTGGAATGAAGCCGCTGACAACCATGATTCAGTTGCAAGAGATGCCTTAGTGATACCCATAAGTTCTGGGCGGCCTGAAGCAGCCTTTGCACCGGTTGTAACGACTCGACGGTTTTCAGCCTCAAAGCGACCGCGTTCAACGAGTTCACCTGGAAGCATTTCTGTATCGCCAGCTTCAAGAACTGTGATGCGCTTGAGCATCTGGCGAACAATTACTTCGATGTGCTTATCGTGAATGCCTACGCCCTGTGAGCGGTAAACAGATTGGATTTCGTTAACCAAGTGAACCTGAGTTGCACGTGGTCCGAGAATACGAAGTACCTGCTTTGGATCAATTGCGCCGACGACCATCTTCTGGCCAACTTCAACGCGTGAACCTTCTTCTACAAGTAGCTTCTGACGGCGTGTGATTGGGTAAGCAACTTCTTCGCCACCATCATCTGGTGTAACGATGATCTTCTTACCCTTTGCATCTTCACGGAATGAAACGACACCGGCAGCTTCTGCGATTGGCGCAACACCCTTAGGTGTACGTGCTTCGAAGAGCTCGACGATACGTGGAAGACCGTGAGTGATGTCATCACCTGCAACACCACCAGTGTGGAAGGTACGCATTGTTAGCTGTGTACCAGGCTCACCGATTGACTGTGCAGCGATAATTCCGACAGCTTCTCCGACTGCAACAAGCTGACCTGCAGCAAGTGAGCGACCGTAGCAAGCTGCGCACTGTCCGACCTTGCTATCGCAAGTAAGAACTGAGCGAATCTTTACTTCGTCTACTCCAGCAGCAACGAGTGCATCGATGACGCGGTCACCAAGATCTGAACCAGCCTTAGCGATAACTTCACCGTTAACTTCGATGTCATCGGCCAATGTGCGACCATAGACAGAAGTTTCGACGTGGTCATGCTTTACAAGGTTGCCAGCTTGCTGACGTTCTGCGATTGGAAGTACGAGACCACGATCGGTTCCGCAATCTTCTTCACGAATGATCACATCTTGTGCAACGTCGCAGAGACGACGTGTGAGGTAACCAGAGTCAGCGGTACGAAGCGCTGTATCTGCAAGACCCTTACGTGCACCGTGTGTAGAGATGAAGTACTCGAGAACTGACAAGCCTTCACGGAAGTTCGACTTAATTGGGCGAGGAATAATTTCACCCTTTGGGTTCGCTACAAGTCCGCGCATACCTGCGATCTGACGAATCTGCATCATATTTCCACGAGCACCTGAGAAGACCATCATCCAGACTGGGTTGACGCGAGGGAAGTTCTCTTCCATCTCTTTACCAACTTCAGCTGTTGCCTTGGTCCAAATCTCAATGAGTTCCTGGCGACGCTCGTCATCTGTGATGAGACCCTTTTCGTATTGTGATTGAACCTTGTCTGCTTGTGTTTCGTAGCTTTCGAGGATTTCACGCTTACGTGGAGGTGTAACAACATCTTCGATACCGATTGTTGCGCCGGCGCGAGTTGCCCAGTGGAATCCGAGCGACTTAAGCGCATCGAGAGTCTGTGCAACTGTGACCTTTGGATAGAATTCAGCAAGCTTGTCGACGATTGCGCCGAGAGCCTTCTTAGTTACATCGTGATCAACGAATGGGAAATCAGCTGGAAGTGCTTCATTAAAGAGTGCTCGACCGATTGTTGTCTCGAGAGTTTCTCCCTTAACGCGAATCTTGATCTTCGCCTGTAGTGAAACAGAGTGCTGATCGTGAGCCATGATCGCTTCAGAAACTGAACCGAATGCACGACCTTCGCCGAGCTCGCCTTCGCGCTCCATGGTCAAGTAGTAGAGACCAAGAACCATGTCCTGTGTAGGAGATGTGATTGGGCGGCCGTTAGCAGGTGACAAGATGTTGTTTGAAGACAACATCAAGATACGTGCTTCAGCTTGAGCTTCTGCAGATAGTGGAAGGTGAACAGCCATCTGGTCACCGTCGAAGTCAGCGTTAAATGCTGTACATACGAGTGGGTGAATCTGAATTGCCTTACCTTCAACGAGCTGTGGCTCGAATGCTTGGATACCTAAACGGTGAAGTGTAGGAGCGCGGTTCAGGAGCACTGGATGTTCTGCAATTACTTCTTCAAGAACATCCCATACAACTGGACGTGCACGTTCAACCATGCGCTTTGCAGACTTGATGTTCTGCGCGTGGTTGAGGTCTACAAGACGCTTCATTACGAATGGTTTGAAGAGCTCGAGAGCCATCTGCTTTGGCAGACCGCACTGGTGCAACTTCAACTGTGGACCAACAACGATTACTGAACGACCTGAGTAGTCAACGCGCTTTCCGAGCAAGTTCTGACGGAAACGTCCTTGCTTACCCTTGAGCATGTCTGAAAGTGACTTCAGTGCACGGTTTCCTGGGCCAGTTACTGGACGACCACGACGACCGTTGTCGAACAACGCATCTACAGCTTCCTGCAACATACGCTTTTCGTTGTTAACGATAATTTCTGGAGCACCGAGATCAGCAAGACGCTTCAAACGATTGTTACGGTTGATAACGCGGCGGTAGAGATCGTTGAGATCTGAAGTCGCAAAGCGTCCACCGTCGAGCTGCACCATTGGGCGAAGATCAGGTGGGATAACCGGTACGCAATCGAGAACCATTGATGCTGGGTGGTTGCTTGTTGTCATGAATGCATTGACGACCTTGAGGCGCTTGATAGCACGAGTCTTCTTTGCACCCTTTCCATTTTCTGAAAGGTCGGTGAGCATTGCATGCTCTGTCTCGAGGTCGAAAGTCTCAAGGCGCTTCTTAATTGCAGCAGCACCCATATCTCCCTTGAAGTACATGCCGTAACGGTCACGCATTTCGCGGTAGAGGTTTTCGTCTCCTTCAAGATCTTGAACCTTGAGGTTCTTAAAGCGTGACCAGACATCTTCAAGACGTGTGATCTCGCGCTCTGAACGCTCGCGGATTGCCTTGAGCTCACGCTCTGCAGATTCACGAACCTTGCGCTTTACATCTGACTTCGCATCTTCTGCTTCGAGTTCAGCAATATCTGCCTCGAGCTTCTTGGTGCGTGTATCAAGATCTACATCACGCTTTGTTTCGATCTTCTTGCGATCGTTAGCAAGCTTCTTCTCGAGCTGTGGCATATCTTCATCGCGAGCTTCAGCATCAACTTCTGTGATCATGTAAGCAGCGAAATAGATGACCTTCTCGAGGTCCTTTGGAGCAAGGTCAAGTAGGTAACCAAGGCGTGATGGAACACCCTTGAAGTACCAGATGTGAGTTACAGGAGCAGCAAGCTCGATGTGACCCATGCGTTCGCGACGAACCTTTGCGCGTGTTACTTCAACACCGCAACGCTCGCAGATGATTCCCTTAAATCGAACGCGCTTGTACTTACCGCAATAACATTCCCAGTCACGAGTTGGTCCGAAGATCTTCTCGTCGAAGAGTCCGTCCTTCTCTGGCTTGAGTGTGCGGTAGTTGATTGTCTCTGGCTTCTTTACTTCGCCAAAAGACCAATCACGAATATTTTGAGCCGATGCGAGACCGATTCGTAGTTCATCAAAGAAGTTGACATCTAACATGTTTGATTCGCTCCTTAAACTTCTTCTACAGAAGAAGGCTCAACTCGTGACAAGTTAATACCTAGTTCTTCAGCTGCACGGAAAATTTCTTCATCGTTGTCGCGCATTTCAATTGCGACACCTTCAGAAGAGAGGACTTCGACATTGAGACAGAGTGACTGCATTTCCTTAATAAGCACCTTGAATGATTCAGGGATGCCTGGTTCTGGAATGTTTTCGCCCTTAACAATGGCTTCGTAAACCTTGACGCGACCGAGGACGTCGTCAGACTTAATTGTGAGCAACTCTTGGAGTGTGTAAGCAGCACCGTAAGCTTCAAGTGCCCACACTTCCATTTCACCAAATCGCTGACCACCGAATTGAGCCTTACCACCGAGTGGTTGCTGCGTGATCATTGAGTATGGACCAGTTGAACGTGCGTGGATCTTGTCGTCTACCAAGTGGTGGAGCTTCAAGATGTACATGTATCCAACTGAAATTGGAGTTGGGTATGGCTCGCCAGAACGACCGTCGAATAGACGAGCCTTTCCTGAACGACCAATCAACTGATTTCCATCGCGGTTAGCGAGAGTTGATGAGAGCAGACCTGAGATTTCATCTTCAAGTGCACCATCGAAGACCGGAGTTGCAAGGTTGGTTCCTGGTGCGCCCTTTTCTGCGCCAATCTCCTTCAGGTGGTTTGCCCACGCTTCAGAGACACCAGATACATCCCAACCTGTCTTTGCAACCCAACCGAGGTGCATTTCAAGAACCTGTCCGACGTTCATACGTCCTGGAACACCAAGTGGGTTCAAGACAACATCGACTGGAGTTCCATCTTCAAGGAATGGCATATCTTCAACTGGAAGAATCTTTGAGATAACACCCTTGTTACCGTGGCGACCAGCGAGCTTGTCACCATCTTGGATCTTGCGCTTCTGTGCAACATAGACGCGAACCAATTGGTTAACTCCTGCTGGGAGTTCGTATCCTTCTTCAGATTCGAAGATCTTTACGCCGATAACTTTTCCTGACTCACCGTGTGGAACCTTGAGTGATGTATCGCGAACTTCGCGAGCCTTCTCACCGAAGATTGCACGGAGGAGACGCTCTTCTGGTGTGAGTTCAGTTTCTCCCTTAGGAGTTACCTTTCCAACCAAGATATCGCCAGGTACAACATCTGCACCTACACGGATGATTCCGCGCTCGTCGAGATCTGCAAGAACTTCTTCAGAAACGTTAGGAATATCGCGCGTGATTTCTTCGGCACCAAGCTTGGTGTCGCGTGCATCTACTTCGTATTCCTCAATGTGGATTGATGTAAGAACATCGTCTTGTACGAGGCGCTGCGAAAGAATGATCGCATCTTCGTAGTTGTGACCTTCCCATGACATAAATGCCACGAGGAGGTTCTTACCGAGAGCCATTTCACCGTTTTGTGTACATGGTCCATCAGCAATTACTGAGCCAACTTCAAGCTTCTGTCCTTCAGCAACAACAACCTTCTGGTTGTATGAAGTGCCTTGGTTAGAGCGTGTGAACTTAGCGAGTGAATATGTTTGGTAAGTGCCATCGTCGCCCATGACCTTAACTTCGTCAGCTGCAACTTCAGTGACAACGCCAGCCTTTGTAGCTGTAACGACATCGCCTGCATCGACTGCTGCGCGGAATTCCATACCGGTACCGATAAATGGAGCTTCTGCACGCATCAATGGAACTGACTGACGCATCATGTTAGAACCCATGAGTGCGCGGTTAGCATCATCGTGCTCGAGGAACGGAATCATTGCTGTAGCAACAGAAACCATCTGACGCGGTGAAACGTCCATGTAATCCACTTCATCAGCGATGATGTATTCAACTTCGCCACCGCGACGACGTACGAGTACGCGTGCTTCTGCGAAGTGGCTATCTGCTGTAAGTGGAGCATTTGCCTGAGCAATGATGTGCTCGTCTTCCTCGTCAGCTGTTAGGTAATCCACCTGATCGGTGACCTTGCCTTTAACAACTTTGCGATAAGGAGTTTCGATAAATCCGAATGCTGTTACACGTGCATATGTTGCAAGCGAACCAATAAGTCCGATGTTTGGACCTTCTGGAGTTTCGATTGGACACATACGTCCGTAGTGAGATGGGTGAACGTCACGAACTTCGAAGCCCGCGCGGTCACGTGAGAGACCACCAGGTCCAAGTGCTGAAAGACGACGCTTGTGTGTGAGGCCTGAAAGTGGGTTTGTCTGGTCCATGAACTGTGACAACTGAGATGTTCCGAAGAACTCCTTGATTGATGCAACAACCGGACGGATGTTGATCAATGTCTGTGGAGTGATCGCTTCGACATCTTGTGTAGTCATACGTTCGCGAACAACACGTTCCATACGTGAAAGTCCGATACGAACCTGGTTCTGGATGAGCTCGCCAACTGTGCGTAGACGACGGTTACCGAAGTGATCGATATCGTCCTTCTCTACGCGAACTTCGCGGCCGTAATCCATTGTGAGATCGCCGCGGTGCAACGCTACGAGGTAGCGAAGTGTTGCGACGATATCTGAAATTGAGAGCATGCTCTGTGAAAGCTCTAGATCAAGACCGAGCTTCTTATTAACCTTAAAGCGACCAACCTTGGCCAAGTCGTAACGCTTTGGATTGAAGTAAAGGTTCTCAATGAGGTTCTGTGCAGCTTCCTTTGTAGGAGGCTCACCTGGGCGCATCTTGCGATAGATATCGAGAAGCGCTTCATCTTGTGTCTTAACTGTGTCCTTATCAAGTGTTGCCATCATTGAAGCGAAGTCACCAAACTCTTCACGAATTTGTTCTTCAGTCCAACCGAGAGCCTTGAGGAATACAGTTACAGATTGCTTACGCTTGCGGTCGATACGAACACCGACGAGGTCTTTCTTATCAACTTCGAATTCAAGCCAAGCGCCGCGGCTTGGGATGATCTTTGAAGTAAATACATCTTTATCTGAAGTCTTTTCGATCTGGCGTTCGAAGTACACACCAGGTGAACGGACGATCTGTGAAACAACAACGCGCTCTGTTCCGTTAATTACGAAAGTTCCGCGTGGTGTCATTACAGGGAAGTCACCCATGAAGACTGTCTGTGACTTAATTTCACCAGTCTCGTTATTTGTGAATTCTGCAGTCACGAAGAGTGGCTGCGCGTATGTCATATCGCGCTCTTTGCAATCTTCGATTGAATATTTAGGTGGCTCGAAGCGATGGTCACGGAATGACAGTGACATCGTTCCCTGGAAATCTTCGATTGGTGAAATCTCTTCAAAGATTTCTTCCAAACCTGACTTCGAAGGAATCTCTCCTCGATTGGTGTTGGTTGTCTCCGCAACACGTGAACGCCAGAGCTCGTTACCCAACAACCAGTCAACGCTTTCAACTTGCAGCGCTAGGAGGTTAGGAACTTCTAGGGGTTCACGGATTTTTGCGAACGAAATACGACGGGGTGCTGTTGAACTCTTTTTCGCGGCCAAGAGATGTCCTTTCAGACAAAGTTCATTTAATTATTAATTAAATTGGGAACGCACAACATGAAGGTCGCCGCCGCTATATGCAAAGACCCTCAAGTAGAAAATATGCGAAGGGAAAGAGTATCGGCTCACCCCCGGGGGAGGCAAACCGGCCCCTTATATACCTAAATCCCCTCGCTTGTCTGTCATTTGGGGATAAAAAAACCCGGCCCCACGAGGGGACCGGGCTTTTTTGATTGAACTTACTTAAGTGTGACCTTTGCGCCAGCTGCTTCGAGAGCTGCCTTTGCCTTCTCTGCTGTCTCCTTGTTTGCCTTCTCAAGAAGGGTAGCTGGAGTTGCATCGACGAGATCCTTAGCTTCCTTAAGACCAAGTGCAGAGTTGAGGTTACGTACTTCCTTGATAACCGCAATCTTCTGTGAACCTGCATCTTCGAGGATAACTGTGAACTCATCCTGTGCCTCAGCTGCGCCGCCTGCTGCAGCTGCGCCGCCGCCTGCTGCTGCAACTGGTGCTGCTGCTGTTACATCGAATTCTTCTTCAAATGCCTTTACGAACTCTGAGAGTTCGACAAGTGTCATTTCCTTGAACTGTGACATCAAATCTGCTTGTGAGAGCTTTGCCATTTTTGTATTTTCCTTTTCTTATTCCGCTGGAGTTTCTGCTGCATCTGTTGCTTCTGCAGCAACTTCAGCGACAACTTCTTCTGTAACTACTGCTTCAGCAACTGGTGCCTCAGCTTCTACTTCGGTTTCAACCACATCTTCTGAAGTCACAGCCTGAGCTGGAACCTCGGACTTAGCACTCTCCGAAGTTGGTCCGGACACTGCTTCCATCTTGATGCGAAGTGCATCGAATGAACGCGCTGCCTTAGCAAGCGATCCCTTCATTGCACCAGCAAGCTTTGCAAGAAGTACTTCGCGAGACTCGAGGTCCGCAAGCTTCATGATCTCTGCTGCTGTAACAAACTTTCCTTCATAGATTCCACCCTTGATAACAAGAAGTGGGTTCTCCTTCTGGAAGTTCTTGAGGTTACGAGCTGCATCGATTGCATCGCCCTTAATGAATGCAAGCGCTGACGGACCAGCAAGTAGATCATCAGAGATGTCTACGCCAGCGTTCTTTGCTGCAATCTTTGTAAGTGTGTTCTTTACGACGCTGTACTTGGTTTCAGAACCAAGAGAACGACGTAGCTGCTTCATCGAAGTCACGGTTAGACCGCGGTATTCGGTGAGGTATGTAGCAGTAGCTGACTTGAAATCTTCTGTCAGTTCAGCAACTGCTGCTGCTTTATCTGGGCGAGCCATTCGGTTCACCTTTCCGGTTTTGTTTACGACCGCATAAAAAGAAAAATCCGTGACGCGTAAATGCGCACGGATTAATGTGAACACCTACGCGGGCTGAGATTCCTCAATTATCTTCACTCTTGCGAGTTCAGACCTGCGGTCTTTGGTTATGCCCGTAGGTTACGGGGCGGCCAGCTAGAGGGTCAAATTGAGCGTGAAATCCTGCTCGCCCGGCGTACCAATAGGGTTGAGCAGATAATAGAAATGATGACCGCCAACAGGACCCCGGTGAATTGAACCTTCGTTAAAGCACCCGCTGCTAAGGCGGTGCTACCCAGCACGAAAGAGAACTCGCCGACTTGGCTTAAGCCAATTGATAACTGGCCACTGCTGTCGCCAATCTTTCCAAATCGAGAGAAAAGATATGCGGGAACAGTTTTGAGTAGAACCATGAGTGCGAGAAGGATCAGGGCAAATGGCAGCGCATCAAGGATGAGCGCTGGTTGGACCAAGCTACCGATGACAACAAAGAAGAGAACTTGGAATAGATCTCGGAAGGGCAAGACTGCCTTACGAACTCCATCTGTGTCGCTACTTTGATTGATGGCAAGTCCAGCAACGAAGCTGGCCAATGCCATTGGAATATCGAATAAGACGGTGCCAAGTGCTGCAATAGTTAGACCAAAAGCTACTGAGTAAATCAAGAACAAATCGCTCTCCCAGCGAATTGCTTTAAGCAAGTATGGCAAGAGCTTAGACGCGATAAACGCTGTCGCAATAAAGCCAACTAAACCTAATAGCGCCGCAGCAGGTGACTCATTCTCTTTGCTAAAGAGTGCGATAAGAATTGCAGCGACAGTCACTCCGGTAATGTCTTGGAGAACGCTCCACCCTAAGAGGGCATCTTCTGTGGCAACGCTTGTTGTCCTACGCCTACTTCGAGTGATGTTTACGATCACCACGCTCGATGACATTGCTAGAGACAAAGCGAGTAAAGATGCACCGAAGAGCGGAATATCAAGGAGTAGGAATACACCTGTGCCAATGACAGTGCCGAGGATTACCTGAGCGGGAGATGCCCAGAGTAGGGCACTGTGCTTCTTGCGGATTCGATTGAGATCAATTTCGATTCCTACTTCAAAGAGAAGTAAGACAACGCCGATATCTGCCAAGAGTGCGATCTGATTGCTATCTGCAACAAAGCCGGGGGTAAATGGTGAGACCAAGAGACCTGCAAGTAGATAACCCACTATCGCAGGTAACCCAACTTTTCTTGCGAGCAATCCGCTAGATGCTGCAGCAAATAGAACGACACCAACATCAAGAACTAGAGGTGCGGTTTCAACTACAGATGCCATGAGTCAATACTAATGAAGATAACAGATAAAGGCCCCGGAATTAACCGGAGCCTTTATCTAGTTAAAGCGATTAAGTATTAGTTAGCTGATGGTTCGCGTGTGAGGTTTGGATCTACAGCGATTCCAGGTCCCATCGTTGTTGAAACGACAGCCTTCTGAATGTAGCGACCCTTTGAAGAGTTTGGCTTAACACGCATGATTTCATCGAGAGCTGCTGCGTAGTTCTCTGCAAGCTGCTCTGCTGTAAATGATGACTTACCGATGATGAAGTGAAGGTTTGAATTCTTATCAACGCGGAATTCAATCTTTCCGCCCTTGATGTCATTTACTGCCTTAGTTACATCGGTTGTAACTGTTCCTGTCTTTGGGTTTGGCATCAAACCACGTGTTCCAAGAACCTTACCTAGACGACCAACCTTGGCCATCAAATCTGGTGTTGCAACAACTGCATCGAAGTCAAGACGGCCCTTTGATACTTCGTCGATGAGCTCATCGCCACCGACGATATCTGCACCGGCTGCGCGAGCTTCTTCAGCGCGTTCTCCGTTTGCGAATACCAATACGCGAGCAGTCTTTCCTGTGCCGTGTGGCAAGTTAACTGTTGAGCGGATTGCTTGATCAGCCTTCTTTGGGTCAACACCAAGAACAACAGCAACTTCAACAGTTGAGTCGTACTTAGTTGTTGATGTCTCTTTAGCAAGTGTTACTGCCTGAAGAGGCGTGTAGAGGTGGTCCTTAGTGACCTTTGCTGCTGCTTCTGTGTACTTCTTTGAGCGCTTCATTTCTTCCTTCTTTCTTGTATTTCTACAAGCTAGCGGTTGTGGTTAGCGAACCAGCGCGGTTCTCCCACATCTTCTTCTCACGGTGAGAAGAAGAAACTTACTTTTTACAGTCAACTATGCGCTGACTGTGATTCCCATTGAACGTGCTGTTCCAGCAATGATCAACGCTGCTGCGTCGATGTCATTTGCGTTGAGATCGTCCATCTTTGTTGTAGCAATCTCCTTGACCTGAGCCATGGTGATGTTTGCAACCTTGTTCTTGTGAGGGATAGCTGATCCCTTTTCGATTCCAGCAGCCTTAAGGATGAGGCGTGATGCTGGAGGAGTCTTTGTAATAAATGTGAATGAGCGATCCTCGTAGACAGTGATTTCTACTGGAACGATCTGGCCCTTTTGTGATTCAGTCGCAGCGTTGTATGCCTTGACGAACTCCATGATGTTGACACCATGCTGACCGAGCGCAGGACCTACTGGTGGAGCAGGTGTTGCTGCGCCAGCCTGAATCTGCAACTTGATGAATCCGGTGGCCTTCTTCTTTGGTGCCATTTTTTTCTCTTTTCCTTATCGTTTTCTTAAATTTCGGTTTCTTAAAGCTTCTGTACTTGGTTGAATGAAAGTTCTACTGGAGTCTCGCGACCGAAGATGGATACCAATACCTTGAGCTTTGCCTGCTCTGGCATGATCTCTGAGATTGATGCAGGAAGCGTTGCAAATGGGCCATCCATAACGGTGACTGATTCGCCAACTTCGAAATCAACAAACTTCATATCTGCCTTGTCAGCCTTCTTGACTGGACGTGGAGCAAGAATCTTCTCTACTTCATCCATGCTGAGCGGGCTTGGGTTATGTGCATTTCCAACGAATCCTGTAACGCCAGGAGTGTTGCGAACTACAGACCAAGACTCATCGGTGAGATCCATGCGAACAAGAACATAACCTGGATAGATGTTGCGCTTAACCTGCTTGCGCTGACCATTCTTGATTTCGGTGATTTCTTCTTCTGGAACTTCAATCTGGAAGATGTACTCCTCCATGTTGAGAGTGTGAATACGGTTGGCAAGGTTGCCCTTTACCTTCTTCTCGTATCCAGCGTATGAGTGGATTACATACCAGTCGCCAACAGCTGCGCGCAGTGTGCGACGGAATTCTGCATTTGGGTCATTCTCATCAGATTCGATATCGCCATCTTCATCGCTTGCGAGCGCGAGATCATCGACAGGAGCTGCTGGAGCTTCGATAACTTCTTCAGCTGCAGCTAGTTCTGGATGGGCAATATCTTCAGCATTGGCAGCAAGGGCTGCTTCAAATGCATCTGGAGTTCCAGAATTGATTGTTGTCTCTTCAGTCATCTGTGTCTTCCCCTTAACCGAATACCCAGAAGACGACCTTGGTAAGTACAAAGTCGATAATGGAGACAACAGCGATAATGAACGAAACGAATACGAGAACAACGGCTGTATAAGTAGTCAACATATTTCGTGTTGGCCATACAACCTTCTTGAGCTCTGAAAGAACTTGGCGGTAGAAAAGTCCAACGCGCGCAAAAATGCCGAGTTTCTCCTCGGTGCTTTCTACTGCATCAGTCATTGCTGATCCTTTTCTCTCTAGTCGTTCTCTTGTAAAACATCTTGCAGGGCAGGAGGGACTCGAACCCCCAACCGGCCGCTTTGGAGACGGCAACTCTAGCCAATTGAGCTACTGCCCTTCGCAACGAATTTTCAGGCGCGCCAAGGCGAGGAAGAAATCCATCGTGAGCGTCGAAGTGTAAGCGCAAGGGCCTTCCAGAGTAAAACTGGCCTTTTTCGCCTCGGGCGCCTTGAGCGGTGAAAATAGTGCAGACTTACGCTCATGAGCAGAATCTCCGCACGAATCGCAGCAATCGCAGAATCAGCCACATTGGCAGTCGATGCCAAGGCCAAGGCCCTCAAGGCAGCTGGTCGACCAGTTATCGGCTTCGGAGCTGGTGAGCCAGATTTTCCGACTCCTGATTACATCGTCGAGGCTGCCGCTGCTGCAACGAAGGTAGTTGCAAATCATCGCTACACACCAACACCAGGGCTACCTGAATTGCGTGATGCGATCGTTGCAAAGACAAAGCGCGATTCGAATTATGAGATCACAGCAGACCAGGTTCTTGTCACTAATGGCGGAAAGCAATCTGTCTATCAAGCTTTTGCATCCATTATTGATCCAGGTGATGAAGTACTTCTTCCATCACCATTTTGGACAACATATCCTGAAGCAATCAAACTTGCTGGCGGCAAGAGCGTCGAGATTTTTGCAGATGAAACTCAGAACTACCTAGTTACCGTGGAACAGCTAGAGGCTGCTCGCACTGGAAAGACTAAGGCGCTCCTATTTTGCTCTCCATCAAACCCAACCGGTTCTGTGTATTCACCAGAACAGGTAAAGGCGATTGGCGAATGGGCGCTGAAGAACAATATCTGGGTTATCTCTGATGAAATTTACGAACACCTTCTCTATGACGGTGCCACTGCTCCATCACTGCCTGTCTTGGTTCCAGGTCTTGCTGATACCTGCATCATCATCAATGGCGTAGCAAAGACATATGCAATGACAGGGTGGCGCGTTGGCTGGATGATTGGTCCTAAGGATGTCATCAAGGCGGCTACCAATCTTCAATCACATATGACTTCTAACGTTTCCAATGTTTCACAGCGCGCAGCTATTGCAGCGTTGACTGGAAATCTCGATGCAGTACATGCCATGGGCGAAGCATTTAATCGTCGCCGCAAGCTCATCGTTAATCTTCTCAATGAGATTCCAGGGTTTGAATGCCCAACTCCGCAAGGAGCCTTCTATGTGTATCCATCGGTAAAGGGCGCACTTGGCAAGACAATTCGCGGCAAGGTGGCCACTACATCGGCAGAGCTTGCAACGATTATTCTTGAAGAAGTTGAGGTTGCAGCAGTTCCTGGAGAAGCATTCGGACCATCTGGATACCTTCGCTTCTCATATGCAACGAGCGATGACGATATCGTCGAAGGTATCGGGCGAATCAAGAAGCTACTTACAGAGTAACTCCAACAAGATTTACCTCAGCCTCTAAAGTAATTCCAAACTTTTCATAGACTGACTTCTGCGCGCTCTTTGCAAGGGCAGCAATATCTTCAGCAGTTGCATCTCCAGAATTGGTGAGTGCAAGCACATGCTTTGTTGAGATTCTTGCACCTCCCACTGCATCACCTTTATGAACGCCGGCATTTTCAATCAGCCAAGCAGCACTTGTCTTAACTCGACCATCTGATGTTGGCCATTGAGGTGCGCCTTCTGGAAGATGTGCGGCGATTTCTGCAGAGACGATTGGATTGGTAAAGAAAGAACCAGCTGACCAAGAATCTTGATCATTAGGATTTAAGAGCATTCCCTTTGCGCCACGTAGATCTAAGACAGCTTTGCGGGTAGCAATGACAGGAGCTTTTTCACCAACGTTTATGCCAAGCTTCTTGGCCAACTCTGCATAGGTGATTGGGTTAGACAACTCACCAATGCGAATCTGGAATTGAACATCGAGAATTACGTACTTACCTGGGTGTGCCTTGAAGTATGAATTTCGGTATGAGAAGTCACACTGCTCATTGGTGAAGGTTTTGATCTCTTTAGCTACGCGATCGTAGGTGCGTACTCGTGTAATGAACTCTGAAACCTCATGGCCATATGCACCGATATTTTGGATAGGAGCAGCGCCCACTGTTCCAGGAATTCCACTAAGGGTTTCAAGGCCAGCAAAACCACGTTCGATGGTTGTCGCTACGAAGTCATCCCAGTTTTCGCCAGCGCCGATAGTTAACGTGGCGCCGCTACATGCATCAATCTCTGATTGAAGCGAGTGATTGACGATGCGGATAACTGTTCCTTCAAAGCCTTTATCTGAAATCAGGACGTTGGTGCCACCGCCGATAATCAATACCGGTGAATCTCCCGCTGCTTCAATTGCAGCGATGATCTCGGATTCTGTGCCAACCTCAACGAACTTCTCGGCAGGACCTCCTACGCGAAGTGATGTGTAGTCGCGTAGATCAGCCATGGTTCAAGGTTACCTGTTACTGGCCTTACCTGCGCGGGCTGAGTATCGCTTCTTTTCCGCGGTACTTCTCCAATATGCGGTCGTAATTCTTCTTCGACTGAGCATCGCGGTAGTCAGCATCTGTGTCGTGATAGCCGTGGTGGCGATCTTGCTCGAGAGGAAGATCTAGCTGAAGTAATCGACCATTTGAGTGGCGAAGATTGAGTGAGAATTCAATGTCGGCGTTACGGTAATAAATGGCTCGATTGCTAAAGCCGCGTACTGCCAAGGCATCTTCACGATGTAGACCCATAAAGTAGCTAAAGAGAACATCGACTTCGCCATGACCTTTATCGTCAACGCTGCGCCATTCATCATCAATATTGATAAGCCCGCCTCGCCAACCAACTGCTGCGTATTCGCGCTTTTTGAGTTCTTCCAACACCGGTGTAATTGCATCGCCCGTAAAGCGAGTAGAAGGATCCATAATCACTATGTAATCACTTGTTACATTCTTCAATAGTGCATTGGCATTCTCGCCCCAACCAAAATTCTCATTCACTTGCACGATAGAAGTGCGGGCATCGAGGCAATCTACGAGCGGTCCTGGCTCGCCTATTACGAGAGCAACTACCGCGCATTGGCTGTGCGCCTTGATGCTCTTGATTGTTACGACGGCATCCTCGAGAAAGCCATCGATGATCATTGCAACAGTTATCTCGTATTTGCCTGAGTTAATGCTCTTGATATCGCGGGTAGATTCATAGACCGGAAAGCGCTTACGGGGACGAAGTTCATACCCACCTGCCCCATCAAGGATTTCAAACCCCTTTGCCGCTATCTCATCGCGGAGCTGATCTGAAAGCGCAAAGTTCTTCTCTGCACGAGCTTGTAGCCGAGCCTTTGCTAATTCGTGAACTTCATCTGGTGCGCTCATATCTGCACAACTGCCTTTGCCATTCCAAGGACCTTTACTCCCGCAGATGTAGCGCTGAGGGTAAGAGATGCTTTTCCATCTGCGACATCTGTAACAACTGCGCTGACCGTGAGATCAACTTTCTCGCCGGCAGGAACAATGACAGGCTTGGTAAAGCGAGCACCGAATTCAAGAACCTTTGCAGAACCTCCAGCAAAATCAGAGATGTACTTTCCAGCAAGTGCCATCGTCAACATTCCGTGTGCAATGACATTTGGAAGTCCGACAGAGAGCGCGAACTCTTCATTTTGATGGATAGGGTTTTGATCTCCCGATGCATCTGCATACGCCTTCAAGAGCGCGCGATCGAGATAGAAGACCATCTCTTCAAGTTGGGTGCCGACCTCAATCATGCGCGCACCACCAAGGTAGACCAGGTAGAGACCACGAGCTCTGTTCCGGAAAATAGGTCAGAGCGAACTGTGACGATTTCATTGCCGGCGGCAACGCGAGCGCTTTCAATCGTTGAAGAGCACGTGAAAGTGTCGCCAGCTTTTATCGGGCGCTTAATATCGAACTTCTGATCGCCATGAACTACGCGAGTCCAATCAAGGCCAATCTCTGGATTGGAAAGGAGGGATTGTGATTGATCTAAGGTGATGCGAATTGAAAAAGTTGGGGGTGCAACCGTTGTATCGGTTTCGCCAATAACAGCGCAGAAGGCATCGATTTCAGATTGTGAAACAGTGATTGATTCTGTACCAGCGAAGGTACGCCCGACGGAATCGGGGCTGAGCATTAGCGAGTTTCGCGGTGAAGTGTTGAAGACTTGCAACGTGGACAGAACTTCTTGAGTTCCATGCGGTCTGGATCGTTGCGGCGGTTCTTCTTTGTAATGTAATTACGCTCTTTGCAATCAACGCATGCCATGGTGATTTTTGGACGAACGTCCGCGCTCTTGCTTGCCATGGTGTTACTCCTTCGTGATTGTGTGGGCTCAGATTACCTGAGCACCGCTTATTGGTGAAATCCGCGCTGGAATTCACCCATCTTGCCCTGCATTTTCTTCTTGTAGCGGAGGCGGGATTTGAACCCACGACACAGCGATTATGAGCCGCTTGCTCTACCAAGCTGAGCTACCCCGCCCGGGATAAAACTATGAAGTTGTATCAAGCTGTACTGCGAGCCCCCCACCGGAATCGAACCGGTGACCTTTTCCTTACCATGGAAACACTCTACCGACTGAGCTAGGGGGGCGCTGGTAGAGGTCGAAGTCTAGGGCTTAGAACGAAAAGTGAAAAATCGCTCTAGAAGTCTGCGCTTTAGAGCGCAGGATTGAGGGCAATCTTGCCCGTTGTCTGACGGGCGAGCATAGCCTTATGAGCATCAGCTGCTTGGCTTAATGGATAGGTGGCTCCAATAACCGGCTTCAATTTTCCATCAGCGATCAATGCAAAAAGTTCTGCGATGACATCGTTCATCATCTCTTTACTTCCAAAACAATTCGCAAGCCAGAAGCCTGAAATTGTCTTTGAGCCATGCATCAATGCACCTGGGTGTACTGGTTGAGGTGCAGTGCGTGAAGCCATTCCAAATGTGATGATCTTTCCGAAATTTGTGAGTGATTCTAGGCTTTGATCAAATGTTGTGCCGCCAACCATCTCAAGGATGAGATCAACACCGCGACCACCATTTGCTTGGCGAATTGCACCTTTGAGATCTGCTGCATTTGCATCAACTACTTCATCAGCTCCGAGTAATTTAGCAAGTTCATTCTTTGCACCCGATGAAGTGACTGCAATAACTTTTGCACCCCAGAGCTTTGCCAATTGAATTGCAATGGTTCCTACTCCGCCAGCCGCAGCATGCACGACTACTGATTGGCCTTTCTGAAGATTGCCCATTGTTTTCAGAAGGTGCCAAGCAGTTGATCCTTGAACCAACATGCAGAGCGCTTGCTCGTCTGTGACTGAATCAGGAATTGGGAACATTACCGATGAATGTGCCACTGCCTTCTGGGCATATCCCCCAGATGAAACGCTTGCAAGATAGCGCTTGCCGTTAAATGTTCCAACGACTTCGATTCCAGGAACCATCGGAAGGGTCTGTGGTGATAGATAGCTATTCTCTGTCTGGTGGGTGTCGGCATAGTTAATGCCAACAGCGGTGACATCAAGAAGAACTTCATCCTTGCCTGCAACCGGATCCGGAAGCTCTACATACTTCATTACATCAGGGCCACCGAATGATTCGATCTGGATTGCTTTCATTTCTAAACCTTATCCCACCTAAGGACTACTACTTCGCCGTCTTGGCGATCTCTGCGTGAACTTCCTCCATATTTACTGCAAGCACCTCATCAACAAGTTGCTTAAATGCAGGCTCTGGAAGGGCACCAGCTTCGCGGTAGAGAAGAACTCCATCACGAAATGCCATCAAAGTTGGAATAGATGTGATTCCCGCTGCTGCTGCGATCTCGCGCTCGGCTTCGGTATCAACCTTTGCAAAGGTGATATCTGGAAAGCTTGTCGAAACCTTTTCGTAGACAGGTCCAAACATCTTGCTCGGACCACACCACTCTGCCCAGAAATCAACAAAGACAGTTCCGCCTTTGGTGATGAGCTCTTCAAATTCAGCGCTCTTTACATTGACTACTGGCATTACTTCTTGCCAAACATCTTGCTAAAGAAGCCTGGTTCCTTTGGATCATTCTGGTGACCCTGGCAACGGTCTGCCTTGCTTACGCCTTTGAGGGCAATCTCAATGTGGTTTCCGCAGCCAGACCATGTTGGCTTTCCACACTTACGACACGTAGTTCTTGAACACATTTTTTATCTCCTTAGTGGTTATTTACATTACTAATTTCAATTTGCTATAAGTTGCCTGATGTTATTTTGTTACTCGGTCACTATCGGTAGACCTGAGTTGTACCAGTCTTGAATTCCGCTTGAGAGGTTTGTTAGCTTGGTAAAACCCGCATCCTTCATAGCTGAGACAGCATTACCTGAACGGCGACCGCTCTGGCAGTAAACAGCGTATTCAGCGTTCTTATCGAGCTTTTCAATATCGCCCGCAAAGGTCGCGCCTTCCGCGTTAATGTTGATCGCACCTTCAAGGTGGCCTGCCGCGAATTCTGCTGGTGTGCGAACATCAAGAATCACAACGCCTGCTTCTTGTGTCTTCTTCTGGAAATCAACTGCACCAAGGTTTGTTGCAGCGGCTTCGCCACATCCAGTTAGAAATAGTGCGCTAGCTGCTAGTACTGCAAATACTTTCTTCATTCTTTCTCCTTATGCCAAAGTTAAAAATAGTTTTTGAAGCTGTGCGGTTACTTCCTCATTATTTGATTTGCCTTCAATAAGACATTCTTTGAGGCTTGCTGAAATGAGAGTAAAAGCTGCTGTATTGACCGCCTTGGAAACAGCAGACATCTGAGTGATGACTTCTTCGCAATTACGGCCTTCTTCAAGCATTCGGGCAACGGCACCTAACTGGCCTTGTGCGCGCTTAATTCGCTTAATGATTGCTTCTACTTGAGCCTCATCCTCAAGGACGTGGGCAACTTTCTTAGATGCCATTAGTTAGCACTTACAGATTTGATCAGCAGGGACACCAGCGAGTGCTTCGTCAATATGCTGGCCGCAGCCCGACCAGGTGTTCTTCTTGCATGTATTACAGATAACTCGTGAGCACATTCTCTATTCCTCCATAGTTTTTGTAGCCTATGGCGAAAATATAGCATACCCCGGGGGGTATTAAGGAAATCAGGGTTGGTGCCTAGAAGTACTTCCGAGTCGCCCGCTTGAGCTTCTTCCAGAGGTTGCTGGTCTGGTCTATCGGAGAGACCGCCATGACCTTGGCTTGGGCTGGCTCATCTGGCGTCACCACATCGCGCAGGGCGGGTGAATTGTGATCCAGTGAGTCAGCGATGATTCCGATATTGGAGACGATAGAAAGTCCTCGGACTATCTGTTCTTGATCTATATCAGTTCCATCTTCAATCAAGGTTTCGGCAAGGGCCGAACCTGCCTCACGGGCATCATCTGTTGGAGTAGGTCCAAAGTCAGCGATGTCATCTGGCTTTTCTATATGAACAGAGATTGCATAACTTGCAGCTGAGAGCGCGACGGCGACCTGCTTCTTTACTGAATCAGCGATACCACCTTCGACAGCGGCATCGAAGAGTGTTCGAGAAATAACGCGGATCTGCACAACTGTATGTTCGGTAACAATACCTTCGGTATAGACATCCTCTGCAACGTCCTTTTCTGCAGTAGGAAACCAGCGCGCATGACCACGAGCTTCAACAGATTGCGCACGTATCGCAGGAACTTCTTCGACCAATAGACGGGCACGAGCTAACCACTTACCAGCTGCTTGTTGGGTGTATCCAGCTGCAACCCCTTCAGACATCTCAGCAAGTAGCGCTGCTGCCTTTGTGCTGACGTTGCGAATCTGTTCACGTGCCCGATCTACAGGTGTCTTAGGGTGCGAGAAATATGAGAAGAAGATTGCTATAGCTGCACCGATGAGAGTTGATTGCAATCGATGGGTTGCAGTTGATTCTGAAAGTCCTGGGCCAATAACAATGAGTGCGGTAACTGGAACGTTAACTGATGCGACTTCTCCAAGGTGAAGTGCTCTCGCAACTACCGCACAAAGAATGATCGTGGTACCAACGGCAAGAAAGCCAAAATCAAAGAGCGAGACAGTTAAGAGGGCAACACCGGCGCCGATGGCCGTTCCTACTATTTGGCCAAACCCTTCGCGAAGAGATTTATGGAGAGATATCCGAATACTCAAGGTAGAGACAATGGCCGCTACCAGCCCGCCATTTTTCACCAGGAGATCGCCCACTACCCAGGCAGTTCCGCCCGCGAGTCCAGCAACGAGGATTTGGCGCACCCAGTACTTGCGATCGGTAAATAGCTTGATGAATCTCTTAACCATGGTGTGCTTAAGTTTACGCGCTTAATGAGCTGACCTAGACTCTCAACATGAGCTCATATGAAGCCACTGCCCAAGAACGCACTGAACTGCTGAAGACTGCAAAGACTGTGGCCATCGTTGGGATATCAGATAAGCCCGATCGTCCTAGTTTTGGTGTTGCCAAGTATCTACATGAATCATCCGAATACGAGCTCTACTTCGTTAATCCAGCGCTTGATTCTCTCTTTGGATTGCCTGCCTACAAAAGTCTTGCTGATATTCCAGTTGCTATCGAAATTGTTGATGTCTTTAGAAAACCTGAAGATTGCATGAGCGTTCTTGAAAGTGCACTTGATGTTGGAGCAAAAGCAATCTGGTTACAACTTGGAATTCGAAATGAAGAGGTCGCAGAGAAGGCCCATGAAGCAGGTATGACAGTTGTGATGGACCGCTGTATTTTGATTGACCATAGAGCTCTCTAAGAGCTCGCCATTAACCCTTGGTTGAACCGAGGGTAAGACCAGATACAAATTGCTTGCGCATCACCAGGAAGAGAATCACTGTCGGTGCGGCAGCGATAATTGCACCAGCTGCAAGCAAGTTAAAGTCTGTAACGTATTGACCTTGCAGACGACGCAGCGCGGATGTAATCGGGCGCTTTGAATCATCTGACATAAGCACCAAAGCCCAGAAGAATTCGTTGTAAATCCATGTTGTCATCAAAACGCTGAGCGCAGCTAACGCTGGGCGTAGAAGTGGAAGGATTACATTCCAGTAGTGACGGAAGACGTTTGCTCCATCAACCTTTGCTGACTCTGAAATTTCCTTAGGGATTGTCTTCATGTAAGAAGACAATACGAAGGTAGCAAAGCCCACCTGGAAGCCAACGTGGACAAGAATCAAACCTGCGTAATTGTTATAAATCAGGTTTCGGTTACCAAAGAGATCGCCGATCCAGAGGAATAACCAGAAGACTGGGATATAGGTAAGAACGATTGGAAGCATATTGCCTGCTGTGAATACGAGCAGGAGCCACAAGTTAAATTTGAAGTTGTAGCGAGTAACAACGAAGGCGATGAGCGAGCCAAAGAAGAGGGTGAGAATCACTGAAGGAATAGTCACGATCAATGAGTTCAAAAGATACTGACCGATATTCATCTCTTGAATAGCGTTGACATAGTTATCTAACGTCAGACGCTCTGGCCAAGAGAAGATACCGTTTCGAATGATTTCGCTATATGGACGAAGTGAAGTCCAGACAGTCCAAAGAATTGGGAAGATCCAAACAATTGCAAAGATTCCGATAAAGAGTGAGATGAAGAAGTCTTTGCGCTTCTGCTTATTCTTATACGCAGCGTCCTGAACGATTCCTGAACTCATTTGAGATCCTCTTTAAAGACTACGCGGAGGTAGGTAATGATTGGGACGATACAGAGAAGCAAGAGGATGACCGCATAAGCGGCACCCTTCATTGAGATTCCCTGACCGGCAAAGTTCTGGAAAACAAGAAGGTTGAGCAACGGGAAGATTGTTGGACTTCCGTAGATGATGTAAACCAGGTCGAAGGCACGGAGCGATTCGATCAGAGTAATCACAATAATGATGATGTTTACAGGCTGCATCGTTGGCAAGATGATCTTGCGGAAGATCTGCCACTCTGTCGCGCCATCCATCGCAGCTGCTTCACGAAGGGCTGGATCGACAGATTTCAGGCCTGATAAATAGAGAAGCATGATGTAACCGATATGGCGCCAAGAAGCCACACCGAGGATTACATAGGTATTGATGCTGTCGTTACCCCAAATGGAAATCGCATTTCCAATATCGCGACCCATGAGGCCCTGAACGAAACCACCAGGCTGGAGCATGAAGTTCCAGATAATTCCGATTACAGCAAGTGAGAGCACCACTGGCAAGTAGTAGATAGATTCATAAATCTTGTGGCCCTTGATCTGACGATCAATTTGGTATGCGAGCAAGATTCCAAGCGGTGTTGCGATAACGATGAACCACAAGAGCCAGAGCGCATTGTTCTTGAGCGCTTCATAGAAGATTGGGTTATCAAAGAAGATATTGCGATAGTTAGAAAGGCCTGCCCATTTGATATCTGAGAGGCGGACACCGTTCCAGTAAGTGAAGGAAAGAATAATTGTTACAACTGCTGGAACCCAGAGAAGAATAATCTGCAAGAAGGTTGGGATTCCAACGAATGCTGAGAGAGTGAAGCGATCTGCTTTGGAAAGAGAACGGCGGCTACGATTTTTTACTTCCGTAGCCGCCGTCTTCATAACTGAAATCTACACGTTTAACTAATAATTAACAACAACGTTAATTAGAAATTAAAGTGCTGGTAGTGCATCCCATTGCGCCTGGGTGTTTTCGAGGATCTTGTTAACATCCTTAGGGTTCTTCAAGAAGTTCTGAAGAGCTGGTCCAAGGATTGGTCCTGCGAAGTCACCACGGCTATCGCGGTCTGCGAAGAACATGATGTTCTTTGCTGCACCGAGAACGTTGAGCTTCTGCTTGTTAAATGCGTCATATCCTGATGTATCGAAGTCCTTTGAAACGTAGATGCTTGTGTCTCCACCAGCAATCGCAGCTTCAATACCTTCCTTAGATCCCCAGAACTTAGCGAGATCCTTTCCGCCTTCGACGTTATTGCCGTTAGCAGCAACTGAAATACCATCAAGTGGTGCATCAATTGTGTCGATACCGTATGCAGGATTGATTTCTGGGAATGGAACGATCCATAGATCGTCGTAATCTGCCTGTGAAGAAGCCTTGAAGTCATTGGCGAACCAAGAACCCATCATCATTGCTCCAGCCTTCTTCTGAAGAAGAAGATCGCGGCAGCCATCCCATGAAATATCCATGAAGTTTGTGTTCATGAATGGAACGAGCTCTGCGAAGTACTTGAATGTTTCTTGAGTCTTCGCGTCTGTCCACTTTTCCTTACCGTTGAGAAGGTCGATGTGGAACTGGTATCCGTTTACACGAGCATTGAGGATATCGAATGTACCCATTGCTTCCCAGCCACCCTTAGCGCCCATTGAGTATGCAACGAGGCCCTTCTTCTTTGTAAGTGTCATCAACTTAACGAAGTCATCCCATGTGTTGATCGCTTCTGGATCAAGACCAAGATCCTTCACCATTGACTTGCGGTAGTGAAGACCCCATGGGTAATACGTTGTTGGGATGATGTACTGCTTTCCATCTGCAGGGTTTGTTGCACCCTTAACAGCTGCATCTGAAAGCGCTCCACCAAGATCGCTGATCTGATCTGAAACATCAGCAAGAAGTCCTAGATCTGCGCGAGCATTTGTACGCCATCCAGCCATCCAACCGAATGCATCGTCAGGAGTTCCCTGCATGATCTGCACAAAGTTGTTCTGGAAGTCATCTGAGTTAACCTGCTGTGCAATAACTTTGTTGCCAGTCTTTGCTGTGTAAGCATCGTTTACTGACTTAGCGATTGCATCGCCTGTGTCTCCGCCGCCACGTGTTGTCCACTTAACGTCGCCTGTTACTTTGTCTGATCCACAGCTTGTGAGGAGTGATCCACCTGCTGCTAGACCGAGACCACCGATTGCAGCACCCTTAAGTACTGTACGGCGCGAAAATACGTTCTTGTCTTCTGACATCTTCGTCCTTTTCTCTAGAGTGTGAAAATGTAAAGACGCACAACGGGTGCGTAGGTCTTGTGCATTTCCAACGGAAAATCTAGGTGCTAGCCATCCAGATGAGAAGGCGCTGCAGGTAACGAAATGGTTACTTTTGCCTATTTCACCCTCTATTAAGGGGTCATTCTCGGAGGGTGAGATGGCCAGTCATTATTTGGCCGGTTCTAGAACCAGGGCCACAGAATTTATGCACCAGCGCTGATCAGTGGGGACGTCATATCCCTCGCCATCAAAGACATGGCCTAGGTGAGAATCACACTTGGCGCAGCGAACTTCAGTTCGAATTCGAGGTGCAAGAGATCGATCTTCAATAAGAACTACGGCATCATCTTTTGTTGGAGCGTAGAAGGATGGCCAACCACATCCTGAGTGAAACTTTGTTTCAGATTTAAAGAGTTCGGCGCTGCATGCTTTACAGCGATAACTTCCTACAGTTTCAGTGTCGGTGTATTCACCAGTAAAGGGAGCCTCAGTTGCAGCTTCGCGAAGGACTGCATAGGAGAGTGGATCAAGACGCGCTTTGAGTTCATCTTCATTAACTGCAGCTACATTTTTCTCGGCCATGGCGGAAATACTAGAGGGGCCATTGCGTGATGGATAGTCAGAACTGGTGGAACTGGTGGCGGGTGAAGGATTTGAACCTTCGAAGGCAGAGCCGGGGGATTTACAGTCCCCTCCCATTGGCCGCTCGGGCAACCCGCCAGGGTCGTACAAGTCTTGCGGCGCTTTGGTAGTGCGAGCGCCAAACGATACCTTAGGCGCTTGAACTTTAAAAATCAGAGGAAGGGTGAGCGACGATGGCCGATAGCAGTTTCGACGTAGTCTCAAAGATTGACCGTATGGAGCTTGATAACGCAATTAACCAGGCTGTACGTGAGATCGATACCCGCTTCGACTTCAAGAACACCGGCGCCAAGATTGAGCTCTCTGGTGACAAGATTGCAATCGAGGCCGATACAGAAGAGCGCGCAAAGGCGACCCTAGATGTCGTCAAAGATAAGATGATTAAGCGCGGAGTTTCTCTCAAGCATCTCGATGCTGGTGAACCGCAGCTCTCTGGAAAAATTTACAAAATTGCCTGCACCCTTAAAGAGGGAATCTCAACAGAGAATGCCAAGAAGGTTGCCAAGTTCCTTCGCGATGAAGGTCCTAAGTCAATCAAGAGTCAGATTCAAGGTGATGAGCTTCGTGTGACATCAAAGAGTCGAGATGATCTCCAGGAAGCAATTGAGCAAATAAAGAATGGCGGATTTGATTTCGCTGTTCAGTTTGTTAATTTCAGATAAGTGGCAAAAGAGCGCAGTGAGTATTCGCTAGGTCTGCTTTTCGGATTTAGCTCATACATGTTATGGGGACTCTTTCCTCTCTATTGGCCGCTACTTGAACCGGCCGGTCCCCTAGAGATTGTCGCTCACCGCGCTGTCTGGACGCTAGTTTTCTGCGCAGTTGTTCTGGTTGTTCTAAAACAAATGCGAACAACAATTGCGATTCTCAAGAATCCTCGTGTGATGTTGGGGCTCTTATCAACAACGGTACTGATTTCAATCAACTGGATTACCTATATCTGGGCTACCAATAACGGTCACGTCGTAGAGGCAGCTCTGGGTTATTACATCAACCCTCTTATCATCATCGCATTCGGTGTCATTCTGCTCCGAGAGAAGATGCGTCCACTGCAATGGGTTGCTGTATCAATTGCAGCAATCGGTGTATTGATTCTTACCCTTGATTACGGTCGCCTTCCATGGGTTGCAATCGCACTTGCAACATCGTGGGGCACCTACGGTTTGATTAAGAAGAAGCTTGGTTTAGGTGCGCTCGAAGGTCTCGCTATTGAAACTTTGATCTCACTTATCCCCTACAGCATCTATCTCTTCATCTTGGCGCGTAATGGCACTGGACAATTTGGCAGCAATTGGGGACTTACAACGCTCCTTATAAGCGCCGGGGCAATTACAGCTATTCCACTTCTGCTCTTTAACGGTTCCACTACTCGCTTGCCCTATAGCACCATCGGATTACTTCAGTACATCACTCCAACAATTCAATTCTCAATTGGAGTATGGGTGCGTCATGAAGATATGCCTGCAGCCCGTTGGGTGGGATTTGTTGTGATCTGGATGGCGCTAGTTACCTTAGGAACAGATTTAGTGAAATCAAGCAGAGCGGTCGATAATCGCATCGCATAGCGAGAAGAGCGCGCCAGTTACATCATTTACTGGAAGCGGACCAAGGGCTGTACGGGCATCACGCGCAACTTGCAGCAACTGCTCGCGAGATTGACCAAGTGCCGGGTGTGTGCGAAGTTCTGAAAGTACTTGAGCAACAACGCTCTCATCTTTGATGGGAGCCTTTAGAAGCTGAATCAATTCACGATCTTCCGAGCGAGAAGAATTCATAACATTTAAGGTGACAAGGGTGGGAACACCTTCGCGTAAATCAGTACCAGGAGTCTTGCCTGATTGGTGCGAGTCACTTGAAATATCGATGACATCATCTGCAAGTTGGAATGCAACGCCAATTTTTTCACCGAAGATTGTGAGAGTCTCTTTAACTTCAAGTGGTGCACCGCTGACCATCGCCCCGAAACGAGCGCTAGCAGAGATTAAGGAACCAGTCTTATCTGCAACAACCTGCAGATAATGCTCGAGTGGATCTTCACCATTGCGCGGCCCTTGAGTCTCCATGATTTGTCCGATTACAAGGCGCTCAAATGTATGAGCCTGCAGGCGAACAGCTTCGGGTCCAATATCGGCAAGCAGAGCAGAGACCTTTGCAAAGAGGTAATCGCCGGTCAAGATTGCAACGGTATTTCCCCAACGATTATTGGCGCTCTCAACCCCTCGACGCAATGGAGCTTCATCCATCACATCATCATGAAAGAGAGTTCCCACGTGTGTAAGTTCGCAGACAACTGCAGATTCAATGATTCCCTTACGAGTCTTATCACCGTACTGCGCACCTAGAAGTGTGAGAAGCGGGCGCAGGCGCTTTCCACCTGCTGCAACCAGGTGACGTGAAGTCTCTTCAACGAGTGGGTAATTACCTTGGATATGGCTGTAGAGAAGGTCTTCAACCTTCTTCATCCCATCGAGGAGCTCGGCCTCTAACTCTGGCGCGATGCCCGGGATTCCTAGGGATGACATTTAGCGGATGAAGAAAGCTGTTGTTTCGATGAAGTTAATCAGCGGCGCTGGATAGATACCGAGAATAAGGGTCACGGCAGATGAGATTGTGATTGTCGCAAGGGTAAGAGCAGATGGAATGACAACGCTTGTCCCATCTTCGACAGGATCCTTAAAGAACATCAAGACGATGACGCGGATATAGAAGAATGCTGCGATTGCTGATGACAAGACACCGAAGATCAATACTGAAGTGTTTCCAGATTCGTAGGCGCTTGAGAAGATTGCAAACTTTCCAATAAAGCCTGAGGTAAGTGGGATGCCAGCAAAGGCCAAGAGCAAGAATGCAAAGGCTGATGCAAGAAGCGGTGAACGCTTTCCGAGTCCGCTCCAGCGATTGAGGTCTGTCACTTCGCCAGCAGAATCACGTACAAGAGTGACAACGGCAAAGGCGCCGACCGTTGCAACGCCATATGCAAATAGGTAGAAGATTGATGCATCAAGACCTGACTTGCTCAAGGCGATAACGCCAGAGAGCAAGAATCCTGCATGGGCGATTGATGAGTAAGCGAGCATGCGCTTTACATCGCGCTGTGTAATTGCAACGACAGAACCGAAGACCATAGTGATAATTGCGATCAGAACAAAAGCTGGTCTCCACTCCCATGCAGCATTTGCAAAGGAGACGTAGAAGATGCGAAGGATGGCACCGAAGGCTGCAACCTTTGTAGCTGCTGCCATAAATCCCGTAATCGCTGTTGGAGCGCCCTGATACACATCTGGTGTCCACGCGTGGAATGGAACTGCGCCAACCTTAAAGAGAAGTCCAACTGAAAGGAATGCGATTCCGAGAAGTAGGAATACATCATTTCCGGATCCGCCTACGACGCTCTGCTGGATACCAATAAAGGTGATCGATCCTGAATATCCATAAAGGTATGCGATTCCAAAGAGGAAGAATGCTGAGGAGAAAGCACCGAGCAAGAAGTACTTAAGAGCTGACTCTTGTGACATCAATCGGCGGCGGCGTGAAAGTCCAGCCATGAGATAGAGCGGCAATGAGAGTACTTCAAGTGCCACAAAGAGTGTGATGAGATCAGTTGAGACTGGGAAGAGGAGCATTCCAGCAACTGCAAAGAGAGTAAGTGGGTAGACCTCAGTTACTCGGAGATCTGTCTGCAGAGCTTGGCGCTCTTCATCAGAACCTGGAACAGCAGCGGCAAGTGCTGTGAAGTTCTCTTGATCTGCAATAAGAAATACAGAAATGATTGCGATGATAAGAATCGATGCCTGAAGTAAGAATCCAGCTCCATCGAATGCAACAGAACCCATCGCAGCCGCGTTCGAAGATTGACCGCGAACTCTAAATAAGAAAGCGAGTGAAATCGTCAACGTTGCAATGGTGACGAAGAGCTGTGAGCTCTGGCGAGATGCACGTGGAGCAAATGCTTCTACGAGAACGCCTATAAGCGCGCCGGCAAGTACGGTAAGAATTGGCGCAAGGAGCGCGTAGTTAAGAACGGGTGCTGTGAATTCCATTTACTTGCCTTCATTCTGCTGTGGTACCGGATCAGTAAATCCTTGAACTTCAAGGACATGTGCCGAAGCTGGATTGATTACGTTAAGAAGTGGCGCAGGATAGAAACCGAGAGCGATGATCACGGCTAGAACTGGGCCAATTGCAATCTTCTCGCGAAGGTTGAGATCTGGGAGGTTCTCATTTCCTGGTGTAGTTGGTCCGTGAAGGGCCTTCTGAACAGGGATAAGAATGTAGAGCGCAGCGAGAACGATTCCGAATGTGGCAATAACTGCAGCTACTGGATAGCGAGTGTATGTACCAACGAGCACAAGGAACTCGCTGACGAAGCTCGATAGACCAGGAAGTGCAAGTGATGACATTCCAGCGATAAAGAATGTCCATGCCATTACTGGGGTGACTCTTTGAAGGCCACCGAAGTCAGCAATCGTTGAAGACTTACGACGAGCAATCATCCATCCGGCAATCAAGAAGAGTGCGGCTGTTGAGAATCCGTGGTTGAACATATAGAGAGTCGCACCGCTGTGGCCCTGGGTTGTCATCGCGAAGATACCCATCGTGATGAAACCGAAGTGAGAGATAGATGTATAGGCAATAAGTCGCTTGATATCACGCGCACCGATTGCAAGGAAGGCTCCATAGAGAATCGAAATAACCGCCAGCGTGATAATCACGGGTGTAAATGTCTTACTCGCATCTGGAAAGAGCGAGAGACAGAAACGAATCATTCCGAATGTTCCGACCTTGTCGAGGACTCCGAGAAGGAGAACAGATGTTCCTGGAGTTGCAGAGGCTGCTGCATCTGGGAGCCATGTGTGAAGCGGCCAGACAGGAGCCTTGATTGCAAAGGCGATAAAGAATCCTAGGAAGAGCAAGTTCTGTGTTGTTGGGCTCATAAGAGTATGCAGCTCAGATAGCTTTGCAATATCGAATGTACGTTCACCAGCGCGTGCTGAGAGGACGTAGAGGCCGATGATAGATGCCAGCATCAGCAGTCCACCGAAGAGGCTGTAGAGCAGGAACTTCACAGCAGCTGCAGCACGTTCTCCGCTTCCATATCCACCAATGAGGAAGTAGACAGGGATCAACATCGCTTCGAAGATCACATAGAACAAGAAGACATCAGTTGCTGCAAAGACACCAATCATCATTGTTTCGAGAACGAGGATAAGGATGTAGAAGACTTTGGCTGACCAACGTCCGCCTTCGGATTCATTCCATGATGCAAGGAGAACAATTGGCGTTAAGAGCACTGACATCAAGATAAGAACAATCGCTAGCCCGTCTACGCCGACTGCGTAATTGATTCCAAATGAAGGAATCCACTCGACGCTCTGGACAAACTGCAGGTCGGTGTTCTTAGAATCAAATTTAAACCACATTGCAATGCCGGCGATTGCAACAAGAATCGAGGTTCCAAGAGCTGCCTGCTTGATACGAAGTACTTGATCAGTCGGAATAACTGCAAGGAGAAGTGCGCCCAACAAAGGCAGGAGCATCATGCTTGTTAGCGCGTTCATTGTGTCACCACCCAGATTCCAGCGACCAGGACGATCGCGCCGATAAGAATGAGCGCTGCATAGCTACGCGCAAAGCCTGTCTGTGTCTTCCGAAGGACTGCACCAGTTCCAAGAGCTGTGCGCCCAACTGTGCGAACAAGACCATCGACAACGTTTTCATCGCCCTTAACCAAGAGGCGAGTGAGTGCCTGTCCTGGACGCATAAAGACTGCTTCGTTAAATGAATCCTGCATAAGGTCTTTGCGAGCAATGCGAGTAAAGATTGAGACGTTCTCTGGCGCCTCTGCATCAACATCTGAGAATTGATACTTGGCTAGCGCAATTGTTACTCCGATAATCACCATCAGGACTGCAAGGCCAGATACAACTAGATGTGGAAGAACTTCTTCATGATGTTCTCCTGCATGCTCGCCAAATACTGGGTTGAGCCAATTGGCAAGTGCGTCGCCGCGAGTAAAGAGGAATCCTGTTGTGACTGAGCCGATAGCAAGAATTGCCATAGGTAGCCACATTAAGAATGGTGATTCGTGTGGATGTGCTTTCTCATCCCAACGTTCCTTGCTGGTAAATGTTAAGACCATAACGCGAGTCATGTAGAAAGCTGTGATTGCTGCACCAAGGAGAGCTACCGAGCCAAGGATGTAACCCTTTGCGCCACCAGCGTTAAACGCGGTTTCGATAATCGCATCTTTTGAGTAGAAGCCAGCAAATGGTGGAACTCCAATAATTGCAAGATAACCCAGACCAAATGTTGCAAAGGTAATTGGCATGAATTTCTGAAGATTTCCATAGCGACGCATATTTACTTCATCGTTCATGCCGTGCATGACGGAGCCGGCACCTAAGAACATTCCTGCCTTAAAGAATCCATGGGTAAGCAGATGCATGATTGCAAATGCATAACCAGCTGGCCCAAGGCCTGCGCCCAAGATCATGTAACCAATCTGAGACATTGTTGAAGCTGCAAGAGCTTTCTTGATGTCATCTTTTGCAGTACCAACTAAAGCTCCGAAGATAAGCGTGATTGCTCCGACGATTACGACGAGAAGTTGCGCTGTTGGCGCAGCATCAAAGATGAAGTTTGAGCGAGTAATGAGATAAACACCTGCTGTAACCATTGTTGCTGCGTGAATGAGAGCTGATACTGGAGTTGGACCTGCCATCGCATCGCCAAGCCATGCCTGCAGCGGGAACTGTGCAGATTTTCCTGCTGCTGCAATGAGCAACATAATTCCGATTCCAGTAAGGGATGCAGTTGAAGCTGTGTGTGATGCTTCCTTAACCCCCTCAAATGAGATTGTTCCAAGAGTTGCAAATGCGATCATGATGGCAAATGAGAGCCCCATGTCACCGATACGGTTCATGACAAATGCCTTCTTTGAAGCTGTTGCATAGGCAGGCTTTTGATTCCAGAAACCGATCAAGAGGTAGGACGCTAGGCCTACACCTTCCCAACCGACATAGAGGTTGAGATAAGAATCGCCAAGGACCAAGAGAAGCATCGCTGCAATAAAGAGGTTGAGATAGGCGAAGAAGCGACGACGGTTTTCATCGTGTGCCATATATGAAATTGAGTAGATGTGAATCAGTGTTCCGACGCCTGTAATAAGAAGTACGAAGCAGATTGAGAGCTGATCAAGCAGAAGACCGGCATCGACATTGAAATCTCCGACGCTAATCCAGGAGAAGAGTTTCTGCCCAGCTGCGCGTTCCTCTGTTGGACGATCAAGCATCAAGGAGAGTTGGTAGAGACCAACTGCAAATGAGCCAGCTGACATCGCTGTAGCGAGGAGATGCCCCCACTTATCACTGCGGCGACCGGCAAGTAGAAGTGTTACTGCACCAAAGAGTGGAAGTGCGATGAGATAAACGAGTGATGTTGAAGTAGTCATCTTTATCGCTTCAACAAACTAGCATCATCGATAGATGCTGAACGGCGTGAGCGATAAATCGCCACGATGATTGCAAGACCAACTACTACTTCACAAGCAGCAACGACCATCGTAAAGAAGGCGACAACCTGTCCATCGAGAGTTCCGTTGATACGTGCGAAGGTAACGAGAGTGAGGTTTGCTGCATTGAGCATGAGTTCGATGCACATGAAGACCACAATTGCATTGCGGCGAACAACTACACCCACAGCACCGATTGTGAAGAGAATTCCTGCGAGGTAGAGATAGTTATACGGATTCATTACTTCTCCTCCGTCACTGTGTTATCGACTTCGCCGAGTTCAAATTGAGCAGATTCCAACATATCTCCACGAGCCTTCAGCGTTGAAGAGATTGATGTTGGAGCAGGAGTTCCATCTGGAAGAAGTGCGGGAACATCTACCGCGTTGTGACGTGCATAAACACCTGGGCTTGGAAGTCCTGCTGCAGTTCCGAGTGAGCTCTGGCGGAAGCGTGCAATCGCTTGTTCGCGCTGAGTAAGGCGAGGAACTGTGCGCTGATGATGTGCAAGAACCATTGCGCCCATTGCAGCTGTAATCAAGAGGGCAGATATAACTTCAAATGGCCATACATACGTTGAGAAGAGAAGTTGAGCAAGACCTTCGACATTGCCATTCTCATTCGCTGCAGCAAGACCAACTGGAGAACGTCCAAGAGTTGCGCGACCAATAAGTGCAACAAGTAGACCGCCGAATCCAAGGGCTGCTGTAACTGCAATCGCTCGAAGGCCTGGAATTGTTTCTGTGAGTGAATCTGATGCATCAACACCGACAAGCATAAGAATGAAGAGGAAGAGCATCATGACAGCGCCTGTATAAACAACGATCTGAACAATTCCAAGGAAAAGTGCATCCTGTGCGATGTAGAAGATCGCCAATGTAACCATGACCCACGCAAGTAAGAGAGCAGAGTGAACAGCCTTCTTAACAAGGAGCATTCCAAGTGCTGCGATGACTGCAAGAGGTGCAAGAACCCAGAACATCACCGCTTCAGGAGTTTGAATTGTCAGCATTAGTTCTGCCCTTGTGATGGGTGAGCTTCTTTCACATCACCGTTGTAATAGTTGGTATCTGTCATTCCTGGATACATTGGGTGCGGAGGCGCCAACATTCCTTGACGGAGTGGAGCAAGAAGATCTTCTTTTTCGAAGATCAATTTTTCGCGCTTGTCATCTGCAAGTTCGTATTCATTTGTCATTGTTAGTGCGCGAGTTGGGCACGCCTCAACGCAGAGTCCGCAGAAGATGCAGCGAAGATAATTAATTTGATAGACAGCGCCGTGGCGCTCACCTGGTGAAAGTTGATTATCTGGAGTGTTATTTCCGCCTTCAACAAAAATTGCATCCGCAGGACATGCCCATGCACAAAGTTCGCAGCCAATGCACTTCTCGAGTCCATCTGGATGGCGGTTAAGTTGGTGGCGACCATGGAAACGTGGCGCAGTTGGTGCCTTCACATCTGGATACTGAACTGTCTGGTTCTTCTTAAACATTGAAGAGAAGGTGACCCAGAATCCCTTTGCCTGAGTAGTGAGTGGCGCTGGGCCTGGCTGTTCTACTTCGGTAAATGGAACTGAATTGATATCAAGATCAAGCTTCTTTGGCTGGGTAACGTCAGACATTACTTGCCTCCTGTTACATTTTTGAATTGAGCCTGTGGAAGTGATGGCACTGGGAAGTTTGGTGCTTCGCCTTCAGGCAGAGGTAGTCGCGCCTTTGCCTTATTGCGATCGAGAACAGCTGTTGTTGCCATAACTAATAGGACAACACCTACTGCAAATGCCATGAGCACAGAGCGTGGAGCGCCTTCTTGCTGCAAGAGGCGAAGTGTTGCAACGATCAAGATCCATGCAAGTGAGACAGGAATAAGTACCTTCCAGCCGAACTTCATAAATTGGTCGTAACGCATACGTGGGAGTGAGCCACGTAGCCACATAAAGATAAAGAAGAAGAAGTTCACCTTGGCGAAGAACCACACGAGTGTGAACCAGCCGCCGAGCCAGCTCTCAGTAAAGCCAAGGCCAGGAAGTGCGTGGTAACCACCAAGAAAGAGAGTTGTTGCGAGAGCTGATACGGCAATGATGTTTACGTACTCGGCCAAGAAGAAGAGTGCGAACTTAAGAGATGAGTACTCGGTGTGGAATCCACCAACGAGTTCACCCTCAGCTTCAGCTAAGTCGAATGGTGCGCGGTTTGTCTCACCCACCATTGAAATGACGTAGATGACAAATGATGGGAAGAGCACAACTGCGTTCCAGAGATTCTGATGCTGTGAACCAACGATTGTTGAGGTCGACATAGAACCTGCATAGATAAAGACTGCAACAAGTGAGAGTCCCATAGCGATTTCATATGAGATGACCTGCGCGCTTGAACGAAGTCCACCGAGCAATGGATAGGTAGAACCTGATGACCAACCTGCAAGGACTACTCCGTAAACACCGATTGATGTAACTGCTAATACGTAGAGAACCGCAACTGGAAGATCTGTTAGTTGCAGAGCTGTCTTCTGCCCGAAGATATTGACTTCACCGGTCATCGGGATAACTGCGAAAGACATAAAGCACATCGCTGTGGCGATGATTGGCGCAATAATGAAAACGACCTTATCTGCAGCTGCAGGAATGATGTCTTCTTTGAGCGCGAGCTTTACGCCGTCAGATAGTGATTGCAATAACCCTGCAGGACCAACGCGGTTAGGACCTGTGCGAAGTTGCATCTTGGCTAGGACGCGACGTTCGGTCCAGACGGCCATCAACGTTGAAAGCACACAGATAACGAAGACGATGAGCGCCTTCACCGCAATAAGCCAGCCTGGATCTGCTCCGATGAGCTCTGCTGTTGTCATGCCTTCACCACCGTAACTACATCGCCGTGTACTGCATTGAGTGAGATAAGAGTCTGTGAAGCGAATGAATTACGTGGAAGCCAGACTGCATCATCATGGATATCTTCAACTAAGACAGGCAGTGTGATTGAGCCATGAGCATTTGAAATGCGAAGCTGGTCATCTGTCTTTACGCCGATTGCATCTGCACGCTTTGGTGAGATTACAGCGATAGTTGGACGACGTGTTCCGGCCAAATTATCTTCACCCATTTGAAGTGTTCCCATATCAAGTAGGCGACGCCATGAAGTCAAGATTGCTTCAGTTCCTGAGACAGATGGTGCAGTTCCAGCAGCTACTGACGCGAGCTGTACTCGTGCACCATCCCACTTTCCAAGTTGGTTAAATTCTCGAGCTGCTGCAGTGACAGTACCAAGCATGATTGATTCGCCCATTGCATCTGCAATCATCGAAAGAATACGAACATCGCTGCGATTAAGTGACTCTGCGACAGCTGCATCGAAGGCGCGAGGGCGACCTTCCCAGTTAAGGAAGCTTCCGCTCTTTTCAGTTACTGCGGCAACTGGGAGCACAACATCTGCAACCTCGGTGATTGAACTTGGTGCAATTTCAAGTGAGACAACAAATGACTTCTTGAGTATTTCAAGGTTCTTCTTTGAATCGAGAAGATCGCGGGCATCAACTCCACCAATAACGACTGCATCGAGATCACTGTTGCCAAGAGCGTTCAAAATCTCTGACGTTGTGCGACCTGGTGTTGTTGGAAGTGAATCAACCCCCCACGCTGCAGCGATATCAACGCGTGCAGCTGCATCAGCAACTGGGCGTCCGCCTGGAAGGAGAGTTCCAAGTGCTCCAGCTTCAAGTGCACCTCGTTCACCTGCACGACGTGGAATGTAAGCAACCTTTGCACCTGTTCGTGCAGCAAGGGCGGCAACTGCTGAGAAGAGACCTTGTGATTCAGAGGCGCGCTCACCAACGAGAATGACTGACTTAGCAGTGAGTTCAAGGGATGCAACTGCAGTGCTTTCAGTACCTGGGGCTACCTTGATGAAGTTTGCTGCGAGCTTATCCATTGCAATTGAACCTTTGGTTGCAACTGCTGTGACTTTGAGTCCGCGCTTCTTAAAATTCTTATTGAGGCGCAAGAAGACGATTGGTGACTCTTCTTCTGGTTCGAATGCAACGAGTGCAACGTGATCTGCAGAGTCGATATTGCGGTATGTAGTTGATGAACCAACAACATGTGCAGCTAGGAAATCACGTTCTTCATCAGACGTAACGCGCGCACGGTAATCAATATCGTTTGTACCAAGTGCGATACGAGCAAATTTTGAGTATCCGTATGCATCTTCTGTTGTAACGCGTCCACCTGTAAGAACTGCGGAGCGCTTGCCCTTAAGTCCTGCTGCAGCTGCAGCAAGAGCCTCCGGCCATGATGCCTGTACGAGAACACCTTCAGAGTTACGTACTAATGGATGCGTTAGGCGATCAACAGCTGTGACATATTTAAATGCCCAGCGACCCTTATCGCAGTTCCACTCTTCATTAACAGATGCATCATCTCCTGCAAGGCGACGAAGTGTCTTTCCGCGACGAACATCTGTGCGCATATCGCAACCGGATGCGCAGTGTTCGCATGCAGATGGAGTTGAAACCAAATCGAATGGACGTGCACGGAAACGGTATGAAGTTCCGGTGAGCGCTCCTACTGGACAGATCTGAATAGTGTTTCCAGAGAAGTACGACTTAAATGGAGCCTTCTCATAAATTCCAACTTGCTGAAGCGCACCGCGCTCATTCAAGGTTATAAATGGATCTGATGCGATCTGTGCAGAGAAGCGTGTGCAACGAGCACAGAGAACGCAACGTTCGCGATCAAGAAGAACTGATGATGAGATAGCGATTGGCTTTTCAAAGGTGCGCTTATATCCATCTAGACGTGCATCTGGACGACCATTGCTCATCGCCTGATTTTGAAGTGGGCATTCGCCACCTTTGTCACAGACCGGGCAATCAAGTGGGTGGTTTCCAAGAAGTAACTCCATAACACCTTTCTGCGCCTTATCGGCAACAGGTGATGTCAGCTGAGTTTTTACGATCATATTTGGTTCTACTGGAATAGTGCATGATGCCTGTGGCTTTGGAAATGCGCGGCCGTTAATTTCAACATCAACGAGACATTGGCGGCATGCACCAACTGGATCAAGAAGTGGGTGGTCACAGAAACGTGGAATCTGAATGCCGAGTTTTTCTGCGGCGCGAATAAGCAGAGTTCCCTTTGGAACGCTTACTTCGAAGCCATCGATAACTACGGTGATCATCTCTACAGCAACTGAAGTTTCCTGAGTTGTTGTCATTACTTCACCGCCCCTGCAAAGAGAGTCGACTTCACTGGATCAAATGGGCAAGCGCCATTAGTGAGGTGAGCGATGTACTCATCGCGGAAGTACTTAATTGACGATGTGATTGGACTTGTTGCGCCATCACCAAGTGCACAGAATGAACGTCCCATGATGTTGTCGCAGAGATCAAGAAGCTTCTCTAGATCTGCCTCTGTACCAGTTCCGTTTTCGAGATCGCGAAGAATTTGAACAAGCCACCATGTGCCTTCGCGACATGGTGTGCACTTGCCACATGACTCGTGCTTATAGAACTCAGTCCAGCGCAATACAGCGCGAACTACACATGTTGTCTCATCAAAGATTTGTAGCGCCTTTGTACCGAGCATTGAACCTGCTGCAGATACGCCTTCATAATCAAGTGGGACATCGAGATGTTCAGCTGTAAAGAGTGGTGTTGACGATCCACCAGGTGTCCAGAACTTCAGGGTATGGCCCGTGCGGACTCCCCCAGCGAGTTCAAGAATCTGTCGGAGTGTAATTCCAAGAGGAGCTTCAAATTGTCCCGGGTTGTTTACGTGGCCAGAGAGTGAGTAAAGAGTTGCTCCCTTTGACTTCTCTGTACCCATTGATTGATACCACTCAGCGCCATTATTGATAATGGCAGGAACTGATGAAATTGATTCAACATTGTTCACAACAGTTGGTCGCGCATACAAACCTGCGATTGCAGGAAATGGTGGGCGAAGACGTGGTTGACCACGGAAACCTTCCAGTGAATCAAGGAGCGCTGTCTCTTCACCACAGATGTAAGCACCTGCGCCGATATGGAGAGTGACATCGATTCCGTTACCGAGGATTCCAGCCTTATAGGCATCTGCAATAGCTGCATTAACGCGACGAACAACATGTGTTACCTCACCGCGAATATAGATAAAGGCGCGCTTTGCACGAATTGCATGGCAGGCAATGATGCAACCTTCGATAAGTACGTGTGGGTTTGCCATCAAGAGCGGCATATCTTTGCAAGTACCAGGCTCTGATTCATCTGCATTGACGACGAGGTAATGATCCTTGTCATCACCTTGAGGGATAAATCCCCATTTCATTCCTGTAGGAAAACCTGCTCCACCGCGACCACGAAGGCCTGAATCTTTTACAAGTTGAATAACGGCATCTGGATCCATTGCAAGTGCCTTTGCAGATGCGGTGTAACCACCGTGGCGCTTATATGCCTCGATAGTAAATGAATCGGCTTCATCCCAATGTGCAGATAGGACGGGAGTTAACTGTGACATTACTTTCCTTCCTTTGAGAGCTTAAGACCGAGAAGAGTTGATGGACCTGCTTGAACACCTTCGCGAGCAAGACCGTCATCAAGTCCTGCAAGAACTGCAGATGCTTCCTTATAGGTAACTAAACGATTTGGGCCACGTGTTGGCGCTGGTGGATTTCCTTGACGTGCACCATCTACTAGTGACTTTGCAGATTCGACTGTCTGGTTGTCGTAGAACTCCCAGTTGGCCATAACAACAGGTGCGTAATCGCAGGCTGCGTTGCACTCGATATGCTCGAGTGAAACTTTTCCATCTGCTGTAACGCCATCATTTTCAATACCGAGGTGATCCTTAAGCGCTGAGAAGATTGCATCTCCACCCATAACTGCACATAAAGTATTTGTACAGACGCCAACGTGATATTCACCGACTGGCTTGCGCTTGTACTGAGTGTAGAAAGTTGCAACAGCTGAGACTTCAGCAGTTTCAATAACAAGTAGCTCTGCAATTGTTTCGATACCTTCGTCAGTGACAAAGCCAGATACAGATTGCACATAGTGAAGCAGCGGCATGATTGCAGAACGTGTGCGCGGATAGCGCGCAATGATTGACTGCATTACATCGCGATTAAGAGTTGAATCTGTCGTTGCCATTAGCGGTCCACGCCTCCCATAACAGGGTCGATAGATGCAACCGCACCGATGATGTCAGCGACCATGCCGCCTTCGCTCATCGCAGATGTTGATTGCAAATTATTAAATGATGGTTCGCGGAAGTGAGCACGGAATGGACGAGTGCCGCCGTCAGAGACGACGTGTGCTGCGAGTTCACCACGTGGTGATTCAACAGCTGCATAGACCTGACCTGCAGGAACGCGGAAACCTTCTGTAACTAACTTGAAGTGATGGATAAGTGATTCCATCGAAGTTCCCATAATCTCGCGGATGTGATCCAGTGAGTTTCCGAGGCCATCTGCACCAAGTGCAAGTTGTGCAGGCCATGCAATCTTCTTATCAGCAACCATCACTGGCTGACCTTCGAGCTTATCGAGCTTGTCGCACGCTTGTTCAATGATGCGAAGTGATTGTTCGAGCTCTGCCATACGAACTAAGAAACGTCCATAAACATCTGCAGTGTCTGCAGTGATGACATCGAATTCATAATTTTCGTAACCACAATATGGCTGCATCTTACGAAGATCCCAGGGAAGCCCTGCAGAGCGCAGAACCGGTCCTGTGATTCCAAGAGTTGTGCAGCCTGCGAGATCGAGATAACCAATGCCTTCAGTGCGCTTCATCCAGATTGAATTTCCAATAAGTAACTTGGCATTATCTTGGAAGTTCTTGCGCAGAGTCTTGATTGTTTCGCGAAGCTTAATTGTCATTCCTGCAGGAAGATCTTGTGCAACTCCACCTGGGCGAACGTAGGCCATATTCATACGAAGGCCTGAGATTTCTTCAAAGGTATCGAGAACAATTTCGCGTTCGCGGAATGCAAAGAACATTGGCCCCATTGCACCGAGCTCAAGTGCTCCAGTTCCGAGTGCGACCATGTGTGAAGAGATGCGGTTGAGCTCCATCATCAATACGCGGATAACTGATGCGCGCTCTGGGATGTCGTTGGTGATTCCGAGAAGCTTTTCTACAGCGAGGCAGTAAGCGGTTTCATTAAAGATTGGTGACAAGTAATCCATACGAGTTGCAAATGTGACCCCTTGAGTCCAGTTGCGGTACTCCATGTTCTTTTCGATACCTGTGTGAAGGTATCCAATACCTGTACGTACTTCAGTAACTGTTTCGCCTTCGAGTTCAAGAACGAGGCGAAGCACACCGTGTGTAGATGGGTGCTGCGGACCCATATTGACGATGATGCGCTCTTCTTTGCTCTCACCGATTTCCGAGACGAGTGAATCCCAATCGCCGCCAGTTACTGAAAAGACTGTGCCTTCAGTTGTTTCACGTGATGATGCATATGGATCGAAAGCTTGACTCACTTGTATGACCTCCGGTTCGAAGGTGCTGGTGTTGTTGCGCCCTTGTATTCAACAGCGATTCCACCGAGTGGGTAATCCTTACGTTGTGGGTGTCCATCCCAATCATCTGGCATCAAGATGCGAGTAAGACCTGGATGGCCATCAAAGATGATTCCGAACATGTCGAAAGCTTCGCGCTCATGCCAATTATTTCCTGCCCACACTTCAACAACAGAAGGAATGTGTGGATCAAGATCTGACGTTGCAACTTCTAGACGAACGCGTTGGTTATTTGTCATTGAAAGCAATGGGTAGACGGCAACGAGTTCTGCGCCTGTGCGATCTGGATAATTAATTCCAGAAACACCCATGCACATTTCAAACTTCAACTTATCGCGCAGAATAAAAGCAACTTCAACAAGACGTGACTTCTTGATGTGAAGTGTAAGTTCACCGCGATCTACGACAACGCGTGTAATTGCATCTGCGAAATCTGGGTATGCGCGCTCGAGGTCATCGGCGAGCTGATCGAAATAACCGCCATATGGACGCTCAGTTGAGCCAATAGTTGAGGTTTGGCGAACGAGGCCGCCGTAGCCTGATGTATCGCCGCTACCTGAAGCGCCGAACATTCCGTTCTGAATATCAGTCATTATGCGAGCAAGCCCTTCATAGAGATAGTTGGCTTTGCATTAAGGGCTGCGAGTTCTACCTCTTTGATAATTGCTTCGCGATTTGGACCAAGCTTTGTATCGCCAATAAGAGTGTGGAGCTTGATGATTGCATCCATCAACTGCTCTGGACGCGGTGGGCAACCTGGAAGATAGATATCAACGGGAACAACGTGATCTACACCTTGAACGATTGCGTAGTTATTAAACATTCCGCCAGAAGATGCACATGCACCCATTGAGATAACCCACTTTGGCGCTGTCATTTGATCATAAATCTGACGAAGTACTGGAGCCATTTTATTTGAAACGCGACCAGCAACGATCATGAGATCTGCTTGACGTGGAGATGCTGAGAAGCGTTCCATTCCGAAGCGAGAGATATCGTGTTTTGGCGCAGAGCCAAGTGCCATCATCTCAATTGCACAACATGCAAGACCAAAAGTTGCAGGCCAGACAGAGCTCTTACGCATATAACCGGCGAGACCTTCAACTGTAGAAAGTAGAATTCCACTAGGTAATTTATCTTCTAGGCCCACTAGATAAACTCCTTCAACGCTTTTAGCTCCATCATGATTAATCCCATTCCAATCCGCCGCGACGCCATACATATGCATAAGCGACGAAAACTGTTCCGATGAAGATTGCCATTTCAACTAATCCAAAGAGTCCGAGCTGATCGAATGTGACAGCCCATGGATAGAGGAAGACAATTTCAATATCAAAGACGATGAAGAGCATCGCTGTGAGGAAGTACTTCACAGGAAAGCGTCCACCTTGTGTTGCTTGTGGAGATGGTTCGATTCCACACTCATATGCTTCTAACTTTGCACGGTTATAGCGAGCAGGACCTGTGACGGAAGCGATCGCTACCGAGAAGACTGCGAATCCAAAGCCAATGGCGAAAATCGCGAGAATTGGGATATATGGGTTGCTAGTCACGTTCGAAATTCTAGGCGTTTAGGCGCGTGAGCGCGAAACCCTTATGCCTTGCGGGCCTTGTGAACTGCGACAACTCCGCCGGTGAGATTGGTCCAAGTGACATCTGACCAACCCGCGGCCTCGATCTCTGAGGCGAGCGCCTTCTGATCTGGCCAGGCACGGATCGATTCAGCGAGGTAGATATAGGCATCTGGATTTGATGAAGTCTTCTTGGCGATCGCAGGGAGCGCTCGCATGAGGTAATTGGTATAAATGGTACGAAATGGACCGAAGGTCGGGCTTGAGAATTCGCAGATAACGATCTCTCCCCCAGGCTTGGTCACGCGCAGCATCTCGGCGAGCGCCTTAGCTGTGTTCTGGGTATTTCGAAGGCCGAAGGAGATGGTCACCAGGTCAAATTCGCCGTCGGCAAAGGGAAGGTTGAGGGCATCGGCCTTGGTGAAGGGTAGGTGTGGGCGAACCTTTCGGCCGGCAGCCAGCATCCCTTCCGAGAAATCAGCTGGAATAACGTCGGCGCCTGCTGCAGCTAGCGGCTCTGAGCTTGAGCCTGTTCCTGCGGCAAGGTCGAGAATTTTCATGCCTGGACGGGGCTTGATGATTGCGGTCGTCGCTCTGCGCCAGGCCTTTGTGCGGCCAAGGCTCAAGAGGTCGTTGACGAGGTCATAGCGCTTTGCAACGCCATCGAACATCGCTGCGACTTCTTCGGGATTCTTATCCATATTGGCGCGTGACATGGCCATATTCTCGCTGAGAGTAGGCTCTGGGCACAACTTGAAGGAATGCGCAGATCAAGAATCTGCAGGGAAGGGATTTCAATAATGTCAGTGACGGTAGCGCCTCTTCGCGCAGCGATTGCACCTCGAAGCACAGCCCTGACCTACGGACTCTTCATCGTCGGTGGCGTCGGATTCATTGGTGCGATGGCACAGATTGCGATTCCTATTCCTGGGTCACCTGTTCCTGTTACGGGACAGACCCTGGCGGTACTTCTTATCGGAACTACCTACGGCGCTCGCTTAGCGCTGGCAACTTTTGCAACATACCTTCTTGCAGCAATTGCAGGCGCTCCACTCTTTGCACCATCTCTTACTGGCGCGCAATATGGAATTGAAAGAATCACTAGCGCAACAGGTGGTTATCTCATTGGAATGCTGATTGCATCATTTGTATTGGGGTTGCTCGCAGATCGTAAAGCAGATCAAAAATTTCTCACTTCATTTCCAGCACTCATTCTAGGAGATGCAATCATTTTTGCCTTCGGGTTAACGTGGTTGCATTACTCACTTGAGATGACTTGGTCACAGACATTTTCTGCAGGTTTGACTCCATTCATACTTGGCGAAGCTCTTAAGATTGCAATTACAGCAACAACTCTCCCACTCATCTGGCGCAGAATTTCACGAACACTCAGCCAATAAATGTCTTCACTTATCCCCGTCACCACAGTTCGTTTGGGTGAACATCTACCGCTGCTGCAATTACTTCCAGCAGATAGTTCACCGATGTCATGGGTACGTGGCAATGAAGGTTTGGTTGGCTGGGGTGTCTATGCAACTCATACAGTTACAGGTAAGAACCGCTTTGATGATGCCCGAACTTGGTGGCACCAACAGCTAGAGAACTTCTCGATTGCCAATTCAGTTCAGGGAAGTGGTACAGGGCCCGTTCTCTTTACATCATTCTCCTTTGATCGCAATGATGAATCGGTTCTCGTTATCCCTCGGGTAATTGTCGGCCACAAGGGGGATAGCTCTTGGATAACCTGGATTGGCGATGCCCCCCAGCCGCTTCTTGCAGCTAGCGCACCGAGATTTACAGCCAATTCATTTACTTTCGGCGAAGGCACAATCTCTGCAGATAACTGGAAGGAACGCGTTGCCCAGGCGATTGCGCGCATTGAATCTGGGGCCGTGGAAAAAGTTGTCCTTGCGCGAGATATCAGCGCAATTGCTGAGAAAGATATTGATCAACGAGCAATTCTTGCAAAACTCAACGCTGAATATCCTTCAACCTGGACCTTTGCCGTGGATGGTTTAGTCGGTGCGACTCCCGAGCTCTTACTGAGACTTTCTCGCGGAATGGTTACCTCGCGCGTGTTGGCAGGAACAATTCCCAAGACTGGTGATGATGAGAAAGATTTAGCCCTTGCAGGTTCACTTGCGCGTTCATCAAAAGATTTAGAAGAACATGAATATGCAGTGCGATCTGTGGCTGATGCGCTCGAACCATTCTGCTCATCTACAAATGTTCCTGAGACTCCATTTGTTCTGCACCTTGCAAATGTTATGCACCTTGCAACAGATGTCACTGGCGCACTCATTGAAGGTAAAAAGCATGTCGATGCATTTGCTCTATTGAAGAGCTTGCATCCATCAGCAGCCGTGTGTGGAACACCTAGAAATATTGCATTCGACATCATCGATGAAATTGAAGGAATGAATCGCGGGCGTTACGCAGGACCTGTCGGCTGGATTGATGCACGCGGTGATGGCGAACTAGGTATCGCACTTCGTACCGGTCAGATTGAAGAGCGTAGCGTTGCAATCTATGCAGGGTGTGGAATCGTCGCAGGGTCTAACCCTGAAAAAGAAGTTGAAGAGAGCAATGCAAAGATGATTCCTATGCGCTCTGCGCTACATGGATGAGACGCTGCGATAAATTTCTTTTAGGTTATCTGCATTTGATTCGCGGTTCGGCGCAGTAATTACCACCACACGTAATCCATTTATTGGCGTAGCAATTTCACTTACCAACTCTTTCTGAGTTGAAATTGTCTTTGCGCTAACACCAAATGAAGCGGCAATCGCAGCTGGATCTAATCCATGAGGCGTGCCGAAGATCGTCTCGAATCCCTCTACGCCTCGTTGGCCAAGGGTTGAGAAGATTCCACCGCCATCGTTATTGATAACAAATATCGTCAGATTGATATCGGCATGTGAAATCAAACCAGTCACATCATGGAGGAATGAAAGGTCTCCCAGAACGGCGACGCTCTTCTGTCGTTGAGATGCAATGCCAAGAGCGGTCGAAATATTGCCATCGATGCCAGCCAATCCACGGTTGGCAAAAGTTTCAACGCCGCTGCGAGGAGATGCAAAGCCTTCGATATCGCGAATTGGCCTTGATGAGGAGATAAAGAGTGAAGTTCCATCAGGTAAGCCGGCACCGATTTCACGAGCGATTGTTGCTTCAGACCATTGAGAAAGATCGCTGACTAACTTGGATGCGCGAGATGCATACTTACTCCACTTTTCGGCGTACTCGACATCAGGAGTATTGACCTCTATATCTGGAAGCGCCAGGAATTTCTGATTGGCCATACGGTCGGTATCGACCGTTGCCATTCGTGGATCGATAACAATCTGCTTACGTGCTGATTTGATAAAGGAATTAATCGAGCGAGAAAGTGTCGTGCGTCCAATTACCACCACAGTATCTGGCGCTAAATCATCTGCAATAGCTTGAGAAGTTAAGAAGATAGATGCGTGTGCCATGGCATCGGGAAACGATAAAGGATCCTCGGCAATGATTGGCCAGTTCATATTCGCTGCAAACTGCTTAACATCGTCGATAGTGAGCCCACCGCGATCGTGGCCAATGACAAGAACCCCACGAGTTGATTTTGTATAGAAAGTTCCGGCTTCTTTGCGAGTAAAGATTCGTGGAGGATTAATGACGAGGTCGTTCAGCCATGTCGTATCTGTATCTCCAACGAGCGGTTCATCAAATTGAATATTGAGATGGACTGGTCCTGCTTGAAGAGAGTTAAGTGGAAGCTCCATTGGATAGGCGCTGCCTGAAATATCTGCAAAATAGCGAACCGATTTTCCAAATATTCGTGCCTGCTCTGTCGTTTGATTTGCCCCAGTACGGCGCAATGAAGCGGGGCGGTCTGCAGTTAATACCAAGAGAGCAATGTTGGAGTGTGACGCCTCAAGAACTGCAGGGTGGTAGTTAGCGACAGCTGTACCGCTTGTACACACAATAGGAACTGGACGTCCTGATGCCTTAGATATACCGAGAGCAAAGAAGGCTGCGCTTCGTTCATCGATTCGGGTATGAATTGTGATCAGCGATTTCTCTGCCGCTTGATAGAAGGCGATCGATAGAGGTGCGTTGCGAGATCCTGGAGATATAACTACATCTGTAACGCCAGCTTCAACAATTTGGCGAACGATGACGCGAGCAAGTTTTGTTGATTCACTCATGAATAAACTCCGATGCTCTCATGGCTCGATTCTTCCACCATTCCAAGCGATCTGGTGCCACTTCATACTGATGCATATCTGGGTGATCGAGATCTAGTTCGAAATCTGTAACGGCAATTGAGCCATTAACGATAGGTAGCTCTGCAACATCTGCCGCAAGAAGAGATCCTGTTGCAAGTCCGCAATCAAAATCTAACCTTGGGATAGATGCCGCTAATTCGAGACCGTAATTAATGCCGACTGCGCTCTCAAGTGCACTTGAGACGACGACAGGTAATTTGTGATGTTCGGCGATTGCAAGCGAGCGAGTAATGCCACCTAGAGGCTGAACTTTTAACATCACAATGTCGGCGGCGCCTTCAAGATTGAGTGCGAATGGATCTTCAGTTTTACGAATTACTTCATCTACTGCAATCTTTAACGGGATATTAATGCTCGACTTTAATTCACGGAGCTCGTCAAGGGTTGCACACGGCTGTTCGACATACTCAAATGGACCGACTTCTTCATAGAATGCATAAAGGTTGGTGAGCGCATCTTTCACGCTCCAAAGACCATTGACATCAATACGTATCTTGATATTACGGCCGAGTGAGCGAATACGTGCCAAGCGAACAATATCTTCGCTTAGGTTGTCGCCAACTTTTACCTTGTATGTCGTTACTCCGTTATATGAATCAACCAGCGCATCAATGATGTTCTTATCGTTGGTGGCCGGAATAGTTCCATTGACTGGTATTGATTCTCGCACCCGCGCAGGACGAGGCCGTGTGGCAGCCTCAAATGCGCAAGCCAGCCATCGCGAAGATTCACGATCGTCGTACTCAAGAAATGGCGAAAACTCTGCCCAGCCATATTCACCCTTAATCAGCGCTACTTCTCGAAGAGTTACTCCACGAAAATTTGTCTTTGTAGGCAGCGCGAAGACGCGCATACTTTCAAGAAGATCACGGTTAGACATTAGGGACGCTTGGGAAACTTTCCAAAGTCTGGTTTGCGCTTCTCTTTATATGCATCGCGCCCTTCTTGACCTTCTTCACTTAAGTAGAAGAGAAGCGTTGCATCGCCTGCTAATTGTTGAACTCCTGCAAGTCCATCATCTGCTGCATTCATCGATGCCTTCAATAGACGAAGTGCCATCGGAGAGTTTTGAAGCATCTCTCGACACCACGAAACAGTCTCTGCCTCAAGTTCCTTGAGTGGTACAACGGTATTAACGAGCCCCATTGAAAGAGCTTCCTGCGCATCGTATTGACGAGTAAGGAACCAAATTTCGCGCGCCTTCTTCTGACCAACACTTGCTGCAAGTAAGCCTGAGCCATAACCGCCATCGAAAGAACCAACCATGGGTCCGGTCTGACCAAACTTTGCATTATCTGCAGCGATTGAAAGATCGCAGACAACGTGAAGAACATGTCCACCGCCGATTGCCCATCCGGCAATCATTGCAACGACAGGTTTAGGTGTTCGTCGAATTTGTACTTGGAGATCGAGAACGTTGAGACGACCAACGCCTTGTTGTGCAAGTGTGTCATCACCTAAATATCCATCATCACCACGGACGCTAATGTCTCCGCCAGAACAGAATGCTTCATCGCCTTCACCGGTAAGAATAATTACGCCGACCTGTGCGTTATCGCGAGCAAGATCAAATGCTGACTTCAACTCAATAATTGTTTGAGGGCGGAATGCATTGCGCACTTCTGGGCGGTTGATGGTGATCTTTGCGATTCCATCACCAATCTGATATTTGATATCGGTAAATGATTCTCCGCCAGGGCCAGTTACCCATGATGGGATGCTCCGGTCACCAAATTCACGCTTAATTGGCTTGCTCACGATTCCTCCATTGTGGTGCTCAGGCGCTTGTGCTTTTCAGGCGATAGCCTACGCGGGCAATGGAGCAGACGTCACAACGAGAACTTCGCACGGTAAATCCTGAGTGGACCGTAAGCGAGTTAATGGCCCATTTCACTAAGGCTCTCGCAACTCAAGACGTGGCCCTATCCCTCTCAGCCACAGATCTGAGGAGCGTTCCTGCAGATGTGGCGTTGCTTGTTTCGACTTCTGGAAGCTCGGGGAAATCTAAACTCGTAGCAATTTCTGCTCCAGCGCTCTTGGCATCTGCACGTAGTTCAAATTCCTATCTCGGTGCAACGTCCGGCAATACGTGGTCACTTCTCTTGCCTCTAACTCATGTTGCTGGAGTAAACGTACTTATTCGTTCAATGGAACTTGGAACTCAGCCGGTAGATCTGCGCAACACAGAAGGTCCTTATCCAAAAGTTAACTTCACGTCGATTGTCCCAACTCAACTCTTTGCAGCGCTCAATGGTGACCACTATCTTCTTGAACATTTACAAAGCACAAAGGCTGTCCTAGTTGGCGGCGCAGCTCTTGCCGAAGATTTACGGACGAAGGCCGAGGCTGCTGGAATCAATATTGTTACAACGTACGGTTCAACAGAGACCAGTGGTGGTTGTGTCTATGAAGGAACTCCCCTGGCAGGAGTCGAAGTTAAAATTACTGATCAAGGCCTGGTTGCCATCAAGGGGCCAGTACTTGCAGATACATATCTTGGCGATGAATCTCTATGGCAATCACAGATAAACGATGGTTTCTTTATTACCTCTGACTTGGGACATCTCAAAGATGGAAAACTCGTCATCGATGGTCGCGCAGATGATGTCATTATTACAGGTGGAGAAAATATCTCTCTTACAGCAATAGATAGCCTTCTTTCAAAGAAGTTTCCAGATATTCACAGTGCCGCATTTGCAGTTGAAGATCCGCAATGGGGCCATGCTCTTCACATTGCAATCGCTTCAAAAGAACCTAGCGATGAAGAAATCTCTACTCTTCTCGAAGGTGAGATCGGAAAAGCTGCAAAGCCGAAAGGTTTCTTGCGCATCTCTGAAATTCCATTGATGGGCATTGGCAAGGTAGATCGTCTGGCACTAGTTCAATTACTGGAATCTCAATTACTCGAAGCTCGGTCGGAAGGATCTCATTGATATGACAAACCGTTGGATTCTCGGTGCTCGACTGCGCACACTGCCCGCAGCAATCGGTCCTGTACTAGTTGCAACAGTCATTGCAGGATCGCAATGGCGACCACTTCAGGCGCTACTGGCGCTCATTGTCAGCCTTGCGCTACAAGTCGGTGTGAATTACGCAAATGATTATTCAGATGGTGTGCGAGGTACCGATGATGTTCGCGTTGGGCCAGTTCGCTTAACTGCATCTGGCCTTGCTACTCCCTCACAAGTAAAGCGCGCTGCCTTTACCTCTTTCTTTATTGCATCTCTTGCAGGTTTAGCCCTTGCAGCAACATCATCGTGGTGGATTATTGCGGTGGGAGCGATATCAATCGCTGCAGCTTGGGGCTACACCGGCGGCAAGAGCCCATATGGATATAAGGGGCTCGGTGAACTTTCAGTCTTTATCTTCTTCGGAGTTGTCGCAACGGTCGGAACGTTCTACGTACAGACAGAAGAGATAACCTGGCCAGTAATTGCAGCATCAGTACCGATGGGATCTCTATCGTGCGCCTTACTTGTCATCAACAATATTCGCGATCGTGCACAAGATGAACTAGTTGGAAAGAAGACTCTGGCAGTTCGCTTAGGTGACCAAGGTGCGCGATGGTTCTACGTTTTCTTGATTTCATCAACCTATCTCTTCGCCGGCCTTACAGGTGCAACGTGGGCAATTCTCACGATTGTCACAGCGCCTCTTGCGATTCCGCTCTGTCGTCAGGTTCTTCAAGGTGCATCTGGAGCCCAGCTCATTCCCCTATTAGCTAAGACCGGGAAATTACAGTTGCTCTTCTCGGTCGTATTCGCTATCTCACTAATCCTCTAAGGCGTTAGACTTAATCCATGATCAAGCTCCAAGGGTTTATCGTTCTAGCTTCACTTGCTCTGACTCTCTACACATTTATTGACTGTGCAATGCGTGATGAGACTCTCATCAAGAAGCTTCCGAAGTGGGGATGGCTCTTGGCAATCTTGCTGACAGGAATAATTGGACCAATCGCTTATCTTGTAATTGGTCGCGAAAAAACTCCAGGTTCGGCGAGAAAGAGAATTCAGAAGAAGCCTCAAAAGAAGATTCTTCCGCCTGACGATGATCCAGATTTTCTCCGCAGTATTTAGCTCACTGCAGCACTATTAAAAGTTAAAGACCTGAGTAGGTGTGCTTTCCTGTACCCCAGATATTTACATAGACATAGTTAAAGAGGAAAGTTGAGCCTGCAAAGATACAGAGCCATGCAGCGCGACGCCCACGCCAGCCGACAGTTACGCGCGCATGTAGATAAGCGGCATATGCAACCCAGGTAATGAATGCCCACGTCTCTTTTGGATCCCAACCCCAGTAACGACCCCATGCGCTCTCAGCCCAGATTGCACCTGCAACAACAGAGAAGGTCCAGAGTGGAAATACAAATGCGACAAGTCGATATGAAAGTTGATCGAGGGCTTCAAGGGACGGTACTCGAGTGAGCCATGCAGGGCGACCACCCTTCTTCTCTGCAGAATCGAGATAGAGATAGGCACCAGCTACAACATTGGCGAGAAGAAAGACTCCCCCTGAAATAATCGCTGCGACAACGTGAATAACAAGCCATGTTGACTTGAGTGCAGGAACCAACGGTGCACTGTTGCGATAGAGAAGCGTGATTGCCGTTCCCAAAGTAAGCAGCACAGAGAGCGAAACAAAGAGACCTAACCAACGAAGATCATGCTTTCGAAGAGCGATGAGATAGGCACCGGTAAATGCGAGAGCTCCAGTAATAGAAAATTCGTACATATTTCCCCACGGAACATGCTTTGCAGAAATTCCGCGTGCGACAACTCCAGCTAAAAGGAGGAGGAAACCGAGTGCCATCATCGCTGTTGCGATACGTGCAGCCTTCTCCGTGCGCTTGTAATCAAGCGTCTTGGTGAGGAGTGTGCCTTCTGTTTCATCAGCGTTCTGTGGAGCTCTAACAGCAAAGGCCGTTTCAAATGCATGGGCTAGAAAGGAGAGAGCAAAGACGCCCATCGCTGAATAGACGAAGTAATTTGAAATGTAGGCCCACGTGGTCTGCACTACTTGTTCTCCTTTATAAAGCTAATGAGATCTGCAACTTCTTCTTCCAACCCTGGTGTGCTGTTCTTCGCAAGCCCTGCGACTTCAACTCCAGAGTCGATTACACGTACCCAGATTCTGCGTCGTCTTCCGTAGAGAGATGAGAGCAATCCGAGTACCGCAACGATAGCGCCGATGAGTGAATAACTCTTTCCCGGATCCTGTACAACTTGCAGGTTAATCCATGGAACAACGGTTTCTAATGTGATGGAGCCCTCATCGTAGGTAAATGTCTCTCCAGGTTTAACAGAACCAAGACCAAGGTTCTGCATCTCTTCAGTATCGATTCTGTAAATCGATTGAGGAATTCCTGAATCAAGCCCTAGGTCTCCGCTGAAAATCGAGAAGAGAAGTTCTGGGTTGAGAAGTTCTGGGTAGATAGATGTTGCCGCGCGCCCTGGCTCGCGCGAATAACTTGGATAGAAGTTTGAGACGAATCCAATCTGTGGATCACTTTCAGGAACTTTAATTGAACCAACTGATCGCAAATTTCCATCCTGTGGCAAGAATGGAACAGGACCTTGAAAAACAACATTTGCATTCTCATCACGAACTGTCACCACAGGGCTATAGCCATTTGCCTGCAGATAAACACGAGTGCTTCCAAATGTAAGAGGGCTATTTACCTTGATAGTTTTCTTATATGTCTTGCCTGAATCTTTCACCGTTACCCAGGCTGTGTAATCCTGCGGAGCATTGGTCTTTGGATCGTATTGGGCGCGAAATTTATCTAAAGTGATTTCAAATGGAGGCAGCGCTTTATCAGCTGTCAGTTTTCCAAAGCTTAAAGAGTCATAGGTTGTCGGAACATTGATAAAGCGTTCACCCACGTTAACAATCGCCTCTCCCCTCATACCAAAGAGAGATCCAAAACTAACACCTACCAATATCAAAATGAGTGAGAGATGGAAGAGTAGGTTTCCAGTTTCGCGAAGATAACCCTTCTCTGCCGATATTGAATTCCCGCTCTTTCGAACTCTGAAGCGTTTTTGTGAGAACCATTGTGTAGCTCTCTCTAGCTCTCTTGCTCCTCCATCAAGTAGTTGGTAGTGCTCAAGGCGGTGAAGGTTGCGAGGTGTCGCAGGGGGTTGCGCGCGCATAGCTTTGTAGTGCTCAACGCTTCGAGGGGCAACACAGCCAATAAGAGAGATGAAGAGAAGGATGTAGATAGAGCTAAACCATGGAGAGCTGTAGACATCAAAGAGCGAGATGGTGTCGTAGAACTTGGCAAGGTCGGGATTTGCATCAATGAACTCTGCAACTGCAATTGGGTTACTTGTTCTCTGTGGAACTAGCGATCCTGGAATAGCCGCAATGCCAAGGAGCATCAATAGCACCAGCGCTGTTCGCATACTTGTGAGCTGGCGCCAGCTATAACGCATGAGCGCAATAAATCCGAGCTCTGGAACTTCGGTTGCTTTGCTCATTAGATCACCGGCACAAAATCTGAAATAACTGAGCGAAGCTCAATCATGAGTGATGTCCACATACCTGAAAGTTGTAGAGCGCCAATAAGAATGAGCAGCGCTGCACCAATGCGCGAGATGAGCCAGCCATTCTTTACCAATACTCTGCGCAACTTCTCTGACTTGTCGAAGTAAGCGCCAGTTGCAATGAATGGCAGACCGAGCCCAAGGCTGTAACCCAGAGAAAGAATCGCGCCACGAACTGCGCTGGACTCTTGGAATGCAAGAGCTTGAACGCTTGCAAGTGCAGGTCCGATACATGGCGTCCAACCAACACCGAAGAGAAAACCAAGAAGTGGTGCACCAATAAGTCCGCCCGTTGTAGACATTCGGGGGCGAATAGTTGGCATCATCGGGAATTTTCCTAAGAAGATAACTCCCATAGCAATTGTGAATAGACCTGCGAACTGAGTAATTCGTTCTTCATGAACGGATATGCGTGCACCGAATTCACCGAAGAGAACCCCATAGGAAATAAAGAGTGCGCTAAAACCAAGAACGAAAAGGAGTGATCCCAATAGAACTTTGCCGCGTGAGCGAGAGAATCCGGCAGCAAACGTGAGATAGCCAGGAACCAGCGGCAGAACACACGGTGAAAGAAATGAGATGAACCCTGCAAGGAGCGCGATGGGAAAAGCTGTCAGCAAGAATCCATCCATTAAATGGTTGACGATAAACTCACTCATTCTGCACGTACCTTGTCGATGATTTCAGTCAAAGACGCAACAGTGATTGCTCCTGAAATACGTGCAGCGACATTTCCATTCTGATCAATAACAACCGTTGATGGAATTGCATTTGCAGGCAGCGACTTCCTAAAGCCAAGAAGTAACGAATCATCAATAAGTGTTGGGTATGTCATTCCACGTTTACGTGAGAAAGCTTCAGCGTTAACGGGATTATCACGTGTCAAAATTCCGATAAAGGCAATGTCTGGATTTTGAGTTGCCATCGCAGAAAGTGCTGGCTCTTCGGCTCTGCATGGTGCACACCACGATGCCCATACATTTACAACACCAATCTTTCCGACTTCATATGTGTACTGCTCGCCATACAAGGTAGTTCCAGATAACTTCGGCGCGGCAATGCGATCTGATTTATCAATAAAAGTAACTGCGCCATCTCCGGCGATAAAGCTCTCTTGCGCCTTTGAATCTCCCCCGTTACCGCAGCCCGTCAAGAAAAGAATCGGGATGAGGATAAAGAGAATAGATTTACGCATCTTATTTTTGTGGAAGTAGATGTTTCGCTGGCTCTTGGTATGAAGTTCCGGTAATCATTCCATCGTCATCAAAGTGAACACTCGTTACCGAAGCGAGTGAACATTCACGTTTCCTAGGATCATGGAGCATGCTCCGGCCTTCGATAGCACTTCTCAATATCCAAATTGGAAGCTGATGTGAAACCACGGCAGCATCTTTTCCTTTAGCAGCTTTCTTAGCATCGAAGATTGCTGCAAGCATTCTCTGAATCTGCTCTTCATATGGTTCACCCCACGATGGTTTCCACGGATTGTAAAGATGCTTCCATGAACGCGGATGCTTCAGTACTCCACTTCCCATCTCAAACTTTTGTCCTTCAAAAACATTTGCAGCTTCAATCAGCCTTTCATCGGTATGAATCGAAAGACCATGTGCTTTTGCAATGGGAGCAGCAGTCTCTTGTGCGCGCTGAAGTGGTGAAACATGAAGAGCGCCAAGATCAAGGTCCTTCGACCAGTCGCCGATAACGTTGGCCATCTCTTCTCCGCGCTTAGATAAACGCCAACCAGGCTGACGCCCATAGAGAATTTTCTCAGGATTTTCTACCTCGCCATGGCGGATAACGTGGACTGTATTGCTCATGGCGCTAAGCATAAAGCGTCATGAAGAGCCTTCAATCGCTAGGGTAGTGACATGGCACTCACACCTGCGCGAGCTGCCTTTTTCGATGTAGATAACACCCTCGTTCGAGGGTCAACTCTCTACTTCCTCGGAAGAGGCATGTACCAACGCGGCTTCTTCACAAAGGCAGATATCTCTCGCTTTGTTGTAGCCAATGTGCGCTTTCGCCTAACAGGCACTGAAAAAGATGATGTCATTCAGAAATTTCAAAACGCTGCGACAGATTTCATTGGTGGTCATAAAGTCTCAGAAATCATTAAGGTCGGCGAAGAAATTTATGATGAGTACGTTTCGCCAAAGTTATGGCAAGGAACTTTTGATATCGCAAAGTCGCATTTAGATCGCGGTGAAGAAGTTTGGCTAGTAACTGCATCACCACAAGATATGGCTGACATCATCGCATCGCGTCTTGGTCTGACAGGGGCACTTGGAAGCAAAGCATCGATTAAAGATGGAATCTATACAGGTGAACTCGAAGGCAAACTACTTCATGGAACCGAGAAAGCAATTGCTATAACCGAACTTGCAAAGACGCGTGGATTTGATTTGACGCAGTGCTATTCATATTCAGATAGCCATAATGACATTCCACTTCTTCAGGCAGTTGGACATCCAAGTGCAATTAATCCTGATGCAGTGCTCCGTCTTCGCGCACTCGCTGAAGGATGGCCGATTCATGATTTCCGAAGAGCGCAATTTCTTAATCGCCTCTTGGGGCCAGCAGTTAGCCGCGCTGCCGCTGCTGCCGCATGGCTAACTCCGCGAGGAAAGAAGGCCAAATAGCGCGGTGACCTGACTTACGGCTAATGTAGGCAGGTTATGGAAATTCGCTCTTACGCAGATTACCTGCGCGGCCTCGATGATGCCGCTCTCATTTCCATGTTCACACATCGCCCAGATTTAGTTGTACCGGTCCCACCAGATATGGCAAGCCTTGCAGTCCGCGCCTCATCTGCACCAAGCCTTGCTCGCGCAGTTGATTCACTGAATAAATGGCAACTCGAAGTATTGGAAGTATGTGCAGTCCTTAACGAACCTTTCTCCGAGAAAGAAGTTTCAGCACTTACAGAAAAGTCTGCACTCTTTGTAATTCCAGGGCTCATTGAACGCGGATTGATCTACAGCGATAAAGATGGTCTGCGAATTCCAACAACCTTGCGCGAAGTTCTCGGTAATGAGATTTGCGGACTTGGACCTGCATCAATGGCAAAGCTCACTTTAAAGAAACTTGGGGATGCACCAGCATCTGCACAGAAAGTATTGGATGCGATGGTGTGGGGGCCTCCGCGAGGAACTATCGGAGATATTAAGAAGCCAGGGGCTGGTGTTGCATGGCTCCTTGATGAAGGATTCCTTATTCCATTTAATCAACAGACTGTTGTCATGCCGCGTGAAGTAGCAATTTTCTTACGCGGAAATAAGGTTCATAGAGAACTACATACGACAGCTCCAGAACTTACTGGAGTTAAAAGGGATGCGCGTCAGGTGCAATCGGCAGCAATCGCTAACGTCGCCACAATGCTTCGCTGGGCAGAAGAGATTCTTAATTATTGGGGACAAGAGCCAGCAACGGCGCTTCGATCAGGAGGGCTTGGAGTTCGCGAGCTCAAGGAACTATCGGCGCACTTGGGTGTTGAAGAGCAATGCGCAGCCTTTGTTGCAGAGCTTCTCTATCTATCTAGTCTTGTAACTATTGATGCCGATGAGAAAATTCTCCCAACACACAACTTTGATTTCTGGTTAACTCAAAGCGCTGCAGAAAAGTGGCAATTACTAACTTCTTCATGGCTCATTACTTCACGCATGAGCGGACTCGTAGGTCGTGAGGGAAGTAAGAATGTTGCACCTCTTGGCCCTGAGCTAGATCGCTCAAACGCTGCAACCGTACGCCGATTAGTTCTCTCTATCCTTCAAGAAAATAGTGCGATTGCCCCTGATATGGATTCACTCCTTGCTACAGCGCAATGGTTAACGCCTTCGCGCCGTACGGGTGGGCTTCAACGTGATTACATCGAATGGACTCTGCGTGAAGCAGAATGGCTCGGGATAACAGGTCAAGGGGTAATTTCACCTTACGGAATCGAATTTCTCGAAGGCGGAGAAAATGAATCTATCGATGCGGATCTGCCGAAGGCTGTCGATCACATCCTCATTCAAAGTGATAACACTGCAATCGCTCCAGGGCCACTTGTTCATGAGATCGCACAAGAGCTAGATCTGATTGCAGATATCGAATCCCGCGGTGGCGCTACAGTATTTAGATTCTCAGAAGGCTCAATCCGTAGAGGCTTAGACCATGGTCGTACGGGCGATGAAATCAGTAAGTTCCTTAAGAAAACTTCTAAAACTCCAGTGCCGCAACCGCTTGATTATCTAATTGCAGATGTCTCGAAAAAACACGGAAAACTGCGCGTGGGAAATACTGCTTCATTTATTCGATGTGAAGATCCAGCGCTCATTACACAGATCATTGGTGATAAGAGGTTAGATATTTTGGGTCTACGCAAGATTGCACCTGAAGTATTGATCTGTAGTCACGAAGCACATGAGGCAATAAATGTACTTCGCTCATGCGGCTACCTTCCAGCAGCAGAAGATTCGCGTGGCTTGCTACTCAGTGGACCTCGCATTCAGAGAGCACAAACAAAGGCTCGACCACCAAGAATTCTTGGCGAGTACGAGAAACCAGAAGCAGAACAGATATCTGCTGCAGTGCGCGCGCTTCGCACTGGAGAAAAATCAAGCCGTAAACAGAGCACTCTTCGAAATATTTCTACTGAGGCGCTCGGTTCATTACCAAGAACGACTGCTAATGAAACTCTCGAACTATTAAGTGATTTCTTGCAGAACCAACCTAATAAATCTCTCTCCATTGGATATGCCGATAACAATGGCCTTGTCTCTCATCGAATCATTGACCCACTCAAACTCTCTGCCGGTTCTCTTATCGCCCGAGATCACGCGACCAATGAAGTTCAGACCTTCAGAATTGCGCGTATAACAGGGGTGGCAGCGCTATGACGAGCGAGAAGGCGACCGAATACGGCAGACTTACACCCATGCTCTCTGATCTAGAACTTCTGGTGCGATGCCAATCCCCCACTGAAGATCTTGATGCATGCCGCGCAGTTGTAACAGTTGCCGCAGAAATTGCGGAGCGAGTACTAGGAACGCCAGCGAAAATTAAAGAGATCGAATCTCGCCCAGTTTTTTGGTGGGGCGCAGAAGAACCTGAAGTTCTCATCCTTGCCCATCTCGATACTGTCTGGCCACACGATACTTACCAACCGCTCTGGGAAGTTAAGGGCGATGTTCTTCGCGGTCCTGGCACTTTCGATATGAAGGCAGGATTTATCCAGGCTCTCTATGCCCTTAAGTCAATTACAGGTTCGGTTGCACTTGTTGCAACAACAGATGAGGAGACAGGAAGCCTTGCATCAAAGGCGCTCATTAAAGATCTTTCATCAAAGGCAAAGGCTGTATTGGTTCTCGAAGCATCACTTGATGGCAAGGTAAAGACTGGGCGTAAAGGTACAGCGATGTATCAGATTAGCGTTCATGGTGTTGCATCGCATGCAGGTCTCGAACCTGAAAAGGGCGTAAATGCAACAACTGAAATTGCAAACGTCATTCTCGCTTTAGCATCACTCGAAAATTCACAGCACGGGACAACTGTTGTACCAACACTTCTCAAATCTGGAAATACAACAAATACTGTTCCCGACTTAGCAGTCCTTGATGTCGATGCCCGATCTTTCTCTCAGGATGAACTTCACCGCGTCGATGCTGCAATCAAGGCTTTGGCTCCAAAGAATTCAGCTGCCCGCATTGAAGTTACCGGTGGTCTCAACCGTCCACCCTTGCAACCATCTTCAACCAAAGCACTCTATGAGCGCGCAGAGAAGGTAGCTGCAGCTCTTGGAATGTCACCACTTGGCAGTGCAGAAGTGGGCGGAGCAAGCGATGGCAACTTTGCAGCTGCTGCTGGTGCACAGGTACTTGATGGACTTGGCGCAGTTGGTGGCGGTGCACATGCACCAAGTGAATGGGTTCGCATTTCATCTATGCAAGAACGAAGTGATTTCCTCCATGCATTTATTAAGGATTTGCTCTCATGACCGATGGACCGCTAATTGTCCAGAGCGATAAGACCATCCTTCTCGATGTAGACCATCCACTATCTACTGAATGTCGTAGAGCGATTGCTCCCTTTGCCGAACTCGAACGTTCTCCAGAACATATCCACACTTATCGCTTAACAAATCTTGGTCTATGGAATGCACGAGCTGCAGGACATGATGCAGAACAAGTCATCGATACCCTCATCAAATATTCTCGGTATGCAGTTCCACATTCATTGCTTGTCGATGTTGCCGAGACAATGTCTCGCTACGGAAGGCTACGACTTGAGGCAGATCCCGTTCACGGCCTCATCCTTGTCACAACTGATACCGGCGTACTTGAAGAAGTAATCCGCGCAAAGAAGATTGCACCATTGCTTGGTGTGCGCATCGATCAAGAGACCGTTGCTGTTCACCCAAGCCAACGTGGTCAGATTAAGCAATCACTACTTCGTTTGGGCTGGCCTGCTGAAGATTTCGCTGGATATGTCGATGGCCAAGCGCATGAGATAGCCCTTAAGCAAGATGGTTGGAAGATTCGTCAATATCAAGAGCATGCAGCTGAAGGTTTCTGGCACGGCGGTTCTGGAGTCGTCGTACTTCCCTGTGGTGCTGGCAAGACAATCGTTGGTGCAGCTGCAATGGCGCATGCAAAGGCGACAACACTTATCTTGGTAACTAATACAGTTGCTGCACGCCAATGGCGTGATGAACTCTTAAAGCGCACAACTCTTAATGAGGATGAGATTGGCGAATACTCAGGCTCAAAGAAAGAGATTCGCCCAGTCACTATCGCTACATATCAAGTGATGACAAAGAAGAAGAATGGCGTCTACGCCCATTTGGATCTCTTTGATACCCACGACTGGGGCTTGATCATTTACGACGAAGTCCATCTTCTGCCTGCACCTATCTTTAGATTTACCGCAGATATTCAATCCCGTAGACGACTTGGACTAACTGCAACTTTGGTTCGTGAAGATGGAATGGAAGGCGAAGTCTTCTCGCTCATCGGTCCAAAGCGCTTTGATGTTCCATGGAAAGAGATTGAATCTCAGGGATATATCGCGCCTGCTGAATGTATTGAAGTGCGTGTGAATCTCACTGAAGCTGAGCGACTTTCATATGCAACTGCCGAACCAGAAGAACGCTATCGCTACTGCGCCACTACACGTACAAAGCGAAACGTTGTTGAAGAAATCGTTGCACACCATGCCAATGAACAGATTCTTGTTATCGGTCAGTATCTCGATCAATTAGATGATCTCTCTGAATCTCTTGGAGTTCCGGTTATCAAGGGAGATACGCCTCAGAAAGAACGAGAGAGACTCTTTGCAGCGTTTAGAACTGGCGAGATCACATGTCTAGTCGTCTCTAAAGTTGCAAACTTCTCTGTAGATCTTCCAGAGGCCACTATTGCAATTCAGGTTTCAGGTGCATTTGGTTCGCGCCAAGAGGAAGCACAGCGTTTGGGAAGAATTCTTAGACCTAAATCAGATGGACGTGGCGCGAAGTTCTACTCTGTAGTTTCACGTGACACTATTGATCAAGACTTCGCACAGAACCGTCAACGTTTCCTTGCGGAACAAGGTTACTCGTACAGAATTATCGATGCTGACGATATTTCTCAAGGGAAGTTCTAAAGCGCACTGGATCTACTTTGTAGAAGTCGTGGTGTTCGCCATTGATATGAATAACAGGAACTTCATTTCCATAGAGTCGCTCTAACTCTGAATCGCCATCGATAGAGATAATCTTCAACTCGAACTGCAATTCACTTCTAAGGGTTTCTAAAGAATTCACAGCGCTTTCGCAGAGATGACAGCCGTTACGGGAATAAACGGTGACGATTTCACTTTCTGCGGTCATGACCGAATTCTCTCACCCTGATAGCGTTGCCTGCTATGAGAGGGCGCACTTTAGGCAGATTCGGCAGCTTCCCTGTTGCCCTCGCGCTCCTACTCTCAGCGTTACTACCGGTACAAGCAGATGCACTTACGCACTTTAATCAAGCCCCATCGACTAAGTGGGGCTACACATATGCCGGTCCTGCAAGCACAGATACATCTTCAACTAAAAGAATCGAGAAAGATTCCGGTAAATCTGGAAAGCTCGAAGAGAAATCGAAATTTGTTATCACCTATAAGAACTTTCCTGAATGGGCAAAGAAAGAGTTTCAATTAGCAGCCGATGTGTGGGGCGCTAATTTTCAATCTTCTACACCAATTAATATTGATGCCACATGGACTCGATCAGCTTCTTATGGTGTTTTAGGAAGTGCACGGCCAGGAAGTTTCTTCCAGGCATTTGCCGGAGCTCCTGATCAAACGCTCTGGTACCCATCTGCACTTGCAAATGCCTTAGCTGGCAAAGATCTTGATCCGAAGAACCCAGAGATGATTATTCAAATCAACTCTGCAGCCACATGGAACACTCGAGGAGATGGCGCACCACGTTCCAATGAGTACGATCTTCAATCTGTCTTTGTTCACGAAATGGGACACGGGCTAGGTTTTCTCTCAACCGATTCGTATGACACCTTCTTTGGATTCGGAACTATCGAACAACCAACTCCATACGATGCATATGCACAATTACCTGATGGGCAGCGACTTTCGGATTTACCGTCACCATCTCTTGAATTAGGAAAAGCAATTACCGGAACCCTGGTCTGGTCTGGTGCATTTGGAGTTGCTGCAAATGGCGGTGTAAAACCAATTCTCTATACCCCGAAGAAATATGAAGAAGGTTCTTCTGTCAGTCACTTAGATGAAGATACTTTCGGCAGTGCAGGTCTTGATGCAGCAATGACTCCGAATTTAGATGCTGGCGAAATCTTCCATGAACCAGGGCCGCTATTGCTAGCCATGATGGAGGATTTACGTCGTAAGCCACCAGCCGGGCTCGTTATTGGAGTTCCACAACCGGTGCGAAACGCTGCTGCAATCGTCTCTGAATCAGCGCTTCTAGTGAAATTTGATCCACCAGCCAATGCTCGTACCTCACAAGTTATTAGCTACACCGTGCGCAACTTGAAGACCGATCAAGAGAAGGTAACTACTCAATCGCCAGTTCTCTTTACTGGGCTGAAGAATGGCACGAGCTATAGCTTCAGCATCACTGCAACCAACATCAACGGCACCTCTGACCTTGCGACAACCTCTGCAGTTACGCCGCAAGCTACATGGAAGCGCACAACGTTAGATGCAACTTCTGATGGCAAGAACGTTACCTCAACGACATATAACGGTCAGCCGGTTATTGCATACACCGATTCCAAGAAGGGCTTGCTCAAGCTTGCGCTCTGGAATGGTGCCGCTTGGAGAAAAGTTACCGTCGATGGAGCCGGTGGCAGCGCTGGCAGAACAAGAAATCCGATTACAAGCCCTGTATCCCTCTGTGTAAATGGCACTGGAACAAAGCAGATACTGCATATTTTCTACTCTGAAAACGTTGATCAAGATTTACGGTATGCCACATATAACGGTAAGAACTTTACATATGAAGTAGTTGATGGAAACGGTCCAACAGTTAACGATTACAAAGATCTCTTCCGCGTCCGCACAGCAAGTGATGTCAGCGTTTCAAGTGCATGCGTTGCAAATACCAATGGCATTCAAGTCTTCTATCGCGATGAAAGCCAGGGCATTCTTCTCGGTGCCACAAAGGCAAAGGGTGAAAGCCAATGGAGCTACGAATTAGTTGATGGTGACCGAAAGACCGATGGCCGCACAACAGGTGACGTCGCATTCCATCTCAAAGCTCTCTATGATGGCAAAAAAACTTACGTACTTTATGACTCAGTCTTAACAATTAATCAAGCTAAAGAAGCAACTTCTGGTGAGGTGCGCATCGCATCGCGCACTGGATTTGATCCCTTTGAATGGAGCTATAAGAACCTAGATTCTTCTGGAAGTTCCGCCCCTGTAACAGGCTTTGATGTCGCGCTGACGAGAACCTCAAAGGGAATCTTTGCTTCATGGCTTATCTCATCACCTGCGACTTCACCTAAGGCTGATCGAATTCGTTGGACGCAGGTTCAGACTTATTCCACTTTGAACCAGGCGACAACTGCAGACTTTGGTTTACCTTCACGATATCTATCAACTGATGGCAGCAACATCGCATTTAATTGTCAGAATAGGTTATGTGTTCTTGATACATCAAAGACTGCAACACCAGTAAGACTAATTAGTACCGAACAGAGCCTTGAAGGTTTCACATCTACATGGGTAATTCTCAATAAGCTGAAGTACTTAGTTGCTGGCATCAAAGGCCAACTATCGCTCTTTAGACCTTAAGGCCGTGACGCTGAGATTCTTATAGTGGCAGACGGAAGATAGAAACGCTCTGATCTTCGCTCTTCACGAGAACTACAACTCCTGCATCCTTGGTGCTTCTGATTGCAATCGGAGTACCCGAACCAACTGCGCCAAGTGCAGACGTTGTCGCTCCCTTTGAATCAATCACGAGAAGTAAGGTCGAAGGCGAAGCTGGTCGCCATCCATTTACACCTGCAACTACATCACTAGAGGCGATTGCCACATATGTCGTTTGGTTTTTTGCAGTACCGATTGATGAGATGACGGAAGTTCCTGTTGATGCAACGCGTTGGGTCCACGTTGGTGCAAAGGTAGAAGTAAATTTTGTAATCGCACTTTCGACAGTCTTTCCTACGCGAATAGAACCGGTAAGAGCAAGTGATGAATCTGCACTAAGCCACGAGCGATCTGCCTTTGCAGCAGAGCTACGAACAACACTTGTCACTTTGAGCGCTTTCGATACTTTAATTAGTACACCGTCACGAGCACCGGCTAGCTTCTTTCCCCCGAGAGTTTCAGAGCTTGCGCCAAAGATGTTCACAGAACCGTCAGTTGCGCGAACAACAGCGTTAAGTGTTGTCTTTGAAGTTCCAATGACGAGAGGCTTGGCAAAGACCCCCGCTAGCGATGAGTTGATAAGAAATGGTTGCTCAGAGAGCGTCCCCACAAGGCTTAGCCCCGTTGAATTCAGGGATACTCCATTGATAAGTGGAGCTGTTGTCTGCACAGAAGTAAATCGGGCTATTTGATCGCCCGTCGATGAAACTTTCCACACAGTAACAGCCAGCATATCTGTGCGAATCTTTGTGGGTGGTTCTACAACAACGCCATCAGGGTTATCTGTAGCAACGACTGGGGTAGATGTATCTGGCGCTTGTGCTAGCGCTGATGAACCGGCGAGCCAGATATTTCCAGCGTTATCGGTTACGCCAGCGGTTGCGATTTCATCAAGGCCAGAATCAAGAACCTTCTGCCATAGCTGTATTCCAGCGAGGTCATATCCAGTCAGCACCACATTTGAATTAGCGCCTTCTGTATTTGAATACGTAACAATCGTTTTTCCTGAGAGCAGTAATCCTTCTGCCGTTAACCCAGTAGCGATTCGCTCTAACTTCTTAGCAAGAACTGGCTTAGGGGCAGCTGTCGCTGAAGTTGAAGTAATAAGTGAGAGCACGGCAACGCTGCTAATAAGTGCTGCGCTAATTTTCTTCATTACTGGGCCAACTCCCCTGAGCGACGTGCAGATGCTGCCATTGCGCGCGCAACTATCTCTGAAATATCTGCTTCATTAAATACCTCAAGCGCTTCGGCTGTTGCACCCTTTAGGCTCGTTACTTTTTCGCGAAGGCGTGTAGGTGTCTCGCCTGATTCATCAAGCAACGCCGCTGCTCCGACAATCGTCTGAATCGTAAGCGTTGTTGCATCTTCACGGCTGAGCCCCATAGCAACTGCTCCGTCGACCATCGCTTCTACAAATCTAAAGAAATAGGCCGGACCTGATCCACTTGTGCCTGTTAAGGCATTCTGTAACTCTTCTGGGATCTCAATCGCTTTCCCAGTTGCAGCGAGCACCCGTGAAAGAAAACTTCTCTGATCTGCAGTAACTGCGCTACTGAGTGAATACCCGGCCATGCCCTTACCGATAAGGGTTGGCGTGTTAGGCATGACGCGAGCGATATATGCGTGGCCACCAAGACCTGCAGAAATTCCATCAATTGTCTTGCCTGCAAGAAGTGAGATAACGAGGGTCTTCTCAGCCAGATGCGGCGCAACTTCTGGCATGAGTTCTGCCAAGCCTTGCGGTTTAATTCCTAGAAAGAGGAAATCGCTCTTCGATACAACATCTGCAAGCGGGGCGATAGTCACTGAATACTTCTCGACTAGTTCATCGCCTCGTTCGGCGCGACGTACAGCTACGGCGATAGATGATGGAGCGAGACCAGAGCGAATGAGGGCTGCGATAAATGCCTCACCCATTACACCTGCTCCGATGATGCCGACCTGATTAGCCATGGCGAAAGAGTACGCGTAGGCTCTGCGACTATGTCAGAGATAAAGCCGGGTTTTGCTCGCGACTGGGTCGAATTCACAGATCCAAACGATGAAGAAGAAATCTTTAAGTGTGACCTCACCTGGCTCACATCTTTCTGGACCTGCATCTACGGCGATGGTTGCCAAGGTGTCTTTAAGGATCGCCCAAATGATGGATGTTGCACAGAGGGTGCGATGTACTCAGATGAGGCAGATGAGATTCGTACCCGCAAGGCTGCTGAATTTCTTACTCCAGATATGTGGCAATTTTATGAGGAAGCTCGCCCCAAGAAACCAGGTGGACAACTTCGTATTACAGATTTAGATGAAGATAAAGAACGTAAGACTCGTACAGTCAACGATGCATGTATCTTCCTCAACCGTAAAGGTTACGAAGCTCCAGGGTTTACCGGATCTTTTGGTTGCGTACTTCACCACCTTGCACAAAAGCGCGGCATTCACTTTGTAGATACAAAGCCAGATGTTTGCTGGCAACTTCCACTTCGTCGCAGCTATGAAACTCGCGAAGTCGGCGAACGCGAATATTCAATCACCGTTATTGGTGAGTACGAAAGACTTGGCTGGGGCGATGGCGGAGATGATTTCGATTGGTACTGCACAAGCAATACCGATGCTCACGTTGGTAGCGAGCCTGTCTATATCTCCAATAAGGCAGAACTTCAGCAGTTGATGGGTAAAGATGCCTATGCAATCTTGGCTGAGCACTGTGATCGCCGTATTCAAGGAATTCGCGATGCTCAGGCGCGCTCACTTCCACTCTTTGTTATTCAACATCCAGCAACACTTGCCGCTGGCAAGTAGTCAGTACCTACCTCTAACCTAACGCTATGGCTAAGGTAGAAAAAGACCCCTTCCGTTGCACCGAATGTGGTTGGACATCGCAGAAGTGGGTCGGACGCTGCGGTGAATGCCAAGCCTGGGGAACGGTTGAAGAGATCGCAGCACCAAAGAAAGCCTCCCTTGTTGCAGGATCTGTCACCACAAAGGCGACTCCTATCGGCGATGTTGATCTCTCTGCAGCTAAGGCGCGTGCAACAGGAGTCTCTGAACTCGATCGCGTACTAGGTGGAGGCCTTGTACCTGGGGCAGCAATTCTCTTAGCCGGTGAACCAGGTGTTGGTAAATCAACTCTTCTATTGTCAGTTGCAGCACAGAGCGCTTCAAAAGGAATTCCTGCGCTTTATATTTCCGGCGAAGAATCAGCATCACAAGTTCGTCTGCGCGCAGAACGTATCAACGCTGTAGATCCACAATTATTTCTCGCATCCGAAACTGATCTCGGCGCAGTAATAGCCCATATCGATCAGGTGAAGCCTGAACTTGTCATTATCGACTCTGTACAAACAATTGGATCCTCAACGGCTGATGGATCACCAGGTGGTGTAACCCAGGTACGTGAAGTCGCTGGCGCACTGATTCGTATCTGTAAAGATCGCGATATCACTCTTCTTCTTGTCGGCCATGTGACCAAAGATGGTTCGATTGCAGGTCCTCGATTGCTCGAACATATCGTTGATGTCGTTCTTCAATTCGAGGGCGAACGTCACTCACGACTTCGCTTGATTCGCGCAATCAAGAACCGCTTTGGTGCAAGTGATGAAGTTGGATGTTTTGATCTCAGCGATTCTGGAATCGAAAGTGTTCTCGACCCAACAGGTCTCTTTACTTCTCGCCATGCAGAACCTGTTCCTGGAACGTGCGTCACGGTGACGCTTGAAGGACGTAGACCGCTCCTTGCAGAGATCCAGGCGCTGGTAAGTGCTGGTCGCGAGAACGACTACGGAAATGCGCGCAGAGTTACAAGTGGCCTTGATTCAGCCCGTACATCAATGACTCTAGCTGTGCTTGAACTCCGTGCTCATATCCGCGTTGGTGGTCGTGATGTATATGCAGCAACTGTCGGTGGAATGAAGATGTCAGAGCCTGCTGCCGATCTTGCTCTCGCACTCGCTGTTGCATCTGCTGCAAAGGGTTTAGCGCTTCCTGCAGACCTCGTTGCAATTGGAGAAGTTGGACTTGCTGGTGAAATCCGTAAAGTCAGCGGAGTATCACGCCGATTAGCCGAGGCATATCGCCTTGGATTTAAACGCGCGCTTGTTCCTGCCGGCTCTGATGTAAAGATTGATGGAATGGAAGTTGTAGAAGTTTCACGCCTTGATCAGGCGCTACAGCGAGTAAAAATCACTGGCGAATAATGCGCGAGATTTCAGTTATTCAGACCGAGATCACGAAGTGGTTTAAGAAGAACGCACGAGATTTACCGTGGCGAAAGACAGATACATGGGGCGTCCTTGTCAGCGAATTTATGTTGCAGCAGACCCCCGTTAATCGAGTCTTGCCTGTCTATCAAGAGTGGATGAAGCGCTGGCCGACAGCTGCATCGTTAGCTAAAGCAACTCCTGCAGAAGTCATTACCGCTTGGGGCAGACTCGGATACCCACGTCGTGCGCTACGACTTCATGAATGTGCCAAGGTAATTACCAAGGATCTTGGCGGCAAAATTCCAACTACAGAAGTTGAACTTCGTAAACTTCCCGGAATTGGTGAATACACCGCAGCTGCATTGGTTGCCTTCGCATTTAAAGGTTCATCTCTTGTACTTGATATCAATATCCGCAGGTTATTTACTCGCCTCTTTGATGGTGAGCAATCTCCACCTCCTGCTGCAACAAAGGGTGAACGCATCCGCTATCAAGAATTGATTCCGAAGAAAAATGCGCACGTGTGGGCAGCGGCAACGATGGAACTTGGCGCACTTATCTGCACATCTCAATCACCTAAATGTGGAATATGTCCTGTTGCATCCGATTGCACCTGGGCATCTCTCGATTTTCCTCAGACTGAACGCGTTAAGCGCACTCAGAGTTGGCACGGTACTGACCGACAATGCAGAGGGACAATCGTTCAAGCCCTACGCGAAAACCCCATTCTGACAAAGGCGCAGCTCTCAGAGCTCTGGGATGTGCCATCTCAATTCGAAAAGGCGATTCTCACCCTCCTTGATGATGGGCTCATCGAAGAACGTGGAAAATCAAAGTTCTCGCTTCCGAGATAGATCTGAGCGTTAAGATAGTGAGGTGCTGACATACCTTGCTCTCATCGCATTGGTGCTTGTGATCAATTCACTGCCAGCCTTCGCACCACCTACCTGGGCGATACTCATCTTCTTCGTAATTCATTACGATGCAAATCCAGTACTTCTCGTGGTCCTAGGGGTTATCTCTTCAACTACTGGACGCGCTTTTCTCGCTTGGTACTTCAGAAAGTTCGCGCATTTGATTCCTACGCGTTATTCAAGAAATATGGAGTACGCAGGACGTTATCTAGAAGCTTCTCCAGAGAAGAAGTACGCAGTTCTTGCTCTCTTTCTCATCTCACCAATTTCATCTGCCCAGCTCTTTGAAGCGGCAGGGTTGATGAAGACGGTCGCGCTCAAGCCCTTGCTTGCAGCCTTTGCCGTTGGGCGATTATTTTCTTATTCAACCTACGTCACCGGTGCAACGGTCGTTGCCTCGTCATCAATCGGAGATGTGGTTGTTAAGCAGTTGAAATCACCATGGGCGATTTCCATTCAGATCGCAATGATCCTAGGACTTGTAGTACTAGGCAGCATTGACTGGAAGAAGCGCGTTAACTGGAAGAATCGAGTTAAGCAGTAGGTGCTTCTGCGAGATCACCAGGTGTGTCAGGAGTGGCAACCTTTGGTGATCCAGCGAAGGTGAACTTCGCATCTGCATCAACACCTTCTACATCGACAACGATTATCTCGCCGGCTTTGAGTTCACCGAAGAGGATTCGCTCTGATAGCGAATCTTCGATTTCACGTTGAATAACTCGACGAAGTGGTCGTGCACCAAGAAGTGGGTCGTATCCACGTGCCGCAAGGAGATCTTTTGCAGCCTGTGTAAGTTCGATTCCCATATCTTTCGCCTTTAGGCGCTCATCAAGGTTTGCGACCATGAGATCGACGATCTGGATGATCTGATCCTTTGTGAGCTGGTGGAAGACGATTACATCATCGATACGGTTGAGAAATTCTGGGCGGAAGTGGTTCTTGAGTTCATCTTGAACCTTGCCCTTCATGCGATCGTAATTTGTGAGATCGTCTTCAGCGTTGGCGAAGCCGAGGCCGAGTGATTTCGAGATATCGCGTGTACCAAGGTTAGTTGTCATGATGATGACAGTGTTCTTAAAGTCAACGGTGCGTCCTTGTGAATCGGTAAGGCGACCATCTTCAAGAACTTGAAGAAGTGAGTTAAAGATATCTGGGTGTGCTTTTTCAATTTCATCGAAGAGCACGACAGAGAATGGACGGCGACGTACCTTCTCGGTGAGCTGTCCACCTTCGTCGTAACCGACATACCCTGGAGGTGCACCGAAGAGACGTGATGCTGTGTGGCGCTCTGAGTATTCAGACATATCGAGCTGAATCAACGCTGTCTCATCTCCGAAGAGGAATGATGCAAGTGTGCGTGAGAGCTCAGTCTTTCCAACGCCAGAAGGACCAGCGAAGATAAATGAACCCCCAGGGCGCTTTGGATCTTTAAGACCTGCACGTGTACGACGGATAGCTTGTGAGAGCGCCTTAATTGCTTGATCTTGTCCGATCACGCGGCGGTGAAGTTCATCTTCCATACGAAGCAGACGCGCTGTCTCTTCCTCTGTAAGTTTAAAGACTGGAATACCGGTTGATGCAGAGAGAACCTGAGCGATGAGTTCTTCATCAACTTCAGTGACCTTATCGAGATCGGTTGCCTTCCAGTTCTTCTCAGCCTCAGCTTTTTCAGTGATGAGAGTCTTCTCTTTATCACGGTGTGAAGCTGCACCTTCAAAGTCCTGTGCATCAATTGCAGACTCTTTCGCTTTGCGCTCTTCTGCAATCTTGTCATCAAATGCGCGAAGTTCGGCAGGAGCAGTCATGCGCTTAATGCGAAGACGTGAACCAGCCTCATCGATAAGGTCGATAGCCTTATCTGGCAAGAAGCGATCTGAGATGTAGCGATCTGCCATATTTGCAGCGGCAGCGAGTGCACCATCGGTGATGGATACGCGGTGGTGAGTTTCGTAGCGATCACGAAGACCCTTAAGAATTTCAATGGTGTGAGCAACTGATGGCTCTTTCACCTGAATTGGTTGGAAACGACGCTCGAGAGCCGCATCCTTTTCGATGTGCTTGCGGTACTCATCGAGAGTTGTTGCACCGATTGTCTGGAGCTCACCGCGGGCAAGCATAGGCTTCAAGATGCTTGCAGCATCGATTGCACCTTCTGCTGCTCCTGCGCCAACAAGTGTGTGAATTTCATCGATAAAGATAATGATGTCACCACGAGTCTTAATCTCTTTAAGAACTTTCTTTAGGCGCTCTTCGAAATCACCGCGGTAACGTGAACCTGCAACGAGTGCACCGAGATCGAGTGAGTAGAGCTGCTTATCTTTAAGAGTCTCTGGAACATCGTTCTTTGCAATTGCTTGCGCAAGACCTTCAACTACAGCTGTCTTACCAACACCTGGCTCGCCGATAAGTACTGGGTTGTTCTTTGTACGGCGAGAAAGAATCTGCATAACGCGTTCAATCTCAAGATCGCGACCAATTACTGGATCGAGCTTTCCTTCACGAGCAGCAGCTGTGAGGTTACGACCAAATTGATCGAGAACGAGTGATGTTGATGGAGTTCCTTCTGCTGGCCCTCCTTGAGAAACTGTCTCTTTACCTTGGTAGCCAGAGAGAAGTTGAATAACTTGTGTGCGCACGCGATTGAGATCTGCGCCGAGCTTTACGAGAACCTGTGCTGCAACGCCTTCACCTTCACGGATAAGACCGAGCAAGATGTGCTCTGTTCCGATGTAGTTGTGGCCAAGTTGTAGCGCTTCGCGAAGTGAAAGCTCGAGAACCTTCTTCGCGCGTGGAGTAAATGGAATGTGTCCGCTTGGAGCCTGCTGACCTTGTCCGATGATCTCTTCAACCTGAGCGCGAACGCCTTCGAGAGAGATGCCGAGTGATTCGAGAGCCTTTGCAGCCACTCCTTCACCTTCATGGATGAGTCCGAGGAGGATGTGCTCTGTGCCGATGTAGTTGTGATTGAGCATGCGTGCTTCTTCTTGAGCCAAGACAACGACGCGTCGGGCTCGATCGGTAAAGCGCTCAAACATGGGCGGTGCTCCTTTTGTCGTGAAGACTGCTGAACTGCGGTAAGCCTATAACCCCGCCTAGGTGGGGCGCGAGGCGGATTCTGGACCTACCCATAGAACCCAAGATGTAGGGCAGATATTCCCTTAAGAGCCCAAATACGGGCTCCAGTCAGCTAGAGAGTCAAAAGCATGCGGGTATTGCCCAAGGTATTTGGCTTTACCGATTCAAGATCCAAGAACTCGGCGACGCCGGCATCGTAGGAGCTTAAGAGCTGTTGGTAGACATCGGCATCGACGGGAGTTCCTTGGATCTCCTTAAAGCCATGCTTTCCAAAGAACTCTGTTTGAAATGTCAGACAGAAAATTCTTTCAACACCGACTTCACGAGCGCGTTCGATGATGCGTTCAAGAATTTTGTGGCCGACGCCCTGCTTCTGAATTCCTTCGCGTACTGCGACTGTGCGAACTTCCGCTAAATCTTCCCAGAGAACGTGCAGTGCGCCGCAGCCGACAATTACTCCATCAACTTCTGCAACGGTAAATTCTTGAACGCTCTCAAAGAGAGTAACTGTCTCTTTTGAAAGCATGCGCCCTGGAGCAGCAAATGAATCTACGATTTCACGAATCGCTTTTACATCTGTTGTTCGAGCGGGACGAATAATCACTTTCTATTCGACCTCTGGCTTAACGAGTGGGAACAAGATAGTTTCGCGAATTCCAAGTCCTGTGAGAGCCATCAAGAGTCGATCGACTCCCATACCCATGCCGCCCATTGGTGGCATTGCAAACTCCATCGCACGTAAGAAATCTTCATCGACCTGCATCGCTTCAAGATCACCCTTGGCACCAAGTTGTGCCTGTTCAATTAAACGATCGCGTTGAATTACAGGGTCGATCAACTCTGAATAACCAGTCGCAAGTTCGAATCCGTCGACATAGAGATCCCACTTCTCAACGACACCTGGAAGTTCGCGATGTGCGCGAACAAGAGGTGAGGTATCTACTGGGTAACCCATAACAAATGTAGGTTCAATCAACTTATCTTGTGCAACGTGCTCGAAAATCTCTTCAGCGAGCTTGCCTGTAACCCACTTTGGATCAATCTTCATACCGAGCTTTGTAGCGTACTTCTTCAGAGTATCGATTGAAGTAAGCGCTGTTACTTCTTCTCCAACGCCTTCAGAGATTGCGTCATAGAGTGAAATCTCTTTCCACGTTCCACCGAGATCTGCCTGGCGACCATCATGATGGGTAACAACATGTGAACCTGCAACAGCCATCGCTGCATTTTGAATAAGTGAGCGGGTCACATCTGCGATAGAGCGCCAATCGCCATAGGACATATATGCCTCGACCATTGCGAACTCTGGAGAGTGAGAAGAATCAGCGCCTTCATTACGGAAGTTGCGGTTGATTTCAAAGACGCGTTCGATTCCGCCAACAACGCAGCGCTTCAAGAATAGCTCGGGAGCGATACGCATGAAGAGATCCATGTCGTATGCATTGCTAAAAGTCTTAAATGGTCGTGCGGCAGCTCCACCGTGCATTACCTGCAACATTGGAGTTTCAACTTCAATAAATTCTGCAGAGTTAAATGTTTCGCGCAATGAACGCATTACATTTGGACGCATACGTGCTGCAGCGCGCGCCTCTGGGCGAACAATCAAATCAACATAACGCATACGAACGCGAGTCTCTTCAGACATCGGCTTGTGATCATTTGGAAGTGGGCGAAGAGCCTTTGAGGCAAGCGCATATGAGTGAGCGAGAATCGAAAGCTCGCCGCGCTTTGAAGTGATGATTTCACCGGTAACGCTCACAATGTCACCAAGATCGATATCTGACTTCCATGCAGCTAACTGCTCTTCTCCAACTTTATCGAGAGAGAGCATTGCTTGAAGCTCTGTGCCATCGCCTTCACGCAAAGTTGCAAAACAGAGCTTCCCTGTATCGCGCTTAAAGATAATGCGACCTGTAAGACTTTCAATGACTCCGGTAGCAACGTCCACATCGAGGCCGGTGTGCTTTTCACGGATCTCTTTTAGAGATGCGGTGCGCGCTACAGATACTGGATATGGCTCAATTCCACGCTCAAGGAGAGCGGCCCGCTTCTCACGACGAATCCGAAGTTGTTCGGGTAGATCGTCCTCGATTGCAGGTGAGTTATCAGTCGTCATAGTGATGCGCAGTCTACCGGCTTAGTTGGTGTTCTTCTCGTGAATAAGACGAAGGCCGATAAGAGTTAGATCTGGCTCATGTTCATCGATTGTTTCTGCAACCCCAATAATCAGTGGCGCAAGGCCACCTGTCGCAATTACTACTGGCGGCTTTGAATAACTATCTGCCAACTCGAGAGTAATACGTTCAACGAGTCCATCAACCTGCCCCGCAAATCCAAAGATCGTTCCTGATTGAAGAGCTTCGACAGTGTTCTTGCCGATGACGCTCTTTGGTCGAATAAGTTCTACTTTACGCAATTGTGCAGCGCGTGATGCCAGAGCATCGACAGAGATTTCAATTCCGGGAGCAAGGGCTCCCCCGAGGAATTCTCCCTTAGGTGAGACAACATCGAGATTAGTTGATGTACCAAAATCAACCACGATTGCAGGTCCGCCATAGAGAGTATGTGCAGCAAGGGTATTAACGATGCGATCTGCACCGATTTCCTTCGGGTTATCAACTAAAAGTTGCACGCCAGTCTTTGTACCTGGCTCGACGATTGTCGTGTGGAGGTCAGAAAAATAGGAGTCAATCATTGTGCGCATCTCGCGAAGAGTCGCTGGAACTGTTGAACAGATAGAAAGTCCTGTGAGCTCATAACCGGTAACTAGCGCGTTAAATTGGAGCCAGAGTTCATCGGCTGTCGTGCGAGGATCTGTCTTTACACGCCATGACTTAACAAGGTTCTCTTTATCAAAGACTCCAAGAACCGTATTTGTATTTCCAACATCGACAGTTAATAGCATGGCTACTCCGCTCTCAAATCTAGACCGATATCTAAAACAGGTGCGCTATGGGTAAGTGCGCCTATTGCTAAATAATTAACTCCCGTCGCGGCATATGCAGCTGCATTCTCAAGTGAGATTCCCCCGGAAGCTTCAAGTTTTGTCGCACCATTGACGAGGGCAACGGCATCCCTGCATAGCTCTGGACTCATATTGTCGAGCAATACCAAGTCAGGTTTCAGCGGCAAGACTTCGCGTAGTTGTTCGAGATTGTCTACTTCAATTTCAATCTCTGACTGAGGAAATTGCGTACGCACTTTGCTAAATGCTTGAGTTACGCCACCAGCTGCTGCGATGTGATTATCTTTGATCAACGCTGCATCACTCAGTGACATTCGATGATTGGTTCCACCACCCATGCGCACGGCATATTTTTCAAGCTGACGCATTCCTGGGGTTGTCTTACGTGTATCTCTAATTTCACATTTAGTTCCAGCAATTGCATCTACCCATGTGCGAGTAAGGGTTGCGATTCCACCCAGGTGGCCAAGGAAGTTAAGAGCCGTGCGTTCTGCAAGCAATATTGCGCGAGTATCCCCGCGTACAGTCATGATGACATCGCCCGGCTTTACAGGGCTTCCATCCTGAATTAAGACGGCAATATCGGTAAGGCCAACCTCTTCACACGTTGCACGAGCCATGTCAACGCCTGCAAGAACTCCAGCTTTACGCGCAGTGAAATCTGCAACCACTCGCTCAGTTCCAGAGACAGTTGCAACAGATGTGATGTCCTGACCGCCATCGAGATCTTCAGCAAGAGCGCGCTTAATCAATTCGCGATCGATCATCATCTTGTTACTCACTTGGTTACCTCTTGATATCCACTAGTCCAATACCCGCTCTGATCTAACTGTTGAACAATGTGTTTCTTCCAAAGATCACTGGTAGCTGGGAAATCTTCGCGCCAGTGAGAGCCGCGAGTCTCTTGGCGGATAAGAGCTGCCTTAAGAATTGCTTGTGCGAGTTGGAATAAGTTTGTTGTCTCCCATGCTTCTACACATGGCTGGGTTGAGATGCGATCTTCCAAACGAGTGAGATCGGCGCTTGTCTTTAAGAGTGAATCCGAAGAACGAAGCACGCCAGCACCGCGACTCATGCTGACTTGTAAATCATGTCTAGCTGATGGATCGAGCAAGATTGCTTTCGATGCATTTTCTACAGGTACGCCCTGCTCTGGAAGATTGGCTGCGATATCTGCTGCGATACGTGCGCTAAAGACAAGTCCTTCAAGGAGTGAATTAGATGCAAGGCGATTGGCGCCGTGAACACCTGAGCATGCCGTTTCACCACATGCATAGAGACCTTCAACGCTTGTGCGACCGTTGAGATCTACTCGTACTCCACCAGATGCATAGTGTGATGCTGGCGCCACGGGAATCAGATCTTTCAAAGGATTTATTCCATGTGCCATACATGAAGCAAAGATTGTTGGGAAGCGTTCTTCAAAACCTTCTAGGTGGCGTACATCGAGCCAGACATGATGTGCACCTGTCTTCTGCATCACACGCATAATTGAGATTGCTACAACATCACGTGGGGCAAGTTCGGCGAGTGGATGGATATCTTTCATAAAACGATTGCCATCGTTATCAACGAGATATGCACCTTCACCACGAACAGCTTCACTAATAAGCGGTTGCTGCCCCTCTGACGCATCGCCTAACCACAAAACTGTTGGGTGGAATTGAATGAATTCAACGTCGGCGACCTTTGCTCCTGCGCGAAGGGCCAGAGCAACTCCATCGCCTGTAGAGACAGATGGGTTGGTGGTCTGTGCAAATACTTGTCCAAGGCCACCTGTTGCAAGAACTACAGCTTTTGCTAGCGCGCGGCCTACGCCATCACGGCTTCCAGCGCCAATGACGTGCAGCGTTACACCGCAGACTTGGTCGTCATCGCTCTTGAGCGCATCCAACACGAGTGCGTGTTCGACAACTTCAATCTCAGGATCGTTCTGAACTGCAGCAAGAAGTGCGCGAGAAACTTCAGCGCCAGTTGCATCGCCTCCAGCGTGAATGATGCGATTGCGTAGATGGCCACCTTCGCGAGTAAGTGCAATCTCACCGCTTGCTTCCTTATCGAAGATAGCGCCGCGTTCAATTAATTTGCGGACAGCCTCAGGTCCCTCAGTAACAAGGACATGCACTGCATCGACATCACAGAGTCCTGCACCTGCAACCAAGGTGTCTTTCTCATGGTCCTCTGGTGAGTCGCCTTCACCAAGGGCAGCCGCGATTCCGCCTTGTGCCCATTTGGTAGAACCTTCGTCAACGCTCGCTTTTGTTACAAGGAGCACTGATAAACCATAAGTGCGACATTGCAGCGCAGTAGTAAGTCCTGCAATTCCAGATCCAACAACGATGACATCTGCCTGCGCTGTCCATCCAGGCGCTTGTGCAAGAAGCTTCATGCGTGCACCTTCGTAGCCGAGTTAATGGACATGGCCCTATTGTCGAGCAAACGCACTCCATTTATCCAGCCAGCGACGATGGCACGGATATCGGTGGTCTCAGGTTGAGCGTGAGCAAAGGTCTGCGCATCGATAAAGTCTGCGTAATCAAGAGTGAACGCTTCTTCGGTAGCAAGAATTGCGCGAAGTTCGGCTTCTGTACCTGCTTCATGTAGCGCACGAGAAATAATTGTGGCGGCGGCGCGACCTTCTGGAGTTAATCGAGTATTGCGTGAGGACATTGCAAGGCCATCGACTTCTCTCTTGATCGCTCCTTGAATGATTTCAACTTCTGCTGCAATCTCTTTAATCAGGATTAGCTGCTGCCAATCTTTCTCACCAAATACTGCATAACGAGGTTTTACTAAATCAAATAATCTGCGGACAACTGTAACGACGCCATCAAAATGGCCAGGACGTGAAGCGCCCTCATACAGGCTTCCAATATGGCTTGCCTTGAGAGTTGTAAATCCTTCTGGGTATATCTGCGCGTACTCAGGAAACCACAAATGAGTAACTCCAGCTGCGCGGGCAATTTCAATGTCTTGATCTGGCGTCTTTGGGTACTTTGCTAAATCATCGCCATTTTCAAATTGCAGTGGATTGATAAAGATACTTGCGACTACATCACTTGAGAGAGTAGCTGCTAAAGAAAAAAGTGATGCGTGGCCAGCATGTAGTGCGCCCATTGTCGGAACAAATGCGCAGCCTGAAGGAAGCTCTCGAGCATCTGTTACTACTTTCATGGCTCCAGTCCTTTCAGGTACCGGGCAGGCAGTAGGTAAATATTAAGCCAGTGGAGGCAAATGCTCCAAAAGATCAGAGATTCTGCCGTGGGTAAGCAAGATCGCATCAGATTCAATCTCATGCCACGGCTGCAGAACGAAGCGACGTTCAAAGGCCCGTGGATGTGGGAGTTGCAATTCATCGGCGCTACTAAGAAGTGAACCATATTGAATGAGATCGAGATCAATTGTCCGCGGTCCCCACTTTTCAATTCGTTCGCGTCCGAGTGCTTTCTCAATTCCATGTAGGAGTGCAAGTAAATCAAGAGCTGGGAGTTCGGATTCAAGCAATACAACAGCGTTGAGGTAATCAGGTTGTTCAGGTCCACCAACTGGTTTTGTCGAGATGTAACTCGAGACAGAGATGACATCCGTTGCAGCACGCAACATAGAAACTGCTAGATCCATCTGTTCTTCTGGGTTGCCAATATTTGCACCCAGTGCGACTACTGCCCTCATCGTGTAATCGTTACGGAGATATCAGTGACTTGTGCACCGACAGGTGCTTGTGGCTTATGCACAGTCACGGCTATCTCTTTAATTTCAGGATGTAATTTTTTAATGCGGTCTGCAATACGACCGGCTAGCCGTTCAATAAGTTGTACAGGTTCGCCTGTAATCTCTTCGACAACAAGTGAGGTAAGAGATCCGTAATCAATAGTGTGCTCGAGGTTATCGCTCCTGCTTGGTTGAAGCAGGTCGAGGTGAAGTTCTAGATCAACAAAGAACTCTTGACCATCTCGAGTCTCTTCGGGAAATACGCCGTGATAACCAAATCCCTTAATACCTTTAATGGTGATGGCATCCTGCATCACTTCAACACCTCAACATTTGCCTGCACGCCGTGAACTCTAACTCCCCATATGCCTTTTCCGACAAGTGATTGCGTCACCTTTACCGTCGCATCTTCGCGTTCATCCGGATGGTCGCCACCTAAGAAGCGTTTACGAGAGTGGCCAATTAACACTGGATATCCGAGAGCTGTAAATTCATCGATGCGATTGAGAATCTCCCAGTTATGTTCTGCATCCTTTGCAAAACCTAGCCCTGGATCAAGGATGATCTTCTCGCGGGAGATACCTGCAGCTAAAGCTTTATCTAATTGGATTGTTACTTCATCAATCACTTCTGCAACAACATCGTCATAGACAGCCTTTGAATTCATATCTTTCGAGTGTCCACGCCAATGCATCAAGGTATACATACAACCGAGCTCTGCGACTGTTGAAAACATATCGGGATCTGCAGCTCCGCCACTGACATCGTTAACGATTGTTGCGCCTGCTTGAACTGCAAGGCGCGCAGTAGAGGCGCGCATTGTGTCGATACTGATAACAACACCTTTGCCGACAAGTGCTTGGATCACAGGTATAACTCGAGCAACTTCCTCTTCTGGTGTAACTCGATCTGCTCCTGGACGAGTTGATTCTCCGCCAACGTCGATGATGTCTACGCCTTCATCAATCATCTCTAAACCACGGGCAATAGCGTGATCGAGTTCAAAGTGTTTTCCACCGTCGGCAAAGGAATCAGGAGTTACATTGAGGATTCCCATGACAAGCATTGCAATTACCGATTCGTAATCAGGCTAATGGCTTCTGCGCGAGTAGTGGCATCACGAAGGACCCCACGAACCGCCGAAGTTGTAGTTCGTGCTTGTGATTTGCGTACTCCGCGCATCGACATGCACAAGTGTTCGCAATCGATAATGACGATAACGCCCATCGGCTTGAGGATTTCTACAAGCGCATCTGCAATCTGTGTTGTAAGGCGCTCTTGTACTTGTGGACGACGAGCAAAGAGATCAACCAGACGTGCAACTTTAGATAGCCCAGTGATCTTTCCACTTGGGATATAGCCAACATGCGCAACGCCATGGAAGGGAGTTAAGTGATGTTCGCAGTGTGAGAAGACCTCGATATCTCGGATGATCACAAGCTCTTCATGTCCGATATCAAAGGTTGTTGTCAGAACTTCTTCTGGCTTCTGCCACAGCCCTTCAAAGTTCTCTTTAAATGCGCGAGCAACACGGGCAGGAGTTTCTTTCAAACCTTCACGTTCTGGATCTTCACCGAGCGCTAATAGAAGTTCGCGGACCGCTTTCTCTGCGCGCTCTTGATCATAGGGATGCGCAGCACGTCCATCGTGTGGCCCCATTGATACTGATGAAATATCACTCACTCAGCGCTGCTCTCTTTAGATGCAGCCTTCTTGACGCGACGTGCCTTCTTCGGCTCATCAGATGCTTGTGCAACTGGTGCAATCTTTGGCTGTACCGCTACAGGTGGTTGAGTCGAAGGAATGCGTGTTGCCGAACCTGTCCAGGCAGGACGTGCTGGACGCATCTTTACCTTTGCAAAGAGTTCTGCAATCTCTTCCTTATTGAGAGTTTCAACCTCGAGAAGTCGAACAACCATCTCATCCATGACTGTGCGATGCGCACTAAGAATGTCGAAAGCTTCTTGATGTGCATTCTCAATGAGCTTGCGAATTTCAGCGTCAACCTTCGCTGCGATTGATTCAGAGAAGTCTCGTTGATGTCCGTAGTCGCGCCCAAGGAATGGCTCTGTTGAGCCTCCACCGAGCTTGATTGCGCCAATACTTTCGGTCATTCCATATTGAGTAACCATCGCCTTGGCAAGTGCTGTCGCCTTTTCGATGTCATTGGACGCACCTGTTGATGGATCGTGGAAGATCAGCTCTTCTGCTGCGCGACCACCGAGTGAATATGCCAATTGATCGAGCAACTGATTGCGCGTTGTTGAGTAACGATCTGAATCAGGAAGAACCATCGTGTACCCAAGTGCACGGCCGCGAGGCATGATTGTAATTTTGTGAACTGGATCTGTATTAGGAAGTGCGCGCGCAACCAGTGCGTGACCGACCTCGTGATAGGCAGTGACGCGACGTTCTTCTTCAGACATCAACTGTGATTTACGTTGTGGGCCAGCCATAACGCGATCGATAGATTCATCGAGTTCAAGCTTTCCAATAACTTTCTTACCTTCGCGAGCAGTGAGAAGAGCTGCCTCATTAAGTACATTTGCAAGATCTGCACCAGTAAATCCAGGTGTGCGACGTGCATAGGCAACGAGCTCTACATCATCTGATATCGGTTTGTTCTTTGCATGAACTTTGAGAATATCTTCGCGACCTTTGAGATCTGGGCGCTCGACAGCAATCTGACGATCGAAGCGGCCTGGACGTAGAAGAGCTGGATCCAAAACATCTGGACGGTTTGTTGCTGCAATAAGAATCACTTGGCCGTTTGCTTCAAAGCCATCCATCTCTACGAGTAGCTGGTTGAGAGTCTGTTCGCGTTCATCGTTTCCGCCACCCATACCAGCACCACGTTGGCGACCGACAGCATCAATTTCATCAACGAAGACAATTGCTGGTGCATTTGCTTTAGCTTGCGCAAAGAGATCGCGCACACGCGCAGCTCCAACACCAACGAACATTTCAACAAAGTCAGAACCTGAGATTGAGTAGAAAGGAACTTTTGCTTCTCCTGCTACTGCGCGCGCAAGGAGAGTCTTGCCTGTTCCTGGAGGGCCATAGAGAAGTACGCCCTTTGGAATCTTCGCTCCAAGAAGTGCGTACTTACTTGAATCTGCAAGGAAGTCCTTAATCTCTTCAAGTTCTGCAATAGCCTCATCGGCACCTGCAACATCGGCGAATGTATTTTGCGGGACATCACTGTCTTGCAACTTTGCACGGGATTTTCCAAATGAAAATACGCGATTGCCACCCTGCGTATTGCTCATGAGCAAGAAGAAGAGGAATCCAATAATTAGAATTGGACCAAAGGTAAAGAAGAACGTTGTTAAGAATGATGTTGATTTAACATCAACGCTCCAACCCTTTGGAGGTGGGTTAGCGGTGAGCGCATCAACCAAGGTTGGTTCTTGGCGAGCAATATAAGACGATTCGATCTTTGAGGAACCCTTAATCGTTTTGCCATCTGCAAGGATGACGCGAATCTTCTGTGCTTTATCAACCAGTACTGCTGATTCAACTTCTGATTGCGCAATTGCATCAAGAATCTGTGATGTCTGTACCTGTGTGTACTTGTTTGCAGCGTTTGTGATCTGGCCAAAGATAGTTACGCCAAAGATTGCAACGATGATCCAGAAGAGTGGTCCGCGCATGATCTTCTGCATGCGCGTACGAGGAACTTCCTTCTTTATCGCGTCCTTGTTGGTCTTCTTCTTGCTCAACTTATCTAGTGGGCTCTTTGAAGTACCGGACTTCTTCTTCTGTGGGTTTTGTACTGACATCTATTCGCCTATTCGTACATGTGCTTTGCGAGCACGCCAATAAAGGAAAGGTTGCGGTACTTCTCATCAAAGTCGAGTCCGTAGCCAACGACGAACTCCTTTGGAATATCAAAGCCAACATATTTCACATCAACTTCGATTTGAGCTGCTTCTGGCTTACGCAAGATTGCAAGAATTTCTACAGAGGCTGCGCCGCGAGAAAGAAGGTTCGCCTTAAGCCAAGAAAGCGTGAGTCCTGTATCGACGATATCTTCAACGATAAGCACGTGACGGTTTGTAATATCGCGATCGAGATCTTTAAGGATGCGAACTACGCCGCTTGATTTAGTTCCTGAACCGTATGAAGAGACGGCCATCCAATCCATTTCAGTGTGAATCTGCATTGCACGAGTGAGATCCGCCATCGCCATGATTGCGCCCTTAAGGACACCGAGAAGTAGAACGTTCTTATCCTTGTAATCTGCATCAACGCGAGCTGCAAGTTCTGCAACCTTTGCAGCAATCTGTTCTTCCGTTGCGATAATTTTTTCGACATCGGTTCCGACTGCAGCTAGATCCACGTGTTCACTCCTTGAGCTATGGGCCTACCCGTTTGGTACTGGATTAACCAGATTGGGCCAAGAGCGAAAGTCTGCCCGAAATTCTCTCAACCTTCACACCACCAGGAAGGCTCATCACCCCTTGCCCCCTCCATGACGTGACCAGCGCCTCAATGGAGGCCACATGATCTGCTGTGATTGAGCCTGAGGGAGCTCCTGCGGCGTAGATTGCGGCCCTCAGGATGCGTGTGCGGATAGCCCTGGGAAGGCCTTCGAGCTGCCCGCAATCTAGATCTGCGAGATTCATAGTGCTCATGGATGTAAGAGCGATCGCATCAAGGGCATCGGCGTCATCGCGCAGAAGGGCTGCACTTCGAGAAAGTGCGGCGGAGATTCCTGGGCCTAGCTTCTCTTCCATCATAGGCAAGATTTCGGTGCGAACTTTTACTCGTGAAAATTCAGTATTGAGATTATGCGGATCGTTCCAGAAATCTAACTTTAACTCGGTGCATGCTGCAACAGTCTCTTCGCGAGTGATAGCTAGGAGAGGCCGTACATATTTTCCATTTACCGAAGCCATTCCTGATAGTGAACGTGCGCCAGATCCGCGCGCTAAGCCGAGCAAAACTGTTTCTGCCTGATCATCACGTGTGTGGCCTAAGAAGACTTGTGATGCTTTCTCTTCTTGTATTGCTTGATCAAGAGCTGAATAACGCGCATCCCTAGCGCCAGCTTCGATGCCGGACTCAGTAGTAACCACAACCTTCTTATTAAGAACTTTGCCATAGCCCATCTCCTTCAATTGCTGAACAACTTTTTCTGCTTGTGCACCTGAATTACTTTGTAGTTGATGATCAATAGTGATTGCGACCGCTCTGATTGCAAGTGGTTCTGATTCGATGAGAACTGCATATGCAAGTGCCAGCGAATCTGCGCCACCTGATACTGCAACAAGAACACAATCGCCTGCCTCGAGAGATTCGAGAAATGGTTTTACAGCGTTGCGGATAGCAACGATGGATTGGCTCATGCCTCTAGATTAAACCCGACCACCGATTAAACGCGACCACCAAATGGCATAAGACCCTTGACGCTATAAATACTTGAGTACAGGAGGCCTTTATTCTTTGAGTTCGCCTCCCACATCATTCCCCCGCCTGCATAGATGGTGATGTGGTGGATAGTTGAGATTGTTCCCTTGTATGAGTAGAACAAGAGATCACCTGGCTCAAGTTCATTGAGCGAGACATGCTTTGTATAGCCTGAATAAAGGGCAGAGTTGAGACGATCCCAATTTGGCCAGCCAAGTCCTGCAGATCTATATGCTGCGTAAACAAGTCCTGAACAGTCGAATGAGTTTGGACCTTGGGTGCCCCAGATATATGGCTTGCGGGCTTGTACCTGCTTCTTCGCAAATGCCACAGCTGCTGCTCGTTGAGCTGCGGTGGTACGAATTGTTGAACGACCCTTAAATCCCTTATCTGGCCAGACCTTTGATTGGTTGATTGTTGTTGCAGCTGTCGCAGCTTGGCTCTCTTCAAGTAAGGCGAGCTGACGTTGTTGTTCCAGTGTGACGCGAACATTACGAGCAGTTGCAAGTTCCTTAATCAACTTATCTTGAACCTTACGTAACTTATCTACTTCCTTCTGTTGCAACTCTTGGGCAAGATCTGCCACCTTCTTGGCAGCAGCGACCTTTGCAGTTGCTGCTGCTTGAATTGCACGAGCCTCATCAGCCTTCTCTTTTGCCGCTCGCGCAACAATTTCAGCTGCCTTGTATCTTTCGAGCGCTGTTGTGTTGCGAGCACCAAGGGTATTGAGAGTCGAAAGTTGATCTACTAAATCTTGTGGACCATTTGCACTAAGCAACGGTTCAATATCAGTCATGCTGCCACCAAGGATGTAAGCATTGGCTGCAAGCTTTCCGATTGTTCTATGGGCTTCTGCAACTTCAGCTGCAGTTTCGGCTGCGTACTTCGCGGCAGCAACCGCTGCAGCCGTTGCAATATTTAACTCATTCTGCGCTTTGAGAAAGAGAGCACGTGCTGCATTTGCCTTTGCGACGAGCTGCTTCAGCGTCATATTTGCTGCAGCTAACTTTTGAGCAGCAAGATCGGCAGCTAATTTTTTAGCTGCCTCCGCTTGTTTCGCCGCTTCAATCTGAGCAAGAGTTGGCTTCGGTTTTGCGATAGCAGGAGTGGTCGCAAGCACAAGCCCTGCAATCAGGGCAAGACTCAACACGCGATATCTGCTCGGCATGGGTCAAGGCTAATTGAGGCAGCGCGTGAACGCCCGGCCAAATGCGAAGTGTCGCTAGTTAGCCACATCTCTTCGAGAGAAGAGAACGCCAGCAAGTAACGCCCCAACAATTACATAGGAAGTTCCCAGAATTAGCGCATGCTGATATTCAAGAAGTGGTGTACCACCTTGAGCAATCGTTTGTAATTGTGATCCAGGCATCCAATCAAGAGTGACTGGCTTTACTGCGCCAATCAAATTTTCAATGATGAGTAGCCAAAGAACACCGATAGAAATTGCAGAAATTGGTGAACGAAGCAAAAGCCCCAGAACCATTCCAAGAATTCCGAAGTAAATCACTGAAATAGTTACATTAAGGATGGTTTCTCCGATTGCGCGGAATCCTTCGCTGGTAAACCAGAGCTCAGTTGAAACTCGGGCATCTCCTGCAAGTAGGTATGAGTTAAGGATGCTGACTGCAGCTGCGATGAGCACAAGGAGCAGAGCAAATATCTTCATCGCGATGAGTTTGCCAATGAGCAACTTCATACGACCAGGTTGGCGAACCAAGAGATTGCGAAGAGTGCCATAGGTGTATTCCTGGGCAGTTTGTGCGGCGAAGACGCAGAGCGCGATGATGCCAAGGAGGCCACCGACGCTTGCAAAGCCATTGACTGAACCGCTTGCAAGGCCAAGGACTTCACGACCAACAGATTGGCCACGATCGGCATTTCCTTCTGGCGAATCAATCATGAGATAGATAAATGATGTGACTAGCGCTGTGAAGAAGAGAGCAGCTCCTAAAGTTCCGAAGAACAAGGTTGGACGACGCAACTTTCGCCATTCGGCGCGGATTATTCTGATCATCGTTGGTCACCTGTCATTTCAAAGAATGTTTCTTCAAGATTTGGTTGCTGTGGTGCGAGCTGCGTCAGAATGATTCCGGCGTCGAAGGCGCGCTTGTTAAGCGTTCCAGCCCATTCAGCGGGCGCTTCGATATGTGCAACTTCAGATCGGATGGTGCAGTGATGGCCTTCTGATGTAGCAATCGCTACCACCTTATCGAGATCTGATGCACTTGCTGTCTTTACAAGAATGACCGGAAGTGATTTAAGGAGAAGATCTTTCATTGGACCGGCAAAGACAACGTGGCCCTTTCGAAGCATCACGATGTACTCGCTAATCAGTTCGAGCTCTGAGAGTAAGTGAGATGAAACAAAGACTGTTGTTCCCTTACTTGCAAGGCTCTTCAAGAGATCGCGAACTTCTTGAATTCCTTCTGGATCAAGACCATTAGTTGGTTCATCGAGAATAAGTAGTTGAGGATTTGGTAGAAGTGCTGCAGCAATTCCTAGACGTTGCTTCATTCCGAGTGAATACGTTTTGTACTTCGATCCACCACGACCTGTGAGGCCAACGGTGTCGATAAGTTCTTTAACTCGCTCGATAGGAAAACCACCAAGAGTTGCAAGAACGCGAAGATTCTCTTCACCGCTCAGGGCTGGATAGAAGGCAGGACCCTCAATCATTGCGCCGACCTTTGGAAGATAACGCTGTGGGTGGTCAATCGATTCACCCAAGATCTGGGCTGTTCCAGCACTTGGAGAAATCAGGCCTAGAAGCATGCGAATCGTTGTGGTCTTTCCTGCTCCATTTGGACCGACAAAGCCACAGATTGTGCCCATAGGTACTTCAAAATTAGCTTCAGCTACGGCAAAACCAGTGTCATATTTCTTCGTCAGGTTCTGCGCTGAGATCGCGAGTTTATGCATGTGTTCAATATAGCCAAGAAACCTTAGAATTCCTGCATGAGTAAAGATGTCTGGGGCTATCAAGAACCTCACAATCGCCCTGCCCCAGATTGGGACCTTAACCCCCAAACAGATGCTGTGCGCGCAGGTCTTGCACGTTCTGGTTTCGGTGAAACATCAGAAGCTCTCTATCTCAATAGCGGCTTTACATATGGATCTGCACAAGAAGCACTTGATTCATTTACCGATGAGACCGATCACTATCTCTACAGCCGCTTTCATAATCCAACTGTTGCAATGTTTGAAAAGCGTCTTGCAGCGATCGAAGGCGCCGAATATTGCGTAGCAACTTCATCAGGAATGTCTGCAATGTTTGCCTCCCTTGCTTGTCTCGTTGAAGCGGGCGATCACATCGTTGCATCAGCTGCCATGTTTAGCTCTTGCCATGTTGTAATTACCGAAATCTTGCCTAAATGGGGAGTCACCTTTGAATTAGTGAAGGCGAACGATAAAGATGCGTGGGCGAAGGCGCTATCCAAGCCAACTAAGGCTGTATTTATTGAAACTCCAAGCAATCCGCTGATGGAGATCGTGGACATTAGATATGTCAGCGACTTAGCTCATAAAGTTGGTGCAACTGTCATCGTCGATAACGTTATGGCGTCGCCTGTCTTGCAGCGACCACTTGAACTTGGCGCCGATGTTGTTATGTATTCAGCTACAAAACATATTGATGGCCAAGGTCGCGTATTAGCTGGAGCGCTCTTAGGATCATTTTCATATATCCACGAAAAGTTGATTCCATTTATTCGCCACACAGGGCCAAGCTTGAGCGCCTTTAACGCATGGGTCCTTGTTAAATCACTCGAAACGATGGAACTTCGCGTTATGCGCATGTCTGAAAATGCTCAGAAGATTGCAGAGTTCTTAGAGGCTCGCCCTGAAATCAAGAGCGTTCGTTATCCAGGTTTGGATTCGCACCCAGATAGAGCAGTCATTAAAGCTCAGATGAAGGCTGGCGGATCAACAATTGGAATTGAATTCGCTGGTTCACAGAAGGATGCATTTGCATTTATGGACAAGCTCCGCGTAATCGATATTTCAAATAACATCGGTGATAGCAAGTCTTTGATTACTCATCCTGCATCAACAACACATCGCCGTTTATCTACAGAAGTGCAGCTAGAGATGGGCATTACGCCATCGGTTCTTCGCTTATCTGTGGGTCTTGAGCATGTAGATGACTTACTGAAAGATATTGATCAGGCGCTTAAGAGCTGAGCTGCAACAAGTAAGACAGATAGAAGGCTCAAGTAGGTAATTGACCAGTGGAAGATGCCTGCAGCAACCTTGTTGTAGTTCTCTGAATTCTCTTTCAGCGCAAATAGTTGAAATGTAAAGACTGCACCGAGTGCAACTGTTGCCAAGAGCGCCCAGACCGGAAGACCGGCAAGCTGAACAAGTGCGGAAGAAGAGACAACCATTGCGATTGTGTGAAACCACATCTGTCCGATGACGTTTGATTGTGTTGCAACTGATGGAAGCATTGGAATTCCTGCCGCCGAATAATCATCTTTATATTTAATCGCTAAAGCCCAGAAGTGTGGCGGTGTCCAGAAGAAGATCACCATAAAAAATGCCACTGGTACCAAAGTCAATGAGCCTGTGACAGCGGCCCAACCAATAAGAACTGGCATACATCCAGCTGCTCCACCCCAGACAATGTTCTGTGATGTATTTGGTTTAAGTGCAATTGTGTAGATGATGACATAGTAAAAAATAGCAATTGCGGTAAGAAGCGTTGCAAGCGGAGTTGTAAAGATCCAGAAGATTACAAGAGATAGAAGTGCAACAACGGTTGAAAAGATGAGTGCGCTTGTCTTGGTAATCGCGCCTGTAACAAGTGGGCGTGATGATGTTCGCGCCATCAACTTATCTGTTTCAGCTTCAATGACCATGTTGTAGGCATTTGCGGCCCCAGCGGCGAGAGTTCCACCGATAAGAGTTGCAGCGACGAGTCCAAATGACGGCAAACCTTCTTCAGCCAGGACCATCGCAGGAAGTGTCGTAATGATAAGAAGTTCGACTACCCGCAATTTCATAAGATCGATGTAGGCGCCGATGGTCTTCACTCGCTAAGACTACCGAGCATTAACAGGTGAATAGGTATCAATTCTCAGACTCCTCTAAGTAATACGCATTACCTTTTCCATTAACGAGTTAGAGATGGAGCACACAATGGATGCACAGAAGCCCGATTGGTTCGCACTCACCGAATCAGATGGCGCACCACGTCCTGCTCCAAAGGCGCGAAATAGGAAGCCATTGACAGCACTTCTTCTAGCTGGCGCAGTCCTTGCCGGTGGTGGATTTTTTGCTAACGCCGAAGATGACGATGATAGCTACCAAGCTCAACCAATCTCAATCACAAGCAAAGTTGATAGCCCTGAAAGCGCTGAAGCTCTAGATCCGGCAACTGCTGAAGTTGCAAGAACTACCGTGACTAAATCTGTTGGCGCCCTTACTCCACCAGCAATTGCACCTGTCACTAACGTCGGATCACGTGGTCACGATGATGAAGACGACGATGACGATGACGATCGGTATGAAGAAGAGCACTAGCTCTCTGTCACTACCGGCGTTTCAACAACAGGCTGCGGCGCAAAAGGCAGCGCTAACTTTCCAAGAATTCGATCGACGGTATCTCGTGCGCGCTTTGATGCAACGCTAGAGCGACGTAGCTGATCGGCGATAATTACAAATGCATACTCGCGATCGCCGGCTTCAACATAGCCTGCCAAGTTTGCAGTTCCGTTAAGCGTTCCAGTCTTTGCGCGAACAAGACCGACAGCTTCTGGTGCAGTCTCTGAGAATCGATTGCGTAAGGTTCCACTTACTCCGCCAACGGGAAGTCCATTAATTACTGGCGCGAACTTAGGATCATTTCGAATCTTAACTAGCAACTGACCTACTTGACGCGCAGTTACTCGATTATCGCGTGAAAGCCCCGATGCATCTTTAACAGTTAAGTTTGCAGAATCTATATCGAGTCCATCAAGTACTTCTACAAAAGTTTGTGCAACACCTGCATCATTCGGTGCATGTCCTGCCTCGCGGGATGCAAGACGAGCAATGCGGTCTGCCAATAAGTTATCGCTCCAGGTGAGGGTGAACGCAAGAATGGTATTGAGCGTTGGTGATTGCGATGTAAGGATGAGATCTCCTTCCTTAGACATCGCAGTGACGTGATCTACCGCTTTGAATTTAGGATTGAACCCACGCTTCTTATAGAAGGCTTTGAGGTTTGCGACATCTTGGCTATAGAGGTCTGAATAATAAATCGTTGAATTTTTCGTAGACCCGCCATTGGCAGCCTTTAACTGAGACAAAGTGTTGTGGCCAATACGTGGCAGCGATGTGCGACCCATCTTCCTTGCGACTCTGTCATCCAAGCCAATCCAGGGATCAAGTGAGCCTCGAATTACTAGTGACTTAGGCTCAAGACCTAGCGAGACAATAGTTGGATATGTCTGATCCGGGTTGAGGTACGTCAGCGCTGCTACGCCGGAATAAATCTTTAAGACAGATGCTGGCTTACGAAGTGATTGTGCATTCTTCTCAAAGACAACTTCACCGGTTAACTCATCAATCAATACAACTGAAGGATTAGAGAGAAAGTTCGAGGCTGTTAAGCGCTGAAAAAGCCCAGCTACGCTATTGGGATCAAGTGCTTGCGCAGGGGAAGGCAACACCAATGACATAACTGCCATAAGTGTTGCAATCGCAACAGCGCGTAGCTTCATCTTTCAATCCAATGCATTGGGATTCCAGTCACAAAGAAAACTTAGTGCCAGAGATAAGCAATGAAGACGTTAAGCAATGTGAGACCAATCATTGCCTGCCAGACCTTCGTTGAAAGAACAGGCTTCTTCACATTCTTATATCCAAGGAATAAGAGAGTTGCGATAACGAGAGTCTTGACACCGATCTTTGTGTGATTCAGAACTTCGTCAGGATTTACCTCGGTGAAGAGCCCGACCATGACAAGGGCTGCAACGAGAGCGGTAAGGGTTGCATGAGGAACTCCTGCGCTGAGTCTGCGCGGGCTCTTCTTTACCTGTGAAAGCAGCATCGCAAGGATCGCGATAACGCAGAGTAGATGGATTCCAAATGCAATCTCGTAGACAATCTTCATGGGGACTCCTTCGCTAGTTAGCGTTTATATAACCATAAGTTTAGAGTGTGCACATGGAAATCAATACACCTGCAGTCATCGGACCGGGTGAATTCTTTCCCGTTGTAGGCGTAGGCCCTCATGAGAAGCCATGGCCTACTGGTGAGCAATATGACCCAGAACTCCTTGAAAATGGAGATCGCAGAAATGTATTGGATCATTATCGATACTGGAGCGTCTCAGCAATCGTTAAAGATCTGGATTCAAAGCGCCACAAACTACAGATTGCAATTGAGAATTGGCAGCACGATCTCAATATTGGTTCAGTGGTGCGTACAGCAAATGCATTTAACGTTGCGATGGTTCATATCATCGGCAAACGCGATTGGAATAAGCGCGGCGCAATGGTTACCGATCGCTACCTCACTGTAATGCACCATCCAACCGTCGCTGATTTTGCAGTGTGGTGCAAAGAGAATGATGTACCGATTATCGGTATCGACAACGTTCCATCATCTAAGCATTTAGAAGGAGCTCAGCTACCAGAAAAGTGCGTGCTACTCTTCGGCCAAGAAGGCGCGGGAATGTCAGATGAAGGCATTGAGGTCTGTGAAGTTCTCTATGCAATCGAGCAGTATGGATCTACACGTTCCATGAACGCATCGGCTGCAGGAGCAATCGCTATGTATCACTGGGCGCTTCAGCACCTACCGCGACAGGTTTAATCTAACGATTCGCGCACAGATGCAAGGCGACGTTCGACCTCATCTGCTTCCGCAATTCGACCAAGTTGGCGCATAACAGTTGCCATACGTGATTCGATATCGAGGATAAATTCAAAGTCCTTAGGTTCATCATCTGCAACGATCTGCAGCACGTTATCGAGGGTTGCAAGGCCATCTTCTAACTTGCCGAGCAAGATCTCTGCCTTGCCGTATTCAAATGAGGCAAAGGTTTCACGGCGATGATCGTGGGCAGTTTCAAAGACATCGATTGAACGACGAGCTGCCTCTAGAGCCTTCTCTCCTTCATTCATCTCGTTGTAGCAGGATGCAATCTTCTGATCGCACCGTGCAACGTGGATGACTTCCTTCTCTTCCTTAAACATCTTGCGCGCTTCGATAAAGCAGATCACTGCCTCTGGATAATTCTTATGTTCGCGCTGTGCACAACCGATGAGGTGCATGTCATTTGCTGCACCGATTGTGTTGCCATCAACTAAGTGCTCTTGAGAACACTCGTACATAGTCTCGATGACCTTTTCGTAATTCTTTGATGAGTAGTACCACTCGCCCAAGGTGCATGCGAGCTCGAGGGCGATAGGTGACTTGTTCTCGCGCAAGATTGCAACAGCTTTGCTCATTGCAGTGGCAGCTTCATCCATGCGCTTTAACTGATTGAGGTTGTAGCCAATTGCAGAATATGCCTGAGCCAAACCTTCGCTAGGAGCTGCTGTTCCAAGTTCTGAGTAGATATCGCGCGCTGTTTCTGCGAGCGCTAAAGCTTCGTCGTACTGCCCGCGCGCAAAGATGCGAGCGCTGAGTTCATAGAATGTATCTGCGCGCTCTTGTCCCTGAACCTGTGGAATGCGATCCCACAACATCTCTTCAGTTACGAGCTCGTCCTGGCCGTCTTCATCGCTCATTGCAAGACCTCCCCGTTCGCGCTTCTTATGTGCTGCACTCTAAACCTAACGCCGGCCAGCCTGCAGATATTTCACTGAGGCTATTCGGTGAATTCTTACGCTCACCCAGGGCGCTAGATGCGAATCGTTTGCATAAAGGCCTCACCCCCTCTAGCCTTAACTCATGCATATTCCTGATGGATTCATCGATATCCCTACCTCAGCCGCCTTTGCAGCAGCTGCGGCTGCAGGCGTGGCTCTGAGCCTCAAGGGCGCCAAGAACTCACTCGATGAGCGCACAGCTCCACTGGCGGGACTTACTGCAACCTTTATCTTCGCAGTACAGATGCTCAACTTTCCCGTCGCAGCTGGCACAAGTGGCCACCTCCTTGGAGGCGCACTCGCTGCAGTCTTGGTCGGTCCCTACGCAGCAACGCTTGCACTAACAGTTGTCTTGATGATGCAAGGGCTTCTCTTTGCAGATGGAGGCCTCAGTGCAATCGGACTCAATGTCTTTAACATGTCACTTGTCGGCGTCTGGTTCGGATACGGCGCATTCCTGCTGGTCAAGAAAGTACTGCCTAAGAACCGATCATCGATCGCTATTGCAGCAGGTATCGCCGGTATCGCATCTGTTCCGGCGGCTGCAGCAGGATTCGTTCTGCAGTATGCAATCGGTGGCACGGCAACATTTTCAACAACTGCAGTCTTCACCGCAATGGTGAGCACGCACATCCTTATCGGAATTGGTGAAGCGCTTATTACCTTCTTCGCAGTCGGTGCGGTGATGGCAACTCGCGCTGATCTTGTCTATGGATATAAGGGCCAGAGCACACTGCTAGAAGTTCGGAAGAGCTCATGAAGAATAAAACTCTTATCGCAGCAGGATTCGCACTCTCATTAATCTTGGCGGGCGGCGTATCTTTCTATGCGTCTTCAAACCCTGATGGACTCGAAAAGGTTGCTGGAGATATTGGATTTATCGATACAGCGAAAGAACATAAGAATGCAGATGGCTTACTCGCAGATTATGGAGTTAAGGGCGTCGACAACGCACGCCTTTCAACTGGTGCTGCAGGCATCATCGGTGTCCTAGCAACTGCTGGAATTTCTACCGGCCTCTTCTATCTCGTGCGCCGCAAACCTGAGGCTACAAAATAGATTCTCTGCAGAAGGATCAAGTTCACTCACATGGCCACCACCATGGCCACGATGTCGGAGAGCGTCTCTACCTGCATCGCCACTCTTTTGTGCACTCACTTCCTTCACATGTAAAGATCCTTACCGTTCTTGCATTTATCCTCGTAGTTGTTGCAACTCCTATCCAAAGCTGGGCCAGCTTTATCCTCTTCTTCGCACTCGTTATTACCGTTGCTCTCATTGCAAAGATTCCACTGCCGACTCTCTTCAAGCGAGCACTGGTCGAGATTCCATTTATTCTCTTTGCCGTTCTTATGCCCTTCTTTGGCAGCGGTGAACGCTTCCAAGCCGGTCCCTTCAACCTTTATCGCGAGGGCGCTATCGCAGGCCTTTCTATCGTTGCCAAGGGTTCACTCGGTGTACTAAGCGCCGTCATTCTCTCTACGACAACCACAGCCCGCGAGATTCTGCGTGGCCTGGAACGCTTAAAACTTCCACTGATCATGGTTCAGATCGCATCCTTCATGTTGCGCTACGTCAATGTGATTAGCGATGAGATGGAGCGTATGAAGATCGCTCGCGAATCTCGTGGCTTTGAGGCAACCGGCATTAAGCACTGGAAGATCCTTGCTGCCTCTGCCGCAGCTCTCTTTATCCGTTCATATGAACGCGGTGAGCGAGTTCATCTTGCAATGCTCTCTCGTGGTTTTGATGGGGCTCTGCCACAGCTCGAGCGCTCAACCGTTAGCTCTAAGACATGGGCTGCAGCACTTTCTATTCCGCTTATCGCACTTACTGGTTCTCTACTCATCCGATTGATTGGTTAAGACATGACAAAGACTCCAAGCCTGAAAATTACAGAGCTCGCCTTCGCATACCCTGATGGCAACCAAGCTCTCTACGGCGTGAACCTAGAGATTGCACAAGGTGAACGAGTTGCGCTTCTTGGACCAAACGGCGCAGGTAAGACAACACTTGTTATGCATATGAACGGTATTCACCCAACGATGCAGGGCAAAGTAGAAATTGCTGGCGAGCTCGTTGATGCAAAGAATAAAGAATCACTTCGCAGCATTAGATCTAAGGTAGGAATTGTCTTTCAAGATCCAGATGATCAATTGTTTATGCCTACTGTGGGTGAAGACGTTGCATTTGGTCCATTCAACATGGGCAAGCGCGGAGCTGAACTTGATGCAATTGTTGATGAAGCACTTGACCTCGTTGGCATGCGCGAATTTAAAGATCGCCCGCCACATCACCTTTCATTTGGACAACGCCGCCGCGTAGCGGTTGCAACAGTTCTTGCGATGAAGCCAGAGATTCTTGTGATGGATGAGCCTTCATCAAATCTAGATCCAGCAAGCCGCCGCGAGCTGGCAGATATCGTCAGGGCACTCGATATCACTATGGTGATGGTGACTCACGATCTTCCATACGCTCTAGAACTCTGTGAGCGCTCAGTAATTCTCTCTGGCGGAATCATCGTGGCAGATGGAAAGACATCAGATATTTTGAAAGATGAAGCGCTACTTGCTAAGAACCGATTAGAGCTTCCCGTCGGCTTCTCAATCAAATAACTTATAAAAATTAGCCCTTGAGCTTGATGCGGGGATCGACAAATGGGGCCAGGAGGTCGGCAATCAGGTTGCCGATAACGATGGCGATTGCTGAAACCAGAGTTACACCCATGATGATGGGGATGTCTACGCGCTGGATTGCCTGCCAAGCAAGTTGGCCGATTCCGGGCCAGCCGAAGACAGATTCAACGACAACAATTCCGCTCATGAAGATTCCGATATCGATACCGATCATGGCAACGATTGGGAGAACTGCATTTCTAAATGCGTGGACAAAGACAACGCGATTTTCTTTTGCACCCTTTGCAAGTGCTGTGCGGATGTAATCCTGACGCAAGATGTCGATCATGCTCGAACGCATAACGCGGCTATACCAACCGCTGCCGAGAACACCGAGAGTAAGTGCTGGAAGAACAAGATGTGAAAATGTTCCGTAACCGCCGATTGGGAACCATCCCAACTTCACAGCGAAGATGTAGAGAACGAGAATCGCAGCGATGAATTGTGGGGATGAGACTCCGATAAAGGAGAGGACCATGATGGTCTTGTCTCCACCTTTGCCGCGGCGCACTGCAGAGTAAATTCCTGCAGCAAGACCGATGAGAAGTTCAATGAGAATTGCAGAGAACATCAAGAGCAGTGTTGGTGCCATTCGGCTTTGAATGAGCTCTGCGACATCTGTCTTCTGTAGATATGAACGACCGAAATCACCTTGGAATAAGTTGATGAGGTAGTTCCAGTATTGAACAAAGAGTGGTTGATCGAGTCCGAGCTGTGCACGGATGTTTGCAACTGCTTCTGGAGTTGCGCTTCGACCTGCAATCTGGCGGGCAGGATCTGCAGGCAAAATATAGAGAAGTAAGAAGGTAATGAATGAGACGCCCAGGAGAATAAAGAACGATTGGCCGAGGCGTCGAAGGATGTAAGTCTTCATTACTGGCGACCTCTCTGTGTTGGGTCGAGTTCATCGCGCAACGCATCGCCAAGGAAGTTAAAGGCGAGTGCTAACAGGATGATTGCAGCCCCTGGAATAAAGACAAGCCAAGGAGCTGTCGAGAAGTAAGTCTGGTTTTCAAAGATGATATTTCCCCAGCTTGGAGTAGGTGGGCGAACACCGATTCCGAGGAAGGAGAGTGTTGCCTCTAATAGAACCGTTGTTGAGATTCCGAGGGTTGCCCATACCATGACGAATGGAGCAAGGTGCGGAAGAACGTGGCGGCGAAGAATGCGTGTATTTGTTGCGCCGAGGCTACGAGATGCTTCGATGAACTCTTTTTCAGAAATCGAAATTGTTTGAGTATAGATAACGCGTGCGATCTGCACCCAGTTCACCATTGCGATGACGAGGGCCACGATAAAGAGGCTTGGAGAGAAGATTGCTGCGAGTGTGATTGCAAGAAGTAACGCTGGGAAAGCCATCATCAAATCGGTAAAGCGCATGATGGCAGAACCTATGCGACCGCGAACAAAGCCAGCGACTACGCCGATAAATGTTCCAAGAAGTACTGCGAATCCATTTGCGAGCAGACCGATAAAGAGCGATGTGCGTGCACCGTACATAAGGCGAGACAGAAGGTCGCGACCAAGAAGATCTGTGCCGAGAATAAATTCAGAGTTCGGTGCAAGTGGAGAACCTTGAAGAGTAAGCCCCTGCTCGAATTGCTGGTTTGGGTCGTATGGCGCAAGAAGTGGGGCGAAGATTGCTGATGCAACGATGAGGATGATGACTGCGAAAGAGAAGAGCGCAATCTTGCGCTTGAGTAAACGCTTAAAGGTTTTCATTTACTTCACCGCCCCAGTTGCTAGGTGACATGAAACTAAATGATCTGCAGTTGTAATTGTGCGAAGTTGTGGCTCGGTTTCAGAGCACTGCTTCTGCGCAACTGGGCAGCGTGGGTGGAAGTGACATCCTGAAGGTTGTGATGCAGGGCTTGGAATATCGCCTGTAAGTACAACTCGGTTGGTGCGATCTGCAGGGTTGATCTGTGGAACGGCAGAGATAAGCGCCTTTGTATATGGATGCTGAGGGTTAGAGAAGATTTCATCAACCGGTGCGAATTCAACAATCTTGCCCAAATACATAACAGCGACTTTATCTGCGATGTGCTGGATGACAGAGAGATCGTGAGAGATAAAGATGTAAGTCAGATTCATCTCTTTACGGAGATTGAGCATCAAGTTGAGAATCTGCGATTGAATCGAAACATCGAGAGCTGATACTGGTTCATCGGCAACGATCAGCTTTGGACGAGTAATGATTGCGCGAGCGATGCTGATTCTCTGTCGCTGTCCGCCTGAGAATTCATGTGGGTAGCGAGATAGCGCATCCTCGGTAAGGCCAACGTGGCCGATGATCTTCTTGACCAGCTCTGCGCGCTCGGCAGCAGTTCCAATTTTGTGAACATCGAGCGGTTCGCGAATCAGCGCTTCGATTGTCATACGTGAATCAAGGGATGCAAAAGGATCTTGGAAGATCATCTGCATCTGGCGACGTGCTGCCCGTAACTCTTTAGGGTTGAGATCGCTGATTTTCTGGCCATCAAAGTTGATCTCACCTGCAGTTGGTTCGAGAAGACGAAGAACTAGTCGACCAAGAGTTGATTTACCTGAACCTGATTCACCAACCACACCGAGAGTTTCTCCAGCGTTGAGTGAAAATGAAACTCCATCGACAGCTTTGATCTTCTGCTTATTTCCTTTGATGGAGAACTCTTTAGCGAGTCCTGAAACGCTTAGTAGCGGTTGGTTGCTCATGCGTTCCAACATTCCACTGCATGTGCAGCGTTTGTGAGTACTGGCTTCTGTGTTCTGCACTGTTCAGTTACCTGTGTGCAGCGAGGAGCAAAGGAACATCCAACTTTGCGATCTGCCGGTGCTGCCACGATTCCAGGAATAGTTGGTAGCTGGCTTTGACGTGCAGCACCTCGTGGAGATGAAGCAATCAGTGCCTTTGTGTATGGGTGCTGTGGGTTGGCAAAGACATCGGCAACTGGTCCGCGCTCAACAATGCGACCGGCGTACATAACAACTACTTGGCTGCAGGTTTCTGCAACAACGCCAAGGTCGTGGGTAATCATCAAGATAGACATACCAAGTTTGCTGCGAAGCGTATTAAGGAGATCAAGAATCTGCGCCTGGATAGTTACATCGAGCGCTGTAGTTGGTTCATCTGCAATCAAAAGTTTTGGTGAGCACATAAGTGCCATTGCAATCATGACGCGTTGGCGCATTCCACCTGAAAGCTCGTGTGGGTACTGGTTGATGCGTAGTTCAGGATCGCTAACGCCGACGAGGTTGAGCATCTCAACTGCCTTTGCGTGAGCTTCCTTCTTATCAATATCTTTATGGAGCAATATCGCTTCGCTGAGTTGGTAGCCGATTGTCAGGACAGGGTTAAGGCTGCTCATTGGTTCTTGGAAGATAAAGCCAACTTCTGCGCCGCGAATAGCTTGTAGCTCTGATTCAGGAATTCCTGCGATTTCGCGACCAAGTAACTTGATCGAACCTTTTTCGCGACGGCTTGGTGGGGAAGGAAGAAGAGATACCAAGCTCATCGCTGTAACAGATTTACCGCAACCACTCTCACCAACTAGCCCAAGCACCTCTCCGGCAGCAATCGAGAAAGAGACTCCCTCGACCACTGTATTTCTTCCGCTTTCTGTAGCGAATGAAATTTCCAGATCGGAAACGCTTAAGACTGCTTGGGTCATTGAGTAATTATCTACTTATTCGTGAACAGAACGTGGGAAGTAGAAAGAGACGATCCAGTTAGGCATATCTACGATCTCTGAGATGCGAAGATCGCCTGCAACGCTACATAACATGTATGCATCCATTGCAGAGATGCCCTTTTCTGCCATCAAGAAATCGACCATACGTGCAACGCTCTCGCGAGCAGATGTCATGAGGTCTGGGCCAACGCCAGTTGTGACGTGGTATCCCTTTGTATCCAGGTGGCGAGAGACAGGGCCTGCTGTCTTAAATCGCGGTGAAGGAATGTTTGCACCCTTAACCAAATCAACTTTGATAACAACGTTTATTGGGCTTTCGATTGCAGTTCCGCAAACTTCGCCATCACCTTGTGCGGCATGTGTGTCGCCAAGTGAGAGAAGGCCGCCTGTTACTTCAACTGGAAGTAAGAGCTCGGTGCCCTGCGACATATCGCGAATATCCATATTTCCACCGACGATACGTGGAGGAACTACAGAGTGGAGACCTGCTTCTGCTGGAGCTAAACCGACGGTGCCCACAAATGGTTTCAGAGGAACTTGCCCACCACCTGAAAATGTTGATGTCTGTGGGTTTGAAGAATCGTATTTCCAGATATGAAGCGCTGGTTCTGTGAATTGATCTGCAAGCAGGCCAAAGCCAGGAATGTTTCCAGTCCAGCCCCAACCTGATGCGTTAAATTCCTGAAAGGTAATTTTTATCGCATCGCCTGGTTCTGCACCTTCGACGAAGATCGGACCAGTTACAGGATTGACGCGACCGAAATCGAGCGCAACGAGATCTGCAACTGTTGAATTGGCGCTGAGCTGGCCGGCAGAAGAATCGAGAGTTTCAATCTCGATCTCTGCGCCAGGTGAGACAACCATCTTGGGTGGGATCGTGTGATCCCACCCAAAATGGTGGTCCTTAGCATGAATGCTATGAAGCATATGTATACGAGTCCTGTACTACTTAATGAAGATCTGATCGTAGTTAACAGGAATGTGTACTGGATCAACGAAGAGTGCGTCAGCTCCACCAAGTCGTTCAGACTTCATGGTAATGCGCTTCTCGTTGAAGATTGGAATCCATGGTGCTTCATCTTGTGCGCGTGTGAAGATTGACTTCCACAACGCTACGCGAGCTTCTGCATCCTTTGGATTTGTCATTGAGTCAGCCTTGGTTGCATCTGCATCAAGCTTCTGATTGCAGTACTTAGACCAGTTCCAACCGCCTGCACCTGTTCCACCGCAACCGAGGATTGGACCCCAGAAGTTGCTTGGATCTGGGAAGTCAGCAATCCATGCCATTCCACCAGACCAGATCATTGGAGCTGTGCCGTTTCCGCCAGCTTCAATAACGTTTGCCTGTGCAAGGCTCTTGATTGTTACCTTCACACCAATTGCAGCAAGATCTTGCTGAATTGCTTGTGCGATACGTGGGTTTGGATCTGTGTTGCTTGTCCAAAGCTCAGTGCTAAAGCCGTTAGCTAGTCCTGCTTCTGCAAGAAGTGCCTTTGCCTTTGCTACGTCATAGCCGAAGCCCTTGTAGTTCTTTTCATAACCTGGCATTGATGGTGGCAATGGCTGGTTTGCAGGAACTGCGCGACCGTTGATGATCTGAACGATGCGATCCTTATTGACTGCATGGTTAAGAGCTTGGCGAACCTTTACGTTATCGAATGGCTTTGTCTTTACATTCAGTGTTACATAACCTGTCTGTAGTTGACCGCCCTCGATGATGAGGCCCTTGTTAGCTGAATCTTCTGATTCTGCAACGTAGCTAGCTGCAGGGATGCTGTCTCCTAGAAGATCAACTTCACCTGACTTAAGACGAGCAAGTGCAACTGTTGGATCTACGCCAACTTCGAACTTGATCTCATCAACCTTTGGTAGGCCTTCCTTGTAGTAGTCAGCATTCTTTGAGATTACCAACTCTTGTCCAAGTGTCCACTTTGTGAACTTGTAAGCACCTGTACCAACTGGGTTCTTACCGAAGTCTTCGCCGTACTTCTCAACTTCTTCTTTTGGAACAACGAATGAGAAGTTAATTGCCATTACGTGAAGGAATGTTGCATCTGGACGTGAAAGTGTGAACTTAACTGTTGAAGGATCAACAACTTCAATTCCAGAGATTGTCTCTGACTTTCCTGATGCGACATCGTCATATCCTGCGATCATGCCGAAGAATCCTGCTCCTGGGCTCTGAGTCTTTGGATTGACTGTGCGCTCGATTGAGTACTTCACATCTTCGGCTGTCATTTCACGGCCGTTGTGGAACTTAACTCCTGTGCGCAACTTAAATGTAAATGTCTTACCGTCAGCAGAAATTTCTGGTTCTTCTGCTGCAAGGTTAGGAACCAAATCTGATGTTCCTGGCGCGTAATCCATCAAACCACTGAAGAGGCTCTTGATGATTGACCAGTTCTGCCAGTCATAACCAATTGCAGGATCGAGTGTGCTGATGTCATTTTGGTAAGCGACGGTAATTGAACCGCCAGCTGAACCTGAATCACTGCTTCCACAACCTGTAAGAACAAGTGCTGCTGCAGCGACAAGTGAAGCGAGTTTAATTTTTTTCACGTGTCTTCCTTTCGGTATCGCGGATGCGAATAGCGAAAGGGTACGGGCTAGCTGGGAGTTTCAGAAGAGGATAGTGAGAAGTATCAATATATGGATATCAATCTCATATCTGGGTGAGAGGGTGAGTGGGCCCAGACAGGCTCGAACTGTCGACCCACGGATTAAAAGTCCGTTGCTCTACCGACTGAGCTATAGGCCCCACCGTCTGCGGCAAGTGCAGACGCGGTGAATCTTACGCTATTTCTAATTTCTGGAAAGCCAAGAGAATCCTGCTGGATTAATCCCAGTTTTCGGTTCGATCACGCAAGAGTCTGTATTGATCAACAACGTCAGGAGTTGCTGCTCTTTGAATATGTTGCACATCTCCAAGATCCCAACGAGGTGCACTTTCTCCACCGAGCAAGGCCCACGCAGCTTGTCGTGCTGCGCCATTTGCAACGTACTCACCAGGAGGTGGCAGAAGAACTTCACGTCCGAAGAGCGCTGATGCAATTGGTGCAACTGCTGGATTCTTTGCAGCACCACCGATAAGAAGAATTCGATTAATACCTACACCTAATTTTTCTAGCGCATCAACTGCATCGACTAATCCGCAGAGCATTCCTTCAATCATTGCTCGAGCCATATCTGCACGATTTGAATTTGCAAGATTCATTCCACTAAATGCACCACGAGCCGTTGGACGGTTAGGTGTGCGCTCCCCTTCAAAGTAAGGAAGTAAGGAGAGTCCACCTGCACCTGGTTTCGCAGTCAGCGCTAACTCTCCGACCTCGTCGTGAGAAAGACCAAGTATGCGAGTTGCTGCATCAAGAATGCGCGCTGCATTAAGTGTGCAAACAAGTGGGAGATAACGGCCTGAAGCATCTGCGAAACCAGCAACCAATCCTTGCGCATCGCGTGTTGGAGTTGATGAAACAGCAAAGGCGGTACCGCTGGTTCCGAGAGAGACAACTACATCGCCAGGCTCTGCTTGAATACCAAATGCTGCGCCTGCATTATCTCCGGCGCCAGCGGCAATAGGAACTCCAGTTTTTGTTTCTCCACCAAAAGCTCCGGGGGCGATAATTTTTGGCAAATGGAATTGTCCATCGCGTCGAAGTGCAAGAGAGAAAATATCGTTCCGGTATTGCGAGGTTGTTGGATCAAAGTAACCAGTGCCAGAAGCATCGCTTCGATCGGTAAACAATGTATCGAAAGTTCCTCCACCCTGTAATTGCCACGATAACCAATCGTGTGGAAGGGCTACCGATGCAACGCGAGCCGCGTTGGCTGGCTCGCTATCTGCTAGCCAGCGAACTTTCGATGCGGTAAATGATGCAACTAAAACTGAACCAACCTTCTTGGCCGCCTCTGCATCACCACCCAACTCTTTATTGAGAGCTAACGCAGCTGGCGCAGAGCGGGTGTCATTCCATAAAAGTGCATCGCGGATAACTGCGCCATCGCTATCGAGTGCGACCATTCCATGTTGTTGCCCCGCTACTGAGATTGCTGAAACTTCGTCGAGACCACCGGCTGCTGCAATTGCGCTAGTGAGCGCTTCGCGCCAAATCTCTGGATTGATTTCTGTCCCGTCAGGGTGAGTACCTCTTCCTTCACGCACCAGTTGACCTGATTGCGCATCGCGAATGACTACCTTCACAGACTGGGTCGATGAATCTACGCCAGCAACTAATTTCTGATTGGACATAACCTCAGATTAATCGCAAAGCGTTGGAATCGCTAGGACTCTTATGCTCGAATTAATATCTTTAGTGAAGGTCTTTGATTAAGGACTTTACCGACCGCGGCTGGCGCGCAGTAATCGGTCGCGAATGGCGATGGCGATGTCATCACCTTGAGGTTGGGCGACCACGATTCGAGACAAGGATTGCTCATCGGCTGCGCGCAGCGATGAATACAGGATTCGCGCAAATTCTTCATTGGTTTTTGGTGATGCAATTCTGATAACGCCCGCAGGGGTTTCCATGTCAGCAAGTGCAATGTATCCATCTCCAACTTGTGGTTTTTGATCGAGCAGAACTGTTGCCTGAGGAGCGTAGTGATTTTCAAGTGAACCACTCACCCGAATATTTGTTGAGCTTTCTGCAATGCTAAGACCGGTGGTGGATTCGATATCTGCCTCTGTTATTGCACCGGGGCGAAGAATGCGTGGTGCTCCTCCTGTGCAATCGATAATCGTGGATTCAACGCCAACAAGTGATGGACCACCATCTAGAACTAAGTCCTCTTTATTCAGGAATTCGCCAAGTTCATCGTGCACAGCCTTTGCTGTAGTTGGTGAGACGTGGCCGAATCTATTGGCGCTTGGGGCAGCTAAACCTTTGCCACCTAGTTTTTTAAATTCAGTAAGAAGAGCGAGTGCGATTACATGATTAGGTACGCGAAGGCCAACGGTCTCCTGTCCGCCGGTGATGAAATCTTTAGCAAGGTTGCTGCGCTTAAGAATGAGAGTCATTGGGCCAGGCCAGAAAGCGCGCGCTAGATCGATTGCGTAATCAGGAATGTCATCAGACCAGTCGGCGATATCTTGCATATCTGCAAGGTGCACGATTAGCGGGTGGTCTGCAGGGCGACCCTTTACTTCATAAATGCGAGCAACTGCTGCTGCATTGGTGGCATCTGCGCCGAGTCCGTAAACAGTTTCAGTTGGGAAGGTAACGAGGTGCCCATCTTTTAGTGATTGGGCAGCCTGCACCATGGCGCTTGCGGTGCAGTTGGAAACGAATTGCCCAGTACTCATAAGGTTAATTATCCCGCTATTTTGCGAGAAGATAACCACATGGCCAAACCAATTAAGGTGATGCAGATTATCGCCCGCATGAATGTGGGTGGCCCTGCCGTAATCGTGGCTGAGCTGATGCGCGGCCTTGATTCATCAAAGTACGAGCAGATTCTCATCACCGGCTATTGCGATGAGACAGAAGCAGATTATCTTGATGAAGTTGCCACAGATATTAAGGCAACTCGTATTGCAGGTCTGGGTCGCTCGGTTTCACCTCTTGCAGATCTGAAAGCATTTATAGGTCTCGTCAGAACAATCCGAACATTTAGACCGGATGTCATTCATACACATACCGCTAAGGCTGGTGTTCTCGGGCGCTTGGCTTCAATCATCGCTGGCCGTGGCGCTATTCGTATTCATACATTCCATGGCCATCTCTTGCATGGTTACTTTGCGGGATGGAAAGTTGCACTCGTTGTTGCCATTGAGAAGTTCTTGGCTAAGCGCACAGATTATTTAGTAGTGGTTGGAAACGAAGTAAAGAACGATTTAATCGCAGCGGGTATTGGTAAGGCATCTCAATACAGCGTCTTCTATCCAGGGCTTGCAGAACCGAAGGTCGCTTCAAAGGCTGCGCTACGTAAAGAGTTAGAACTTGCCGCAGATACTTTGTACTGCACCTTTGTTGGCCGACTTACTCAGATTAAGCGCCCAGATCGATTATTGGATGTTGTTGCAGATATTGTGAAGCGCGAAGTAGATATGCACTTCTTGGTAGCGGGCGAAGGCGAGCTCTTCGAAAGCTCAAAGGCGCGTGCCGCGAAAGAGAATTTACCCGTTACTTTCTTGGGTTGGCGCAAAGATATTTCTGAGCTCTTTGCGGCAAGTGATATCGCAATATTAACTAGTGATAACGAAGGAATTCCTTTAACTCTGATTCAGGCAGCGCAGGCGGGTTTGCCCATTGTTGCTCCAAGAGTTGGGTCTATTGCAGATATCGTCGTTGACGATCAAACAGGTTTTCTCACAGCGCCAGCACCTGGAGCCATGGCTAGTGCACTCAGCGCTCTTGCAGGTAATGCAGAGCTACGTGAGCGCTTAGGTTCTGCTGGCAAAAAGCGCGCACATGAACTATTTTCTCTTGAGAAAATGGTGAGCGATCACTCAAATCTCTATAACTCTTCACAGAATCGATAGGCCATACTTAGTGCATGAAAACATCTGCACTTACTCGTAAATCACTCATCGTTTCAGCCCTTATTGCAGCAACTGCGTTAATCGCACCTTCTGCACAGGCAGCGCCAACACGTCATGTAACAGTCTCTGCACAAGGCACTGTCACTGTTGTCCCTGATGCGGTTCGAGTAAATGCAACGGCTTCTAATGTTGCAGCAACAAGCAAGGCGGCAACAACAGCCACTGCAAACAGTGCAAAGGCACTTCGCGCAGCTGTTTTGGCTCTTAAGGTCGATGCGCGCGATATCGCAACACAGAATGTGACTGTCTACCCGGAATACACATACGGAGCAGATGGAACATCAACTCTGACCGGGTACCGCGCATCTCAGTCATTCACGATCGTGGTTCGCGCAGCCTCAACTGCTGGCGATGTAGTCGACGCCATCGTTGAAGCCGGTTCAGATAAAATTCAAATCAATGCAGCGACACCATTTGTCTTAGATACATCAAAATCGACATCTTCAGCTCGCGCGGCTGCGGTGAAGAATGCAAAGGCTAAGGCTGTCTCATATGCATCTCTTCTTGGCGTAAAGCTCGGCAAGGTCACATACCTTGTTGAGAACTCAAGCCCACAGATTTCAGCGCCAATCTTTGCGATGGCTAAGGCTGAATCTGATGCAACTGTTATTGATTTAGGTCAGCAAGATGTGACCGTTTCAATCACTATTCGCTGGAGCCTCGCGTAGCCTGTACCTATGAAAAATAACGAGCTCGACAAAGCTCTTAAAGAATTAGTGGCCGAAGGTTCTCTTTCATCTGCCCAGGCAGAGTTAGTTTCTGATCGCTATGCAGCAAGTGCCGACCTACCTGAATCGCGAAAGAGCATCTTCGCCGAAATAGGTGGCTATCTCGGCGGCGCATTTATTGCAGTTGCCGTTCTCACTTTTATCATCCAGCGATTTGATGAAGTTTCGACTCCTGTAAAGAGTGGGATCTTTGCAGCCCTTGCTGTAACTCTTGCTGGAATTTCGTATGCACTCGGAACAACATCGCCAGTACGCGCACGTCTTGCCAGCGTTCTTGCGGCCGGTTCAGGAATAGCAACGACGGGTTCTGTGGCAATCTTTCTCGATATGGACCGCGCTCCATTAACGGCATTTGCTGCCGGCACTGCAGTGGTCTGCACATTCTTCTACCGAAACCGCACAGAGCTTCTGCACCTTGCTTCATACGGTTTTCTCTTTATTACCTTCTTAATGGCATCTGCGACCATTACGCAGGATCGTGATGATGCAGCTGCGTTTGGCCTTGCTTCACTGTTCTGGATTGCACTTGGATCTATCTGGCTCTATGTCATCAATCGCGGACTAGTGCATAAGACTTTGGGTTACTTGTTGGCGGCAGCAACTCTATTTATTGCGATACAAGCGCAGTTTGTTCGTGATCTTCACCTCGCCTCTTATGTAACAGCAACTTTGGTTGTTATTGTTCTTGTGCGCATCTTCTTGCGTGAGCGCTCATGGCCACTGCTTGCAGGCGCTGTCACCATCGCAACATTCTCTGTCGGTGAATTTGTCGCTGAAACTTTAGGTGGCTCACTGGGGGCTATTGCCGGCCTCTTTGCAGCTGGCGTAGCGCTGATTGTTTCCTCGCTCTATGCAATTCGCACTCTTCAACAGCGTTAATTAAGAGCCCAGATAAGCGAGTTTGGTCAGGCGCTGACAAACGGGTACGATTTGCGAGCCTCAAACGTCCCCATCGTCTAGGGGCCTAGGACATCGCCCTTTCACGGCGGTAACACGGGTTCGAATCCCGTTGGGGGCACGTAGTACCCAGCAAGAGAGAAGTACGGCTTTGAAGGTGACATAAGAGCCACTTATGTGACAGCAGATTTTCAAGGCCCGGTAGCGCAGTTGGTTAGCGCGCCGCCCTGTCACGGCGGAGGTCGCGGGTTCAAGTCCCGTCCGGGTCGCTAGAAGAGAGTGTCCACACACTCTCTTCTTTTAAGTTTCACGGCAGTAACACAACTCAATATTGGCTCGGTAGCTCAGTTGGTACGAGCGCGCGACTGAAAATCGTGAGGTCGACAGTTCGATCCTGTCCCGAGCCACTTCTAATTTCTCTAGTCTAATTTCTCTAGTTGATACTTCTAGAGTGATTCGCTATTAATGTGAAGCGTTAAAGATGCTCTCAATAGATTGATTGAGCGTTGCATTGAATTCATCATCAGATTGCTTGGCGCCTAGCCCCTCGGTAAGTGCGCGAGAGAAGCTGGCAATTAATCCGTCGTTTTCTGCAAGTAAGGCTGTGGCCTCTTCTCGAGAATATCCACCAGAGAGAGCAGCTACTCGTAAAACCTGCGGGTGGGCCACCATCTCTGTATAGAGATTGGTCTGGGTAGGAAGAGTCATTTTTAAGATTACTTTCTGATCTTTCGACAGTGCATTGAGCTTTTCAAGAAGATATCGGTGCAAGATATTTTCTGCCTCCTGCTTCTGCGGGCTCTTGATATCAACTTCTGGCTCAATGATTGGAATTAGACCTTTAGCGAGAATTCTCATCGCTAATTCGAATTGCTGATCAACGCATGCCTTAATGCCATCGATATCTGCAAGTTTGATAACAGAGCGCATCTTTGTGCCAATTACCTTATGGAGCAACGCATCATCTAGGCGAGAATCGAGCTCTGGAATTGGCTTCATGAGTTGAACACCTTGTGACTCAATCTCAAGCCCATTATCTACTTTAAGAAAAGAAGGAATTCCTTTCTTGGTAAGCAAATACTCTGCAGTTCCAAGACCATCCACTTTTTCCTGCATCGTGGCGTTAAATAAAATAACTGCCAGGATTCTTTCGCCGGTAAAGACCGGGCTTGTCAAAATTCGGGTTCGCATCTGATGTACGAGAGTAAACATCTCAGTTTCTGATGAATAACTACTCTCATCGATTCCATAGAGCTTTAACGCTTTAGGAGTACTTCCACCACTTTGATCAAGGGCAGCTATAAAGCCACGACCAGTACGCATTCTCTCGTGTGAAGAGCTCTGCACTTCTGGCGACATTTTTTAACCTGCTGAACCAGAACCTGAAGGGCCTGCTTTGCGTTGAACTTGTGGAGCTCCACCGCTGCGCTGTCCCCCGCGAATCTTTGAACCGCCTTCTGCATGATCTTGTGATCCTGGCGCACCCTTTTTATTCTTCTTCGCTTCAAGGGCAGCAAGCATTCTTGCTTTCATATCATCATTTGATGCGGGCTTATTAGACATGTTCGTAGTCTACCCCTCAGATGGAATTCGAATGAAGAAAATGAACTTCGCGATGACTGATACCACGCCTAATACAAGAAGTTGTGTGCCAAATGAATCTGGCCAGATATAGATTCCAAGAGCAATCAGGCCGTAATACACAGCCATCGCCCAGAGAGTAAAAGCAGTTGCGCGACGTGACAGTCCTTTTCGCATTAATCGATGTGAGAGGTGATCACGCCCTCCTTGGAAAGGACTGATACCGCGATAGAGACGAGAGACGACTGCAACGGTTGTATCGAGAATTGGTGTTGCCATTAGAAAGAGCGGGATTGAGAGTGACTTATATGCAGGCACAACTCCTGGGCTTAAGCGAATGGTTAATACAGAGATGATGATGCCGAGAAAGAGCGAACCAGCATCGCCCATATAGATCTTTGCTGGGTGGCGGTTCCACAAGAGAAAACCTGCTGTGGCGCCGGCGGTGACAATCGCTAGAGCGCTGACCAATACCTGGTCGCGGTCATATGCGATGAAGAAGAGGAAGAAGGTAATTACTGCAACGGTTCCTGCCGCTCCACCGTCGTGGTTATCGAAGAAGTTAATTGAATTACAGACGCCCACAATCCAGAGCACGGTAATTGCGTAATTAAGGAAGTGGTTATCAAATGCGAAACCCATTGTGTCTGTCACAGTCAAAATAACCGCCACGATGATTCCGGTAAATGTCTGTGCAACTAAACGTGGCCATGGCTCAAGTCCGCGGAGGTCATCCCACAATCCCATCGCAGAGATTGCAAGCGCGGGTACTAAAACAAAGCTTGCGAGCTTAAAGGACTCTGCGCTGAAATCTACTGCGAGGATAGAACCGTAAGAGGCAGCGACAACACCAATGGCAATTGCAATTCCGCCGAGATATGGAACAGGTTCTTTCTGTGCCTTGCGTGCAAGTGTTGGTGCATCGACTGCATCAAAGTGCAGAGCTACCTTGCGAATAGGTGAGGTAATCAGCCCAACAAATATGAGAGTGAGAAAACCCAGTAAGAAAAATTGCGCGATTGAATACGTCATAGTGCTAGATAGTTAATTTAGTTCTGCGCCTTGAAGTAATGCGCGCGAAGTTCATCGACCTCTGATTTACGGTATCGACGATGTCCGCCCAGCGTGCGAATTGATGTGAGCTTTCCTGCCTTTGCCCAGCGAGTAACTGTCTTGGGATCAACACCGAATAGATCGGCGACTTCGCGTGGAGTGAGAAGTACCTCTGCATCAGGCAGACGATTCATGTACTTCCCCCAGAAATCTCGGCAGAACGAAAGTGTCCGTATTGCGCCGTTATGCCCGGAAGTATTCCTAAAAGAGTGAGCATTGGCAATACCGCTAGCTGTAGCGCTGGCCTTACCTAGATGGCTGATTCAATTGCCTGCACTGCGCGCCAGCGAGAGACGAGACGCTCATAACCGATACCTGCCATCGCACCATCTGCTGCCTGCAATCCTGCCAAGCTATCTGAGACATCTTCAATGGAAGTGTCATCATCTAATCCATCGAGGCCTTGCTCGCGAAGAGAGTGATCGAGGTATTCGGCCAAGCCGCCGTAATCTAATTCGACGAGTGATTCAGGGTGGAACATCTCAAGCCAATCGAGCAGCGCTTCAATATCTTGCTCGACAGGACCTTGGCCAAATGCACCTAAGACAATCTGATGGGAACGAGATGCGCGATCACGTGCCTGCGCCATTGTGGTGATTGCGGTGCAGAAAGCTCCGTCGCTATTTGTACCGCGGTCGCGTTCATCGGGGGTAAAGAGTGAGAACCAGCGCGGTGGAATTACCCAGTTCTCGGTGATGATGTGTGGAACTCGATCTTCCAGTAAATCAACACCGGTTGTGATTACTTCCTCCAGCGATGGCGGAATGAAAAAGGGGGTAACTGAAGAGGGTAATGATTCTTTGAAATCATCGAGAGCTGCCCAGCAACGAGTAGCTGTCGACCAGGGCGATACGTAACGAATTCCGCCGCGATCGATAACGTGCGCGCCATCAGGGCGAACTGCAGGTGGTTCAGGAAAAACTAGACGGCGCAGAGCAAGTTCTTGCTCACTCTTCTTAGAATCAAAATTGACATCGATGTTCTGCCAACGAATGCGGTCGACAGGTTCAAAGGCTGAAAGTGGTTCGTAGATACGAAGGGAAGCGACGTAAGGAGTTGGTCTCACGGTAGCTGCATCAATTAAGAACGATTGTTGTTAAGCACGTGGGATGTAATTGCCCTCAGCGAATGGATCGTCATCATCCTGATTCTGCTGGTTTGGAACATCGCCATGGAGTTCCTTGGCAAGGCGGTCGAGATCCATCTCCTGAGAGTTGTACTTAAGATCTCTGGCAACCTTGGTTTGCTTAGCTTTGGCACGGCCGCGACCCATGGGCGACCTCCTTACGAATAGCTAGTGTGTCAGGCGGGTAGATTATCGCGACTTGGCGCTGGACTCCAACGCGAAGGCAAATGAGCCTGTTTTTACCTTGTGGCGAAGGGCGTAGTAGCCCATCACCTGCAGGAAGAGGCTCAGGGCCATCGTTGGAAGTCGGAATCGATGATCGCCGATGGTGCCCATAGAGACGAGCCATGAGATCACTACTGGAACGAAAGTCAGATAGGCAGCGTTTGCATAGATGCCCTTCATTGATCGGAGCCAGAAGAATCCGATGAAGAAGAGGGCGATTCCGCCCATGGTCCAAAAGAACGAAATCCCCTTACCTATTGATTTGAAGACTAGGTCATTGCCTTGTTGGCTTCCCTTTGCAATATTGAGCATTGGATTTATTTTGAGCCAAGGGTTCCGACCCATAGTGCCGTCTTCAAGTGGACCAGACCATGGTGACCAGTAGTAGAAGCCCTTATTGATAAATAACTTAAAAGTCTTAAATGGGTTTGTTAGGTACCACTTGACTACACACTTCACAACATCATTGTCTGAAACGGAGGTAGCAGGCGGTGTTGGTTCACATGGAACATCCGGCCCGGTATGTAGGAAGCCTCCAGACGTCTCAGGTCCTGCGCCAATTTTCATTGTCACCCCGAGGTTGGTTGAGATAACCGCTCCACGACCTGATTCGATATTGCGGTGAATCAAAATTGCTGGAGCAATGGCCATCAGGCCTACAACGATTGCAACGATGAGCGCCTGTATTTTGCGCGACTTGTGCATGAAGGCCCAAATACCTGCAACGACGAGTGTTGTCAGAACCCAGCGAGGTTGCAAAAATGAGGCGAGTGCCAGATATCCACCAACGCCTGCAATGCGAACATAAAAGCCACGATTGATTTCGTTCTGTTGAGATTTAAGAATAAGACCAGTAACCATCAACATGCAGGCAGCGATCGGGCTTTCGTATCCAACAACCATTGAACTCAGCGACAGGGTTGGATTAAAGGCAAGAATAAAGCCGATGAAGAAAAGGTATGGACGTAGTTTTGTATATCGAATTTGGCGCACAAAGTAATAGCTTGCATAGGCGTAGAAAATAGATTGTGACAAAGAAATCAGCCAGAGAAGATTTGTAAGTGAGATCTTGCAGAGTAACCAGATAAGAATTGGATAACCAGCCGGCCAGTAAGAAAGGATTTCTTTGTCTGAAAAATAACCATCAAGCAGCAGGCCATCTGCGCCACTGAGATAGTTCTCTCCATCGGCGCCCATCCAGCCACCATTGGGTGTGTTCATCATGGTGATTAACTTGATAAGAAAACCAACAACTGGAAGTGCAACAAGGTAAAAGTTGATTTTCTTATCGCTGACGACCTCAGTAGTGCGTACTGGTTTCTTTATCTTCTGCTTTGCCATGAATTCTTATCCTTGCCATCTCTACGTACACATTGGTGTGCCAACAGGTATGCGCTAAGTATGGCCGAGAGCGGTGTTGAAACAGTGAAGGCTAGAGGCTCTTTTTAAAGGGAAGGATCGAGGAAAGGTCAGCGCGAACACCGGATGCATTGATCTTTCCCGCCTCCATCGCATCTGCCCATGTGGTGCTGCCATCAACCAAGGCGAGCCAGGTCTGCGCATCCATCTCAATCACATTCGGTGGAGTTCCACGAGTATGCGTGGGGCCATCTCCACATTGAACGGCTGCATACGGCGGAATGCGAACTTCGATTGCTCGCCCCGGCATAGTTTCAGTAAGGACTGCGAGTGAAGATTTCACTTGCTCAAGAATCTGAGGGTTGCGCATAGTTAGCGAATTGAGTGCGGTGTGTATTGCGCTGCAGATTTATTGGCAGATGTAATTACTTCAATACGCTTCACGATGCGCGCTACTTGGGCTTGAGCATCTCCTGCAAAATCTAGTGGTGCACCAATCAGTGCATCTAAAGCTGCGCGATCAAAAGGAATTCGTGAATCAGCAGCGATCGCATCCAGAAGGTTGTTCTCCCCGCCGTTGCGAAGGTTGAGAGCTGCAGCAACTGAGTGCTCCTTGATTGCTTCATGTGCAACTTCGCGGCCTACGCCGGCCTTAACTGATGCCATCAAAATCTTTGTTGTTGCAAGGAATGGCAAGTAACGATCAATCTCTGCGTTAATCACAGCTGGGTAGGCGCCAAATTCATTGAGCACAGTCAACATAGTTTCTAGAAGACCATCGATTGCATAGAAAGCATCTGGAAGAGCAACGCGACGAACAACGCTGCACGAAACATCGCCTTCATTCCATTGATCGCCAGCAAGCTCTGAAACCATTGATGCGTATCCGCGAAGAACAACAGAGAGCCCGTTGATTCGTTCGCATGAACGGGTATTCATCTTGTGTGGCATTGCAGATGAACCAACCTGTCCTTCTTTAAAGCCTTCAGTAACAAGCTCTGCGCCGGCCATCAAACGAATTGATGTCGCAAGAGATGATGGAGCGGCAGCTAATTGAACTAGGGATGTAACAACGTCGTAATCAAATGAACGTGGGTAGATCTGCCCTGTTGAATCAAGTACATGTGCAAAGCCCAGTTCTGCAGCGATTGCTTGCTCAAGCTTCTGGTGAGCATCAGTAGAACCAAGTAAATCAATTGAATCTTGTGCGGTACCGACAGGGCCCTTTATTCCGCGCATTGGGTAACGCTCTTGCAGTGAAACCAAACGTTCATAGGCAAAGAGAAGTTCTTCAGCAGCTGATGCAAAACGCTTACCGAGCGTTGTGATCTGCGCTGGAACATTATGTGAACGACCGGCGATTGGCTGATCTGCATACAGGGCAGCCTTTGAAGCAAGGGCTGCAAGAACTGCAACTGTCTTATCGTGAATAAGCGCCAAGCCATTCTTAACCTGAGTCGCCTCGATATTTTCAGTGACATCACGGCTTGTCATGCCTGCGTGAATTACTTCGTGACCTGCAAGTGCATTGAACTCTTCGATACGAGCCTTTACATCGTGGCGCGTTACCTTTTCGCGGGCATCGATAGATGCAAGGTCAACCTTTGTGACGACCTTCTCGTAATCAGCGATAGCTGCATCAGAGATTGCATGACCTAGCTTTGCTTGTGCGCGAGCAACAGCGATCCAGAGTCTGCGCTCAACAATGATTTTCTCTTCTTGCCCAAATATCGAGCGCATCTCTTTCGAGGCGTAACGATCTGCAAGAACGCTCATGGCTTAGATGAAATCCTTTACAACGATTGTTTGATCGCGACCTGGACCAACGCCGATTGCGCTCATTGGTGCACCCGAGATCTTCTCAAGGAAGGTGATGTAATCCTGTGCATTCTTTGGAAGATCGCTGATCTTCTTTGCGTTTGAAATATCTTCTGTCCAACCAGGAAGCATCTCGTAGATTGGCTTTGCATGGTGGAAATCAGTTTGTGACGCTGGAAGTTCTTCAACGCGCTTTCCATCAATTTCATATGCAACGCAGACAGGAATTTGCTTCCAGCCTGTAAGTACATCGAGCTTGGTAAGGAAGAAGTCTGTTAAACCGTTTACGCGAACTGCGTAACGTGCAATAGGTGCGTCATACCAACCACAGCGACGTGCGCGACCAGTTGTTACACCGACCTCGCCACCGATTGTGCGCAGTTTCTCGCCATCTTCATCGAAGAGTTCTGTAGGAAATGGACCGGAGCCAACACGAGTTGTGTATGCCTTAACGATTCCGATAACGCGATCAATCTTTGTTGGACCGATTCCTGAACCAGTACAAGCACCACCTGCAGTTGGGTTAGATGAAGTTACGAATGGATAAGTACCGTGATCGACATCGAGCAGAGTGCCTTGTGATCCTTCAAGAAGTACGCGCTTTCCTGCCTTCAATGCGTTATCGAGTAGAAGAACTGTGTCTGCAACGTATGGACGCAAGATTTCTGCATATGCCAAATACTCTTCAAGAACATCGTCGACTTCAATATCTTTACGGTTAAAGACCTTGATAAGTACTTGGTTCTTATCGCGTAGTGCGCCTTCTATCTTCTGGCGAAGAATTGATGGGTCGAAGAGATCTTGGACGCGGATACCGATGCGGTTGATCTTGTCTGCATAAGCAGGACCAATACCGCGACCGGTTGTTCCGATCTTTGCCTTACCTAAGAAACGTTCTGAAACTTTATCGATTGTGCGGTGATATGGAGTAATCAGATGAGCATTCGTTGAGATAACCAACCTGCTGCAATCAATTCCGCGCTCTGTTAGCCCCTTGATTTCTTCAAGTAATACACCTGGGTCGATAACAACACCGTTGGCAATTACTGGAATTACATTGGGAGAAAGGATTCCTGATGGCAGCAAGTGCAACGCATACTTTTGATCACCGATAACAACTGTGTGACCCGCGTTGTTTCCGCCTTGATAGCGAACAACATAATCGACGCGGTCACCCAATAAATCGGTGGCCTTACCCTTGCCTTCATCGCCCCATTGAGCTCCAAGCAAAACTAACGCTGGCATAGGTAAAGCCTCTCCGACTTGTTGTTATTAATTACTTACGTAGTGATGTTCCGGTTGAACGAAGATCTTCACAAGCTACGCCAATACGTGCAGCGATACCTGCTTCAGCAGCCTTACCCCACGCACGTGGATCGTAAGCCTTCTTATTTCCAACTTCGCCATCGATCTTTAGGACGCCGTCGTAGTTCTTGAAGATGTGATCAACAACTGGACGTGTAAATGCGTACTGAGTATCTGTATCGATATTCATCTTGATTACGCCGTAATCAAGTGAATCGCGGATCTCTGAAAGTAATGAACCTGAGCCACCGTGGAAAACGAGATCCATTGGCTTGCTTCCTGCTGGAAGACCGAGCTTTGCAGCTACTGCATCCTGAAGCGTCTGCAGAATCTTTGGCTGCAAGACAACGTTTCCTGGCTTGTATACGCCGTGAACGTTTCCGAATGTTGCAGCAACCATGTAGCGAGCGTTTGCATCTGTTCCAAGTGTTTCAATTGTGAGCAGCGCATCTTCCGGTGTTGAGTAGAGCTTTGCATCGTGCTTTGCCTCGATGCCATCTTCTTCTCCACCGACAACGCCAATTTCAATTTCTAGAACAGTCTTTGCTGCAACTGACTTCTCGAGAAGCTCCTTTGCGATGACCATGTTCTCTTTCATATCTACAGCAGATCCATCCCACATATGTGAGTTAAAGAGTGGTTGCTTTCCTTCTTTGATGCGCTGTGCGCCGATTTCAAGAAGTGGACGCATGAAGCCATCGAGCTTCTCTTTTGGACAGTGATCTGTGTGAATACCAATGTTGACGTTGTAATTCTTTGCAACAACGTGTGCGAATTCTGCGAGCGCTACTGCGCCATCGACCATGTGCTTAACAGTCGAGCCTGATGCGTATTCAGCTCCACCCCAAGAGAATTGAATGATTCCATCTGACTCAGCTTCAGCGAATCCACGAATGGCGCCGATGATTGTCTGTGATGATGAAACGTTAATTGCTGGATATGCGAATGCACCGGCCTTAGCGCGGTCCAACATTGCTGCATAGACTTCTGGGGTTGCAATTGGCATTTTGACTCCAATGGGTTAGATCTACAGTGTGTAAACCCTCACCGGACGCGCCATTGAGTCTGCTCGAGGCTTACGCCTAATCCAACCACCAACCCCCACGTATGAAAAATCGACTCACTCATACGCAGGAGTTGGAGCACTCATAAAGAGCTTGGCTAGCGCCTTATGGGTGGAGGGTCTTCTGTAGGAAGGCCACGAGGGCTGCCATCAGGGCTGGGTTGGCTATGACTTTAAGCAGGATTGCAAGAAGTGCTGCGACTGACATCTATCTCCTTTCGATGCACGCGATGTGCATAGTTTCGGTGGAGGCGAATAATCAATCAGGTGCATCGCTCAGAAATTATTAGAGATAGCCCCATGTGAATAAGAAAAACTCTAGAAAAATCAGTGCGTAAGTACTAGCCTCCTTCGGTATGACGCACGATTCGATTGAGAACCTATCCACAGAAGATCGCAGCTTTGCTCCATCTGCAGAATTTGCGGCTCAAGCAAATGCGAAGGCTGATCTCTATGACCTTGCCGAGAAAGATCGCTTGGCATTCTGGGATGAACAAGCGCGTGCACTTATTTGGGATAAGCCATGGGATAAAACTCTTGAATGGCAGGCGCCGTTTGCTAAGTGGTTTATCGGCGGCAAACTCAATGCATCTCTCTCTGCCCTCGATCGTCATATCGCTGAAGGACATGGCGGTCGTGTAGCCATTCACTTCGAAGGTGAACCTGGTGATAGCCGCACAATTACTTATGCGCAGCTACTCACCGATGTCAGCAAGTGTGCAAATGCACTAACAGAAATCGGAATTGTTGCTGGGGATCGCGTTGCAATTTACATGCCACTAATTCCAGAGGCTGCAGTTGCAATGCTCGCCTGCGCACGCATCGGCGCAATTCACTCAGTTGTATTCGGTGGTTTCTCAGCAGATGCTCTCCTCTCGCGAATTCAAGATGCAGATGCGAAGTTGGTTATCACTGCAGATGGCGGATTCCGCAAAGGTGCAGCCTTTGCTCTCAAGCCTGCAGTTGATGAAGCGCTACAAGGTTCAACCAACGTTGAGAAGGTTTTAGTTGTAAAGCGCACCGGGCAAGAAACTGCATGGAAGACCGATCGCGATATCTGGTGGCACGATCTCGTTGACCGTCAGCACTCAACGCATGTGCCAGAAAGCTTCGATAGCGAACATCCACTATTCATTTTGTACACATCGGGCACGACTGCAAAGCCAAAGGGAATTTTCCACACAACAGGTGGATATCTCACACAAGCTGCCTATACACACAAGGTTGTCTTCGATATCAAACCAAAGACCGATGTCTATTGGTGCACAGCAGATGTTGGTTGGATTACTGGCCACACATACATGGTTTACGGGCCTCTCATTAATGGCGCGACTCAGGTGATGTATGAAGGAACACCTGATACGCCACATAAGGGACGCATATTTGAGATTGTAGAAAAGTACGGCGTAACTATTTTGTATACAGCGCCTACGCTTATTCGCACATGGATGAAGTGGGGAGATGAACATGCAAATCGCTTTAATCTCTCAACGCTTCGACTTCTAGGATCTGTCGGAGAACCAATTAATCCTGAGGCATGGATTTGGTATCGCCATGTTGTTGGTGGCGGCAACTGCCCAATCGTCGATACATGGTGGCAAACCGAAACTGGTGCAATCATGATTTCACCACTGCCTGGTGTAACAGAGACAAAGCCGGGATCTGCGATGCGTGCGATTCCTGGAATCAGTGCAAAGGTCGTTGATGACAAGGGCGTAGAAGTTCCCAATGGTCACGGTGGATTCTTAATTCTTGATAAGCCATGGCCCTCAATGTTGCGCGGAGTATGGGGCGAAGAAGAGCGTTACAAAGAAACATATTGGTCACGTTTTGATGGAATCTACTTTGCAGGAGATGGCGCAAAGTTGGATAACGATGGAGCAATTTGGCTGATGGGTCGCGTCGATGACGTTATGAATATCTCTGGCCACAGAATTTCTACCACCGAAGTTGAATCAGCTCTTGTTTCTCATGAAGCAGTTGCTGAAGCTGCAGTTGTAGGAGCCGCTGATGCAATGACAGGTCAAGGTATTGTGGCTTTCGTTATATTGCGCGGTGGCATTGAACATGCAAATGGTGAAGAACTTGTCACGCAACTTCGCAACCATGTTGCAAAAGAGATTGGTGCGATTGCTAAGCCTCGCCAGATCATGGTGGTTAACGAATTACCTAAGACTCGAAGTGGGAAGATCATGCGTAGATTGCTTAAGGATGTAGCTGAAAACAGAGCTGTAGGAGATGCAACAACTCTTGCAGATCCAAATGTAATGAAGCTAATTTCCGAAGGTTTGAACGCCGCTAAAGACGAGGATTAGCCAAAGCTTTCTCTACCTGTTTTCTAATATCTGCAATCACAGATGGTGCGTGATCGCTCACTTGTAGGTAGAACTTGCTCTCTGCAACTGCATTCTGGCCTGTTGTCCATGGAGCCCACAACAAGATTGTGCCGATGACGTAGAAGGCGATCACATATTTAGTTATCTCAAGGGCAGCTCCGCCGAGTGAATCAAGCCAGCGAAGTGGGCCACGAATAATTGTGACTTTTAACGTCTTTGCAAGTGCCGATCCTGCAAGAGCGCCTGCATAGGCACCGAGAATGATTGCAACAATGAGCCAGCCACTTTGATCGTGTTCGACAACGAAGTACATGGCGACCACACCACCGGCGATAAAGAGCACGCCACGGAGAATTGTCTTTATAAGACCGTTTTTATAACCGGCAACAAATGCACCCACTAAGAAAAGTGCTGCTATGAGATCAAAGATCATTTCACTCCAAGGTATTGAGAAACTGCAGCTTCAATAGATTTCACTGATGTGAAGGGGCCGTAGTGCTTATGCGTAACTCTGCCCGATTCGTTGATAAACCAGGTGACCGGCACGCCCATTCCAAATAACTCACGGGTTGAATTCTTGCGATCAAAGAGAATCGGCCAGGTCATCCCGCGTTCTTCTACAAAGGTTGCAACAGATTCTGCGTTCTTCTCTTCTACAGCTACGCCGATAAGTTGAACTGCATCTCCAGATTCTGCAAAGTATTTCGCTAAGTAAGGAAGCTCTTTACGACAAGGCGCACACCATGTTCCCCAGACATTGATGAGAGCAGGGCCGCGTATCGCACTGACAGCCACACCTTCGCCACCGTCGAGGCATTCAAGCTTTGGATCGCCACTCACTACTTTCGAAATTCCTTCACAGCTAACAACTTCACCAGTGATTACAGATGGGGTGCTACTGGAACAACTCGTTAAGAGGAGAAAGGATGAGACGAGCGCTGCAAACACCTTCATCGGAAATCCTTATCGGTCTTCACAAGGAGCTTCGCCTTCGTTGGATCCATCTCACCAATACCAACCGATGGGCATATCTTGGCTAAGGGACAAGCACCGCATGCTGGTTTACGTGAATGGCAGATGCGACGGCCGTGCCAGATCATGCGCTGCGAGAGATTGGTCCATTCTTTCTGTGGAATCAACTCACCAACTTCATGTTCAACCTTTACCGGATCCATTGAACGAGTCCATTCAAACCGACGCGACAATCTGCCGAAGTGGGTGTCAACTGTGATTCCAGGAATATCAAATGCATGGCCCAAGACAACATTTGCAGTCTTGCGTCCGACACCAGGCAGGGTAATGAGCTCGTCAAGAGTTGCAGGTACTTTGCCATCAAATTCTTCAACTAACTTTGTGCCAAGACCTTTGAGGTGGCGCGCCTTTGCATGGTAGAAACCTGCAGAAAAAATATATTCTTCAATTTCTGCCAAAGGTGCGCGCGCATAATGTTTTGCTTTCTTATATTTTTTAAAGAGAGCAGGGGTAATCTGATTAACGCGCTTATCGGTACATTGGGCTGAAAGTACAACTGCGACGATTAGCTCAAGGGGATTCTTAAAATCTAATTCACAGCGAATATCTGGATATGTGCGCGTGAGAATTCGGTAAATAGCTCTCGCCTCTTTTCGAGTTTCGCTATCTGCGCCCATGCGAGTAAACTACCGAATGTGCCACTAGATGAAGAAGTCGTAAAGCGCGCCCCTCTCTTTACCGCCCTCGATGATGCCCAAGCAGCCTCGCTGCGAGCATCAATGGATTCGGTCAAGATTGCTAAGGGCGGCATCCTCTTCAAAGAGGGCGATGAAGGCGAGCACGTCTATGTCATCACAGATGGAAAGCTCAAGCTGGGCACTTCCAGCGGAGACGGTCGCGAAAACCTCCTTTCAATCCTCGGACCTGGTGAAATGTTCGGAGAACTTTCACTCTTTGATCCGGGCCCACGTACATCAACTGCAACAGCTGTTACCGATGCAAAGTTGCTCTCACTCAGCCACGAGAAGTTGATCCCTTACCTTCGCAATAATCCAGATGTTTCACTTCAACTTCTCTCTCGTTTGGCCCAGCGTCTTCGCCGCACAAATGAAGCAGTTGGTGACTTGGTCTTCTCTGATGTTCCAGGACGCGTTGCTAAGGCGCTTATCGATCTTGGTGCACGTTTCGGTAAGCAAAGTGATGAAGGCCTATTTGTTCACCACGACCTGACACAAGAAGAACTTGCTCAACTCGTTGGCGCATCACGCGAAACAGTTAATAAGGCTCTTGCAGATTTTGCTGGTCGCGGTTGGCTCAAACTTGATGGTCGCGCTGTGATGATTACAGATCTAGAGCGCCTCGAAAAGCGCGGTAAGTAACTACTGAACTTCGACGGTGAGCTCAACCTCTACAGGTGAGTTCAGTGGAAGATCTGCAACACCGAGTGCGCTACGTGCAGCAACTCCTGCATCGCCCCAAATATGCATAAACAACTCTGATGCACCGTTGGCAACTGCTGGTTGATTGGTAAATCCTGGTGCTCCGTTTACATAACAAACAATACGGACGACCTTCACAATTGAGTCAACTGGCGCAACAAGCTCTACTGCAGCAAGTGCGTTAAGCGCACAGAGTTCTGCAAGTTTCTTCGCATCATCTACTGAGATATCTGATCCAACTTTTCCTTCGCCTGCAATTTTTCCATCGACCATCGGAAGTTGTCCTGCAGTAAAGACGATGTTTCCGGTGCGAACTGCTGGAACGTAAGCAGCCAGTGGCTTTGAAACAACGGGAAGAGTTAAGCCCTTCTCTGCAAGCCTTGCGCGAACATCAACGCTCATTACTTAATCTCTCGCTTCATATAAGCAACGAGTTGTTCTCCACCTGGTGCTGGAATAACTGTGACGAGTTCCCAACCATCTGAACCCCAAGTATCAAGGATCTGCTTTGTTGCATGTGAGAGAAGTGGAACTGTTGCATATTCAAACTTCATGAGATCTCCTGGGATTAGTTATTTCTTGGGTTTATTAAATTAATTGGTAAGTGCTGCTTTAACGAGCGCTGAAACAACGCCGCCATCTGCCTTGCCTGCGATCTGTGGTTTTACAGCGCCCATGACCTTGCCCATATCGGCAGGGCCGGCAGCACCTGTCGATGCAACAGCTGCAGCAATGATTGCTTTAATTTCATCTTCAGTGAGCTGAGCTGGAAGGTACTTTGCAATAACTTCGCCTTCTGCTTTTTCATCTGCTGCCTTATCGGCACGTCCTGCCTTAGCAAACTCTTCCGATGCTTCGCGACGCTTCTTTGCTTCACGTGAAAGTACGGTGATGATTTCATCATCGTTAAGTACGCGAGCTTCCTTACCTGAAACTTCTTCATTGGTAATTGCTGTTAGCACCATACGAATAGTTCCTGAAACCAACTTGTCGCTACTGCGGATCGCCTCTGTGAGGTCTGCCTGAAGAGTTTCTTTAAGTCCCACGTCTTTGATGCTCCAAATTCTTTGAATTGTTCGGGTATATCTTCTCACGCCGCTATATCCTTATGCACACTATGGCATTCGTACAGCGCACTGCAGAGCTTGCAATACTTCCTGCGGGCCACAGAGATATTCGAATTCTTCACTTCTCTGACCTTCATCTAACGCCTAAGCGCCATACAGAGATTGCCGATATCAAGTCATTTGCAGCGATGAAGCCTGATTTGGTGATCAGTACCGGTGATTTCTTGGCCCATAAGAACGCTATTCCTGTTGTTCTTGATGCGCTCAATGATTTGCTCAATATTCCTGGTCTCTATGTCTTTGGTTCAAATGATTACTACGAGCCAACTCCACGAAATCCTTTGAAGTATCTGCTGCCAAATCATGGCAAGCGCGTACACGGCAAAGAACTTCCTTGGCCAGATCTCGATAAGGGTTTATCGGAACGCGGTTGGCTCAATCTCAATACATCGCGCCACACAATCACTATTAAAGACACAGTTATCGAAGCTCGCGGTACAGATGATGCGCACCTTGAATTTGATGACTATTCACGTGTTGCAGGATCGCCAGGAAAGTGCGATCTAGCAATCGGAGTTACTCATGCACCGTATGCCCGCATCCTTGATGCGATGAATAAAGATTCGATCGATGCAATCTTTGCCGGCCACACTCACGGTGGCCAAGTGCGACTTCCATGGCCAGGTGGTTCTAAGGCAATAACAACAAATTGCGATTTGCCGACATGGCGTGCACGCGGATTAACAAAGGTAGCTAATGAGCCGTACCTTCATGTATCTGCCGGAATGGGAACAGGGCCATTCTCACGAATTAGAGTTGCAAGTCCGCCAGAAGTTTCTCTGGTGACGCTGACTTCAGAGTTCTAGCCCTTAGTAAATTCGACAGCGAGAAGTTCTGCGATTTGCGCAGTATTTAAGGCAGCGCCCTTGCGCAAGTTATCTCCGCAGACAAAGAGATCGAGTGACATTGGGTCATCGATGCTCTTTCGAACTCGACCAACCCATGTTGGGTCGGTGCCAACTACATCGGCTGGAGTTGGGAATTTATGGTTCTCGGGATCATCTACCAACTTCACACCAGCTGCGCTCTCGAGAATATCTTGCGCAGCTTTACGTGATGGCTCTTTGGCAAATGTTGCATGCACTGTAAGTGAGTGCGTTGTAATGACAGGAACGCGTACACATGTTGCTGAAACTTTAAGGTTAGGAAGACCAAGGATCTTGCGAGATTCGTTGCGGACCTTGAGTTCTTCAGATGAATATCCATCTTCCTTAAGGGATCCAGCCCATGGGACAACGTTCATCGCAAGAGGTGCCGGGAATGGACCGTTATCTTTTATTACTCCGCGAAGATCGCCAGGTGCATCTCCAACTGCAGTGCCAGCGACAGCGTTGATCTGAGCGCGCAAGGTATCGATACCTGCCTGACCCGCACCTGATGCTGCTTGATAAGAAGAGACAACAAGTTCCTTTAACTCGTATTCACGATGAAGAGCACCCATTGCAACGATCATTGAAAGTGTTGTGCAATTTGGGTTAGAGATAATTCCGCGTGGACGCTTCTTTACATCTTCTGGGTTAACTTCAGGAACCACAAGTGGGACATCTGCATCCATACGGAATGCGCCCGAGTTATCGACAACTACAGCGCCGCGTGATGCAGCGATTGGTGCCCACTCTGCTGAAATTTCATCTGGTACATCGAACATTGCAACATCAATGCCATCAAAGCTCTCTGGTGTGAGCGCAACAACTGTTAACTCTTCACCACGACACATTAATTTCTTTCCTGCACTTCGTGCTGATGCAATAAGGCGAATTTCTCCCCATACATCAGGTCGTTCAGACAAGATGCCGAGCATGACAGTTCCTACGGCGCCGGTTGCGCCAACAACAGCAAGAGATGGCTTACGAGTCATCGACCTGTTCCTCCGTAGACAACTGCCTCAAGCTGATCTGCATCTAATTGGAATGCAGTGTGTGCAGCCTTTGCTGCGCGCTCTAAATCTGCTTCGCGAACGATGATGGAGATGCGAATTTCAGAGGTCGAAATCATCTCGATATTGACGCCTGCTTCTGACATTGCAGCGAAAAACGTTGCTGTCACGCCTGGGTGTGAGCGCATACCTGCGCCGATGAGCGAAAGCTTTCCAACTGTATCGTCATAGAGAATCGATGCGAATCCAACTTCTCCTTGGATTCGTTGCAAGACAGTTGTTGCCTTAGAACCTTCTGATTTTGGCAAGGTAAAGGAGATATCTGTAAGGCCTGTAGCTGCAGCAGATACGTTCTGAACAATCATGTCGACGTTGATGTCGTTATCCGCAATTGCCTGGAAGATGCGAGCTGCAACACCTGTGCGATCGGGAACACCGACGATGGTTACCTTCGCCTCTGACTTGTCGTGTGCAACGCCAGAAATCATTGCTTGTTCCATGATGCCTCCTTCTGGATGGTTTTCAACCACCCATGTTCCTTCGTTAGAGTTAAAAGATGAACGTACGTGAATAGGAAGATTGAATCGGCGTGCATATTCAACGCAGCGCAGGTGGAGAACTTTTGCACCAGCTGCTGCGAGCTCGAGCATCTCTTCATAGGTAACAGTCTTTAACTTGCGTGCAGATGGCACGATGCGAGGGTCTGCGCTAAAGACGCCATCAACATCTGTATAGATTTCACAGACATCCGCGTCGAGTGCTGCAGCGAGCGCAACTGCGGTTGTATCCGATCCGCCACGACCAAGAGTTGTGATGTCCTTTGTATCTTGAGAAATTCCTTGGAAACCTGCAACGATTGCAATTGCACCTGAATCGATTGCTTCACGAATGCGCCCTGGCGTTACATCGATGATGCGTGCTTTTCCGTGGACGGAGTCGGTAATAACTCCTGCTTGCGATCCTGTAAATGAGAGCGCTTCAAAACCTAGGTTGTTAATCGCCATTGCAAGAACGGCCATAGAGATTCGTTCGCCTGCGGTCAGCAACATATCGAGCTCGCGACCTTGAGGAATTGGTGTCACTGCATTGGCGAGATCGATGAGTTCATCGGTGGTATCGCCCATCGCGCTAACGACAACGACAACTTGGTTGCCAGCCTTCTTCGTAGCCACGATGCGAGCGGCGACGCGCTTCATACCCTCGGCATCGGCAACGGAGGAGCCGCCAAACTTCTGAACGATGAGTCCCATGGCTTAATAGTGAGGCAGAAGAAATGATGGCGCTACCCAATATTTGGCTTTTCTTACTATGTGAGACAAAGGTTCGCCCACATAATGAGATTAAAGGTTGGTACGTCCTTCGAATGCGCGGCCAAGGGTAACTTCATCGGCATATTCAAGGTCTCCACCTACAGGTAAGCCCGATGCCAAGCGTGAGACGTTGATGCCCATCGGCTTAATCAGACGGGCAAGGTAGGTCGCGGTCGCTTCGCCTTCGAGGTTGGGGTCGGTCGCCAAGATGATCTCGGTAATTGTTGAATCGGAAAGGCGCTGCATGAGTTCGCGGATGCGAAGTTGGTCTGGACCGATTCCATCGATAGGACTGATGGCGCCACCGAGCACGTGATACTTGCCGCGGAATTCGCGAGTGCGTTCGATTGCGATGACATCTTTACTCTCTTCAACTACACAAATCTTTGTTGCATCACGGCGTGGATCGCGACAGATGCGGCACTCAGTCTCTTCTGAAACATTGCCGCATTGAGTACAGAACTTCACGCGTTCTTTAACGGTGCGGACAGCTTCGACAAGGCTTGCTGCAATCTCTGAATCAGATTGCAAGATATGAAATGCAATGCGCTGCGCGCTCTTTGGTCCGATACCTGGAAGACGCCCAAGAGCATCGATGAGATCTTGAATCGCGCCTTCATACATTCCTGTAGACATTAGTCGTGGTTCGTTTCGCTAATGACCTGTGCGCCAAGTTCTTGTGCAAGAAGGGCTGCACCGGAAAGTTGCATTGGATCTGATGGGGCCTCTGATGTGCGCACTGCACGGGCTTCTGGAGTTGAGGTCGTATCGATGCTTGGATCAACGGTGCATTCAATCTTGCGGTCTAAGCCCACAACCTCGATAAAGGCTTGGCGGAGAATTTCATCTGATTCGCTGCGAATAAATGAATCGCGAGCTCCGGCGTTAACAATTCCAATGGTGATGTTCTTGTCGTCAACGCCGAGGATTTGCGCACTCGCCGACAGAAGTGACCACGTCAAACGCCGACGCTTCTTTACATTCTCAATCACATCCGGCCACATTCTGCGGAGCCCAGCAACATCTATCGAATCAATCTTCTTCTGCTTGGGTGCCGCTTGCTCGGAAGCTTGACTCGTCGAACTACTCGCTGCGCTCATAACTTCGACTCCGTCAACTTCCTTCACCTTCGGCGACGAAGCAGGTTTCTTCGCTTCTGCAGTTGCAGCACTTACATAATCAGCCGGATCGACCGCCTTAGCCGGTTGTGATTCTGATTGCGGAGCTGAAGTCGGCTTTGAAGAATCTTGATTAAGGAGAGCATGTGAGCGAAGCGAGTTGCTCGACGTATCAACGGTTCGAGAAGCCATTGGGGCAATCGATTCAACCCGTTCGAGGCGTTCGATTCGAGCGAGGAGACCTGCTTCGGAGTTGTCTCCTGCCGGAAGCAAGATCCGCCCGCAGATAAGTTCGAGAATCAAACGGGGCGCTGTCGCACCGCGCATCTGAGTTAAACCTTCTGCCGCGATATCTGCAGCGCGCGATAGTGATGCTTGCCCGATGTTCTTCGCCTGAACGCGCATACGTTCTAGCTGGTCATCAGGAAGTTCGCGCAAGATGCTGTTGGCATTTGTTGCTTCAAGGGCATCGACGATCATTAAGTCGCGGAAACGTTCTAGTAGATCTTGTGTGAATCTACGTGGGTCATGTCCTGATTCGATAACTCGATCGACGGTCTTGAAGAGCGTTGCGCCATCGCGGGCGGCAACTGCATCGATTGCATCATCAAGAAGTGCGCCATCGGTGAATCCAAGTAGCTGAATCGCAATGTCGTAGCTAACGCCATCTTTTCCAGCACCGGCAAGAAGTTGTCCAAGTACAGAAAGTGCATCACGAACAGATCCGCCAGATGCGCGAACTACGAGTGGAATCACTCCCTTAGCAACCTTTACACCTTCAGATTCGCAGACCTTTTCGAGATGGGTTGCAAGAGTTCCAGGTGGAACCAAGCGGAATGGGTAGTGGTGTGTACGAGAGCGAATAGTTGAGATGAGCTTTTCTGGTTCTGTTGTTGCAAAGATAAAGATGACGTGGGGAGGTGGTTCTTCCACAACTTTGAGCAGAGCATTTGCAGCACCTGGCCCGAGTTGGTGAGCCTCATCGATAATGTAAATCTTGTATTGGCTCTGGACTGGTGCAAAGAATGCTTTATCGCGAAGATCGCGCGCATCATCTACGAGACCGTGAGTTGCTGCATCGAGTTCAATAACATCGATAGATCCTGGACCATTTGCAACGAGGTCTTTACAGGATTGGCATTCGCCACATGGATTCGGTGTTGGGCCTTTTGCGCAGTTAAGTGAACGCGCCATGATGCGAGCGCTAGAAGTTTTTCCGCAACCGCGAGGGCCGCTAAAGAGATATGCGTGATGTGTCTTGCCCGATTCGAGAGCGTTGGAAAGTGGCACAGTGACATGTTCTTGCCCGATGACATCTGCAAAGACAGAGGGGCGATACTTTCTATATAGCGCTAACGACATCTCATCTACTCTCTCGTTGGTCGCAATTCAATTCACTTCTAATTGGCTGCGACTGAACTTTGTGGCCACGTGCTTACTTAACGCTAATTCTGTCAAAGAAGTTCGTGGGACCTCCGGTGCACCCGCCAGAGCGTACCTACCCTTGCTGTATTCCTACCCTGGGGGAGTTCAGCACGATGTCGTCGCACCGGAGATCTGAGGCAATCTTATGGCTCTGATTAACCCTCGTCACCTGCGCTATTCAGGTAGGTAAATCGGGCTGTGTGGCAGCGTTACCCTTAGCCAGTCGAAGGCTGTTGAAGTTATTTCACGCCTTACGCACTGGAGGATTCGCATAGCGGCCGAGTGCGCACGCTTGGAAAGCGTGTATAGGGAAACCTATCGAGGGTTCAAATCCCTCATCCTCCGCCAGATTTTTCAGGGTGTGGATAAGTCCGAAGTCCCTTCATTAATTTCCGTCATCCTCAGTCATGACTATTCGAAAAAAGTTTACTCTCTTGCTGTCAATCTCAATTTCGATCGCACTTCTTATTCCGAACGCTTCTGTTGCTAGAGAACAATCTTCACAGGAGGTTAAGTCACCTTGCAGACTTCAAGTTGGAAACGCCCACTTGTCCACAAATCTCTATGAAAAGTTTAAGACACGGGCTGTAAAAGTTAATGCATCGTCTATTTGTAACGTGCCTCAATCAAAAGTGACAATTACTGTCGAATTATGGAAGACGGGGTTGCTGGGAAATCATTTAGTTACGAAGCAAACAACTAGAAATTCTGGAACAACATTTCCTGGATCCCGCGTGAATAACTTCAATACATTTAGTAAATGCCTCAATCTGACTCGTACCAACTATTTTGGTGTTGCCTATTCAAAGGCACTAATTGACGGTAAGTGGCAATTTGCCCGAAAGGTTCTCTCGAAGGAAATCGCCTCCTTAAATTGTGGGACCTGAGATACCCTCTAGGTATGGAACTCGAGGACCCAGATTCACTTTCTCCCAAAGAAATATTGCGGGAGAAGGAAGTCATGGAAAAGTTTTTCCAGTTGATGAATGTTCAGCGGTCCAGATACGAAGAGCAAGCGAAATCGTTAATGGCCAATAAGACTCTTCGGTTAGGTTCAGAGAATTTCATGTTGGAATATTCCATCTCGGGAAATCGCTATAAATGCGAATCGATTCCAGATTCCAAGAAAGGCGATAGTTTCTCTATCGAACTACCGATCCCAGATTCCGAAGAAGAAAGAGTTGAGGCACTTGTTCAGCTCTTTGCACAAAGCGAAGCTGGTTTAATTCAATAATTGCCGTAAACTAATGCCATGAGTAAGAGAGCCTGGGTTAAGACAAACTGGAAGCGTCTGCCTCATCCACTTCGTTGGGTCATAGCAGCTTCTGTTGGCTCCACTCTCGTTGTTGTTGGAATCATTCTGCTCGTCCTTCCAGGTCCTGGAATTCCTTTGATCATCGCAGGTCTTGCAATCCTTGCAACTGAATTTGCATGGGCAGAGATAATGCTCAATCGCACGCGTAATCGATTTACACAAGCGATTAATAGAGTGAAGAAGAAGCTCTAACTCTTTCTCTAAAACTAAATCTCTACACCAATATATTTTGTCTGCAAGAACTCATGAACGCCATCGAATCCACCTTCACGTCCAAGTCCTGATTGCTTAACTCCACCAAATGGCGCTGCAGGATCAGAGAGTAATCCGCGATTGATTCCGACCATTCCAGATTCAATGCCTTCAGCAAAACGAATGGCTCGTTTGAGATCTTGCGAGTACACATAACTGATCAAACCGTACTCGGTCTCATTTGCGAGCTTGAGAGCTTCTTCATCTGTATCAAAGAGAACAATAGGTGCGACAGGCCCAAATACTTCTTGTGCCAAGATTTCATCGCTCTTCGTAACTTCGATAACTGTTGCTGGATAGAAGGCGCCTGGGCCATCAGGAGTATTGCCACCGAGGTGAACCTTTGCTCCACGTGACTTTGCTCCATCGACAAGCTCTGCAATCTTATTGCGCTCTTTTATAGAGACGCTTGCGCCGAGTTGAACTCCATTCTCGCGGCCAACGCCCATTGTGAGTGCGCCCATCGCCTTTGTGAATTCAGCGGTAAATTTCTCTGCGACTGAACGTGCAACATAGATTCGGTTAGCTGCAGTACATGCAGCGCCACCGTTACGCATCTTTGCAAGCATCAAACCTTTAACAGCTTCTTCGACATTCGCATCATCGAGAACTACAAATGGTGCATTGCCACCGAGCTCCATCGAGCAACGGATTACTTGATCTGCAGCTTCTTTGAGAAGCAACTTTCCAACGTAGGTTGAACCGGTAAATGAAAGATTCTTTACACGTGGATCGTGAAGAACTTTAGAAATTGCCGGACCAGATTGCGGCGGCAAGATCACGTTGAGAACGCCCTTAGGCAGTCCGCATCGTTCGAGAATATCTACGATTGCGAGCGCGGTAAGTGGCGTCTCACCTGCTGGCTTCAAAATCATTGTGCAACCAGCAGCAACTGCTGGACCAATCTTTCGCGTCGCCATTCCTGCAGGGAAGTTCCAAGGAGTAATAAGTAGTGAGACTCCAATAGGTTGGTGAGTTACAAGAATTCTCTTGTCGCCGGAAGGCGCCATTCGAAAGTCACCTGAGATGCGAACTGTTTCTTCGGCAAACCAACGGAAGAACTCCGCTGCATAGAGAACTTCGCCCTTTGCATCTGGAAGTGCTTTTCCATTTTCGCGTGAAATCAACTCTGCGAGTGAATCGGCTTCTGCAACCATGAGCTCAAAAGCCTTACGAAGAATTTCGCTGCGCACACGTGGCGCAGTTGCTGCCCATGAGGCTGATGCTCGATCGGCGGCATCAATGGCGGCCAGATTCTGCTCATCGCTTGAGGTGGCAACCTTGGTAATTACTGAGCCATCGCTCGGATCAATCACGTCTAGTACGCCTGAACCATCTACCCACTGGCCATCGATATATAACTGATTACGCATAAGATAAGCATACTTATTGCACCCCAAAGGGAGTTACCGTGGCTAAGTCTTGGACCGATGATGCACCGAAGCCTGTAGCGCTTCAAGAGCATGCGCATCTAGAAGATCCGCTCAAATACAAGATCAAGCGCCGCTTCCTTGGCTCAGCGCTTAACCGCCACTCCCTCGGCCACCAGAGACTCAGTAAGCGTTACGCCCTCGGCATCCTTTCTTCCGACTGCATTTCATCTTCTGCCTACGGTTCAGAGCAGATTTTGATTGCACTGCTTCCCGCATTTGGTTTGGCAGCTTTCACCATTTTGATGCCGATGACTGGCGTTGTTATCGCAATTCTTATTCTTATTACGCTCTCATATCGAAACGTCATCAATGTTTATACAAAGACCGGTGGCGCCTACATTGTTTCCAGAGATAACTTTGGTCCTGTAGTTGCACAGATTGCAGCTGTTGCCTTGATTCTTGATTACGTTGTAACAGTTGCCATTCAATCTGCTGCAGGCGTTGCAGCAATCATCTCGACATTCCCATCGCTTGCGCCATGGAAGATGCATATGATCTTTGCAGTTATTTGTCTTCTTACCTACGGAAATCTTCGTGGTGTAAAAGAAGCTGGTAAGGCATTTGCATTCCCAACATACTTCTTCGTCGGTTCTATGTTCATCGTCTTCGGTATGGGTCTATGGCGCCTATCGAACGGAACACTTCCGGTTCTTGAAACTGATCTTCCTGGAGCAGTTGAAGTTGGAACAGAGCAGGGGCTTCTCACCTTTGCTGCAGTCTTTATCTTGCTCCGTGCCTTCGCCAATGGCGGTTCTTCACTAACAGGACTCGAAGCGATTTCTGATGGCGTTGCACTCTTTAAAGAGCCAGAGGCTGTCAACGCTCGACGCACTCTTGTCATCATGAGTACCTTGCTTGGAATCTTGGTTCTTGGTGTCTCATGGTTTGCACACCATATCCATGCAATGCCATATGAATCAGGCGTTCCAACTGTTATCTCTCAAATTGCGAAAGCAGCAGTTGGTGAAGGTGCATTTGGATCCTTTATGTTCATCATGGTTCAGCTCGCAACAATGCTTATCTTGTTTGCGGGTGCTAACACCACATATAGCGCTTTTCCACTGCTCGTTAACTTCGTGGCAACCGATGGATACCTTCCACGTCAGCTCACAAAGCGTGGCCACCGCTTAGCTTTCTCAAACGGTATTTTGCTTCTCTCAGGTGGCGGAATATTCCTTGTTCTCATTACTGCTGGTTCAGTTGAACACCTAGTTGCTTTCTACGCACTTGGTGTGTTTACAGGATTTACCTTGGCCGGGTTTGGAATGACTCGCCACACACTGCGCACGCGTCCTAGCCAATGGCAATTCAAGGTTGTTGTTAACTCACTTGCTGGTGGAGTATCTTTCTTAATCGTCATCATCTTCTCTGTTGTGAAATTTACTCAAGGTGCGTGGCTTGTACTTCTCGTTGCGCCAATTATGGTTATTTCTTTCCTTCGTCTTCGCCGCCAGTACACACGCGAACAAGAGGCTCTTAGCGTTAAGGATGAACAAGAGCGTGCAACATCAATGTCACGACATGAAGTTGCTGTCTTCGTCGATAACGTCGATCTCGCTACCGTGAGCGCTATTCGATATGCACGCAGCTTGAAGCCACACAAGATCAAGGCGGTTCACTTTGTGATCGATGATCGCCGCGCAGAACAGATCCAAGATGACTGGGCCAACTCTGATGCACTTGAAGATATCCAACTAGAGCTCATCGATTGCCCAGATCGTCGAATAGCTAACTCTGCTCTCGACTTTGCAATTCGCAGAACTGAGAAGCCTGATGTCGAGCTAACTATCTTGCTTCCTCGTCGCGCATATTCTCGATTCTTGGGACGACTTCTGCACGACCAAACAGCGGAAGAAATTGCTGCACCAATCTCGCAGCTACAACGCGTGGTCGCAACAATTGTTCCTTTCGATGTTAATCGAATTACATCTACAAAGGCGGTTCCAGCTCTTCCAGTTAAGAGCGCAGCTGCACCGAAGGTAGTTGCAGAGAAAGCAAAGCCTGTTCAAGAGCCACAGCGCGAATTCGCACCGGTTACCCACTACGCAGAAGATGTAACTCCCATTGGTCAGATCGAATGGCGTAAGCGTTCAAAGGTCCATGGCCGAGTAACTTCTATTTCAACTGCTCCACGCGGTTCTGCGCCAATGCTTCAGGTAGAAATCTGGGATGAGACTGGTGGAGTTACTTTGAACTTCCTCGGTCGTCGTGACATCGCTGGCCTTGAAGTCGGTATGGAAGTTCGCGCTGAAGGCATGGTTGGTGAAGAAGAGGGAGCCTTAACGATCTTGAATCCTTCTTACGAACTACTTATCTGAGAAGAAATCTTTCAGCAGGGCCGCGCATTCGTTCTCAAGGACGCCTGCCGTCACCTCAACTTTAAAGATTGAGCGAGGATCGCGCAGAACATCCCAGACAGATCCAACTGCTCCGGCTTTGGCATCCCATGCACCGAAGATAAGGTGAGAAATTCTAGATTGAGCGATTGCACCAGCACACATCGCACATGGTTCGAGGGTCACGATGAGAGTGCATCCATCAAGGCGCGAATTCTGAAGTCGTGAAGCGGCGTTACGAATTGCAACTATCTCGGCGTGAGCAGTTGGATCGCTATTGGCTTCACGCTCGTTAAAGCCTTTACCAATAACAACACCATCTTTATTGATTATGAGTGCGCCGACTGGAACGTCACCTGATGTGGTTGCTGCCTTTGCAATATCAATTGCTTGCTGCATCAACTCCTGTGGTGAGGAAATTTTATGACTCCAGTACTTCGGTGAATTGATCTCCGAATCCAAGACGATTAGCTATGGCTTCAATTTGTTCATCAGGGAATAGATCGGCATCGTCACACAGCGTTGATAGCTCCATCTGGTTTAAACCAAGATCGGCAAAGATATCGAGGTCGCCCCCTGGAAGTGGTTCATCATCTTCTTCTGGAGAATCAATATCAGCAATTTCTAAGAACTCTGCAGCAATTTCATAATCTAGGGCGCAACTAACATCGCTTATAAAGTACTTAACATGTGAGCCAAGGACGCGGATGGCAAGAAAGAATTCGTCATCGATTGCGATAAGAGCAACTGCCCCGCCATTGGTCTGCTGTTTATTAAGGCGATCGATAATGTGAGTTAGGTCATCTGCTTCTGGAAGAAGAGCTACAGACCAGCGCCCATCTTCATGCCACGCTTCAACGGCGAAATCTTGGCTCTCTTCTGACACATCTCCCATATTGGCACTCATTGGAATAGAAAGAAAGCCCTGTAAGGTTGGAGTATGAAAGTTCATGTCGCCAATCACCCATTGATTTCTCATAAATTAACGGTTTTACGCGATGAAAGAACGGATTCGCCAACTTTCCGCAGACTCGTCGAAGAGCTCGTCACGCTTCTTGCATACGAGGCAACTCGCGATGTTCGCACCGAGTCAGTAACAATCAAGACCCCTGTAACAACTACAACTGGTCAGAAGCTTGCTGAACCTCGTCCTGTAGTGGTTCCTATTCTTCGTGCAGGTCTTGGAATGCTCGAAGGTATGACGAAGTTACTTCCGACAGCCGAAGTTGGTTTTCTAGGAATGGTTCGTGATGAGAAGACTTTGCAGGCAAGCACATACGCAAACCGCCTACCTGAAGATCTATCTGGTCGCCAATGTTTTGTTCTTGATCCGATGCTTGCAACTGGTGGAACCCTCGTTGCAGCAATTAACTTTCTGATTGAAAAGGGCGCAACAGATATCACCGCTATCTGTCTCTTATCTTCGCCTGAAGGCATCAAAGTTCTTGAAGAAGAATTCGACGCATCTGGCGTTCCAATCACTTTAGTAACAGGCGCTCTCGATGAGAAGCTCAATGAAAAGGGCTACATCGTTCCTGGTCTTGGCGATGCTGGTGATCGTCTCTACGGTGTTGTCTAATGGCATCCACTTCTCCGGGATATGGAATCACCATCCGCGTTGAAGGTTCCCCTGAACTTCAACCTGTAGCACTCATTACAACGACAATTACAAATGCTGGAGCGACAATTACTGCTCTCGACGTTGTTGAATCACTGATTGATCGAGTTGTTGTAGATATTACATGCGACACCATCGATGCAGATCATGCACAAGATATTCATAACGCACTTTCAGGCCATGATGGCCTTACCGTTCGTAAGGTGAGTGACCGTACATTCTTGCTCCATCTCGGTGGCAAAATCGAGGTAACTTCTAAGGTTCCACTCAAGACCCGTGATGATTTATCGCGCGCCTACACACCTGGCGTTGCACGTATCTGTCAGGCGATTGTTGATGACCCTACAGATGTTCGCCGCCTCACCATGAAGCGCAATACAGTCGCTGTTGTTACAGATGGATCTGCAGTCCTTGGTCTTGGAAATATTGGACCTGCTGCCGCACTCCCAGTTATGGAAGGTAAGGCAGCGTTATTTAAGCGCTTTGCCAATGTTGATGCGTGGCCAGTCTGTCTTGATACACAAGATGTCGATGAAATCGTGCGAACTGTGCAGCTCATCGCGCCTGTCTATGGCGGTATCAATCTTGAAGATATCTCAGCCCCGCGCTGCTTTGAAGTTGAAGATCGCCTACGTGAGCTGCTCGATATTCCTGTATTCCACGATGATCAACATGGAACAGCAATAGTTGTTCTTGCGGCTCTCACCAATGCGCTGAAGTTGGTGAAGAAAAACCTTTCTTCAGCAACAATTATCATGAGTGGAGCAGGTGCTGCAGGCACTGCCATTGCACGACTTCTAGTATTAAGTGGAGCAAAGAACATCATCGCTTTCGATAAAGATGGCGTCATCTGTAAAGATACAACGGCTGCAGATTCGATGCGTAACTGGTTTATCAATAACTCGAATCCAAATAACTTCAAAGGCAATATCCATGAAGCGATGAAGGGTGCCGATATCTTTATCGGCGTAAGTGCACCTGGGGTTCTCAATGAGGAAGATGTTGCCGCAATGGCGCCTCAATCAATCGTCTTCGCTCTTGCTAATCCAGATCCAGAGATCGACCCGGCTATCGCTCGTAAATATGCTGCAGTTGTTGCAACAGGTCGCAGTGATCATCCAAACCAAATTAATAACGTTCTTGCTTTCCCTGGAATTTTCCGCGGCCTTCTTGATGCACAAGCAAGCAAGATTACGGATAAATTGCTCGTCGCAGCAGCGGAGGCAATTGCAGATTGCGTCTCACTGGACCAGCTCAACACATCATTTATCGTTCCAAGCGTCTTTGATCCAAATGTGGTCACCAAGGTCGCTGCAGCAGTAAAGAAATCAGTGTGATCGAGCACGCCGCATCATTTGATGCACAACTCTCTGCGCTATCGCCATTCTTCTTCTATTTAATCGCAGGGGCCATAGTCTTTGTCGAAACCGGACTTCTCTTCGGCTTCTTTCTACCTGGGGATTCAATTCTCTTTAGCGCAGGGTTAGTTGCTGCAGCTCACGGCGATATCAATATCGTCATTCTTGTTCTGGTCATTGTTGCCGCTGCATTCTTCGGTGACCAAGTGGGGTTTGTTCTGGGCAGAGTCATTGGGCGTCCATATCTGGAGCGCAATAAATCTCCACGTATCCAGGCGATGATCGCTCACTCTGAACGCTTCTACGAAAAGACAGGGTGGTGGGCTGTAGTTGCAGCTCGATTCTTCCCATGGATTCGTACCTTTGTCCCACCGATTGCTGGCGCATCCAAGATGAATTACTACCAATTTCTTTCTGCAAATATTGTAGGAGCTATCTTGTGGGGGGCTGGAATTACTATCGCTGGTTATTACGCCGCTTCATTGCCGTGGGTAAAGACATTTTCGTATGCGATTGCAGCGTTCTTTATTACAGCCTCTTTGATTTCAGGAATCTGGAATTACCGACGCCGCCCACAATAACTCCAAGGTAGGTCATTGCAATACCTGTTACAAGATAGGCGCTGACTTGCGCACCAGTCGTTGGTGAGAAGATATCGATAAGTAAAGAGCCAACCAATTGTCCGCCAACGCTAAAGAGGGTAAAGGTTAAGACTCCTAGGTGCTGAACAATGGTTGAAGTGAAGGCGATGTAAATAACACCAATAACTCCACCCGTATAAATCCACCATGGTCCAGCGGGCAACGGCTCAAGTGTCGTTGAGCCAAAGGCAATCAATGCACTGAGAAGGATCACCAAGAATGATGTTCCCATAATGAAGTTGAGAAGTGATGTTGTAAAGCTCTGATGTGAATGCTCATTGATCTGACCATTGAGCGCGCGTTGTACCCCCACGATTGCACCTGCTATTCCACCTAGCGCCACCGCATAGAGAGAAAGATTCTGCGCATCAATGCGGTCGAAGACTGATACAAAGACAGCGCCAACGGTAAAGAGCGCCGCAGCGATTCTTCTCCTTGTAATGTGCTTCTTGCCTCCACCAGTTAAACCGATTCGATCAACAATCAGTGAGGCTGCTGTTTGACCCGCAATAGAAGCAACTGAATAGATCGCTACGCCAATCAGCGGAACTATATGAGTCTGTACCGCGACAAATGAGCCTCCAAGTGCGCCTGCAAAGAGAGTCCATCGTGGAATTTCTCTCCGAGAAACAGCGCCACGCAAGTTTCGTGCACCTTCTTTAATGGCAGGGTTAAAGGCAGCAACGATGGCGATAATTAATAGACCAGAGCCAAAGGAGATTAACGCTGCCTGGATTCCATTTCCTAGGAGGTGCGAAAGTTCACCATTTGCGCGAGCTTGAAGAGCAATCATTACACCAGAGATTGCAGCGAGAAAATCTAGCCGCTGATTGGTCTTTGTCATGTGCAGACTCTATTAACTCTCTAGAGCAAGAGTGATTTCTAACCACTCGCTTTCGCGTGTTGCTAGCTCAGCGGTGACTTTTTCCAGCTCTGCTGCAATCTCAATCAGGCGCGCATGATCATGTGCCTGTGATTCAAGTTCGGCGGTTAAGGAGATAACGTTCTCTCTTCCTTTCGCAATCTGACGTTCTACGCGTGTGAGATCTTTCTTTAATTGACGTTGTTCTGCTGCGCTGAGAGTAGATGTCGATGTTGATGTATTTGTAGATGAAGATTTTGAAGATGCCACCTTGGCCGCAATCGAGCCAGCCCTCTGTTCAAGGTATTGATCTACTCCGCGAGGTAAATCTCTTAGATTCAAGTCCCCCAAGAGTCCATAGAAGCGATCGCATACTCTTTCAAGGAAATACCTATCGTGCGAGATAACTATCAACGTTCCGCCGTAGCTATCGAGAAGATCTTCAAGCTCGGTCAACGTCTCGATATCGAAATCATTAGTTGGCTCATCGAGAAGCAGGACATTCGGTGAATCCATCAGAAGGCGCGTTAATTGAAGTCGTCGACGCTCTCCACCTGACAAATCTCCTACCGGCGTCCACTGAGCATCGCGATCAAAGCCAAGACGTTCGCAGAGTTGAGATGCAGAAAGTGTCTTCCCCTTACCAATTTCAACATGTGTAGCAACTTTCTCAACAGCCTCTAGCAGCCTCCATGTTGGATCTAGTTCATCGAGATGTTGTGTGAGAAATGCAATCTTGACGGTAATTCCCGTAACTAACTTTCCGGCTGCAGGTTGTAGTTGCCCAGCCAGGGTGCGCATCAGCGTTGTCTTTCCTGCTCCGTTGACGCCAACGATTCCAATTCGATCACCTGGACCGATATTCCACGTTAAATCATGGATGAGTTCTTTATCGCCAGCTTTGATAAGTGCGTGATGAAGTTCGAAGACAGTCTTTCCTAAGCGGTTCAGTGCGAACTTCAATAGTTCGGTTGAATCACGTGGCGCAGGTTCTGCCGAAATTAATTCATTGGCGGCATCGACACGGAATTTAGGTTTGGTGGTTCGAGCAGGTGCGCCGCGACGCAACCACGCCAATTCTTTTCGAATCAAATTATTGCGACGTGAATCAAGAACGCTCGCTTGACGAGCTCGTTCTGCCTTGGCCAGAACAAAGGCTGAGTATCCCCCGTCATACTCTTCTACTTTTCCTAGAACTACTTCCCATGTTCTATCTGTTACGGCATCGAGGAACCAGCGATCGTGCGTAACGACCAACACGGCTAAATCGCGTCGCTTATTGAGATGCTCTGCAAGCCATGCAACTCCTTCAACATCGAGGTGGTTCGTTGGTTCATCGAGAAGAATCAGATCTAGTTCATCGATAAGTAACTTTGCAAGCCCTACACGACGCTTCTCGCCACCTGAAAGATTGGCAAATGTGCGATCAAAGAGATGGTCATCAAAGCCACCAAATAAACCTGTAAAGATTTCGCGAATCTTGGGATCACTCGCCCACTCGTGCTTCTCACGATTTCCAATAACTAAATCGCCAACAGTTGCATCGGCTGCAGCCCAATCGACCTGAGAAAGAATTCCGATTGCAGCAGAGTTAGATTTAGTTACACGCCCCGAATCAGGATCTTCTATCGCTGCAATAACTTTCATTAAGGTGCTTTTTCCGGAACCATTTCGACCGACAATTCCAATGCGATCTCCCTCTGAAACGCCGAGAGATACATGGTCGAGAAGTGGGCGAATATCGAATGATTTCGATACATCTTCAATGTTTACGATATTGCGCGCCATGGGAGGAGAGACTACCTTTGAACTATGAAGGTAACTGACCGCGAATACGCACTTGAGTTAGATAAGAAGGACCCTCTCGCTCATTATCGAGAGAAATTTCTGATTAAAGATGCGGAACTCTGCTACCTAGACGGGAATTCACTCGGTCGCCTTCCGCTCAAGACGATAGAGGTCGTCAATGACTATATGAGCAATGAGTGGGGCACTGAAGTCGTCAATGGCTGGAGCCATTGGATCGACGAAGCCCAAGTCGCCGGAGATCTCTTAGGTCGTGCAACTCTCGGTGCTGCAGCCGGTCAGGTTCTTGTCTGTGACACAACTTCAGTGAACTTCTACCAACTCTGCCTCGCTGCAATTCATTCTCGCCCTGGACGCAAAACAATCATTACCGATGCAGGAAACTTCCCAACAGATAGATACATCCTCGATGGCATCGCAAAGCAATTCGATCTCAAGCTTGTCATCATCGATAACGAAACACCTGGGACTGCAGAATACGAACGCATCACACCGGAAATTCTTAAGCCATATATGAGCGAAGATGTAGCACTCGTAACATTTGAGGTTATTCAATACCGTTCTGGTGCACGCAATGACATCAAATCAATTACTGATCTCGCCCGTGAATACGGGGCTTGGACTCTGTGGGATGCAAGCCATGCTGCAGGTGCCATTGAGATGAACTTTGATGCCAATAACGTTGATCTCGCTGTTGGTTGCACATACAAGTACGGCAACTCTGGTCCTGGATCACCTGCCTGGCTCTATGTGAATAAGAAGGTGCAGAAGGAACTTCAGACTCCGATTCAAGGTTGGTTCGCCAATGAAGATCAATTTGCGATGGGTCCTGATTTTGAAAAGGCGAATGGAATTCGTGGTTTCCAGATTGCCAGCCCATCAATCATCGGCATACGTTGTGTGCAGGTTGCATTCTCAATGATTGAAGAGGCGGGAATTTCAGCTATCTCTCATAAGGCAGCTACTGGAACGCAAATGATGATCGATCTCTTTGATGAGTGGCTAGCTCCACTTGGGTACACCCTACTTACTTCACGTGAAGCTTCAGAGCGCGGGGGACATATTTCTATCGGACATCCTGATGCAGCAAAGATTTGTGTAGCCCTGCGAAAGATTTCTAACGTTATCCCTGATTACAGAGCTCCAAATGCAATTCGTTTGGCGATTGCCCCGCTACCAACTTCTTATCTAGAAGTCTGGGAGGGCTTTAAGAGAATTAAGGAGCTCACTGAATCCGGTGAGTACAAGAACATTCAAGGATCGGATTCACGAGTTACATGAGCGAAAATTACGATTCTGCGCTGACCTACACATCATATTTAGCAGTAGATGAACTTCTGGCTCTGCAGAAGCCACTTTCAGATGGACCAGAACATGATGAAATGCTCTTCATCATCATCCATCAAACTTATGAACTCTGGTTTAAACAGCTAATTCATGAGTTCGAAGAAGCAGGCAAAGCGCTGGAGCAGGGAAATACTCATTACGCACTAGCCATACTTGGTCGAATCCGGACAATCATGAAAGTCTGCGTTGCACAGGTAGATATCCTCGAAACGATGACACCTCTGCAATTTAACGCTTTCCGCGGTTATCTATCTTCATCGAGCGGGTTCCAATCTGCTCAATTTAGAAAGGTAGAAGCAATTCTTGGGCGCAGGGATAGTCGATTGGCGGGCCATCTGCCCCCTGATATGCAGGCTGAAATCTCAGCAATTACTTCACGTAATTCGATTTGGGATTCATTCTTGGATTACCTCATTGTTCGCGGTTATTCGATTCCATCAGAGGTTATCTCTCGCGATAAATCGATTGCCTACCAATCTAATGAGAAAGTTCAAGATGTTTTGCTTGAAGTACATCAAAAAGACCCCGAGAGTTCGATGGTTGCAGAACGCCTTGTTGATATTGATGAAGGAATACAGGAGTGGCGTTATCGCCATGTAAAGATGGTTGAGCGCACAATCGGCCATAAGGCTGGCACAGGTGGTTCTAGCGGAGTTGAATACTTGGCAAGTACTTTATTTAACCCAGTATTTAAAGATCTCTGGGAGATTCGTTCTCGCTTCTAACGCGAAACGTTAAATTACTTAGCTTTCTTTTTATTGATTACTTCAGTGCGCTGACCATAAGCCGTTTCTGCAATCTCTTTTCGGCGCGCAATATATGAATCTGTAGCACCGGTAATGAGGTGTTCGAATCTTTGATCACCTTTGATGAGTGGGTGTAGCTCTGCTGCAGTGTTCTGAGAACCCCATAGTGGTGGCTCTTGTCGCACTGTTTGAACAAGAATATGTGGGTTGAGGAAACGATAGATAAGACCGAGGCGACGTAACCCGTTATATGCAAGATGGCGAAGCCCGCGATTAATGTGGTTTTGAATGTGCAGACGCTTGTATCGGATCCATGAAGGACGCACAGGCTCTTCGCGAGTAGCAAGTTCAAGGAGAATCTTTGCAATCTCAAAACTGCCAGATGGATCAGGAAGTTCGCGGCACTTCTCAGATAAACGAGTACGCACTTCGCTCTTCTGTAGTTGTGCAACTGTATGTGTAATTTCAGCTAGGTCTGCCTGGTTGGCGCGAAGCGCAAAACCGAAGTCATGGCACCATTGAGCGCGCGCTTCTTGGTCATCAGTTCCACGAATATTAGAGACAAAAACTGTTGGTACTAGAGCTGGCAATAATTCGTGCACGCCGTTATATCCCGTCGCACAGACGCTTGCATCAAATGCGTGCAATACCCGCGCTAGTGGGAAGTGACGTACTACGCGGATATCAAGACCTTCTGGGGCAAGTGATTTACCGTTCTTATCTAGCGGTTGTTTTGTCAGAATTACCTGTAGATCTTTCCAACCGAGTAAGCCAGATAGCGCTGCTGTCATCTTCTCATTGACATCGCTATCTCCAGTACCTAGCTGCACCAATACTGCAGGGCGGTTGAGATCAAGGCCAAGAACTTTTCGAGCTTCATCGCGAGGTAGCGCAGTATCTTTTTGATAGAGCGATACCGGGGCAGTTAAACGTGCATCTTTCCGTGACGCTGTTGGACCAAAATCATATGCACGGGCGAATTCGCCTGGCTCGATGATGTAATCCATCATCTTCGATTGAAGTCCCAGTACATAGCGCTGTGGTTTCTTCTGCCACAAACCGCGTCGTACCCAGACGAGCGCAAGCTTTGGATGAGAAAACTTTGCTGCAATAACTCCTGGATACGGAACTACTCCATCAAATGTCATAACGCGTGCACCGGTTTCATCAACAAGTGCAAGCAAGCGATCACGTAGATACGCATCCCAATCATCCCGTGGCATCCACATGCGATCGCGACCTGGGATGTACTCGCATCGAATTCCCATGTAATCAGGGATCTCAGCGATGCCTCCAGCCATTGAGACAATGATCGGATTGGCTACCTCTTTGAGCGCCAAGGCGATTGCACTTGCTCGCGCAAGGTGCCCCATCCCAACCCCGTTGCTGGTGGCAAGAATGATCGTGGGCTTGGTCATGCCCATAGGTTACCAATACGCGGTAAAGTTTAGAGATGCTCAGCTCCTTCCATCCAACTAAAGCCAAATTGGTAGAGACAGCTGTCGAATTGCTTGAGACCAAGCTTCCTACCGATATATCTGTAGATGAGATCCTCGAGATATCTGGAATATCCAAGGGAAGTCTCTATCACCACTTTGAAGATCTAGGTGAACTTCTTGAATTTGCTCAGATTGCTCGGTACGCGGCGTGGGTTGATCGCAGCGTCGGATTAATTGTCAGCATTATTTCACAAGCTAAAACACAGGATGAGCTCTTCGCTGGAGTCGTAAGGATGAGTGAAATTACTCAGTCACTTGAATTTAAACCGCACCGCTACGAACGTGCTCGCACTATTGCAAATTCAGTTTCATCACCTCGATTTGCAGCAGCTCTTGCAGTCGAACAGAAACGTTTAACAGATAGCCTCGAAGATGTAATTCGAGAAGTTAAAGAAAAAGGATTCTTTAAAAAGGATCTTAACCCTCGCGTTGCAGCGGTCTTTATCCAGTCTTACACCTTGGGCAAAATAGTTGATGATGTTGTTGATTCTCCAGTAGACCAAAAGGCCTGGAATGACTTTATTAACAACATGGTTAAATCATTCATGTTTCCTAAATAACACGCGTAAAAACACGCATCAGTTGCAAACTTTTAAAGCTTCAGAGATAATTGGGGTGCGTTCATTCGCAAGACTCAAAGGAGAGTACTTCTCAAAAGGTTTCTAAATTAGAAACATTTGCCGTACAGCTTTACAATGACTACACAAACCAAGATGCAATCGCATCACGCAAATACACACCGCACCGTCCCTGCTACATCAACTCCAATCTCGCCTGAAAAAGTAGCTTCCATACTTAAGGCCGAATGGGCACTCTTCACTAAGAACACCAAGGGTTCCGAGACAGAGAGCAAGAGAGCGTTTTCATCGCTCCCACTTGGAGTCACATCAAGCTTCCAGCATTGGGACCCATATCCAATTTCGATTGCATCGGCCAACGGCGCATATATGACAGATGTCGATGGGCGTCAGCTCCTCGACCTTTCCATGGGCTTCGGCGCAATGCTCGCCGGCCACCTCAACCCAACAGTCGTCGAAGAGATTCAGAGCTCACTTCAGAAGGGCATGCTCTTTGTAACTCCATCCCCAACATCGACAGATGCTGCGGAACGTATTTGTAAGCGCTTTGGAATTGATCAGGTTCGCTTCACCAACTCAGGCACAGAATCAACGATGTACGCAGTACGCGTTGCTCGCTCTGCCACAGAGAAGATGGGCATCCTCAAAGTTGAAGGCGGATACCACGGAAGCTACGACCCATTCGTGGTCTCTGCAAAGCCACCTCTAGATAAGGTCGGCAACCCAAATAAGCCAAAGCCATATGTCGAACCAAACTTGGTTCCAGGGGACATCTACGTAGTTCCTTACAACAACATTCCCGCTCTCGAGAAGATGTTGAAGAAGAACTCAAAGAAGATTGCTTGCTTTATTGTCGAGCCAGTACTTGAGAACCTTGCAATCGTTCTTCCAGATGCTGGGTATCTTGAACGTGTTCGCGAACTCTGCGATCAGTACAACGTTGTTCTCATCTTTGATGAAGTTAAGACTGGTCTTACAGCAGGTGCAAATGGTGCAGCAGCTCGTCTCGGTGTTAAGCCAGACCTTATTACTCTCGCTAAATCAATCGGTGGTGGACTTCCACTAGCTGCATTCGGTGGCAAGAAGAAGTACATGGATTACGTCACCAACGGCAAGATGGCTCACTTCGGTACATTCAACGGAAATCCACTTGCTATGGCAGGCGTTCGTGCCATCGATCGCATCTGTACAGATGAAGCACTTGCTGCTGCAGAAGAACTTAACTTCCAAGCTCTAACTCGTATCGATGCAATCATTGCTGAATACGAACTACCTGCACACACAGTCGGCTTCGGTGTTAAGGGCTGCGTCACATGGTCAACAAAGCCAGTTCGTAACTACCGCGACTATAAGGCTACAGATTTCGGTGTTGCAGAAGCTCATTGGCTATTCGCACTTAACCGCGGAATTATCACTCCTCCAGGGTTAGATGAGCAGTGGTTGATTTCATTGGCACATACTCAAAGAGAGATTGACATCCTTGTCGAAGATTTCCTCGAGTTCGCACAGGCACTTCGCAGCTAATTAGCTCTTTCGCACTACAACTACCAAGGTAAAGGGATGACAATGGAGTCAGCACTTGATACCGCTCGTACGCAGTTGCGTCGAGCTGTAGAACTACTCAACCTCAGTGAGAATGATTGGCAAACCCTTTCTACTCCGCGACGCATCCTCGAAGTTGCAGTTCCACTTCGACGCGATAACGGAAGCGTTGAAATGTATAAGGGTTTCCGAGTTCAGTACTCAACTACTCGTGGTCCATCAAAGGGTGGCGTTCGTTTTCACCCACAGATTGATATGGATGAAACAGTTGCTCTTGCGATGCTCATGACATGGAAGTGCGCGCTGACAAATCTTCCTTACGGTGGCGCAAAGGGTGGAATTGCAGTTGATCCCCACTCTCTCTCCATCACTGAGAACGAGAGACTTACTCGTCGATATACATCTGAAATCTTGCCCATCATCGGACCAGAGCGCGATATTCCAGCTCCTGATGTAGGAACAGATGAGCGCAATATGGCGTGGATGATGGATACCTACTCAGTAAACGCGGGCTTCTCGGTACCGGGTGTTGTTACAGGTAAGCCAATCGTTCTTGGTGGATCACTCGGCCGAACATCTGCGACAGGTGATGGCGTTGCCATCTCTGCAATCGAAGCGCTTCGCGTTCGTGGCATCGATCAAAAGGGTGCGACCGTAGCAATTCAAGGCTTTGGAAAAGTTGGTTACTGGGCAGCTATCGCTCTAGAAAATATGGGGCTCAAAGTTGTTGCAGTCAGCGATGTTCACGGAGGTGTTACTGGATTCCCATCCGTTGCAGCTCTCTGGACCCACTATCAGACCAACGGAAATCTCGATATGCCAGGCACAGACAAGATCACACAAGATGAACTCTTACATCTCGATGTCGATGTCTTGATTCCTGCAGCCCTTGCAGATTCTGTAACGGAGAAGAGCGCTCCAGGGATAAAGGCGAAGGTCATCGTAGAAGGTGCAAATGCGCCAACAACACCAGGTGGCGATCAGATTCTTAACGATAAGAAGATTCTTGTGGTCCCAGATATCTTGGCAAACTCAGGCGGTGTGATCGTTTCATACTTCGAATGGGTTCAAGATAAGCAGAATTACTTCTGGTCGGCCGATGAAGTGAAGCAGAACCTCAATGACATCATGATGAAGTCATTTAAAGAGGTCGAGCACATGGCTACCGATAAGAACGTTTCTTGGCGAGAGGCTGCGCACATGATTGGCGTTGCTCGCGTCGCCGAAGCGCACAAACTTCGCGGTCTATACCCGTAAAGAAGAAAAGCCCCGAGTGTGAAAGGCACTCGAGGCTTAACTTGTGCGCGCGAAGGGATTCGAACCCCTAACCTTCTGATCCGTAGTCAGATGCTCTATCCGTTGAGCTACGCACGCTTATGTAATTGTTGAACGGTTTCCAATAGTACAGGCAATTAACGGCTGAGAAAAACTGGCTATTTAGCCTCTCCATGAAGTGCCTAAAGGGCGACCTTCTGCATAACCTGAGGCTGATTGAATTCCTACTACCGCGCGATTTGCAAACTCTGCAAGATTTCGTGCACCTGCATATGTGCAAGAAGAACGTAGACCAGAAATGATTTCATCAATGAGGTCTTCAACTCCTGGACGCATAGGATCCAAATACATCTTCGATGAAGAAATACCTTCTTCAAAGAGCGATTTACGGGCACGATCAAATGCATCTTCTGCTGATGTACGAGCAGTAACTGCGCGCTTTGATGCCATTCCGAAAGATTCTTTATATGCACGGCCTGAGCTATCGCGCATTAAATCTCCAGGTGATTCGTAGGTTCCTGCAAACCAAGACCCGATCATTACCTGAGATGCGCCTGCTGCGAGAGCTAGCGCGACATCGCGAGGATGGCGCACGCCTCCATCTGCCCAAACATGCTTACCCAACTTCTTCGCCTCTGCCGCACATTCAAGAACTGCAGAGAATTGTGGGCGACCAACACCAGTCTGCATACGTGTTGTACACATCGCTCCTGGTCCTACACCAACTTTAATGATGTCAGCACCTGCTGCAACAAGGTCACGAACGCCTTCTGCTGTAACAACGTTTCCTGCCACAATAGGTACGCCCAGATCTAACTTCTTAATAATAGTTAGCGCTTCAAGCATCTTCTTCTGGTGACCGTGTGCGGTATCAACGACAAGTACATCCGTTCCAGCCGCAACTAACTTTGATGCCTTATCAGCAACATCGCCATTGATTCCAACAGCTGCCGCGATGCGAAGTTTTCCACTCTTATCTACTGATGGCTGATACAAGGTAGCGCGGAGTGCACCTACGCGAGTAACGATTCCAGCGAGTTCGCCATTTGCAGAGACAACTGGTGCAACAGTGCGAAGACGTTCATTCAGGAAATCAAAAGCTGCACGTGGATCAAGGGTGTCAGGCATCATCGTGAGCTCAGTGGTCATTATTTGGCTTAGCTGAGTAAAGCGATCAACGCTTGCAAGATCATCTTCGGTAACGATTCCAACTGGCTTGTTGCCGTCGACGATAACGATCGCGCCATGCGAGCGCTTATTGATGAGGCTTGCAGCATCTGCAACGGTTTGACGCGGTGACAACGTAATTGGACTTTCAAAGAATGTGTGGCTCTTCTTCACTGAAGCAATGACATCGGCAACAACGGGAATTGGAATATCTTGTGGAATAACAACCATTCCACCTCGGCGAGCAACTGTCTCAGCCATACGGCGTCCCGCAATTGCAGTCATATTTGCCACTACGAGGGGGATTGTTGTTCCACTGCCATCGGCTGAAGAGAGATCAACTTCCATACGACTTGTAATCTCAGAATGGCTTGGAGCCATAAATACATCGTCGTAGGTCAGGTCATATAACGGCTCATTGATAAATCGCACGTTGCCAAACTGTACGCCCTCAGTAGGGCAAAGTCATACTTTACGCGGGGCTAGCCACCGAGAAGGGTAAGTAGGCGGGCAACTTCAGCAGCCACAGCGCTTCGACCAGGGGCTATGTATTTACGAGGATCAACGAGCTTTGGATTGGCTTCAAGGGCTGCACGGATCTCGTGGGTAAAGACATTGTTGAGGTGGGTAGCGATATTGATCTTGCTCATTCCAGCTGCGACAGCTTTCTGCAGATCTGGATCACTGACACCTGAAGAACCGTGTAAGACAAGTGGAATTGAAACAGTCTGCGCAATCTCGGTAATCAGTGCGAAATCAAGTGTTGCATCGCGCGTTGTCATTGCATGAGATGAGCCAACTGCAACCGCCAAGAGATCAGCGCCTGTGCTTTCGGCAAAAGCTTTAGCCTCCTGTGCATTTGTACGAACACCGGGTGCATGGACTCCATCTTTGCCGCCGACCTCGCCGATTTCAACTTCTAACGTTGCGCCATAACTCTTGCAGAGCGCTGCCACGCGTGCACTAGCTGCAACGTTATCTGCATAAGAAAGTTTCGATCCATCAAACATCACAGAGTCAAAACCAAGATCCAGCGCTTGCTTAACGAGCTCTTCGCTCTCGGCGTGGTCGAGGTGTACAGAAACGGGTACGCCAGCAACATCAGCTAGGGCAATAGTTGCAACCGAGATTGGCTTAAGGGAGGCATGGTAGCTAACGCAGTTTTCACTGATCTGCAGAATGATAGGAAGGCCTGCTTGTTCTGCACCAGCAACAAGTGCTTCTGCATGTTCGAGTAGAATGACATTAAATGCTCCGACTGCCTTCTTCTCTGATCGCGCCTGCATTAACAGAGCGCCTGCATTGGTACGTGACATCCTGTTGCTCCTTAGACAATCACAATTTCGACGCCAAGTGCGCGAAAATCTTTAACAATCTTCTTATCAATGCCACTATCGGTAATTAAAACATCAATCTCTTTGATTGGACGAATTGAAGCAAAAGCGCGCTTTTCGAATTTTGAGCTATCGGTAACTACAACAATCTTGCGGGCACGTGCTGCTATCTGGCGGTTTACTCGCGCTTCATCTTCATGGCGAGCTGCAGCACCGATGACAAGATCTATTGCTTCAACGCCAAGGAAGGCAACATCGATATTGACTTCCTTCAATACTTCTTCGGCAAAGGGGCCGGTGAGTTCATAAGATTGAGGACGAGCGACCCCGCCAGTGACGACAATCTTGATTTGATGACGAACTGTGAGTTCAGCAGCAATATTCACTGCATTTGTAACAACCGTTAACGCTGGCTGTAATTCAGATGGGTCGCCCGCTGCGAATTCGGGGCGTTGAACAATTGCTCGGGCAACTGCCGTTGTCGTTGTTCCACCATTAATTCCAATGATTTCATGGCGATTAACCATCAAAGCTGCAGCTACTGCGATTCGCTCTTTTACTTCATCCTCTTTAGCTACGCGATACGTTAGGGGCAACCCGAGTGAGCCACCTGTTGCGACGGCACCGCCGTGGGTACGAGATAGAAGTTGCTTCTTTGCTAGCGAATCAAAGTCGCGTCGAATAGTTGCAAGTGAAACATCGAGAGCGGTAGCTACTTCCTCTACCTCTACGGCACCTTTCTCAACGACAATCTCTAGTATGCGTGAGAGTCGATCTTGTCTACTCATTTCACACTACCGGCAGTCAAGCCTCCAACAAGCCACTTTTCAATCATGGCGAATAGAACAACCACTGGAACGATTGCAATCAGTGAACCAGCGAAGAGATAGTTCCATTGGATTTCATATTGACCAATGAGTGATGTCAATCCAACTGTGAGCGGTTCGCGCTCTGGAGATGAGGTCAGAGTCAAAGCAATAACGAACTCGTTCCATGCAGCGATGAAGGTGAAGATGAAGGCAGTTACGAGCCCTGGAAGCGCCAAAGGCAGAACAATCTTTGTCAGGGTTGTAAATCGATTGCAGCCATCAATCCACGCCGCTTCTTCTACCTCAGCTGGAATGCTGGCGAAGAAGCTGGAGAGAATCCAGATTGAAAATGCCATGTTAAATGCCGCGTAGATGAGGATTAGTGCGAGGTGGGTATCGACAAGCTTGAGAGCCACAATCTCTCGGAAGATTCCAACAACAAGAGCTGTTGGTGCAAACATCTGAGTGATTAGAACGAGAAGTAGAAAGAGCTTCTTACCTCTGAAGTTATTGCGAGCAACGTAGTAAGCGGCAGGCACTGCAATCAAAATTACGATGACAGTTGCCGAGAAAGAGATAATGAAAGAGTTCTTCAAGAAGGTCGCTAGTGGAATCTCTTTCCAGACGCCGATGAAGTTATCAAATGCCCACTTCTTAGGAAGATAGGTCGCTGGAATAGCTGTGATCTCTTCCTTTGGCTTAAGAGCGGTCAGAAGCATCTGTAGGTATGGGGCGAAGAAGAGGAAGCCCATTGTCCACGCTGAAATTGTGAGGGTTACCTTCTTACCTGTGAAACGCTTATGGCGCTTAGGAGTGACTACAGTGCTCATTAGTTCTGCTCCTGGTTCTTTGACGCCTTTAAGAAGAGTGCGATAAAGAGCAAGATAATTGCAAAATTAACTGCAGCCATTGACGCAGATTGGCCGATATCTTGATCGCGGAATGAAATCTTGTAGGCAAGAGTTGTTGTTGTATCTGTCTCGTAACCAGGTCCACCCATTGTGATTACCCAGATAATTGGGAAAGAGTTAAAGACGTTGATGAGGTTGATAACCGCTGCAACCAAGAGTGATGGCTTAAGTAGAGGAAAGATAATGTGCCTGTAGGTCTTCCAGGGAGTTGAGCCATCCACGCGTGAAGCTTCCAAAATGTCATGTGGGACAGTTGATAGTCCTGCCAAGATTACGAAAGATGTAAATGGGATAGAAACAAAAACAGCAACAACCATAAGCCACATAAATGCAAACTTAGAATTTGCTAGCCAATCGATTGGTTCATTAAGTAAATGTAAATCAATTGCAATCTCATTTAGGACGCCGTAGTAAGCATCAAGAATCCACTTCCAGACTGTTGATGTCATTACAAGAGATGCCGCCCAAGGAATGATGATCGCCCAGCGAACAACCTTGCGCCCTGGGTACTTCGCATTGAGAAGTTGCGCAACTGGGAGAGAGATAATCATTGTGAAAAAAACAACGCCGAAAACCCAGATTCCAGTTCTGAAAAGAACGCTGACAAGATCCGGATTCTTAAGAAGATTTTGATAATTGGTTAAACCAGACCAGCCGTTAACTGCGCCAGTAGATCCAACATCTTGGAAAGAGGTACGTAGCATTTCGAATGCTGGCCACACAACAAAGACAATGATCATGATGATTGCTGGAGAAATCCAAGGAAGCGCTCCAAAGCGTGACTTATGAGCTGAGCGCTGCGACATCATGTAAACCTCTCAATATAATTCTTAAGCAAAACCATTCTATAAGCAGATGGATAGTAGAAGTAGAGCGGGGGTTCGCGATTGCTCGCGAACCCCCAACCCATACCCTCTTAGTCAAAAAGATGACTATTACTTAGCTGCGAGAGCCTTTGTTTGTAGAGCATCCATTGCCTTCTGTGGGTTACTCAAAGCAGTACCAATCTGCTGCTGAATAGCTCCCTTAACTGCTGGCCATGATGCTTGATCTCCTGGGTAGAAGATTGCAGATGGAAGCAGCTTAATGAATGGTGCAAGTGCTGGATCCTTCGCTGCTGCTGCTCCTGCTGACTTAGTTGCAGGAATAAAGCCGCCTGCAGCCTTTAGGAATGCCGCGTAGTTTGTTGGCTCGAAGATGAAGTCCATCCACTTTGTGATTTCAGCCTTGTGGCCATTCGCCTTGTAAGCAGTGAAGTAATCCTGAACACCAAGTGTTACAGGCTTCTTTCCTGGAGCCGCTACGAATGATCCTGAACCAAGCTTGATCTTCGCTCCACCATTGTCCTTGAGCCATCCTGGAAGGAAGACTGAACCGTTGATGAATGCTGCCTTACCTGATGCAAAGAGTGTCTGCGCACAAGCTGTACGGTCGCACTTTGCTGGGTTTGGCTGTGTGAGCTTCTGATCAACAAGCTTCTTAAGGAATGTCATTGTCTGAACATTTTCCTTTGAGTTAAGTGTCCACTTGCCGTTCTTAAACATTACGCCATCGTTTCCGCCCGCCCAGATAGCAAATTCAGCCTGTGCTTCTTCTGGTCCAAGTGGAAGTGCGTATGGGTAAACGCCAGGAACCTTTGCCTTGATCTGCTTTAGAACAGTCTCAAGTTCAGTCCATGTTGTTGGAAGCTTCTTTACGCCAGCCTTAGCAAGGATGTCCTTGTTGTAGAACAACGCACGAGCTGATGCCAAGTCTGGAACTGCGTAAGCAATTCCGTTGTACTTAGAGTTATTCAAGAATGTTGGGACGATGTCATCAAGAGTCTTCTTGCTGACCATTTCGTCTGCGCGGTAGAGAAGACCTTCAGCAGCTGCTGCTGAGTAGTCACCCTTGTTTACAACGTCAGGTGTCTGACCTGTTGCAACAAGTGTCTTTACCTTGTCATCGATTGTTTCCCAAGAAACAACGTCAACCTTGACCTTGATTGTTGGATTTGCTTTTGTGAACTTTGCTGAGAGGTCATCCCAGAATGGCTGCATATTTGCGTAATCTGCTGCGACCATCTTGAGTTCGACTGGATCTGCTGCCTTAGCTGATGTGCCAAGGACAGAAGCTGCAATCAAACCTGTAGCTGCAACGAGTGCTCTTAGGCGAGTCACTTTCTTCATGCCTGTATCTCCTGACGGGTTTTGGGCTCCCAAAAAGGGAACTTCGTTGGGGCTAGTCGACCACCTAACGAACGGTAAATCAATGAGTTGAATGTAACTGTTTGATAACGACCCAAAAAAATCAAAATCACGCAAATTTCTTGACTTTAGGGGTGAGTTACGCCTACGGTTGCGCCATGACGAGCCCAATGCACGCAGATATCGAAATCGCCTCCCAGCCAGCGATCTGGCGCCAGACCGCAGAATTCGCCCCAAGCGTCTTCCATAAGCTGCCTCAGAAGGGCGAACGGGTAGCCGTCGTCGGCTGCGGAAGCTCCTGGTTCATGTCGATGGCCTATGCCTCACTCCGGGAAGCAGCTGGCCATGGTGAGACAGATGTCTATGCCGGCTCTGAATTTAACTACGGACGAAAGTACGACCGCATCGTTTCGATCTCTCGCTCTGGAACTACAACTGAGATTGTTGACCTTCTCGGAAAGGTCAAGACTCCTTCAGTCATTCTTACTGCCATTCACAACTCGCCAGTTGAAGAACGTGCAACCGAGACGATCATTATGGATTTTGCTGATGAAGAATCTGTATTGCAGACTCGTTGGGCAACTGCAGCCCTTGGTCTTCTTCGCGCACATCTAGGTTTTGACCTTCTCTCTATCGTCAAGGATGCAGAGGAAGCACTTGCTAGCGATATCTCAGCGCTCGTTGATGTAGAACAGATCAGCTTCCTGGGACGGGGCTGGACTATTGGTCTTGCACATGAGGCAGCACTGAAGACTCGTGAATCATCACAGTTCTGGGCTGAGGCATACCCAGCACTTGATTACCGTCACGGTCCTCTCTCAATCTCACAACCAGGTCGTGCGGTCTGGGCGTTTGGAGATATTCCAGCTGACTTGGTGCGTGACATTAAATCTACCGGCGCCCTCTTTGAATCAAGCACACTCGATCCAATGGCTCACCTCATCCGTGCTCAGCGTGTAGCGATTGCAATCGCTAAAAAGCGCGGCGTAGATGCTGATAATCCTCGCGGTCTAGCGCGTTCAATTATTCTCGATAAGTAATTACACTCATCTCTGTGAACTATGTAGTCGCAGTAGATGTGGGTGGCACTGATATCAAGAGTGCTCTGGTCGATGCCGATTTCACCATTATTGAAACTGCGGTGGCGCCAACACCTAAAGGTGATGTCACTGGTGCACAGACCGTTACTGTGATTGCAGAAATCGTTCAGGGCTTTGCACAGATACATCCTGTTGATGCAGTTGGACTTGTTGTTCCCGGTGCTCTCGATGAGCCGGCTGGAAAGTCTCGATGGTCAGGCAATCTGCAGTGGAAAGATCTACCTATTCGCGATCTCCTGCAGAAAGAGATTGGAATACCCGTCGCCTTTGGACATGACGTACGAACTGCAGCAATTGCGGAACTTCGTAGCGGTGCCGCACGTGGTGCTCAGAATGGAATCTTTATCCCCGTTGGCACAGGTATCGCGGCAGCGTTAATTATCGACGGTCAGATACGCGCAGCTGATGGCTATGCAGGAGAGATCGGCCACGTCAATGTTGGAGGCAAGTATCCATGTGTCTGCGGAAAGAGCGGTTGTTTAGAAGCTGCTTCATCAACACTGGCAATTAGTAAAGCCTACGAGCTGCTATCTAAGAAGAGTGGAACGACGACTGAAGAGATATTTAATCTCGTAACTTCAGGAGATCCAATCGCAAAACAAGTGTGGGACGACGCAACATCTGCAATGGCGCGTGCATGCGAAATGTTGATTACCGTTCTTGCTCCAGAAGTCATTGTATTTGGTGGCGGGCTTTCGAATGCAGGAGAAACTTTCCTCGAACCAATTCAGCGCTACCTTGATTCTCAATTAACTTTCCAACGCAAACCACGTCTTGAGATTGCACACTTCGGCGCAAAAGCGGGAACAGTTGGTTCTGCCATGATGGCATTCGATCTAGTGAAGGCAGGGCTCTAATGCATATCCATGCACGTGCAGGGGTCATTGATAAGAAAATTTCAAACGATATCTGTATTAAGGCTGTTGATGGCCTCATTACATCGATTACCCATGGGTGCACAGAGAATCCGGATTCGCACCATGAAGGAACTCTTATTCCTGGATTTGTTGATATCCATTCACATGGTGGTGCAGGTTTCTATTTCAGCGATACAACTGCAGAAAACGTTGCAGCTGCTCGCAGTATCCATCTGCAACATGGTACGACAACACACATTGCATCCCTTGTGACAGAACCAATTGGCGTTCTGGAAGAACAGATTCTTCGCCTCGTTCCGATGGTTAATGCTGGCGTATTTGAAGGTATCCACCTTGAAGGTCCGTATCTTTCACATGCGCGCTGCGGTGCGCACGAACCATCACTATTACGTGCACCGGCTATTACGGAGCTATCTGCTCTACTCGATGCAGGCCAAGGAACAATCTCTATGGTCACACTCGCACCTGAACTCGATGGCGGCATTGAAGCGGTCGAATATCTAACTTCTCGCGGAGTAACTGTTGCTCTTGGCCATTCACAGGCAGATGCCGATACAACGCGCGCAGCCTTTAGCGCAGGAGCAAAGTTAATTACCCACTTCAGCAATGGAATGCCCAAGCCTGAAGTTGGCGCCTCAACAATTGCAGAGGCTTCTCTTGCAGCTAGTAACATCGCCCTAGAAATAATTCTCGACGGAGTGCATCTTTCATCAGAGATGCTTACAGAAGTTCTTGCGAGCGGAAAAGATCGCACAATCCTGGTGACAGATTCAATGTCGGCAGCTGGTGCACCAGATGGCGCATACACAATCGGATCCCTTGGAGTTGCAGTCGTCGATGGCGTTGCTCGTCTGACGTCTAACCACTCTCTAGCTGGAAGTACTCTGACTATGGATAGAGCATTCATAAACTTCTATCAGCACACCCAGGATCTCGTCGCAGCATCCTTTGCAGCATCAACACTGCCAGCTCGCACTTTAGGTCTGCATGCAGTCGGTGAGCTCGCAGTCGGTAAGAAAGCCCACATTCTCGAGTACTCAACTGCAGGGATAATTACAGAGGTACTGGCATGAGTTCTATAGAAGAGAACCGTAAAGCCGCCGCAGATTTCTTTGAGCAAATCTGGAATCAGAAAGATGAGTCAGCAATCGATCGCTTTATCGCACTCGATGCCGCTGGAAATGATCCTAAATTCGGAGTTGGCCGCGAATCTTTCCGTGAACAGTGGAAGAAATGGCATGCAGCATTTCCTGACCTTCACTTCGATGTTCGCGAAATCATCGCTGAAGGAGATCGCGTAGTTACCCGTTGGCACTTAACTGGCACTCATACAGGTGCAGAGTATTTAGACCAAAAGGCAACAGGTGCCAAGATCGCAGTTGATGGAGTTTCAATCGACACCATTAAAGATGGCGTTGTTCATGATGGTTTTGATGCCTGGGATTCACTCAGTTTTCGCGAGCAGCTTGGAATTATTAAGCCTCTTTAAGAAGTAAGAGTTACATCCCAGCTAACTTCAATAGATCCTCACGCTCAACAGATTTGCGTCGAGGCTTTCCAAGAGGTTCTCCCGCAGCAATTTCAGCCTCGTTGATGGCCTGCCAGTGGAGCTGAGTTACAACTCTGTTATGTGTAATTACATCAGTGATATCGCCTGAATTCTTAGGTGTTCCAAGATCTTCAACGAGTAACTTCATCACATCTGCGGCATCGGATTTATTGGTGCCGATGACACCTGATGGCCCGCGCTTTGCCCAACCAACTACATAGAAGTTTTCGCTAACGCGCCCATCTCTATTAACTACCTTGCCCTTTTCGTAAGGAATACCTTCAAGACTTGCTGCCTCGTAACCAATGGCAGTAATTACGAGCCCGCATTGAATGCTAAAGGTTTCATCGCTATCGGTTTTCTTGAATACAACTTCTTCAACTTTGCCGTTGCCCTTTATTTCAATAGGTGTAGCTAGAAACTGAAACTTCATGGTGCGCTCGTGTGAGGTCGCTGGACTCTCGGAAATCAGAAGCATCGCATCAAGGTTGCTCTTTACATCTTTCTCAGGAGCATCGCCTGCACGAGCAATCGCAGCCTCAATATCGTTCTTATCCATGACCACATTTGTATGTTCAAGTTTAGGAAGTTCACGAAGTTCAGGGGATGTAAAAGCGGCATGCTCGGGCCCACGTCGTGCACTGATAACTACTGTGCGGATAGAGCTCTTCTTGAGATCTGAGATTGCATGATCTGCGGTATCTGTTGGATCAAGCTCAGATGGTTCTAGTGCCAGCATTCGCGCTACATCCATCGCAACATTTCCTGCACCAATGACAACCGCAGTCTCGCAGCCCAAATTAACTGACTCATCCTTAAAATCTGGATGGGCGTTATACCAAGGAACAAAAGTAGCTGCAGACATAGATCCGGGAAGTTCTTCGCCAGGAATACCTAACTTCTTACCGCGCGCAGAACCTGTTGCGATAACAACCGCGTCATACTTCTCTTTCAATTGCTCAATGGTGAGATCACTACCAAGTTCGACATTTGCAAAGAGTCTGAATCCTGGCTCCTTCGCAATCTTTTCAAAGACCTTGGAAACGGTTTTAATCTTTGGGTGATCTGGGGCAACGCCACTTCGTACCAGACCCCATGGAGTTGGAAGTCGTTCAATCATGTCGATGGTGAAGGAGAGCTCATCGCTCTGAAGATTCTGTAGAGCTTGCGCTGCAAAGTAGCCGGCGGGACCTGCTCCGACTATTGCTACTTTGTATGTGGGCATGCGAATCCTTTGTTATTGCTATCTGCGGAGACGAGGAGATTTGAACTCCTGAAGGGTTTAACCCCTTACCTCGTTAGCAGTGAGGCGCACTCGACCGGGCTATGCGACGTCTCCAAGTGGTGAGTGCAGTTTACAGCTTCTCAAGGAGGAGTTGTACATCCCATGGTCCGAGGAGAATTGACGCAGATTTACCTATTTTCTCGCCTGTTTGAATGTTCTTTGCATCCTTGGTTATCTGCACAGTGGCAGGTTCCCATCCCCAATTGAATAGAAAGTGGAGCCTCTCTTTGCTCTGAGTTGTAGCTGAATTGACGGTTACAGCTTCAGATGTCGAGATAACAAAGGGATCAATAGCTAAACCTTTTGCAACCCAATCACCAATCGTTTTCCCAAGTGCTTGCTCGGGAATAGAGCCGATCATCGTGATGCGTCCAGCACCATAACGTGCACTTGTGATTGCCGCGTAATGCGATAGGAACGGATCATCATATTTAGCAATTACTTCAGCACCATCGGCAATCAGTAAATCGGCCCATCCGAAAGAATTTCCGACAATTGATGTATCCGTTGCGCCAACAACCTTTGCAGGCTTATTCAGGTTTGTGTACTCGTTGTAATAGGCCTTTGCGCCATCATGAAGTAGACCAGGAGCAACCGTGGTTCGGATTGTTCCGTAGGAATTTCCATATCCGGTGCGCGGTCCCAGAATGAGGTGCCCTCCTTTTTCCGCATATGAGTTGAAGAAATCCAGCGCCTCATCATCAGCGGTCAGGTATCCAGGAACACAGAAAACGGGATGCTTCTTGAGAAAACTCTCAACATCCTTGAGCTGATTGGCTCCATAGACATTAATACCGAGTCCGGCATCATGGAAAAGGTCATAGAAGGCGTTAAAAATTCTGTTGTACGAATCTGGATCACCTGCATGAATTCCATTAATTGTCTTTCGAATTGCAGGTTGAAATTCCATAGCCCACTTACTCTCAGGAGAGTTAAGAAGTGCTACCGGTGAATCTGGTTTGAGATCTTGCAGAAAGTCACCTTGGCTCTTAAAGATCTGCGCGATCTCTTGGAAAGATTGATAGGTGCGGCCACGTTCGTAGTTGTGTCCGAGTATCCCGCCCCAATATGTTTCCGCCCCATAGTGAAGAGTGTGCCAATGCCAGTACTCGACCATATTGGCGCCTCGTGAGACCAACCCAAGAGCTACTTGCTTGAGTTGTCCTGGGTAAGGCGGGAATGCACCGGCAGTATTTACATGCACAGTTGCTGTTGCAGTGGTCTCTGTAACCAAGTAATTATCTTGAAGCATCGAATAAGAAAGGTCAGCCTGCCTAAAGACTGCGCTTGGGCCAGCAGAAGTCATCCAAATTGGACCTGAAATCTCGCGGTTGTGGGCGTATTGCGAATATGGATGCAATAAACCATCTTGTGTTGGGTAGTAAACGTTGGCGCCGATTACATCTAAACCGTCTGCAACTGAGTAGATATCTTGTCCCGGACGATCTAAAGCAATACACGTCATGATGAAGTGGCTATCTGGCACCATCGCTCTCAATTTTTCTGCTTGCCAACGAATGTATCGATCGGTGAGGCGCGCTTGAAATCTGCGCCACTCGAGGTCGTAACCATTATTGGTATTTCCATCTGGAATCCAAAGCTCATCCCAGTCATTAACGTTGTGCGACCAGTAGACCAATCCCCAGGTGTGATTGAGATTTTCTATAGTTTTAAACTTCTCTTTGAGTTCAGCTTTAAAGCCTTCGAAGACACCTGGATTATGAAATAGCTCGACTCCAGGTTCGTTATCCACTTGCCATCCAATGACGGCGGGATGATCTTTATAGCGATTTACTACCGCATCAATAACGCGATCTGCATACTTAACAAAGAGTGGATTTGAGTAATCCATATTTTGGCGGTGGCCAAATGGGATTGGAAATCCTGTTTTTCTATCTGCCATCAACTCTGGATGTTTAATTCGCAACCAACTTGGCATTGCATAAGTTGGTACACCAATAATGACGGAGATTCCTTGGCTATGTGCTTTATCGAGCACTGGTTGCAGCCAATCGAGATTGAATTCGCCATCACGTGGTTCCCATGTTGACCAGACAGATTCACCAACGCGCAATACGGTGAGGTTTGCATCTTCCATATCTTTAAAGTCTTGATCGAGGCGATCAAAGGGATGGTACTCGTTGTAATAACAAGCTCCATATAAAGTTTGAGTTAAACGTGGACGTGTGCTCATCTTGACTCCCTCGACCTCAAAACGATAACACCATTAAGCAACGCTTAACAGATGTGGAAGGAAGTAATATGTAAAAAGTATTTACCTGCCGGTATGCTTTCAACTACCCTTAAGGAATGACACCAGCTCCAATTACATCTGGTTTTGCCACAGAGAAGTTTAAGAACGTTGAGAAGCTCTTCTCAGAGGGTTTTGATGCAGATGATGGGTGCCAATTAGCTGTATTTGTAAAAGGTGAGCTCGTACTTCACTCTTCAGTAGGAGCTGCACCTGATGATCTCATTAATATCTTTTCTTCCTCAAAAGCTCTCAGCGCCATCGCATTTGCGCACATCGTTGATCAGGGCTTAATTGCACTGGATAACCCTGTATCGCACTATTGGCCAGATTTTGCATCAAAGGGAAAGGAGCGAGTAACTGTTCGTCAATTGCTCTCACATCAAGCAGGTCTTCCTGAAACTCTAGAGGGAATCACAAATAAGGATTATCTCGATGGCCGAAGCGCTGCCGCACAACTAGCTGCTTCAAGACCGTTCTGGGCTCCGGGTAAGGCTTTTGGGTATCACGCTCTAACTATCGGTACCTTGATTGATGAACTCTGTTTTAGAGTCACTGGTATTTCGATTCAAGAATATTATGAGAAGAATGTAAGAGTTCCCAGCGGTGCAGATGCATTCTTAGGGCTAGCTGATGAATTCCATCAGAGAGTTATTCCACTTCTTCCACTGAAGACTCCTTCTGCCGATTACCTTGAAAAGTACGGACCTCCAAAAAATTTCACTCCTGGGCCATATGGTGCCCATGTCTTTAGAGGCTTAGCCCCTACTGCTACTCCGGATCCCTACTCATTGACTTCGCCTCTCGGAATTCGCATAGGACAACCTGCTGCAGGCGGTGTTGCAAGTGCACTAGGACTCGCGAAAGTCTTTCAATGGGCAGTGGGATATGGCGGTGCTAAGCCGGGGATTATTCCTGACACCTTGGCAGACTTTTCTCAAGTGCAAGCACATGGTTATGACCTTGTATTAGATGCTCCGCAGACATGCTTTGGAACAATCTTTATGAAGCCCACCGGCGGAAAGCCATTCGGCTCACTTGCTGCCTTTGGCCACGATGGAGCTGCTGGAGCAATGTTGTTTGCAGATCCTGAGGGTGAAATTGTTCTTGGCTACACGGTGCAACGTTTTACATTTCCTGGCGGTATGGATCAGAGATTGCGCCCAATAATTCAAGCAATTCAAGAGGTTGCGCGGGCTTAGTTTCTATTTGCTCTCAATGACCTTCGCTGTAAATTCATTGTGAAATTTGCTTCCTGGGTCGAGGCTACCTACAAGCGCGTTGAACTCGCTCATTTTTGGATAGACGCTCTTGAGATACGTTGAGTCAGCGGTGAATACCTTCCCCCAATGTGGGCGATACTGAAAAGGTTGAAGTGCTTTCTCAATCTTGGCAATCACTGGATAGATTGCATCAAGGCTCTTCCAAGTAAAGTGAATTGCAAGGGTCTCGCGTTGGTAGGAGCCACTTAGCCACAATTCATCTGCTGCGACTGTACGAAGTTCTGTTATCCATAAAAGAGGAGTTATTTCAGCGCTGAGCCCTTTAACAACTTCAAGAGCTTGAGCTGCATCTGCGCGATCGACAAAGAATTCGCTCTGGATCTCTTCTCCAACGCTTGGAGTAAATTCGAGTTTGAAGTGCGGCAACCGTTCATGCCACGCGCCGGGTACTCCAAATTGCTCTGTGCATGCAGCAGGATCAACGCTTGTTATTGGGTGATACTTTTCAGAGGCTTTCTCTGATCCACCAATTTTCTCAGGTATCTCTTCATCATCCCGGAACTTGCACCAGAGGTTTCCTGACTGAGGAGCGCTCCAGTCAGTGAAGTAGCTGACGCTATATCCGCTTGCCATAATCTCATTAAAATTCTTGATAAGAACATCCAGTGGTATCTCTGGATAGATAACTTGACGAATCTGATAGCTCTTCTCGATTCTTAAACGGTACTGATAAACAATTGCACCTAAGCCAAGTCCAACTACTAAGGCGTTAAATGATGGATTGCCTCGGTCAATCGAACGTATTTCTCCTTCTGCGGTAACTACATCGAGTGAGAGAACTTGGTTTGAGAGATTCTGATTTCCTACCCCAGATCCATGTGTACCTGTAGAAATTGATCCCGCAATCGAAATATGGGGCAGAGATGCAAGATTACTGAGCGCCCAGCCTTGCTTGTGAAGGATTGGTGCGACTTCTCCATAGGTAAGTCCGGCAGATACCAGCACAGATTTTTCAGACTCGTTTACCTCGACCACCTTCGGCATCTGCGCAAGGTTGATCGCATATTCAGGTGTGTTTGCAATTTCATTGAAGCAATGAGCTGACCCGCGCGCACGAAGATGTGAGTGCGCACGGGTCAGCTCTTGGAGCTCATCAAGACTTTTTGGTTGAAGATAACTCTTCTCAACGAAGTCAACGTTCTTGCTCCAGTTCTGCATAACTACCTTGAAATATCCTGATCGCTCACTTATGCCTTAACACCCATGAGATGTTCAAGAGCTAGCTGATCGAGAATTTCATAACCGTAGCCACGCTTACCGGCTGCCTCTACATCGAAGACATCCTTAGCTAAATCTTTCCAACTCTCATTGGAGGCCAGTGTTGGCTCCTCGAGTCCTGGAATATTTGAGTTCTTCATCGCTTCAATGACTCGTGGATCTTTACGGAATGCCGCTGCGCGCTCTTTGAGAATCAAATACATACGCATATTTGATGTTGCAGAAGCCCACACACCAGACTCGTCATCGGTGCGCACAGGCTTGTAATCAAAGTGCTTCGGGCCGCTATATCCATAGCGCTCTAGAAGATCAACAAGGAAGAAGGCGCTCTTTAGATCGCCGTGGCCAAAGACAAAGTCTTGATCGTACTTTGGTCCGCGCTGGCCATTGAGATCGATGTGGAAGAGCTTCTTCTGCCATAAAGCTTGTGCAATTCCATGAACGAAGTTGAGGTTAGCCATTTGTTCGTGGCCAACTTCTGGGTTTAGCCCAACGAGCTCTGGATGATCTAGCTGGGAGATAAAGCCAAGTGCATGGCCAATCGTTGGCAAGAAAATATCACCGCGTGGTTCATTTGGCTTAGGCTCAATCGCAAACTTAATCTTGTAACCCTTATCAATTACATATTGCCCGAGAATGTTAAAGCCCTCTTTGTATCGCTCAAGAGCAACGTAGGCATCCTTTGAGCTCTCTGACTCTGCTCCTTCACGTCCACCCCAACAAACATATGTCTCTGCGCCAAGCTCTATTGCAAGATCGATATTGCGCATCACCTTTCTGATTGCAAAGCGGCGGATATCTCGATCATTGCTTGTCAGTGCTCCATCTTTGAAAACTGGATGGCTAAATAGATTTGTGGTTGCCATTGGCACCTTCATGCCTGTGGCATCTAGCGCCTTTTTAAATCGATCAATGTGGCCTTGACGGGTTGCATCATCTGATCCAAAAGGAAAGAGATCGTCATCGTGGAAGGTCACGCCGTATGCGCCTCGTGCCGCCAGTTCATTGACAGAGTGAACAGGGTCTAGGGCATCTCTTGTTGGATCTCCAAAGGGATCACGAGCTTGCCATCCGACAGTCCAAAGTCCAAAGGTGAACTTATCTGCAGGTGTTGGTTGTATTGCCATTTTTATCCTCTTCCCTCTATCTGTGTGATCTTCATTGGCTTTGTTGATTCACGAACTTTTAACTCAGGTGGAAAAACAAGACTTCTTACTGGTCCACCATCCATAAGATCACGAAGAAGCCTTGCTGAAGAGGCTCCTTCTTCAAATGGATTGCAGTGAATAGTCGTCAACTTAGGGTTTGTAAATTCGCCAGCAGGAGAGTTATCGCAACTGACAACAGAGATATCTTCTGGAATGCGTTTCTTCAATCGATGGAGATTCTCAAGGGCTCCCACCGCCATCATGTCTGAGGCTATAAAGATTCCATCTAGATTAGGTTGGCGCTTGAGAAGTACTTCGACCGCTTGATAACCGCCACGATGGGTAAAGTTTCCAGATTCAATAGCTTTGGTAGATAGTGAATAACCTCGCGCCTTTAGCCCCTGTGTAAATCCATCGATACGAGCTTGTGAGGATGCAATCTCATCACTACCTGAAATAGCTCCGATGACCTTGCACTTGCTATCTAAGAGCACGTTGGCTGCAATTTCACCTATTGCTGATTCATCTTTAATGACTCTGGAGACTTGGCTGCCACGATATGGCTCTCCGTGCGTGACGACTGGGATGTCATTTCTCTTAAGCAGTATCGGCAACTGATCATTCTTGGAGGTTCCCAAAAATATTGCGCCATCAACGTGGTTATTTAAGAGATATTGAGGCAGGTTCTTTCCATGTTCACCATTGTTGATCAAAAATGTCATCTGTAGATCTGATGCTTCGAGAACAGAGTGAATACCCTCTAGAACTTGTCCCCAAAAGCCGTTCATAAAGAGATCGCCGAAATTTTCTTGGAAGATAATCGCTACGTTTTGAGTTTTTCCGCCAGCTAGAGCTCGGGCTGCAAAGTTGGCTCGATAGCCAGTCTTGCTAATCGCACTTCTTACGCGCCTGACAATCTCTTGGTCTACTCCAGGAACTTCTCGCACAACTCGAGAGACGGTAGCCCTAGAGACTTGGGCTACTTCAGCAACGTCTTCCAGGGTGCTGCGCTTCTTCACTGAAACATTCACTGGTGGTCAATCCTCTCGATTGGATGCCTCGAACGCCCTCGCATGGCTGGTGCATCCTGCTGGCGAAAGTATCCTGATTTTTGATAGAAATCAATAGAGCGCTCTATTGATTTCTCTGGGATCTACCAAGAGACTTCACCCATGGCCTTTACCGCCTCCGCCAGCTTGAAAGGGTTTAACTATGAAGCATCTAGATAACCGTCCATGGGAGAACACCGCCCTCTCTCATGAAGAGCGAGCTTCTCTCCTGATGGCTGAGATGACGTTAGAAGAACGAGTTGGTCAACTTGGAAGTATCTGGCTTGGTTTTAGCACTGGAAGCGATACGGATTCTGGTGGGGATGCAGATAACGTCCCAGTGATTGTCGAAGTTTCACAGCAACTATCGTGGGAAGAAACTGTTAAGGATGGGTTGGGCCATTTCACAAGAATGTACGGGACCAAACCTGTAACAGTGCAAGAAGGTATGAAGAAGGTTATTGAATATCAAAATCGAGTGATCAAAGAGACTCGATTGGGTATTCCCGCTACAGTGCACGAAGAATGTCTTACAGGTTTTACAACGATGGGTGCGACTTCCTTTCCTACACCTCTCGGATTAGCTGCAACATTTAACGAAGATGTTATCGAGGCTGTGAGTGATGTTATTGGTCGCGATATGCGTTCAGTTGGCGTTCATCACGGATTATCACCAGTACTTGATTTAGTTCGAGATTACCGTTGGGGACGCGTTGAAGAGACGATGGGTGAAGATCCATACCTAGCTGCAGTTGCAGGTTCTGCCTATGTGCGCGGTCTTGAGAAGAATGGAATTGTCGCAACGCTCAAGCACTTTGCCGGTCACTCTTCACCAAGAGTTGCACGCAATCACGGTCCAGTTTCAATGGGCTGGCGAGAAATGTATGACTTTATGTTGCCTCCTTTCGAGATTGCCATTCGCGAAGGCAACGTTGGATCGGTGATGAATTCCTACACAGACGTTGATGGAATTCCATGCGCATCAAGTGTGCAACTACTTACTACCGTGTTGCATGATGAGTTGGGTTTCGATGGCGTCGTCGTTTCTGATTATTGGGCGGTGAGCTTCCTAGAGCATATGCATCGCGTCGCAGGCAGTAAGAGCGAGGCAGCAGCTCTTGCTGTGCGCGCTGGTATCGATGTAGAGCTTCCCTCAACTAGGTGCTACGGAGATGATCTAGTTGCTGCGGTAAAGAGCGGTCTTCTCGAGGCTCGCTATGTTGATCGCTCATGCTTGCGAGTCCTTATTCAGAAATCACGCCAAGGTCTATTGGATGCTGGTTGGGATCCACAGAGAGATATGAGCGCCGATCTTGAGACAGTAGATTTGGATTCTGCTGCAAATCGACAGGTTGCACTCGGTGCAGCACGAGAATCAGTTATCTTGTTAGAAAATAAGAATGGAATACTTCCTCTCTCACAGAAGAAGATGAAGATTGCCGTCATAGGACCGTGCGCTGATGATGGTGCTGCATTCTTAGGTTGCTACTCATTTGCAAACCATGTGATGGCACAACATGAGGATCTCGGAATGGGTATCGAAGTTCCTACTCTTAAGAGTTCTCTTCAAAAGATGCTCCCTGATAGTGAAATTACCTTTGTTGCCGCAGTGCCAGTCAAAGATTTCGACACCTCAGGTATTGCACAGGCAAAGAGCGCAGTCGATGCTGCAGATATCGCCATTTATGTTGTTGGCGATCGAGCAGGTCTCTTTGGCCGTGGAACTTCAGGCGAAGGTAACGACGTTGCAGATTTGAAACTTCCTGGTGCCCAAGCTGAGATGTTGCATGAATGTTTGGGTAGCAAAACTCCAGGAATTATCGTTTCGGTTTCTGGCCGCCCATACTCATTAGGTCAATTCGTTGATCGTGCACAGGCAATCATTCAAGCTTTCATGCCTGGAGAAGAAGGTGGAACCGCAATTGCAGAAGTGATAACTGGAGCAATTTCGCCAAGTGGTCGCCTTCCGGTTGAAATTCCATCTACCCCAACAGGTCAGCCATCAACGTACCTACAACCTAAATATGGAACTCCTGGTCTCGGTATGAGCACAGTAGATTCCGTTCCACTCTTCACATTTGGGCATGGATTGACCTATACAACTTTCCAATACTCAGCACTTGAAATCAGTAGTAATCAAGTGAAGACAGATGGAAGCTTTGAGGCAAAGGTCACCGTAACCAATACAGGATCAAGAGATGGATCAGAGCTTGTCCAGATCTATTTTGAAGATCCCGTTGCAGAAGTTGCTCGACCTGTTATCCAACTCCTTGGCTTTGCAAAGGTTGCACTCAAGGCGGGAGAGAAGAAAACGGTCACCTTCACGGTTCATACCGATCGACTTGCCTACACGGGAATCGAGTACAAGAAGATTGTTGACCCTGGGAAGTTAATAATCTCCGTTGGCTCTTCACGTTCTCAACTCTTCTCATCAAAGGATATTGAACTTGTCGGACCGGTCCGCAAAGTGCCTTTTGACAGAGTAATGAGAACTCCAGTTTCAATAAATTCTTAACGAGGAAATATGGAAAGAAAGGGAACTGACTGATGACGCGGCTCATTAATGATCCTGCAGTTTTTACTGATCAAATGCTTGAGGGTTTTTGTAATCTCTACCCTCAATATGTGACGCTCGTTTCAGGTGGAGTAGTCAGATCAACCCAGACTTTCAAAGGAAAGGTTGCTGTGGTCATTGGTGGTGGCTCTGGCCACTATCCAGCATTCTGTGGAACGGTCGGAAGTGGTTTCGCCGATGGTGCTGTAGTCGGAAATATCTTTACTTCACCTTCTGCGCAAGATGCCTATAACGTGGGCAAAGCTGCAGAGAACGGTGGAGGAATCCTCTTTATCACTGGAAACTATGCAGGAGATGTTCTTAACTTTAATCAGGCACAATCTGATTTAATCTCTGAAGGTTACAAGGTAAGAAATTTCTATGTCACAGATGATGTTGCGAGCGCTGGTATAGATGAAATATCTAAACGCCGAGGAATTGCTGGAGATTTCATAGTATTTAAAATTGCCAGCGCTGCAGCAGAGAAGGGCCTGTCACTTGATGAAGTTGAGAGAATTACGGTTCGTGCAAATGATTTAACTCGAACCTTAGGTGTTGGTTTCGATGGTTGCACCTTGCCTGGAGCGAACGCGCCACTGTTCACAGTACCGAAAGGAAAGATGGGGCTAGGTCTCGGTATCCACGGTGAACCTGGCGTCTCTGAAGATGACCTACCCACTGCACACGAGTTGGCAGAGATTCTCGTTGCTGGCGCTCTCAAGGAGTTCGAAGGCAACCCAATTAAGAAAGCTGCCGTGATCCTCAATGGCTTAGGCGCAACAAAATATGAAGAACTCTTTGTCACCTGGCGCAGCGTCTCTGCGCTACTGAGCGCCCGTGGATATGAAGTGATCGAGCCAGAGGTTGGGGAGTTGGTTACCAGCTTAGATATGGCTGGCTGTTCACTCTCAATATTGTTGTTAGACGATGAACTCGAAGAGCTGTGGTCTGCTCCTTGCGACACTCCAGCCTATAAAAAGGGCGTTTCGCAGATTGGTGTGCAAACGAGGCGCGAAAACATCACCGGAACAAAGGGTTTGAAATCTGACTGTCTCTTTGAATCATCGCAAGAATCACATACCTATGCCAAGAAAACTCTCGCAATACTGGAGAAAGTTTCAGGAGCAATTTCAAAGGCAGAAGTTGAACTGGGAAGAATTGATGCAGTCGCAGGCGATGGAGACCACGGACGCGGGATGGTTAAAGGTATTACCTCCGCACTGACAGCCGCTGAAAGTGCTTACAATCGAAATTGTGGTCTATCTACCCTCTTCCAAGAAGCGGGAAGAGAATGGGCGGCAAAAGCTGGAGGCACCTCTGGAGTTCTTTGGGGAACTGCGCTCACCAAAATTGGTGAAGCACTTAATGATCAATTGAAATCACTTTCCACTGATGAAATTCTCACAGCAGTCAGCGCTGGAATCTTGGGTATCAAGACACTTGGAAAAGCTGAGCTAGGTGATAAGACGATGATTGATTCGATGCTTCCATTTCTTAGTACTTTGCAGTGTGAAGTTGAATCAGGAAAATCCTTATCTTCAGCGTGGAATAGCGCATCTATAACTGCAGATGAAGCTGCGAAGGCAACTGCAGCACTTTCTCCCAAGATTGGTCGAGCTCGACCGCTAGCTGAGAAGAGCGTTGGGACAGCAGATGCAGGGGCTACCTCCTTTGCCCTGATTGTGAACACTATCAATAACGAGTTAAAGAGCTTTGCATAATGAGAAATGGGGACCTTCGATGACGCTAGTGATAGCTATCGGCTGTGATGAAGCAGGTATCGAGTATCGAGATCGGATCAAAGAGCAACTAGAGAAAGATGTAAGAGTTGCAAAGGTCATCGATGTCGGTGTCGGTTCTGATACCTCAATTAACTACCCAAGCGTTGCCATCACTGCCGCCGAATTGGTGCAGAGCGCGCAAGCAGATAGAGCCATTCTTATTTGTGGAACCGGCTTAGGCATGGCAATTAGCGCAAATAAAGTTAAAGGAATTCGCGCAGTTACTGCACATGATTCTTACTCTGTAGAGAGATCAATCCTGAGTAATGATGCGCAGATTTTATGTATGGGCCAACGAGTTATTGGTCTCGAGCTTGCAAAACGCTTAGTTGATGAGTGGCTTGGCTACCAATTTGATACTAAATCACAATCTGCAGAAAAGGTCGCTGAAATCATCGCCTTTGAAGAAAGCAACCGAGACGGAGAATAGCCATGAGTATCGATATGTCATTTCCACTAAACGGCAAAGTTGCAGTCATTACAGGTGGCGCATCCGGCATTGGTCGGGCCATCTCAGAAACTTTTGCAGCAAAGGGCGTTACCGTCGCCGTTGCAGATGTACAGCTAGAAACGGCAGAGAAGTTTGCGCAGGGACTTGGAAACGGATCTTCAGCACATCTCTGTGATGTCACCTCACCTGATTCAATACATTCCACTGTTGAGGCAGTAATAAGCCAGCATGGAAAGATTGATATCTTGATCAATAGCGCTGGAATTGTCGCCCTTGCTCCTGCTGAAGAGCTACAACAATCTGCTTGGGATAAAACAATTGCGGTAAACCTCAGCGGAACTTTCTTCATGTCTCAGGCTGTTGGAAAGAAGATGCTAGAACGAGGCAGCGGCAAAATCATCAATCTTGCTTCTCAGGCTGGGTCGATTGCTCTACATGACCATGCAGCGTATTGCGCTTCAAAATTCGGCGTTATCGGAGTAACCAAAGTTCTCGCATCCGAATGGGGCAACCGCGGGATAACCGTGAACTCAATCTCACCAACTGTGGTTCTCACTGAACTGGGTAAGAAGGCCTGGGATGGAGAGAAGGGTGAAGCCCTTAAGAAGCTAATACCTACAGGAAGGTTTGCTCTACCTGAAGAGATTGCTGCAGCAGCAGTTTTTCTCGCCTCATCAGGAGCAGACATGATTAATGGAGCGGATTTACTGGTCGATGGTGGTTACACAATCCGTTAGTAATTAGAAGTGTGTCCGAAGTATTTTCCACTTGGAGAGCTCAGTCAGGAGCAAGGTCAATGAAACAAGCGCTTGTAGTTCGTGGTGGCTGGGATGGTCATCAGCCGATAGAGACGACAGATATCTTTATTCCGTTCCTTGAAAAGAATGGCTTTAAGGTACGCGTTGAAGAATCCCCTGCCATCTATGCAGATGCAGAATTCATGGCACAGGTCGACCTCATCCAACAGACAAATACGATGAATACAATCGAAAAGGCAGAGTTTGCGGGATTACAAGAGGCGATCATTAACGGCACAGGATTCGGTGGATGGCACGGAGGAATTGCAGATTCTTACCGAAATTCATCTGATTACCTCCAGATGCTCGGTGGGCAATTCGCTAACCATCCCGGTAAAGCTCCTGAGGAGAGAATCGGTGAGCAGTCCGATAACTACGTTCCATTCACAATTAACATAACCGAGTTGGGTAGAAGCCATCCGATTACATCCGATTTATCAGATTTCAACCTTGTTACTGAGCAATATTGGATTCTTCACGATGACTACAACGATGTGCTTGCAACTACAACACAGAAAGTTCGCCCTTGGGATCCTTGGAACCGTGAAATCACTTCTCCTGCAATCTGGACCCGCAACTGGGGTAAGGGGAAAATCTTTGTTACTACCTGCGGACATAATCTTGAAGTCGTTCTAGATAAGAACGTCCGAACAATAATTGAGAGGGGGCTGCTATGGGCAAGCCGCTAGGAGTTGGCATCGTTGGAGTTGGAAATATTAGTTCGCAATACCTAGCTAATATCCCAAATCTTTCAAATCTTAAACTGATTGGCGTCTCTGATCTAAATCTTGCTCGCCAAGATGAGGTTGCGCGCGCGCATTCAGTGAAGTCATTGAGTGGTGATTCGATTTACACAGATCCAGAAATAGATGTGATTCTCAATCTAACCCTTCCTCAATCTCATGCCGAGGTTAATCTGAAGGCGCTCAATAATGGAAAACATGTCTACCTTGAGAAGCCTTTCGCTCTCTCAGTAGCAGAAGGTGCGCCAGTCCTCGAACTCGCAGCAAAGAAGGGGCTCCGAGTCGGATGTGCCCCAGATACATTTCTTGGAACCGGTATTCAAAGCTCTAAATTTCTCATTGAAAGTGGCGCTGTGGGTTCACCATTTGCAGCAACAGCGTCATGGAGCGCACCGGGTCACGAACTCTGGCATCCATCGCCTCAGTTCTATTATCTTGAAGGTGGCGGCCCTCTCTTGGATATGGGCCCTTACTACCTCACAGCACTCGTTTTCCTCCTTGGTCCCGTCGTCAACGTTGTAGGAAATTCAACGCGGTCGAATAGAAGTAGAACAGTGCACACAGGAGAGTTAGCGAAGACTCCCATATCTGTAGAAGTAGAAACTCATATCTCTGCTCTCTTAACTCATGAATCAGGTGCGCAATCAACGATCATGGTGAGCTTTGAAGTGTGGGGATCTCGTCTTCCAACAATCGAGGTTTACGGAACAAAGGGAACAATTATCGTTCCAGACCCAAACAAATTTAATGATTCGCCTGAGCTCTACACAGATGACAATAGAGAGTGGCGCACAGTTGAAGAGAAGGCCGGCTATAAATCATCTGGGCGAGGTTTCGGATTATCCGAAATGGCTGCAGCGATTGCAGAAAATAGAGCTCACCGAGCTTCTGGTGCGCTGGGTGCACACGTTCTCGAAGTTATGGAATCAATCTTGGTTTCAGCTAAAGGCAATAGAAGAGTAGATATCAAGAGCCGAGTGGATGAGATTCCACTCGTGCCCCTGACCTAATCTTTTTAGCCTCTATAAGCTGGCTGCGCAAAGAGATCTGGTGGAACTCCTGGGTCGCCTTTGAGACTTGAATTGATACGTGCCATCTCATCTGCAGAGAGATCGATCTCAAGTCCAGAGAATGAATCAAGTACCGATGAAACTTTGGTGGCCCCTGGAATAGGAATAATTGTTGGTGAACTGTGTAGGTGCCAAGCAATCGTTAAGGCAAATGGTGAGACTGACTTAGCGCTAGCAATCTCTTGAATGACTGAGTTGAATTCGCGGCTAGCAGGATCTGCACCAACTCCACCCAGAGGTGACCATGGCAAGTATGCGACCGCATTATCTTCGCAGACTTTGAGGACATCAGACTCTCTTAAATACTTTGGGCTGCGCTCATTCTGAACTGATGCAATTCCACCTTTTCCAGCAATTCCAAGTGCAATCGTTAGCTGCTTGGCGTTGTAATTGCTCACGCCAATCTCTCTCACAAGACCACGTTCCTTAAGAACTAGAACATTCTCAAATTGAGTTTCAAATGGAATGGTTGGATCTAGACGGTGGTGCTGCCATAGATCAATCTGCTCGACGCCAAGTCGGAGCGCTGAAGCTTCTGCCGCTCTGAGTAAGTAGTCAACAGAGGCTGCACGTCCCCACGATTCACCAGGGCCACGAGTGATTCCACCCTTTGTTGCAATGAGAATCTCCTTCTTCTTCGCATCAGGTGCGTTCCAAGATTTCACCGCTTCTGCAACCAAGACTTCGTTATGGCCGAATTGATCCCAATAGGCAGAGTAAATGTCAGCTGTATCGAGAAGTCTGACGCCTGCATCAAGGGCAGCATGAATTACCGCAATGGCACCTGGGCGATCATCGAGCATATTGAGGCGTGAATGTGGCATCCCAGAAAGTGGCATACATCCAAGCCCCATTGCAGGTACGTTCCATGCGCCGATTTTTCTACTCTTCATCTTCTTCTCCTTATAGGTTTTGGATTCTCCATGAACTTTCTGTTTTATCTCCTGCGCCAAGCCAAATGAGATCTTCCCCGGATCTAAATGCATCTGGTGGACACGTCATAGGTTCAACAGCTAGGCATCTCCGTGAAGTATCTCCACCATCGCGATCGGCGGTGTGGATCTGAACCCAGTAAGAGGTCTCATCAAACGTCATCGCTACGCCATCGCCGTTATCTGCACGTAGTGAGATTGTTCGCGGCTTACTGTCATCAACTGTAAATGCGTGATCAATAAATCGTGTACCGATTTTTGCGCCGTCCCGAAAATCGAAATTCATTTCTTCACAACTCTTCAGGGCGATTGGAAGTAAACGAACTTCATCAACATCTAAAACCTCATTGCTGTGAAGTTTGAGCGTCCATTGATCGACTGACTGACCTTCACTGGCAATCAAATACGGGTGAATAGAAACTCCATACGGCGCCTTGGCGCTACCAGTATTTTCAGCTGAGATTGATATTGATAATCCATCAGCGCTAAGACGATACGTAACCTCGAGATGGAGAGAGGTTGGATAGGAGCTGCTAGCGGGAAGATCTACCCCTAAGCGAAGGTGATCTTGAGAAGCATCGAGTACTTCCCACAACAGTGAGAAGACCAGACCATGAAGTGCAGTTCTTCGTTCAGCTTCATTGATCGCTACTGTGTAACTTTTTCCTTCGACCTCATATTTTCCGTCAGCAATTCGATTGGGCCACGGTGCAAGTACATCTCCACGAAAAAATCTAGGGTCGCTCGCTTGAAAGGGATCAACGAGATTACGCCCCTTGTAAGAGAGCGAACTCAAGCCCCCGCCTTCTCGTCGAATCCGAGCTACGTAGTCTCCGTATTGAATTTCTACTTCAGGGGTCACAAACTATCCCTGAAATTTTAGCGCGGCGGAATTCCAGCGAATATTGTGTCGGAAAACTTGCGCATTTGTTTCAGCATTTATCTCTAAGAGTTCAACGCCTGCAATCTCAGCAAAATCTTGCATCACTTCGATATCAAGTGCAGTTGTCATAACAGTATGGTGTGAGCCACCTGCATAGATCCAAGATTCTGCCGATACTTCAAGTGATGGAAGTGGCTTCCACACTGCGCGAGCAACTGGGAGATTTGGCAATGGAGCATCGGGTTTGATGACCTCAATTTCATTGGTAACAATTCTGTAGTGATCTCCCATATCGGTTAGGCATGTTACAAAGCCCGATCCCGGAGTTGCATCAAAGACTAGGCGAACTGGATCTTCACGATCACCAATTCCTAATGGATGAATCTCAAGTTTTGGTTTTGTCGATGCGATCGTTGGGCACACTTCGAGCATATGAGCTCCAAGAACTTTCGCTTCACCAGGTCCAAAGTGATAGGTGTAATCCTCCATAAAGGATGTACCCCCTTCAAGACCTGCCGTCATCGACTTCACAATTCGTAGGAAGGCTGAAGTCTTCCAATCTCCTTCTCCACCAAATCCATAGCCCTGCGCCATAAGGCGTTGAACGGCAAGGCCAGGAAGCTGGCGCAATCCGCCAAGATCTTCGAAGTTAGTTGTGAATGCGCCAAAATCTCCTGCTGTCAGTAATTTCTTCAACGCGATTTCTTGTGATGCTGCATATCGCAGAGAGTCATGGCGAGCACCACCGGGCTTGAGTTCATCTACTACGTCATAGGCGGAGAGATACTCTGGAATGAGTGCATCGATCTCCTTATCGGAAACCTTTGCTACAGCGTCGACAAGAGTATTGACTCCATAGGCTTCGACAGAGAAGCCTAGTTTTATCTGTGCGCCAGTCTTATCTCCGTCAGTGACTGCTACATAACGCATATTGTCGCCAAAGCGAGCAAGCTTGAGATTCTGGGCTGTGTGCCAACCAATAGCAGCGCGGGTCCAATTCGAAATTCTTCTTTGAACTGTCGGGCTTGAGACGTGGCCTACGACAATCTTTCTCCCGTTTTTCATGCGAGCTTGAATATGGCCGTGTTCACGATCTCCATGAGCAGCTTGGTTGAGATTCATAAAGTCCATATCAATTGTCGCCCAAGGAAGAGATGAGTTTGCTTGAGTATGGAGATGAAGTAGCGGCTTGGTAAGCGCGTGGAGACCTGAGATCCACATCTTTGCCGGAGAGAATGTATGCATCCACACAATGACACCGATGCAATTATTTGCAGAAGATGCCTCTTGCATTACTTGGCGAATCTCTTCACCAGTTTTCAAAATTGGTTTCCATACAATCTCTACGGGAGAGTTGAGGTTGGATGCTAAGAGTTTGGAGACCTCTGAAGATTGTTCTGCCACTTGCTTCAAGGTTTCATCGCCATAAAGGTTCTGAGTGCCCGTCAAGAACCACACTTCATACTTCTGGCTGCCTAGTTGACTCATAGTTCCTCTCCCTTTTGCCCGTAAACATTTTGATATCTTGCATATAGAGCATCGATGCTCGCTTGATCGATGCGTTTAATGGTGCCCATCGTGCGGGCTATCCATAAGGTTTTTGCAACGTCTTCACACATTACCGCAGCTTTCACTGCAGAAACAGCATCTTTGCCGATAGTAAAGACTCCGTGATTCTTCATCAACACAGCAGGTGAGCGATGGCCAGTCAAAGTTTCAACAATACCTTTGCCAATATCGTCATTACCTATCAGTGCGAATGGACCGAGTGGAATATCTCCGCCAAACTCATCGGCCATAGCTGTTAAGGCGCAAGGAATTGGTTCTTGGATTGCCGCCCATGCAGATGCGTAATTGGAATGTGTATGAACAACACCATTTACATGGGGCATATTCCTATACACATATGCATGGGCGGCGGTATCACTCGATGGGGCAAGGTCACCCTCCAGGACCTGCCCTTCAAGATCACAAATGACCATCATGGATGGCTGTAGCTCGCTATAGCTGACTCCACTTGGCTTAATGATGAAACTCTTTCCATCTGGAAGTCTCTCTGAGACATTTCCGGATGTCCATTGAACGAGACCAAAGAGCTGGAGATCAATATTGAGATCAGAAATCTTGAGTCGAGTTTTTTTATCAACCATGATTTCTCCCTTTCAATAGCGCTCGGTCTCTAATATCTCGAAGGTCATGCATCATTGAGTTGTGGCCAAACTCTTCATAGAGCGTGTCATATCTCTTGTATAGCTCATTGTAGATCGCTGCGTTCTCAGAGTTAGGGATGTATCTATCCTCAGCAACTCCACCCATAGCGGCAGATGCTTCAATAATGTCTTTGTAGGCGCCTGCTGCGACAGCGGCATGAATAGCAGATCCTAAGGCTGGTCCTTGTTGAGATTTAATGATCGTAATTGGCATATTAAGCACATCTGCATAAATTTGAAGGACAAACTTATTCTTTGTTAAACCACCGGCTGCAATAAACTCTTTAACTGGAACCTTGGATGAATTAAAAGTCTCGACAATTTTTCGTGCTCCAAAAGCAGTGGACTCAACTATCGCTCTGTAAATCTCCTCAGGACGTGTTGAGAGAGTCATACCAATGATTAGCCCTGAGAGCTGATGATCTACAAGGGTAGATCTATTTCCACTCTGCCAGTCGAGGGCGATTAAACCGTGTGCTCCGACAGGTTGTTCTGCCGAGAGATTAGAGAGATATGTGTGGATATCGACGCCTTCGCTCTTTGCCTTCTCCTGATATTCAGCAGATGCATAATTATTTGCAAACCACCCAAAAATATCGCCGACACCGCTCTGTCCCGCTTCGTATCCAAGCTTTCCAGAGACAATTCCGCCGGCAACGACTCCGCACATTCCTGGAACTTCTTCTAGAACATCAGAGACCATCACATGACATGTCGAGGTGCCCATGATCGCAACCATCTGCCCTGGATTTACAGCGTTTGCTGCAGCGGCAGTTACATGTGCATCCACATTGCCAACTGCGACAGCAATTCCAGCTGGAAGTCCTGTCCACGCTGCCGCCTCTAGAGAAAGAGCTCCGGCCTTATCGCCGAGTTCTCCTAATTGGTGATCAAGTTTTTCGGCAATAAAGTCTGCAAATTGTGGATTGAGCGCAGATAAATATTCACGCGATGGATAACTTCCATCTTGATAAATGCCCTTATAGCCGGCGGTACAAATATTTCGCGTGTAGCGCCCACAGAGCTGCCACACAATCCAATCGGCAGCTTCGACCCAATAGCGCATCGCTTCATAGACTTCTGGGCTCTCTTCAAGTAGCTGCAGAGCCTTTGCGAACTCCCACTCGGAAGAGATCTTTCCACCATAGCGAGATATCCATCGTTCTTTACGAGAATGAGCAAGGTCATTGATTCGATCTGCATGTGGTTGAGCTGAGTGATGCTTCCAAAGTTTTACATAGGCATGTGGGTTATCTTTAAACTTTGGCAGCTCACTCAGTGGTGTGCCATCTTCTGTGACAGGCAGAACTGTGCAGGCGGTGAAATCCGTTGCAATTCCAATCACATCATTGGAGTCGATACCTGAAATCTCAAGTACCTGTGGAATCGTCACTTTAAGAACATCTATGTAATCAGAAGGAATCTGGAGAGCCCAATCAGGTGGAAGTTTTGCCCCCGATGAAGGAAGGGTATCTTCAACAACTGCATGTGAATATTTATGCTCAGCCGTCGCCAATTCGGCCCCGTCTCGAACGCGCACCAGCAGTGCGCGCCCAGAGAGGGTGCCGTAATCGACTCCAATTACATATTTATCGCTACTCATTTTTAACGCAAATCTAACTCTTAATCAGCGTCGACAGAGACGTGGATAACCTGCCATGAGACAGGTGCAAGGTTTACGTTAATTGTTTTATCGCTCACAGTTGCGTTGATATCGGTAGCTGGTTTTACCTTATCTGGATTGCTTGCATTATTTGTAGCCATCCAATCGCTTCCAGCCATCGTTACCTGATCTACGATCTTTAGATTTTTAAATCCAGAGAGCAAGATTGATGTATCGATTGTCTCCGTGAGTGAACGGTTGACGATGAAGATTGCAACTTTCTTGCTCTTTTCATCGTATGTTGTGATTGCATCAATGGCGTTCACATCGCCAAATCGAGCAGAGTTAATCGCAGGTGCTTCAACTCTCGTGATGAGAGTCTTTCCACGACCAAAACGTGATGTATATGCAAATGGATAGAAGGTTGTCTGACGCCATGCTGGCTGGTTAGCCTCGGCACGGATAGGCGCGATCACATTGACCAACTGTGCGATACAGGCCATCTTGACTCTATCGCTGCGGCGCAAAATACTGATGAGCAAGTTTCCTAGAACAACTGCATCCTTAAATGTGTACTCATCTTCAATCACGCGCTGAGCAGGAAGCCACTCTTTTGGTCGCTCCATTGATTGGAATTGAGAGAGATTCCAGACATTCCACTCATCAAGTGAGAGGGTAATTGTCTTCTTGCTACGAAGTTTTGCCTTCACAGCATCAGCCACATTACAGACTTCATTAATCATGTAATCCAAGTCGGTAGAGATAATCAAGAATTCTTGAGTGTCCCCTAGATCTTCATAGTACGTGTGGAGCGAGATGTGATCTACGAGGTCGTAGGTCTTCTCAAGAACAGTCTCTTCCCATGCGCCAAATGTTGGCATGGAGCGATTTGAGCTTCCGCATGCAACTAACTGAAGATTTTCACCGATCTGGTGCATGCCACGTGCAACATCTGCTGCAAGGGTTGCATAATCTTCGGCGTTCTTATGTCCAAGTTGCCAAGGACCATCCATCTCATTTCCGAGACACCAAACTTTGATGTCGTATGGCTTTGAGTGTCCATTCTTAACGCGCTCTTGCGCCCACTTCGACTTAGCATCAACATTTGTATATTCGATGAGGTCTAGCGCTTCTTTCAATCCATTAGTTCCGAGATTAACCGCCATCATCGGTTCGATATCTGTCTTATCTGCCCAGACCATAAATTCATCTAGACCGAATTGGTTTGTCTCAAGGCCATGCCACGCCAAATCTAAGCGAGCTGGGCGATCCTCTTTAGGACCGATTCCATCTTTCCAGTCATAGCCTGAGAGAAAGTTTCCACCTGGATATCGCACCATTGTGACGCCAAGCTCCTTGACGAGCTCCATAACATCCTTGCGGAATCCATTCTCATCTGAAAAAGAGGAATCTGGTTCGTAGATTCCTCCGTAGATGCAGCGGCCCATATGCTCAGCAAAAGAGCCATATACACGTTCATCAATCTCTGAAATTTCGAAGTGGCGATCGACAACAATCTTTGACTTAGACATTTTTTCCTTTTCTTTGGGGTTTGAGTTTTTCGCTCTTCGATGAGCTTGATTACATTATTTAACTGAGCCTGCGCTGATTCCACCCTGCCAGTAACGCTGAAGGAAAATGAATGAAATAATCAATGGAATCACCGCTACTAATGAGCCGGCAATAACCAAATTGAAGAGAATTGAGTTTCCGCCCTCTTGTGAGGCCTGATTAAACCAAGCGGCCAGACCTACGGTGAGTGGGTAGTACTTCTGCTCACTCAACATAACAAGAGGTAGGAAGAAGTTATTCCAGCTTGATACGAGCGAGAAGAGAAAGACTGTTACTAAAGCTGGACGTAGCATCGGTAGAACAATCTGCCAAAAAATTCTGAATTCTCCGGCTCGATCAATTCTGGCAGCTTGCAGAATTTCATCAGGTATCGAGGATTCGATAAATACCTTCACAAGGAAGACTCCAAATGGGCTAAGCAGTGAAGGCAAAATTACAGCCCAAATGGTATTTACCAAGTTTAACTTTGAGAGCATGAGGTATAGAGGCATAACGAGCACTGTCGCTGGCACCATCACCATGGAAAGGATTGAAGCTTCAAGGAAAATTTTTCCCTTGAAGGCAAATCGTGCAAGGGCATAGCCACCCATCGCACAGACAATTGTTGCTCCGACTGCGGAACTAACCGCATATAGGATCGTATTTCTAAACCATGTCAGATAGACGCCGCCCTCTTCTGTGGCGAGTGCAGACAGGTTGGTTAATAGGTTCCAGTCATCTGGAAACCAGAGTGAGAAAGTATTAAAGAGTTGCTCGTTATTCTTCGTAGAGTTCACGAAAACCCAGATAATCGGAATGATGAAGTATCCGATCGCCAACAGCATCGCTACGTTGGCAATATTGCTACGTGGGCGAAGATATCCCGCTTTCTTAGTTGCGATTTTCATGATGCACTTTTTGCCTTTCTTCTAGTGAAAGCAAGGACGAAGGCCGTTATAACGAAGATCACTATTGCTAAGGTGAAAGAGACCGCGGCTGAGTAATTAAATTGGGATTGAACAAAAGCTAAGTTAAAGGAGTAGATATTTGGTGTATACCCTGCGCTTACAGCGTTGGTGTATCGAGAAAGAATTCTTGGCTCAGTGAAGATCTGCATCGTTCCGATAATGGCAAAGATTGCTGTAAGTAAAATAGCGTTCTTGACTGCTGGCAACTTCACTCGGAAGGCGATCTGTCTCTGGTTAGCTCCATCAACAATTGCCGCTTCATACATTTCTCGTGGGAGACCTTGAAGGGCTGAGTAGATAATGATCATGTTGTAGCCGGTCCATGCCCACGTGATGATATTCGACATCGAGTAGATAAATACTGCGGGAGTAAAAAAGTTAAATTTTTCAAATCCGATAGATTCGAAGATGCCCACAAAGGGTCCGAAGGATTTGCTGTAAAGGAATCCCCACATCAACGCGGCGACAACGCCAGGAACTGCGTACGGCATGAAAGCGATGAGTCGGAAGGTTCTAGCAAGGCGTGTATTGAAAACATCGATCATTAACGCGCCAATAGTTGAAAGACCCAACATGATTGGAATCTGGATTACACCGAAGAGAAATACTCTCTTTACGCCCTCAAGGAACATAGGGTCTGTCAGCGTAGCTCCGTAGTTTTCGAACCCAACAAATTCAACGCCGCCGACCAATGTATCTGTCTGGGTACTGAGATTAAATGCGTAAATCAGAGGCGCAACGAGAAAAACTAAAGCCACCAATAAAAATGGCGTCATGAACAGCCACGCTGTTATGGATTGTTTCAGTTTCATACTTTGCCCTCTCTGGCTGAAAAACTCTTTTTTAATAATGTTTAGTTGTGGCGCTCTAACAAATAGAGCGCCACAACCAAACTACTGTGTTATTGAGTTACCTTGAAGCCTTGCTTCTTGGCGTATGCAACAACTTTGGCTTGCACTGTATCTAGGATGGAGCCCCAGGAAGCTTTTCCTGTGAGCGCCAGTGTTGTTTCGTCACCCATGGTGGAGTAAACGAAGTCCTGGAACGGTGTCCACTCAAATGTGCCGAGCTTGTTAGAAGCATTCACATAAATTGGATTGACCTTCTGATCTCCGAAGATCTTGTATGTGTAGCCCTTGAACTCAGCGTTGTTTTCAACACTTGTTACAAGTGGGTAGAGGAATGCGGAGTTAAGTCCGATATCCCAAGCAGAACCCTTTGTAATCTTCTTCTGTGGTGGGTAGAGCTCCATTGCTACCTTGGTAGCTAGAGCTGCATTCTTGGTCTGGTTCATAACTGTAAAGCTTGAACCACCCCAGTTGCCAGGAACATCTGCTCCTGCTGTCCACTGTGGTGTTGGTGCAACTGCCCAGTCACCAAGTGTGTCCTTGAGCTGACCTGAAAGATATCCAGGTGACCATCCAGCTGCAACCCAAGTCCAGTACTGACCTGTGTCGTAACCCTTACCTGTATCTGTTGCCCAGAATGACTTGTCATCAACCAACTTCTTAGTTGCGAGATCGCCCCAGTAGTTCAAGACTTTCTTACATGAAGCTTGGTTAAGTTTAATTCCAACATTTGTCTTAGAGACTGTTGAGTTGTACTTGTATGGCTTACATCCACCTTGCAACATAAGTCCTGTGATCCAACCTGGGTCATTTCCATATGTAGCGATGAACTGGTTTGGATTTACCTTCTTGATTGCTTCTGCAGCAGTCTTGTATTCAGCCCATGTTGTTGGAACCTTGATGTTGTTCTTTGTAAAGAGATCCTTACGGTACAACATCGCCATTGGTCCACCATCGACTGGAATAGCGTTTACACGCTTGCCGCTTGTTGACTGAGCCCATGCCCATGCTGCGTAACGGCCATCCTTATTGGTTGCGCCGTACTTAGCCATGTCAACGAATGGATCGAGAATTGCGAATGTAGGAAGCGTTTGGAACTCAACCATTGCGACGTCAGGGCAACCCTTTTTCGCTTTGATACAAGTCTTCATCTTGGTGTAGTGATCTCCACCAGCACCAACGTTTGTCCACTCAACTTGTACATCTGAGTGAGTAGCGTTGAAGATCTCAACAACTTCCTTCATGTTTGGATACCAAGCCCAAACCTTAATCTTCACCGGAGCTGCATGAGCAGGAGCTGATGCAAAGCCAGTTACAGCGAGTACTGATGCGAGTGCAATGGCCGAAACCTTTACATAACGCTTCTTACTTGTGTTCATATGCTTCCTTTCGATAGCTATAAGATGCTGCTTGTTTACAAACCCCTCGGAGAGTGGCCTGCCTCACAGCGCATTGCGAAAATGTTATCGTTCACAATTTCGCTGTCAAGGACTTTCCGTGAAGGTTATAGGACCGTTATAAAGAGGTTGATTCAGCCTTCTTGGCGAGGGAACGGCGGTTCCAGCGCAAGATAGGGGTTTCGAAGTACTTGTAGCTCAAGCCCGCAACGGCCCAGGTCACTCCATAGGTAAAGGTGATCATTCCTAGCCATGCATAAATGTTATTTGCACCATTTGTCCAATAATCGTTACCTAGCTTCCGCTCGACGATGATCAAGAAGAGCCAATGCCATAGGTAGAGGCCGAAGGAGATGCGGGCAATATGTCTAAATAGCCGGTTATCTAAGATCTTATAGAAAGATCGCCCAACGGCTGCAGCGAAGAGGGCTATCGCTATCAGCGCTGGGTACCACGGTGATAGATAGGCCTGTTTAGTAAAGCTATCGGGCGTTCCTGGAATTTCAAATCGTAGAACTATGAAGGTAGCTGCAATCAGCGCCGTAATTGATAGGTAATCCCAGCGTCGCCAGTGTTCCATTCCTTTACTTCGAACCACGCATATTGCAAGTGCAGCAACTGAGCCCAAGAGGAACATGGTAAAGAAGCTAGCGAAGTTCCAGTACGGCATCCATAACTTGGCGCCGCCCGTCATGCCAAATTGCCAACCCTTTTCATAATCTTCTGTCATAAATTTTTCGACGATAACTGGTTGTAGCAATTGCAAGAAGAGAATCCATGCAAACATTCCAGCAAATGCAACTTTGATGTTTCGCTTAAATTTGAAGATGACCAGTAGAACTATTGGTAGACAGAGGTAGCACCATGCTTCAAGACCGACTGTCCATAAAGGTCCATTGGAGTCGACCGGGAAGAAAGTCTTATAGTGGAAGCTGTAGATAAATAACATGCCGGCGAAGAATCGCACTGCGTTAAATTCACCATCTAAGAGTTTTACTGTGACGAGTGTAGAAACTATTAGAGCAAGCCAAACTCCAGGGACAATTCTTGCAATACGGTTTCGCGCATAAGCAATCAGTGATGGACTTTTGAGAGCGTTAACATATGAGTGCCAAAAAGGCATCGATAGCAAGCAACCCGAGAGAACGAAGAAGAGCGCGACGCCAACTTCACTTCGCCAACCTGCAAAGTGAAGCGCCTTGATCCACTCTGCAGAGAATTCAGGATTAAATCGCTGTGCTGCATGGTGAAAGAGAACCAATAGACAGGCGATTGCGCGTAATCCATCAGCTCCGTTGACTCTTAGCTTTACCTTCTCCGTTGCATCGCTCATAGGCTTCAAAATAGCACTTCCATTCTTTTCTTTGGGGTCTAAGGTCCACTCTTTCTTTCTGCTGGAGCCGTGGAGCAACCGATTGATATCTACCAACCGTTGCATACTTAAAAAGACGAAGAGCACAGGAAGCATGGCGACAAAGGCGCCAATGACTAAAGCTGGTCCACCATAACTTGTACCGAGGCCAACAGTGAGCGGATACAGCTTAGGCTCACTCAGCATAATCATGGGCAGTAGATATGAATTCCAATTTTGGATAAAGCTAAAAAGAAAGACGATTGCAATAGCTGGTTGCGCAGCTGGCAGCGCTATCTTAAAAAAGATTCGCAATTCGCCAGCTCTATCTAATCTAGCCGCATCAATGGTTTCGTAATTGAGCGTCGACTTCAGATAGTAAAAAACGATAAATGTTCCTAGAGGGAAAACGGTTCCGGGGAGAATTATCGCCCACCGGGTCTCAATCAGATTGAGACCCGCAAACATTAGGTACAGGGGAAGAACAAGGGTTGTTGCGGGGACCATTGCAAGGAATAGAACTAATCCCTGAATTATTTTGCTTCCCTTAAATGAGTAAATCGCAAGAGCAAAACCGGATAACGTACAAACAACTACAGCGATCGTCGTTGAGGTCAATGCATACGTCAGAGAGTTCATCATCCAGGTGGGATAGAGAGTCCCTGGATAGGTGAATAGGGTTTTGATGTTTTCAAAGAGTAAGAAGGTTTGACCAAATTTATACCAAGAGGTCGTCTGAAGTTCATAGCCTGATTTAGTTGCGCTCATCGTCAGCCACAGAAGGGGAATGAGAAAGTATGAAGAGAGCGCGACGAAGAAAATTACTGCAACTGGGTGGGTGCGAATTCTCACGGCAGAGAATGTATATCTCTTTCGGAATAAACCAAACCTTTTTATCTCAGAGGTTAAGACCGAACTTTTGCGGTGCTTTCTCGAATCAAGATTTCAGGCTTAATTGCAACATTCATGCGAGCGGAACGGTCATTGATGAGTCCAAGTAGAACCGATAGCGCCTGTTCTCCCACTGCATGAAAATCTTGGCGGGCGGTAGTAAGTGATGGGGTTAAAAATCGTGATTCGGGTAGATCATCAAAGCCCACAAGGCTGATATCTCGAGGGACCTGAAGCCCAGCTTCGCCAATCGCCTTGAGCGCACCGAGCGCCATTGCATCATTGCCGGCAACGATCGCTGTTATTTTTCTATTCTTTACAATCTCTTTTGCGCATTCGTATCCAGATTGGGCGGACCAGTCGCCTTCCCAGATAAAGGTTGTGTCCAATTTACTGCCCGTCATGGCGCTCTTAAATCCCTTGAGGCGTCGACTTGTTTCATACCAATCTTTTGGACCAGAGATATGAGCAATCTTCGTATGTCCTAGATCTATTAGATGTTTGGTAATTTCCTTAGCGCCAAAGAGTTGATCGACGTTTACCGATGGAAGTGAAGCTGTGGATTCATTTTCGACAAGGACCGCTGGAAAGCTTCCAATAACATCACTTACTTGGGAGGCTCCCTTAATCTGAGGAGCGATTATGACGATGCCATCTACTCCATCGCTCATCAGTTCTCTGATACCAAAGATAATCGATTCTTTATCTTCGCTCTTTAGCGAGTAAATCGAGGTCTTGTATCCCTTTTCGCGAGCAGCGGATTGCACTGCATGCAACGTTGATGCTGGCCCAAAGAGGGTCGTGTCATGGCTGAGTACGCCGATCGTTGCAGTCTTTCCTGTAACCAACGCTCGAGCAGTTAAGTTTGGCGTGTAGCCCAACTCATTCATCGCCTTCACGACTTTGGCTCGCGTCTTTTCACTCACATTCTCGTGATTGTTGAGAACTCGTGAAACCGTCTGATGAGAAACCCCGCTGAGGTTTGCTACGTCAATCATTGATGGTGCACGAGTTTGTGACATCTTCTTCTTCACATCGTCACCCGCTAAAGTCCAGCGCAGACAGGTTTTGGCCCACCGTTGGGATTTCCGTAGCGGTGATATGTAATTGCTACAGATTGCTCGAGCAACCAGCGAGAGGCTTCGATATCTCCGCGCTGTGCAATAGGACGATAATCAACGGTAATTCCATGCTGCATTGCTTCCAGAATTGGAGGCTTACTAGATGCAAGCCATCGGACACGTGAATATTCCTGTTCCACATCAGCGAGATCGGTTGTGAAGATTATTTGTACACCCATTGTCTCTTCGATGTGATGGATGAGTGATTTCTCTGCCTGTGTTGTTGATTCATCTACAACAACCACTATCGGATTTAAATATCGGCGATAACGTTGGAAGTTTCGTTCAACGACTAGACCGGTGCGATCAATAGCTTGTGAACCAACTTTATTCCACCATGTATTAACACCGTAGATAGATGCTTCAAGATTTGTTACACGTGGCCAGTTGCGAAGCGTGTTGACGTAATTCAACCCGCCAGCCTTAGCATTGGGACCGACCGATGAGCGCTTCCATCCACCAAATGGTTGACGGTTAACTATTGCACCGGTGATTCCGCGGTTCACATAGAGATTGCCTGCTTCAACGCGGTTGATCCACTCTTCGCACTCTTTCTCATCGAGTGATTGAATGCCAGCGGTAAGCCCAAAATCTGTCTCGTTCTGCCACGTGATTGCTGTATCAAAATCAGGAGCCTCAATCACTGCAAGTACTGGACCAAACCACTCGTTGCGATGTGACCATGACTGTGGCTTAACGCCAAGCTTCACGCCAGGACGCCACATCAAACCAGCTTTATCAAGTTGTTCTGGTGCAACAAGCCACGTCTCACCTGGCTCTAATTGTGTAAGCGCGCGAGTAAGTGCGCTCTCTGATTCGCGGATGATGGGGCCAACCGTTGTTGAGAAATCCCAGCCTGCTCCTACCTTGAGAGATTCAACGGCATCTTTAAGTTGGCGCACGAAAGCGGGATCGTTGTAGATATTGGTATCAACGATTGCAAGAGATGCAGCAGAACATTTCTGTCCGGCATGCCCAAAGGCTGATTGAACGAGATCCTTAACGGCTGCATCGATATCTGCGCATGCGCTGATTAATACTGCATTCTTACCGCTTGTCTCTGCCATCAAATTAATCTCTGGTCGCCATGAAGTGAAGAGCGATGCGGTATCAAATGACCCTGTGAGAATCACACCATCGATCTCTGGATGTGTGACGAGGTACTTGCCGTTTTCATCATCGCGCATCGGAAGGAATTGCAGAACATCACCTGGGACGCCACCTTCCCAGAGGTGGCTAACGATCTCCCATGCTGTTGCAACTGTTTCAGGCGCTGGCTTAAGGATGACGGTGTTTCCTGCAGCTAGCGCTGCACAGACTCCACCCATTGGAATTGCATAAGGGAAGTTCCATGGTGGAACTACAAGAATTGTTCCAAGCGGTGTTGATTCTCCGAAATTCTGAGCGCTCGTTGCATAGAAACGTGCAAAGTCAATTGCTTCGGCAACTTCTGGATCAGCTTCAGCGACAGTCTTTCCAGCATCGCGTGACATAACAGCGATAGTTTCAACTGTCGCCTTCTGCATGACCTTCGCTGCGTTAAATAATATTTCTGCGCGCTCTTCGATGGTCTTTGCTGCCCACTTCTCTTGCGCCTTCTTAGCGGTTTCAATCGCCTTATCTACATCCTTAGCTGATCCAACTGAGTAGTGATACCAGACCTTGCCATTGTCAGAAGGGTCGCGACCTTCTTCTTGTTCCTTGGTGAAGATTTCTTTTCCAGCGATAACAAGTGGGATTTCCTGGTCTTTAATTGCACGAACCTTTTTCAGAGCAGTTGTAATCGCCTTGATGAACTTTGGCTCAGTTGGATCGGCATTAGCTTCATTTTCAAATGTCAGTCCTACTGCTTGCCCGTGGTCAATATGACGCAGAGATTGAGTAGTAATGGTGTGGCGCTCCTTAACGGAATTAATGAAGCGCTCTTCTTGTTCTGCAAACTTTGTAGGGTTCTTTGAAATCTCAAAAGCAGCCTTGAGATAGTTCTCATCTGATGTGTTCTCATCAAGCCGTCGCACTAAGTAAGCAACTGCAGCTGCAAAATCATCCTTGCGCGTTACCGGCGCATAGAGCAGCACTGGTTGTCCCGCACGGGTAACAGCAAGCGCTTCTGCATTTGCCATACCTTCAAGCATCTCAATATCTACCTGATCAACAACTTTACGAAGCTTTGCTACTTCTAGCGCCCATGTCATATGGAAGAGATTGTGTGAAGCGATTCCGATACGGACTGCCTTTGAATGTTCGGGGCGAAGCGCTGCATCAACAAGACGTACATAAGAGGCATCAACATCAGATTTGGTGCGATAAGGGGCAGGGCTCCATCCGTGAAGTTCTGCTTCTGCACGCTCCATCGCAAGGTTTGCACCCTTTACAAGGCGAACCTTGATGCTGCCACCAGTCTTTGCATAACGCTCTTTCGACCATTCAACGAGCTCTGCAAAGAAGGCATGTGACTCGGGTAAGTAAGCCTGAAGAACGATGCCGGCTTTCATTGTTGCGAATTCATCTTCACTCAATACTCGCTTAAATGCAGCCACTGTCATAGGAAGATCGCGGTACTCCTCCATATCCAAGTTAACGAAGACGCCATGCTTCTGCGATTCGCGATAGAGGATGCGCATCTTCTCTGAGACGCGATCAATGGAGCCATTGAAGTCAATGATGATTAACTGCGCGACAATAGAAGAAAGTTTGACGGAAATGTAATTAACTTCCGGGCGACGAATCATTTCAAGGATTGATTGGAAACGAATCTCTGCTTCATGATCGCCGAGAACAGCTTCACCCAAAACGTTGATATTAAGAGCTAGTCCGCTCTTTGAGCGCTTATTGAGGTGCTTAGAGAGGTTCTCAACTTCAGATGCAAGAATCAAATCTTTTGATAGAGCGCGGACACGTTGGTGAACGACAGCAACGATTGGGCCGGGGAGAATCCGCGAAACAACTCCAATAAAGTGAAGTCCGAGGCCGTTGATAAATCCGAAACCGATGATGCTCGCCTTCTTTGCAGCGCGGCGGAAGATTCGTGAAGATGATTTAACCGAGCTAATACGCATTACTTCATCGGTAAGAGTGATAGTCGCTTCAATAGCTTGGGGATCTTTGAAGAGGCGAGCAACGCGCTTGCGGTTGGCCTTTTCACGACGATCACGCAGCTTGTCAGATTGCTGCATTAACTCTTTGGTTCGAGCCACCGCTTTTGTTGTTAATGGATCAAGCGTTGCATCTGTCTCAAAGATTGTCGACACGTGTAATAGCCCCTATTTCTGCACTGAAATATCTAAGTGCGCAAAGGATATCAACCCAAATTATTTCTGCATCCTCTGTTCGAGAGGTGATATTGAGCGTAGGATTTAGGGCATGAACAATGAAAATGCAGATGTTGTGACAAAGAAGGCAAAGCGCATCCACGATGAGGCGCCATCAGATCTCTTCGCTAACTTTATGAAGTCAGGGTGGGCGCCATCAGATCTCACAGGCCTCGCGCCACTTGAGGTAGTTACTTACGCATTTTCACGTCGACAAGTTCTTTCAGCGAACTACAAAGGCATCCGCCTAGTACTTCCCGCAGGTGGCCTAAAGGTTCGCGCCAATGACACCGATTACAACTACCGTCCCCACAGCGCCTTTGTTTACTACAGCGGTGTTGAGGGTGCGGATTCAACGGCAGATGCTGTCTTGGTTCTCGAGCCAAACGGCGACTCGCACTTAACTTATCTTTACATCCATCCACGTTCTACACGCGATACCGATGCTTTCTATCGTGATGCAAAGTACGGCGAACTATGGGTTGGACGTCGTTTCACTCTCGATGAAGCGAAGCAGAGATATCAGATTGATGCGCGTCTTCTCTCTGATCTTCCAGCTTTCCTTGCAGATGGAAAAGAAACGCTCACTTTGCGTGGAGTCGATGAACTCATTGATAAGAGCGTCAAGGAACATGCACGTGAAGAAGAATTCACAACTTTCGTTTCTGAGCAACGTCTCTGCAAGGACAGCTACGAAATCAACGAACTGCAGAAAGCCGTTGATGCGTCAGGACTTGGTTTCAACGATGTGATTGCTGCGATTCCGGCCGCTGTCGCCACTCCTCGTGGTGAGCGTGTATTGGATGCTGCCTTCTACGGTCGTGCACGTGTTCTAGGAAATGATCTTGGCTACAACACAATCGTTGGTGCAGGTTCTCATGCCTGTGTTCTTCACTGGATCCGCAACGATGGGGATGTTAAGAATGGCGAGCTTGTTCTCGTTGATGCCGGTGTGGAAGTTGAATCCTTCTACACAGCAGATATCACTCGTACATTGCCGGTCAACGGAAAGTTCTCACCAGCACAGCGCGCGCTCTATATGTTGGTCTATGAGTCACAGATGGCTGGCTTTGCAGCGATTAAGCCAGGTGTTCTCTTCTCTGAAATCAATAAGGCATGCCAAGCAGTTCTCGCTAAGGGCCTTGCCGATATGGGGGTGCTAACAGTCTCTGCTGAAGAATCGTTGAAACCTGAAATTGGTCTACACCGTCGCTGGACACTTCACGGAGTAAGCCATCACCTCGGTCTCGATGTTCACGATTGCGCGCAGGCACGTAAAGAGAATTACCTCGATGCACCGTTGCAGGAAGGAATGGTTCTCACTGTAGAACCAGGTCTCTATATCCAACCTGATGATGAGCTCTTTGCACCTGAATATCGCGGAATCGGTATTCGCATCGAAGACGATGTCGTGGTTACAGCAGATGGCTGCCGCAACTTAAGCGAGGGAATTCCACGTCATCCAGATGAGATTGAAAAGTGGATGAAAGGGATCTTGGGAAAGTAACTCAAGAAACTAACTTAAGAAACTAAGAGATAGCCAACGTAGGCTGCTATCAAACCAAAGCCAAGCGAGGCTACAAGGTTGATTGCAACCGTTTTATAGTGCTTGAGTTCAAATCCAAGATACAGATCGACGATAAAAGTTGACCAGGTTGTAAAACATCCTGCAAAGCCGAATGCAATGAGGTTCTGCCAGCTGTCATCAAGGCCATAGGTCAAGCCGATAAGAAATGAACCAAGGACATTGACAAAGAATGTCCCAAGAGGCTTGTCGGTGAATTTTCTAAAGTATTGATCGATAAGAAAACGTGCAGGTGCTCCAAGGGATGCACCGAAGGTGATGAGCAGAATGTTCATGCTTGTACCTTGATGTACTTACGTGAAAGATTGAGCGAAAGCGCGGCGATTGCAAGAGATGCTACGACGGTTACTAATAGATAGATAAATCCACCTTCACCTGGCTCAACAACCTGCAGCGTTACAGCAGAAAAGGTTGTGAGTCCTCCGCAGAAACCTGGAAGCAGAAAGTATCGAAGCTCTGTGATTCCGCGTCGCTCCATAAGAACCATAAAGAACATCACGAACGCTACGCCAATTAAATTTGCACTGAGAGTTCGGTACATATCTTGGGGAAAAACGAGTGAGAGCGCGTATCGAGCGAGCGTTCCAACGATTCCGCCCAGTGATACGTAGAGAAGGGGTTTCAGTGTTAAACCAGCTTCTTGGAAGGCTTCAATACCGTTGTAATAACGCTGATAATCAATGAGGCAAAGAGTGCAGACCAGAATCCTGTGACTTCAAGCTTCTCGCTCCAACGTGCTGTAAGTGACAACATCGCAGCGTTGATAACAAGCAAAAAGAGACCGAAGGTCACAATGGATACGGGAAATGTAAGAATTTTAAGGAGAGATCCGAAGGCGACATTGATAGTTGCGAAGAGGAGTGCAACCCAGAAGTATGTGCCGATTCCACCTTCAACGGTGATTCCAGGTACAACAAGGGTTGCAATCCACATCGCAAATGTAAGAACTGCCCAACGGATAAAGATCATTAGTTGCGCTTATCTCTCTTCAAGATCCCAGCGAACATACGAGCTGGATCGTACTTAATATCCACAACGCGCTCCTTCATAGGAATGATTGCGTTATCTGTAATACGGATGTGCTCTGGGCAGACCTCTGTACAGCACTTTGTAATGTTGCACATTCCAAGGCCATGCTCTTCCTGAGCAGTGCGCTTGCGATTCTTCAACATATCGAGTGGGTGCATATCAAGTTCTGCGATACGAATGAAGAAACGTGGGCCAGCAAATGATGGCTTGTTCTCTTCGTGGTCGCGGATTACGTGACATGTGTCCTGGCACAAGAAACACTCGATGCACTTGCGGAACTCTTGGCTTCGCTCGACATCGATCTGCTCCATACGAGCTTCTCCTGGGGCAAGCTCCTTTGGATGTTCGTATGCAGGAATCTCCATAGCCTTCTTATAATTAAAAGAGACATCGGTAACGAGGTCTTTGATTATTGGGAATGCGCGAAGTGGCGTGACAGTAATTGTCTCGTCTTCATCAAAGGATGCAACCTGTGTCATACATGCAAGACGTGGCTTACCGTTGATTTCCATTGAACATGAACCGCACTTACCGGCCTTACAGTTCCAGCGAACTGCGAGATCGCCCATCTGTGTTGCCTGTACGCGGTGAATGACATCGAGAACAACTTCGCCCTCGTTGACATCGACTACGACATCTTTGAGGCCACCATCAGTTGAGTCTCCACGCCAGATGCGAAGATTGAGTTTGCGTGCCATTAGTTGGAACCGCCTTTCGCAATTTCTGCCGGTGTCATGTATTTCTCGAGTTCATGTACATCAAAGAGGTCAAAGAGCGCCTTTGGAATTGTTGGAAGTGCTTGCTTGCGCACAGTGACTTTCTCGCCATCAAACGATGAGATGTGGTTTACCTGACGCCATGTATCGCTCATACCTGGGAAGTCATCACGAGTATGTCCTCCGCGAGATTCTTCACGACCTAGAGCTGACTTTGCAGTTGATTCTGCAACGAGCAACATATTGTCGAGGTCGAATGCAAGGTGGAAACCTGGGTTGAACTTACGTCCACCACCCACTGCTACGTTCTTGCTTCGCTCGCGAATATCAGCGATCTTTGCAATCGCTTCTTCAATCTCTTTTCCTGTGCGGATAATTCCAACGAGGTTATGTGTAACTTCCTGAAGTTCTGCGTGGAGTGAGTATGAGTTCTCTCCACCGCTTCGAGAGAAAGGAGCTTCAATGCGGTCTGCCGCCTTCTTGATTGTTGCTTCAGAGACAGGATTTGCACCGCTTGCCTTTACATAGTCAGCTGCGCCCATTCCTGCACGACGACCGAAGACGAGCAAATCTGTGAGTGAGTTTCCACCGAGACGGTTTGATCCGTGCATTCCACCAGCAACTTCACCAGCTGCAAAGAGTCCTGGGACTCCGATAGCTGCAGCAGTATCTGGATCTACTTCAACTCCACCCATGACGTAGTGACATGTTGGGCCAACTTCCATCGGCTCCTTTGTAATGTCAACGCCGGCAAGTTCGTAGAACTGGTGCCACATTGATGGAAGGCGCTTCTTAATTACTTCAGCTGAGAGACGTTTTGAAACATCGAGGAATACTCCACCGTGTTCTGTTCCGCGTCCTGCCTTTACTTCAGTATTAATGGCACGCGCTACTTCATCGCGTGGGAGAAGCTCTGGCGGACGTCGGTTGTTATCTTGATCTTCATACCAACGATCTGCCTCTGCTTCATTATCTGCGTACTTATCTTTAAAGACATCTGGGATGTACTTGAACATAAAACGCTCGCCATTTGTATTGGTAAGGATTCCACCTTCACCGCGAACGGACTCTGTTACGAGAATTCCGCGTACTGATGGTGGCCAGACCATTCCTGTTGGGTGGAATTGCAAGAACTCCATATCAACAAGATTTGCACCAGCCTTGAGGGCAAGTGCGTGTCCATCTCCTGTACCTTCCCAAGAGTTTGACGTGATCTTAAAAGTCTTTCCTACTCCACCTGTTGCAATAATTACCGCTGGCGCTTCAAAGAGAACTTCTGAGCCACTTTCGCGCCAATATCCGTAAGCACCTGCAACTTTGCCATTCTCTTTAAGAATGTCAGTAATTGTGCACTCTGCAAATACCTTGATCTTGCTCTCCATATCGCCGAACTCGCGACCATCTGCCTGTTGCAACGCAACAATCTTCTGCTGCATTGTGCGGATGAGTTCAAGACCTGTGCGGTCTCCAACGTGCGCTAGACGTGGGTATTCGTGCCCACCGAAGTTACGTTGCGAAATCTTTCCTTCTTTAGTGCGATCAAAGAGCGCGCCCCATGTCTCAAGCTCCCAGATGCGATCTGGCGCTTCCTTGGCATGAAGCTCTGCCATGCGATAGTGGTTAAGGAACTTTCCGCCGCGCATTGTGTCGCGGAAGTGAACCATCCAGCTGTCATTGTCATTGACGTTACCCATCGATGCAGCTGCGCCACCTTCGGCCATAACTGTGTGGGCCTTGCCAAATAGGGACTTGCAGATGATTGCAACGCTAAGACCTGCCTCGCGCGCTTCTACTGCAGCGCGAAGACCGGCTCCACCTGCACCAATAACTAGTACGTCGTACTTGTGCTTTTCTAGTGTCATTTTTTTAGATATCCCTTAGAAGAAGTAGAAGTTTGTCCAGGCGCCAGTTGCAACTTGGCGAACGTAGATATCGGCAAATGCCACTGCAATGAGAGAGAACCACGCAAATTTATTATGTGAGTGATTGAGAACTGATACCCAGCTCCAAATCTTGTAGCGAATTGGATGCTTTGAGAAGTGCTTCAAACGTCCACCAACTGTATGGCGACATGTGTGGCACGAAAGTGAGTAGAACCAGAGCAGCGTTGAGCTCGCAACGAGAACAAGTGAACCAACGCTCATATGTCCCCACTCGCCATCGGCGCTCTTAAATGAAATAACTGCGTCGTAGGTAAGAAGAACGTTGAAGACCAAACCTGCGTAGAAGAACCAACGGTGTGCATTTTGCAAGATGAGAGGTGCGCGAGTTTCACCTGTGTACTTGGTGTGTGGTTCTGCAACTGCACATGCAGGTGGTGATAACCAGAATGCACGGTAGTAAGCCTTGCGGTAGTAGTAGCAAGTCATACGGAAACCAAGTGGGAAGATCAAAATAATAAGAGCAGGAGAGAGTGCGAAATTAAAGATAGTTGCACTTACAGGAGTCCAGCCAAAGAGCGTCGCTTCTGGAACACATGCTTCAGATAAACACGGTGAATAGAAAGGTGAGATCAAATGATCCTTGTAATAGTTCGCACCTTCAAATGCACGAAATGTTGCGTAGATAACGAATGAGAAGAGAACGCCGAATGTAATTGCGGGTTCTAGCCACCACTTATCTGTTCGCAGCGTGCGCTTATCAATCTTGGCACGTGTTGGAGAAAAGACTCCGGACATATGTACTCCCCTGTAGCGGCAACCAGTAATGGCTGCGTAATGAGAGAAGTGTGCGCTTACTTGGGCCAAGTCGCTAGGGAGAAGCCCGTCTGCCGATTATGAAGTCAGCCACAGGAGGCGCACCACGGGGCGAGAAATGCAAAACCCGCCCCAGGTAAACGAGGCGGGTTATGCGTTACGAGCGGAGGACGTGGGATTTGAACCCACGAAGGTTTCCCTTGCCGGTTTTCAAGACCGGTGCACTCGGCCGCTATGCGAGTCCTCCGTGGGAGAGATTACCTTCAAAACGGCCAACTTCAAAAATAAGAGAATGGTCAGGCGGGAAGTTCGAGCAGGCGTTCTATCTCTATTGCGACGCCATCATCTACACAACGAGCTGCGACAGCCTTTGCATATCGGGGGCCATCGGGATGGCCATCAGCCATTGCAAATGATCGGCCACACCAACCCAGCATAGAAAAATCATTTGGGTTATCGCCGAATGAAACGCAATCAGCGGCATCGATATCTAACCGCGCTGCAATCTTTGCAAGGGTCATTCCTTTAGATACTCCAAGGCCAGAAATTTCAAGAAGTGAGTCATTCGCGGCAGAGTGTGTAACGGTGACAAGATCTTTTAATTCAGTGAGAGCGATATCGAGCATCTGATCTGATGTGAGCTCTTGTTGTGAACAGCGAGCTAACATTTTGAGCGCAGGTTGGTTAAGAACTGCTTCGATTGTTTCAACACCTACATTATCTAAACCAACATCCCAACGCGGAATATATGCCTTCTCGCGTTGGTAGTACTCGTGAGATTCGATAGCAAAAGAAACATTTGGAATTGCTACGCGTAAACGTTTTACAGTTTCGATTTGAGCATCTAATGGAATCAACCACTCTTCTAAGACGATGTCATTAAGTAAGTCATACAACATCGCACCGTTGGCACAGATTGCTCCACCGATTCCAAACGCATCGCGGATTTCCGCCATCCAACGCGGAGGACGACCAGTAACGAAGAAAATCTTTACACCAAGTTCGTGCGCCTTAAGGAATGCATCAATTGTGCGCTGAGAGATAGCCCCATCATGCGAAACGATTGTCCCGTCGAGATCAGATGCAATCAGCTTTGGTCGTCGTTGAAGATTGTGTTGAAGGCTCACACAAGCTCAAATTTCTTCATTCCGAGGAATGGTTGAAGAGCCGCTGGAACATTGACAGTTCCATCCGCGTTCTGATGATTCTCAAGAATCGCAACAATCATGCGTGGGATTGCAACGAGAGTTCCGTTAAGAGTTGCAATCGCCTTTGTTCCTTCTGCATCTTTATAGCGAATATTGAGGCGACGAGCCTGGAATTCGGTGCAGTTAGATGTACTTGTTACTTCGCGATAAGCACCCTGTGTAGGAACCCAGGCTTCGATATCAAATTTACGTGTGGCACTTGATCCAAGGTCACCTGATGCAACATCGATAACGCGGAATGGAATCTCCATCGCTGTAAGGAAATCCTTCTCCCACTGCAATAAACGCTTATGTTCTGCTTGCGCATCTTCTGGCTTACAGAAGGTAAACATCTCGACCTTATCGAATTGGTGTACACGAATAATTCCGCGAGTATCTTTTCCATAGGTTCCTGCTTCACGACGGAAGCACGATGAATACCCTGCATAACGAAGTGGCAACTTATCTGCCGGCAAGATTTCATCCATATGCATTGCGGCAAGTGGAACCTCAGAAGTTCCAACTAAGTACACGTCATCTTTTTCAATTCGATAAACATTTTCAGCTGCTTGACCAAGGAATCCTGTTCCCTCCATCGCAGCTGGATTTACAAGTACTGGTGGGATAACTGGTGAGAAACCATTCTTAAGCGCACTCTGAATTGCATAGTTAACGAGTGCAAATTCAAGGAGTGCGCCAACTCCGGTGAGGTAGTAAGAACGTGATCCTGCAACCTTTGCACCGCGTTCGGTATCGATTGCACCGAGAAGCTTGCCGAGTTCGACATGGTCTTTTGGTTCGAAACCATCTTTAGCGAAATCGCGTGGCGTTCCAACATGTTCGATAGTTACGAAATCTTCTTCTCCACCGATTGGTGCATCTGTATCAAGAAGGTTAGAGAGTTGAAGGAGAAGTTGCTTGGCTTGTAGTTCAACATCTGCACGATGGGCATCAGCTGCCTTGACCTTATCTGCAAGTCCTTTTGCATTCTCAAGTAGCGCAGCCTTCTCATCGCCCTTTGCAGCGCCAACGCTCTTAGAGAGTGTGTTCTGTTCTTGACGCAACGCTTCAAATTCACTGATTGCAGCGCGCTTGATGTCATCGATAGCAAGAATCTGATCGACGAGCTCAACGCTTTCGCCGCGACCCTTCTGCGATGCGCGAACAACATCTGGGTTCTCACGTAGGAACTTGATATCGATCATGAACGCACCTCTCTCGGATATGAACCTAGGAATCTAATGTCATCGCAAATTTCGCGAAGCTCTTCAACCGACTTCCCGACTGGGGCATCCTTGATGTGGCCCTCGACATCAATAATGAAATGGTAGTGACCAAGTTCGCGTCCAGTTGGACGTGACTGAATGAATGTCAGGTTTACTTGGTGCTTTGCAAAGACTTGAAGGATTTCAAGGAGCGCACCAGCGTGGTCGATATCGATAAAGACCGCCATAGAAGTGCGGTCATCACCTGTCGGCTCTGGCATCCATCCCGGTTTCTGCGCGCAGATAAAACGAGTAACGGCACCTGCAGTGTCACCGATATCTGCCTCACGGATTTCAAGACCAAAGTGGGATGCAGCGGCGGCAGATGCAATAGCAGCATCGATCTCGCCCTTTGCTACCGCTTCTGCAGCGGCAGAGGTTGAACTCGTTGGAACGATCTCTGCATGAGGAAAATTCTTAGCAATGTATTCACGGCACTGAGATTCTGCATGTGGATGTGTGCCGATCCGATTAATGGATGTTGTTCCTGGCTTTGTCATAAATGCGAAGGTGACCGGAAGAGTTACTTCGCCAGCAATGGTGAGAGGTTCACCCGTTGCTAACTCATCAAGAGTGCGGGCGACTACACCTTCTACAGAGTTCTCTATTGGAACGAGTGCGAAGTCAGCTTTGCCTTCGCGTACCGCATCGAGTGCGGCGGTGACATTTGCATAGGGAACTTTGATATCTGAATCGCAGGTAATTTTTCCGAGAGCAGCTTCAGTAAATGTGCCAACGGGGCCTAGATAGGCAAAAGTTTGGCTCTCGGCTGCGCTCACCGGTTAAGGATACCGGAGTACCTCACGTGCATGTGCCGGCTTATTTGTGATGAGAATATCCACATTGAGGCTCTTGCAGAGTTTTATATCGCTCTCATAATCAACGGTCCACACATAGAGATCTCGTCCCAGCTCAGATGCTTTAGCCGCTACGTGAGGGTCATTTCTCAGTTGGTGAATTCCAGGTCCTAGCGCACGCGAAGAAGAGTGCTTAGCTTGAAACCACGGCGTGTATTTATTGAGTAGAAGAGTCGTATGAATCTTCGGATTAATTCTCTTTACCTTTTCAATTGCGAGCCAACTAAATGACATCACAGAAACTTCAATCTTTGTTAACGCTTTACTTGCTTTGAGTGAATCAACCAAAACTTCTTCAATTCGATTTCCTGAAATAACAGGGTGTTTTGTTTCAAGTAAAACACCCTTCTTGTTCTGCACAGCAAAATCTAAAAAAGAGTCGAGAGTAAGAACATCTGGATATGCGCGCTGAACATCAGCAAATGACATCTCTGCGACGAGCCCAGGATTACCTGCACGTTCAAGCATCGTTGAGTCATGCCAGAGAATTGCAATCTCATCTTTAGTTAAACGAAGGTCGCACTCAAAACCATCGGCACCTTGATCTACCGCCGCTTGATAGGCGGCAAGAGTGTGCTCAGGAAAGTCCTGAGAGGCGCCTCTGTGAGCATAGATCTGCATGAGAGCGAGAGTAGCAAATACCAGATTACGATTAGGCCATGAACTTCTTCGCAGCTAGCGCACGGTCTGCAGTAGGCCTTGTGCGCACCGGCAATGAAGATAGCGCACTCATATCAGAGCGTTTGATTGCAGTTGCTGATGGCATGGGCGGCCATGCAGCAGGAGAAGTTGCTTCCAAGATTGCAATTACTGAATTGTCTTTACTGGCTCCAGTTATTTCCTCGAAAGAGATCGATACCGATTCAGCCGATGACATTCTTGCTCAGTCACTTGAATTGATTAATGCGGCGATAAAGAATGCAGTTGCTGATTCTCCAGAGCTCACCGGCATGGGTACAACTTTGACCGCTGCACTTCTGCGCGCAGATTCACTAGCGCTGCTACATATCGGAGACTCACGTGCATATCGATTACGTGGAAACTCTCTCGAGCAACTCTCTGTCGACCATACTGTTATTCAGGAGCTCTTGCATCAAGGTGCAATCACTGAAGCTGAAGTTTCAAACCACCCTCAGCGTTCAGTGTTGACTCAAGTCTTGATGGGCGAGAGAGAACAAGAAGCCGTCATTCAGGTAGTAGATGTAAAGGCAAAAGATCGATTTTTGCTCTGCAGCGACGGACTAAGCTCAGTGTTAAGCGAGAAAGAGATTAAAACTCTCATTAAAGGTAGAGACCGTTCTGCTGCAATCGATGCTCTGATTGATGCAACCTATATCAATGGCGCTCCTGATAATGTCACTGTAGTAATTGCAGATATCACCGAAAGTTCTAACAACGGAAAAATCGAAACGGTAGGAGCTGCGCAATGATGAATACGCTCCTAGGCGGTCGCTATCTCCTTGGCGAGATGATTGGCACCGGCGGTATGGCCGATGTCTATATCGCACAAGACCAACGTCTTTCTCGCGAAGTTGCAGTAAAGGTCCTCCGCAGCGATCTAGCGAAAGATCCATCTTTTGTCTCTCGCTTTAGAAAAGAAGCAAAGGCAGCTGCAGGGCTCAGCCATTCTGGAATCGTCGCGGTCTATGACTCTGGCGAAGAACCTGCACCATACATAGTTATGGAACTTGTCTCCGGACACACACTTCGCGAACTCATTCATCAAGGTGAACGCTTACCTCTTAACCGTGCACTCGAAATTGTCGAAGGCGTTCTTGCAGCTCTTGCCTATTCACATGAACGCCAGATTGTGCACCGCGATATCAAGCCAGCAAACATCATGATTACTGACACTGGCGATACAAAGGTGATGGACTTTGGAATCGCCCGTGCAATGGATGATCTCGGTGCAACTCTGACAAGTACATGGAATGTCGTTGGCACTGCGCAATATCTATCTCCAGAGCAAGCTGTTGGCGAACCTGCCGATTACCGTAGTGATATTTACTCAACTGGTTGTCTTCTCTTTGAACTAGTGACAGGAGTACCTCCCTTTACCGGCGAAACTCCCGTCTCGATTGCCTACCAACATGTTTCTGGAGTTGCACCGAAAGCGCGCAGCATTCAGGCTGATCTACCAGAGGGAATTGAAACCGTCTTGGCAGTTGCGCTAGCGAAGAAACCAGAAGATCGTTATCAAAGCGCCCAAGAGATGCTTACAGATATTGCAAAGGTGCGCGCAGGACAGGTTGTTACAACAAAGATTGCTAAAGAACCATTCTTTACTCGCAGATCTGCCTTGATGTATGGCGGAGCATTCTTTGCAGCAATTGCACTATCTATTACAGGTTTTCTTATGACCGGAAAAACCACAGCAGGACCAGAACTTCCAAACGTTGTAGGTCTTAGCGAAGAGATGGCGCGTGCAATGCTCGTCAATTACAACGTCATAATTAAACGTGCCCACGATGGCGTAATTCCTGCTGATCGTGTTGCAAGCCAACTTCCTTTAGCTACAACCCGTACCGCTCTTGGTTCATCGGTGGTGCTCACAGTTTCCGATGGTCCGGGTGAAGCAATAGTTCCTGATAACTTAATTGGAATGTCTCTCATCGATGCACGATCTGCACTTACATCTGTCGGTCTTCTCGTGTCTCAAACCATTGCGGCGCCTTCTGATCAACCACAAGGAACAGTTCTTGAAGTCACTCCTGAAGTTGGTTCTGTAACGACGGCAGGATCTGGCGTTGTCTTAACAATTGCAAGTGGTGAAGTAACAGTTCCAACTTTGGTTGGTATCGAAGCGATTCAGGCAAAGACGCTACTGATTCAGGCTGGTTTCTTAATCAAGGAGTTCTACGACTTTGATGCAGCACAACCAATCGGAGTTGTTATTCGTCAGGCACCTGATGCTGGCACTACGCAAACTATTGGTAAATCTGTAACGATTACGATTAACCGCGCGCCGTAACAACTGGCGATAAACCAACTGCTCTTTGTGGAGCATCTAGATCCCCACACGTGACAAGCCAATTAGCCAACATCTGATGGCCATGTTCTGTCAGCACTGATTCAGGATGGAATTGAACGCCCTGTATCGGAAGTTCTTTATGTCGAAGTGACATAACAACACCCGATTCAGTTTCTCCAGTAATTTCAAGAACATCTGGAACTGTTGGTCGTTCAACTGCAAGTGAGTGGTATCTCGTTGCTGTAAATGGCGTTGGAAGATTAGAGAGAACTCCAGTGCCATTGTGAATAACTTGAGAAGTCTTTCCGTGTAAGAGTTCAGGGGCGCGTGAAACGGTTGCACCAAATGCTTCGGCGATCGCTTGATGTCCTAGACAGACTCCGAAGAGGGGAATCTTGTTCGCTGCACAATATTTAATCATCGCGATACTGACCCCGGCTTTCTCAGGAGTTCCAGGCCCCGGGGAGATGAGAACACCGTCGTACTTCGATGCCTCGCTCGCTTCGACTTCATCGTTTCGCACAACGGTGCATTGCGCCCCCAACTGTGCGAGGTACTGCACAAGGTTGAAGACGAATGAGTCGTAGTTATCGACGACAAGGATTCGAGCCATGGTGCTAATTGTGCTGTAACCTAGGCCTCATGCCAAAGTCGAAATTGCGTAAGAAGGTTCAACAGTCACAGGCTCACGAAACCCAGCTTCACATGGAGGAAGAGAACACCGTTCTCGAGAGCCCAAGTTGGCTCGCCCCTGTGATGGTGACCAACTTCCTCGTCGGCTTATTCTGGATTGTGGTCTTCTATGTAAGCCAGACTCAATATCCAATCCCAGGCATCGGCGCATGGAACATGATCATCGGCTTTAGCTTTATTGCAGTGGGATTCTCACTCGCAACAAAGTGGAAGTAGATAAAGCCTTACAAACTCAGCCTTAACGATTACCCTAGCGTTCATGACGTACGCGCTAGCAACAATTTCCTATGCCATCACAGTCTTTGCACTAGTACTGCTGACTCTCCGAGTTCGCCATCTGGTAGGTCTCTATAAGTCTCGCCAACCAGATCCAACTCGAAGCAATAATAAGCTCGCGCGCACAAAGAATATGGTGAAGGAAGTTCTCCTCCACACCAAGATGTTGAAATTTACCGGCTCTGGAATCGCACACTGGTTCGTCATGGTCGGCTTCGGTGCGCTCTTTGGAACACTCGTCACCGCATACGTTCAGATACTTAACCCTGAGTGGGCTCTTCCACTAATTGGCCACTTCGCACCATATGAATTCTTCACCGAGCTCATCGCACTTCTTACAGGCGTTGGAATCGTGACGCTTATTGGAATTCGCCAAGTCACTCGTTTTCGAATGCTTAATCGCTTCTCTGGATCTGGAATGGGTAAGGCGTACTACGTTGAAGCAACAATTCTTCTCATCGTTTTCTATGTCATTGCACTTCGTGGTCTAGAAGGTGCACTTGCCGGGGAAACTAGTTGGAATTGGCATTACGCAATTTCATGGCCTGCAGTTTCGGTCTTTAGCTCAATGTCTGTTGCATCTCTTGAAAGTGCAATCGCAATCGTTGCAACGTTAAAGATAGTTACATCGATGGCTTGGTTCATCGTCATCGCAAGCAATTTAACAATGGGCGTTGCATGGCACCGCTTCTTAGCTTTCTTTAATATCTTCTACAAGCGAAATATCGATCAACCAGCTCTCGGCGCTCTCCCTGAAATGCTCTCTAAGGGAAAGCCAGTTAACTTCGAAGATCCCGCAGAAGATGATGTCTTTGGTATTGGTACACGCGGAGATATCTCGTGGAAAGGTCTGCTCGATATGACCAGCTGTACCGAGTGCGGTCGCTGCCAATCACAGTGCCCTGCATGGCATACAGATAAGCCACTCTCTCCAAAGTTATTGATCATGGCTATGCGCGATCACGCGATGTCTAAGGTTGTTGAGACTGAAAACCTCGTTGGTGACAATGCGCCTATCGCTCTCGATGTTCTCTGGTCATGTACAACATGTGGTGCGTGCGTTGAAGAGTGCCCAGTAGATATCGAACACGTTGATCACATCGTCAATATGCGCCGTTTCCAGGTTCTTGTTGAATCTGAATTCCCTTCAGAGCTCGGTGGAACATTTAGAAATCTTGAAAAGGCTGGCAATCCATGGGGCGCCAATAAGGCTGATCGCGAAGGCTGGATCGCGGAATGTGATTTCCCAGTAAATGTTGTCAGCGGTGAACTACCAGAAGAAGTTGAATACCTCTTCTGGGTTGGTTGCGCAGGCGCATATGAAGATCGCGCAAAGAAGACAACAAAAGCTGTTGCAGAGCTACTCCATATGGCTGGCGTTAACTTCGCAGTTCTTGGAAAGCGCGAAACATGTACTGGAGACTCTGCTCGCCGTTCAGGAAATGAATTCTTGTATCAGATCTTGTCTCAAGAAAACATTGCAACCTTTACAGAAACTTTCGGTGATCGCCCTAAGGGTAAGAAGAAGGTCGTTGTTACCTGTCCTCACTGCTTCACAACTATCGGTCGCGATTATGCGCAGAGTGGTTATGAGTTAGAGATGTTGCACCACACACAGCTTCTCAATACTTTGATTAAAGAAGGAAAGCTCAAGCCAAGCCCTCATAAGGCAGATAAGAAGCTGACTTATCACGACCCTTGCTACCTCGGACGACACAATCAGATCTATGCGCCACCACGTGAGCTTCTAGAGGCAAGTGGTTGCGATATTGAAGAGATGCCACGTAATCAAGAGCGCGCATTCTGTTGCGGTGGAGGTGGAAGCCGCATGTGGATGGAAGAGAAGATTGGTACTCGTATCAATCTCAACCGCGTCGATGAAGCGATATCAACTGGTGCACAAGAAGTTGCCGTTGCATGTCCATTCTGCCGAATCATGGTCGGTGATGGAATGGTTGCTCGCGAATCAGATGTAGAAGTACTCGATGTTGCGCAGGTATTACTTAGGAATCTTCGGAGCTAGTACAAGCCCAATAAGCGCACCGGCAACTAACCCACCAAGGTGCGCATGCCAATCAACGCCGCCGATAGTTAAACCTACGGCGAAGTTAATTGCGATGATGATGAGGGTGCCTTTGAAATCTACTCCTATGCGGCGGCTGATCACCGCCCATGCGCCGAAAAGGCCGAAGACTGCCCCCGATGCACCGATGGAATATCCGTTGTAGCCAAGGTTCATCGCTGAATAGAGCGATGCAGATATCAACGAAAAGAAGAAGATAATGAGAAATTTATTTCGTCCGAGGAAGCGTTCAATAGGAGTCCCGAGCGAGTGCAGCGCCAACATATTAAAGGCGAGGTGAATTGGAATATCTGATGAGTTATCGTGAACAAAAGCGACGGTAACTAGGCGATACCACTGATTTGTGACCTGTAAGAGATCGATGCCATAGAGGGCAAAGGTTCCGATAAGTGCAGAATCAACAAGTTCCCATACATAGAATGCTGTAATTACTGCGATGATGGGGATTACTGCTGAACGCTGCTTCATGAGCGATAAGCGAAGTTAAGCGATAGTGACGCTATTGATTACAACAGGTGTTACTGGCTTATCTTGTGCGCCAGTTGGTGTTGCACCAATCTTGTCGACGACAGCTTGTGACGCTGCATCCTTTACTTCACCGAAGATTGTGTGCTTACGATTAAGCCATGTTGTTGGAGCAACGGTGATAAAGAACTGTGAACCATTTGTTCCTGGTCCTGAGTTAGCCATTGCAAGGATGTATGGGCGATCGAATTGCAGTTCGCCGTGGAATTCATCTTCGAACTGGTATCCCGGTCCGCCGAATCCCTGACCAAGTGGGTCTCCACCTTGAATCATGAAGCCTGCGATGACGCGGTGAAAAATTGTTCCGTCGTAAAGATTCTCATTCGACTTCTTACCTGTGCGTGGATCGGTCCACTCTTTTGCACCTGTTGCGAGTTCTACAAAGTTAGCAACAGTCTTTGGTGCATGGTTAGGAAAGAGTTCGATGACTACGTCACCGAGGGATGTATGGAGAGTTGCAGTTGTTGACATGTGGAGACCAGGGGAATCGAACCCCTAACCCCCGCCTTGCAAAGGCGGTGCTCTACCAATTGAGCTAGGTCCCCGTATTAGAACGGGTGGGCCTAGGTGGACTCGAACCACCGACCTCTTCCTTATCAGGGAAGCGCTCTAACCAGGCTGAGCTATAGGCCCGCAGATAAACTTTCGTTCATTTGCAGAAGCGCAAGGTTACTTGAAATTCATCAAGTAGCCAAAACGGCCTCTATAACTACAGGCGTGAACCCTACTACTTTTGCTCAGAAATCTCATCTTCGCTGTTGCGGGTCACAGATAGCAAGGTGGCTCCCTCATCGAGGTTGACCAGGCGCACACCCATTGAGTCGCGGCCAGTTTGGCGAACTTCAGCAGCCGGGGTGCGCATTACCGTTCCAGCAGATGTGATCGCGAGGATTTCATCTGCATCTTCCAATACAAGAGCTGAGACAAGTGTTCCGCGCGAATCTTCATCAATCTTTGCTGCCTTGATTCCAATTCCACCACGACCTTGAAGACGGTACTCATCGATCGGTGTCTTCTTGCCGTAACCACCATCGGTTGCAGTAAAGACAAATGCACCCTGTGTTGAGGATGTATCAACGCGCGCCATTGTTAGTAGTTCATCACCGTCACGGAACTTCATTCCGATGACACCAGATGTTGAACGACCCATTGGGCGAAGTGATTCATCATCTGTTGTGAAGCGAAGTGACATCGCTTTCTTTGATACCAAGAGAAGTTCGTCGCCATTGCGGACAAGAGTTGCTGAGACAACTTCATCGCCTGGCTTGAGTGAAATTGCGATAAGACCGCCGGTACGAGGTGAGTCGTATTCAGGCAGCGGTGACTTCTTAACAAGTCCCCCACGAGTTGCAAGCACCAAGAATGGCGCAACGGTGTAATCCTTAAATGAGAGAACTTGTGCAATCTTCTCTTCTGGCTTAAATGCCATCAAGTTAGCAACATGTTGTCCGCGTGCATCTCGGCCTGCATCGGGAAGTTCGTGAACCTTGGCGCGATAGACGCGGCCTTGGTTGGTGAAGAAGAGAAGCCAGTCATGTGTTGATGCAACGAAGAAGTGATCGACAACATCATCTTGCTTCAGCGCTGCACCCTTAACGCCACGACCTCCGCGACGTTGTGACTTATACAAATCTGCAGATGTGCGCTTTGAATATCCGCCACGAGTAATGGTGACAACTACATCTTGATCAGGAATCAAATCTTCTGCAGAGAAGTCGCCTTCTGATGCAACGAGCTGTGAACGGCGCTCATCACCGTATTTAGCAATAACTTCAGAGAGTTCAGATTTAATGATCTCGCGCTGCTTCGCCTCAGAGACCAAGATTGCATTGAGTTCGATGATATCTGCCATCAAACCTTCGTACTCATCGTTGATCTTCTGGCGCTCAAGAGCTGCGATACGACGAAGCTGCATATCCAAAATTGCATTTGCTTGAATCTCATCAACATCAAGGAGCTTCATCAAGCCAGTACGCGCTTCTTCAGGGGTCTTAGATGCGCGGATAAGTGCGATTACTGCATCAAGTGCATCGAGAGCCTTGAGATATCCCTTGAGGATATGTGCGCGCTTCTCTTTTTCGGCTAAGCGGAACTTTGTGCGGCGAACGATTACTTCGACCTGGTGCTCGATGTAGTACTTGATGAATTCATCAAGGCGCAGCGTGCGAGGCACTCCATCAACGAGCGCCAACATATTTGCACCGAAGGTATCTTGAAGCTGAGTCTGCTTGTACAGGTTATTAAGAATCACCTTTGGAATTGCAGATGATTGAAGAACAATGACAAGGCGCTGACCAAGACGTTCGTTACCTTCATCGCGAACATCGGCGATGCCCTTGATCTTTCCATCCTTAACAAGCTCTGCGATCTTAAGAGCTAAGTTATCTGGATTTACTTGATATGGAAGTTCGGTGACAACAAGACATGTGCGCTTATTGATCTCTTCAACATTAACAACTGCGCGCATTGTGATTGAGCCGCGGCCTGTGCGATAAGCATCTTCAATGCCGCCACGGCCAACAATCAGCGCCTTCGTTGGGAAATCTGGACCTTTAACAAGAGTGAGCATGTGGTTGAGAAGCTCTTCAGAAGATTTATCTGGGTTCTCGAGTGCATAGATAACTGCTTCACCGATTTCGCGAAGGTTATGTGGCGGAATATTTGTCGCCATACCAACTGCAATACCGGCAGATCCGTTAACGAGAAGATTTGGGAAACGCGATGGAAGTACATCTGGCTCTTGTGAACGTCCGTCGTAGTTAGGAGAAAAATCAACGGTATCTTCATCGATATCGCGCATCATCTCCATAGCAAGAGGAGCAAGGCGCGCTTCGGTGTAACGCATCGCAGCAGCGGGATCATTTCCTGGAGAACCGAAGTTTCCATTTCCATCTACCAATGGATAGCGAAGTGACCATGGCTGAGCTAAACGAACTACAGAGTCATAGATCGCAGTGTCACCATGTGGGTGGTAATTACCCATGACATCACCGACGATGCGAGAAGATTTGTAGTAACCCTTATCAGGGCGGTAACCAGCATCAAACATCGCATACAAAACGCGGCGGTGTACCGGCTTAAGTCCGTCACGAACATCTGGAAGTGCGCGACCAACAATGACTGACATCGCATAGTCGAGATAGCTTCGAGCCATTTCGACTTGAAGGTCGACCTTCTCGATGCGGTCGAACTGTGGATTGATTTCTTCTGTTGTCATTAGATATCCAAGAACCTAACATCCTTAGCGTTGCGCTGAATAAATGCGCGACGTTGCTCTACATCTTCACCCATCAAGACCGAGAAGAGATCATCTGCAGCTGCTGCATCATCGAGAGTTACTTGAATCAAGACGCGATGTTCTGGATCCATCGTTGTATCCCAGAGTTCCTTTGCAGGCATCTCGCCAAGACCCTTAAAGCGCTGGATGCCATCTTCCTTAGGAAGCCGCTTTCCTTCTTCAAGACCAATCTTGATCATGCCATCTCGCTCGCGATCGCTAAATGCATATTGCACAGGATCTTTGCCGCCCCACTTGAGCTTATAGAGAGGAGGTTGAGCGAGATAGACAAAACCATTTTCAAGAAGTGGACGCATAAAGCGGAAGAGAAGAGTCAGAAGAAGGGTGCGAATGTGCTGGCCGTCGACATCAGCATCGGCCATCAAAATAATCTTGTGGTAGCGAAGCTTTTCGATATCGAAATCATCGTGCACACCTGTACCGAGAGCTGTAATAAGCGCCTGTACTTCATTGTTCTGTAGTACGCGATCGATGCGCGCCTTTTCAACATTGAGAATCTTGCCTCTAATAGGCAGCACAGCTTGGTTTCGTGAATCGCGACCACCCTTTGTGGAACCACCCGCTGAATCACCTTCAACGATGTAGAGCTCGCACTTAGCAGGATCTGTCCACTGACAATCAGCGAGCTTTCCTGGCATTCCGCGACCTTCAAGTAAACCTTTTCGATTACGAGCTAAGTCGCGAGCCTTACGTGCAGCAACGCGAGCAGAAGCAGCATCGATTGATTTACGAATAATGTCTTTACCTTCTTGTGGATTCTGTTCGAACCACTGCGTCAGATGTTCATTGACGACTTTCTGTGTAAATGACTTAGCTTCTGTGTTGCCGAGCTTTGTCTTTGTCTGTCCTTCAAACTGTGGCTCGCCTAGTTTGATAGAGACAATCGCTGTAAGACCTTCGCGGACATCATCTCCTGTAAGGCGATCTTCCTTCTTGCGAATCAGCCCTTGTTCTTCTGCAAACTTATTTACAACAGATGTTAATGCGGTACGGAAACCTTCTTCGTGGGTTCCACCTTCATGAGTGTGGATTGTATTTGCGAAGGTATAGACAGACTCTGAGAAGCCGTTATTCCACTGCATAGAAACTTCGAGCGAGAGACGGGCCTTGGTGTCCTCTGATTCGATAGCGATGACTGACTTATGGAGTTCGCCGCGAGTTGAATTAAGGTGCTTTACAAAGTCGGTGATTCCGCCTTGATATTGGTATCGAACGGTGAGCTGTTCACCCTTGTCGTCGACATGGCCATCACGTAAATCGGAAAGAGATAAAATCAGGCCGCGATTAAGAAATGCCATTTCGCGAAAACGTGTAGAGAGAACTTCAAATGAAAAATCAACCGTTTCAAAGATTTCTGCAGATGGCCAGAACTGAATTGTTGTTCCAGTTTCAGTTGTTGCCTCACCTTTTTTAACAGGTGCAGTCGGAACACCAAGTTTGTATTCCTGTGTCCAGATAAATCCATCGCGCTTTACCTTTGCCGAGAGATCAGTTGAGAGCGCATTAACAACGGAAGAACCCACACCGTGAAGACCACCAGAGACTGAGTAACCACCATCTCCAAATTTTCCACCTGCGTGCAAAACTGTAAGGACAACTTCAAGAGCTGGCTTCTTCTCAATCGGATGAATATCAACTGGAATACCGCGACCGTTATCAACGACGCGAAGTGATCCATCTGCCATCAGCGTTACTTGAATTTCAGTGCAATAGCCTGCGAGCGCTTCATCAACAGCGTTATCGACGATTTCGTAGACGAGGTGGTGAAGGCCTCGCTCGCCTGTGGAACCGATATACATTCCGGGGCGTTTACGGACAGCTTCAAGCCCTTCAAGGACTGTGATCGAGGAGGCGTCATATCCGCTCTTTTTCGCTTCTTTTTCGCTCATATCGCCACCTCTCCCTTCAAACGGTCAAATCTCGTTAAATGGCCTCTGGGGTGGTAATTCCCCCTGAGTGTGGCGAAATCCTATCGTTAAATCACTGGTGAAATACCGGCGAGAAGCCCTACGAGTGGGAAATACCGCCCTTTCGCGAGCAGGCTTAGGGTTCCTACTAAATAAGGGCAACTTTTACCCCTTTTTCGCTGCTTATCCACAGGAGTTCTCCACATTGTGGGTCTACTTACACGCCTGTAATTCAGCGCACCGCCAATTCTTTCTCTCTTTTCCCTCTTTTCTCAGGGAAAGCCCAGCAATCGCGACCACTCTTATCGCATGACCCCCAATAGCGCAGCTGAAGGTAATGCAGGCCAGAGAATCCTGGTCGTCGATGACGAATCAAGCATTAGCGATCTCATAGCGACAAGCCTGAAGTTCGTTGGCTTCGATGTTCGCACCGCAGCAACTGGATCACAAGCGCTCTTGGTCGCAGAAGAATTTAAACCACACGCAATGATTCTCGATGTCATGTTGCCAGACCTCGATGGCTTTGAAGTCTGTCGGCAGATTCGCAATGAAGGAATCAATGTCGGCGTTCTCTTCCTCTCTGCAAAAGATGAGATGAAAGATAAATTGCAGGGGCTCACAATCGGTGGCGATGATTACATGACAAAGCCATTTAGCCTCGAAGAACTTGTCGCTCGCCTTCGAGCACTCTTGCGTCGCATCGGTGTAGTTGAGCAGAACATGGATGATGAAAAAATTCGCTTTGCAGATCTTGAGTTAGATGAAGCGGCGCACGAAGTTCGTCGTGGCGGTCAGCTCATCGAGCTCTCGCCTACCGAATTCACACTGCTTCGATATCTCTTAATTAATGCAGATCGAGTTGTATCAAAGGCGCAGATTTTGGATCATGTTTGGGATTACGATTTCGGAGGCGATGCAGGAATCGTTGAAACTTATATTTCCTACCTGCGCAAGAAAATTGATACTCAAGAGCCACCACTGATACATACAGTGCGCGGCGTTGGTTATCGATTGCGACTTCCTGCGGCACAGTAGTGCCTATGAATAACCAGGTTGAGACGTGGAGTCTTCGTAGCCGCCTCGTACTTGGAGTCGTCCTATTGACCTCTCTGGGCTTTATTGCATCTGGTTTTGCATCACAAGCGCTACTGCGTAGCTATCTCACAACGCAGATTGACCAGCAACTCAATCAAATTGCTAGCGGTACTCTGCCTCGAATTCAAGAATCTGGGATTGCGGAAGAAGGACTCGAGGAAGGTGAAGAGTCAGAAGGTGTACGAGTTCCCACACCTTTGCAACGCATCCCCACAAGTACCTCCATTACCTTGCTTGATGTATCTGGAAATGTTGTTGGTGGTCTTGGTGGAGACTTCAATGCAGATCCCATCACCAACTATGTTCGAGGCTTCTTGCCCAGTGATGTAACAAGCCACCAAAATGAACCATTCACCATCGAGACCCGCGAGATAGATTTCCGAGTCTTAGCTCTGGCTTTACCGGATGGATCAGGAACCGTTGTTGCAGGCCAATCATTGGAAGATCTAGAGGCAACATCTGATCAACTGCGCCTTCTCTACTTTCTTATCGGGCTAATTCTCTTGCTGATTATCGCCATCGCTTCCCGAGCAGTTATTCGAGTCGGAATGCGCCCACTTGAAGATGTTGAGAAAACCGCACAAGAAATTGCTTCGGGTAATTTATCGGCTCGTATGCCCACCACCGACCCCTCGACAGAGGTTGGAAGACTGGTTTCATCACTGAACTCGATGCTTGCGCGAATCGAAGAATCATTCGCTGCGCGCACTGAGAGTGAGAGAAAATTGCGTCGCTTTGTCGCTGATGCATCTCATGAACTTCGTACACCAATTACCGCTATTCGCGGATTCTCAGAACTTCATCGACAAGGAGCCGTTACGGGAGAGGCCGAGACATCGGCGCTCATCGCTCGCATCGAAAATGAATCAAAGCGGATGGGGACTTTGGTGGAAGATTTACTTCTCCTTGCTCGACTTGATCAAGCACGCGAAATGGATTCCAAGCCGGTAGATATCTCAGAGGTAGTTACTGAAGCGTGCGCTTCTGCGCGGGCGGCAGGTCCCGAACATCCAGTCACCTTAATTGCACCCGACGAAGTATTTACTCTCGGTGATGAAGCACGTATCCACCAAGTGATTGCAAACTTACTTGCAAATGCGCGTGCACATACTCCGGCAGGAACACCGATCACCGTCACCGTTAGCGACGATAAAGATGGAGTTCGTATCTCAGTTGCAGATAAGGGACCGGGTCTTAGCGCTGAGGATCAGAAGAGAATCTTTGAACGTTTCTATCGAGCTGATTCTTCGCGGGTAAGAAGTAGCGGAGAAGGCAGTGGTTTGGGTCTATCGATTGTTGATGCAGTAATGCGCGCACATGGTGGCAGCGTTTCAGTGCAATCTCAGATCGGTGAAGGGTCAACTTTCACTCTGCATTTTCCTATCGCCTAACTGTTACCCAGTTAACTGTTACCGAGCGACTCCATCGCTCGAAGTGCAGCAATGCGCTCTTCAATTGGTGGATGTGTAGCAAAGAGTTTTGATACTGAACGCGCATCCAGTGGTGATTCAATCCAGATATGCGCAACTGCATTTGATTTTTGACGAACGACAGTTGTATCTGATGCCAGTACTTCTAGCGCTTTACGAAGACCAGCAGGATTACGAGTAAATGAAACTGCTGTTGCATCAGCTAAGGCTTCGCGCTTACGTGAAATCGCTGATTTCAGAAGCAAGGCAGCTATTGGTGCAAGGATCATCACAAGAAGTGAGATAACAAGGGCTAGGGGGTTTGCTCCACCTTCACGGCGATCTCGACCGCCGCCAAAGAACATCATGCGGGCCATGAAGTCACTCAGAATCGCAATAGCACCGGCCGTTGTTGCCGCAACTGCAGATACAAGGGTGTCTCTATTTGCCACGTGTGACATCTCATGTGCGATCACGCCTTGAAGTTCATCGCGATCCATGACTTCAAGAATTCTCGTTGTAAATGCAATCAGTGCATGTTCTGGGTCGCGACCGGTTGCAAATGCATTGGGCGCGCTATCGTCAACGATTGCAACCTTGGGCATAGGTAATCCGCTTGCAATGACCACTTCTTCAATAACGTTGAAGAGTTCAGGTGCATCTTCTCGGGTAATCAGACGTGCACCAGTCATCGTTAGAACTAGCTTGTCTGAGCCGTAATACGAGCCCCATACGCCGATCAGTGAGATACCAACAGCTATCGGCACAATTGCAGAAGCGGTTCCAACTCCAAAATAGGTAAGGGCTGCATAGGCCACGAGCCATGTCAGTAGCCCCATCGATGCAAGGAGAAAGTAGGTCTTTCCCTTATTTGCAGATTGGAGGTCGCGGAAGTTCTGCGCTGCCATTGTTCTTAGAACTTAACGTTTGGAACGTTACGGTCTGCTGGATTTTCGACTTCGTAGAAATCGCGAGCACCTACCTTTGCAAAGCCTGCAAAGAAACTTGTAGGTACTGTCTTCACAGCAGTGTTCAGCGCGCGCACGGTGTCGTTATAGAACTGGCGAGCGAAGGAAACTTTATTCTCAGTTGTAGATAGCTCTTCTTGTAGAGATAAGAAGTTAGCTGAAGCTTTGAGATCTGGATACGCCTCGGCAACTGCAAGCAAACCTTTGAGGGCATTGGTGAGTGCGCCATCGGCTGCTGCAACATCTGCCATTGAGGATGCAGAAGTTGCTTGAGCGCGTGCGGTAATAACGGCATCAAGAGTCTTCTGCTCGTGGGTTGCATATCCCTTAACGGTTTCAACCAGGTTAGGGATTAAATCTGCACGACGCTTGAGTTGAACTTCGATCTGCGCAAATGCTTCGTCGACTGTGATGTTAAGTCGAACAAGTCGGTTGTATTGAGCGATGAAGAAAATAACGAGTAGTACAACCGCAGCTATGAGTATGAGTTCCATAATGAATTTAACCCCTTATTACTGGGTTCTATTCCCCGTGCGAGGAATCTGCCAGTTACTTAATCTTACTCTGGTGAAAATTCATAAAGGAGCGGCTCGGAGTTGGTCCGCGCTGTCCTTGGTAGCGAGATGCATAGATTGCAGATCCATATGGATGCTCAGCAGGAGATGAGAGTTTGATGAGACAGAGCTGACCAATCTTCATTCCTGGAAAGAGTTTTACTGGAAGGTTTGCAACGTTGGAAAGTTCGAGAGTGATGTGGCCAGAGAAACCTGGATCAATAAAACCTGCAGTTGAGTGGGTAAGAAGACCAAGGCGTCCAAGGGATGACTTTCCTTCAAGGCGTCCTGCGATGTCATCAGGAAGTGTGATGACCTCATAGGTGCTTGCGAGCACGAATTCACCTGGGTGCAGGATGAAGGCCTCGCCATCTTCGGCGATGACCTCGCGAGTCAGCTCTGACTGCTCGATCGAAGGATCGATCACTGAGTACTTGTGGTTCTCAAAGACGCGGAAGAACTTGTCGAGGCGGACATCCACAGAGGATGGCTGGATCATCGCCTCTGTAAAGGGTTCTACCCCGACTCGGCCTGCGGTAATTTCTGAGCGGATATCGCGGTCACTTAAAAGCATGGCGCGAGACTACCGGGGGCGACTCCAAATTTCGGCGCTCGAAACACTTGCACAAGTTACTGACGGGTAGCAGAATTTGGCCATGGGCCATTACATAGCTAACACACGCGATATCGAATTCTGCCTCTACGACCTCCTAGGGCGCGACAAGGTCATGGGTACATCTCTGTACTCAGAGATCGATCGCGATACCGCATCAGGAATGCTTGAAGAGATTAAGCGTCTTACTGAAAATGATCTCGCCGACTCATTCGTCGAAGGAGATCGCATCGGAACGGATTTCAATAAGGCGACGGGAGATGTAAAACTTCCTGAGAGTTTTAAGAAGTCATATAAAGCATATGTCGATCAAGAGTGGTGGCGTCTTGATGCACCAGTCGAACTTGGTGGTACAAAGATTCCTCCATCACTTCGTTGGGCGATTGCAGAAATGGTTCTCGGTTCAAATCCTGCAATTCACATCTATGCATCTGGTTATGCATTTGCCCAAGTAGCTCACACACTTGGTACAGAAGAGCAGAAGCACATGGCGAAGTTGATGGTTGATCGCCACTGGGGTGCAACTATGCAGCTCACTGAACCAGATGCTGGTTCAGATGTTGGTGCAGGTCGCAGCAAGGCTGTTCAACAACCTGATGGAACATGGCATATCACCGGCACAAAGCGTTTTATTACTTCCGGTGATGCTGATATCTACGAAAACATTATGCACTTCACTCTCGCTCGTCGCGAAGGTGGCGGACCAGGAACAAAGGGTCTCTCACTCTTCTTGATTCCAAAGTTTATGTTTGATCTTAAGACTGGTGATCTTGGTAAGCGCAATGGTGTCTATGTCACCAACGTTGAACACAAGATGGGTCTTAACGTCTCTGCTACCTGCGAGATGAACCTTGGCGAGAAAGAGCCTGCTGTTGGCTATCTTCTCGGTGATGTTCACGAAGGTATTGCGCAAATGTTTAAGGTCATTGAATTTGCTCGCATGATGGTTGGTACAAAGGCGATTGCAACGCTCTCTGCTGGATACCAGCAAGCGCTGGCATATTCAAAGAGCCGTATTCAAGGCGGTGACATGAAGGTGATGAACGATAAGGCGAGCCCTCGTGTTTCAATCATTCACCACCCAGATGTGCGTCGTTCATTGATGGTGCAGAAGTCATACTCAGAAGGTATGCGCGCACTTGTGCTCTACACAGCGTCTATCCAAGATGAGGTTGAGCTTGCTCGTGCAGCAGGAGATACAGAGAAGCTTGAAGCGATGGAGAAGCTCAATGATCTCCTGCTCCCAGTTGTTAAGGGCTTTGGTTCAGAGAAGTCATGGACACTTCTTGGAACAGAATCACTACAAACATTTGGTGGTTCAGGATTTACCCAAGATTGGCCGCTAGAACAATATGTACGCGATGCGAAGATCGATACCTTGTATGAAGGAACAACTGCAATTCAGGGTCTCGACTTCTTCTTCCGTAAGGTTGTAAAAGATGGCGGTCGCACATTGGGTCTACTTGGAAAAGAGATTCAGAAGTTTGCAGAATCTGGTGGCACCCACCTAGAGGAGAAGCAGGCCCTACTTAAGGCTCTCGCTGATCTCAATGGCATCATCGGAGTTCTTGTAACCCACGCGATGGCTTCCCAAGAGAAGTCAGATGAGATCTACAAGGTAGGTCTCAATACATCACGTGCATTGATGGCAGTTGGTGATGTCATCACAGCTTGGCTCTTGCTCCGTCAGGCAGATATCGCAGCTGAGAAGCTTGCTGCAGGTGCTGGAAAAGATACCGACTTCTTTACAGGCAAGATCGCCTCAGCGAAGTTCTTTGTTACCAACTACCTGCCTCACATCACAGCAGATCGCAAGATCGTAGAAGGAACAGATTCAGCAATTATGGATATTCCGGAGTCAGCCTTCTAATACCAGCAATAACTCATTCGAAGTAGAGATAAACTCGCCGCTATGTTCACTAAACATCGCGGCGAGTTTTTTCTTGTCCTTGGCGCTTTCTTCTTCTCGCTGAGCGGTCTCTTTGTCACAGTCGTTCTCAAGCACTTGCCTGCTTTTCGTTTAGCTGAATTTCGATCAGTTACCGCAGTTGTAATTCTCGGTAGTTACGTCTTACTCACTAAACCGGAGCTGATCAAGATTGTTCGTTCTGAAATTCCAAAGCTTGGCATCTATGGCGTCGTTGGCTTTGCACTTGTAAATTTTGGCTATCTATTGGGTATTGAGCGCGGAGTACCACTGGCGCTCGTTTTGATTCTCGAATTCACAGCATCTATTTGGATTGCGCTATGGATTAAATTTGTTAGAAAAGGCGCAGTCGCTCGAGATATGTGGGTAGCGATTGCCCTCTCACTGCTCGGCTTAATCCTGGTTTCAAAGGTCTGGAGTGGTTTTGCCTTTGATCTCATTGGAATCGCTGGCTCTCTTGGTAGCGCTTTTGCCTTAGCGGGTTACTTCTTAATGAGCGAGAAGATCGGCAAGAAGCGCGAATCTATCGCCATGCTGATTTTTGGTATGGGCTTTGCATCAATCTTCTGGCTCGTAATTCTTCCGCCGTGGAGTTTCCCATTCGAAATTTTCACAATGGAGATGGACCTTGGCGGAATAGCAACCGGCACAATGGTTCCAGGTTGGCTCTTGATGGCAGCGGTTGCTGTATTGGGAACTGTCATTCCTTATCTCTGCGTCCTTACCGGGATGCGTATGCTCAATGCATCAAAAAGTAGCGTTATTGGAATGCTCGAGCCTGTTATCGCAGGAATCTTTGCCTGGATCTGGTTTAGCCAGAGTTGGGATGCAATTCAACTTGTCGGAGCTTTTGTTGTGCTTGTAGGAATTTATCTAGCTGATCGCTCAAAGACCATCGCGAGTTAGAAACTACTCGTTCCAACCGCCATCGCCAGGTTCTGATGGTTGAATATCTGATGTCGGAGTAAATCCACCCTGACCTTGCGATTGAGTGAAGTCGCGACCTGCACCAACATTTGGCGCCATATCGAAGAAGCGCGCAAAGTGAAGTTGTGCAGAGACGGTAATCGTTCGAGTTGGACCGTTACGGTGCTTTGCAACGATGAAATCTGCTTCCCCTGATCGGTTCTGTGAATCGTACATATCATCGCGGTGGAGCAAGATAACTACGTCAGCATCTTGTTCGATAGAGCCCGATTCACGTAGATCCGAGAGCATTGGGCGCTTATCTGTACGTTGTTCAGGGCCACGGTTGAGCTGTGAGATAGCGATAACAGGAACGTTGAGCTCTTTAGCCATCAACTTAAGGTGACGTGAGAATTCAGAGACTTCTTGCTGACGGTTCTCAACGCGCTTACCTGATGACATGAGCTGTAGGTAATCAATAACAATCAATTTGAGATCGTGGCGCTGCTTAAGGCGACGTGCCTTTGCACGGATCTCCATCATCGAAAGGTTTGGTGAATCATCGATGAAGAGCGGTGCATCTGAAATCTCGCCCATACGGCGAGCAAGCTTCGACCATTCATCATCGCTGAGTTGGCCCGAGCGAATATTGTTAAGTCCAACGCGCGCCTCTGCAGACAACATACGCATCGTAATTTCCGACTTCGACATTTCAAGAGAGAAGATGACAGCTGTCTGATTTTCATGGATGGCAGCATGGCGAGCAATATCAAGACCGAGCGTTGACTTACCAACTGCAGGACGCGCAGCAACGATGATCATATTTCCGGGATGGAGACCATGTGTCAGCGCATCGAGATCGCGGAAACCAGTCTTAACCCCCTCGATACCGATTCCCTTTGAGATCGCTTCGATCTCATCGAGGGCCTGCGGCAACAAGGTATTGAGCTGTACATAATCTTCTGATGAGCGACGCTCTGTTACTGCATAGACCTCGGCCTGCGCAGCATCGACTGCATCATCGACCTCGCCATTTTGATCGTAACCGAGTTGAACAATCTTTGTTCCCGCTTCAACGAGGCGGCGCATAATTGCATGTTCAAGAACAATCTTTGCGTAGTAACCAGCGTTAGCTGCAGTTGGAACAGATGAGATAAGTGTGTGTAGATATGGCGCTCCACCTGCGCGTGCAATTTCGCCACGCTTTGTAAGCTCTGCAGCAACTGTAATTGCATCAGCTGGCTCGCCACGACCGTAGAGATCAAGGACCGCTTCAAAGATAAGTTCGTGTGAAGGACGGTAGAAATCTCGACTCTTAATTACTTCAACAACATCTGCAATTGCATCCTTCGATAACAACATTCCACCAAGAACAGATTGTTCTGCCTGTAGATCTTGCGGAGGTGTGCGCTCGAAATCAGCGCCGACGGTATTGAAGGCAGGGGCAGAGTTGGACCTTGAATTATTGGGTAGCTCTGCGATGCTCACGGGAGGAAATCTCTCACCTGCCACTGACAAAAGCGAAGAGGCTTGGGGATGAGCGTGTGGGTAACTCACCGATTCATGTGTAAAAGGCTGTGGAGAAGATGGGGATAACTCTCCTAATCGGTGGGTAACTCACGCTCTATGCGGAGAAAGGTGTGGAGGAAAGTATTTCTCACCTTCTCACATACTGGTATCGCTAGGTGGCCTGAGCGTGAGGAGAAAGAAGAAAGGCCCGCCGCATTAAGCGACGGGCCTATCTTTCTTAAGTATTAAGCAGTACCAATTAAGCAGAGACTACTGAGAGTGAAACGCTTGCGATGATGTTATGCGCAAGTGAAACCTTCACAGTGTGTGTACCTGTCTTCTTGATATGGCCTGAGGTCTTGAGGTTGTGGCGATCGATATCAACACCAGTAGCGCTCTTGATAGCCGCTGCGATGTCCTTATCTGTCACTGAACCGAAGAGACGTCCTGCTGTACCGGTCTTGACCTTAACAACTGGTGTTGCCTTCTCGAGAGTCGCCTTGATCTCCTTAGCGTGATCGAGATCGCGGACCTCGCGTGCAGCACGTGCACGGCGGATGCCTTCGATCTGCTTCTCGCCACCAAGTGACCATGCGATTGCTACACCGCGTGGCAATAGGAAGTTACGTGCATATCCATCTTTAACAGTTACAACATCGCCTGCATTACCAAGCTTTGTTACTTCACGAGTAAGAATGAGTTTCATATCTAGTCCGCTCCTTATCGCGCTGAAGATGTGTAAGGCAGTAGAGCAACTTCACGGCTGTTCTTAACAGCTGTTGCTACTGCGCGCTGGTGTTGTGTGCATGCGCCGGTGACGCGACGAGCGCGGATCTTACCGCGATCTGAGATGTACTTGCGAAGGGTCGCGATATCTTTGTAATCGATATATGTGACCTTGTCGCGGCAGAAGCTGCATGGCTTCTTCTTAAACTTCTTATTAAGGGCAGCAGCCTTCGCGCCCTTGTTCTTTGGTTCCTTGAGATTGCGGTTATTTCTTGCTCCCATTGTGGTGCTCCTTTTCGGGTGCCCTTACCTTTCTAGGGTAAGGAATGGATGACTAGGTTGATATTTGGTTAGGTTGGATATTAAAAAGGTGGTTCGTCGGTTGTAGATGTTCCCCATCCACCGCCGGCTGGTGACGTTGTCGCTGCCGCCCATGGGTCGTCGTTGAAATCAGCAGTTGCAGCTGGTGCTGCGAATCCACCTGTTCCACCTGCGGCGCGTTGGGCACGAGTGACCTTCGCTGTTGCATTGCGGAGTGATGGACCTACTTCATCAACTTCTACCTCAAAGACAGTGCGCTTTTCGCCTTCTTTGGTTTCGTACGAACGTTGCTTGAGACGACCAGAGAGAATGACGCGCATTCCCTTTGTGAGTGACTCTGCAACATTCTCTGCAGCTTGACGCCAGATCTGGCATTGAAGGAAGAGGCTCTCGCCATCTTTCCATTCATTTGTAGCCTTATCTAGATAACGAGGTGTTGAGGCAACGCGAAATTTAGCTACCGCTGCACCTGATGGTGTAAAGCGAAGCTCTGGATCGTCAACGAGGTTGCCGATCAATGTGATTGTTGTATCTCCTGCTGCCATAACTCTTTCCTCTGCTTTCTTGATATCTACTCTGGGGGTCTCTACTGGTTGAGTCCGTACTTATAAATTACTCGCCTCTCATGACATCTTTGGCGTAAACCGCCGAAGCTGTGCATGAACCGATTACTCGGGGCGAAGAACCTTTGTGCGAAGAACTGATTCGTTGATGTTGAGCTGACGATCCAACTCTTTGATAGCCGCTGGCTCGCAGTGCATATCGATGACTGCGTAGATGCCTTCTGGCTTCTTATTGATTTCGAAAGACATACGGCGCTTGCCCCAAACATCGAGCTTGTCGACGCGGCCTCCGCTGTCCTTAATGATCTTGAGGTATGTCTCAAGGCTTGGTGTGACGGTACGTTCTTCGAGTTCTGGATCGAGGATGACCATTAGTTCATAGTGACGCATGTGTTAACCCGACCTCCTTTGGACTAAGACGGCCACGGCATTTCCGTGACAGGAGGGTTAATTCTCTTTCTCGGCCGGCCCATAGTGGGCTGGCAAAGTCAGGGGTTAAGGGTAACTGCTGGCTGTGTGGAAGAGAAATTCGCTGGGAAATACGCCTGATTTCTTATGGCGGGCGGCAAGGCGCACCAGCAGATAGATCGAGCCGGCGATGCGCAGCAGAGTCAGCAGAGAATAGGTAAAGACCGGCAGGCCAAAGCGTGCGCCAGTTACTTGTGCAAGGTGTTGCCAGATAGCAACGTGATAAATAACTTCACACCCCATCCACACCCAGAACGCTGCAATCTCGCGCCTATCGATAATCGCAATAACTGCAAGAGGCGCCAACCACAGAACATATTGAGGTGAGTACACCTTGCTGACAGCCATCACAATGACAAATGCAAAGATCGCAACATGAGCGAGCGTTGGTGTATCTCTAAATTGCAAAATAAGGAGTGCGAGAAGAGTAAAGCCAATCAACAATGTAAGAACAGATAAGTAATTTTGGTGAGTGAGATCAAGACCGAGATTTGAAAGCGCATACCAAATCGAACCCCAATCAGAGCCGCGATCAAGGTTCATTACATAGAAGCGCTTCCAGCCTTCGGGTGTTGTGAGAAAGATTGGCGCATTAATTGCAGCCCATGTGCCAGATGAAACTGCCACGTACTTAAAGAATTGTGAGATTCGCTCTTGTCGCAAGAAGATGAGGGCGATAGGAACAAGTAAGACGATTGGCATAAATTTAGTTGCAATTGAAATTGCTAGCGCTACTGCGCTGAGAGTTAATCTATTTTTATCAAAGTAATAGATAGCGACCATCATCGTTGCGATTCCCCAGAGATCCCAATTGATATAGAGGGATGCAATAACTGCTGGTGCTATCGGCAGCAGATATGCAAACTCTGGTTTGATTTTAAAAGTTATCCATGCGATGAAGATAAAGAGAAGTGCTAATAATATTGCACTGTAATTAAAGTAATTGTTTATTCCATCAGGGATTACTTGGGCAGTTGCCCACATAATCACACCGGTGATTACTGGGTATTCAACTGCGTTATCTGTGCTGCTATATGCCCACGAGTCTTTGAGGTTTCTCTCGCCGTAGAGCGCTGGAATATCTGAGTAACAGGCGTGAATATATTGTCCGGGGCTCGCCCACTGCGTATCTTCACAGTAAGAGAACTTTGCAAAGCTAAGAAGTGAAGCAAGGATTGCAAGAGCTATAACGATGCGGGTTGTAACGCGCATTGCGCCGGCTCTAATCACGCATTGTTTGGCGGCCACCACTTGTCATCACGACAGGATCAAGTCCACCGATATTTGACGGAGCTGGGAAGCTCATCACAGGTTCGCCCTTAAGCGCACCCTTCATAAATGCGGTCCATATTCGCGCAGGGAATGTTCCACCGGTAACCGAAGTTAAACCGCCGATACCGTTCAGTGATTCAGATGCGCTATCGCGGAAGAGCGCGACAGTTGCAGCTAGCTGTGGTGTGTATGCAGCGAACCATGCAGATGCATTTGATTGCGAAGTTCCGGTCTTACCTGCAGCAGGGCGACCAAGTGAGAGCGCTGCTCCACCAGTTCCACCATTTACTACGCTCTTCAGCGCGTAGGTCAGATCTGCCATGACCTCTTTACTAAATACTTCTTGAGTCTGTGAACGTCCTTCATAGAGAACGCCCTTATTTGGACCTGTTACAGATTTGACCATATAAGGCTTTGAGTAAATTCCTTGTGCTGCAAATGTTGCATAAGAGTTCGCAACATCAATAACGTGAGGGCTTGCAACACCTAGTACAACAGAGGGAGTTGCAATCATTGCAACGCTCTCTGGAATTCCAGCGCGGCGAGCAGCATCAACAACCTTATCCATTCCAGCCTTCTGGCCGAGTGGAACAAAGACTGTATTTACTGAGTGCTGGGTAGCGGTGAGAAGATCGATTTGTCCCCAGCCTTCATTGCCATAGTTAGAAACTAAATATGGCTTGCCGAGATCATCGAAAGTTTGTGGGCTATCGCCATTCCACATTGATGTCAGTGGAATCCCCGCTTCAAGTCCTGCAACCAAAGCAAATGGCTTAAAGACAGATCCTGCAAGTGCGATGGATTGTGTAGCGTCGTTGAGTTGTCGAACTACATAATCTTTTCCACCATACATCGCTACAACTTCACCGGTACCAGGTCGGATTGCAACAAGACCAATATGTAGATTCTCTGGCGCTTTTGCAGGAGTTAACTTATTAACTGCATCGACAGCAGATTGTTGAGCACGTTGTTCGAGTGTTGTCTTAATGACATATCCACCGACCATCAACTGTTCTTGTGTAAAGCCAAGCTTTGATAGTTCTTTCTGAACTGAATCAACAATGTAACCCTTAGGGCCGCTGAGTTGTCCGCCAGTTGTACGTGGTGCAACGGCAGGCATCTTTGCAGCTTTTGCTTCTTCTTCAGTGATCCACTTCTTCTCGAGCATTCCTTCAATAACGTAGGTAAAGCGCGCATCTAGGCGCTTCTTATTATCTTCAGAGAGCACTGGGTCATAGAGTCCAGGCGAGCGCAAAATTGATGCAATGACTGCAGATTGCGAGATGCTCAATTGATTTGCGTTGCGGTTGAAGTATTGCTGCGCAGCTGTCTGTACACCGTATGAACCGCGACCGAAGTAAATCGTGTTGAGGTAGTTTTCAAAGATCTGATCTTTGGTCAGCGCGTTCTCTAACTTCAATGAGATGACGAGTTCTTTTATCTTGCGCTGAATACTGCGCTCGGACGTTAAGAATGCTGTCTTGGCATATTGCTGCGTGATCGTAGATCCGCCTCGACCATTACCAAAGGTGATGACGTTAGATAAAACCGCCTGCGCCATTCCAGAAATGCTAAATGCGCGGTTTGAATAGAAGTTGCGATCTTCTGCTGCCATCACTGCATAGCGAAGTCGTAGTGGAATCTTTGACATCGGCAAGATCTGGCGGTTCTCTGAACCGATTCGAGCAATCTCGGTGCCGTTGGCATATTGAATGATTGTCGATTGGCTATTTACATAGGCATTGGGATCTGGGATCGAGACTGTGAACCAGGCGAATGCGAAGAGAGTTGTACCTGCGACAAAACCGAATCCAGCGAGAAATATTCCGGCGCGGATTAACCTAGTTTTAATCATTTACCTAGATTACTGGGAAAATCATCATCCTCTAGGGTTCTTTGGCGCCGTGGTGCCTTACGTTCGATGCCATCACCTAATAAATAGGTAGCGCAGAGATGATTCCACGAGCAATCTCGGCATACTTCAACAACATAGACAGAGAATTCCCCGAATTCCTTCTCCATCTCTAAGAGTTCTTTATCGCTCTTAATGCGGCCTGAGTATTGGCCGAGTTGGTCACCAAAGGTGTAGCGGATTTCAACGAGTGAATCCTTCTTGCAGACTGGGCAATTTCTTCCAGCCTTTTCGCCGTGATGTTTTGCAGCTCTCATCAAATACGGGTCAGCATCGCAGGCATCGACAACCCCGCGAAAGGCGGCAAGCAGAGTCGCGCGCTTATCGAGCGAATAGTCGATGAACCCGCGCTTTGTTTTCATAAGAAGATAAGAATATTGCCCTTTCATTAACTACGCTCTTCTTATGAGTTTTCTGCAGTTGCTACGGGATCGAAAGCTTCTACGCCTGCTGCGACTTCGCTGGACGGGCCAGATGGTCGATGGCCTCTTTCAGAGCTCGCTCGCCTCTTTTGTTCTCTTCTCACCAGAGCGCCAGGCAAGTGCGACAAATGCTGCAGTCGCATTCGCAGTTGTTCTCTTGCCGTACTCGATTGTTGGGCCCTTTGTTGGAACGCTGCTCGATAGGTTCTCACGTCAGCGCGCAATCTTTTATTCCAATGTAATCCGTGCAGCAACGCTCTTGGTTATCGCATTCATGATGTACAACGATTTTACTGGTGTTGAAATCACAGTCTTTGTCCTTATCGCCTTTGGTGTTAACCGATTGATTCTCGCCGGGTTATCTGCAGGTATTCCATTGATGACAAAGCCAGAGAGTTTGATCTCTGCAAACGCACTTGCAGTTACTGGTGGATCGGTGTGGGTTGTACTCGGTGGCGGCTTAGGACTTGGTATTCGTAAGATTCTCGACGGTACGGGAACTGGCGACACAACAGATGCGCTGATTATTCTCACCGCTTCCCTTGGATATATCTGCGCAGCTCTATGGGCAGCAACTCTCGATAAGTATGAGATTGGTCCTCGCGCACATGAAATTGTTAAGGGGAGTTTCACCCAAGGTTTTCGCGAGATGCGAGATGGTTTTATCTTCCTGCGTGAACATGCCGATGCAGCTCGCGGTATTGCAGCCGTTGCAATTCATCGCGGTGGAATTACCGCGCTGACGCTTACAGCGCTATTACTAGAACGAAATACATTTAACGATCCTGCCGATAGCGCAGCAGGACTGGCAGGGTTGAGCGTCACGCTAACAATTGCAGCTGCCGGTTTTGTTATCGGAGCAATCTTCGCGCCATACGGTGTGCGCCGCATGGGACGACATCGTTGGATGCGTCTATCTCTCGCTCTCGCATCTGCAAGTGCTCTCTTCTTGGTTATTGAACGCACACCAGTATTGCTTGCGCTCACTGCATTTCTTACATCACTCTTTGGACAGAGCCTAAAAGTTACTAACGATGCACTTGTGCAATCAAAGATTGATGATTTCTTCCGTGGTCGTGTATTCGCGGTCTATGACGTTGTTGTAAATGGTGCGATCGTTTCCTTTGCACTTTTTGCAGCATGGATTCTGCCTCTCAGTGGAGATTCGGCGCTGCTTCCTGCATCGATTGCGATTGTCTGGGGAGTTGCCGCAGTCATTGCGCTACGCCCAAAGAAGTTCTTCCTTAAGGGTGGCGTCTAGCTTTCCACCATTGAATTAACTCTTCTGTTGCACGTTCCTGACCCAGTGGCCCATGTTCCATGCGAAGTTCCATAAGAAAATCAAGTGCTTTACCCACATCAGCCGATGGCTTAATTCCCAATAACTGCATTACTTGCGCGCCATCAAGATCAGGTCTGATCTTTGAAAGCTCTTCCTCTTCAGCAAGTTTTGCAATGCGCGCTTCAAGTGCATCGTAGGTACGAGCAAGTCGATCGGCTTTCTTTACATTGCGAGTTGTGCAATCGGCACGAGTGAGTACGTGCAAGTGAGTTAATAAATCACCGGCATCGCGCACATATCTGCGAACAGCTGAATCGGTCCATTCTCCATCGCCATATCCATGGAAGCGAAGGTGAAGTGCAACAAGAGTTTCAACTGCTTCGATAGTGTCATTATCAAAGCGGAGCGCCTTCATGCGCGTCTTGGAAAGTCTGGCGCCAACAACTTCGTGATGGTGGAATGAAACACCGCCGCCTTCGATCAAATTACGTGTCTTTGGCTTTCCAATATCGTGAAGTAACGCTGCAAGACGAATGACAAGATTTGGTCCACCAAGACGTGCTTCTTGTTTGATTGCTTGTTCAAGAACTGTAATCGAATGCTCGTAGACATCTTTATGGTGATGGTGTTCATCAATCTCAAGACGAAGTTTAGGAATCTCTGGCAGAACCAGGGCAGCAAGTCCGGTGTCAACCAGAACTGTAATTCCGATTCTCGGCTTTGGTGACATCAGCAATTTAATAAATTCATCGCGCACGCGTTCTGCAGAAATAATTGAAATTCTCGAAGCCATATCTGTCATCGCTTCTAGAACAGATTCTTCAATGGTGAAATCTAATTGACTTGCAAAACGTGCTGCACGCATCATGCGAAGAGGATCATCTGAGAATGATTGTTCTGCTTTTGTTGGAGTACGAAGAGTGCGTGCGGCTAGGTCTGCTAAACCATTAAATGGATCGATAAACTCTGGTGCATCACCCGTAAGCTCAAGAGCCATCGCGTTAACAGTGAAGTCGCGACGAGAGAGATCACCTTCGATATTGTCGCCGAATTCAACATCTGGTTTACGTGAATCTTCTTCGTACTTCTCTGTTCTATATGTTGTTACTTCAACAGTCGTATCTCCGCGCTTACCTGCAACGGTTCCAAAGAGAATTCCTGTATCCCAGACGTTATCTGCCCACTCTTTTAAAATCTTCTTTGTCTCATGTGGAGCTGCATCAGTTGTGAAATCTAAATCGTTGCCAAGGCGTCCCAAAATTGCATCGCGCACAGGTCCACCAACAAGAGCGAGGCGAAAACCCTTCGCCTTAAAGGCGTGAGCGAGAGAGCTTGCAAGGGGAGCGCGTTCAATGAGCGAAAGGATTGCCAGCTCGCCAGCGGCGCCTAAATTGGTCTTCTCTGTACTCACAATACAAAAGGATAGTCGCGTACTCTTATAGCCATGACCCCGGCACCTAGTGCGGGCAGCGAAGGTATTAAGAAGAAACGCAGGCGCAAGCGCCCAGCTCATCGCTCTCCGCAAGCTACAGATTCAACCTCTTCAACCACCCCTGCAACCACTGATGGCGCCACCGCGAAAGCCGGTGAGAAGAAGACACCTACCCATAAACACAAACCCCGTAAGCCATCGGGCGGCGCTCCCTATGCCAAGCGAGTCGATGAAGTCAGCGCTGGAGGACTCGTCGTCAATAAAGCTGGAACTCATGGACTACTTATTGGTCGCCGTGATCAGAAAGATGCAACAGGTAAGCGCATTCTCTGGTCACTTCCTAAGGGACATATTGAAGATGGTGAGACTCCAGAACTTGCAGCTCTCCGAGAAGTTCAGGAGGAGACTGGAATTATTTCGCTCATTGAAAAGCCACTTGGAGTAATTGACTTCTGGTTTATGGCTGGCGGAAAGAGAATTCATAAGACTGTTCATCACTTCTTATTCCGTGAAGATGGTGGGCTGCTTGCACCACAAGAGAGTGAAGTTGATGAGGTTGCTTGGTTCCCACTGACAGAAATTATTGAACGCCTTGCATATCCTGATGAGAAGAAGCTCATAGCGCGCACTGATGCCACACAAGAGCTGAGCGCACTATGAAGAAAATAGTTGCTCTCGGTATAGCAATCGGCTTTCTCTCACTCTTTGCACCAGCTGCACAGGCGGCAACACCTGTCATTCGAATTATTGATAAACCGCATACAAATTTCGATGGAACATTCCGTGACAATAATCTTGCGCAATCACTTCTTCCTGATGGTGCTTTAGGAAAGATGGTTTATAACGCGGTAGATACAGATAAGACGTGGGTTATTGATCCAGCACTTATGGTTGAAATTGCAGATATGGCAGATGGGTACACCTTCAACGACAATCAAGATCTTGCAGGGCAGAGCGCTGCAAAGAGCTTTATCTTCCGCTTAACTTTTGCAACCTATAAGAATCGCATCATCGCTCTTCCTTATGGAAATCCTGATCAAAAGCTATTGAAATCAATGGCGCCTGCTGAACTTCGCTTCTACTCACAATATGGTGCAGAAAAACTCTCACAAATTCTCTCTCGTGAGGTTGCATCACAAAACGGTTGGGGGCGCGGTAATTCCCGTCTCTTCGGCGATATTCGAAGTCAATATCAGAGTGATCGCAAACTGCTTACGGGCCTTACAAGTATTTCGAGTGCAGAAGAAATTAGAGATCTCCGCGCGCGGCTAGGAATAGTTCTGAGTCCAACTCTCAACCAAGAGGAACGTGAGTACTACAGCTATCAAGCAAAGAAGGCTGTCGCACTTACTTCGTCAAAGTTGCGGGTAGTAAGTGGGCGCTATCAAATCACTTCAGATAACGCCAAGCTTCCAATTACATTGGTAAATAGCTTTGATACAGCAGCTGTTGTAAATGTCTCTCTCATCCCACTTAATTCACGTATTCAGATCATGGGAATTACTGAAGTAACAATTGCTCCTAAATCACGTCAGCAACTCTTGGTACCGGTAACTGTTATCGCTCCCGGTTCAACCTTGGTATTAGCTCAATTTTTGAACTTTAATGGAGACCTGGTTGGTGAAGTTTCAAAGCTAAACCTCAATGCCACCATTATTGATTCGCGTGTGGCATGGTTTACAACGGGTGCAGCAATTCTTCTCTTTATTGGAGCTTTTGCTCAATCGATACGAAGAATTCGAAGGGGTCGTAAATGAAGAACCACGAACTCTTTAAAGCATCTGGCGTGATGGCTATCGGGACAATCTTGTCTCGCATTACAGGATTTATTCGAGCTCTACTCGCTGTAGCTGTTCTTGGAACCGCGCTCTTAGCAGACTCATATAACGTCGCAAACACAATGCCCAACATTCTCTACAACTTATTAGTTGGTGGAGCACTTACTGCAATCTTTGTTCCTCAATTGGTGCGTTCATTCTCTGACGACGATGGCGGAACGGGTTTCGCATCTCGCTTAGTGACAACTATCTCTGTCATTCTCTTAGCCCTCGTAGCCATCGGAGTAATCTTCGCGCCAGCCTTGGTCAAACTTTATGCGCCAGAATTTTCAACACCTGGCTTTGAAACTGAGCGAGAGATTGCAATCGCATTTACACGCTATTGCCTTCCGCAGATCTTCTTCCTTGGTCTCTTTACTATGTTGGGGCAAGTTGCTAATTCTCGTGGTTCATTTGCACCGCTTATGTGGGCGCCTATCGCCAATAACTTAGTTGTTATCGCCGTCTTTGCTGCCGTTCTTGTAACTCAACGTGAAATCGCAATCGGAAACATCACCGATTTCCAAGTCCAGTTACTTGGTTGGGGCACAACGCTAGGTGTTGTCATTCAAGCGCTGATTTTGATTCCTGTTGTTAAACGTTCCGGTATTCATCTTCGCCCTGTATTTGGCGTAAAAGGTCTCGGTAAATCTTTCTCACTTGCAGCATGGACTTTGGTCTATGTCTTGATTTCTCAGCTGGGCTATCTGGTAACGGTAAACGTTGCAACAAGCGCAGCAGTGCGAAGTGCACAAGCGGGCATCACGACTGGTGTTGGCTTTACCCCATTTACCAGCGCTTACTACATCATGTTGTTGCCGTATTCGATTGTGACAATCTCTATCGTGACGGCGCTTCTCCCACACCTTTCACGACTTGCCATCGCGAAAGATCGCGCCGAAGTTCGTAACCAATTAGTGCGTGCAATTCGCATGGTTGGTGTTGTCACAGTTCCTAGCTCTGTAGCTTTACTGCTCTTTGGGCCGCTGATGACTGAGGCGCTCTATATGGGGGTAAGCCTGGAAGATGCTAGATACATTGGTTATGTTCTATCAGCTTTGAGTATCGGCCTAGTCTTCTTCTCTATCAATCTCATCTTGATCCGTGGATTTAACGCCTTTGAAGATACCCGAACACAGGTTTTGTCGATACTTATCATCAACATTGTCTCTGTCGCACTTTCTTATCTCTTCCTAGAAACTCTCGATAGCCAGTGGGTGACGGTTGGCTTGGGAATTGCATTTTCCGTTAGCTACATTGTTGGTCTCTTTATAACTGTTGGTCTTCTTCGTAAACATGTTGGCAAACTTGAGGTCTCTCGTTTTGCAGGACAACATGGAAAACTTCTCGCTGCATCACTACTTGGAATGTTGCCCTTCTTTGCGATTACTCTCTACTTTGGGTGGATCGATAAAGATGCATCGCTACTAATAAAAGTTGTTCGCCTCACATTTGTGTTGGGTGGAAGTGGTCTGGGTTACCTTCTTATCGGTCGACTTATGAAGGTGAGTGAGATTGATGGCCTTCGGGGCTTCGCCACGAACCTAGCTCGTCGCCGTCGTAAGTAGTTCTAGCCTTCAAAGCGATATTCTTCTGTGCATGAGCGCTGAAGTAAGAGAAGTTGTCATTGTTGGTTCTGGTCCTGCTGGTTACACAGCTGCTATCTACGCAGCACGCGCGCAGTTAAATCCACTGATCTACGAGGGTTCGGTCACCGCAGGTGGCGCACTTATGAACACCACCGAAGTCGAGAACTTTCCTGGCTTTATCGATGGAATCATGGGACCAGACCTCATGGATAACATGCGCAAGCAAGCCAAGCGCTTCGGTGCTGAACTCATTACAGATGACATTATTGAAATGGATCTTGCCGGCGATATCAAGACACTTAAAGATGGTTCTGGAAATGTCATCAAGGCAAAGTCTGTAATTCTTGCGACTGGTTCTGCCTATCGCGAAATTGGTCTTGAGAATGAGAAGCGACTTTCTGGTCGTGGAGTCTCTTGGTGTGCAACATGCGATGGTTTCTTCTTCCGCGACCAAACAATTGCCGTTGTTGGCGGTGGAGATTCAGCAGTTGAAGAAGCAACTTTCTTAACTAAGTTTGCAACAAAGGTGGTTCTCATCCACCGTCGTGGTGAATTGCGCGCTTCAAAGATTATGCAGGATCGTGCACTCAATAATCCAAAGATTGAAATGCTCTGGAATACAGAGGTCACCGATGTTCTTGGCGCAGAGAAAGTTGAAGCCCTCGAGCTTCGCAATACTGTGACGGGCGAAGTAAGTAAGCGCGACTTCACCGGGCTCTTCGTTGCTATCGGCCATATTCCACGTTCAGAGCTTCTTATCAACCAGATAACTCTTAATGAAGAGGGATATGTACAGGTTGAAGGGCGTTCAACCCGCACCAACCTCACCGGCGTCTTCGCTTGTGGCGATCTCGTTGACCACACCTATCGCCAGGCAATCACCGCAGCTGGCTCAGGATGCCAGGCAGCGCTAGATGCTGAAAAGTTTCTATCTCACTAGTAATCTCGTCTTATTAAACCGTAGCCACATTAGCCGCACTAAAAGAAAAAGTAGGAGTAACCATGAGCGCACCAATTAAGGTCACAACAGCAGATTTCGATCAGGTTGTATTAAAGAGCAGCACACCTGTGCTTGTAGATTTCTGGGCTGAGTGGTGTGGACCTTGCCGCGCTATCGCTCCAATTCTCGATGACATTGCAGCAGAGCATGGCGACAAGCTCAAGATCGTAAAGCTCAACACTGATGAAGAATCAGCGATCGCCATTAAGTATGGAGTTACATCAATTCCAATGCTCAATGTCTATGTCAACGGTGAAGTTGTAAAGACAATCATCGGCGCAAAGCCAAAGCCAGCTCTTCTTAAAGAGCTTGAAGGTTTTATTTAATCTTTCATGACCGCATTGTCTGCAGATGAGATTCGCTCTTTCCAGCAGGAACGCGGACTCAATGTCACAGGTGAACTCAACGAAGCTACCCAGCGCGCGCTAGAAGAGGCGCGTTGGAAGCTCGGTGATCGTTCGCTCTATCTGCAGCAAGCACCTCTCATGCGCGGTGATGATATTGCCGCACTGCAATCTCGATTAACTGAGATGGGTTTTAACTGCGGCCGCGTCGATGGAATCTTCGGTCTTAAGACAGAGGCAGCTGTAAAAGAGTTTCAAAAATCTGTCGGTGTAAAAGTTGATGGGAAGTGCGGACCTGCAACAATCATTGCGCTCTTGCGATTAACAAAGATTGTTTCTGGTGGCGCACCTGCCGCTCTTCGCGAAAGCGCAGCTCGTAAAAATCGTGGTCCGGCACTTGCAGATAAGGTCATTGTTCTCGATCCAGGGTCAAGTGACTTTGAGAGCGACATTGTTTATGACATCGCACAACGGCTTGAAGGTCGCTTGCTTGCACTCGGTGCAACAGTCTTTCTTACTCGCGGTGCTCTCAATAACCCGAATGAAGCTGAGCGAATTACATTTACCAATCACAACAACGCAGATCTACTTATCTCACTTCATCTTGATACTCATACTTCTCCTGAAGCCCGCGGCGTTGCCACCTTCTTCTATGGCAGCGATCAGCATGGGGTGCATTCAATTGTCGGCGAGCGCTTTGCATCCCTGGTGCAACGCGAGATCTGTGCGCGCACTGATTTCCTTAACTGCCGCACACATGCCAAGACATGGGATTTGCTGCGCTTAACAAATCCACCATCAGTACGTGTTGATCTCGGATATATCTCTAACGCATCCGATAGCGCCCGCCTTGCCCGCCCCGATTTTCGTGACACCGTCGCTGAAAGTTTTGTGATTGCAATCCAGCGCCTGTATTTGGCTTCTGAAGATGATGCCAAAACCGGCACCCTCCGTATCTCTGACCTAAGAAGCGCCGGCATCCGTCCTTAAAGGTGTGGGAGACTTCTCCGCATGTCCGACATCTCAGTTCGCTATCAAACCGGTGCTCCGCAGAATCTCGAGAAGAGATTTGCTGCACGAGCCGCCGGAATGTTGCCCTCTGAAATACGCGCCCTCTTCGCTGTAGCTTCACGCCCTGAGATCGTCTCTCTCGCTGGTGGAATGCCAAATCTCTCTGCTCTTCCAATGGAGATGATGGCTGGCGTTGTTAACGACCTCATCCTGAATAACGGTTCTGAAGCGCTCCAATATGGAAGCGGACAAGGCCACCCAAAACTTCGTGAACAAATCTGCGATGTGATGGCGCTTGAAGGAATTCGTGCCAATCCAGATGATGTTGTTGTTACTACGGGTTCACAACAGGCGCTCGATCTTATTTCTCGTATCTTTATCGATCCAGGCGACGTCGTTCTTGTTGAAGCACCTTCATATGTTGGGGCCCTTGGAACATTTAGACAATATGAGGCATCAGTTGTTCACGTTGAGATGGATCACGATGGAATGGTTCCTGACTCACTTCGCGCAGCAATTAAAAGCGTGCGCGCAGCAGGGCGCAAAATTAAATTCTTGTATTTAATTCCGAATTACCAGAATCCAACCGGTGTCTGCCTTCCTGCAGATCGCCGCACAGAAATTTTGAATATCTGCCGCGAAGAAGAAATCTTCGTTGTTGAAGATAACCCATACGGTCTTCTTGGTTTTGATAAGCCATCGCCCAATGCGATGCGCGCAGAAGATTCAGAGAATGTTATTTACCTTGGGTCATTTTCAAAGACCATTGCATCAGGACTTCGTGTGGGCTGGGCGTTAGTTCCGCAATCCCTGAAAGATAAATTGGTAATCGCATCTGAATCATCGATTCTCTGCCCATCAAACTTCACGCAGCTCACAATCTCTAGCTACCTTGCAGATCAGCCATGGCGTGATCAGATCGCAAGTTTCTGCGAGCTTTATAAAGTTCGTCGCGATGCGATGCTTGAATCACTCGAACAACATTTTCCTGCTGAGGCGACATGGACCAAGCCTGGCGGCGGATTCTATGTATGGGTAAATCTTCCAGCTGAAATTGATACAAAGGCTCTCATGCCAAAGGCGATCGTTGCAAAGGTTGCCTATGTTCCAGGAAATGCTTTCTATGCAGATGGCCTTGGTTCATGGTCGATGCGTCTGTCGTACTGCCACCCAACCCCTGAAAGAATTCGTGATGGAGTAAAGGCTCTCGGTGGAGTGATTAAGCAAGAGATGAAGCGTCGCGGTACAGCGCTAAATTAATTCTTTTTTTTGGGATTAGCCCTCAATTAAATCAACCCTCAATTAAATCAACAATGCGTTGAAGATCTTCACTTCCGGAAAATTCGATAACAATCTTTCCCTTACCTTTGCCGCTTTCAACAGTTACGCGGGTATCTAGGTAATCGCCCAATAGCTCTGCAGCTGCAAGACCGGCGCCCGAAACACCCTTTGGCGCAGCCTTCTTCTTAGCTGTTGTCGCAGGTTTAAGGGTTGCAATGATCTCCTCCGTCGCACGGACGCTGAGGCCTTCGGCGACGATACGAGAAGCTAGTTTTTCAATATCTGCGCTTTCGGTAAGACCAAGAAGTGCACGTGCATGGCCTGCAGAGATAACTCCTGCAGCAACTTTACGTTGCACAGCCTCTGGCAAGTTAAGTAAACGGATTGTGTTTGAAATCAGTGGACGTGAACGGCCCAACTTAAGTGCGAGCTCATCATGTGTGCATCCAAAGTCGTTCAACAGTTGTGCATATGCAGCGCCTTCTTCAAGTGGATTGAGTTGGCTGCGGTGAATGTTTTCAATGAGCGCTTCACGTAAAAGTTCATTATCTGGAGTCTGGCGAATAATGACAGGAATCGATGTAAGTCCCGCAGCTTTAGCTGCACGGAATCTACGTTCTCCCATAATGAGTTCGTATTTGTTCTCTGCAACTTTGCGAACAACGGGAGGTTGCAAGATACCGATTGATTTAATCGATGCGATAAGTTCATTGAGAGCTGTCTCATCAAAGACGGTACGAGGTTGACGTGGGTTCGGTGAAATCTGCGAGATCAATACTTCATTCTGTTGCGCAACTTCTGTACCTGCAACTGTTAATGAAGTGGGGATTAGTGAATCGAGGTTTGTTCCAAGACCACCGCGCTTAACTGCCATTATGCGATTCCACCTTTGTAATTAATGCTGACAACATTTGAATTAAATGGCACGTTAGGTGCAACTTCCTCTGGCGCTTTTCCACGCTCTGCAATTTCGCGCGCTACCTGCATATATGCAATCGCACCTGGTGAGAGCGGGTCATATGTCATAACTGTTTGGTTATATGAAGGCGCTTCTGATACGCGAACTGCGCGAGGAATTGGAATATCAATTAACTCATTAGGGAAGTGGCTACGAACATTTGCTGCAACATCATTTGATAAACGAGTACGTGAATCAAACATTGTTAAAACAATTGTTGATAGAAGTAAGTTTGGATTAAGTCGCTTCTTAACAACTGAATATGTTTCAAGAAGTTGTGACAGACCTTCGAGTGCGTAGTACTCAGTTTGAATTGGAATCAATAACTCTTTCGATCCAGCAAATGCATTGATTGTGAGCAAACCAAGTGAAGGTGGGCAATCGATAAAGATATAGTCGTAATTAATACTGATCTCTTCGATCGCTTCCTTAAGTTGTAATTCGCGTGCAACCATGGAAACTAAATTAATTTCAGCGTTAGCAAGTGATGTATTTGATGAGATGCAATCAAGGACAGGAAAACCTGCAACCTTCTGAACTACTTCACCGATCTTCGCGGTTCCCATCAATACTTCATAGATTCCAGCAGCTTCGCGGTGTTCCACCCCGAGGGCAGTTGAAGCATTTCCTTGAGGATCAAGATCGATCACCAGGACGCGAAGGCCACCCATAGAGAGGGCTGCCGCCACATTGACGGTGGTGGTGGTCTTACCAACCCCGCCTTTTTGGTTGGCTACTGTGAAGATTCGGGTTGAGGCCGGCTTTGCCATCGCCTCTTTTAAGCGGCGTACTCCAACAACCTTGCTGCCGGTTGTTTCACGTGAATCAAAGCTCTCGCTTCCAGAGCCTGGGGTGGAGATATCCATGGCGATATCTAAGCACCTTTGCGGAGCTCGATAATCCGACCTAAACCGATTCCCTCTAGCTCAATCTCATGGAGTTCCACTGTCTTTACCCCTTTGAGCTGCGCCTCGGCGATCTCTGTTGCCGCAGATTCCCCCTTCATAGCAAGGAGGGCTCCCCCAGTTTTGACCATATGCCAGCTCATCTTCTTAAGCTTCTCTAAAGGAGCTACCGCACGTGCGGTGACGAAATCAGCGCTCTTCTTCACATCTTGAGCGCGCCCACGGATAACCTCGATATCGATATCGGTCGTTGCCTCTTTGAGGAACTCGACTCGACGTTCAAGGGGTTCAATCAGGGTAATTTTTAGATCTGGACGTGCCAGAGCGATGACAATTCCAGGAAGTCCCGCCCCTGAGCCGATATCGAAGAGGGATGCTCCTTGCGGTAAAAGCTGGGTTACATGGAGGCAGTTGAAGATATGGCGATCCCAGATGCGCTCGCCTTCGCGAGGACCGATGAGGCCACGCTCAATACCGGCAGTTGCCAGGAATTGGGCATAGGCGCGGATCTCCTCCCCGCGCTCTGGGAAGTAGCGGCCGACTAGCCCCTCTACCGTTGGTTCCACGTGAAACTTTACGCTGGGTAGATGACTACGAAGCGGCGTGGGTCCTCGCCATCAGATTCTGATGTAAGGCCAAGGGTCTGGATAGTGTCGTGGATAATCTTGCGCTCAAAGGCGTTCATTGGGTCGAGCTTGATTGAGCTGCCGGTCGTCTTAGCCTGCTCAGCCATCTTCTCAGCGAGTGCGGTCAGCTCCTTGCGGCGGCCTGCGCGGAATCCATCGATATCGAGCATCAGACGGCTGCGATCGCCAGTTGCTGTCTGGACAGCTAGGCGTGTGAGCTCCTGGATAGCATCGAGGACATCGCCTTCATTGCCGACGAGGTGCTTGAGCTTGCCGCCAACGATAGCTAGCGATGCGCGACCATTTTCGACATCGATATCGATATCTCCATCGAGATCTGCAATATCGAGCAAGCCCTCGAGGTAATCGGCTGCGATATCGCCCTCCTCTTCAAGCTTAGCCACGCTCTTAGGGGCCTTAGCCTCCTTTGGAGCCTCAGTAGTGCTTTCGATCTCTGTTGTCTCTTCTACATCTGCCATGGTTGAATCCTTTTGTCCTAGTTTATGCGTTATTAATACTAAATGTCTGAATTACTTCTTCTTCTTTTTCTTCTTTGGTTGCGTGCGTTGGCCCTGGACCTCTGGGGTTGGGTCAATCTCTGTCTCGGCCTGATCTACCTGGCCGCCATCCTGCTTCGCCTTATGGGCCTTCTTCTTTTGAAGCTCTTCATAGGCAGGAGATCCTGGAGTTGGGTTTCTCTTGATGACGTAATACTGCTGGCCCCATGTCCATAAGTTTGTTGTCGACCAGTAAATCAATACACCGACTGGGAAGTTAACGCCGGAGATTGCAAAGATAACTGGGAATAAATACAACATGATTTTCTGCTGCTGCAACATCATATTGTTGCTTGCATCCATCTTTGGCATGCCCTTAACAATCAACTGCTTCTGAGTTGTAAAGGTTGTCGCTGACATAAATGTAATCAAAATTACTGTAACGATCTTTACCGTTGTGATATCCGAACCTAAAAATGATTCAGAGATGGGTGCGCCGAAGAACTTTGCCTGCGATGCGCTCTCTAGATATTTACCTTTAAGAAAACCGTGCGGCTTATCTTGGGCAAGACCGTTAAGAACTGTAAAGAGTGCGAAGAAGATTGGTGCCTGTGCAAGGATTGGAAAACATGATGCAAGTGGGTTTGTCTTATGCTCTTTGTAGAGCTTCATCATCTCTTCTGATTGCTTCTGGCGATCATCTTTGTACTTCTTCTGGATCTCTTTCATATGTGGCTGCAACGCAGTAAGTGCGCGCTGAGACTTAATCTGCTTCACAAAGAGTGGGATCAAGATGATACGAATCAGGATTACAAGACCAACAATAGATAGTGACCATGTCACACCTGAGTCTTCACCAAGAAGTGGAGAAAGTAATTTATGAATTCCAACAATGACACCAGATACGATGTTGTATAGCGGATTGAGAATTGCACCCATTAGTTAGCTCCAGCCTTTACTTTTTTAGCGTTAACCGCATCTGCAGAATCAAGGTCGTAATCAACATAATCAACGCCGCCATGTGACCATGGATGGCAGCGTGCAACGCGAGAGATAGACATAAAGACCCCACGAATACCGTGGCGGCTTATGGCTGTAATTGCATAGTTTGAACATGATGGATAGAACTTGCATCGAGGTGAGCTCATCGAAGAGAAGAGTTGGTAGATGCGCACTGGCGCTGTCAAAATTCTTGTCATCCGCGCGCCACAACCTTCTCCGCGCGAGCAACCAACTTTGTTGTGAGCTCTAAAATTTCAGGGGCGATATTTGAATCGCCATCTTGCTTAAGTGCGCGGACTACAAAGAGTGACCCGGCTGGAAGTGATGAGATAAGTGGCGCTACTGCGTGACGCACTTTGCGGGCAAGGCGATGGCGTTGAACAGATCCGCCGACTGCCTTATTTATGATGAGTCCGCACTTTGCAGAAGTATTTGTAGCAGGCGTGATGTAGAGATATCCAACGAAGTGAAGTGTTGTGACTCGAATTCCGCTCTTTGTTGCGCGAGCGAAATCAGAGCTTGAAGTTAAACGTGCAGTTGTTGGCAGCACGAGAAGATCCGGTGCGTATCTCTAGCCTTATGCAGAGAGACGGGCGCGGCCCTTTGCGCGGCGAGCAGAGAGAACTGCGCGGCCTGCACGGGTAGCCATGCGAGCGCGGAAGCCATGCTTCTTGGCGCGACGACGCGTATTTGGCTGGTAAGTGCGCTTTGTCATGAGAACTCCAAAATCTGTGAGGCGCGGGTGCGCCTATCGGTCATAAGTACGGGGGAAGCAAGGAGGCTACGGTACGGGTGTGGATAGTCGCTGGTCAAACCCGAGAATTGGCCCTGATAAGGCCTTTTCTTGTGGATAACCGTTTGCTATTTCGCCAAATAGGGTCTATTTTGCGGGTTCTCCACAGGTATCCGTCACAATCGGTCTTTAGTAGGGCTAAACCCCTACTTTAGACCACAGCCTGTGGATAACCGTGTGTATAACTTTGTGGATGGACCTGGGGGTAGGTA